>NZ_RBDY01000002.1 GCF_003626575.1 Streptomyces radicis | reverse complement strand
GGGGGGCGCGGGGCTGCGCGGGGGGGGGGGGGGCTCCGGGGGGGGCGGGGCCCACATTCCGGGGGGTTGTCTCCGGCGGCCGGGCGGGCGGGGGACCGCCCCCCCCCCCCCCCCCCCCCGCCCCCCCCCCCCCCCCCCCCCCCCCGCGATGAACGCCGATGCGGTGCGCCGCCTGCACAACCTTCCGCCGTCCGACAGCGAGGTGTTCGAGGGGCGCGAGGCGGAGCTGGCCGCGCTGGCCGCGCTCCCCGCGACGGGCACCGGCGTGGTGGCGCAGGCGGTGCGCGGCATGGGCGGCGTGGGCAAGTCGACGCTGGTGCAACGCTGGGCCCGCGCCCGACTCGACGCCGGGCGAGGGCCCGTGTGGTGGATCGTGGCGGAGAGCCCGGCCCAGGTGGTGGACGGCCTGGCCGGGCTCGCGGTCGCGGTGAGCCCGGTGCTCGCCGCGGTGCCGCTCGAGGAGGCCGCCGACTGGGCGGTCACCTGGCTCCAGGGCCGGGGTGACTGGCTGCTGGTCCTGGACAACGTCGAGGACCCCGAGCATGTGGCGCCCTGGCTCGGCCGGTTGGGAACGGGCCAGGTCATCGTGACCACCCGCCGCGACGCCCCCTGGCCGGGGGTGGGGACGGTGCTGCGCCTTGGGCGGCGACGCGGCGACCCTGCCGCGCATCCTGTCCCGCTGCGCGCCAACACCCCTGCCGCGGACGGTGCTTGACACCGCCCTGAGCACGCGGGACGCGGTGGACGAGGCCCTCGGCCTGCTCAACGCCTACGGCCTGATCACCCTGACCGACACCACGGTCACGGTGCACCGCCTGCTCCAGGCCGTCGTCCGCGCCACGACCTCGGCGCCACCGCGGCGTTCCCGCTGGTCACGGCTGTGGCGCCGCGGGGCGTCACCCGGGCCTGAGGCGATGGCCTTCGCCCTGCTGCTGCGCTCGGTGGAGGCGCACCAGCCGGGAGAGCACACCACCTGGCCGAACGCGCCGCGACCGTCACCGAGTCGGTCCGCGGACCGCACCACCCCGACACCGCCGCACGCCGGGACAGCCTCGCCGCGATACGGCAACACGCCGTCGGGGAATGACCTTCCGCGCCGGGGACGGGTCCCCTTCCCTCGTGGCTACCGTGGGGGGCAAACGGGCGAGGGCGAGGGGCGTGGCATGGCGCGTGGGGTCGTGGTCGACGACGAGACGGGGCAGCAGCTGGGCGTGGACGGGGTCGCCGAGCTGCTGGGGACGCTGCGTCCCGTGGACTGCCAGACGTGTGGCGAGGGGTTCGGGCGGTGGGAGAGGCCCGCGTTGTTCGTGCAGGTCGCCGAGGATGTCGACGGCGGGGACGCGTCGTTGCACCATCGGCGCTGCCGTGCGCCGTCGTGGGCGGAGGTCGGTCCCGGTGACCGGCCCACGCTGCCCGGCTTCCCCCATGCCACCTGGCGCGCGACCCTGTCCGTCCTGCCGACGGGGAACACCCCTGTCATGGTGGTCAACCCCTCCTGCGAGGTGGCCATCCTCCGCCGGAAGAACGGGCGTTGGCGGGTGGCGACGCTCGAACGTTACGCGGCGTACGGTCTCGGCACGGACCTGATGGACGGGGTGTTCGTCGTGCCGTCGCTGGCCCTGGTGGTCGCCGACGACCGGATCTCGGTGCGGATCACCCATGAGGGGAGCGTCGCGCACAGCTGGTCGGTGCCCGCGCCCACGCCCGAGATCCGGAAGGTGCTCGACGTGCGCGAGTGGCTGACCATCGCGGTGACCACCTCCGCCGACCCGCGCGCGCTCGGGCGCGCCAACCCCCTGCCCTCGCTGATCGCCGCGGGTGCCGTGCGGCTGGGCGCCGCGCGCGTCCTCTACACCGAGGAGGCCCAGCTCCCCCGGGCGTCGGACTTCGAGAAGCGGACGCGGGCCGAGATGATCGCGCTCACCGCGGAGTTCGCCCGTCGCTCGCTCGACGTCCAGGCCGACGACACGACGCTGCTGGCGGCGATCCAGTGCGCCCACGGGGAGACCGACCTCCTTCGGGCGCTCGACGACCCCGCCAAGCGGCTGGCGTCGCTGCTGGTCGTCCAGCTCTACGCGACCGGCGCGCGCTCCTCGGCCGGGCGGCCCAACCCCGGGGGCGGCGTGCACGTGATGTGCGCCGACGCGGCCGGGGCCGACGCCTACCGCGCCGACGCCGTCACCCTGGCCCGGCTGACCCAGGGCACCGTGGCCCGTCTTGTCCCCGAGCCGACGCGCGAACAGCTGGCGGAGGCGTATCTGGCCGACACCGTGATCGGCACGCCCGAGGAGTTCCGTGCAGCCTATGCCTTCTACCGCGACGACGCGGGCGACTGGGGCCTGCACCAGTCGCGCGGCAAGCTGGCCCTGGTCCGGGGAACCGACGCCCGGGACCGCGCGGGCGACCTGATCCACCGCTACCCCAGGGTCGTCGTGGTGTGAGGTCAAGAGGTCATGTTCTCCCGATACTTCACCTTGCGTTTCACATTCCCTCCATGAATTCCATGCGCCCTCCATGAGCTTCACGTGCACCCCGCGTGCGTCGTGTGCGCCCTGCTGTGAGGCGCTCTCGCTCAGTAGCGTCTGAGGGGATCCTCCGAGCCGCGGAGGACGCGCTCACCCAGCGCCCCACGGAGGTGCAATGAAACGCGCCAGGATCCTCGCCTTGACGGCCACCGCGATTCTCGTGGCCGGCACCGCCACCGCCGCCGCCCAGGGCGGCGGGAGCGGCCCCGCCCCCGACGTCAAAAGCACGCCCGGCGTCGCAGAGGTGGCGCCGTCAGCGGCTCACAACCAGTACTGGAGCACCCCCGTCACCATCACGCCGGGCTCGTCCGCGTTGGCGTCGGTGACCTGTCCCACCGGCCAGGTGCCCACCGGCGGCGGCGCCGGCACCAGCTCCTTCGACATCTACCTGCTCGACACCCGCCCCTCGGGCAACTCCTGGATCGCCTACGGGAAGAACACCGGCACCTTCGACCAGAGCCTGACGGCGTACGTCATCTGCACGGTGCCCTGACCCTGAGGGGTCCGTCCCCATCCGCACCGCCCGTCTGCCTCCGCCGACGGGCGGTGTCCTCATGCCGCCGGGAGCCTGATCCGGGCGGCCGCCGTGCCAAGGCCGGTGGGGCGCGAGGGCGGCGCCCATGGGCCGAAGGCGTGGCGGCGCAGGTCGGTCTCCCGGTAACGGCGGCAGTGGCGATGCCAGTTGAGGATGCCGACGAGCCAGCTCCGCAACTCGCGCACATAGCCGTCCAGGATCTCCCTGGCCTCCGCGTCCAGCGCGAAGTCGTCGTACATCACCGGGAACTCGTGGGCGGCGACATGCTGGAACTGGCTCATCCTGGACCGCATCAGGTCATCGATGATCCGCAGCCCCGCGGGATAGTCGCAGTCGAAGAAGTCCTGGACGACCAGCACGCCGTTGTGGATCTCGCCCTCGTACTCGATCTCCTTCTGGTACGAGAACACGTCGTTGAGCAGGCAGGCGTAGTCGGCCGCGGCGTTCTCCAGCGAGCGCATCGGACCGGCGTCGTAGACGGCCTCGGGCACGCGCTTGCCGTGTCCGAGGCGGCACAGCGCCATGGTGAGGTCGGAGCCGAACGTCAACCGCCGCATCTCCATGTAGTCGACCGGCTCGGGGATGCGGCCCTCCGTCTGGTTCTCCAGCTCCCACAGCCAGCTCTCCGTCATGACCACGATGGCCTCACGGAACCGGCGCCGCGCCCCCACGTCCATGGGCGTCGCCGTCCGCGTCCACAGGTCGGCGAGGGAACGCTCAAGGGGCGTGACCGGCGCGGGCGTGGCGGCGAGATCCTCGACGGGCATCAACGCCGCGAGGCGCGCCGTGCACAGCTTGGCCCCGGCGAGGTCGCGGGCGCGCCCGTACTGCACGGGGTAGAGGTCGTCGCCATAGGTGCCCCACGCCAACCAGGCGCTCGCGAGGTCCAGCTGATCGGGGGTGGCGTCCGGGTGCAGCCCGGCCGCGCACAGCGGCAGGTCGTAGTCGGCGAGCTTGTCCTCGTCCCACGGCGGCGCGTCGAGGATCCCGAAGCGCCGCGCCCATGTGGCCAGCCGCACCCGCGCCCCCTCCAGGTGCGGGCTGAGCCTCAGGGTGAACGGGATGTCGAACTCGGGCAGCAGCGAGGGCCCGACGCGCTGGTGGGGAACGTGCGTGAAACGTCGGACGCGGGCGGCCTCGGCGCGCGGCGTGGTGGCGACCCCGGCGACCCCGGGCACCGCGAGCGCGCCGGGCGCGGTGCCGAAGGAGCGGTTGGCCCGCTTGTTCATGTACCGGCTGGATCGCATGTGCCACTCGTGGCCGCCGGACTGCCAGTCCTGGAGCCCCTTCACATAGCGCGCCACGGAAGCGGCCCCTTCGCCGTCCACCCCCTTCTCGGCGAGGAGCGGCGGCAGCTCGGTGAGCGCGGTGTGCTCGAACTGCTGGAGCCGCGAGGTCAACAGGTCGTTGACGGCCTCGGCCGCCTGCTGGGTGGAGCAGCCGAGGAAAGTCTCGAGGACGAGGACGCCGTTGGACATCTCGCCCTCGTCGCCGACCTCGCGCTCGTAGGAGAACAGGTCGTTGCGCAGGTGGACGCCGTCGGAGAACGCGTCCCGCAGGACGCGCAACGGGCGGCTGTGCGCGATGACTTCGGGCACCTCGGCGCGCGCGGCGTACTCCACGAGCCCGGCCGACCAGGGCGCACCGCCGACCTTGCGGCGCATCTCGATGTACTCGACGGGGTTGGGCACGCGCCCGGCGTTGATGTTGGACAGCTCCCACAGCGACTCGTTCAGCAGGTTCGCCGTGGAGAGGGCGAACCTGCGGCGCCAGTCGAGCGACATGGCGGGCACCGTGCGCGCCCACAGGTCAGCGAGCCCGGCCTCGACCGGGTTCGTCGGCTCGGGAACGGCCGCCGCGTCGTCCATGGGCATGAACAGCGGCAGCCGGTCCAAGTACGCCTTGCCGCCCGGGCGGTCCTGGGTCCGCTTGAAGATCTCCAGGAAGTGGTCGTCGAAGAAGAAGACCCACACATACCAGTCCGTGACGAGGGACAGGTCGGGCCCGCTGGCGTCGGGGTGGGTGTAGGCACAGAGCAACGCGTAGTCGTGCGCGTCGAGATCGGCCCGGGTCCACACCCCGGACCCCTCAAGCATCCCCATCTCGGCGGCCCACCGCGCGGAGTGCTCGCGCGCCTCCTCCACGTGGGGATTGAGCCGCGCCGGGTACGGCACGTAGAACTCGGGGAGTTCGAAAGGCTGGCTGCTCATGTGAGGCTCCCGGCGAGACGTAACGTAGCGTGTTCGATCTACGCCCCAACGTTACCCTCAGCTACGCCCCCATCATCATGACCCAGCCCATTTTCACCCCTCCGAGTGAATCTTCCGCCCGAATTCCTCGGACGGAGTCAGCACGCCCGACTCGACCGTGCTCACATAGGCCCGCGTATAACCCACTGCCTTGGCGAGCTTGAGCTGCGTGAGCGTCAGTTCATGTGTCCGCACCATGCCCCCGCTGTGATGAGCCATGCGCCCACAAACACCCGACAACACCCAAGGACGAATCGCCGCGCCCGTCGAGCCGCGCCCGTTGAACGGACGCCCCGGCACCACGACACCACACGACCCCACACGCCACGACCCCACACGCCACGCCACGGAGCCGAGGCGGTGGCGATACCCGACACAAGGTGTCGGGTATCGGTGTCACGATCACCGCATGTCAACACCTCTCCACAGCAAGGTCGCGCTCGTCGCGGGGGCGACGCGCGGCGCGGGTCGCGGGATCGCGGTCGAGCTCGGCGCGGCCGGGGCCACCGTGTACGTCACGGGGCGCAGCACACGGAAGCAGCGCTCGGAGTACGACCGCCCCGAGACCATCGAGGACACCGCGGACCTGGTGACGGCGGCGGGCGGGCGCGGGATCGCCGTTCCCACGGACCACCTCGTTCCGTCGCAGGTCAAGGCGTTGGTCGAGCGCATCGACGCCGAGCAGGGCCGCCTCGACATCCTCGTGAACGACATCTGGGGCTCCGAGAACCTGTTCGCGTGGGACGCCCCCGTCTGGGAGCACGACCTCGACAACGGGCTGCGGCTGCTGCGGCTCGCGGTGGACACGCACGCGATCACCAGCCACCACGCGCTTCCGCTCCTCCTGCGCGACGAGGGCGGGCTCGTCGTCGAGATGACCGACGGCACCGCGGCGTACAACCGGGACACCTACCGCAACTCGTTCTTCTACGACATCGCCAAGGCCACCGTTCTGCGCATGGCGTTCGCGCTGGGCCACGAGCTGGGGCCGCGTGGCGCCACGGCCGTCGCGCTGACGCCGGGGTGGATGCGGTCGGAGCTGATGCTCGATCACTTCGGGGTGACCGAGGAGACATGGCGCGACGCGCTGGAGCGCGAGCCGCACTTCTGCATGTCGGAGAGCCCGTCGTACGTGGGACGCGCGGTCGCCGCGCTGGCCGCCGACCCGGGCGTCGCCCGCTGGAACGGGCGGTCGTTGTCCAGCGGGCAGGCCGCGTCGGAGTACGGCTTCACGGATCTCGACGGCAGCCGCCCCGACTTCTGGCGCTACCTGGTGGAGGTGCAGGATCCGGGCAAGCCCGCGGACGCGACGGGCTACCGCTGACGTCAACGGGCGGCGGGGCTGGCGGAGTTCGGCGACGCGCTCCCTTTTCGGACGGATGCTCGACCCCGAGAATCCGACCGAACGCCACATCGTTGGACCACAGGAGCGCCGGATGACCTCTTCGCCCCGTCGTCTGTCCCGCCGTGGTCTCCTGGGGGCCTCGGCCGTCCTCGGCGCGGCCACGGCCCGTGCGACGGGCGGCCCGAGGGCCGTGGGGCGTGCGGCGGGCGCCGCCGCCGCGAGCGAGGTCGTGCCCATCGACTGGGGCGGTCTCGGCTCGTACGACGCGCGGGACGCACCCGCAACCTGATCCGCACGCTCGCCGCCCGGCACACGGCGAACAACGCGGACGCCGCCACCCGTTGGGGCGGTGGCTGGCAGACCGCGCTGTGGGCGTACTACACCGCTCTCGCCGCCTGGCTGTTCTGGGACGAGCTGGACGCCGCCGAGCGTGGCCACGTCGCCGCGATGGCGGCCTGGGAGGCGGACCGGCTGACCACGGGCGACGACGTCCACCTGGTCGGGACCAGCGGTCACCAGCTCTACGAGCGGCGCCGCGACGGGACCGTGGTGACGCCGGGCGACAGCAAGGCCGAGGAGAACAGCTGGAGCGCCGCCGTGCTCTCGCTGGCCGAGATCATGATCCCGGGCCATCCGCACGCCGAGGCGTGGCAGCGCCGCAACGTCGAGCTGCTGATCGCCGCCGCGGCCTGCCCCGCCGACCTCACGGGCGGCGAAACGATCAACGGCATCGAGCTGTCCCGCTGGCTGCGGGGCACGAACATCGCCGACGACGGCACCCTCGACAACCACGACCGCCTTCACCCGCTCTACATGGTCTCCTTCGACCAGAGCGTCTACCAGGGCTTTGTCCACGGCCTCGCGGACCGCGTCGCGCCCCGCGCCGCCCTGCACAACATCACCCGGGTCTACTCCGCGCTGGTCGACAAGCCCTTCCCGGCCGACGACGGCACGACGACGACGATCTACCAGCCGGGCTCCGGCGAGATCCACTACCCCGAGGGCAACGACGGGGGCACTCACTTCCCCTTCTACTTCGGCAACTTCGACCTCCTGGTGTCCCTCACCGCCCAGGACACGGGCATCGACCCGGCCGCCGCCGTGTGGGAGCGGCTGCACAACGAGGAGCAGCTCAGGCTGATGGACCGCTTCACGGACGGGCGGACGTACGACGCGCCGGGGGAGAACACGTACTACGGCCGCGAGCACCGCATCGGCGCGATGGCGGGGCAGGCGTTCCTCACACTGTTCGTGGCGCGGAACGACACGGAGAACAGGCTGCGTTTCTCCTAGCACGCTTCCCGCGTGTGTCCGCGCTCGGCGTAGGCGTACGCTTCCGCGACCTGTTCGAGCGGGTAGGTCCGCTCGACGCGCGGTGTGTAGCGGCCTTGCCGACCGAGTTCGCCCGCTTCGGCGAGGAGCGTGGAGTCGTTCTCCGCGTCGGCCGGACGCACCCCCAGGCGACGCGCGTTGGCGTGGTCGGCGACCGTCGACACGCGGGCGGGGTCGCCCACGATCGCGACGAGATCGGCCAGGGACCCGGGGGCCGCGACGCGGACGCGGATCTCGCCGGGCCCGGGACGGGGGTCAGGCACCTGCTCGACCACGAACGGGCTCTCGTGCGCGGCGCGTTGGGGCGTGGGCGCCAGGCGCGTGGGGTGGGCCACCGGCGCGTGGGGGTGGGCCCGGCGCGTTCACTCCTCGGGTGCGCCCCCGGGGCGCAGCCACGCGCCGATGCGGGACAGGGCGCCCTCGCCGTATCCGGCCTCGACCTGGCCCGCCAGGTCGGCGATCGTCACGGCCCGCAGGGCCGCACGCCAGGCCGACTCCGCCGAGGCCATGGCGGCGGCGATCGCGCAGGGCGTGGTGCACGCCTCGGGCGGGGTCGCCATCGGGCCGCGCCGGCGGATCTCCGTGCACACGAACGCCGGGCCCGGCCCGTCGATCGCCTCGACCACGTCGAGCACCGTGATCCGCTCGGGCGAACGGCCCAGCACATAGCCGCGCGAGGGACCCACCACCGACCGCACCAGCTCGGCGCGCGAGAGGGCCTGGAGCTGCTTGGCGAGATACGTGGGCGAGACGTCGTGCAGCCGCGCCAACCGCGCGGCGGGAACGGGCCCTTCCGTCGAGGTCAGCACCACACAGCAGTGCAGCGCCCACTCCACGCCGCCCGACATCCTCACGCCCTCACCCTACCCGGGGCGCCCTTGACTCGGACAACACATGTCCGAGTACTATCTCGGATAGCGCATGTCCGAGCATGCACATAAGGTGCATATACGGTCTGAACGGATCGGATCAGATCGGATGCGGCACGCGCGTCGATCAAGAGAAGAGGCATGCCATGAAGGTCGCGGTCATCGGCGGAACGGGACTGATCGGGTCACAGGTGGTGACCAACCTCAACGCATCCGGGCACGAGGCCGTGCCGCACTCCCCGTCCACAGGTGTGGACAGCGTCACCGGCGAGGGCCTGGCGGCGGCCGTCGCGGACGCGGACGTCGTCGTCAACCTGACGAACTCACCGACGTTCGACGCCGCTTCGGCCGACTTCTTCCGGACCTCGATGGACAACCTCGTCGCGGCGTGCGAGAAGAGCGGGGTCCGGCACGTCGTGATCCTCTCCATCGTCGGCGCGGACCAGGTCCCCGAGCTGGACTACTACCGGGCGAAGGTGCTCCAGGAGGACATCCTCAAGGCCGGGCCGATCCCGTACTCGATCGTGCGCGCCACGCAGTTCATGGAGTTCGTCGAGGCGGTCATGTCCTGGACGGCCGACGGCGACACGGTCCGCCTGCCGCACACGCCCGTCCAGCCGATCGCCGCCGCCGACGTCGCCCGCGCCGTGGCCGATGTGGCGGTGGGCGACCCGCTGAACGGCGTTCTCGACATCGCGGGGCCCGACGTTCTCCCCCTGGACGAGCTCGGCCGGATCACCCTCGACGCCAAGGGCGACGGGCGCGCCGTCGTCACGGATGACGGCGCGGGGATGTTCGCGGCCGTGCGCGGCGACGTTCTCACGGCTCCGACCGACGCGCGTATCGCGCCGACGCGTTACCGCGACTGGCTCTCCTGAGGCGGCGCCCCCGCTCCCCCGCCGCTCCCCCGTCGTCGGGGCGACGCGGGTCGGCTGTCAGTGGCGGGTGCGAGACTCCGGGGTATGGACGAGACAAGGCCGAAGGCCGACCTGCGGCGCTATCTCCAGGAGGCCAGGGACGCGCTCCTGTGGAAGCTGGACGGGCTCTCGGAGTACGACATACGCCGCCCGATGACGGGCACAGGCACCAACCTGCTCGGGCTGGTCAAGCACATGGCGGCGAACGAGATCGGCTATTTCGGCTGGACGTTCGGGCGGGCGTTCGGGCGGGAGCTCGCGGAGGAGCTGCCGTGGATATCGGCCGACGCCGAGCCCAACGCCGACCTGTGGGCGACGGCGGAGGAGTCGCGGGAGGACATCGTCGGGCTGTACCGGCGGGTGTGGGCGCACGCGGACGCGACGATCGAGGAGCTGCCGCTCGACGCGCCGGGGCGCGTTCCGCACTGGACGCGGCAGGAGGTCACGCTGCACCGGATCCTGCTGCATGTCACCGCCGAGACACACCGGCACGCGGGCCACGCGGACATCGTGCGGGAGCTGATCGACGGCGCGGTGGGCCTCAGGTCGAACGGGGACAACCTCCCGGAGGTCGACGCGGCCTGGTGGAAGGGGTACCACACGCGGCTCGAGGAGGTGGCGCGGACGGCGGGCGGCCTCACCCCTCCTCGGGCGTGAAGCCGAGGACGGCCGTGCCGTCCTCGACCCCCAGCACCTCGAACGCGACGAGCCCGGTGTTGACGTTGCCGAAGCTTCCGCTTCCGCCGAGTCCCGCTGAGGTGTAGGCGTGGACGCCGTCCTCGTCGGACAGTTCGGTCACGGTCGCCAGGGCGGGGTCCCGGTGCGGCCTCCCGCGCGGGGTCAGCAGTCGATGAAGTCCCGCTTGATGTAGGCGAAGCGGCGCCCCTCGACATCGCCGCCCATCCACATCTGCTGGTTGGTGTCCCAGTAGGTCTTGGCGTTGAACATGCGGTGGCCCCGGTGCACCTGGCCGTAGGACGTGTACCCGGCGCCGGGGCCCGAGCGGTAGTTGACGTTGTTGCTGTTGACCGTGCAGGTGATCGCGGCGGCGGTGCTGCCTGCCCGCGAGAAGTCCCGCCCGAAGTCCCGCCCCGTCGCCTCCGCCGCGGGAACGGCCGTCAGGGACACGCCGATCGCCGCGGCGGCCACGGCGACCCCCCTGGCCATCCGGCGCACGCGCGTTCCGCCATGTGCTTTCCGCATCCTCGTCTTCCTCTCTGTGGGACATGGGCGTTGTTCCGCCCTCACCCTCCGCGCGAGCGCGTGCGGCGACAAGGGAATCCGGCTACGCACAAGTGCGGCATCGCCTTGTCCCGCTGGTCAGCGGGCCACGAAGAGTGGTTGGCGGGCCTGCCTGGCCGCCGCCATCGTCGTTCACCGCGCGCACGTTGAGCTCAGGTGGCGGGCCCGGTGCTCATCTGCCGCTTACCCGAGGTCGGGCTCTCTTCTGAAACGGGGCACACTTTGTTCAACACAAGCCGTGCCCAGCCTCGGAGGGGATCACCCCGCACCGGTCCACCGACGCGCCGCCACCCGCGAAGCGGTATCCGCCGCGCCCGTTCGGCGAACGGCCTCAGCGACCGAGCAGAGACCGGTGACCGGGACGGCCGCCACCCACCACGAGACGGGAACGGCGGGCGACGACACCCCACAAAGCCGGCGCAGCGCACCCCCTTGACGACCCACCCCCCACCCCATAGCGTCGCCGCCGATTGTTTGAAACGTCTCATTGAAACGAATCAAAGGGCGTCGACGATGACACCTCACAGACAACATCGCTGGTTGGCCGGTCCGTTGGCCGGGCTGGTGGCGGCCGGGCTGCTCGTCGCGGCAGGCGGTCCCGAGGCCCGCGCCGAGGACCGCGGGGCCGAGGGCCGCGGCGACCACCGCGGAGCGGTCCAGCTCGAACAGCTCGACCGCGGCCTGGTCGCCGTGTCCGCCGACGAGGGAACGTTCCTCAGCTGGCGCCTGCTCGCCACCGAGGTCACCGGCGCCTCCGACACCGGGCTGACCGGCGCCGACTTCCACGTCTACCGCGACGGCGAACGCCTCGCCACCGTCACCGACTCCACCAACTACCTCGACCCGGACGGCACCGCCACCGGCGAGTACCGCGTCGCCGCCGTCGTCGACGGCGTCGAGGTGGACCTCAGCGACCCGGTCACCGCGTGGGACCAGGGCTACTACGACCTGCCGCTGCGCAAGCCCGCCGACGGCGTCACCCCCGCGGGCGAGGCGTACACCTACTCGGCCAACGACATGAGCGTCGGCGACGTGGACGGCGACGGCACCTACGAGTACGTCGTCAAGTGGTACCCGTCCAACTCCAAGGATGTCTCGCAGGTCGGCTACACCGGCAACATCTACATCGACACCTACAGGTTCGACGGCACGCTCCTGCACCGGATCGACCTGGGCCGCAACATCCGCGCGGGCGCGCACTACACGCAGTTCCTGGTCTACGACTTCGACGGCGACGGCCGCTCGGAGATGATGTTCAAGACCGCGCCCGGCACCAGGATCACGCGCTACGACGCCAACGGCGAGGTCGCGTCGGAGCGTTACATCACGCTGCCGCGCGAGGACCGCCGCGCCGGGTACTCCCACGACGACGACTACCGCATGAGCGCCGCCGACTACTACGACCATGTCGTCGAGATGTTCCAGGGCTGGCACGAGCACCCCGAGGTCGTCGACGGGAGCTGGCCCGCCACGCTCGAAGAGGCGTTCGGCATCGATCCCGCGTACGACTACCCGCTCGCGCGCGAGGACGCCGAGGCGCTGGCCGACCACTTCATGGACGTGTACGCGCCGAGCCGCAGCAGCAGGAACAACCTGCGCGCGTTCGAGGGCTTCGTCGTCGACGGGCCCGAGTATCTGTCGGTCTTCGACGGCGCCACCGGCGATGAGCTGGAGACCATCCGCTACAAGCCAGGCCGCCACGACGACGGGCTCATGTGGGGAGACTACGCGATGAGCCGGATCGAGCCGGGCAACCGCGTGGACCGTTTCCTGGCGAACGTCGCCTATCTCGACGGCGAGCACCCCTCGGCCGTCTTCGCGCGCGGCTACTACACGCGTTCCACCCTGGTCTCCTACCGCTGGGACGGCGAACGGCTGCGCGAGGACTGGTATGTGGACAGCGGGTGGGGGCCGATGTCGAACCCGTTCAACGACTCCCCGCACGGCGTCGACGGCACCGACCCCGAGTACGGGACGCTCACCACGCAGGGCTTCCACTCGATCAGCGCGGCCGACGTGGACGGCGACGGGCGCCAGGAGGTCGTCTACGGCTCCGCGACGATCGACGACGACGGCTCGCTGCTCTACAGCTCGTTCGACGAGATGCCCGAGGGCAGCGCGACGCCCGGCGTCCAGGCGCGGCTCGGGCACGGCGACGCGATGCATGTGACCGACATCGACCCCGACCGCCCAGGCCTCGAGATCTACACCGTGCACGAGGGCGCGAGAAGCGCGCCGCTCGGCTACGCGCTGCGCGACGCGGCCACGGGCGAGGTGCTGTACGGGGGTTACACGGGCGTGGACACCGGGCGCGGCATGATCGGCGACGTGCTGCCCGACGAGCCGGGCCTCGAGACCTGGGCCAACCACCCGGAGGGCGGCGAGAATCCGGCCGGGGTCGGGCTGTGGACGGCGGACGGGCGGCGGGTCGACGGGGCGACGCCCGGCACCAACCAGAGCATCAGATGGGCCGCCGACCTCACGACGCAGCTCGTCCACGGCGCCACGACGGAGACCTACCAGACGCCGACGATCGAGGACTGGCGGCGCGGCACCCTGCTCACCGCCGATGGCACGACCACGAGCAACTGGACCAAGGGGAACCCCTCGCTGGTGGCCGACGTGTTCGGCGACTGGCGCGAGGAGTTGCTCGTGCCGCTGCGGGACAGCTCGGCGATGCGGGTGTTCACATCGACCGAGGTGACGGGCCACAAGCTCTACACGCTCATGCACGACCCGCAGTACAGGGCGGAGGTCGCGCGGCAGCAGACGACCTACAACCAGCCGTCGTACACCGGCTTCTACCTGGCCTCGGACATGGACTTCGGCGAGGTCCCCGTGCCCGACCTGTGGGCGCCCGGCGCGTTGGACGCCCTGCGGGGGCAGCTGGCCGAGCGGGTGGACGGCGCGGCCGAGCGGCGTCTCGCGGCGCTTCTCGACCGGGCGGAGCGCGCGCTCGAGCGGGGCGACGAGCGGCGGGCCGTCGATTCCCTGGAGCGGTTCATACGGGATCTGGACCGGCGCGGGGTCTCCGAAGGGGCGCGGGCGGCGTTGACGTACCACGCGCAGACGCTGATCGCCTCGCTGCGGTAACGGGACGGGCCCCGCGTGGTGCAACGGGCCCGCGCGCCTCGACTCCCCCCGCGCGCGGGCCCGTTGGTCCTGTGGGACGCCGACCGCCGTCCCTCCCCAGGGGAACGGCGGCCGGCGCGTCTCAGCCCGGGAGCAGCGTGCTCCACGGGTCGGTCGCCGCCTGCCACGCGCCGCGGGTGTGCAGGCAGGTCACCTGGTCTTCGGTCGCCTCGCGGAGCACGAACCCGGCGCGGGTCAGGACCCGGCGGGCTGCCGTGTTGTCCCGGTGGTGCCTGGCCCTGAGGATGATCAGGTCCAGATCATCGAAGGCGCGGGGCAGGACCAGGGCGAGGGCGCGGGTCGCGTGGCCGCGGCCCCACACGTCCTCGTGGAGGATGAACGCGATCTCGGCGGCGTAGCGGGCGCGGCGCACAAGCCTGATGACGCCGATGAGCGGGGGCTTTTCATGGGGCACCGCGGCGGGTCCCGCGGTGATGCCCCATGTGGTCAGCCGCCAGGGGCCGGGGCGTTCCCGCAGATGCCGGGCGAGCCACGCGTCGGCCTGGCGGGCGTCCATCGGTGGCCGCGGCAGATGGCGGACGGCGCCGGGGCCGTAGATCCGCCTGATCGCGGCGGCGTCGGTCGTGGCCAGCGGGCGCAGCGCGGTGCGGCCCCCGGGGTCAGGCGGCGGCACCGCTGGCGCCAGGGCCAGGGCCGCGGGCGGCGCCGCGGCGTTCGACGAGGTGGGTGGGGCGGGGCGAGCAGATCCACTCGGCGCGGGTCACGGTGCCGGTGCGGTGGTACTCGCGGCGCAGCGGCTCGTTGACCACGCCGTCGGCGCCCATGAACCACGCGTCGGGGAGGGTGCCGAAGCGGCGTTCGTAGTCGACGATCCAGTTCACCGGGCCGCTGCCGGTCACGGGGGCGTGCGCGACGGGCTCGCCCGCGTGCGCGGCGCACAACTCCGCGTAGGCCACCGGGTCCTGCATCTTCTCGTGCCAGACGCGGTCGATGAGCCCCGAGAACATCTGCGGTGACTCCTGGCCGGTGGCGAAGCGGTGTCCTGTGATGCTGAGGTAGCGGGCCAACTCGGCTTCCAGTTCGGCCCGGGTGATCCGGGTGGCCCGGGTCGTCCGCGCGGTCATGCGCCCTCCGTTGCTCAGGCGGTGCTCGGAAACGGTGCTCGGTCGTGGTGCTGGGTCGTGCTGGGTCGTGCACGGTCGTGGGGGTGCGGACACAGCCAAGCAGGGGCGCGCGGGGGCGCGTAAGGGCCGCACTGTCGTCCACGTGTCGTCCATTCGCCGTCGGGCCCCTCCCCAGGGAGCGCGTGCGATGGTCCAATGAGTAGGTGGATTTCCCGATCCGCCATCCCTTGACTTATTTACGCCTCCAGCGCGGCTGGAGCCTGGAGGAGCTGGCGCGGCGCGTTCGGCTGGCCGCGGGGGCGCACGGCCTGCGGTCGGGCATCACGCGCCAGCGCATATCCCACTTCGAGCACGGGAAGCGCACGCCGAACGAGGAGACGCAGCTGCTCTTCGCGGAGGTGTTCGCCGTTCCCGCTCGCGAAGTGAACCCGTTCACCTGGCCCGAGTGGCTGCCCGCCACCGACTCCCCTCTCTCCCTGGGCCCGCGTAGCACACTCGCCGCCGTACGAGAGGCCAAGACCGTGGATCGCCGAGCATTCGCCGCCTACACCGGGGCCGCCCTGACCTCCCTCGCCCATCAGTGGACCCTGCTCGAACCCGCCCGGCTCACCGGCGCGTTGGGGGGCAAGAGCGTGGACAGCGAGCTGCTGGCCTGGCTGGAGAGCTCGACCGCGCGCCTCGCCGAGCTGGCCACCGCGCAGCGGCAGCACACGGTGCGGCTCCTCGACGCGCACCTGGCGACGCTGACGGATCTGCTGCGCGAGGCGCGCTATCCGGAGGAGACCGGGCGGCGCCTGCACATACAGGTGGCGCGGGTGGCGCAGACGATCGGCTGGCACCGTTTCGACCAGGACAGGCACGGGGCCGCGAGCCGGTTCTGGCACGCCGCGCTGCACAGCGCGCACGCGGCGGGGGACCGGGACCTGGGCGCGGGGATCCTGAGCGATCTCGCCTACCAGGCGGTGTGGTTGCGGCAGCCGGGGACGGCGGTGGAGATCCTGGCGCACGCGATATCGCGCGCCGGGCACCCGGCGTCGCGTTCGCTCCTGCATCTGCGCCGCGCGCGGGCGTACGCGCTCCTCGACGATCCGCGGGCGTGCCACCGGGACATCGCCGCGGCCGAGGCGCGCCTGGGCGCGGCGGCGCACCGGTCGCCGCCGAGCTGGTGCGCGTGGCTCTCGCCCGCGGATCTGAGCGTGGACACGGGCCGGTGCTTCCTCGACCTGGGCGCGGAGCGGGAGGCGCACCGCCATATCGCGGACGGCGTACGGCAGTTGCCCGAGGCGCGGGCGAAGACAAAGGCGGTGTTCCTGGCGTACGAGGCGGACGGGTACCTGCGTTCGGGCGAGGTGGAGCGCGCGGTGGACAGCGCGCGCCAGTCGCTCACGCTGGCGAGCAGCCTGGGCGCCGACCGCTGCCTCGGGCTGCTGCGCGAGCTGATGCCGGGCTTCTCCGGGCACCAGCGGGTGGCGGGGGTGCCCGAGCTCGAGGGCGAGGCGCGGATCGCGCTGGCGTCGTGAGGCAACGCGCTCGACACCGCGTGCGACACCGCGTCCACCGCCGAGCCGCCCAACTCTGAGCTGGATCTGAGGCTTCGGCGGAACCGCGGGGCCCCGTCGGCGCGCCTTCTCCCCTGAACGTGCCCGACGAACGTGCCCGACGGCGGAACAGGGGCCTGACATGCGGAACCTCGGCGTGACGCACTACGAGGAGCGGTCGCGCAACCCGCTCGCGGGAGTCGTGTCGCTCAGCGACAGGGAGCTGCGGACGCAGCGGCGCACGGTGCCGCTGACCCAGCTGAACACGCCGGCCACGGCGGAGGCGTATCTGCGCGGCCGGTGGATCGGCAGCGGCGGGACGGAGCGGCCGCTCGAGATGATCCCGTCCGGGCCCGGGAAGGTGCCGCTCATCAGGCTGAGCGGCTCGGCCTGGCCCGTCAAGGTCCGGCAGGCGGCCGAATTCGCCCATGCCTACGGCGAGTTGGCGGTGCGGCTGAGCGGCGGCCCGGACGCGGTGCGCGCGGCGGCGGAACGGGCGGCGCGCGAGGAGGTGCCGCTGTGGATCGCCCGCCGGGTGGCGGACAGCCCCGCGGGCCTGGTGCTTGTGGCGGTGGACCGGCGGCTGGTGCGCGCGGACGTGTGGCCGGGGAACGGGTCGACGCCGCCGCTGCGGCTGCGCGGGCCCGAGGGGATCCGCGCCTCCGACCTCCAGGTGGAGGCGCCGCCGCTGACGGTGCTCGTGGGGACCGAGCGGGCGGCGTTGACGACCGAACGCGGCTGGCGGAAGGCGCGGCGGTCCGTCACCGTGCGCACGTCGTCGGCGTCGTGGACGCTGCGGCGGCACAACGCGACCGGCTCGGTCCTCGAACGGGACGGCCTTCAGGTGGCGTTGATCACGCGTCCGCGCACGCGTGCGACGCGCCCCGGGGTGCTGCTGCCGCTGGCCGCGCTGACGCACTACCACGCGGACCCGCTGGACGCGGTGATGGCGCACTTCTTCGCGGTGGTGTGCGCGGTCGGCGACGGAACGGGCGGCATCCGCTTCGGCGTCGCCAAGCCGCTGCCCGAGCTGGACGACGAGATCTGGGCCGAGCCCTGGTACACCGGGGTGGCCTGGGGCAGCCACGACTCGGGCCCCGGCGGGGGCGGCGACGGCTGGGGCGGCGGGGACAGCGGGGGCGGCGACGGCGGAGGGGGCTTCGGCGGCGGAGGCGACGGCGGTGGGGGCGGGGACGGCGGTGGGGGCGGGGACGGCGGTGGCGGCGGGGGCGGCGGTGGGGGCGGCGGCGACTGACCGCGGGGGGGGACCGACGGCGGCGGCGGGCGCGCGGGGGTACGGGCGCGCGCGGGGGCGCGTTCAGTCGGGTGGCTGGACGATGGGCGCCGGGTAGTCGAGTCGCTCGGGCACCCGCCAGGGGCGGTGCACGGCCGAGCCCCTGAGGGCGGCGAGCTCCGGCACCCAGCGCCGCACGAAGGGGCCGCCGCGGTCGTGACGCAGGGCCTGAGTCAGGGGGTTGAGGACTCGGTTCGGCCGGGTGTCAGTGCCGGTGCCCGCGGCCCACTGCCAGTTCAGCTGGTTGTTGGCCAGGTCGCCGTCCACCAGCAGGTCGAGGAAGTAGCGGGCGCCGACGCGCCAGTCGACGTCGAGTGTCTTGGTCAGGAAGCTGGCGACCAGCAGCCTGGCGCGGTTGTGCATCCAGCCCTCGTGCCGCAGCTGGCGCATCGCCGCGTCGATGATGGGGAAGCCGGTGCGGCCGTCGCGCCAGGCCGCCACCCCCGCGGGGTCGTCGCGCCAGCCGGTGCGGCGGCGGTAACGGAAGTCCTCCCACGAGGAGTTCGGGCGGGCGGCCAGCATCTGGTGGTAGAAGTCGCGCCAGGCCAGCTGGCGCACGAACGCCTCGGCCCCGTCGCCCCCGCGCTTCCTGGCGCGCGACACGAGCTCCACGGGCGAGACGCAGCCGAAGTGCAGATAGGGCGAGAGCCGCGACGTGCCGTCCTCGGCCCCGGGGGCGTCGTGCCGCTCGGCGTAGCGGTCCAACGGGCCGCGCTCCCACGCGCGCAGTCTGCGCCGCGCCTCGTTCTCGCCGCCGCGCGGCAGCGCGGGCGACGCCTCGCCCGGCGCCAGCTCGCCCGGCGTGGGCAGGGGCGCGGAGCGCACATCGGGGATGCGCACCACGCGCGGCGCGCCCCTGACGGCGCGCAGGCTCTCCACGTCCCACCGTCGGAAGTACGGCGTGAACACGACGAAGCGGTCCTTGCCCCTGCCGCCCGGCGTGAGCGCTCCCGGCGGCACGGCGGTCAGCGACGCCTCGTGGACCGTGAGCCCCCGGCCCGCCTCGGCGAGCGCGGCCCGCAGCCGCCGCTCGCGGCGCGTGGCGTAGCCGCTGACCCCGGCCGCCAGATGGACCGTCGCCGCGCCGGTCGCCTCGGCCACCCGGCATGTCTCGGCGACCACGTCCCCGCGCGCCACGACGAGCCGCCCGCCCCGGTCGCGCAGCGAGGCGTCGAGGTCGGCGAGGCAGTCGGCGAGGAACGCGGCGCGGTTGGGCGCGGGGAAGCCCGTGCGGGCGATGCCGGAGTCCACGACGAACAGCGGCACCACGCGCTCGGCCTCGCGCAGGGCGGCGCGCAGCATGGGATTGTCATGGACGCGCAGGTCCGAGGTGAACAGCGCGACGGCCACATCGCTCATGCCCTCATGTTTCGCCCGCCCCCGGGTAGGCGCAATTCGGCGACCCCAGATCCACGCAAGGAATATTGCATTCACCTATCTGTATGCAGTAGAACCTGCATCATGGTGATCCACTCGGCAACCCTGGCCATCGACGAGACCATTCGCGCCCGGCGCGCGGCCGGGGAGCGGCTGCTGCATCTGGCGTTCGGCGAGGCCGGGTTGCCGGTCCCCGACGAGATCGCCGAGCGCCTTGCCGCCGCGGCGGGCCGCAACGGCTACGGCCCCGTGGTCGGCTCCGCCGAGGCGCGCGAGGCGGCGGCCGGGTGGTTCACCCGGCGCGGGCTCGACACCGGGGCGCGCCAGATCGTGTTCGCGCCGGGCAGCAAGGCCCTGCTCTACGCCCTCATCGCCGCGCTCCCCGGCGATGTCGTCCTGCCGCGCCCGGCCTGGGTCAGCTACGCGGCGCAGAGCGCGCTCGCCGGGAAGCGCGTCATCGGCGTGGACATCCCGGCCGAAGGGGCGGGCGGCGTTCCCGACCCCGAGCGGCTGGCCACCGTGCTGCGCGAGAGCCGCCCCGGCGTGCTGGTGCTGACCGTCCCCGACAACCCCACGGGCACCGTCGCCGACCCCGAACGGCTGCGTGCCGTGTGCGCGTTGGCCGAACGGCACGGCCTGGCCGTGATCGCCGACGAGATCTACGCCGAGCTCGTCCACGACGGGACGCGCCCGCCGGGCGCCGCCGCGCTCCACCCCGAGCGCACCGTGGTGACCAGCGGGCTCAGCAAGTCCCTCGCGCTCGGCGGCTGGCGCATCGGCTTCGCGCGGCTGCCCGCCGGGCCCTGGGGCGACGCGCTGCGGTCGGAGCTCACCGGCGTGGCGAGCGAGGTGTGGTCGAGCCTGGCCGCCCCCATGCAGGCCGTCGCCGCCCATGTCCTCGCCGATCCGCCCGGCGTGACGGCGCACATAGCGGCGGCAAGACGCCTGCACGCAACGGTCGCGCGCGCCGTGCACGCCGAGTTCACCGCCGCGGGGGCGCTGTGCCGCCCGCCCACCGCCGGCTTCTACCTCTACCCCGACTTCGCACCCCTGCGCGACGCCCTCGCCGCCCGCGGCGTCACCCAAGGCGCCGCGCTCGCCACCGCGTTGCTCGAGCGGCACGGGGTCGGCGTGCTGCCGGGCGAGGCGTTCGGCGACGCGCCCGAGGCGCTGCGCGTCCGGGTGGCCACGAGCCTGCTCTACGGCGAGACGGACGAGGAGCGTTGGCGCGCGCTGCGCGCCCCCGACCCCCTGGCCCTGCCCTGGGTCGCCGACGCGCTCGCGCGGCTGCGCGCCGCCCTGGCCGGTCTCACGACGGGGCCCGTCACCGCGTCGACGGGGGAAAGCGCGCCTCGTACACGCTGAACCGTTCCAGCAGCTCCTCCTCGCGCAGCAGCGAGGAGCGCACGTCCTGCCCACGCGCCCGCGCGACCCCGGCCGCGAGCGCCTGCACGAGCGCCGTGAACGCCGTCAGCGAGCGCAGCACCGAGGGCCCCGACGCCTCGACGTAGAAGACGTGGTCCGCGGGGGCCACGAGCGGCGACGCGGGGTTGTCCGTCAACACCACGCAGCGCGCGCCCCGTTCCCTCGCGAACTCCAGCGCGCGCACCGTCTCGGCGGTGTAGCGGTATATCGAGAGCGCCACGAAGCAGTCGCCCTCCCGCACCCGCCGCAGATCGTCGGTGAGCGTCCCTGCCCCGGTCGTCAGCGTCGCCACCTCGTCGCGCACCATCCGCAGCAGATAGCCCAGCAGATAGGCCGGGGCATGGCACTTGCGCAGCCCCATCACGTGCACCCGCGGCGCCTCGGCGAGCGCCCGCACCGCCGCGGAGAACGTCTCGCGCTCGACCCGCGCGAAGGTCCGCGCGATGTTCGCGCTGTCCAGCGCCACCACGCGGTCGAGCAGGTCGCCCTCGCCCTCCTCGCCCTCCGTGTCGAGCTGTTCGAGCGTGCGGTAACGCCGCAGCAGCTGCGCCTGTTCGCGCAGCCGCTCCCGGCACAGCCGGGTCAGGCCCGGGTAGCCCTCGAGCCCGAGCCCGGTGGCGAAGCGCACGACGGTCGCCTCGTTGACGCCGACGGCCGCGGCCAGCTCGGAGACGGTCATGAACGCCACGCCCTCGGGATCCGCCATCACCCGCTCCGCGAGGAGCCGCTGGGACCGGGTCAGCGCGTCGCGCCGGTCCTGGAGGGCGGCGAGCAACTCGTCGTAGGTGCGCGGCGCGGGCGACGGCGCGCGGGAGGAGTCTGCGGGAGCCATGCCATGGATTCTCCACCCGCGCCCCCGTGCGGGCGGGGCCGGGCCGTGACCTGAAGGGCCGACGCGCGTTGGCCCTTGAGGATGCATGCCGGTGAGGAGTGATCAAGATGTCGGTTCCGACGCCGTGTGGCGTCTTCCAACCCGCCCATCCCGCGGGCCGCCCCGCCGATCCCGCGCGCGGCCCCGCCCGCCCGGTGGGCGGCCCCCCGCTCCCCCCCTCGGTCCCACCCCGATCGTTCCCCCTGGAGTTCCCGCTCGACGTCCCCCTCGACGTCCCGCTCGACGCCATCTTCGGCGCCGCGCTCGGCGGCGCCGCCGACCCGCGCACCAAGATCCGCCGCTTCGCCTCCCCCCTGACCCGCATGCTGCTCACGAGCGAGGGGCTGACCACCACGTTGCTCGAGGCCATGGCTGGTGAATCGTTGCATCTCCGCTGTCTCGCGCAATTACGAGCCCCCGCCCACGCGACCGGCGACGGCGTTCCGCCGCTGCTCCGGATCGACGCGGGCGGGGACGTCCTGGTGCGGTACTCCGCCACGACGCGGCGCGGCGGCCCCGCCCTCTCGGTGAACCACGTCGTGGCGCGCCTCGGCCTCGCCCCGGGGATCCAGGCGTGTCTGACCAGCACCTCGATCCCGCTCGGGCCCGCGCTGCACGCGGCGGGCACGGGCCACCGGCGCACGCTGCTCGACGCGGGCCGGCGCGCGTGGCGCGGCGAGGGGGGCGTGACAAGACCCGCCTGCTACAAGACGTATCTGGTCTGGCACGGCGACGAGCCGCTTGCCCTGATCGACGAGCTGTTCAACCCCGGCACCGTTCCCGCCGGGTGAGGTGGAAGAGTCATGCGGCGGCTGCGTACCCAGGTGGCCATCATCGGCGCGGGACCCGCGGGTCTGGTGCTGGCGAACGTGCTCACGCGCGCGGGGGTGGACTGCCGTGTGGTGGAACGGCGTTCGCGGGCGCATGTCGAGGCGCGGGCGCGCGCCGGGCTCCTCGAGCACCGCACGGTCGCCACGCTGCGGCGCCACGGTCTCGCCGGGCGGCTGCTCTCCGACGGCGTGCGGCACGGCTGGTGCGACTTCCGGTGCCTGGACCGATCCGTCAGGGTGGACTACGGAACGCTCTCGGGCGGCCATGCGCACTGGGTCTATCCGCAGCAGTTCCTCGTCCGCGACCTGATCGAGGCGCTGGGGCGCGGGGGCGTGCGGCCGTTGTTCTCGCAGACGGTGCGCGCCGTCGCGGACATCGACACCACCCGCCCGCGCGTCCGGTGCGACACCCTGGAGATCGCCTGCGACTACGTCGTCGGCTGCGACGGCTTCCGCGGCGTCTCGCGCGCCGCGCTGCCGCGCGCGCACCGCGTCGTCCCGCACCGCTACCCGTACGACTGGCTGACGGTGCTCGCCGAGGTGGACGAGGCGGCCCCCGGCGTGGTCTACGCGGTGGGCGCGGAGGGCTTCGCGGGGATGATGCCGCGCACGAGGCACCTGAGCCGCTTCTACCTCCAGTGCGCCGCCGGTGACACGGAGGCGCACTGGCCGGCGCGCAGGATCCGCGAGCAACTGCACGCGCGCCTCACGCCGTTGCCGCGCATCGAGAGCCTCCCCGAGGTGCGCGTGCTGCGGATGCGCAGCAGCGTCACCGAGCCGCTGCGCCACGGGCGGCTGCTGCTGGCCGGGGACGCGGCGCACGTGCTGACGCCCTCGGGCGCCAAGGGCATGAACCTCGCGATCGCCGACGCCGCGGGCGCGGCCGAGGCGCTGGTGCGCGGCCTGCGGGAGGGCGACGCCGGGGCGCTCGCCGCGTACTCGGGGCGGCGGCTGGCCGAGATCTGGCGCGTCCAGGAGTTCTCCGACCGGCTGTTGCGGCTGCTGCACCTGCCGCCGGGCGAGGACCCGCGGTTCGCGCTGCGGATGCGGCTGGCCGCGATCGAGCGGCTGGCCGAGCCGGGGCCGCACGCCGCGGCGTTCGCCCACCAGTACGTCGGCTCGGGCGCCGAGGGGAGTGGCGATGGCCGCCCTGACTGACCTGCCGGGGCAGGTCCGCGCGCTGTACGGCTTCTCGCGCGGGACGCAGGCGACGCTCAGCGTGGCGCAGCCGCTCATGGGCGCGCTGCTCGCCGACAGCACGCCGCCGCCCGAGCGGCTGCTGCTGTGCCTGGGCGCGGCGTTGGCGGGCTATGTCGCGGTGTTCGCGTCGAACGACCTGATCGACGCGCGCCTCGACCGGCAGCGTTTCCGGCACCTGCGGGCGTACTCGGGCTTCGACATCGACGGCGCGGGGGGCCGACACCCGCTGGCGCAGGGGCGGTTGAGCCCGGCGGTGGCGACGACGTGGGTGCTGGGCCTCGGCACGATCGCGCTGGTGCTCGCGGCGATGCTGAGCTGGGTGTGCGCGGTGCTGCTCGCGGTGGCGGCGCTGCTCGAGGCGATCTACTGCGCGCTGGCGCGGGTGACGCCGTTCAAGTTCCTGCTGACGGGCGTGATGGTGGCGCTGGGCGGGTGCCTGGGCTGGTTCGCGATGACGCCACACGTGGACAGGCCGCAGCTGTGGCTGTTCTGCGTGTGGCTGGCCGCGTGGGAGATCGGCGGCCGGAACATCGTCAACGACTGGGCCGACGTCGAGGAGGACGTGCACCTGGGCGTGCGCACCGTGCCCGTGGTCTACGGGTACCGGGTGAGCGGCCTGCTCACGGTCGGCGCGCTGCTGCTCGCCGCGGTGGCGGGCGCGGGGATGGTGTGGACGGCGTTCCCCTCGGCGGGCGCGCCTGGCGTCGCGGTGGTGCTCGCGCTGGGCGCGTACGCGCTGCTCGCGCCGGGCGTGCGCCTGTTGCGCGACCCGGCGCCCGCCCTGGCGATGGCGCTGTTCAACCGCGCGAGCCTCTACCCCGCCGTCACCCTGGCGGTCATCACGTCGGGCCTGCTGACGCACCGCCTGCTCGAGGTGTGACTCCGCCGCGCGGGCGCCCCGCTCAGCCGAGGAGGGCCGCCGTCACCGTCAGGGTGGGGACGGAAAGGGCCGTGGACAGGAGGATGGACTCGCGGGCCAGTTGGGGCGCCGTGCCGTAGTGCGACGCGTAGGTGAAGAGGTTCTGGGCGGCGGGCAGGGCGGCGGTCACCACGACGTTGAGCCGGTCGTCGGGCGACAGGTCGAACACCCACGTGGCCAGCGCCCACGCGATCAGCGGCTGCGCCCAGGACTTGAGGACCACGGAGAGCAGCACGGGCCCGCGCTCGGGGCCCCGGCCCGGCACGGGGCTGCCGCGCAGCGAGATGCCGAACGCCAGCAGCACGGCGGGGACCGCCATGTTCCCGAGCAGCGTGGCCGGTTCGAGCAGGACGCCCGGCGGGGTCCAGCCGGAGAGGGCGACCGAGACCCCGGCGAGCGAGCCGAGGACGACGGGGTTGCGGAACGGCGTGGTGATCCGCTGCCAGGGCGTGCGACGGCCCGCCGACGGGCCCGTGAGGTCGAGGACCGTCAACGCGACCGGGGACAGGACCAGCTGCTGGAAGAGCAGGATCGGGGCGACGAGCGAGGCGTCGCCCAGGACATAGACGGCGATGGGGATGCCGAGGTTGCCCGCGTTGACATAGGACGAGCACAGCGCGCCGATCGTGGTCCGGCCCGCGCCCCAGCGGCGCAGCGCCCCGACGGCGATGAAGACGCCCGCCGTGGCGAGCGTCGCGATCGCGCTGAGCAGCAAGGGTGGCGAGAACAGCTGCGCCGGGTCGGAGTGGGCCAGGGTCACGAACAGCAGTGCGGGCGTGGCCACATGGAAGCCGAGCCTGGTCAGCACCTCGCGGCCGTTGTCGCCGAGGGAGCCGCGGCGGCCCAGGAGGTACCCGGTGGCGATGACGGTGGCGATGATGGCGAAGCCGGTGATCACACCACCCACGTCGCCACCCTTCCGCTCACATTCGAACGATCGGACGTATTTTCCCCGAGGTCAATGGGCGCTCACATGGCGAGATCGAGGGATACAGTCCCATTTCATGACTTTCTTCTCCCGGCTGATCGTGCCCGTGGTCCTGGCCGCCGCCGCGCCCGCGCTGCTGTTCGCGGCCCCGGCCGAAGGACGGGGGGCGGTGAACGAGGGGGCGCTGAACGAGGCGGCGCTGAACGAGGGGGCGAACGGCGCGCGCGACGATGACGCGCTGGCGCGCGCGCTGGTCGACTCGGTCACGGCCGAGGGCGCGATGCGCCACCTGGCCGCCTTCCAGCGGATCGCGGACGGCGCCGACGGCACCCGCGCGGCGGGCACCCCGGGCCACGAGCGCTCGGCGCGCTACGCCGGCGAGCTGCTCGAAGAGGCCGGATACGACGTCACCTACCAGCGCTTCGACTTCCCCTACCGCGAGGCGGTCACCCAGCGGCTGACCGCGCTGGATCCCGAGCCGCGCGACATCCCGGTGCGCGCCCTGACCTACACCACGAGCACCCCGCCCGGCGGCGTCGAGGCCGAGCTCGCCCCCGCGGGAACAGGCTGCGCCGCCGAGGACTTCGACCCCGCGGCGCACCGCGGCCGCATCGCCCTGATCGAACGCGGCACGTGCACGTTCGCCCAGAAGGAGGCCAACGCGGCGAGCGCGGGCGCACTCGGGGCGCTCGTCGTCAACAACACGCCCGGCGCGCTCTCCGGCAGCCTCGGCGGCCCCGACGACTCCACGATCCCGGTCGGCGGCCTCACCCGCGAGGACGGCGCCGCCTTGGCCGACGCCGTCGAACGCGGCGAGAGGGCAGGCGAGACGGTGGAGGTCAGGCTCGAGCTCGAGGAGGTCGCGGAGCGCCGCGAGACGTTCAACGTCCTGGCCGAGAGCCCGGGCGGCGACCCCGACCACACGGTGATGGCCGGCGCGCACCTCGACTCAGTGCCCGCGGGCCCCGGCGTCAACGACAACGGCTCGGGCTCGGCCGGTGTCCTGGAGACCGCGCTGCGCCTCGCCGAGGCGGACCCGCGGGGCCGCCACCCGCACCGCGTGCGGTTCGCGCTCTGGTCGGCCGAGGAGTTCGGGCTGCTCGGCTCCGAGCACTATGTCGACGGGCTGTCCCGGACGGAGCGCGACGCCATCGACGTCTACCTCAACTTCGACATGATCGGCTCGCCCAACCACGGGCACTTCGTCCACGAGGGCACACCAGGCGTCGCCGCCGACATCAGCGCCTTCCTCGGCGAGCGCGGCGAGACGACCCGCCCGGCGGCGCTCGACGGCCGCAGCGACTACGCCCCCTTCGTGGCCGCCGGCATCCCGGTGGGCGGCACGTTCACCGGCGCCGAGGGCATCAAGTCCGCGGCGGACGCGGAGGTTTGGGGCGGCGAGGCGGGCGAGCCCCACGACCCCTGCTACCACGCGGCGTGCGACACCTTGGAGAACGTCAGCCCCACGGCGTTGGGCACCCATGCGAAGGTGATCGCGCACCTGGTCGGCGGCTACGCCTGGCGGCTGCCCGAGTGACGCGCGCGGCGCGGCGCCCCGGCGTTTGACGCGCCCCACTCCTCCCCCTGACATGAGGCTGCGACGGAAGCGTCCCTCCCGGTAGGCTCTCCGTGTGATCTTCAAGCGCATCGGCAACGGACGACCGTACCCCGAACACGGCCGGGACCACACCCGGCAGTGGGCGGACGTCGCCCCGCGCCCGGTGCGCCTCGACCAGCTGATCACCACCAAGCAGCAGCTCGACCTGGAGACGCTGCTGGCCGAAGACTCCACGTTCTACGGCGACTTGTTCGCCCATGTCGTCAAGTGGCAGGGCGATCTCTACCTGGAGGACGGCCTCCACAGGGCCGTGCGGGCCGCGCTCCAGCAGCGCCAGGTGCTGCACGCCCGCGTGCTCGAGCTCGAGTGAGGGGCGCGGCGTTGCTGCGTTCGGGTTCCCCGGGCAGGTGAGCTGATCATTTAGTAGGCGGGCGCGTCTCATCTGACTACGCTGCGGCCATGAGCATGCTGACGCCCCCGGGCATGGGCGGCAAGAAGTTCCGCGTCACGGGCGACCGATACCCCAGGATGCGCCCTCGTCGGCGCCGCGGCCGCGCCGCCTTCCTGCTCGTCGCCGGCGTCACGGCGCTCGGCATGCTCGGCTACGGCACGCTCCAGCTCGTCGACGTCTTCTCCGGTGACGACGACGGCGGCCGCGCGCCCCGCGCACAGGCCGGCGCGCGCGCCGGTGAGGACTGCACCCCCGCGAGCACCGCCGAGCGACTCCCCGAGCCCGCCGCCATCACCGTCAACGTGTTCAACGCGACGGCGCGCACCGGACTGGCCCAGGACACCGCCGACGCCCTGGCCGAACGCGGCTTCACCATCGGCGAGGTCGCCAACGCCCCCGAGGAGTACGACGGCCAGGTGAACGCCTCAGGGCTGCTGGTCGGCACCGCCCAGACGGAGGAGTCGGGCGCCCTGACGGTGCTCGCGACCCAGCTGGACGGCGTGGAGACCGCCGAGCCGAGACAGCCCGCGGGGGAGGAGGAGCCCCCGCGGGTCGTGGACCTGATGATCGGCGAGGGCTTCACCGAGCTGACCGCCGCGGACGAGGCCGAGCGCCGCCTCGCCGAACTCACCGCGCCCCCCGCGGCGGACGCCTCCCCCGCCTGCTGAGGTCCCCGCCCCGGGAACGCCCGCGTCAGTCCGCCGTGCCGTACATGCGGTCGCCCGCGTCCCCGAGCCCCGGCACGATGAACCCCTGCTCGTTCAGCCGCTCGTCCAGCGCGCCGGTGACCACCGTCACCGGCGCCCCCGCGAGCTCGCGCTCGAGGCGCTCGACGCCCTCGGGCGCGGCGAGCAGGCAGATCACCGTCACATCGTCGGCGCCCCGCCCCATCAGCTCCCTGATCGCCGCGACCAGCGTCCCGCCCGTCGCCAGCATGGGGTCGAGGACATAGACCTGACGCCCCGAGAGGTCCTCCGGCATCCGGCTCGCGTACGTCGACGCCTGCAACGTCTCCTCGTCGCGGATCATCCCGAGAAAGCCCACCTCGGCGGGCGGCAGCAGCCTGACCATCCCGTCGAGCATGCCGAGACCGGCCCGTATGATCGGCACGACCAGGGGTCGGGGATGGGACAGCCTGACACCCGTGGTGTCCGCCACCGGCGTCGTGATGTCGACCAGCTCGGTGCGGACGTCGCGGGTCGCTTCGTAAGCCAGCAAGGTGACCAGCTCGTCGGCCAGCCGCCGGAACGTCGGGGAGTCGGTACGCGTGTCGCGCAACGTGGTCAGCTTGTGCGCCACCAACGGGTGGTCGACGACATGGGTCCGCATGGGCCCGACAGTATCGAACGCGTATGACACTCGCGCTGACCGGCCGTTTCACAGCCCGCCCCCCTGGTGGACAATGAGCGACGGTGCCGTGGAGAGTGGTGTCCGGAGGTGAGGACGAGCCGGGCGCGGCCCGCGCGGACATTCCGTTGGTGAACTGCCGAGTTACCCGACAGCGCACCCCTTTTCTGCCACGATGCAGGTGGCACTGCCTAACCGAGTGGGGAGAGTCACGGTGTACTTCACCGCACTGCTCGCGCGGACCGATGATGGTTGGGAAGCGAGTGACACAGAGCTCGATGACGTGGAGAGCCTGGACGAGCTGGCAGAGCTGGCCCGTGCCTCGGCTCCGGACGACGAGACCGTTCTCGTCTGCATCGAGCAGGAAGGCGCGTGGTTCGGCCTCGTCCGCGTGGACGGCGAGGACGACCCGAGGGTCTTCGTATCGGATGCCGCACGGGCGATGCGCAGCGCGTACGGCGAGATCCTGCTCACCGACGAATTGCTCGGCCGGGAGCCCGACGACCAGGACGTGCTCGACCAGCTCGTCGACCTCGACGGCACCGAGGACGGCGCCGTGGACGAGGACGAGGGCGACGACGAGCCCGCGGGGCCCGATGCCGTGCCGCGTGGGCCGCTCGGCGACGCCGACATCCTCGCCGACCTCGGCATCGAGGCCGGGACCGTGCTCAAGCTCGCCCCCGACGACGCGCTGAGCGAGATCGCGGACGCGCTCGGCTGCGCGGACGTCCTCGAGGCCGTGAGGTGAGGGCGGCCCGGCACCGGTGAACGCGCCCGACCCGCTGCGCGACCCATGGGTCCCCGCGATGCGGCAGGCGCTCGCCGAGGCCGAGGCCGCCCCAGGCACGGGGGACGTGCCCGTGGGGGCGGTGCTGCTCGGCCCCGGCGGATCCCGCGGCCCCGTGCTCGCCCGCGCGCGCAACGAGCGGGAGGCCACCGGCGATCCGACGGCCCACGCCGAGGTGCTCGCCCTCCGCGCCGCGGCGTCGTCGTCGGGCGCCTGGCGCCTGACGGGCTGCACGCTCGTGGTCACGCTCGAGCCGTGCGCCATGTGCGCGGGCGCCGCCGTGCTCTCCCGCGTGGAGCGCGTGGTGTACGGCGCGATCGACCCCAAGGCGGGCGCGGCGGGCTCCCTGTGGGACGTGCTCCGCGACCGCCGCGTCAACCACCGTCCCGAGGTGATCCCCGGCGTCCTGGCGGCCGAGTGCGCCGCCCCCCTCACGGCGTTCTTCCGCGCTCGCGATACCGATTGTCGGCCGACCCCCGGCGTGGGATAGGCTTCCTCCCGGTAGCGTGTCCGAGCGGCCTAAGGAGCTCGCCTCGAAAGCGAGTGTGGGGGCAACTCCACCGAGGGTTCAAATCCCTCCGCTACCGCTCGTCAGCAGGAAGACTCCGGGGCTGGCCCGTTCGACGGGTCGGCCCCTTCGTCCATCGCGGCGCACCGATCAGGAGGTGGCCATGACCATCGCGCTGGCGCGCAGGGCCGCGCTCTATCTGCTCCTGGTGGCGGTGTTCGCCGCCGTCGTCCTCTCGCCCACGCGCTCGGCCGAGTTCGTGGCGCTCGCGTTCGAGGCCGTCTCGGGGGCCGTGGACGGGGTCGGCGACCTCGTCGCGCGTTGACCGTGGTCCGTTGACCGTGGCGCGTTGACCCCGGCCCTTGATCAACACGTCGTCGCCCGGTGCTTGCACACAGTGGACATGTCTTGTGATGCTATGACTGCTTTTGCCGGTTGTGACGGCCGTGAAGGGGTGGTCGGCAGGTGGCGGCGACGCAGAGCCCGGGTGCGGAGGCACGCGCGCTGACGCAGAGCCTGTTCGAGCGGCTGGCCGGCTGCGCGACCGGGACCGCCGAGCACGCCCGGATCCGCGGGGCGTTGATCGAGGCGAACCTTCCGCTGGTGCGCTACGTCGCCGTCCGCTTCCGCGGCCGCAACGAGCCGATGGAGGACATCGTCCAGGTCGGCACGATCGGGCTCATCCACGCGATCGACCGCTTCGACTGCGAGCGCGGCGTGCAGTTCCCGACATTCGCCATGCCCACGATCATCGGGGAGATCCGCAGGTACTTCAGGGACAGCGTGCGCAGCGTGCACGTGCCGCGGCGGCTGCACGAGCTGTGGGCGCAGGTGCGGGTGGCCGCGGACGAGCTGACGGTCGCGCGCGGACGGCGGCCCACCGCCGGGGAGATCGCCGAACGGCTGCGGGTCCCCGAGGAGGACGTGCTGGCCAGCCTGGACGCGGGCCGCGCGTACCGCGTCGCGTCCCTCGAGGCGGCGAGCGAGCGCGACGACGGGATGCCGGGGCTGATCGACCGGCTCGGCTACGAGGACCCCGAGCTCGCGGGCGTCGAGCACCGGGCGCTGGTACGGCACCTGCTGGTCCAACTCCCCGAGCGGGAACGCCGGATCCTGCTGATGCGTTACTACCGGAACCTGACGCAGTCGCAGATCTCCGCCGAGTTGGGGGTTTCGCAGATGCACATCTCCCGGTTGCTGACCCGGAGCTTCACACGGCTGCGCTCCGCAAATCCGATCGACGCCTGAGTCGGACGAGCGACCCCGGACCGGGAACTCCCGTGCGCGCTCTGCCGTTTTATCGACATGAAGCTACGTCGCGTTGATGACATGTGACATTCTGTTGGAACCGCGTTTGCCGTGGCGGCAGGACCGGTATCCACGAGAGGGCGCCCTCTCGTCGGACGCCCCATCCGTCCACCGCGCCGTCGCGACCCGTCCACGACCTCAAGGGGGTGGCATGTCCGTAGAACTGGGCAGCTCCAAGGTGCTCACCACGAACGGCACGCCGCACGTTCCCGCGCCGCACGTACCCTCGTTGCCGCACGAAGCTCCCGCGGAGACCGACAACCTCGACACCCGCACGCTCTCGCGCTCGCTGTTCCTCAGGCTCGCCACGCTCGACGTGGACAGCCCGGAGCGCGGGTATGTGCGGGACACCCTGATCGAGCTCAACCTGCCGTTGGTGCGCTACGCAGCCGCCCGGTTCCGCAGCCGGAACGAGCCGATGGAGGACATCGTCCAGGTCGGCACGATCGGGCTGATCAAGGCCATCGACCGCTTCGACTGCGAACGCGGCGTGGAGTTCCCGACGTTCGCGATGCCGACCGTGGTCGGCGAGATCAAGCGCTTCTTCCGCGACACGTCCTGGTCGGTGCGCGTCCCGCGTCGGCTCCAGGAGCTGCGGCTCGCGCTGACCAAGGCGAGCGACGAGCTGTCGCAGCGGCTCGACCGCTCCCCGACCGTCCCCGAGTTGGCCGCGTGCCTCGGCGTCACCGAGGACGAGGTCGTCGACGGCCTCGCCGTGGGAAACGCGTACACCGCGAGCTCGTTGGACTCCCCTTCGCCCGAGGAGGACGGCGGCGAGGGCTCGTTGGCCGACCGCCTCGGGTACGAGGACAGCGCCCTGGAGGGCGTCGAGTACCGCGAGTCGCTCAAGCCGCTGCTCGCCCGGCTGCCCGCGCGCGAGCGGCGGATCATCATGCTCCGCTTCTTCGGGAACATGACGCAGTCCCAGATCGGCGAGGAGGTCGGCATCTCGCAGATGCACGTCTCCCGGCTGCTGACACGGACGCTGGCCCAGCTGCGCGAGGGCCTGACGGCCGAGGAGTGAAGGGACGGACCGGCGGAGGGCGGTTCCGCCGGTCCGAGAGATCAACGGGCCCCGTCAACGGGCCTGAGCGGCCCCGGCGTTCGGCCGAGGGAGTCGTTCAGCCGAGGGCGAGCCAGGCCACGGCCGCGATCACCACGACCGCCGCCACCACCACCCCGGCGATCAGGCCGGTGCGCGAGCCCGCGCCCTGCGTGGCCGTCGGCGTCGAACGCCGCGCGGTGGAGTCGTCGTTCACGAACGCCTGGAACATCTGGGTGCTGCCCGCCGGGTCGTGGTCCTGCGGACCCTGGTGCGGCTGGGGAGTGTGAGGGTTGTGCGCCATGCCTGCCGACCCTAGCGAACGGACGCCCGCGGCCAACACCCGGCCGCCGCCGACGGGCCCGTTCGTTCCGGAACTTACCGGGTCGCACCAACCCCTTGAATTGGTCTACGCCACGCTGTGAAATGGGGCGCCCCCACAACTCCCCCTGACTGGATGTGGTGTCCATGAAGCGTGCCAGACGCGTGGTCGCCGCGGCGGTGGTCCTCGCCGTGAGCTGGACGTTGCAACAGAACGGCGCCTCGGCCGGAACGGCCGGTGAATCCGCTCCACCCGCCGCCTCCCGGCCCCTCACCGAGCAGCTCAGCTCGGCAGACCAGGCCACCTCCGATGACGCGGTGCCCATGGCCGTCGTCTTCGAGGACACCTTCGACGGCCCCGCCGGCTCGGGCGTCGACGGCGGCAAGTGGCAGCTCGAGGTCGGCGACAACGTGAACAACCACGAGCGGCAGTACTACACACCGGGCAACAACAACGCGAAGCTCAACGGCCAGGGCCAGCTGGTGATCGAGGCCCGCCGCGAGAACCCCGGCGACTACCAGTGCTGGTACGGCCGGTGCGAGTACACCTCGGCCCGGATGAACACCGCGGGCCGCTTCACGGCCCAGTACGGGCGCGTCGAGGCCCGCATCAAGATGTCGCAAGGCCAGGGCGTCTGGCCCGCGTTCTGGATGCTGGGCAACGACATCGGCGACATCGGCTGGCCCGCGAGCGGCGAGATCGACGTCATGGAGAACATCGGCTCCGAGCCGAGCACCGTCCACGGCACGATCCACGGCCCCGGCTACTCGGGCGCCGAGGGCATCGGGGCGGCGTACACGCTGCCGAACGGTCAGCGGTTCGCTGACGGCTTCCACACGTTCGCGGTGGACTGGTCGCCCGACCGGATCACCTGGTCGGTCGACGGGAACACCTACCAGACCAGGACGCCGACCGATCTGGGCGGCGACGCCTGGGTGTTCAACAAGCCGTTCTTCCTGATCCTCAACCTGGCGATCGGCGGCTACTGGCCCGGCGACCCCGACGGCTCGACGCAGTTCCCGCAGCAGCTCACGGTCGACCATGTGCGCGTCACGACGGACACCGGATCGGTCGGCCGCACCGGCCCGATCACCGGCCTCGGCGGCAAGTGCGTGGACGTCGCGGGGGCGAGCAGCGCCAATGGGACCCCTGTGCAGCTTTACGACTGCAACGGAACGAGCGCGCAGCAGTGGACGCTCGGGAGCGACGGCACGGTGCGCGCCCTCGGCAAGTGCCTCGACATCACGGGCGACGGCGTGACGGACGGGTCGGCGCTCCAACTCTGGGACTGCCATGGCGGACCCAATCAACAGTGGGTCGTCAGCGCCGCGAACGACATCGTCAACCCACGCGCCGACAAGTGCCTCGACGTGCGGGACAACACGAGCGCCAACGGCACGCGGTTGCAGCTCTGGACGTGCACCGGGGCGGCGAACCAGAAGTGGAACGCGCCCCGTTGACGCCCCGTTGACGCGCCGTCGGCGTTGACGCGGCTCAGGGCGTGAGCCGCAGCACCGTGACCCCGCTCGGCGTGCGGACCTCGAGGGCCTCGATGTCCGCGCGCCGCAGCGGGGTCCCGACCTCGAGGGACGCGGAGTCGCGCGGAAGCGCGTACCAGCGCGCGAGCTCCTCCGTGCCCCCGTCGCGCCCGACCGCGACCAGCAGGTAGTCCCCGCCGCGGTCGCCGCCGTACCGGCACTCCATCTCGACGCGCGTGCCCCACTCGGCGTCGTCGAGGCGCAGCGTCGCCGAGACGGGGTAGGAGCCGACGGGCGTCATCGCGGCCGACGCGGGGCCGTCGTCGCCGTCGAGCCGCGCGGCCGTGAACACCAGGGCCAGGCACGCCGCGAGGGTCACCGCCGAGGCCGCCACGACCGCGATCACCCGGCGCCTGCGCCGCGCCGCGGCCACCTCCCCGAGCATCGCGGGCAGCAGGCCCTCCGGCGGGCGCTCCACGACGGCCGCCGTCTCGGCCCCGGCCAGCAGCCCGGGGAGCCCGGCGAGCTCGCGCACGGCGCGCGCGCAGTCGTCGCACTCCCGCAGGTGCTCCTCGAACGCGGCCCGGTCCTGCGGCGAGAGGGCGCCGAGCACATAGGCCCCGTCGAACACGCGGTAAGGATCCCCGCTCATCGGGTCACGCCCTTCTCCTCGAGCGCCAGGCGCAGCGCGCGAAGGGCGTAGTGCGTCCGTGACTTGACCGTTCCCTCGGCGATCCCCAGCCGCGCCGCGGCCTCGGCCACCGAGAGCCCCTGGAAATAGCAGAGCACCACCACCTCCCGGTGGCGCTCGGACAGCTCGCTCAGCGCGTCGGCGACGAGCCAGCCCTGGACGGCGCGTTCGGTGTCGTCGGGCACCGCCTGTTCGGGGGGCGCGTCGGTGGTGATCTCGGCGCGCGCCGCCGCCGAGCGCCACCCGTCGATCACGATGCGCCGGGCGACCGTGAACAGCCACGAGCGGGCGGAGCGCGCGGACTGGTCCAGCACGCCGGGGTGGCGCCACGCGCGGAGCAGGGTCTCCTGCGTGACGTCCTCGGCCCTGGCCCGGTCCCCGCCGGTGAGCTGGAGGGCGAACGACCAGAGCGCCGCGGCATGTTCGTCATGCAGGGCGCGCATCAACTGGTCCTCCGCCCCCTCGCTCATGCGCGCGCGCCCTGCCGCTCCCGCGCACCCCGGCGCGGGACGTTGAACCGCAGCGCGAGGAGCGCGAGGCCGAAGAGCACGCATCCCACCTCCGTGATCACGCCCCAGACCTCCTCATCCGTGCGGAACTGCTCCTCGACCCCGAAGAATCCGACGGTCAGCGAGAGCACGTACGCCGCAAGCGTCGCCGCGCCGAACGCGACCGCGGCCAGCTCGGGCAGCCAGTGCCCGCGCCACGCGAGCACGGCGACCGCGATCACGACGCCCGCGCCGACGTTCACCAGGAACATCGGGCCCACCTCGTCGTCGTAGCGCGCCCAGTCCTCCCAGACGACCCAGTGCACCCACGCCGACCCGAGCAGGCCGAGCGCCACCAGTATCCGCAGTCCCCAGCCGATCATGGTCCGACCGCCCTCCGCTCTCGTTCCTCCCTCCCTCACGAGGCGGCGGGCGGAACGGTTCACCGTAGAACCTTTCCGCGGCGGTGAACCCGTCCCGGGGTCGCTCCGTGTGGACGGGTATGACTGCGACCCCACACACGCGCCGCGCCCTCCTCGCCGCCACGGCCGCCTCGGCCGGTGCCCTGGCCCTCACCGCGTGCGGCGACGACTCCGGCGGCTCGGGCGGCTCCGGCGGCTCGTCCGGCCCCGGCGCCGACGACGAGGCGGGCTCGGACGGCGGCTCGGGCGACGCCGACTCCGGCGGCGCCCCCGGCTCCCTGGCCGCGCTCGACGACGTGCCCGTCGGCGAGGCGTTCGCCGCCACGACCCCCGACGGCGAGGAGGCGTTCCTCTTCCGCGCCGACGAGGCGACCGTGGCGGCGTTCAGCGCGATCTGCACCCACGCGGGCTGCTCCGTGGTGGCCGAGGGCGCCGAGCTGGCGTGCCCCTGCCACAACTCGCGCTTCGACGCGGCCACCGGCGAGGTCCTCCAGGGCCCGGCGGGCGAACCGCTGCCCGCCATCGGGGTGAGAATCGAGGGCGACCGGATCGTCGCGGAATAGCGGTCTCGCGCACGCGGGTTGTGGCCCGCATGGACACTTCACTCGCGCACGACCTCGGCCGCGTCGGGATCTGGAGCACCGCGCTGCGTTCCGGGGACCCCGCTCGCGGCGGCGAGATCGCGGAGACGGCCAAGGAGCTCGAGACGCTGGGCTACGGCACGCTCTGGGTCGGCGGCAGCCCGAGCGTCGAGCAGGTCGTCCCCCTGCTCGACGCCACCACCGGCATCACCGTCGCCACCGGCATCCTGAGCATCTGGGAGCACGAACCCACGGACGTGGCCGCGGCGTTCACCGAGGTGAACGCCGCGCACGAGGGCCGGTTCGTACTGGGCCTCGGCGTCAGCCACAGCGCGCTGACCGACCGCTACCGGCGGCCCGTCGAGGCGATGGTCCGCTTCCTCGACGCGCTCGACGACGCGCCGACGCCCGTGCCCGCCGAGCGCCGCGTGCTCGCCGCCCTCGGCCCGCGGATGCTGCGCCTGGCCCGCGACCGCGCGGCCGGGGCGCACCCGTACCTGGTGACGTCCGAGCACACCGCGACCGCGCGCGAGCTGCTCGGCGAGGCGGCGGTGCTCGCGCCCGAGTTCAAGGTGGTGCTCGACACCGACGCGGAACGCGCCCGCGCGAGGGCCCGCGCGTATCTGTCCGGCTATCTCCAGCTGGAGAACTATGTCCGCAGCTTCCGCCGCCTCGGCTTCGGCGACGAGGACTTCGCGGACGGCGGGGGCGACCGGCTGCTCGACGCGGTGTTCGCGATCGGGGACGCGGAGACGATCGCGCGCAAGGTCAACGCGTTCTTCGCGGGGGGCGCGAACCATGTCGCGCTCCAGGTCGTCACCGATGACACGCGCGGCGAGCTGCCGCTCGATGCGTACCGCGCGCTGGCGCCCGCGTTCGGCCTCGGGGGCGGTGCGTGACGGCGCGCGAGCCGGGGCGGGAGCGGGCGGAGGGGGCGTCGGAGGGGCGCGGGCTGCGGATCGCGCAACGGCCCGAGGCGGACGCGCTCCTCGCGCGCAGCCCGCTCGCGGCGCTGACCGGGATGCTGCTCGATCAACAGGTGCCGATGGAGTGGGCGTTCACCGGACCCCACACCATCGCGACCCGGATGGGCCGCGACGACCTGGACGCGCGGGAGATCGCGGCGTACGACCCCGACGCGTTCGCCGCGCTGCTGGCCGCCAAGCCCGCCGTGCACCGCTACCCCGCGTCGATGGCCGGGCGCGTGCAGCGGCTGTGCCAGCACGTGGTCGACCGGTACGCCGGGGACGCGGGCGCGGTGTGGCGCGGGGTGGCCACGGGCGGGGAGCTGCTGAAGCGGCTCGAGGCGCTGCCCGGGTACGGGCCGCAGAAGGCGCGGATCTTCCTGGCGCTGCTCGGCAAGCGGCTCGGGGTGCGGCCCGAGGGCTGGCGCGAGGCGGCGGGCCCGTACGGCGACGAGGGCGTCTTCCGCTCGGTCGCGGACATCACCGGGCCCGAGGCGCTGGCCCGGGTGCGGGCGACCAAGCAGGAGGCGAAACGGGCCGCGGGGGAGCGCTCGTCGTAGCGCGGGGCGCGTTCGGGGGGCGCGCGTAGGCTGGCCGGGGTGGTGGTGCGCGCGGGAACGTTGCTCGGCCGTGGCAGGAGCGCCGATGTGTACGCGGTCGCCGGGGACGACACGCGCGTGCTGCGCCGTTACCGCGACGGCGCCGACGCGCGGGGCGAGGCGGCGCTCATGGCCGAGCTCGCCGCCGCGGGGTACCCGGTGCCCGCCGTCCACCCCGGCGCGGCCCCCGCGTTCACCGATCTGGTGCTCGAGCGGATCGAAGGGCCGACGCTGCTGGCGGCGCTCGGGTCGGGCGCCGCGAGCCCGGCAGAGGCGGGCGCGCGGCGGGCGGCCGATCCCGGGCTCGCGAACGGTGAGCACGCGGCGGTCGGGGAGGCGTTGGCGCTGGTCGCGCGGCTGCGGTGGCCGGATGTCGCGGGGGAGGCGGCGGCGGGGCTCAGCTCGTAGCCCACCCGCGGCTCGCCCATGGCTCACCCACGGCTCACCCACGGCTCAGCTCGAACCTCAGACCGAAGCTCAAATTTACCTCTGAGTAAGGCCGTGCGAATTGTCGAAGACCCCATGAGCGGGCAAGTGAGGGAAGAATGCTGATCGCACCGGCACGGAATCTCCTCCCCCGGAGTCCGCTATGACTGGCACACCCCCCACGGCCTTCCCCGAGGTCGGCACGATGGTCCGCGACACCTCACGCGACAAGGTCGGCCGCGTCATGGCCCACCTCCACGGCACCCTGTGGCTGCGCCCACCCGGCGGTGGCCAGGAGTGGACCGCGTATCCGCAGGACGTGCTGCCGCTGAGCGCGAGCGAGTCGCTCAGCTCCCGCGTCGCCGAGTTGAACCGGCGCGCTCGTCAGCCATATTGACGCGCGTTGATGCCGACACATCAACCTTTGTCGGATTTCTTTTGTTTTCTTCCGCCGATGCGGATTGACCGGGCGCCCCGTGGGCACTCGGCGACCGTGACAGGGGATGAGGGACGCGCTCCCGAGAGGCTCCGCCGGGGCGACCGTGTGTCCTGGCGGAGCCATGGGAGCGTGGCCGTGGGCACGGTCGTGCGCGAGATCACCGAGCGGACCGAGGCCGCAGGGCGCACCGTGAACGCCTCGCCCAACGCTCCCCGTTACGAGGTCGTCAGCGAGGCGTCGGGGGGCACCGCGGTGCACAGGCCCGAGGCGCTGACCCGGCTGGACGACCGTTCCTGACCGTTTCCCGCATGCCACCGCGCCACTGACCGGTCAGATCCGCTCGATCATCGCCCCACCGCGTCACCGTTCGCCACGCTCCGGGTAGGTTCGTGGTCGTCGGCCGTTCACTTCGCCGACGCGGAGCGTTCGGGTGGCGGAGACGTGACGGACAGAGCGGGAACGGCGGAGACGTCGGGGACGGCGGCGGGGGCCGGGGTGGCGACGGACGAGGGGCGGGGCGGGCCAGGGGCCTGGTCGGTCTGGTGCCTGTGGCTGCTCGCCGGGCTGCTCGCGGCGCGGCAGGCCGCGGAGGCGCTGCGGCTGCCCGTCGACGAACGGCTCGCCCTGCCGCCCGAAGGACACATCCTGGGCGGAAGCCCGTTCGCCGCGCTGCTGATCGAGCCGCTCACCGCCGTTCCCACCGCCCAGGTGGGCGCCGTCTGGGCGTTCGGCACGCTGCTCGCGCTCGTCGCCCTCGGCGTGCTCGCCGCCCGCGGGCTGCCCGAGGCGCAGCGCGCGTGGGCCACGCCCGTCGCGATCTCCCTGCTGCTGATCGTCCTGCCGGTCCGCGACACGTTCACCCTGGCCCGACCCGGCCTGCTGGCCGTGCTGTTCGCCCTGGCGGGCTGGCTGCTCGCGGCGCGCGCGTACGAGGGGGCGCGTGCGTACGGGGGAGCGCGGGCGTACGAGGGGGCGCGCGGGCGCCGAGCCGTGGGCGGGCGGCAGGTCGCGGGCGGCGTCGCGCTCGGCCTTGCGGCGGCGACGCAGCCGACGCTGCTGCTGTTCGCCGCGCTGCTGTGGCTGATGGGGCGGCGCGGGGGCGCGTTCACCATGGTGGGGGCGTTCGCGGCGGCGTACGCGCTGGGTTGGGCCGCGACGCGCGGGGGCGGGGTGGCGTGGGAGGCCGCGCCCGACGCGTTGAGCAACCAGTCACTGCACGGCGCGCTGCTGCGCCTCGGCCTCGAAGGGCCGGGCGGGACCGCCCTGTTCGTGGCGCTCGCCGTTGCCGTGTGCGCCCTGGCGCTGCGCCGCGCGACGCGCTACGCCGCCGACGGGCAGCCGCTGCTCGCCGCCGCGATCATCGGGTGCGCGGCGCTCGCGGCGACGCCCGAGGCGTGGCAGCACCAGCAGGTGTGGATCCTGTTCGCGCTCGCGGGCCGGGCGGGGCGGCGCACGGCGGACCGGCCGATGTGGCCGGTGTTCGTGGTGCTCGCGCTCGCGCTCGAGGGCACGGCGCTGGTGCCGAGGCTGGAGTCGCTCGCCGTGATCGGCGAGAACATCCCGTTGATCGCCGCCCTGTTGACGGCGTGCGCGATGCGTTTCCTGTCCCGCGACTCGGCGCTGTGGTCGCACCCGGTGCGCGCGGGCCTGGCCTCGCGCCCGAACCTCCTGCTCGAGCTGCTGCTGATCCGCGTCGGCTACTGGGCGTACTCCTGGGTCCGCTCGTACGCGCGCGGGGACCGGGAGACGGCCGAGGCGCACGGCCACCAGATCCTGGACATCCAGCGCTTCCTCCACATCGACATCGAGCACGGCCTCAACCAGCTGGTGGCCGAGACCCGTTGGCTCGCCGACGCGATGGACCTGTACTACGCGACGTTCCACTTCGCGGTCCCGCTGACGATCCTCGGCTGGCTGCTGATCCGGCACCCCGCCGACTACCGCTGGGCGCGGCGCTGGCTGGCGTTGACGACGCTGTTCGGCCTGGTCGGCTTCTGGCTCTACCCGCTGGCGCCGCCCCGCCTGATGCCGGGCCTCGGCTACATCGACACGGCCAACGGCCCGCAGGACCTCAACGACCCGCGCTACGGCGCCCTCACCGGGATCACCAACCCCTATGCCGCGATGCCGTCCCTGCACGTCGGCTGGTCGCTGTGGTGCGCGCTCGTCCTGTGGCGCACGGCCCCGTACCGCTGGCTGCGCTGGGCGGGCTTCGCGTATCCGCTGCTGACCACGGTGGTGATCATGGGCACGGCGAACCACTACCTCCTGGACGCGGCGGGCGGCGCGGCGGTGGTGGCGGCGGGCTGGGCGGCCTCGATGGCGGTGCACCGCGCCCTGACGACGATGTCCGCGCTCCCGGCGCACGCCCCGGCGCCTGCGCACAAGCCCCCGACGCCGCGCCCGACGGCGGGGCTGCCGAGCTGAGCCGACGGGCTCCGCCCGTACGGCCCGCCGCCCGCACTCCGGACAATGGACGGCATGAGCTTTCCTCGCGATCGTCCGGGGATGGCCGAGGAGGCTTCTCGGCGAGGGGGCGGTGGGTGGCGCGTTCCCCGCTCGACGACCCGTTGACGTTCGTCGCGATGGCGCGCGGCCGGGCGCGGCTGGCATCCTCGGCGGTGAGGAGGTTTCCATGGCTCTGGTCCGCAAGGGAGCGCGGCGCATCGTCGTCGACGGCACGGCCTATCGCTGGCGGGTGCGACACAAGCCGAGCTACTGCCAGGCCCTGGCCTGGAGCCCCTGTACGTTCGCGGTGGAGCACGCGGACGCCGCGGGGACCACGCTCGTGGTGACCACGGGCCAGCCGCACCCAGGCAACTGGCTCGGGCGCGAGGCCAGGCCGGTCCTGCCGTCCGACGTGGCCCGCGCCGTCCAACTCGCCCTTCGCCAGGGCTGGATCCCCACAACCCCCGGCCCTCCGGTCCGCCTCGACCTGTCCGCGGGCTTCACGCCCTCGCCCTGAACGACGAACGGCGAACGTCCGAGCCGCGGCCCGTGAACGGCACAGGGGTTCTAGAGCTTGCTCATCTTGGTGTACGGACTCAAGATCCGCTCTCGCACCGAACCGAAATCGACAAGAACCGCGATTTCGGCGTCGACGCTGAGCACTCGGCCCAGGCCGTACACGTCGTGGGTGACCTGGTCGCCCACGGCGAACTGCTTCGGGGGCGGCGCGACCGGGGCTTTGAAGGGACTGGTGGGCAAGTGGCGCTTCGGTACCGCTGACTTTGTCATCGCTGCCAGTATGCGCCTGCGTGTCGCCGTCGGCGGCGGCCGTCCGCGTCCGCTGTTCGGCGAGGGCCCCGGGCGCGCCCCCCTCGCCGCACGGTCGCCGGCGCGCGTTGGCGTCGAACGTGGGGGTCACCGCCCACGCGAAAGCCCCCGTCGAGTGATCGACAGGGGCTCTGACCTGGTGCGCGCTCGGCAGGATTCGAACCTGCAACCTTCTGATCCGTAGTCAGATGCTCTATCCGTTAAGCTACGAGCGCCTGCCCTGGGGGCCGGTGTGGGGAACACACTACATGACCTCGGGCAGAGGGTGAAATCAGTTCCGCGGGCGCGCGATCGGGGACGAGAAAAGCCCTGGTCAGCGGGGCTGGACCAGGGCTCTCGTCAAGGTGCGGAGGCTCCGGGATTTGAACCCGGGATGGGGGGTTACCCCAAACCGCATTAGCAGTGCGGCGCCATAGACCAGACTAGGCGAAGCCTCCTCGCACGCGGGCGTGCGAGCAAATGATGCCACAGCCCGAACGGCCGCAGCCAATCGGATTCCACCCTATGGGCGTGTGGCCGTCGCGTCGAGTTGCGCAACGCGATCGGGGCGGGAGCGTTAGCAGTGGGAGCGGAGGCGCGCCCGGCGCCTCCTCGATCATGGAGCTGGAGCACCCCCATGCCGCACAAGACCCTCGCCGCCGCCCTCGCGCTCGTCGCGTCCGCCGCCGCGCCCGCCGCCGCGCACGAGCCGCAGGAGCCCCGGGGGCGGCAGGACGCCCACCGGCTGGTCATCACCGTCGCCAACAGCGGTGCGGACGACGGCACCTACGAGCTGCGCTGCCACCCCGCCGGGGGCGAGCACCCGCGGCCGACCGAGGCGTGCGCGGCGATCGACGGGTCCGCGGCGCCGTTCGCCGCGGTGCCGAAGGACGCGATGTGCACCTATATGTGGGGGGGTTCGGCCACCGCCGAGGTGGAGGGCGTGTGGGCGGGCGAGCCCGTCAGGGCGACCTTCAGCCGGGTCAACGGCTGCGAGATCGAACGGTGGGACGCGCTCGTGCCCGCCTTGCCCAGGATCGACGGCTGAGCAGCGACTTCGGAACGGACCGTCGCGCCCGTTGCGCCGGGCCGTAGACTCCCTCTGATGACACGCACGGGCTACGTGCACCTGAACACGTGGGTCAAGGGAGGAACCGACGTCGTGAGCAGCAGGCCAGCGAGGGGCGCTGCTCGCCTCGCCGCCATACTCGACGCGCTGCCCGACGCACTGTTGCTCGTCAACGGCAACGGCACCGTCGTGAACGCGAACGCCATCGCCGTGGAGACCCTCGAGGTACCCGGCGCCCCCCTCGTGGGGCGCGGACTCCTCGACATCGTCCCGGACTTCGACCCGCGCCGGATCCCCGGCTCGATGCGCCGCCCCGAGGAGGATCCCAGCATCAGAACGCGGCCGACGCGGATGGTCGCGCGGCGCACGGACGGCACCGAGCTGCCCGTCGAGGTGACCAGCGCGGGGCTCAACGCGGGCCACGCCCCGTACGCTTCCGCCATCGAGGCCGCGTTCGCCGACGACTACTCCGGTGAGGAGCTCCTGGTGCTGGTGGTCCGCGACCTGTCCGACGCGTTGGACACCGAGGCCGAGCTGGTGCGCCAGCAGCGGCAGACCGAGATGATCCTGCGCGCCGCCTCCGAGGGCGTCGTGGGCGTCGACACCGCGGGCCGGATCGTGCTGGTCAACCCCGCGGCCGCGCAGATCCTCGGGCACCGGGCCAGCGCGCTCGGCGGCCAGGAGCTGCACCCGCTGGTCCAGCACTCGCGGGCGGACGGGACGCCGTTGGCGTTCGAGGAGACGCCGCTGCACGACACCCTCACCTCGGGGCGCAAGCACCGCGTGCGCGGGCAGGTGCTGTGGACGAAGGAGGGCCGCGCGGTGCCGGTGGACCTCACCACCGCGCCGGTGCGGGACGGGGACCAGCTGGTGGGCGCGGTGCTCGCGTTCACCGACCGGCGCGCGATGGACTCGCTCGTCGCGCGCAACGCGCAGCTCGTGTCGGTGCTGAGCGAGGGCCTGCGCGGCCCGCTCGAGCAGCTGCGGAACGAGCTGTCCGCCCTCGCCACCGACCCCGCGGGGCAGCTGTGGCCCGAGGCGAACCAGGTGCTGCACCATCTGGCCGCCGGGTACACGCGGATGACGACCCTGGTGGACAACGTCCTCAGCTATCAGCGGCTCGACGAGGGCCACGAGAAGCTGGCACTCGAACGGGTGTCGCTCGACGCCGTCGTGTCGGCCGGGGTCGAGGGGGCGACCGAGCTGATCGGGCCCGGGCGCGCGCAGTTCGCGGTGCACGCCCCGCCCATCGAGGCCGAGGTCGACCCGGAGCGCATGGCGCAGGCGCTGGCGCACCTGGTGGCGGATGTCGCCGGGGTGGACGCCACGGGGAGCGCGGTCACCGGGGGCGCGCCGGCGGGGGACTCGACGATCGTGGTGGCCGCGGCACAGCGCGGCGACGTGGTGCGGATCGAGGTGCGCGGCCCCTATCCGGGCGGGGACCAGGTGCACCAGCCGATCGTGCGGGGGATCGTCAAGCAGCACGGGGGTGTGCTCCAGACGCATGACGTGGCGGGAACGGCCGCGTATGTGCTCGAGGTGCCGGTGGCCGCGGGCGGTGGTACGGCGCCGGTGGCCAAGCCGCGGGACGCCAGCGGCGACACGACGGTGATGCCCGTTCCCGCGCAGCCGGTGCGGGGGACGGGGGCGGCCGCGAGGAAGGCGCCCGTGGCGATCGAGCCGGTGCCGCAGACGCCGACGGGGCGGCGGCGCAGGCGGGCGCCCGAGCAGCAGCAGCCGGAGCAGGGGCCGTCGGGGCCCGAACAGCCGGGTCAGCCAGGGCAGTCGGGACAGCCGGGACAGCTGGGTCAGCCGGGTCAGTCGCAGGAGGCGCCGGGCGACGCGGCGCGGCAGCAGTCCGGGAGCCAGGGGCGGGGTCAGGTGTACGGGCCGCTGCCCGAGGGCGCGCGGCCCGAGCTGCCGCAGCGGCAGCCGCAGCAGCAGGCCCCACAGGCGCATGAGCAGCGCGCGGAGGGCGACACGGGCAACGGCAGGCGCCGGCGTGCGCTGGCGCCCACGGCCGAGGCCCCGCGCCCCGAGGCGCCCGCCGACGAGGCGCCGACCGGGCGCAGGAGGCGGGCCAAGCCGCCGGTCGATGAGCAGGCCCCCTCGGGCGCCGCCGCGCTCGAGCCCGCCGTCGCCCAGCCCCCGCAGCAGCACCAGCACCAGCAGCAGCCGTCGCCTCCCCAGCCGCCACAGGCCGAGGAGTCCGACGAGCCGCCCGTGGTGGAGCACTCGGTGGTGGCGGCCAGCCCGATCCTCGACGGGAGCACGCCGGTCGGCCCGTCGCCGCGGCAGCCGCGCGCGTTGCCCATGCCGGGCAGCGAACGCGCCAAGTCCGACGCGCGCGCCCCCGGCGTCAGCGTCCAGACGCTCGGGCAGGGCGTGCCCGTGGTGCCCCAACTCCCCGCGCCACCCGCGCAGCACCAGCCCGCACAGCACCAGCCCGCGCCCCAGGGCGCCGTGGCGCCGCCGGCGCGCAGGCGGAAGCTGGCCACGCCCCCCGCGGAGGACCCGCGCCTCGACGCGCCCGAGGGCACGCCCCCGCACGCGCTCCCCTCCGCGCCCCCGCAGCCGGGCCAGCCAGGCCAGTCGGGACAGCCGCAGGAGACGCAGGGCCGCGGGCGGCAGTTCGCGATCGGCGCGCCCGCCGCGGGCGCCGCCGAGGGCCCCGAGCCGCTCGACGGGCCGAACGGCGCGGTCGAGGTGATCGACGAACGGCGGCTCCCGAAGCGCCCGCCCGCCCCCGCGGACGACGAGCTCCCACCCGAGCCGCTGGACAACCCCCGCCGCCTCCTGGTGTGGCCCGAGCCCGACGTGTCGACGCAGCAGGCGTTGACCGACCGCGGCTACCGCCCCGTGATCGTGCACTCGCGCGAGGAGGTGGACGCGCAGATCGCGGCGTATCCGGCGGCGTTGTTCGTGGACCCGCTGACCGGGCCGATCACGCGGACGGCGTTGCAGTCGCTGCGTTCGGCCGCGGTGGCCGCCGAGGTGCCGGTGCTGGTGACGGCCGGGCTCGGGCAGGCGAGTCGTGAGGCGGCGTACGGGGCCGATCCCGCGGTGCTGCTCAAGGCGTTGGCGCCGCGCGACAGCGACCAGCACCCGCCGCGGGTGCTGCTGGTCGAGGAGCACGACACGATCGCCAAGGCGCTGACGATCTCGCTCGAGCGGCGCGGCATGCAGGCCGCGCACGCGACGTCGGACGCCGAGGCGATGGAGGTCGCGTCCCAGCTGCGGCCGAACCTCGTGGTCATGGACCTCAACCAGGTCAGGCGCCGCCGCGCGGGCATCATCGACTGGCTGCGGGTCAACGGCCTGCTGAACCGCACGCCGTTCGTCGTCTACACCGCCGCCGAGATGGACCCCGCGCAGCTGCCGCTGCTGGCCTCGGGGGAGACGGTGCTGTTCCTCGCGGAGCGCTCCACCAACCCCGAGGTCCAGGCGCGGATCGTCGACCTGCTCACGAAGATCGGCGCGCACTGAGCCAGGGCCGGGGGCTCAGGTGAGGTGGGTGACGAGGAGGGCGCCCTCGCGGTGGAGGGCGCGCAGCGCCTTCTTGTCGAACTTGCCCACGCTCGTCTTCGGCACGGCCGCCACCCGGGTCCAGCGCTCGGGGAGCTGCCAGCGGGGGAAGCGCTCGGCCAGGTGGGCGCGCAACTCCTCGGGGGGAACGGGGGGTTCGCCGTCGTCGGCGGGGACCACGGCGGCCAGGGGGCGTTCGCCCCACTTCTCGTCGGGGACGGCGATGACGGCGGCCTCGGCGACGCGGGGGTGGGCCATGAGGTGGTTCTCCAGGGCGACCGATGAGATCCACTCGCCGCCCGACTTGATGACGTCCTTGGCGCGGTCGGTCAGGGTGAGATAGCCGTCGGGGGATATGACGCCGACGTCGCCCGTGCGCAGCCAGCCGTCCGGGCTGAACCTGTCGTCGGGGCGCAGGGGTTCGGCGTCGGGGCCGCCGTGGTAGGCGGCGGCGATCCAGGGGCCGCGGACCTCGAGCTCGCCCGCGGAGGCGTTGTCCCAGGGCAGGAACGTTCCGTCGGGGCCGGCGAGGCGGGCCTCGACGCCCGCGGGGAACCGGCCCTGCGAGACGCGGTAGGGCCACTCCTCCTCGGCGCTCAGCCCGGGCGGCGGCTGCGACGTGGTGCCGAGCGGCGAGGTCTCGGTCATGCCCCACGCGTGGCAGACGCGGACGCCGTGCCGCTCGTCGAACGCCTTCATCAGCGCGGGCGGGCACGCCGAGCCGCCGATGGTGACGGTGGCCAACGACGCGATGTCGCGGGGGCGTTCGGCGAGCTCGGCGAGGAGGCCCTGCCATATCGAAGGAACGGCGGCGGCGTGCGTGGGGCGTACGGTCTCGATCATCTCGGCGAGCGGGCCCGGCTGGAGGAAGCGGTCGGGCAGCAGCAGGCTCGCCCCCGACATGAGGGCGGCGTGCGGGATGCCCCAGGCGTTGACGTGGAACATCGGGACGACGGGCAGCGACGTGTCGGCCGCGGTGAGGCCCATGGACTCGGCCATGTTGACCTGCATCGAGTGCAGATAGATCGAGCGGTGGGTGTAGACGGCGCCCTGGGGGTGGCCCGTGGTGCCCGATGTGTAGCACAGGGCCGCGGGGGTGCGTTCGTCAAGCTCGGGCCAGTCGTGGTCGGTGGGGCGGCCTTCGATCAGGGGCTCATAGGCGTGAACGGTGGCGCGCGCGCCGTCCAGGGGCGCCGTGTCGCCGGGGCCCGCGACGATGACGTGCTCGACGGAGGGCAGGTGGGGCAGCAGGGGCGCGAGCAACGGGATCAGCGTGCCGTTGACGACGATGACGCGGTCGGCGGCGTGCCGGACGACCCAGGTCAACTGGTCCGTGGGCAGGCGCAGATTGAGCGTGTGGAGGACGGAGCCCATGGCGGGGACGGCGAAGTAGCACTCGACGTGCTCCGCGTTGTTCCACATCAGGGTGGCGACCGCGTCGCCTGGGCGGACGCCGCACTCCTCGCGCAGGGCGTGGGCGAGCCGGGCGGCGCGGGCGCCGGTCTCGGCGAACGTGCGGCGGTGCGGCGCCGCGGGGTCGCCGGTCCAGGTGGTGAGCGTGGATCCGGCGTGGACCGTCGCGCCGTGCCGCAGGATGCGGCTCACCAGTAGGGGTACGTCCTGCATCGTGCCGAGCACCGGGCCTCCCTGCGGCTTGGGTATCCGGTGATTGTGGTGCGGGGGCGCCGTCCGGCACCAGCCGTCTGCACCAACTCCGCGGCGCGACGCGGCTCTTCCCTGGTCGGCCAACGGCCGGTCGGGGGATCGGTCAGGCGGCCGCGGCCACCGGGATGGCGCGGCGGGCGACGTCGGCGAGCTCCTCGTCCTCGCGGAGCTTGGCCAGGGCGCGGGAGACGGCGCTCTTGACCGTGCCGACGGAGACGCCGAGCACCTCGGCGGTCGACGCCTCGCTCAGGTCCTCGTAGTACCGCAGGACGACCATGGCGCGCTGGCGGGCGGGCAGCTTGACGACCGCGCGCCACATGGCGTCGCGGATGGCCTGCTGCTCGGCCGGGTCGGGCTCGGGCAGCGGGTCGGGCTCGGGCAGCTCCTCCACGGCGAACTCGTCCACGCGGCGCTTGCGCCACAGCGACGTCCGTGTGTTGATCAGGGCGCGGCGGACGTAGCCGTCGACGGCCCGGTGGTCCTGGATGCGCTCCCAGGCCAGATAGGTCTTGGTGAGCGCGGTCTGGAGCAGGTCCTCGGCATCGCTGGGATTGGCGGTGAGCGAGCGGGCCGCGCGCAGCAGCACGGTGCCCCTGGCCTGCACGTATGAGGTGAAGGTGGGAGGCTCTCCCGGCTCGGCGGTCCTGGGCGTGGTCATGTCTTACAAATTAGGAGACTTCACCCCCCTCGGGGATCGGCCACAGGTTGTGATGAGGTCTCCGCCCCAGGGTGTAGAAGGGGGGCTGGCTCCACCTCCCAGAGGTGGAGGCGGCGCGTTCCCGTCCCCGGGGATGGCTCAGGGATTCACCTGATGATCGTTGTGGAGGACGGCCACGGGGGCGTGCACGACGTTGCGGTCGACGCGCATGCTCCGGCCGCCATGGGTCTCCGTGACGTCGCCCTCGTACTGGTGGATCCTGCGGTGCGGCTGCCATGCGCCGGGGTCGAGAACGGGCTCGTCGACGAGGGTGGGCGCGGTGCGCCAGCGGGCGTACCACAGGACGTCGGGGAGGTCGGCGGCGCCGGAGACGCGGGCGTCCTCCAGGTGGGCGATGCCCGAGGTCGCGCTGGAGTAGAAGCCGGGGATCCAGCCTCGGTCGGTGAGGTGGCGGGAGAACGCCTGGACGAACGCGAGCGTGGTGTCGGCGCACGCGCCGTCGCGCTGGTCGTAGTCCTCCATGTCGAGGTAGATCGGGCTGCCGGGGGCCAGGCCGAGGGACTCGGCGGCGGCGATGGCGTCCGCGGCCTCGGCGGCGCCCTGCTGGCGGGGGCGGGTGGCGTCGATGGGGACGCGGCTCTTGTCGTCGTCGCGGACGCAGGGGGCCTGCGAGCCGACGTAGAGGGGGAGCAGCCGCCAGCCCATCGAGTCGACGTCGGCGACCCAGTCGGGGGTGAGGTTCGGCTGGGCGGAACAGGCGCGGCCCCGGCCGCCGATGTAGACGCCGACGGCGCGGTAGGGGGAGTCGAGCCAGTCGCGCATGGCGGCGGCCGACGGGGCGTCACACGTGTCGAACGCGTGGCCCTCGTAGATCTCGGCGCCCGCGGCGGTGAGGTCGCCGCTCGTGGTGGCGGGTCCGCCGGGGGTGAACGCGGGCACAGGGCCAGGGCCAGGCCTGGGGTCGCGGGGCGGGCCGGCGAGCGCCGGGGTCACGGTGGCGGCCAGGGCGCCGAGCGCGAGCAGCAGGGGCAGCCAGGGGCCGCGGGCCAACAGGCCGGTGTGATGGGCATACCGCATGGGTCGATCCAAGGCCGGGGGGCGGGGGTGGCGGCGGTGACACTCTCGGTGGGGCGGCGGGTTCATCCGCACGGGGGCGGCGGGGAATCGAGCGGCCGGGGAGCCGGGTGGCCGGGGAGCCGAAGCGCGCGGGGACCCTCTCGGGCGCGCGGGGCCGTTGACGCGACCGCGCGGCCGCACCCAGCGGTGCGGCCGCGCGGCCCGACCCTTCCCGGTGTCCGAAGGGCCGGTGGCGTGTGACTCCCCGACGCACCCGGACGCACCCGGTGGCGCCATCCGGCCCTCGGATCAGCCCCGGCTCACCAGTCGAAGCCGAAGACGATCGTGTACGTCCGGTCGGACTGGTCGATGGCGGCGAAGGGGGAGTCGGCGATGCCCGCGGTGTTGCTCTCGTTGCTCGCGCCGGAGCCGATGGCGGACTGCTGGGTGGTCGCGACATTCCCGTCGTTGGCGCCGACCACCCCGCTGCCCAGCGACCCGAGATTGCCGGAGGCCCACGCGTTCGTCGTGTCCACCTCGGTGTCGGCGAACGCGTGCGCCACGCCGCCGGCCAGGCCGAGGCACAGCGGGACCGAGGCGAGAACGGCGAGGGTGCGGGCGGTGCGGATGCTTGCCATGTGGAATCCTCCGTGGAATGTGTGAATCCTGCGGTGGGCAAGGCAGTTGGCCGACTGCCTGAAACGGACCGCGACGTCGCGGAACCAGAGTTGCCCATGGGATCCCCGGGGAACCACCCGTCCCGGGAGGATTCCCCCGCACGAAGGACATCGACCGGTTGAAACCCGGTCAGGCCGTCGCCGTCAGCTCCTCGATCCGCTGCACGAAGTCGGCGACGGGTAGGGGGAGTTCGACTTCGTCGACAAAATGCACGGCGCTCGGGACGTAGTGCACCACGGCGGCGGCGGCCTCGGTCAGGTACGCGTCGTCGCCGTGCAGGAGGGCGAGCACCCTCAGGACCAGGCCGGGGTCGGGGCCGAACTCCTCCTCGTCCTCGTCGTACGCGTCGGGGTAGCCGAACGCGTCGGCCTCCCGCTCGTCGTAGGGCTCCTCGGCGTCGGACGGCTCCTCGGCGTCGGACGGCCCGAGCTCGAGCCCGGCCTGGCGGCGCCAGAACTCCGCCTCCCAGGTCTCACCGAGCGTCAGATGGTGCAGATGCAGGCAGTAGGCCGCGGCGCAGTCGCCCGCCCCCGCGGCGAACTGCCACCAGAAGCGCGCGCTGTCCTCCCGCCCGGCGAGCTGGAGCACACAGCCGAGCACGCGCGCGCCGTACGGCTGGGGGATGCGGCGGCCGAGGAACGCGGCCATGTCCTGGAGCGCGCCCTCCTGTTCGACCACGGTGCGGCAGAGGGTCGCCAGATAACGCGTCGCCTCGTCGTCGCTGCCCCCGGTGAACAGCGCCGAACACCCCGGCGGCGGCTGGTCGAGCCGGTCGGAGATCCGGGCCGCGATGCGCGTCTCGGCCGCGGCGATCTCCTGGTCGGTGTAGGTGTGCGGGCGGTGGGCCAGGATGGCCCGCGCCAGCGCCTGGTCGATCGAGCGCGTCATCCCCGGCCCCCGTCCTCCGAGGCCCCGGCGGCCCGGCCGCCCTCCGCGGGCCCTGGACTCTCGGGCGCCTCCTGGCTGTCCGGGCTCTCGCTGAGGCCGAGCGCCTCCTTCAGCCGGTGGCGGGCGTACCGCGCGGTCGAGCGCACGCCCGGCTCGCTGATGCCGAGGATGTCGGCGGTCTCCGCCACGCTGTACCCGATGCAGTAGAGCAGCACGATGACGTCGTGCTGACGCTCGGGCAGCTCGCGAATGGCCTGGTAGATGCCGAGGCTCTCCTCGAGCTCCCCTATCGGGTCGACCGCCGAGTGCAGCGCCTTGGTCTCGAACGCGGCCGTGTCCATGACGACGGGCCGCCGCCCGCTGGCCGCGACGGCCTTGAGGGTGTGGTGCTTGAGCACGCTCCAGGAGTACCCGGCGGGGCTGTCGAGCCTGAGGACGTCGCCCCACTCCGCGGCCAGCCGCTCGAAGGCGCGGTCCACTGCCTCCTCGGCGGCGGCCCGCTCGCCGAGGTACAGCTCGGCCCAGCGGACATACGCCGGGCGGTAGAGCTGGTGGAAGGCGCGGAAGTCCGCGGGCAGCGGCGACAACGGGGCCACGCCGGTGGGTCGTGCGGGCAGGTAGTCGGTCACCGGGCCTTCGGATCCTCTCTCGATGCCCGTCGCTCCGGGGGTATGTGCCCCCGCGGGACGATCGCCACCGATCGGTCATGCATGGCTTGAAGATATAAATCTTACGGAGCGGAGCGCGCCAGCTACAAAAAAGATCACTGGCGATCGGTCCGGCCCAGGTGAAGAAGGGGGCTTCCGGAACCGCCCCGGGTGCCCCGTCCTCGGTCGGGGCAACGCCGCCACGCGCGGGCCATGGGATGTGAAGCCGCTCACCCACAGCCCGTGCGCACACTTCTACCAGGTCATGAGGCTACCCCTCACCCTGTTGGCCGACCAGCCCGGTCACAGGAAGGCCACGGGTGTCGTTGCTCACCTCGGGGGCCCGCCCGGTGGGGTAGGCCGGGGGCATGCAGCTCACGAGCGACGAGGCGCGTTCGCGCCTGACCGGGGCGCGCGTGCTGCGGCTCGCAACGGTCGATGCCACCGGCGCGCCGCACGCCGTCCCCGCCACGTTCGCCGTCGAAGGCGACACGGTGGTCATCGCCGTCGACCACAAGCCGAAGCGGCATCGCGACCTCAAGCGGCTCAGGAACATCGAGGCCAACCCGAAGGTGTGCGTCCTGGCCGACGCGTACGACGACGACTGGGACCGCCTGTGGTGGGTCAGGGGCGACGGCACGGCCCGGATCGTCGACGGCGAGAACGGGCGAGAGGCCATCGACCGGCTCCGGGAGAAGTACCGGCCCTACCGCGAACTCCGGCCCGAGGGCCCGGTGATCGAGATCGCGATCACGCGCTGGACGGGCTGGCGGGCGGCCCCCGGATGACCGGGGGCCCTGCCGCTTCGCCGTGCTGCGGAGGCTGTGGGATTTGAACCCACGGTGAGGGGTTACCTCACGACGGTTTTCAAGACCGTTCCCTTCGGCCGCTCGGGCAAGCCTCCCGGATGCGCGGCAACCGTGCACCGCGCACCCGGACAGCCTAGCGGCTCCGCTACTGGTCGCCCACGCGCTCGCCCAGGACGACCGTGGTCGTCTGCTCCTGGCCGTCGCGGACGTAGGTGACCTCCACCGAGTCACCCGGCTGGTACGTCCAGATCTGGCTGATCAACGTGGGGCTGCTGTCGATCAGGGTGTCCCCGAACTGGGTGATGACATCCCCGGGCTCGAGCCCGGCCTGGTCCGCCGGGCCGTTGGGTGTCACGGCCTCGGCGCCCTCGGAGACGATCCTGGCGCCCTCCACCTCACCGGTCGGCGACTCGACCGAGGCGCCGATGATCGGATACACCGGCTCGCCGGTCTCTATCAGGTCGGCGGCCACGGCCGTCGCCTGGTTGATCGGGATGGCGAAGCCCAGGCCGATCGAGCCGACCTCGCCCGAGCCGCCGGGGGTGCCGCGGATCGCGGAGTTCACGCCGATGACGGAGCCATCGGCGTTCAGCAGGGGGCCGCCGGAATTCCCGGGGTTGATCGAGGCGTCGGTCTGGAGGGCGTTCATGTACGAGGCGTTGGCGCTCTGGCCGTCGCTCGAGGCGACCGGGCGGTCCTTGGCGCTGATGATGCCCGTGGTGACCGTGCCCGAGAGGCCGAACGGGGCGCCGATCGCGATCGTGCCGTCCCCGACGGCGACCTGGTCGGAGTCGCCCATGGGCAGCGGCTCGAGCTCGCGGCCCTCGAGCCCCGTCAGCCGGAGCACGGCCACGTCATAGCCCTCGGCGCGGCCGACGACCTCCGCGTCGTAGCTCGCGCCGTCGGAGAAGGTGGCGGTCAGCGTGCCGCCGTCCGCCGCGCTGGCCACCACATGGTTGTTCGTCATGATGTGGCCCTCCTCGTCGTATACGAAGCCGGTGCCCGATGAGCCCTCCATCTCCGTGCCCGCCTCGATGGTGACCACGCTGGGCAACGCCGCCTCCGCTATCCCCGCCACCGACTCGGGCGGGCGGGCCGCGGTGTCGCCGTCGGTCTCCCTGCTGACGGTCGATGACCCGCTCCCGTCGTCGTCCGCCACCAGATAGCCGACGCCGCCGCCGATGCCGCCCGCCACGATCGTCGCCACGACGACGCCGACGAGCAGCGGGCTGCGCCGCTTCTTCGGCGGGGGCGGCGGCGGGAACGCGGCCCATGGCTCGGCGGGTGGCGGCGCGCCCTGGTCGTGCCCGCCGGGCGCGGACACCGGCGCCGTCGGCGCGTACGCGTGCGGCGCCGGGGGAACGGCCGGCGGAGCCGCGGCCCGTGGCGGCGCCGGAGGCTGGGCCACCGGTGAAGGGACCGCCGGTGAAGGGACCGCCGGTGACCGGGCCGGAGGCTGGGCCGGGGGAACGGGCGGGTGCGGTGCGGGAGGAGGCCCGGCCTGCGGGTGCGCGCCCTGGGGAGGGGCGCCCGCGGGCGGGGAGCCGGACGGGCCCGTCCCGGGCTCCGCCGGACCGCCGGCGGACTCCTCCGGCTTGCCGACGCCGTGGTTCTCGGTGGTCACAGCTCTCTCCTCAGGTCTCTCCTCAGGTGCACGGCAGGAATAGGAGCAGTCTTTCCCATGGTCTGTCAGGCGGACGTAAACACCGCGCGCCTCGCTCCCCGCCGCCCCCGTGGCACGATGACGCGGTGACCGCCGCCCGCCACCCCATCCGGGTCATCGCGCACCGCGGGGCGTCAGAGGACGCCCCCGAGCACAGCCTGGCCGCCTACCGCAAGGCCATCACGGACGGCGCCGACGGTCTCGAGTGCGATGTGCGGCTGACCGCGGACGGACACCTCGTCTGCGTGCACGACCGCCGCGTCAACCGTACGTCAAACGGTCGCGGGGCCGTTTCCGCCCTGGAGCTGGCCCAGTTGGCCGAGCTGGACTTCGGCTCGTGGAAGGCCCAGGCGGGCGTGGCCGAGTCGCCCGACTCGGCCGACCGCGAGCGGACGACCGTGCTGACCCTCGAGCGGCTGCTGCGGCTCGTCGCCGACGCGGACCGGCCCGTCGACCTGGCCATCGAGACCAAGCACCCCACCCGCTGGGCGGGGCAGGTGGAGGAGCGGCTGCTGCGGCTGCTCGAACGGCACCCGCTGCCGGGGCGCGTCCAGGTCATGAGCTTCTCGGCGCGCTCGCTGCGCCGCGTGCACCTCGGGGCGCCCGGGCTGCCGACCGTCTATCTGATGCAGCTGCTCCTGCCGCGCCACCGCGCGGGCCGCCTGCCGCCAGGGAACCGGATCGCGGGTCCGAGCATCCGGATCCTGCGCCGCGACCCCGGCTATGTCGCCCGCGCGCACCGGTCCGGTCACCAGGTGCAGGTGTGGACGGTGGACGAGCCCGTGGACGTGGAGCTGTGCGCGCGGCTCGGCGTGGACGCCGTCATCACCAATCGGCCGCGCACGGTGCGTCACCAACTGGACCGGCTGAACGGGCTCGGCGGCCCCGGCTGACCCACGTGCCTCACGCGCCGACATGATCCACGCGCTTTTTCTCACCCCGTGTGCTCCGGCGCATTCGCTTGGTATCGGATCATTACGAGTGCGTCAACTGATACGGCATGGCCGGTTTCCGCTCTCGGCCCTCAGGGCACCATCCCAAGGCGTGGGGCGAAGGAGGTCTCGGGGGTGGCGTTGGTGGTCACACAGCAGGTACCGACGTCGTCGTCCATGTCGGTGTCCCACGGCCCGTCAGGGGTGGGAACGGCACGACGGCGATTGCGCGCGGAATTGCGCGAAAGCGGAACGCCGGAATCAGTCATCGATGATGCCGTATTGATCCTTTCCGAGCTGCTCAGCAATTCCTGCCGACATGCTCGGCCATTGAGCGAGGGACAGGACGTCCGCGCCTCGTGGAGCAGGGCGAACGACGGCTCGGTGACCATTTCGGTCACCGACGGGGGCGGCCCGACCCGGCCGCGGCCCGCGTCACCGTCCGTGACCGCCAGGGGCGGCCGGGGGTTGACGATCATCGGCTCCCTCACGAGCGCGTGGGGCGTGCGCGAGGCGGAGCTCCCCGGCGCCGTCACCGTATGGGCGGTCCTGCGCGCGCCGGGCGGCTAGGCTCGCGGCACAGCCGTACGCCGCAACGCACGCAGGAGACCGCTCACCATGGCCAAGAAGCGCCGCCCTCGCACTCCGATCAGCGCCCGGGCCACGGGGAAGTCCACCGCGGAGATCCCCGTCGTCGGCGCGCGTGAGCCGTGCCCCTGTGGATCGGGCCGCCGTTACAAGGCATGTCATGGCCGCGCCGCCGCACAGGCCGCGACCGAGCTGGTCCGCCGCCCCTTCGAGGGGCTGCCCGGCGAGTGCGACTGGGTCGCGCTGCGCGAGCTCGTCCCCTCGGCCACCGTGCCGCTGACGCTCAAGTCGGGGCTCCCCGACGGCGTTCCCTCGCTGACGCTCGGCACCGTGCTGCCGATGGCCTGGCCCGCGCTCCGTCGGGACAACGGCGCCGTCCTCCTCGCCCTCCAGAACGACACCGCCACCGGCGACCTCAGCCGCGACCTCGCCGACGTCCTCGCCCGCGCGCTCAACACCGAGCCGGGGAACGCCGTGTCCGCGAGCCGCCCGGCCGCGGACGGGCCGCGCCTCCAGGAGCTGCTCGACCTCGAGGCGCCCTTCGAGCCGACGGTGCACGAGGGCTTCGCGTTCTGGCTCGAGGACGCGGAGGCGGCGACGCCCGAGGTGGCTGCCTCCCTCGAGCGGGCCAACGCCGCCGCGACGCCCACCGCCCGCCTCACCGGGGTGGACGCGGCGTACTGGTGCGAGACCCCGGGGAAGAACCACCTGCGCTGGGTCCTGCCGCACGACGAGGAGCCGCTGCTCGACGCGTTGGCCAGGCTGCACGCCGCCGGGGCCGCGACGCTCGGCGACGAGACCCGGCTCGTCGGCTCGTTCCGCGCGCACGGGCTGACCGTTCCCGTGTGGGACCTGCCGTCGGCGATGCGCGCCGAGGACTGCGAGAAGCCCGCCGCCGCGTTCCACGAGCGGCTCGGCGAGGCGCTGGCCGCCGACGCGCCGCTCACCCCCGAGGAGCGCAGCGCCCGCAGCGGCCTCACCAATCGCCAGGTCACGCTCAACTGACCGGCTCCCCGCCCCCGGCGCGCGGCCCCCGGCGGACGCCGCCACACGCGTGATTCCGGTCACAACTCCCCCCGTGGGACGGGAGTTCGGGCCGCCGCGGGGCTCCGCGGGATTTGCGAATCCCCGATGAGTTGTTACCTTCTGAGGTGGGCCCGGTCGCTGGTGCATCCCCCGTCGCCAGCGATCGGGTCCGTCCATGTCCGCACCCCTCCGCATGACAGGCCTGCCGCTCAGTAGGTGAGCCAGCCGCCCGGCTCGGGGGCGCTCAGTCCGGCCTCCACCAGCACCTCGAGCAGGTCGGCGGCCCGCGGCAGCGGCACCCGGTCCCCCCTCGGCTCCGGCTCGCGCGCCCAGGCGACGCGCCCCGCGCCGGTCCGCGAGGGCGGCAGCGGCAGATAGCCCCCGACCCCGTGGAAGCGCAGCGCGCTCGGCACCCTCTCGAGCGCCCCGAGCAACTCCCCCAGCTCAGGCAGCTCGTACGGCTCGACCAGCAGCATCCAGCGGGTCGGCGCCGCCACGACGGGCCCGGCGGGCGCCCCTCTGCGGTCGAGCTCGGCCAGGGCCGCGGCCCCGGCGAGCGCCGGCAGGCTCAGGGCGCAGGGCCCGCGGCCTCCGGTGGCCAGCATGATCGGGGAGCGCGGGCGGACCCGCCACCACCAGCCGACCATGCGGGGGTCCGTCGTCGCGGCCAGCAGCTCGGGGTCGAGTGGGTGGGCCCCAGGGACCACGCAGTCGGGCCGCGGGCAGTCGCACCCGCCGTCGGGGCGCGCCTCGGCCCCCGGCAGCACGGGCCACCGCCACCGCCCCACGCACCGAAGAGCCGCCTCGCGCAGCTCGGCGCCCTGGCCGCCGCCGGGGCCGTTGCCATTACCGTTCTTGCGTCGCTCTCCGAGGATCTCGCGCATCAGCGCGTCCCTTCCGTCGCGGGTTCGGATACACCACGTGGAACACAGATCACCGTATGCAGCGGGTCGCGTAGTGAGGGGCGGCGGGCGTGCGGGGCTCGGCCGCCATCGGACAGGACGCCAGAACTCGACGATCCGTTCCGATATGTACCCAGCCCGCCCGGCTCGATCCGCCGCCGGAAGCGCCCAGTCGATCGCTGACCGAACGACCCGACGCCTCTTTTCCGCCAATTCCGCCAAACTCGCAGCGGCCCGGCCTGTCGGACCCGGAACGGGCCCGCTACCTGGGCATTATCCATCACGGCAGGACCCTACTCGACCGGGGTCCCGCCCGCTCCTTCCCCTGGAAAGTCCCGCAGCGACGCATATCACATGGGGGTTCGCCTCACCCATGAGTACCTTGCCCCCCTCGAAAGTGGCCGGAATCCACCCCGTGCTGCCGACGGTCCCCCAGACTTCACGGCCCGCTGACGACACCGCACTCGGCAGCCCCGGAGGGGCGCACGACCGGCTCGCGTCCTGGATCTCCGACCTCACCACGCTCCACGCGCTGACGGAACGCCTCGGGCGCACCCGCACCCTCGCGGACGCCCTCGACGAAACGCTGCGCGCCGGCGCGGAGCTGGTCGGGGCGCGCCGGGGGCTGGTGGCGTTGCGCCCCTGTGACGGCCTCGGGCCCGAGCGGCTCGCGGGGCTCGGTCTCGGCCATGCCGACCTCGGCCACCTGGAGACGGTCCCGCCGGGGCTCGACACGCCCTTCGGCGCCGACCCCGAGGGCGGCGCCGACCTCACCGAGGTCGTCCACCGAGACATCCCGCACGAGGACTCCCTCGACCCGCGCCACCGCGAGGTCGCCGCCAGGCTCGGCTTCGCCGCGAGCTACGCCGTGCCGCTCGCCGCCGAGACCCCGGGCCGCCTCGGCGGCGCCGTCTGGCTCTACGACGAGCCGGGCCAGCCCGACCCGCGCCAGCGCCGCATGCTCTCCCACTATCTGCGCCAGGCCGCCCAGCACATCGCCAACCGCCTCGAACTCACCCGCGCGCTCACGGCCGTTCGCACCGTGCACGAGGGCCTGCTGCCGCCCGGGCTCCCGCTGCTGCCCGGGGTCTCGCTCGCCGTGCGGCACCGGTTCGGGCCGCGCGGCGGCGGCGACTTCTACGACGCGCTCGCCCTCCCCGACAGCGCCCTCGGCCTCGCCATCGGCGGCGCCACCGGCACGGGCCCCGCCGCGCTCGCCGCGATGGGGCGGCTGCGCGCGGGCCTGCGCGCCTACGCCGTGATGGAGGGCGAGGACCCGGTGGCCGTCCTCTCCGACCTGGAGCTGCTGCTGCGGATGACCGAGCCGGGGCGCTGCGCCACCGCGCTGTTCGGCTACGCCGAGCCCGCCACGCGCCGCCTCGTGCTGGCCTCGGCGGGCCACCCGCCGCCGCTCGTAATCGGCGCGGGCCGTGCCGACTTCGCCGAGACCACGCTCTCCGCGCCGCTCAACATGCTGGCCTGCTGGGAGGCGCCGAGCGTCCACCTGCGGATCGAGGAGGGAGAAACGGTCCTGCTCTACAGCGACGGGCTGCTGCACCGCACCGGCGAGCCGCTCGACCGGGCGTTCGCCCGCCTCCAGGCCGCGGCCGCGCACGCCTCCCCCGCCGCCCGCGCCGACCCGGGCGCGCTCGCCGACCACATCCTGCACACGCTGCTCCCCGACCTCGACTCCCCCGCCGCGGCCGACAGCCCCGAGGACGTCGTCGTGCTCGCCGCGCACTTCGCGTAGGAGCGCCTTGTCAGGTCCCGCCCGCGCGCCGTGAGCCGCTCGGAAGAACGCTGTCGCGCCCCGCCGCGCCGTGCCTACCATGGGGCGAAGCCAGCCAGCGAGCGAGGAGACGGACGTGGCCGAAGAGCAGCGGACCGAGGGCCATCCGGCCGAGACCGCCGAGCAGCAGGGGGCCGCCGATGAGACGCCCGCGCCCCGCAAGAACGGCGTCACGCCGCAGATCTCCGACGAGCTGGCCGAGAACATGAAGCAGGGCTGGGCCGACACCGAGCGCCTCGGCCTCGAGCCCGTCCCGCAGGCCGCGCACACCGCCCGCCGCCGCGCCGCGCTCTCCGAGCGCTTCCCGGGCGAGCGCATCGTCGTCCCGGCCGGTCGCCTCAAGACGCGTTCCAACGACACCGACTACCCCTTCCGCGCCTCCGTCGAGTACGCCTATCTCACCGGCGACCAGACGGAGAACGGCGTGCTCGTCCTCGAGCCCACCGGCGAGCGCGGCCACGACGCCACCCTCTATCTGCTGCCCAGGTCGAACCGCGAGAACGGTGAGTTCTGGCTCAGCGGCCAGGGCGAGCTGTGGGTGGGCCGCCGCACGAGCCTGACCGAGGCCGAGCGGCTCTACGGCGTTCCCGTCGCCGATGTGCGCACCGTTCCCGACGTGCTCGGCAAGGCGAAGGGCCAGGTGCGGGTCGTGCGCGGGCACGACGCCGAGGTCGAGGCGGCGCTGAACGACAAGGTCACCGCCGAGCGCGACGAGGAGCTGCGCGTCTTCCTCTCCGAGACGCGGCTGGTCAAGGACGAGTTCGAGATCGCCCAGCTGGCCCACGCGTGCGAGGCGACGGCGCGCGGCTTCGAGGACGTGGTGCGCGTGCTCGACCGCGCGGAGGCCACGTCGGAGCGGTACATCGAGGGCACGTTCTTCCTGCGCGCCCGGGTCGAGGGCAACGACGTCGGCTACGGCTCGATCTGCGCCGCGGGCCCGCACGCCACGACGCTGCACTGGGTGCGCAACGACGGCCCGGTCCGCTCGGGCGACCTGCTGCTGCTCGACGCGGGCGTGGAGACCACGGAGCTGTACACCGCGGACGTCACGCGGACCCTGCCGATCAACGGCCGGTTCACCGACCTCCAGCGCACGATCTACGACGCGGTGTACGAGGCGCAGGAGGCGGGCATCGCCGCGGTGGTGCCCGGCGCGAAGTACCGCGACTTCCACGAGGCGGCGCAGCGGGTGCTGGCGCGGAAGCTCGTCGAGTGGGGCCTGCTCGACGGTCCTGTGGAGCGGGTGCTCGAGCTGGGGCTCCAGCGCCGCTGGACGCTGCACGGCACCGGGCACATGCTCGGCATGGACGTCCACGACTGCGCGGCCGCGCGCCGCGAGAGCTACGCCGACGGCACGCTCGAGCCGGGGATGTGCCTGACGGTCGAGCCCGGCCTCTACTTCCAGCCCGACGACCTGACGGTCCCCGAGGAGTACCGGGGGATCGGCGTGCGGATCGAGGACGACCTGCTGGTGACCGAGGACGGCAGCCGGAATCTGTCGGCCGCGCTGCCGCGGCGTTCCGACGAGGTCGAGGCGTGGATGGCGCGGCTGCGCGCGTGAGGCGGTCGGGCTCCTCCTGACGCGCCTTCACCACCGCGTGTGAAGGTGTCGGGGAGACAAAAAGGGGTACAGCCTGGGAACACGGACGCGCGTGGTCGCGCTCCGTGTTCCGATCCCCGCCGGAAGGAGCCCTGTGGCGCCCCCTTCGTCCGACCCGGACGGGCATAGTCCCGGACCACCTCGCCAACGTCAGACGTGCCGCGGCACACGGCGAGGTGGTGTCCGTTGAGTGCCGCGCTCGGGCTGCTCGCCGTGCTGGTCCTGACGGCGGGCACCGGATATTTCGTCGCCCAGGAGTTCGCGTTCGTCGCCGCCGACCGGCTCGCCCTCGGGCGGGCGGCGGCGGCGGGCGACCGGCGGGCCGCCCGCGCGCTGCGGGTGCAGGAGCGGCTGTCGTTCATGCTCTCTGGGGCGCAGCTCGGGATCACGGTGACGGGCCTCGTGGTCGGCGTCCTGGCCGAGCCCGCCCTCGCCGCGCTGCTCGGGCCCGCGCTCGGCGGGCTCGGGGTGCCGGAGGCCGCGGTGCCCGGGGTCGCGCTGGTGCTGGCGTTCGCGCTGGCCACCGGGGTGCAGATGGTGCTGGGCGAGCTGGGCCCCAAGAATCTCGCGCTGGCCGTCCCCGAGCGTCTCGCCATGGCCATGGCGGGCTCGACGCTGATGTATCTGCGCGTGGCGGGCCCGTTGATCCGCGTCTTCGACGCCTCGGCCAACCGGCTGCTGCGCCGCGTCGGCATCGAGCCGGTCGACGAGCTGCACCATGGCGCGACGCTCGAGGAGCTGGGCCAGCTGATCGGCGCCTCGCGCGCGCAGGGGCGGCTGCCGCACGCGACGGCGAAGCTGCTCGACGGCGCGCTCGGCTTCTCCGAACGGACGCTGGCCGAGGTGATGGTGCCGCGCGTCGAGGCGGCATCGGTGCGGGCCTCGGCCCCCGCCGCCGAGGTGGTCGAGCTGATCGCCGCGCACGGCCACTCGCACCACCTGGTGATCGGCGACCGGATCGACGACATCGTGGGCGTGGTGGGGGTGCGCGAGCTGATGCGGGTGAGCCCGGAGCGCATCACCCGGCGCACGGCGGGGGCGCTCGCGCGCCGCGCGCTGCTGCTCCCTGACACGCTGCCGCTGCCGGGCGCGGTGGAGCAGATGCAGGCGGCGGACGAGGAGTTCGGGGTCGTGCTCGACGAGTACGGCGGGCTCGCGGGCATCGTCACGCTGGAGGACATCGCGGAGGAGCTGGTCGGCGAGATCGCCGACGAGAGCGACCGGGTGGTCGAGGTGGCCGTGCCGGACGGCGGCGGCTGGGTCGTGGACGGCAGGGGCCGGGTGGACGAGGTGGCCGTGGCGACGGGCGTTCCGCTGCCCGAGGACGACGCGTTCGGGACGGTCGCCGGTCTGGCGATCGACCGCTCGGGGCGCTTTCCCGCGGTGGGCGACGTGATCGAGGTCGAGCTGGCGCCGACGCCGGGGGGCGCGCGGGGCGGCGGGGGCGTGGCGCGGCTGACCGTGCTGTCGCTCGACCGGCGCGTGCCCGCGCGCCTGCGCCTCGAAGAGGCCGAACGGGCCGAGTGGGCCGAACGCTCCCCGCGCGCCGTCGAACGGGCCCGCGCCGGTCAACGGGCCGGGCGCGCCCCGTCCGCGCCCATGGCCGCCCGGCAGGGGCAGCTTTCATGAGCGGGCAGGTGGCCGTGCTGGTCACGGCGACGCTGCTCGTGGGCTCGGGGTTCTTCGTGGCGGCCGAGTTCGCGCTGGTGGCGGCGAAGCACCACCGCATGGAGCAGGCGCGCGCGGCGGGCGAGCGCGGGGCGCGCGCGGCGCTCGCGGGGATGCGCGAGCTGTCGCTCATGCTCGCGGGCGCGCAACTGGGCATCACCGCCTGCACGCTGGGGCTCGGCAGCATCTCGGAGCCCGCGCTCGCCCACCGGATCGATCCGCTGCTCGAGGCGGCCGGGCTGCCGGGCGGGCTCTCGTACGGGGTCGCGTTCGTCGTGGCGATGACCATCGTGGTGTTCCTGCACATGGTGGTCGGCGAGATGGCGCCCAAGTCGTGGGCGATCTCGCACCCCGAGCGTTCGGCGATGCTGCTCGCGCCGCCGTTCCGCGCGCTGGTGCGGGCGGTCAGGCCGCTGATCCGGGCGCTCAACACGCTGGCCAACGCGCTGGTGCGGCTGTGCCGGGTGACCCCGCGCGAGGAGCTGGCCTCGGTGCACGACCGGGAGCAGCTGGCGCAGCTGGTGGCCGAGTCGCAGCGGCTCGGGCTGATCAGCGAGACGGACTCGGGGCTGATCACGCGCTCGCTGACGGTGCCGCAGGCGCCGGTGGGCGCGATCCAGGTGCCCGCCGACCGGATCGCGGAGGTGTCGGCGGGCGCGGGGACCGAGGTGATCCTGGCCACCGCGGCGGCCAGCGACCACACGCGGCTGCTGGTGCGCGACGGGGCGCGCGTGGTGGGCTCGGTGCACGCGCGGGACGCGATCGTGGCGCGGGCGGCGGGGCGGACGGTGACGGCGGCCGAGCTGGCGCGGCCCGTCCCCGAGCTGACGGCCGAGGACACGCTCGCCCACGCGGTGGAGCAGCTGCGGCAGCGGCGGGCCTCGCTCGCCGTGGTCCGAGGCCCCGACGGGCGGGTGACCGGGCTGATCAGCCTCGATGACCTGCTGGTGCGGCTGATGGGGCCGAGGGCGGTGCGGGCGGCGCGGGCCGCCTGAGCCGGAACGGCCGCCGCGCCCGCCCCCTTCGCCCGGGGGCGGCGCGGCGGCCGGGGATCAGCCCAGGGAGACGGACTCGATGGTGATCGGCTCGACCGGCGCGTCGCCCGGCCCGGTCTCGGTGGCCGCGATGGCGTCCACGACCTCGCGGCTCGCGTCGTCGGCGACCTCGCCGAAGATGGTGTGCAGGCCGTCGAGGTGGGGGGTGGCCTCGACGGTGATGAAGAACTGCGAACCGTTCGTCGCCGGGCCCGAGTTGGCCATGGCCAGCAGATACGGCTCCTCGAACGTCAGCCCGGTGTCCACCTCGTCGGCGAACTGGTAGCCGGGGCCGCCCGTTCCGTTCCCCGCGGGGTCACCGCCCTGGATCATGAAGCCGTCGATCACGCGGTGGAAGATCGTGCCGTCGTACAGCGGCTCGTCGCCCTCCTGGCCCGCCCAGGCCAGGGAGCCGTCGGCCAGGCCCGTGAAGTTCGTGACGGTCAGCGGGGCTTCCTCGGGGTAGAGGGTCAGCGCGATGTCGCCCTCGCTCGTGTGGATGGTCGCGCTGGTGACCTCGGGCACCTCCACGGTCTCCGGGTCGCCGGGGCCCGGGAGCTGCTCCTGGCCCTGCGCGGGGTCATCGGGCGCGTCGCCCGGCGCCGACTGCTCGGTCTGCTGCTCCTGGGGCGTGGGCTCACCGCCCTCCCCGTCGTCGGACTCATCGCCGCAGGCCGCGGTGAACAGACCGAGGCAGAGCAGCCCGGTCGCGAGACGCCGAGAGGTGCGATTCATGTCGGATGTGGCCTTCCGTGTGGGGTGACCCGTGGCGGGCTCGGTGCGCGGAGCTCCCAGGGACCTCATCATGCCCCACACCTTCCGTTCTGCCACCAGGGCCTCGGGCGGCCTCGCGCGCGGCGACGACGTGGAACGGGCGGGCGCGCACGAGGGACGATCACGCGGCGGAACGCGTCAGCGCGCCCATGGGCGGCACGGGGCAGGCGGGACTTTCACCACGGACCCAGGCCATGACGCCGGTGATGAGGGCGGCGGAGGAGTCCGGCGGATGGCGGCTCATGAACGGTGCTCCCCGCCGTGTGGTGCGTGACGGCGGCGCCGTCAGGTCTGCGCGGTGGGCTTGGGCTCCTCGACCGGCCTGGCGGTCGACACGTCGCCGGGGGCGGCCTGGATGGTGCGGGCGGTGCCGGTCGCGGGCTCCGGCTCCTCCTTGGGCGGCGCGGCGGCGGTGTTGTTCTCCGCCTTCATGGCGGCGGTCTCGCTCTTGAGGATCCGCGCCGACTTGCCCAGCGAGCGGGCGATGTCGGGCAGCCGCTTCGCCCCGAAGACGAGCAGCACGATGATGGCCAGGACGACAAGCTCCCGTGCCCCGATCTGACCCATGGGTTCCACCTCCTAGGAGACGCCTCGCGACGTCCCGATCAGCGCCACGGTAACGCGCAAGAAGTAAAGATTGCGCAAATCACAAGACAATACCTCTGTGCGCCCCTTCAGGAACAGACCGCCTCGACGACCGGAGGGAAACGGGGCGGTGCGGCCGGGGAACGCGCTGGTGGGAGCGGTTGCCGCGGAGGGCGCTCGCCCCATGCGGCGGGGGCCCGGACGGCGGCGCCCTTCCAGACGACGAGGAGACCCTAGGAGACCTGGAGCAGGGCGTCCTCGCGCCAGCGCAGGGTCTTGTCGAACGTCACGACCGCGCCGCCCGACTCCGGCTGGTTGTCGAAGGTGACCGCGTCCGAGAGCGCCTCGATCAGGCGCAGCCCCCGCCCGCCCGGCTGGAGGTCGAACGGCTCGGAGCGCGGCACCACCGCGCCGCCGGGAAAGCCGGGGCCGCAGTCGGTGACCTCGATGCGGCACACGTCCCCGTGCACCGACGCGGTCACCCGGTAGACGTCGGACTGGCCGCTGCCGTGGCGGACGGCGTTGGAACACGCCTCGGACAGGGCGACCGACATCTCGTGCGAGATGTCCGCGTCCACGCCCGCCGCCTCCATGGAGCCGAGCAGGAGCCGCCGCGCGAGCGGAACACTGGCCGCTTCCCGCCGCAGCTGGAGAGACCACCAGACGCTCATGCTCCGACCTCCTGGCCACGGCTCGACATATCCCTAGGTATTGCCGACCGGCGCGCGGCGTAAGCGTGTGATTGACCCAACACCCCCCGATCGGCGGATGCAACGGGACGTATCCCCCGATATAGCGGTGAACAGGGGGTGAACGGGCCCTTACGACGCGACAGAACGAGCCGTTCCGCGCGCTGCGGGCGACCGGGTGGGTCACGCGGCGGGGGCCCGGTGAGATGATGGCGCCGCCATGCGTGCCGGAGCCGATCTGCGACTGCTGCGAGCCGCGGTGTTCGCCGCGGCCTGCGCCACGCTGGCCGCCACCGGTCACCTCGGCGCCGCGGGCTCCGGCATACCGCCCGCCACACTGGCCCTCGGCTGGGGCGCGGCGTTCGCCGTCGCGCTGCCGCTCGCCGGGCGCGAGCGGCGCTCGGTGCCCGCGCTCGCGGGCACCCTGGTCGCCGCCCAGCTCGCGCTGCACGTCCTCTACTGCGTCGGCGGGCACGCGCCCGCGGCGGCGCCAGGGCCGAGGGAGCTGGCCGCCCGCCTGCTCTGCGACAACGGCGGGATCACGCTCACCGACGCCGAGGCGGCCCACCTCGTCGCCGCATCGGGCATCGGGGACGCGCACGCCGTCGGCGCGCGGCACCTCGCGGACGCCGGGGGCGCGATGGGCCTCGGCGAGGCGCTGGCCTCGCTGGCCTCCGCGCCCATGCTGCTCGGCCACCTCGCGGCGGCCCTGCTCGCGGGCTGGCTGCTGCGGCGCGGCGAGGCCGCGCTGTGGGCGGCCGTACGGCTCGCCGCGCTCCCCGAGGACAACGGCCGGGGTGGCGCGTTCCTCCTCGCTCAACTGCCGCCGCTGTGCCGGGCGTTGCGGCTTCTCCGCTTTCTGTGCGGCGCGCCGCTCCCGGGCCACGCGGCCCACCGTGGCGCGCTCCGCACGGCGTTCCTCCCCCTTCCCGCACTCCACGGCGCCGTTCTGGCGAGCGCGGTGCTGCGGCGCGGCCCGCCCGCGCCGGCGCACCAGCTCACCCTCGCGGCCTGACGCATCTCTCACGCCCTCCCCCGCGCCCGCGCGGCGGAGGGGGCGAGTGCGCCGCCGCGCGCCCGAACATCCCCCTTCACCACCCCAGCACCCTGGAGTGCCCCATGAACCGCACGCGCGTCGCCGCCTGCTCAGTCGTCACGTTCGCCACCGCCGCCGCGGCCCTCGCCCTGGCCGCACCCGCCCAGGCCCATGTCAGCGTCGACCCCGCCGAGGCCGAGCAGGGCGGCTACACCACCATCGACGTCCGGGTCCCCAACGAGAGCGACACCGCGTCGACCGTCAGCCTCGAGCTGCACCTCGACCCGGAGTTCCCGCTCGCCTCGGTGCGGCCGCAGGCCGTGCCGGGGTGGGAGGTCGAGGTCGAGACGGCCGAGCTCGAGACCCCGATCGAGAACCACGGCAACCAGATCACCGAGGCGCCGAGCGTCGTGCGCTGGACGGGCGGGGAGATCGAGCCGGGGATGTTCCAGCAGTTCCCGCTCTCGCTCGGGCCGCTGCCCGAGGACACCGAGCACCTGGTGCTGCGGGCCGTCCAGACCTATGACGACGGCGAGGTCGCCCGCTGGATCGAGCCCCCGGCCGAGGACGGCACCGAGCCCGAGCAGGACCCGGCGCCCGTGCTGCACCTGACGCCCGCGGCGGGCGCCGAAGACGTGGCGGCGGCCGAGGACGGCGCCGACGGGGACGGCACGAACGGGGACGGCGGCGAGAGCGCCGCCGCCTCCCACGGTGACGGCGACGACGCGGCCACCGACACCACCGCCCGCGTGCTCGCGGGGGTCGGCATCGCGGTGGGCGTGGCGGGCGTGGCGTTCGGCGTGCTCGCCGGGCGCCGGCGCACGACGCCCCCGACCGCCTCCTGACCTCCCCCTTCACCACGTTTCACGACCCACGGCTCCTCACCACCGGCCGCGGGGCGCACGCCCCGGCGCGCGCCCCGCGGCCCACCATCACCAGGAACGTTCATGCACCTGCGCAAGATCAGCGCGACGCTCGTCGCGGCGACCGCCGCGCTCACCCTGGCCGCCTGCGGCGGCGACGGCGGCTCCGACCCGGGCGACTCGCCCGCGGCCGAGACCTCGGGCGGTGGCGCGACCGACGAGGGCACCGTCCTCGACCAGCCCTTCGCCAAGCCCGACCTGGTTCTCACCGACACCGAGGGCCAGCCCTACGACTTCGCGGCCGAGACCGAAGGGCACGCCACCCTGCTCTACTTCGGCTACACCAACTGCCCCGACATCTGCCCCCTGACCATGAGCAACATCGCGCTCGCCGCCGACTCCCTCGACGAGGAGCAGCGGGCGGACCTGCGCGTGGTCTTCGTGACCACCGACCCCGAGCGCGACACCCCCGAGTCCCTCGGGCCCTGGCTCGACGCCCAGAGCCCCGACTTCACCGGCCTGACCGGCGACTTCACGACCATCCAGGAGGCCGCCCGCTCGCTCGGCGTGCACATCGAGCCGTCGTACGAGGACGACGACGGCGGGATCGTCTCGACGCACGGCACCCAGGTCGTGGCGTTCCTGCCGACGGACGACCAGGCCCATGTCATCTACACGGAGGGCGTGACGGCCGAGACGTTCGAGCGCGACCTGCCCGGGCTGATCGCGGGAGAGCTGCCATGAGGGGCCGCGCCGCCGCGGTGGCGCTGACGGCGGCGTTCGCGCTGAGCGCGTGCGGCGGCGGGGACGGGAACGGGAACGGGAACGGCGGGGACGACGCCGCGTCGCCGCCCGATCTCTCGGCGCGGGGCGCGTTCATCCCCGAGCCCGCGACCGCCGACCTCGCGGCCGCCTTCCTCACCGTGGAGAACGCGGGCGGCACCGACGACGCCCTGACGTCCGTCACGAGCGACATCGCGGGGACCGTCGAGATCCACGAGACGGTGGACAACGCCATGCGACAGGTCGATGCGCTGCCCGTCCCCGCGGGGGGCGAGCTCGACCTGGCGCGCGGCGGCAACCATGTGATGCTCATGGACCTGACCAGCCAGCCCGTCGAGGGTGACACCGTGACCCTCGAGCTGCACTTCGAGACGTCGGACCCGATCGCCCTCGACGTGCCGGTCGAGTCCGCCACCCACACCGGGGAGTGAGACCGCAGCCATGACACCGCCCACGCCCACCACCGTCCTCCGCGCCCCCGGCTCCCTGCTCCTGGCCGCGGCCCTCGCGCTCGCGGCGCTGCTGTTCGCCGCCCCGCCCGCGTCGGCCCACGCCTCGCTCGCCGACAGCACGCCGGGGGACGGGGAGGTGGTGGCCGTGGCGCCCGATGAGATCACCCTCACGTTCACCGAACAGGTCTCGCTCGCGGACGACGGCGTGCGCGTCCTCGACCCGCGGGGCGAGCCCGCCGAGGCGGGCGCCGTGACCGACCTCGGCGACCGCGCCCACTCCGTCGCGCTCGGCGGCGACCTGGCCGACGGCACCTACACCGTGGCCTGGCAGGTCGTCTCCGCGGACAGCCACCCGATCTCGGGCGCGTTCACGTTCTCGATCGGCGCGCCTTCGGCCACGAGCGTGACGCCCGAGGCCGCGGCCCCGCGCGGGGACGACGGCGCCTCGGGGCTGCTCTACGACGTGGCACGCTACGCCGCGTACGGGGGGTTCGTGCTGCTCGGCGGCGCCTGCCTGTTCGCGCTGCGCTGCTGGCCCGACGCGGCGTCGCGGCGCGCGGTGCAGCGCGTCGCGCTCACCGGCTGGACCACCCTGGCCACGGCCACGTTCGCGCTGCTGCTCCTGCGCACGCCCTACACGGGCGACGGCGACCTCGGGGACGCGTTCGACCTGGGCGGGCTGCGCGACGTCATCGAGACCAGGACGGGAACGGCCCTGGTCACCCGGCTGCTGCTGCTCGCGGCCGCCGGGGTGTTCATCGCGGTGCTGCACGGCGGATACGCGCGGCTGCGGGCCGAGCCCGAGCCTGACGAGGACGACGCCGCGCGGGCGCGGGACCTGACGTTCGGGCTCGCCCTCGGCGGCACGATCCTGGCCATCGGGATCGCGGCCACGTGGGCGATGTCCGAACACGCCTCGACCGGGCGGCAGACCGGGCTCGCGATCCCCCTGGACATCGTGCACCTGCTCGCGGTCGCCGCGTGGCTCGGCGGCCTCGTGACGCTGCTCGTGCTGCTGCGCACCGAGCCCGCGCTGCCGCGTTCCGCCGTGCGGCGCTTCTCCGGCGTCGCGCTCGCGGCCGTGACCGCCCTCGCGGTCACCGGGCTCTACCAGTCGTGGCGGCAGGTCGGCTGGTCGTGGTCGGCGCTGACCGAGACGTCGTACGGGCGGCTGCTGCTGGTCAAGGTGGGTCTTGTGGCGACGGTGCTCGCCGTGGCCTGGGGGTCGCGGCGGCGCACGGGCCGCCTGGGCGAGAACGTCGCGGAGCCCGCCGAGCCCGCCGAGCCCGTCGCGGTGGGCGGCGGCGAGGGCGACGCCGACGCCGCCGACCCCGAGCGCGCCCGGCAGCTGGCCCGCCAGCGCGCCGCCATGGCGACCGCCCGCCGCGACCGCGCCAGGGACGCCGACCCGCACCGCGCCGGGCTGCGCCGCTCGGTGCTCGCCGAGGTGGCCCTGGCCGCGGTCCTGCTCGCCGTGACCACGGGGCTCACCGGCACGACTCCGGCCCGCACGGCCGTCGCCGAGAGCGCGCGGAGTGGGGGGACGGCGGCCGGGGACGACGCGACCGCCCAGGATCCGGGGGACCTGTCCCTGCCGTTCGACACGGGCGGCGTCGCGGGCCAGGGCACCGCGCGGATCGAGCTGACGCCCGCGCGCACGGGCGAGAACACGATGCACATCCGGCTCGTCGACCCCGAGGGCGCGCCCACGGGGGCCGAGGAGATCGGGGTCGCCCTGACCCTGCCGTCCGAGGACATCGGGCCGCTCACGTTCGACCCGCTGCACGTGGACGTCGGGCACTGGACCGCCACCGGCGTCCGGCTGCCGAGGCCGGGCGCCTGGGAGCTGGCCCTGACGATCCGCACCTCCGACATCGACCAGATCACCGAGACCGTCACCGTCACCATCGACTGAAGAGATATGAACGAACAACGCGCCATCTCCCGCAGGCGCCTGCTGACCTCGGCGGGCGCCACCGGGGCCGCGGGGCTCGCCCTCGGCACGCCCACAGGTGCCCTCGCCCACGCGGCCGCCACCGACGACGACGGGCCCGCGCTGACCGCGCTCGGCTCGACCGCGGTGCCCTTCCACGGCACCCACCAGCCCGGGATCACCACGCCGATGCAGGCGCACGGGCACCTCGCGGCGTTCGATCTCGCGCCCGGCGCGGGACGGCGCGAGGCCGCCGCCCTCATGCGCCGGTGGTCCACGCTGGCCGCCGAGCTGATGGCGGGCGGCACCCCCGAGACCGACACCGGGGTGGCGAGGGACGCCGGGCCCGCCTCGCTCACCGTCACGTTCGGCTTCGGGCACCACTTCTTCGAGGCCACCGGGCTCACCGACGCGCGGCCCGAGGCGCTCGACCCGCTGCCCCTGTTCTCGGCCGACGAGCTTGACCCCGAGCGCTCGGACGGCGACCTGTGGATCCAGGTGGGCGCGGACGACGGGCTCGTGGCGTTCCACGCACTGCGCACGCTCCAACGCGCCGGCGCGGAGACCGCCGTCGTGCGCTGGCACATGAAGGGGTTCAACCGGAGCCCGGGCGCCACCTCGCGCCCCATGACCACCCGCAACCTGATGGGCCAGGTGGACGGCACCAACAACCCCAAGCCGTCGGACGACGACTTCGACCAGCGCGTCTGGGTCCCCTCCGACGGCGATCCGGCGTGGCTGGCGGGGGGCTCGTACGTGGTGTTCCGGCGCATCCGCATGCTGCTCGACGCCTGGGAGACGGAGTCGCTCGACGAGCAGGAGCGCGTCATAGGGCGGCGCAAGGGGAACGGCGCCCCGCTCACCGGCGGCGACGAGACCACGGCCGTGGACCTCGACGCGGTCGACGCCGACGGCGGCGCGGTCATCGCGGCCGACGCCCATGTCCGCGTCACCGCCCCCGAGACCAACGGCGGGGCCGCGATGCTGCGCCGCCCGTTCTCCTACCACGACGGCTTCAGGGCCGACGGGGCGCCGGACGCGGGGCTGCTCTTCCTGTGCTGGCAGGCGGACCCGCGCCGGGCGTTCGTGCCGGTGCAGCGCAAGCTCGACCGGGGCGACGCGCTGTCGGAGTACATCCGCCACGAGGCGAGCGCGCTGTTCGCGGTCCCCGGCGGCGCGGCGGAGGGCGGATACGTCGGCCAGGCGCTGCTCGAAGCGTGAGACGGCGGGCGGACGGGGGTGAACGCGGGGCTACCGTTGCGTCATGACTGCTGCCAGCCGCTACACCTATCTCGGGCCCGAGGGAACGTTCACCGAGGCCGCGCTCCGTACCCTTCCCGAGGCGGCCACGCGCGAGCTGGTGCCGATGATCTCGGTGCCCGCCGCCCTTGACGCGGTGCGCACGGGCGAGGCGGCCGGTGCCCTCGTGCCCATCGAGAACTCGGTGGAGGGCGGCGTCACGGCCACCGTGGACGAGCTGGCATCGGGCGAGCCGCTGATGATCTACCGCGAGGTGCACCTGCCGATCGCGTTCGCGCTGCTGGTGCGGCCCGGCACGAAGCTGGAGGCCATCAAGACGGTCACCGGGCACCCGGTGGCCCAGCCTCAGGTGCGCGGCTGGCTGGCGCGCTTCCTGCCGGAGGCGCAGTGGGAGTCGGCGGCGTCCAACGCCGACGGGGCGCGGCTGGTGCAGGAGGGGCGTTTCGACGCGGCGTTCGCGGGCGAGTTCGCGGCGCCGACCTATGGGCTCGAGCCGCTGGTCACCGACATCCACGACGCGCAGAACGCCACCACCCGCTTCGTGCTGGTCGGCCGCCCCGCGCGGCCCGCGGCGCCGACGGGCGCGGACAAGACGTCGGTGGTGCTGTGGCTGCGGGCGGACCACCCGGGCGCGCTGCTCGAGGTCCTCCAGGAGTACGCGACGTGCGGCGTGAACCTGATGCGGATCGAGTCGCGGCCCACGGGCCAGGGGATCGGGCGGTACTGCTTCTCGATGGACTGCGAGGGGCACATCTCCGACCGGCGGGTGGGGGACGCGTTGATGGGGCTCAAGCGGCTCTGCGCCGATGTGCGGTACCTCGGCTCGTATCCCCGGGCCGACCACGTCGAGCCGACGGTGCGCGCGGGGACGGCGGACGAGGACTTCCTGACGGCGGCCGACTGGCTGACCCGGTGCCTCGACGGGCGGCCCGGCGGGGTGTCCGGCAGGTGAAGGGCGGGTGGCCGCGGGGCGGCGGGGCGACGACCTGCGGTCTCTCCACAAAGTTATCCACAGGGCACCCTGTGTGCCTGTGAATAAGTCGACACGGCGAACCGGGCGGAGTCGACACATGGACAGGAAGACGGCAGAGCGATCCGCGGGGGACGGATCCGGATTCGTCACCGCATTCGCACGGCATCCCCCGTGAGTGTGAGGCGATTTCCCTCGTACGTGGGTGTAGCCGGGGCGGGATCGGGGAATTCTGCGCCCCACCTCGGCGGGGTCGTCCCCGGCCCGAACGTTGTCCACAGGTCGCCCCGCCAGCCTGTGGATAACCCTGTGGGCAACTCGCTGACCTGTGGATTTCCGGGCGTGGGACGTTCCACGCCATCCCGGACAGAACGGATGAAAACAACTCGGTGCCGCGCGGGATTCCGGGCCGGTAGCCTGGTCGCGTGATTGACCTTCGACTGCTCCGTGAGGACCCCGACCGAGTGCGCGCCTCGCAGCGCGCCCGTGGAGAGGACGTCGGCCTGGTCGACGCGCTCATCTCCGCCGACGAGCGGCGCCGCGTGTCGGGCTCCCGCTTCGACGAGCTCCGCTCGGAGCAGAAGCGGATCGGCAAGCTCGTCCCCCGCGCCTCGGGCGACGAGAAGGCCGAGCTGCTGAAGCGGGCGGGCGAGCTCGCGGGCGAGGTCAAGGCCGCCGACGCCGAGCGCGACGAGGCCGCGGACGAGACGCGGCGGCTGCTCCTGGCGCTGGGGAACGTCGTGCACCCCGACGTCCCCGTGGGCGGCGAGGACGACTTCACCGTCCTGGAGACGCACGGCGCCCCGAGGGACTTCGAGGCCGAGGGCTTCGCGCCCAAGGACCACCTGGAGCTGGGCGCGGCGCTCGGCGCGATCGACGTCGAGCGCGGCGCGAAGGTATCGGGGTCGCGCTTCTACTACCTGACCGGCGTGGGCGCGCTCCTCGAGCTCGCCCTGGTCAACGCCGCGATCGCGCAGGCCACCGAGGCGGGCTTCGTCCCCATGCTGACCCCCGCGCTGGTCAAGCCGCGCGCGATGGAGGGCACCGGCTTCCTGGGCCAGGCGGCCCAGGACGTCTACCAGCTGGAGAAGGACGACCTCTACCTGGTGGGCACGTCCGAGGTGGCGCTCGCCGGATACCACATGGACGAGATCCTGGACGAGGCGCGGCTGCCGCTGCGTTACGCGGGCTTCTCGCCGTGCTTCCGCCGCGAGGCCGGGTCGCACGGCAAGGACACCAAGGGGATCATCAGGGTCCACCAGTTCGACAAGGTCGAGATGTTCTCGTATGTCGCGCCCGAGGACGCGGAGGCGGAGCTCGACCGGCTGCTCGCGTGGGAGAAGCAGTGGCTGACGGCGCTCGGCCTCGCGTTCCGCGTGATCGACGTGGCCAGCGGCGACCTGGGGGCCTCGGCGCAGCGGAAGTTCGACTGCGAGGCGTGGATCCCCACCCAGGGCAAGTACCGCGAGCTGACCTCGACGTCGAACACCGGGGAGTTCCAGGCGCGCCGCCTGTCGATCCGGATGCGCGGCAAGGAGAAGGGCGTGCGCCCGCTGGCCACGCTCAACGGCACGCTGTGCGCGGTGCCCAGGACGATCGTCGCGATCCTGGAGACCCACCAGAACGCCGACGGCTCGGTGACCGTCCCCGAGATCCTGCGCCCCTACCTCGGCGGGCGCGAGACGCTGACGCCGGTGACCGCGTGACCGGTCTCGCCCAGACCTTTCCCTACCGGCTGATCGCCACCGACCTCGACGGCACGCTGCTGCGGCGCGACGAGACGATATCGGCGCGGACGCGCGACGCCCTGATCGCCGCCCAGGCGGCAGGGGCCGAGCACATCGTGGCCACGGGGCGCAGCGTGGCGTGGACGCGGCACATCCTGGACGACCTCGGCTACCGGGGCCTCGCCGTGTGCGGACAGGGCGCGCAGCTCTACCACGCGGGCGAGCACCGGCTGTTGACGTCGGTCACGCTGGACCGCGCGCTGGCGCGGAGCGTGGTCGAGCGGCTCGAGGCGGAGCTCGGCCCGCTGGCGCTGGCCGCCAACCGGGACGGGCTCGACGGCAACGTCGCCATGGACGAACGTTTCCGCTCGGCGGTGGGCAGCGGGTTCACGGGGCGCGCGGACGCGCCGTTCCCCGACCACGCGCCCGATCGCGGCGAGTTGTTCGCCGAGCCGATCATCAAGATGTACCTCCAGCGGCCCGGGATGTCCGACGACGAGCTGGCGGCCGCCGCGGCGGCGGTCGCGGGCACGGCGGTGGGCATCGTGGTCTCGGGCCTCGGCCTGGTGGAGATGCTGCCGCTCGGCCTGACCAAGGCGACCGGGCTGTCCCTCGCGGCGCGGCGCCTCGGGGTGACGGCCGCCGAGACGATCGCGTTCGGGGACATGCCCAACGACATCGCGATGCTGCGCTGGGCGGCCCATGGCGTCGCGATGGCGGGCGCGCACCCCGACGTCAAGGCGGCGGCCGACGAGGTCACGGCGGACCACGACGAGGACGGCATCGCGCTCGTCATCGAACGCCTGCTGCGGCCACGTTCTCCGGGGGACGGCGGCTGAGGGGGTGGTCGGCGGGGACGGGAGGACGTCCGGCCCTGGCCGCCGCCGTTCAACCACCCCCTCAGCCGCCCACGTTGACCTCCGCCTCGTCGACGCCCGCCTCGGGCATGTGCCAGCGGTCGAGCAGCTCCTGGTAGGTGCCGTCCTCGAGCAACGACCCGAGTCCGGTGCGCACGGCCTCGCGCAGCTCGTTCTGGCCCACGGGCACGGCGATGCCCCGTGGGCCCTGCTCGCGGCTGTCGACGCGGGCGCCGAGGCCGTGCCGGGGGTTCTCGCCCACGTAGTAGGCGCCCTGGGAGTACAGGAGCATCGCGGCGTCGGCCTCCCCCGTCGTGAGCAGCTCCGCCATGTCGTCGCGCCCGCCGAAGGTGACGATCTCGACGGGCTCGGGGCAGCTCTCGGTGTTCGCGCGCAGCCTGTCCTGCGGGAAGTCGTCGTCCCATGTGGCGACCGTGAGGTCGCACAGCTCGGCCAGGACGCCGTCGCGCTCCCCGTCGACGCTCACCACGCCCCAGCCGTCCCAGAAGTGGTTGACGAAGTCGACGCCCAGGTCATGGCGTTCGTCCGTGTTGTCCACGAACCCCGCCACCGCGATGTGCGAGGCCGACTCCTCGCCCGCCTCGACCGCCGCCGCGGCGGCCTCCTCAGGCTCGCCGCTCTCCGAGAAGACCACCTCCACGCCGAGCCGCTCGCCGATCTCGCGCATGAGGTCGACCTCGAAGCCGACGAGGTCGCTCCCGTTCTCCTCGTGGAAGAGCACCGGATCGTCATCGCCCGCGGCGTGCACGGTGAGGATGCCCGCGTCGCGCAGGTCCTGCGGAACGAGGACGGCGAGGGGGGCGTCCGGGTCGGCGCCCCCGGTGCCGCCCACCGCACCCTCGCCGTCGCCGTCGGTGCCGGTGATCGAGCCGCCGGTCCCCTCGGAGCCGCCCGCGCTCTCGCCCGCCTCCGAACCGCCGTCCCCGTCACCGTCGTTGAACACGGTCAGCGTGATCACCACCGCGAGCGCCGCGATCCCGGCCACGGCCGTGGCCAGGAGCGCCGCCCTGCGCCCCGGCCGCGGGGGCGGCGGCGGTGTGGCGGCGGGGGAGTCGAGGCGCGGGCCCGGCTGCGCCGCGTACGGCGGATACGTGGGCGGGACGGTGGGGGCTCCGGGCGCGGGCGGCGCCGGGGGCGAGGACGCGCCGGGCCCGTCGAGCGCGAGCAGGTCGGCGGCGTCCCTGCCGAGCCTGGCCGTCAGCCCCTGCGGCAGCCAGAACTCCAGGCCCGCGCGCGCCTCGGCCAGGGGCGCGATCTCGGAGAGAACGGGCCGCTCGGGCGCGGTCTTCGACAGGCAGCGGGCCACCAGGTCGCGCAGCTCCCCGCTCAACCGGCCGTCCGGCGGGCCGAGCTCGGGCTGCTCGTACATCACCCGGTACAGCACGGTGTGCAGCTCGGCGCCGTCGGCGGCGAACGGGTCGGAGCCGGTCGCCGCGTACGCGAGCACCGCGCCGAGCGCGAACACGTCGGCCGCGCCCGTCAGCGCCTCGCCGCGGATCTGCTCGGGCGGCATGTAGCCGGGGGAGCCGATCATCGCGCCCGTGCGCGTCGCCAGGCTGGCGTCGACGGCCCGCGCGATGCCGAAGTCGATGACCTTGGGGCCCTCGAGCGTCACCATCACGTTCGACGGCTTGAGGTCCCGGTGGATCAGGCCGCTGCCGTGGATCTCGGTCAGCGCCCGCGCCAGGCCGAGGCCGAGCGCCCACACCGAGTGCTCGTCCAACGGCCCGTGCAGCGACTCGATCACGTGCCGCAGCGGCGGGCCGACGACATAGCCGGTGGCGACCCACGGCATGGGCGACTCGGTGTCGCTCTCGAGCACCGGCGCCGTCCAGGTGCCGCTGACGCGCCGCGCCGCCTCGACCTCCGCCCTGAAGCGGCGTCTGAACTCCGGCTCCCGCGCGAGCGCGCCGTGCACCACCTTGACCGCGACCATCCGCCCATGCGGCGATCGCCCGAGAAAGACCTGCCCCATCCCGCCCGCACCCAGCCGTCTCAGCAGCCGGTACGGGCCGATGGTGGCCGGGTCACCAGGACTCAGCGCCTCCACGGCCCTCCTCCCCAACGGTGCGGCGGCCGACGTCCCGTCGGCCCCGAACGGCAAGGATCCTAGCGGCCCGGCCTGTGGATAACTGCGCTTTGCAGTGGTCAAGTTGACGGACCGGAAGGTCCGCAGGTCAGGGGCCTGACGGGCGTTGGCCGGGGCACGAGTGACGCGTGGGGCGTCCCTCGCCCCCTCGTTGTCCACAGGCAGGCCGCGGCCGGGGCGTGCCACGGGGGCGGCGTGGGCCGCCACGTGGCTCTGACCTGCGGCTTCGCGGGGCTTCAACGTGCCGGGCGCGGGCCTGAGTTATCCACAGGCCGCGCGTATGCGCCCTTTTGCACCCTGTGTATGGCGCCCAACGGGGCCGCCACGCGCCGGATTCGCGGGCTTTTGTCCGCCACGGAACGCCATCTTGTGTGCCACTAAACCCAACAGGAACGGTCCTTTGGGGAAATGGAGGAGATTCTCCGGGGGATGAGACCGGTTATCCACAGGTCGTCCGTGTACCCCGGTGCATGTGGAAAACCGTGTGGACAACGCGGGCCCGGCGACCGGCGCGGGCGGCGCGGCCGACGCCGTTCGTCGCGCCGACCGTCGCCGGATTGCCGCTCTCGCGCCTCGTCGGGGTGCCCGGTCGGCCCCGCGTTACTCGTCGTTGGCCATCGTCAGCGCCCGCAGCCGCTCCCCGGCGTACCACGTGCCGAGCACCGTCGCCGCGGCGAGGAAGATCACCGCGGTCGGCAGCGCCACGTCGGAGGTGATGTCGGCGCCGTCCGCCGCGATCCGTTCGGCGAGGGCGAGCGACCACTGCTGGACCGAGAGCGTGCGCGCCCCCGGCACCAGGCTGCCGAACAGCGCCTCCCAGATCAGCGCGTAGACGAGGCCGAACACCACGGCGTTGCGCGACACCGTGCCGAGCAGCAGGAAGACCGCGCTGTAGGCGATCGACGCGACGCCCGCCGCGACGGCGAACGCGGTGGCGATCTGCTGGCTGTTGCCGTTGAGGATCAGCCCGGCCACCAGGATCGGCACCGTCGTGAACGCCACGGTCACGCCGATCGCGACCCACAGCTTGGTGAGGATGATCGTGCGCCGGTCGAGCGGCTTGGAGAGCAGGTAGACGATCGAGCCGTCGTCGATCTCGGGGGCTATCGCGCCCGTTCCGGCGATGACGCCGATCAGCGGGACCATCGACGCGAGGGCGAAGCCGCCCAGGATCTCGGTCGCGGCCCGGTCGTCCACGCCCGCCAACGCGCGTACGGCGACGGCGATGACGAGCAGGAGCGCGGGCAGGGACAGCAGGATCAGCGCGCGGCGGCGGCCGAGGAGGGCCCGGTAGGTGAGGCGGGCGACGGTGGGGTTGTAGATGGCGGACATCTCACGTTCCTTACGCGCTGACCAGGTAGGAGAAGACGCTTTCCAGGGACTCGTCCGACGGCGACACCGTCAGCAGCCTGATCCCGTTGTCCCGTGCCAGCAGCGGGAGTCGGGTGGTGAAGCGCCCGAAGTCGACCGCCTGGACGCGCAGGGCGCGCTCCGCCGCGTCGAACTCGATGCCGCTGGTGGACGGGTCGGCGATCAGCGCGGCGGCCAGCGCCCGGTCGTCGCTCGAGCGCACCAGGTAGCGGTGCGGCCGGTCGGTCATCAGGCGGCGGATCCTGCGGTAGTCGCCGGAGGCGGCGTGCCGCCCGGCGACGATCACCTCGATGTGCGTGGCGAGCTGCTCGACCTCCTCGAGGATGTGGGAGGAGAACAGCACCGTGCGGCCCTCGTCGCCCATCGTCCGCAGCAGGTCCATCAGGTGCATGCGCTGGCGCGGGTCCATGCCGTTGAACGGCTCGTCGAGCAGCAGCACCGACGGGTCGTGGACGAGCGCGGACGCCATCTTGACGCGCTGGCGCATGCCCTTGCTGTAGGTGGAGATGCGGCGGTCGGCCGCGCCGGTCATGTCCACGGTGTCCAACGCCCGCCGCGCCGCCGCCCCCGGGTCTGGCAGGCCGTGCAGCTCGGCGTTGGCCAGCACGAACTCCCCGCCCGTGAGGTAGTCGTACATGCCCTCGCGCTCGGGGACGAGGCCGATCTCGCGGTAGGCCGCGGCGTTGCGCCAGATCGGCCGTTCGTCCAGGGTGACGGCGCCGGACGAGGGGGCGAGGAAGCCGCTCATCATGTGGATGAGGGTGGACTTGCCCGCGCCGTTGGGGCCGAGCAGCCCGGTGACGCCGGGGCGGATGTCCATCGTCACGTCGTTGACCGCGACGACGTTGCCGAACCAGCGGGATGTCTTGGCGATGTGGATGGTGGTCACAGGCCCGCCTTCCGGTAGCGGCGCGTCAGCAGGACGTAGCACAGGGCGGTGAGCGCGGCGGCGGCGACCAGGTAGGCGGCGCCCGCCGCGGCGCTCGGCATGACCTCGCCGGGGAACTCGACCTCGCCGCCGAAGAACCTGGCCTCGATGCCCTCGACGAGCGTGCCGGGCGAGAACAGCGCGAGCCAGCCCACCGCGTCCGTCGAGCCCTGCTCGTCGGCGACGGCCATGATCGCGGTCGCCGCGAAGTAGGGGATGGTCAGCACGGAGATGATCGCGGCGACGCCGAAGCCGCGGCGCGGGGTGAGCGAGGCGACGAGCAGCGCGACCGCGGCGTGCACGACGCAGAAGATCGCCGTCACGACCAGGCCGCGCAGGAACGCCGTGGTCTGGTCGGTGAAGCCGAGCTCGGCGAGCAGGCCGCCCGCGTACGCGATGACCAGCGGGATCGCGCTGAAGACGAAGAGCGCGGAGGCGAGCGCCGCCGCCTTCGCCGACACGTAGTCGGAGCGGTCGATGGGCCGCGAGAAGTAGAGCGGGATCGTCTTGAACCGCAGGTCGAGCGAGACCATCTGCGGCGCGGCGAGCGCGATGTAGAGGCCGATGATCGGCTGCATGAACATGGTGTAGCCGCTGTACTCGATCGGCAGCTCGTCCAGGCCCGTGGTCACCGCCACCGCGACCATGACCACCGCGGGCATGCACATGATGGCGAACAGGCCGAACGGCAGCACCTTCGCGCGCGCCGAGCGGCCGAGGCCGAACGCGCCCCGCAGCGAGTGCACGAGCAGCGAGCGGCGCGCGTACATCGCGCCAAGGCGCTCGCCCTCGTAACTGCGGTAGCCGATGTCGTGGATCCGCGCGTCGGCGGGGGTGGTGCTCGGGGTGGTGCTCACGTGGCGGCCTCCTGCCCGGCCAGGGCGTGCGGGGTGTCCTGGGCGCGCGGTGCGTCGGGGGCGTCCTGGAAGACCTCGGCGATGCGGTGCCTGCGCTGTTCCATGCGGATCAGGCCGAGGCCGAGGTCGGCGATGGCGTCGCGCACCGCGTCGTAGACCGCCTCGTCGGCGGCCTCCACATGCACCAGGTGCCCGGCGCCCGCGGTGACGGCGAAGCCGCGGTCGGCGAGCGCCGCGGTCAGCGCGCCCGTGCCGTCGGGGTGCGCGTCGCTGTCGGTGACCTCGATGGCGAGCGACGCGGTGGCCTCGGTGAAGCTCGCGGTCGTCTGCGAACGCAGCAGCCTGCCGCCGTCGACCACCACGATGTGGTCGCTCGTGCGCTCGAGCTCGCCCAGCAGGTGCGACGTGACGAGCACCGATATGCCGAAGTCGGTGTGGATGCGGCGGATCAGGCCGAGCATCTCGTCGCGCCCGGCCGGGTCGAGGCCGTTGGTCGGCTCGTCGAGCAGCACAAGGCGCGGGTCGTGCACCAGGGCCTGGGCCAGCTTGACCCGCTGCTTCATGCCGGTCGAGTAGCCGCCCATCGGCCGGTACCGCTCCTCGTACAGGCCGACGTGGCGCAGCGTGTCCGCGGTGCGCTCGCGCGCGGCGGTGCGCGGCAGCCCGGACATGCGCGCCATGTGCACCACGAACTCGGTGGCGGAGACATCGGGCGGCAGGCAGTCGTGCTCGGGCATGTAGCCGACCCGCTCGCGGATGGCGCCGCCCTCGGTCGCCGAGTCCTTCCCGAGCACTCTGGCGGTGCCCTCCGTCGCGGGCGCCAGGCCCAGCAGGATCTTGATCAGGGTCGACTTGCCGGCCCCGTTGGCACCCACCAGGCCCGTGACGCCGGGCCCGATGTCCACGGTCAGCCGATCAAGGGCGGTCACCTTGGGGTACCGCTTCGTCAGGCTTTCGGTCTCAATCACACTCACCCCGGGCACGCTAGTGCGCTTGCGCGCGTCCCGCGTCCCACTTCGGTAGGGCGGTCGTCGGCGTTCCCCTAGGGGGTGGGTGCGGGGCGGGGCGCTAGGAGGCCCTATGAGGCCCTGAGGAACGCGCTCGTGGTGACCTTGCCGATCTTGGTGAGCCGGGTGTCGGAGCGCGCCAGGTGCGCGTCGGTCGCCTCCGTCACCCCTGGCCACACGCGGTCGTCGTAGTCGTCGACGACGATCACCGCGCCCGGCGCGGCCAGCTCCTCGACCCACTCGAGGTCGGCCTCGACGCCCTTGGCCGAGTGGTCGCCGTCCACGATGATCACGCCGAACTTGCCGCCGCTGAGCGTCGCGTGGATGTCGGCGTCCGTCGAGTAGCCGCGCAGCAGCCGCACGCGGTCGGGCAGCACGCCCGCGTAGTGGAGGTTGGCGCGCACGATGTCCTCGTTGATCGGCGTGCCCGACGCGTCGACCGTGATCTCCATGCCCTCCTGGAGCTGCACGGGGGCTATCGGGTCCACGATCGTCAGCTGGTACGGGATGCCCGCGCGGAGCATCTGCCGGGCCAGGCAGCCCGCGAACAGGCCGTAGAGCGTGCCGATCTCCAGGATGTCGCCGTTGGGCGGCCTGAGCAGGGGGGTGGTGGCGAGCTTGCCGAGGATGTTGGAGGTGCCGCCGGCGATCCGGCCGACGCCTCGGTTCTCGACCTCGACCAGCGTGCGGTACGCCTGGACTACGGCGCGGCGGGCGTGCTTCTCGCCGGTGACCTCCCCGACCTGGCGCGCGACGGCGCTGATCGCGCCGGGCGTGGGGTGGCGGTTGAAGCGGCGCCCGTCGGGGCCGAGGAGCAGCTCGACGAGGTGCCGCTGTTCCTTCAGGAGCTTCAGCTCGTCCTTGGCACCGCTGAGCTCCTTGCGGAGCTTTCGGTCGATGCGCTGGTCGATACGCCGGAGCAGCGGGCGAGCGGTGCGACGGAGAAGACTCATGGTCCGACGCTAGTAGCCCGTGTTCGGTTCGGCCACAGCCCGGGGCGAACGTGCCTGGCCCCTTTCGTGCTCTTCATACGCCGTTCATCCGCGGCGCCGCGACGCGGGGGGCGGGGCGCGAGGGCGCGAGGGCGCGGCGCCCCGGCGCTCAGCGGGCCAGCTGGGCGAGGCCCTCGGTGGCGATCCGTTCGAACACGTCGAGGTCGGCGGCGAAGACCGAGTCGGGCACGGGCCAGTGCACCACGAGCTCGGTGAAGCCGAGCTCGGCGACGGTCCCCGCGTAGTCGACGAACGCGTCGACCGACGCGAGCGGCACGATCCCGGTCGGGGTCGTGACGAAGTCGAGCAGCGTCCGCTCCAGGCTCGACGCCTCGCGCCCCACCTCGTCGCAGATCCCCTCGAGCCGCTCGACCTGCCGCGCGAGCCCGGTGGTGAAGTCGCCCGGCGACCCGGTGAACGTGGCGGGGTCGCCCGTCGTGACCCACGCCTGGCCGTGCCGGGCGGCGAGCCGCATCCCGCGAGGGCCCGTCGCGGCCACGGCGAACGGCAGCCGGGGGCGTTGCACGCAGCCGGGGACCATCCGCACCTCGTGCGCCGAGTAGAACTCCCCGCGGTAGGAGATCCCGCCACTGCCGCCCTCGCTCAGCAGCCGGTCGAGCAGCCGCACGAACTCGGCGAAGCGCTCGGCCCGCTCGCCGGGCGGCCACGCGTCGCTGCCGAGCGCGGTGGCGTCGAAGCCGGTGCCGCCCGAGCCGATGCCCAGGGTGACCCGGCCCGACGACACGTCGTCGAGGGTGAGCAACTCCTTGGCCAGCGGCACGGGATGGCGGAAGTTGGGCGACGTGACCAGGGTGCCGAGCCGCAGCCGCTCGGTGACGCCAGCGGCCGCCGTGAGCGTGGGCAGCGCCCCGAACCATGTCAGGTCGCGAAAGCTGCGCCACGACAGGTGGTCATAGGTGTAGGCGGTGTGGAAGCCAAGCTCCTCGGCGCGCGACCACGTCTCCCGACCGCCCTCCGACCAGCGGTACACGGGCAGGATGACGGTGGAGAGGCGCAGCGGGAGCCTGGACGAATCAGCCATGGGCAGCAAGGGTAGGCCCTTTCAGGCCACCCCCGTGCGGCTTCCCCCGCCCTGGCCGGGAGAGCCCGAAAGCGTCCGATTTCGTACTGATGTGCGCGCTTCTCCGGCATATGCTGAGTGACTGTGCCCACGTTGCCCGCGCCTCCGGTCCCGCCCCGCCTGATCGCCACCGACCTCGACGGCACCCTCCTGCGCGACGACGCCACCGTCTCGCCGCGCACCGTCGCCGCCCTCGCCGCCGCCGAGGCGGCGGGGCTCGAAGTGATCTTCGTGACCGCCCGCCCCGCCCGCTGGATGGAGGTGGTCTCGGCCCATGTCCACGGCCATGGCGTCGCCATCTGCGGCAACGGCGCGACCGTCGTCGACCTGCGCCGCGGCGGCGAGTTGGTCGAGACCCGCCCGCTGCCGAGGGAGAACGCCCTGCTGATCGTCGCCGCGCTGCGCGACGCGGCCCCAGGGACGACGTTCGCCGTCGAGCGCGGGGCCGGCTTCCACCACGAGTCCGCGTATCCGCGCCTGATGTGGGACACCCCCGCGCAGGTCGCGCCGATCGAGAAGCTGCTGACCGCCGACGACGACCTGCCCGTCCTGAAGCTGCTCGCCCACCACGGGACGCTCGACCCCGACCTGTTCCTCGCGCTGGGCCGCGATGCCGCGGGCGAGCACGGCGAGTTCACTCGGTCGAGCCGCATCGCCCTGCTGGAGATCAGCGCGCCCGGCGTCAGCAAGGCCAGCACGCTCGCCCAGCGCTGCCGCCGCCGCGGCATCCGCCCCGACGAGGTGGTGGCGTTCGGCGACATGCCCAACGACCTGCCGATGCTGGCCTGGGCGGGCACGGCCTACGCGATGGCCAACGCCCACCCGGCCGTCCTGGCCGCGACCCGGCACCGCACGGCGTCCAACGAGGACGACGGCGTGGCGCGCGTGATCGAGACGCTGCTGTCCTGACCGTTCCCCCGGCGGCGCCCGCGCACGGGGACGCGGAGACGACCGCGCGGGACGCACGGCCGGTGGTCGCCCTCGGGTGAGCGGGGGCCCGGGCTCGCGCGCCCCGGCCCCCGCGGTCACTCCCGGTCCGCGCCGCCCTCCGTGGGGCTCGTGTACTTCGGGCCCGAGAAGTCGGGGGTGCCGTAACGCGGCCGCGAGGGGGCGTCGCCGCCCCGGCTCGAGAACTCCGGGCTGGAGAAGTGCGGGCTCGAGAAGCGCAACCGGGGCGTGCGGTCCGGCTCGTGCTGCGGCAGCGCGGCCACGTGCTGGCGCAGGAACGGCGCGATCCCGTTGTCGTGCAGGGCGCGCCGCCACTCGTCCCGGGCGCGCGCGACGTGATCCGCCGGCGCGGAGGCGCGAATCGACGTGGACCCGTTGCGCGCCGCCACGATCACGAGGCCCGCCGCGGCGATCAGCAGCCCGACCGCCGCCACCAGGGCGAACACCCAGCCGACCGTGCGCATCGGCTCGGCCATCGCGGGCTCGGGGTCCGCGACCCCGAGCAGGTAGCCGAGCAGCAGGAAGACCACGCCCGCGATCCCCGCGAGCACCGGGACGAGCGCGAAGAACACCGTGACCACGCCGACCCCCGAAGGGGCCACCGCCGCGTCGGTCAACCCGGCCCCGGCGTCGGGCCGTTCGTCCAGGCGCAGCCGCAGCGCGGTCAGGCGCTCGTACTCGGCCGACGCGGCGGACGCGATATCGGGCAGCGCGTCCCGCGCCAGCTCGCGCAACTCCTCGATTCCGGCCGCGTCCGCGCCCGAGGTCAGCCGGGTGGTACGCAGTGCTTCGTCGAGGATCTGCTCGAAGTCGGCCTGATCCTCGGGCGGCAGAAAACCATCAGCGCTGTTCATGTGCGTCCCCAGATGTTTCTCTGGCAGAGAGCCGATGAGCAGGGTCCCAGGCCCGGACAGGACCTAGATGGTAAAGGGGATCCAGGCGTTCACGACAGGTAATTACCCGAATCTTTCCCACTCCGCCACGCGCCCGTGCCCCCGGCGACCGCGCGGGGACAGGCCGCGCCGACCGCTCAGACGGCCAGCGGCAGGCGGGCCACGAGCAGCCTGCCCGCCATCGTGACGCCGCCGTCCATCGCGATCGCCAGCGAATCGGCGTACACGTGGGGCCCTTCGACGCGCGGCGACCCGTCGCCGCCCGCGCCGTCGCCCCCGTCGCCGTCCGCGCCGTTCTCCCCGGTCAGATACGGAATGGGGCTGTGCCCGTGCACGACGCGTTTGCCGCCATAGGTGTCGAGCAGCTCGCGCACCGCCGCGGGCCCCGACTCGTCGTCCTTGAACGCGAAGCGCTTGGTGAATTTCCGGAAGAGATCCCAGGTCTCCTCGACGTCATTCCGCTGAAGCGCCTGCCAGATCGCGTCGTTGACGTCGTCGATCGTGCCGCCGTAATCCAGGTACGCGGTCGTGTCCGAGTGCAGCAGCAGATGCCCGTCGGCCAGCGCCATCGAGTCCAGCCGCGACATCCACTGGATGTGGTGGTCGCGCAGCCGCTCCATGTCGGTGCGCTGCCCGCCGTTGAGGATCCAGGCCGCCTGGAACGACGCGGTGCCCGCCGCCGACTCCACCGGGGTGTCGCCGAAGCGGCTGGCGCCGAGCAGCAGCAACTCGTGGTTCCCCAGGAGGGCCTTGCAGTATCCGCCCGCCGCCGCCGCCTCGGCCGAGAGCCGCATCACGAGATCGATGACGCCGATCCCGTCGGGGCCGCGGTCGGTGAAGTCGCCGAGGAACCACAGCCGGGTGTTCCCCGCGGCCCAGCGGTCGGCCGAGTCCGTGAGACCCGCCTCGCGCAGCGCGTCGCGCAACTCGTCCAGGTAGCCGTGCACGTCACCGACCACGAAGAGCCTGCCCGCGCCCTCCACGACCGGCAGGTCGGGCACCGTTGGAGAGTAGACGGCCTCGGCCTCGCCCGCGCCGCTCCACACGTCCGGTCCCTGGCCGGCCCCCTGAGTCATCGACCCCTCCACCACTACGCGCCGCCTCCGCCTTGACGACCTGCCGGAGCGGCCAGGTCACGGTGCCATTCGCCCATCATAGGAATCCGCGTGGGCCGTTGTGACACACCCGGGGTGGCCGAGATCGGCCGCCGGTACCTGTCTACCCGAAACTACTGGTCAGCGGCAGGGGGTGTACGGGGTACCGCGACGGTGGGGCGCGGCGAGCGTGCGGGGGCCGGGACCGTGGTGCGCGCCGAGGCTCGCGGCGAACGCTGCGACGACGCGCGGACGATCAGCTCGGTCGGCATCACCTGGTGGCCCTGCGCCTGTGGGACCGACCCCGCCGTCTGCCGCTTGCCGCCGCCGCCCGCCGCCCCCTCGATCGCGTCGATCAGCAGGTGGATGACGGCCGTGCCGATGCGCCCCGGCTTGAGCGACAGCGTGGTGATGGGCGGCTCGGTGGTGGCGTAGACGCCGGACTCGCTGCAACACACGACCAGCAGGTCGTCGGGGACGCGCAGCCCGTAACGCCGCGCGGCGGCAAGCAGATCGGTGCCGTTGGGGTCGAACAGGCCGTAGACCGCGTCGGGTCGGTCGGGCCGCGCCAGCAGCCGGTCGGCGGCGACGGCGCTCGCGCAGGGGTCGTGCGCCGGGTACGCCTCGTAGACCGGGTCCTGGCGGGCGCGTTCGCACCAGTTGAGGTAGGCGGTGGTGGACAGCCGCGTATAGGTGTCGGTGCTCGTCCCGGTCAGCAGGCCGATGCGGCGCGCGCCGCCGGCGGCCAGGTGGTCGAGCAGGCCGGTGACGGCGGCCTCGTGGTCGTTGTCGACCCACGCGGTGACGGGCAGGCTGCCGCCGGGCCTGCCGTCGGAGACCACGGGGATGCCCTGCCTGACCAGCTCGGTGACCACGGGGTCGTGGTCGGAGGGGTCGATGACGACCGTGCCGTCGAGCGCGACGTTGGACCACACGTCGAACTCCCGGTGCTGGGACGCGGCGGGCAGGATGACCAGCGCGTAGCCGCGGGCGAGCGCCGCGGAGGTCGCGGCGCGCGCCATCTCGGCGAAGTAGGCGAACTCGGTGAACGTGAACGGCTCTTCGCCGTAGGTGGTGACCGTGAGGCCGATCAGCCCCGACTTGCCGGTGCGCAGGGTGCGGGCGGCGGCGGACGGGCGGTAGCCGAGCCGGTCCGCCACGGTGCGCACATGGCGGCGGGTCGCGTCGGGGAGGCGGCCCTTGCCGTTGAGCGCGTCGGAGACAGTCGTGATCGAGACACCTGCGGCCGCGGCGACGTCGCGGATGCCAGCCCGGCCGCTCGTGCGGCGCCCGGTACCCCGGGTCACCTGATGCTTCGCTGCTGTCATGGCGACCTGATGGTAGGCCCGGGGCAGCCGGACGGCGGCGGGATCGAGACGACCGATCGCCGATACGTTTTTGCATGATCGAAAGAGGAACGCACCTTGCTTCCCATGATCACACGGGCGGGCCGGTGCCACTGAACCGATGTGCGAGCCCAACGCCCATGCGCGGAACGGGATTTCAACATCCGGGCCCTCACCCTCACGGGTGAGGCGCGCCACGGCGCTCGCCAGGGGCGCGTGGGGCGCGCACCGCGGTGACCGCGCCGGCGGACGCCGGTGCGGACGCGGGGATACGCGCGCGCGGGCGTTGCTCTTACTGTGGGGAGGTGACCGCATCTTCTCAGGAACCCATCTCCCGGCGGGCCACCGGCCCCCGGCTGCGCGCCGCGCTCGACGGCATCCCGGCGTATGTCCCGGGCCGCCCCGCCGGGGAGGGTCAGGAAAGCTTCAAGCTCTCCTCCAACGAGAACCCCTACCCCCCGCTGCCCGGCGTGCTCGACTCCGCCGTCGCCGCCGCGGGATCGCTGAACCGCTACCCGGACATGGCGGCCACCGCGCTCTTCGCCGAGCTGGCGGCCCACTTCGACGTCCCCGTGGAGCACCTGGCCGTCGGCACCGGCTCGGTCGGGGTCGCCCAGCAGCTCCTCCAGGCCACCACGGGCCCAGGGGACGAGGTGATCTACGCGTGGCGGTCGTTCGAGGCGTATCCGATCATCACCCAGATCTCGGGGGCGACCTCGGTGCGCGTCCCGCTGACCGCGGGCGAGGAGCACGACCTGACGGCGATGGCCAAGGCCGTGACCGACAGGACGCGGCTGATCTTCGTCTGCAACCCCAACAACCCCACCGGCGTCGCCATCGGCCGCGCCGATCTCGAGCACTTCCTCGACCGGGTGCCGCAGGACGTGCTCGTGGTGCTCGACGAGGCGTACCGGGAGTTCGTGCGCGACCCGCGCGTGCCCGACGGCATCGCGCTCTACCGTGACCGGCCGAATGTCGCGGTGCTGCGGACGTTCTCCAAGGCGTACGGCCTGGCGGGGCTGCGCGTCGGCTTCGCCGTGGCGCACGCGCCCGTGGCCGCGGCGCTGCGCAAGACGGCGGTGCCGTTCGGCGTCAGCGGCGTCGCGCAGGCCGCGGCGATCGCGTCGCTGCGCAGCGTGCCCGCGCTGCTCGCGCGCGTGGACACGCTGGTCGCCGAGCGGGCGCGCGTCGCGGCGGCGCTGGCCGAGCAGGGCTGGACGGTGCCGGACTCCCAGGCGAACTTCGTGTGGCTGCGGCTCGGCGAGGCCACCGGCGCGTTCGCGGCGGCGTGCGAGGCGGCGGGCGTGACGGTCAGGCCGTTCGCGGGCGAGGGCGTCCGCGTCACCGTGGGCGAGCCCGAGGCCAACGACCTCCTGCTGGCCACGGCGGCGGCGTTCCGCGCGTGACGCCAGGGGCGGCGTGACGCGCGGAGTGGCGTAACGCACACCGCTTCACCGGCTTCCCGGTTCCTTCCCCGGGGAGTCGGTGGTCCATAATGGCTTGTGAATGTGAATACGTTCACAAGCGGACCACAGCGGGAGGGGCGCCACCCATGGACCTCGCTCTCGCGCCGGAGACCCTGGCGCGCTGGCAATTCGGCATCACGACGGTCTACCACTTCCTCTTCGTCCCGCTGACGATCTCCCTCGCCTCCCTGACCGCGGGCCTCCAGACCGCGTGGGTGCGCACGAGGAACGAGAAGTACCTCAGGGCGACCAAGTTCTGGGGGAAGCTCTTCCTGATCAACATCGCCATGGGCGTGGTCACGGGCATCGTGCAGGAGTTCCAGTTCGGCATGAACTGGTCGGACTACTCCCGCTTCGTCGGCGACGTCTTCGGCGCCCCGCTCGCCATGGAGGCGCTGCTCGCCTTCTTCTTCGAGTCCACGTTCATCGGCCTGTGGATCTTCGGCTGGGACAAGCTGCCGCCGAAGCTGCACCTGGCGACCATATGGGCGGTCGCGGTCGGCACGGTGATCTCGGCCTACTTCATCCTGGCCGCCAACTCCTGGATGCAGCACCCGGTGGGGTACCGGATCAACGAGGAGTCCGGACGCGCCGAGCTGACCGACATCGTCCATGTGCTGACGCAGAACACCGCGGTCGCGCAGTTCTTCCACACCATCACCGCCTCGTTCCTGACGGGCGGGGCGTTCATGGTCGGCATCGCCGCCTACCACCTGGCGCGCCGCCGCCATGTCGCCGTCATGCGCACCTCGCTGCGGCTCGGGCTGATCACGGTGGTCGCGGCCGGGCTGCTGACCGCGTTCACCGGGGACCGGCTCGGCAAGATCATGTACGAGCAGCAGCCGATGAAGATGGCCGCTGCCGAGGCGCTGTGGGAGACCGAGGGTCCCGCGCCGTTCTCCCTCTTCGCGGTGGGCGACGTCGACGAGGGGCACAACACCGTGGCCGTCGAGGTGCCCGGCGTGCTGTCGTTCCTGGCGCACGACAACTTCACCGAGCCCGTGCCCGGCATCAACGACCTCAACGAGCAGCTGGCCGAGGAGTACGGCCCCGGCGACTACCGCCCCAACGTCCCGCTGGCGTACTGGAGCTTCCGGTGGATGATCGGGTTCGGCATGGCCTCGACCGCCCTTGGCGCCGCCGGGCTCTGGCTGACCCGGCGCACGCTGTGGCTGTCCCCCGCCCTGCGCACGGGCGAGGACGAGCCACCGCGCCTGGCCCTGACCCGCGAGCGGGAGCTCGGCCCCGCCCTCACGAACTGGTACTGGCGCCTCGCGCTGCTGACCATGCTCTTCCCGCTCATCGCCAGCGCGTGGGGCTGGATCTTCACCGAGACGGGCCGCCAGCCCTGGGTGGTCTACGGCCTGCTGCGCACCGACGCGGCGGTCTCCCCCGGCGTCTCGCAGGGCGAGGTGATCACATCGCTCACCGTCTTCACCCTCGTCTACGCGGCGCTCGCGGTGGTCGAGGCCCGGCTGATGATCACCTATGCCAAGGCGGGCCCGCCCGAGCTGACCGAGGCCGACCTCAACCCACCCACCCGGATCGGCGGCCACGGCGGTGGCCAGGACGACGACGCCGACCGGCCGATGGCCTTCTCGTACTGATGCTCACCGACGTGCTGAGAGGAGCTGAGCGATGAGCCTCCCCGAGCTCTGGTTCGCCGTCATCGCCGTTCTGTGGATCGGCTACTTCTTCCTCGAGGGCTTCGACTTCGGTGTCGGCGTGCTCTCCGGGTGGCTGGCCCGCGACCGCCCCGAGCGACGCGTGCTGATCAACACGATCGGCCCGGTCTGGGACGGCAACGAGGTCTGGCTGATCACCGCGGCCGGCGCCACGTTCGCGGCGTTCCCCGACTGGTACGCCACCCTCTTCTCCGGCTTCTACCTGCCGCTGCTCGCCATCGTGCTGTGCCTGATCCTGCGCGGCGTCGCGTTCGAGTACCGCGCCAAGCGGGCGGACGAGCGCTGGCAGCGCCGGTGGGAGCACACCATCGTCGGGACCTCGCTGCTGCTCCCGTTCCTGTGGGGCGTCGCGTTCGCCAACATCGTGCGGGGCGTGCCGCTCGACGCCGACCACGAGTACGTGGGGAGCCTCCTCGACCTGCTCGGGCCGCACGCGCTGCTCGGCGGGGTGGCGGCGGTGGCGCTGTTCACGTTCCACGGCGCGGTGTTCACCGCGCTCAAGACCGTGGGCGACATCCGGGTCCGCGCCCGGCGGGCCGCCCTGTGGCTCGGCCTCGCCTCCGGGGCGCTGGGCGGCGCGTTCCTGCTCTGGACGCAGGCCGACCGCGGCGACGCGGGCAGCGCCGTCGCCCTGGCCGCCGCCGCGCTCGCGCTGCTGGCCGCGCTCGCGGCCAACGCGCGGGGCCGCGAGGGCTGGGCGTTCATCTGGTCGGGAACGGTCGTGGTCGCCGGGGTCGCGATGCTGTTCCTCGCGCTGTTCCCCGACGTCATGCCGTCCTCGCTGGCCGAGCAGGGGACGCTGACCGTCGAGAACGCGGCCTCGACGCCGTACACGCTGCGGATCATGACGTGGTGCGCGGCCGCGGCCACGCCCGTGGTGGTGCTGTACCAGGCGTGGACCTACTGGGTGTTCCGCAAGCGCATAGGGACCCAGCACATCGCGGAGTCCGCCCACTGACCGGTGGAGCGGGCGACAGGAGAGAGGCGGTGACGGATCGTGCGGCCCGTTGATCCACGTCTGCTGCGCCACGCCAGGGCGACGCGCGGCTTCCTCGCCGCCTCGGTGGCCCTGGGCCTGGCGGGCGCAGGGCTGGTCGTCGCGCAGGCGCTGCTGATCGCCCGGATCGTCACCGACGCGTTCGTCGGGGGCCTGGGCGCGGGCGATCTCGCGGTGCCCCTGGCCCAGCTCGCCGCGGTCGCCGTGGGCCGGGCGCTGGTGACCTGGCTGACCGAGCTCGCCGCCCACCGGGCGGGCGCCTCGGTGAAGTCGGAGCTGCGGCTGAAGCTGCTCGCCCATGCCACCGGGCTCGGCCCTGGCTGGCTGTCCTGGCGCTCGACCGGCGAGCTGACGACGCTCGCCACACGCGGCATCGACGCCCTCGACGGGTACTTCGCGCGCTATCTGCCGCAGCTCGGCCTTGCCGTGGTGGTGCCGGTCGCGGTGCTGGCGCGGATCGTCACCGACGACTGGGTCGCGGCCGCCACCATCGCCGTGACGCTGCCGCTGATCCCCGTGTTCATGGCGTTGATCGGCTGGGCCACCCAGGCGCACATGGACCGGCAGTGGCGCGGACTGGCCCGGCTCTCCGGGCACTTCCTCGACGTGGTGGGCGGCCTGGCCACGCTGAAGGTGTTCGGCCGGGCCAAGGCCCAGGCGGAGAACATCCGGGCCATCACCGCCGACTACCGCCGCGGCACGATGCGGACGCTGCGGATCGCGTTCCTGTCGTCGTTCGCGCTCGAGCTGCTGGCCACCATCTCCGTGGCGCTCGTCGCGGTCGGCATCGGCATGCGGCTCGTGCATGGCGACCTCGACCTCTACACAGGGCTGGTCGTGCTGCTGCTCGCGCCCGAGGCGTATCTGCCGCTGCGGCAGGTCGGCACGCAGTACCACGCGGCGCAGGAGGGCCTTTCGGCCGCGGGCGAGGTGTTCGCGGTCCTGGAGAACGAGCCCCCGGCGGGCGGCACGGCATCCGTCCCGCCCGCCGAGCGCGCCACCATCACCCTCGACCGCGTGGTGGTGCGCTACCCGGGCCGCTCGGGTGACGCCCTCGCCGAGACCAGCCTGACGCTCGCCCCCGGCGACGCGCTCGCGCTGGCCGGCCCGTCGGGAAGCGGCAAGTCCACGCTGCTCGCGGCGTTGCTCGGCTTTGTCCGCCCCGCCTCGGGCCGGATCCTGGTCGGCGGCCGGGACCTGGCCGAGCTGGACCGGGACGCCTGGCACCGGCGGATCGCCTGGGTGCCGCAGCACCCGCACCTGTTCGCCGGAACGATCGCCGACAACGTCCGCCTGGCCCGCCCCGACGCGGACGGCGCGGCGGTGGCCCGGGCGCTGCGCGACGCCGCGGCGCCCGACCTCGACCCGGCGCGGCTCCTGGGCGAGGGCGGAACGGGCCTGTCCGCGGGGCAGCGCCAACGCGTCGCCCTGGCACGGGTGTTCCTGGCCGACCGCCCGATCGTGCTGCTCGACGAGCCATCGGCCGCCCTGGACGGGGTGACCGAGGCGGCGGTCGGCGAGGCCCTCACCCGGCTGGCGGTCGGCCGCACGGTCATCGTGGTCACCCACCGCCCGACCCCGTTCCCGATGTTTCACGTGGAACATCGCGAGGTGGCCGCGCCCCTCACCCCCTCGATCCCGGCGGCGACCACGGCGGCGACCACCCCGATGGCCCCGGCCCAGGAGGCCGAACGCGCCACGTCGGCGGAGGGGGGTGGCCGCGACCCGCTGCGCTGGGTCCGCGCCGCCGCGCGCGGGTGGTGGGGGCGGCTGACGCTGGCGACCGCGCTCGGGGCGCTGGCCCTTGGCAGCGCCGTGGGGCTCATGGCCACCTCGGGCTGGCTGATCTCCCGTGCCTCCGAACAGCCGCCCGTGCTCTACCTGTTGATGGCCGTGACGGCGACGCGGGCGTTCGGGATCGGGCGGGCGGCGTTCCGCTACGCCGAGCGGCTGCTGTCGCACGACGCCGTGCTGCGCGTTCTCGCCGGGCTGCGCGTCACCGTCTACCGCCGCCTCGAACGCCTGGCCCCCGCGGGCCTCGGCCGCACCCGGCGGGGCGACCTGCTCTCCCGGGTCGTCGCGGATGTCGACGCGCTCCAGGACTACTACCTGCGCTGGCTCCTCCCGGCCGCCGCCGCGGCCCTCACCGGCGCCGCCGCCGTCGCGTTCACCGGCTGGCTGCTGCCCGCGGCGGGCGCCGCGCTCGCCGTCGGGCTGCTGGCCGCCGGGGTCGGCGTCCCGGCGCTCACCGGCGCGGTCGCCCGCCGCACCGAGCGGCGCCTCACCCCGGCCCGTGGCGAGCTCGCCACCCGGACGGTCGATCTGCTCACCGGAACCGCCGAGCTCACCGTCGCGGGCGCGCTGCCGCGCCGCCATGCCGCCGTCCGCGCCGCGGACGCCGAGCTGACCGCGCTGGCGGCCCGTTCCGCCTCGGCGACCGCCCTGGGCGGCGGCCTGATCGCCCTGATCACCGGGCTGACCGTGACCGCCGCCGCCTGGGCCGGGGTCTCCGCCGTCGCGGGCGGCGCGCTCGGCGGGGTCTGGCTGGCCACGGTGGTGCTCGTCCCGCTCGCCGCGTTCGAGGCGGTCATGGGCCTGCCCCTGGCCGTGCAGCACCGGCAGCGCGCGCGGCGCGCGGCCGAGCGCGTGCGGGAGGTCATCGACGCGCCGGTCCCCGTGGTCGAGCCCGAGCGGCCCGCGCGGGCCCCGGCCGACCCGTTCCCGCTGACCCTGCGCGGCCTGACCGCCCGCCACCCCGGCGCGCGGCGCCCGGCCCTCGCGGGCATCGACCTGGACCTGACCCCTGGCCGCCGCGTCGCCGTGGTCGGCCCCTCGGGGGCGGGGAAGACAACGCTCGCGCACTGCCTGCTGCGGTTCCTCGACCCGGAGTCGGGGCGTTACGCGCTCGGCCCGGTCGACGCGACGGCGCTCGACGGCGACACGGTCCGCCGCACGGTCGGCCTGTGCGCCCAGGACGCGCACCTCTTCGACAGCACCCTGCGCGAGAACCTCCGCCTGGCCTCCCCCGGCGCCGACGACGCCGCGCTGCGCGACGCGCTGGCCGCGGCGCGGCTGCTCGACTGGGTGGACACGCTGCCCGATGGCCTCGACACCCGGGTCGGCGAGCACGGCGCGCGGCTCTCCGGCGGTCAGCGGCAGCGCCTCGCGCTGGCCCGCGCGCTCCTCGCCGACTTCCCCGTGCTGGTGCTCGACGAGCCCGCCGAGCACCTCGACCTGCCGACCGCCGACGCCCTGACGGCCGACCTGCTCGCCGCCACCGAGGGCAGGACCACCGTTCTGATCACCCATCGCCTGACCGGCCTCGACGCGGTGGACGAGGTGCTGGTCCTGGACGGCGGCCACGCGGTGCAGCGCGGGCCCTACGCGGAACTGGCCGCCGCGCCCGGCCCGTTCCGCCGCCTCCTGGAGCGCGAACGCGCCGCCGAGGGCCGCCACCCCTGGCCCGAGCGCGCGGCCGGTCCCGTCGCGGGCCCCGTCACCGGCCCCGTTGCGGACCGCCCGGCCGGTATCCCGACTTTTGCGACAAAAGGGGACTGATTACCCTCGCTGTCATGCGGCAGATGCCCCGGCTGCTCAAGGCCATGGAGTCCCTGGGCGCCGACCAGGAGACCGATCCCGACCCCGAGCATGTCCTGACCCGCATCGTGCGGACCGCCGCCGAGCTGACCGACGCGCCCTATGCCGCCCTCGCCGTGCTGAACGAGACCGGCGACGGCCTCGCCCATCTGATCACCCACGCCGCGGGCCCAGGACGGCCGCCCGAGGTGACCCGCCTCGCCCGCGCGCTGTGCGACGGGGGTCGCCCCGCCTCAGGGCCGCCCGGCACGCTGTGCGTCCCGGTCCTGGCGCACGGCGCGACGTTCGGCGCCCTCCAGGTCGCCACCGGCGCGCCGGACGCCGCGTTCACGTCGGACGACCGCGCCCTGCTGCGCTTCCTCGCCAACGAGGCGGGCATCGCCATCGGCACCGCCCGCCTGCTCGAGGCGGTCCGCCAGCAGGCCCGCTGGATGGACGGCAGCCTGGAGCTGTCCACATCCCTGCTGGCCGCCGACGAGGACAACGCGCTGGCCGTCGTCGCCGAGCAGGCCAGGCGCCTCGCGGGCGCGGCCGAGGCCGCGGTGCTCGAGCCCGACCGGAACGGCGGCCTCGAGGTCGTCGCCGCCTCGGGCGCCGCCGCGCCCCGCCTGCTCCGCACGACCCTGCCCCCCGACGACCCCGCCGCCCTCAGGGTCATGGGCGGCGAGCCCGTCTTCGTGGACGCCCCGGCCCACATGCTGCTCCCGCTGGCGAGCGACGGCGCCGCGCTCGGCGCGCTCTCCCTGACCCGCGCCCCCGGCTCCCCGCCGTACTCGGTGCCTGAGCGCGCGCTGGCCACGCAGTTCGCCCAGCAGGCCGCGCTCGCCCTCGTGCTGGCGACGGCCCGCCGCGACCGCGAGCAGCTCGCCGTCTTCGAGGACCGCGACCGCATCGCGCGCGACCTGCACGACCTGGTGATCCAGCGGCTGTTCGCGATCGGCCTGACCCTGGAGAGCGCGGGGCGCCGTGTGCCGCCCGATTCGGCCGACGTGCGCGACCGCATCGACGCGGCCACCGGCGAACTCGACGCCACCGTCGAGGAGATCCGCACCGCCATCTTCGGCCTGCACCAGCACCCCGAGCACCCCGACGACCGGCCGCCGACCGGGCTGCGGGCCCGTGTGCTGCGCGAGACGAGCACCGCGGCGGCCACCCTGGGCTTCCGCCCCTCGGCCACCTTCACCGGGCCCGTGGACTCCGCGGTCGGCGAGGAGACCGCCCGCCACCTGGTCGCCGCCCTGCGCGAGGGCCTGTCCAACGTCGCGAGGCACGCGGGCGCCTCCCGCGTCGAGGTGGCCGTCGACGCCACCGCCAGGCTCGCCGACGGCACCCGCGCCGTCCGGCTCACGGTCGCGGACGACGGGGTCGGCGTTCCCGAGGGCGACTCCCGGCGCAGCGGCCTGCGCAACATCAGGGAGCGCGCCGAGGCCCTCGGCGGCTTCGCCGTCCTCGGCCCCGGGCTGGGCGGGAGAGGCACCGAGCTGACATGGCAGGCGCCCCGTTGAGGCGCTAGGTTCCTCGCATGGCAGGACGCGTTGTGGTCATCGGCGGGGGCGGCACCGGCATGGGGCTCGCCACCGCGCAGTGTTTCGCGAGGGACGGCGACACCCCCGTGCTCATCGGGCGCAGGGCCGAGGTCGTCGAGCGGGCGGCCGAGGGGATCGGGGGCGCGGTGGCGCTGCCGGGGGACCTGGCCGAGCCCGCCGACGTGGCGCGGCTGGCGGGCGAGATCGGCGAACGTTTCGGCACGGTGGACGTCCTGGTCAACTCGGCGGGCGGCAACGGCACCCTGGAGCCGGGCCCGCCCGACCCCGACGACCCGATCGCCGCCGTCGCGCACGACTGGACGGTGAATTTCCGGAGCAACGTCCTCAGCGCCGTCCTGCTGACCGAGGCCCTGCGCGACCGGCTGGCGTCGCCGGGCGGGCGGGTGCTGTTCATCAGCTCCATCGCCGCCTACCGCGGCTCGGGCAGCGGCTCCTACGGGGCGGCGAAGGCGGCGTTGCACCCCTACGCCCACGACCTCGCGCGCGCCCTCGGCCCGCGCGGCGTCACGGTCAACGTGATCGCGCCGGGCCTGATCGAGGACACCGAGTTCTTCGGCGGCGCGATGGCCCCGGCCCGCCGCGAGCGCCTGATCTCCGAGACGCTCAACGGCCGCGCGGGCACCCCGGGCGACGTGGCGCAGACCGCCCACTGGCTCGCCTCGCACGCCGCGAGCCATGTCACGTCACAGATCATCCAGGTCAACGGCGGTGCACAGCGGGGCGTCTGACCCCGGCACGGCACGGGCGGTTTCGCCGCGGCGCACCAGCGACGCGGCACCCCCCACCACCGCGCCCGCGCACACGCCCAGCGCGATCGAGAGCGGCGGCACAGGGGCCGTCGGGGTGGCCGGGGGAGCGGCGGGCAGCACCTGGGTGAGGCGCGTGCCGGGACCTGCCAGGTCGACCAGCGCCCCGGCGACCGCGTTGGCCGCGCGCGCCGCCGCCGCGCCGTTGGGGCCCGTCCCCGTGATCTCGATCACGGGTGCGTCCGGCGACGTCGCCGCCCTGACCCGGTCGGCCAGCCGCCCCGCGGCCACCCCCGCGCCCTCGGCGGCGGCCGAGAGCACCGCGCCGCCCGTGGCCATCCGGCCATACGCCTGCGCGACCCCGATCGCGTCCCCGTCCGCCGCCGTGACCTGCACATAGCCATCGGCCGCGAACTCCCGTTCGGCCAGCGCCGCGTGCCACGTCCCGCACACCAGGCCGAGCGTGGCGCCAAGCAGCAGCGGCGCCCACGCGGGCATCCGGCGCCAGGCCGCGCCCGCCGCGCGCCGCGGGCCCGCGGCGTCCGGCCGCCTCATCGCGCGCACACCCCTCGGTAGACGTCCATCAGCCGCTCCGCCACCCGTTCCATCCCGTATCGCTCGAGCGCCTCCGGCACCGGCAACCGCCGTGCGCCCCACGCCCGTTCCTCCCGCAGCGCCGCCGCGATGGCGTCGGGGTCCGACGCCACCCGCCGCGCCCCAGGCGCCGCCCCCTCGGGCAGCTCGTCGACGGCGGGGCAGGCCGCGTGGAGCACCGGAAGCCCGGCGGCCAGGCCCTCGAGCACCGCGAGCCCGAACGTCTCCTCACGGGACGGCGACACCAGCACGTCCAACGCCGCGAGCAGCCCCCGCACATCGGGCCACGCCCCGGCGAGCACCACGCGCCGCCCGACGCCGAGCCTGGCGGCGAGGGCGCGCAACGCGGCGCGTTCGGGCCCCTCGCCCGCCAGCACGAGCCACACGTCGTCCGGCAGCGCGGCGACCGCGCGCACCAGGGCGCCGAACCGTTTCCCCGCCACCAGCCGCCCCACCCCGCCCACCGCGAGCGCGTTGTCCGGCAGCCCGAGCCGGGCGCGTGCGACGGCGCGCGCCCCCGGGTCGAAGCGGAAGTGGGCGGGCTCGATCCCGTTGGGCACCAGATGGATCCGCCGGGGTGGCACGCCCCAGTCCGCCAGGCGCCGCGCGACCGTGTGCGACACGGCCACGGTCGCGGAGCCGACGCGCTCCGTCGCCAGATAGAGCGCCCGCGTGGACGGGGTCAACGGGCGCCCCTCGATGCGCCGCGCGCCCAGCGAGTGCTCCGTCGCCACCACCGCGCGCACCCCGGCCATGCGCGCCGCGACGCGGCCGTAGACGCAGGCCCGGTACAGGTGCGTGTGGACGACGTCGTAACGCCCCCTGCGGATGAGCCGTGCGAGGCGGGGGAGCGCGGACATGTCGCGGTTGCCGAGCATCCCCAGGTGGGCGACGCGCACGCCGTCGGCGGCGAGCTCGGTGGCGACCTGCCCTGGCTCCGTCAGCGTCACCACGTCACAGGGCAGCGGCAAGCGCCGTAGCAGGGCGCGCAGTTGGCGCTCCGCGCCCCCGACGCCAAGGCCCGTGATGATGTGCAGCGCCCGTCTCACAGCGCCGCCGTGGCCGGGGGAGCGGCGGGCGCGGACAGGGTGGGCAGGGAGCGGCGGCGCACGGGGTGCAGCAGCTGCTTGAGCCGCAGGCGCCGCACCGAGTCGCGCTCGCCCACATGGATCCGGGGGAGCGCGAACTGCCCCGTCAGACGCCCCGGATCAACGGCGCACGCGTACGCGTACCCCGCGGCGCGCACCGCCTCGATCGCGCGCCGGTCCACGCCCCCGTAGGGATAGCAGAAGCCGGGCACGGGGGAGCCGAGCAGGTCCTCCAACGCCGCGCGGCTGCCCGCCACTTCGCGCTCGAGCACCTGGGGCGTGGCGCGGCGCAGCGTCTCGTGCGTCATGCCGTGCGAGCCGACCTCCATGCCCGCGGCGGCGACCTCGCGGATGCCCTCGGCGTTGAGCAGCCGCTTGCGCGGCCCCTCGGCGTCCCACGCGTTGCTGCCGTGCAGCCGCCCGGGGAGCACGAACACGGTGGCGGTGCAGCCGTGGCCGCGCAGCAGCGGCACCGCGGTGTCGAGGAAGTCGCGGTAGCCGTCGTCGAACGTCAGCCCCACGAGCCGCGCGGCCCGCCCCGCGGCGCGGGCCCGCAGCAGCTCGCCCACCGAGACGCCGCGCAGCCCGCGGCGGCGCAGCCAGCCGAGCTGCTGGTGCAGCCGGTCGGGGGTGACGGTGACGCGGTAGGGGTCGGGGGATGTGTAGGCGACGGAGTGGTACATCAGCAGCCACAGCGGGCCGCGAGCGGCATCGGCGGGCATGGATCATCCTTCGCTTGGGGTCCGGTTACGGGGTGGGGGGTCCGACATCGGCGAAGTCTCGTGGTTCCCGGGGACGTTGCCGCCGGGGCGGCGGAAGCGGTGGAGGTGGCGGCGGATGCGGCGGCGGGCCGCGGCGACCAGGAGCCCGGCCTCCGGCACGCGCAGCGCGAGCGCCGCCGCGAGGAAGGCGGCGGGGACCAGCGGGCAGCCCAGCGCCAGCGCGGCCTGCGGGCCGCCGCCGGTGAGCGCGCCCGCGCCCCAGCCCGCCGCTGCGGCGGCCAGCGCGGCGGCGCCGAGCCGCGCCAGGCGCCCGAGCAGCAGCGGCGCGTCGACCGGGATGGTGCGGCGGGCCAGGCCGCGCAGCAGGAGCAGCGCGGTCACGCTGATCCCCGCGGCGTTGGCGGCGGCGATGCCGGGGGCGCCGAACGGGCCGACGAGCGCGAGCCCGCCCGCCGCCGTGACGAGCAGCCCTGGCGCCATCGCGGCCACCGGGAACCAGGTCGGCCGCCCCGCCGAGAAGAACGGCCTGATCAGCGCGCCGGTCAGGGTGTGCCCGAGCAGGCCGAGCGCGTACACGCGCATCACCGAGGCCGTGGCGGCGGTGGCCTCGGCGTCGAACGCCCCCCGCTCGAACAGCAGCGCGATGATCTGGGGGGCGTACGCGACCACATATGCGCCGCCCAGCAGGGCCACGACCCCGGCGAGCACCACGTCCCGTTCGACGCGCTCCCTGGCGCGCGCCAGGTCGCCATCGGCCACCGCGCGCGCCACGAGCGGCAGCGTGACGGTGCAGATCATCATGGCCAGCACCATGGGCAACTGGGCGACCTTCTGGGCGAAGTTGAGGTGCGAGATCGCGCCGGGCGGCAGCCCGGACGCGAGGGCGCGCTCGACGAAGACCTGTGCCTGCCTGGCCAGCGCGAACAGCGCGACCGGGGCGATGACCGCGAAGCCCGTGAGCCCGGCCACGCGCGCCGCCCCGCGCCCCGGGGCGGCGCCGTCGTCCGCCCCCCGCAGCCTGCGCACGAAGAACGGCAGCTGCACCAGGACCATCAGCAGCCCGCCGAGCGCCACCCCCGCCGCCGCCGCCCGCATCCCCCACTGCCGGTGCAGCAGGAGCGCGGTGGCGACGATCCCGGTGTTGTAGGCGAGGTAGATCGCGGCGGGCGGCAGAAAGCTGCGGTGCGCCCGCAGCGCGGCGCTGAGATATCCGGCCATGCCGAATGTGAGAAGCGTCACGGCCGTCAGGCGTGTGCAGTCCACCGCGAGCGCCGGGTCGGCGAGCCCGGGCGCGAGGGCGCGCACCAGGAGCGGGGCGCCCGCCACGAACACCGCACAGGCCACCGCGAGGCCGCACAGCAGCCGCGGGAACGTCGCCGCGACGAGCGCCCGCACCGCGCCGCGCCCGCCCGTGGCCAGCGCGCACGCGAACGCGGGCACGAGCACGAGCGCCATCGCCTCCTCGATCAGCAGCGTGGCCGCCACCTCGGGCACGGTCCAGGAGACGAGGAACGCGTCCGTCGCCCCGTCCGCGCCGAACAGCGTCGCGATGATCTGGTCCCGCAGCAGCCCGCCGAGCGCCCCGGCGGCCGTGAGCGCGGCCGTCGCCGTGGCGGCCCTGGCCACGAAGCGCTCGGCACGCGCGCCCCGCGCAGCCGGGTCCTCGCGCGCCGGAGCGGGCGCCGGAGCGGGCGCGGGCGCCGCCGCCGTCACCACGCTCCCCGCCCCTCGGCGCGCGCCCCCGGCGCGAACGCCCACCACGCCGCGAGCCCGAACGCCACCGCCGTCAGCACGGTCGTCGGCCCACCGATGTCCGCGTAGAGGAAGTTGGCCAGGGTCCACACCAGCAGCCCCGTCGCGACCAGCCCCACATCGGGGGCGCGCGCCGCCCGCAGCGCGCCGAGGCACCCGACGAGCAGCACCGCCCAGCCGCCGACGAGCGCGGCCACGCCGAGCAGCCCGTGCTCCCCCGCGACCAGCAGGTACATGTTGTGCGGCGACTCGAGCTCCTGCCGCATGAAGCCGTGCCCCGCGCCCCCGGTGTCGCTTCCCGAGGAGAGCGCCAACGACGCGTGCGCGTCCCGGTGTTCGGCGAACCCCCTGGGCCCGGTCCCGGTCCATGGCTCCTGCCGCCACATCGAGAGCGCCGCGTCCCACATCGCGTACCGGTCGACCACCGACTGGTCGGGGGTCCCGGTCACCTCGCCGATGCTGCCGAGGCGTTCGCCCACCATCCCCGAGCCGAACGCCACCCCGCCCGCGAGCACCGCGCCGCAGAGCAGCGCGAGCAGCAGCGTGCGCCGGGCGATCCGCAGCCCGGCCGCCACCACCGCGCTCACCACCACGCTCACCACCGCGGCGCCCGTGGCCAGCCACGCGCCCCTGCTGAAGGAGAACGCCAGCGGCGCCGCGAGCCCCGCCGCGCACCCGAGCGCCACCCACCGCCACGCGCGCCCGATGTGGCGGGGCGGCGCGAGCGCCAGGCAGACCGCCGCGACCAGGCCGAACGAGACGACGGTGGCCATGCTCATGACGTTGAGCGGCCCGAACGTGCCCACCGCGCGGACGTCCTGGCCGAGATACGACGCCCCGGTCCTCGTGACGTGCTGCGCCACGCCGACCGCGCCCTGGACCAGCGCGATCGCGACGAGCGCCCACGCGAGCACCCTGGCGTCGCGCCGGTCGCGCAGCAGGAGCAGCACGGCGAGCGGCACCAGGACGAAGACCTGGAGGAGCCGCGCGAACCCGGGCAGCCCGGCCAGCGGGTCCCCCGAGGCGGCGGTGGCGACGGCGAACGCCACGGCGGGCGCGGCGAGCACGGCGGCGGCCCGGCCGCTCACCCGGGGCCTTTCACCGCGCGCGAGCAGCACGCCGCAGCACACGAGCAGCCCGAGCGAGGCCACGTCGGCGGGCGCGACCTGCCCCCCAGCGACCGTCCACCGGTCCCCGGGGAGCGCGAGCAGCAGCACGGTCAGGACGGCGGGCGCCGGCCTGAGCAGGGCGCGCGCCCGCGTGCGCGCCCCGGGGCGCGGCTCCTCGGCGGGCGGCGGCGCGGCAAGCGCGGGAGCGGCGGCGAGCGCGCCCATCAGCCGCCCCCGAGCCGCAGGCACACGGCCGTCGTGCGCAGCATGATCCGCACGTCCTGCCACAGCGACCACGTCTCGATGTAGAAGTTGTCGAACCGCGTCCTGTCCTCGATCGACGTGTCCCCGCGCAGCCCGCTGACCTGCGCGAGCCCGGTGAGCCCCACGGGCACCCTGTGCCGGTCCGCGTAGCCCGGGTACAGGGCCGTGAACCGCTCGACGAAGTGCGGGCGTTCGGGCCGCGGGCCCACCAGGCTCATGTCGCCGCGCAGGACGTTCCACAGCTGCGGGAGCTCGTCGAGGCCGCTGCGCCGCAGCAGCCGCCCCACGCGCGACATCGCGCGGTCGCCCGCGACGCTCCACCGCGTCGCCGCCTCGCGCTCGTCCGCGGGCCGCAGCGTGCGGAACTTGTACATGGTGAAAGGCCGCCCGTCCTCGCCCACGCGCACCTGGCGGAAGATCACCCCTGGCCCGTCCGCGATCCGGACGGCCAGCGCGCACAGCGCGAGCACCGGCGCGGCAGCCGCGAGCGCGCCGCACGCGAGCACCAGGTCGAGCGCGCGCTTGCCCCACCGCGCCCCGCGCCGACCGCGGGGCCCGCGGGGCGGGTCGATGCGGCGGCAGCCGAACCCCCACAGGTGCCCGTTCGCCCCCGCCGCGTCCGCGGGGTCGGCCGCCACCAGCCACACCGCGCACCCGCGCGACCAGAACAGCCGGACCAGCGCCTCGTCAGGCGCCCCCGCGAACACCGCGTCCCGCACCGCGTACCTGACGATCGCCCGCGTGACGTCCCGGGACGACGTGACCACGGGCAGCGGCGCGATCTCGGGCAGCCGCCGCGGCACGGGGCCGACAAGGCCCACGGGCCGCATGCCGTACTCGGGGTGCTGGGCCAGCACGGCCGCCACCCGCTCCCCCGCGGGGCCCGTCCCCACCACGAGGGCGGGCCTCGGCCGCCGCCGCGCCGCCCGCCGCCCGGCCCGGTGCACAAGCCCGCGCGCCGCCCCCGCGAGGGCCGTCTGCGCCGCCACGAGGCCCACGAGCGCGGCCACGCCGGGGCGCACGCCTGGCGCGAGCGCGGCGGCCGCGCACCACGCGACGGCGGTGTGCCCGAGCAGCCGCGGCAGCTCGTCGAGCACCCCGGTCAACGGCACGGCCCCGCGGCGGTAGAGGCCCCCGGCGGCGTGCAGGACGAGCAGCACCGCGAGCACGATCAACGCCGCCGCCCCGTACGGCCCCGCCACCACGACGGCGGCCGCCACATCCGCGCACACCGGCGCGAGCGCCCCCGCCCCACGCCGTCGCGCACGCCAGGCGCGCCACGCCCCAGGGCGCGCCCCGCCCCGTACCGGCGAGCGCGGCGCGACCACCCCCACCCCCGCGGGCGGGGCGAGCACCACTCCGTGTTCGGCCGTCATGGCGCGCTGAACTCCCTCGGCTCGGGGGCCGCCTCGGGGCCCGGATCCTCGCCGTTCAGCAGCTCCCGGTACAGCCGCCCGCAGGCGTCGGCCACCCCGCGCACGTCGTGGGCGGCCCGCACGTGCGCCGCCGCCCGCTCGCCGAGCGCCCGGCGCCGCTCCGCGTCCCCGAGCAGCGCGGCGAGCGCGGCGCCAAGCGCAGCCGGGTCGTCCGGCGGCACCAGGCAGTGCGGCGCGTGGCCCGGCGGCAGCGTCTCGCGCGCCCCGCCGACGTCCGTCAGCACGACGGGCCGCCCCACCGCCATCGCCTCGAGCGGCGCGAGCGCCATCCCCTCCCAGCGGGACGGCAGCACGACGACGTCCGCCGCCGCGTACCAGGGCTGGATGTCGTCGGAGTGCCCCGCGAACAGCGCGCTCGGCGGGGCAGCGGACCGCAGCGCGTTGCCCTCGGGCCCCTCGCCCACCAGCGCGAGGCGCGCCTCGGGCAGCCGCGCGGTCACCCGGGGCCAGGCCCGCAGCAGGGTGTCCTGGCCCTTCTGCCGGCACAGCCGCCCCACGCACACCACGAGCGGCGCCCGCTGTGGCAGGGCGTGCACCGCGGCGAGCGCGGCGCGGGCCTGCCGCCTCGCCACGCCCCCGGCCGGTGAAAAACGTTCCAGGTCAACGCCGTTGGGGATCACCGACCAGCGCGCGGCGACCCCGGCGAGCTCGCCGCGCGCCCGCTCCGCCTCGCTGACGCACAGCACGCGGTGCGCCCACCGGGCCCCCAGCCGCTCCCACCCCGCCACCAGCCGGTCGCCCGGCGGCCCCACCGCATCGAACGACCAGGCGTGCGGCTGGAAGACGGTGGGCAGCCGCCCGCGCAGCGCCAGGCGCCCCGCGAGACCGGCCTTGGCGCTGTGCAGGTGCACCACGTCGGGGCGCGCGCGCCGGATGACGCGGGCGGCACAGGCGGTCTCCCAGGGGAGGTTGGGCCCGGGGCCGCGCTCGGCGTGCCAGAGCCGCACCTCGGCACCGGCCGCGGCCGCGGCGCGCTCGAGCCAGCCGCCCGAGGGGCAGGCGACCACGGCGCGCATTCCGTTCGCGGTCTGCGCACGCACAAGATCGGTCACCACCCTGGCCACGCCCCCATCGACCGGCTGGACCAGGTGAATTACGGTTTTCGGCTCGCGTCGCCGCAGGTCAGAGCGCATGACTCACCCTTCAGGCCGCTTGTGGGCAGGCGGAGAAAACCATGACAGAAAACAAACGGGAAATCACGCAAACGCGCACGCACCGGGCACAAAAGGCCATTCTGTGATTTACAGACCAATGCGATGAACGCCGTTTCACCGTCCGCGTCGGACAGCCCCGGCCCCCCGTCGCGGACCCGCGACTCCGGACGCCCTTCCGTGCGCCGCTCAGCGGTGGCGCGCCGGGCCGCCCGAGCCGCGGCGGGAGCTGGCCGGCAACTCGCCTTCCGCGATGTGGTGGTGGACCGGCCGCCGCTGATCGCGGTCAAGGCCGCGGTGCTCGACCTCTGGGGGTGGGGCAGCTCACCGCTCGGCGTCGAGGAAACCGTGCCCGTGGAGTCCTATGCGCCGATGATGATGTCCGCCATCGTCTTCGGCCTCTCCCCTCAACTGCGCGGGGGACGCGCCACCATGGCGGTGAGCGGCGCACGCGTCGGCGGCATGGCCGCGCCCGAGCGGCTGGTCGACCGGCCATGGGACCGCGCGCCACCGGCGCGCCAGAGCCGACACACGATCGCCGACCCGTTGGCCGTGTGGTTGGTCACATGGAGGGCAGAACAACAGAAAAACCCCTGATCAACAGGGGTCTCTCATGGTGCGCGAGGGGGGAGTTGAACCCCCACGCCCTTTCGGGCACTGGAACCTGAATCCAGCGCGTCTGCCTATTCCGCCACCCGCGCCTGCACCGCCGAGCGCCTGTCCCTGGCCCGAGGGCCGGGGCGGCTGCCGACATCCAGAAGGCTAACACGCGCGCGATGGTGCCCTCACCCGCCTTTGCGGGCCCCTCTGTCCAGTCCCCCCAGCCCCTCCGCATTCCCTCCTCAGATGCGCGACACTGTTTCATGCTCCCCCCTTACGATCCGGGGGGAGGCCGGTGCCTGGACGGGAACCACCTGATCGTCTCGCGCGTGGATACGATCAGTAAGCCTTACCACTTCAGCCGCGCGCCGGACCACCGGAGAAGGAGGTGCACATGGGAGTACTGAAGCGCTTCGAGCAGCGGCTGGAGGGCCTCGTCAACGGCACCTTCGCCAAAGTCTTCAAGTCCGAGGTGCAGCCGGTCGAGATCGCCGGCGCGCTCCAGCGCGAGTGCGACAACAACGCCACCATCTGGAACCGCGAACGGACCGTCGTCCCCAACGACTTCATCGTCGAGCTGAGCGCGGGCGACTACCAGCGCCTGGCGCCCTACGCCGGGCAGCTCGGCGACGAGCTGGCCGCGATGGTCAAGGAGTACGCCAAGCAGCAGCGGTACACGTTCATGGGTGAGATCAAGGTCCACCTGGAGAAGTCCGAGTCCCTCGACACCGGCCTGTACCGCGTGCGCAGCCGCACCCTCGCCGCCTCGACCTCGGCGGGCCAGCAGGGATACGGCGCGGGCCAGCCCTACGGCGCCCCCTCGCCCCCCGGCGGCTTCCCGCCGAGCACGCCGTCGCCCAGCCACCCCGCCAGGCCCTCCGGCGCTCCCCCCCTCCCGCCGAACGCCCCGCCCCGGCCCCCCGGCGGCGCCGCGCCCTTCGGCGGCCACGGCCAGCCCGCGTTCGGACACGTCCGCCGCTGGGTCGAGATCAACGGCACGCGCCACCAGATGTCGCGCCCGAGCCTGGTCATCGGGCGTTCCACCGAGGCCGACGTGCGCATCGACGACCCCGGCGTCTCGCGGCGGCACTGCGAGATCCAGGCCACCGAGCCCGCGACCGTGCGCGACCTCGGCTCCACGAACGGCATCGTGGTGGACGGGCAGCACACCAAACGCGCTACGCTCCGCGACGGCTCACGGATCGTCGTGGGCAGCACCACAGTCATCTACCGGCAAGCCGAAGGGTAAGCGGGGGGCAATGTCAGAGCTGACCCTGACGGTCATGAGGCTGGGGTTCCTGGCCGTCCTGTGGCTGTTCGTCATCGTGGCCGTCCAGGTGATCCGCAGCGACCTGTTCGGCACCCGCGTCACCCAGCGCGCCGCGGCCAGGCGGCCCGACCAGGCGCCGCAGCAGCGCCGCCCGCAGCAGCCCGCGCCCCGGGGCCGCCAGCGCCGCGGCGCCCCCACGAAGCTCGTGATCACCGAAGGTTCCCTCGCCGGTACCACTGTCGCCCTCCAGGGCCAGACCATTACGCTCGGCCGGGCACACGACTCGACCATCGTGCTGGACGACGACTACGCCTCGGGCCGTCACGCGCGGATCTACCCCGACCGCGACGGCCAGTGGATCGTCGAGGACCTCGGTTCGACCAACGGCACCTACGTGGACCGCGGGCGCCTGACCACCCCGGTCCCCATCGCGCCCGGCACGCCGATCCGCATCGGCAAGACGGTCATCGAGCTGCGGAAGTAGGGCCGACCACTATGACGACCGGAGGGTGGGCGAGGCGCGCATGAGCCTGACACTGAGATTCGCCGCGGGATCCCACACCGGCATGATCCGCGACCACAACGAGGACTCCGGCTACGCCGGTCCACGGCTGCTCGCCATCGCGGACGGCATGGGCGGCCAGGCGGCGGGCGAGGTGGCGAGCTCCGAGGTCATCTCCACCCTCGTCCAGCTCGACGACGACATCCCCGGGTCCGACGTCCTCACCTCCCTCGACAGCTCCGTCCAGCAGGCCAACGAGAAGCTCCGCACGATGGTCGCGGACGACCCGCGCCTCGACGGCATGGGCACGACGTTGACCGCCCTGCTCTGGACCGGCCAGCGCCTCGGCCTCGTGCACGTCGGCGACTCCCGCGCGTATCTGCTGCGCGGCGGCGAGCTGACCCAGATCACCCAGGACCACACGTGGGTGCAGCGCCTGGTCGACGAGGGCAGGATCACCGAGGAGGAGGCCACCACCCACCCGCAGCGCTCGCTGCTGATGCGGGCGCTCGGCAGCGCCGACCACATCGACGCCGACCTCTCCATCCGCGAGGTCCGCGCGGGCGACCGTTACCTCCTGTGCTCGGACGGCCTGTCCGGCGTGGTCAGCGCCGACACCCTGCGCGACACGCTCGGCGCGTTCGCCGCCCCCGACGACACCGTTCGCGAGCTGATCGAGCTGGCCCTGCGCGGCGGCGGCCCCGACAACATCACGTGCATCGTCGCCGACGTCCTCGACGTGGACACGCAGGAGGGCGACACCCTCGCCCGCCAGCTCTACGACGCCCCCCAGGTCGTCGGCGCGGTCGCCGAGCCCCAGAACCAACGCTTCGGCAACACCCCGGAGACGCCCGCGTCGCGCGCCGCCGAGCTGGGCCGTCCCCAGGCCCCCGGCGGCCCCACGCCCGGCGTCGCGGGCCCGCCCACCGGCGTCTTCGGCTCGTTCTCCGACGGCGAGTACGTCCAGCGGCCCGCCCCGCGCCACCGCGGCCTGAAGCGCACCGCCCTCATCGTGCTGGCCCTCGCCGTCGTGGGCGGCGGCCTCTACGCCGGGTACCGCTGGACGCAGACGCAGTACTACGTCGCGGCCAACGGCGACCATGTCGCGCTCTACCAGGGCGTCAGCCAGGACCTCGGCCCGCTGAGCCTGAGCAGCGTCGAGCGCGACCACCCCGAGATCCCCCTCGAGTACCTGCCCGCCTACCAGCGCTCCCAGGTCGAGGGCACGATCTCCGCGGGCAGCCGGGACGAGGCCGAGACCCGCATCAGGGACCTGGCCGAGCAGGCCGAGGCGTGCGAGCTGCTCGCCGGCCAGCGCGAGGCCCCCGAGCAGGAGGAGCCCGACCCCACCGAGAACATGCCCGACGCCCCGCCGCTCGAGGACGGGCAGGAGCCGGGCCAGGAGAGCGAGCAGCCCGCCGAAGAGGACGGGAGCAACGCCGACGTCCCGCCCATGACGGACCGCCAGAAGGAGTTGGCCCAGCAGTGCGCGACGTGACGCGCCGCGCGCGCCCCTGACCGCCGACCAGCCAGCAGCGAGCGACCAGCGAGCAGAGACCCGGATATGAGCAGCACCAGCACCACCACCGTCTCCACCGGAGGGCTCCCGAGCCGCCGGAACACCGAGCTGGCGATGCTCGTGTTCGCCGTGGTCATCCCGATCCTCGCGTATGCCAACGTCGGGCTCGCCAAGGACGAGACGATCCCCGCGGGCATGCTCGGCTACGGGCTCGGGCTCGGCCTGATGGCGGGCGCCGCGCACCTCGTGGTCCGCCGCTGGGCGCCATACGCCGACCCGTTGATGCTGCCGATCGCGACCCTGCTCAACGGCCTCGGCCTCGTGCTGATCTGGCGCCTCGACCAGGAGCCTGAGATCACCACCTCCGCGCTCGGCGGCCCGATGGCCGCGGACCAGCTGATCTGGTCCACCGTGGGCGTCGCGCTCTTCCTCGCCGTGCTGATCTTCCTCAAGGACCACCGGATCCTCCAGCGTTACACCTATATCTCGATGGTCGTCGCGCTGATCCTGCTCGCCTCCCCGATCTTCATCGGCGAATCGGTCAACGGCGCCAGGATCTGGGTGCAGATCCCCGGCGTCGGCTCCCTCCAGCCCGGCGAGTTCGCCAAGATCGTCATCGCGGTGTTCTTCGCCGGGTATCTGATGGTCAAGCGCGACGCCCTCGCCCTGGCCAGCCGCCGCGTGATGGGCGTCTACCTGCCGCGGGGGCGCGACCTCGGGCCCATCCTGGTCATCTGGGCGATCAGTCTGATGATCCTGATCTTCGAGACCGACCTGGGCACGTCGCTGCTGTTCTTCGGCATCTTCGTCGTGATGCTCTACGTCGCCACCGAGCGCACCAGCTGGATCATCTTCGGCCTGCTGCTCTCCGCGAGCGGCGCGGTGTTCGTCGCCAGCACCAACGCCCACGTCGGACAGCGCGTCGACAACTGGCTCAACCCCCTCGCCCTGGAGAACGACGGCGTCACCGAGACCGCGCAGTCCATGTACGCGTTCGGCTCGGGCGGCCTGTTCGGCTCGGGCCTCGGCCAGGGGTACTCCCGGCTCATCGGCGGCATCGCGGCCAAGAGCGACTACATCCTGGCCACCGTCGGCGAGGAGCTGGGCCTGGCCGGGCTGATGGCCGTCATCCTCCTGTACGCCCTGCTGATCGAGCGCGGCATGCGCACCGCGCTCGCCGCGCGCGACCCGTTCGGCAAGCTGCTCGCGGTCGGCCTGTCCGGCATCTTCGCCATCCAGGTCTTCGTGGTCGCCGGCGGCGTCACGGGCCTGATCCCGCTGACCGGCATGACGATGCCGTTCCTCGCGCAGGGTGGCTCGTCCGTCATCGCGAACTGGGCCCTTATCGCCCTCCTACTGCGCATCAGTGACACTGCTCGCAGGCCCGCGCCCGCGCCCGCACCGTCCCCCGACGCAGAACAGACTCAGGTGGTCCGCGTATGAACAAGCCGATGCGCCGGGTGGCGGTCTTCTGCGGCCTGCTCGTCCTGGCCCTGCTCCTCCGGGTGAACTGGGTGCAGTTCGTCCAGGCCGACGACCTCCAGAACGACGAGCACAACCGCCGGGTGAACATCGAGCGGTACGCCAACCCCCGCGGCGACATCATCGTGGACGGCGAGCCCATCACCGGCTCGGAGGAGACGGACAACTCCGACTACCGGTACCAGCGCACCTGGGTCGACGGCCCGATGTGGGCTCCGGTCACCGGGTACTCGTCGCAGGCGTTCGGCACGACCCAGCTCGAGCACCTGAACGACTCGATCCTCACCGGCGACGACGACCGCCTCTTCTTCAACAACACGATCGACATGTTCACCGGCGAGGACCAGCGCGGCGGGAACGTCGTGACGACGCTCAACGCCGACGCCCAGCGCGCCGCGTTCGAGGGCCTCGGCGACTCCAAGGGCGCGGTGGCCGCGATCGACCCGCGCACGGGCGAGATCCTGGCGATGGCCTCCACCCCGTCCTACGACCCCTCGTCCTTCGCCGGGAACGGCGGGGAGGACGAGGATGCCTGGGTGGCGCTCAACCAGGACGAGGACAAGCCCCTGGTGAACAGGGCGCTCCGCGAGACCTACCCCCCTGGCTCCACGTTCAAGGTCGTGACCGCCGCCGCCGCCCTCGAGGCCGGTGTGGTGGACGACGTGGACACCGAGACCGACAGCCCCGAGCCGTACTACCTCCCCGAGACGGAGAACGTCGAGCTGGGGAACCAGGTGAACGACGGCCGGTGCGAGGACGCGACCATCCGCACCGCGATCCAGCTCTCCTGCAACAGCGTGTTCGCCAACCTCAGCGACCGCCTGGGGAATGAGGAGATGCGCGAGACGGCCGAGGCGTTCGGCTACAACGAAGAGCAGTTCATCCCGGTCCGCGCCGACGCCAGCGCCTACCCCGAGGACAACCGCCCGCAGAACGCCCAGGCGGGCATCGGCCAGGCGTCGAACCGAGCGACCCCCCTCCAGATGGCGATGGTCGCCGCGGCCGTGGCGAACGACGGCACGCTCATGCAGCCCTACATGGTGGACCAGCTCATCGCCCCCAGCCTGAACGTGATCGAGCAGCACGAGCCGGAGGAGATGAGCGAGCCGATGTCGTCGGACACGGCTCAGCAGCTCCAGTCCGCCATGGAGACCATGGTCGACGAGAGCGTCATCGACACCGGCGAGCTCAGCGACGTCCGGGTCGGCGGCAAGACCGGCACCGCCCAGCACGGCGAGAACAACGAGGAAACCCCCTACGCCTGGTTCATCTCCTACGCGATGACCGACGAGGGCTCGCCCGTGGCCGTGGCCGTGGTGGTCGAGGACGCGGGCGTGGCCAGGGACGACGTCTCGGGCAGCGGCCTGGCCGCCCCGATCGCGGTCGACGTGATGGAGGCCGTTCTCGCCGGCGAGAACGAGGGGTAAACGGCCGGGGAAGCAACCGGCCCTCGGTGCTCACACGTCATACACAGGACCGGCCTCCGATGACCGGTCGCGGTACGCAGGGATACCGGTTGGATATCGGCCGGACACCGCCGTCCGGTGGCCCTTGTGGCGCCAGGTACCGTAAGCCAGGGCTTGGACCCTTGGCCCACGGGCCGACCAGGGGGTGTGGCCCGGGACCGAAGGAGAGGGCTGGATAGATGGATGAGCCGCGTCGCCTCGGCGGGCGGTACGAGCTGGGCCAAGTGCTTGGCCGCGGGGGGATGGCGGAGGTCTACCTCGCCCATGACACACGCCTCGGCCGCACCGTCGCCGTCAAGACGCTCCGTGCCGACCTGGCCCGCGACCCCACGTTCCAGGCCCGCTTCCGCCGCGAGGCGCAGTCCGCCGCCTCGCTGAACCACCCCGCGATCGTCGCCGTGTACGACACCGGCGAGGACTACGTCGACGGCATCTCCATCCCCTACATCGTGATGGAGTACGTGGACGGCTCGACCCTCCGCGAGCTGCTGCACTCGGGCCGCAAGCTCCTGCCCGAGCGCGCCCTCGAGATGTGCATCGGCATCCTCCAGGCCCTGGAGTACTCCCACCGGAACGGGATCGTCCACCGCGACATCAAGCCCGCCAACGTCATGCTGACGCGCACCGGCCAGGTCAAGGTGATGGACTTCGGCATCGCCCGCGCCATGGGTGACTCCGGCATGACGATGACGCAGACCGCGGCCGTGATCGGCACCGCGCAGTACCTCTCGCCCGAGCAGGCCAAGGGCGAGACGGTGGACGCGCGTTCCGACCTCTACTCCACGGGCTGCCTGCTCTACGAGCTGCTGACCGTGCGGCCGCCGTTCATCGGGGACTCGCCGGTCGCCGTCGCGTACCAGCACGTCCGCGAGGAGCCGCAGTCGCCGAGCGTCTTCGACCCCGAGATCACGCCCGACACCGACGCCATCGTGCTCAAGGCGCTGGTGAAGGACCCCGACTACCGGTACCAGTCCGCGGACGAGATGCGCGCCGACATCGAGGCGACGCTCGACGGCCGCCCCGTGGGCGCGATGGCCGCGATGGGCGCCGCCGCCTACGGGTACGACGACCGGCCGACGACCGCGCTGCGCCCGACCGACCCGGCGACGACGATGCTGCCCCCGGCGTCCGACCCCGACGGGTACGACGACTACCCCTCGCGCGCCGACCGCCGCCAGCGCAACCGGAACACCTCGACGATCCTGCTGGTGCTCGCCGGGGTGCTCGTGCTCGTGGGCGCGATCTTCATCGGCCGCGCCCTGTTCGCGAGCGACCCGCCCGCGGGCGAGCTCACCGTCCCCGACGTGGCGGGCGAGACGCTGGAGGAGGCGCAGGACAGCCTGGTCAACGCGGGCTTCCAGCCCGTCGAGAGCGGCGAGACCGCGCCGTGCGAGCAGGAGGCGGACACCGTCTGCCGGACGGACCCCCCGGCGGGCGAGGAGCACCCGCGGGACACCGAGGTCTCGATCATCATGTCCGAGGGCCCCGAGCCCGTCGAGGTGCCCGACGTCGTGGGCGACCCGTTCGACGAGGCGGAGGCCGAGCTCGAGGAGGCGGGCTTCGAGGTCGAGCGGGAGGAAGAGGTCACCGCCGACGAGACGCCCGAGACCGTCCTCGACCAGAGCCCGGGCGCGGGCGAGGAGGCCGACCCCGAGTCCGTGGTCACGCTGACCGTGGCCGTGGAGCCCGACGGTGTGCAGGTCCCCGACGTCATCGGCGACCACATCGACCAAGCGCGGGCCGAGCTGGAGGCGGCGGACTTCATCGTCGTCACCCAGAACCAGACGGACGACTCACGCGACGAGGGCGAGGTCATCAGCCAGGACCCGACGGCGGGAAGCACCCAGGCCCCGGGGACGACGGTCACGCTGACCGTGGCGATCCGCTCGGAGACGCAGCCGCCGCCGGTCACGCTGCCGAACGACATGGTCAACAGGCCGCTGGCCGAGATCAGGCCGCAGCTCCAGGGCATGGGCCTGAACGTCGTGGTGAACGGCCCCGACACCGTGACGGCCATCGTCACGGCGACCGACCCGCCGCCCGGCTCGCAGGTCCAGCCGCAGTCCACCGTGACCCTCACCACCCAGGAGCTGGGCGGCGGTCCGGGGGGCCCGGGCGGCGGGGACCAGGGCGGGGACAACGGCGGCCCGCTCGGGTTCCGCGAGGACGACTAGAGGACGGCCAGCGTCCGCGACCGGGGTCCGCCCCCTCCGGCGTGCTCAGCCCTTCGAGCCCTCCTCCGCCTCCGGGTTCACCTCGGTGGCGGGGGAGGGCTCCATCGTCCAGTCCTGGTCGTTCTGCCCGCTCCACCACTTCCAGGCGGCATAGGCGCCACCCGCGGCGAGCCCGAGCATCCCCAGGCGCCTGACCATCCGGCCGGCGCGCTGGCGCCTGGCCTTGCGGCGCAGGGCGCCCCTGATCTCCCGGGCCGAGATGTCGCCGCGCAGCGCGGCCATCGCGGCCTGCGAACGCGCCGCCGCCTGCTCCTTGGCCGGACCCGCCGCGGCCACCGCCCGCCCCATGCGGGGCGCGACCTGGGTCGCGTATCCGGTGCGGGCCTTGACCGCCGCCCTGCGGGCCCTTGGCCCGAAGTAGGCGCCGGCCTGCTGCGCGTACTGCACGGCGTTGTCCTTGGCGCTCATCGCGTACGGCGTCACCATGTCCGCGGCGTGCCGCACGCCCGACTTCCCGTTGTGGCTCACTGATTACCCTCCTTGTGGTTCGGTGGCGGCGTTGCTCCGCTGCAATCTCGGTTGTCCATTCGCGGGTGAATCATGCGCAAATCATGCCGGTTGCGGAGGGGTACGGCGCGGTAAAGGGCCATCCGGGGGCACGTCGTCCGGGGCACCCGTGGCAGGATCGTGAACCGTCACTGACGTAGACGGAAGGTACATCGTGGCCGAGCAGCTCTATGCCACCCTGAAGACCAACCGAGGCGACATCGAGGTCCGGCTCTTCCCGAACCACGCGCCGAAGACGGTCAAGAACTTTGTCGAGCTCGCGGAGGGCTCCCGCGAGTGGACGCACCCGTCGACGGGCCAGAGGTCCTCCGAGCGGCTGTACGACGGCACCGTGTTCCACCGGGTGATCAGCGGCTTCATGATCCAGGGCGGTGACCCCCTGGGCAACGGCACCGGCGGACCCGGGTACAAGTTCGAGGACGAGATCCACCCCGATCTCGCCTTCACCCGCCCCTACCTGCTGGCGATGGCGAACGCGGGCCCCGGCACCAACGGCTCGCAGTTCTTCATCACGGTCGCCCCGACCACGTGGCTGACCGGGAAGCACACCATCTTCGGCGAGGTCAGCACGCCCGTGGGGCAGCAGACGGTGGACCAGATCGCGAACGCCGCGACCGACGGCCGCACCGACCGCCCGGTGCAGGACGTGGTGATCGAGTCGGTCACCATCGAGACCCGCAACGCCTGAAGGCCCTCCCCTTTCGGGAACCATTCCGGCACCCTGTCCGTAGGACCAGGGGGCCGGAATGGGCCCGGGAGAGCACGAGCGGCGTCGAACGCCGGGGAAGGGACGCCATGACGGAGCAGCAGGGACCGCCGCAGCCGCAGTCGGGCCTGGCGCACTGCTATCGCCACCCCGACCGGGAGACCGGCATCCGCTGCACCCGCTGCGCCCGGCCCATCTGCCCCTCGTGCATGATCTCGGCGCCCGTGGGTCACCAGTGCCCCGAGTGCGTCCAGGGCGGCGCCGCCGCGGCGCGGGCCGCGCGGCCGAGGACGGTGGCCGGTGGCGTGGTCGCCGGGGGGAATCCCCGGCTCGTCACCGTCGTCCTGCTGTCGCTCAACGTCGCGGTGTTCCTCGGCGTCCTGCTGGCGATCGACGCCTTCGGGATCGTCGACGACCAGCTCGAGGTCCGCACCCACTTCGCGATGCTCGGGTACGCGTTCGACGTCGAGTCGTTCACCTGGGTCGGCGTCGCGGACGGCGAGTGGTATCGGATGCTCACGGCCGCGTTCCTCCACGAGGAGCTGTGGCACCTGGCGTTCAACATGCTGGGGCTCTGGTTCCTCGGGCCCGCCCTGGAGGCGGCGCTCGGCCGGGCCCGTTTCCTGGCGCTCTACCTGATCTCCGCGCTGGCGGGCAGCACCCTGTCGTATCTGCTGGCCGCGCAGAACCAACCGTCGCTCGGCGCCTCGGGCGCGATCTTCGGCCTCTTCGGCGCGACGGCCGTGCTCGCGCGCCGGACGCGGACCGACATGCGGTCGATCGGCGTGCTCCTGGGGATCAATCTGCTGATCACGTTCGCCTGGGCTGACCAGATCGCGTGGCAGGCGCACCTCGGTGGCCTGGCGGCGGGCGCGGCCGTGGCGTACGCCATGGTCAACGCGCCGCGCGAGCGCAGGACCACGGTCCAGGTGGCGACCTGCGTCGGGCTGCTCGTGGTGATGGCCGTCGCGTGCGCGATACGGACCGCGCAGCTTCTCGGCTGACGCGGCCGCCCCGGCCGTCGCGGTCGCCCGCCGGGGCGGGTTATCCACAGCCGGTGGTGGATCTTGTGCGGGTTGTGGATGACCCGTCCCTGACCTGCGTCGACCGGCGTTTCCGCAGGCGAGCAGGGGTTCGAGGGCATGCGCGGCTCGGACGGACGTTCCCGTGTTCGCTCAGTTATCCACAGATCTTGTGATGTTCGGGCGAGCTGTGGATAACGTGCGCGACGACCCGGGCGCGGGCCCTACTTCCACTGGGTCGAGACGACGAACCCCACGGCGATGAAGCCGAAGCCGACCACGATGTTCCAGTCCTCGAGGGACTCGATCGGCAGATCGGCCTGGGTGACGTAGTACACCACGATCCAGGCGAGGCCGATGACGAACATCGACAGCATCAGCGGCGCCACCCAGCGGCGCCCGGAGCCCATGTCGATCTTCGTCGTCGTCCGCTTCTCTGGCTGGGCGTACGAGTCGTCCTTCTTCTTCCGGATCCTGGACTTCGGCACGAGGAGGTCTCCTGTCGATCGCGCTGCCTGTATCGCGCTGGACAGCGCGTAGCTGTGGGATCGTCCGTTAGCGTAATGCTTCCCGCGCCAGGAAAGGAGACCAGGGGTACGGTGAACGGTTTCGGATCGCGCCCCGCGCGGCTGTGCACCCTCGCCGTCTTCGCCCTCGCGGGTCTCATCTTCTGGCTGAGCTCGGACGTCTCCGGGGGCAACAACATACGCACCGACGACTCCCTGCTTCAGATGTCCGACCTGATCCGCGAGCGGGCCCGGGACAACGCCGCCCTCGAGGCCGCCACCGCCGAGCTGCGGGCCGAGGTCGACGCCCTGGCCCGGGAGGACGCGCCCGCCGACGAGGAAGGCGACGGCCGCCTCGAAGCCCTCGAGGCCCAGGCGGGCCTGACCGACCTCACGGGCCCCGGGCTCACGGTCACCCTGACCGACGCGCCGCCCGACGCGACGGCCCTGGTCCCCGGCGTTCCCGACCCCTCGCCCAACGACCTCGTCATCCACCAGCAGGACCTCCAGGCCGTGGTGAACGCCCTGTGGGCGGGCGGCGCCGACGGCGTCCGCGTCATGGACCAGCGGCTCATCTCCACGAGCGCGGTCCGCTGCGTGGGCAACTCCCTGATCCTCCAGGGCCGCCTCTACTCCCCGCCCTACACCGTCACCGCCGTCGGCGACCGCGACGCGCTGCGCGCCGCCCTCGACGCCTCGCCAGGCCTCGCGAGCTACCGGCAGTATGTGACGGCGTACGGCCTCGGCTGGGACGTCGCGGAGCACCGCTCGGTGACCCTGCCCGGCTGGTCGGGATCCACGGCACTCGGCCAGGCCGAGCCGGTCGCGCCCACGAGAACCCGCCAATGACTCTGACCCCCTCCGACCCCCTGCCCCCGCGTCGTACGCTTGGGGCACGCGGCGTCGCATGAAGGGGAGAAAGCAGAAGCCATGTACGGGTGGATCTGGCGTCACCTGCCGGGCAACGTGCTGGTGCGCTCGCTGATCTCGCTGGTGCTGGTGCTGGGCGTGGTGTACCTCCTCTTCCAGTACATCTTCCCGTGGGCCGAGCCCATCCTGCCGTTCAACGACGTCACGGTGGACGAAGGGGGAGAGGAGACCGGCGGATGAGCCGCACCCGGGTACTGGTCGTCGACAACTACGACAGCTTTGTCTACAACCTGGTCCAGTACCTCTACCAACTCGGCGCCGAGTGCGAGGTCCTGCGCAACGACGCGGTGCGCCCCGAGCGCGTCCAGCAGGGCGGCTTCGCGGGCGTGCTGCTGTCCCCCGGCCCCGGTACCCCCGAACGGGCGGGCGTCAGCGTGGAGATGGTCACCCACTGCGCCGCGACGCGCACGCCCGTCTTCGGCGTGTGCCTCGGGATGCAGGCCATGGCCGTCGCGTACGGCGGCGTCGTCGGCCGCGCGCCCGAGCTGCTGCACGGCAAGACCTCGGACATCCGCCACACCGGCGAGGGCGTCTTCGATGGCCTGCCGACGCCGTTGACCGTGACGCGTTACCACTCGCTCGCGGCCGAGGAGCCCACGCTGCCCGAGGAGTTGAGGGTGACGGCCTGGGCGGGCGAGGTGCCGATGGCGCTGCGCCACCGCGAGCTGCCGGTCGAGGGCGTGCAGTTCCACCCGGAGTCGGTCCTCACCCGCGGGGGCCACCGGATGCTGGCCAACTGGCTCGCGGTCTGCGGCGACCCCGACGCCGTGGCCCGCTCGCACGGACTCGCCCCCGTCGTGGAGTCGGCGGCGTGACCGCGGGGCCCCGCGAGGGCGACGCGTACTACGAGCCCGGGGCCTACCAGGCGGCGGTCGAGGCGCTCCACGACCCGCTCAACGACCCGCTGCCCGGCCAGTCCCCCGACCCCGGCGGGCTCGGCGGCGGCTACGACGAGGCGTACCACGGCCATCCCGCGCCCGACGCGGGCGCCCAGCGCCCCGACCCCGAGACGGTGGGCCTGCGCCGCCCGCACGACCTCGGCACCACGCCCCCGGCCACCGGCGGCAGGGCGGCCAGGCGCAGGGCCGCACAGGCGGCGGCCCAGGCGCAGGCGGCTCAAGGGGAGTCCTACGCAGGGGAGTTGACGGAGGGCGCCGAGCCCGCCGCCATCCCCGCCCCGACGGGCGGGCGCGCCGCGCGGCGCAGGGCGGCCCAGGGCAGGCCCCCGGAGGACGGGCCGTCCGAGGCCGACGCCGTTCCTGGCGGCCGCGCGGCCCGCCGCAGGGCGGCGCAGGGCAGGGGCGGCGGCCGCAGGCCCGCCGCGCCGACGCCCGCGCCCGGCCCCGATGAGCTGTCGGGCGGCAGGGCGGCCCGCCGCAAGGCGGCGAAGACCGCCGCGCGGGCGGCCCGCCAGACCGGGACGGCCATCAGCAACGTCATCGGCGAGCTGTTCATCACCACGGGCGCGTTGCTGCTCCTCTTCGTCGTCTACCAGCTGTGGTGGACCAACGTGGAGGCCAGGGCGCACGCCAACGGCGAGGCCGACCGCCTCACCGAGCAGTGGGACGGGTCGGGCGGCGAGGACGGCGAGAGCCGCGACCCCGGCGTCTTCTCCGCGGGCCAGGGCTTCGCCATCCTCTACATCCCCACCCTCGACGTCCGCGTCCCCGTGGCCGAGACGGTCGACCCCGCCACCGTGCTCGACAACGGCATGGTCGGCCACTACTCGGAGGCGGACCGGCTGCCGACCGCGATGCCCTGGGACGACGAGGGGAACTTCGGGATCGCGGGGCACCGCAACACCCATGGGGAGCCGTTCCGTTACATCAACCAGCTCGACCCCGGCGACCCGATCGTCATCGAGACGGCTGACGCGTTCTACACGTACGAGATGACCAGCCGCCTGGACGAGACCTCACCGTCCAACACCGAGGTCCTCGACCCCGTTCCCGAGCAGGGCGGCTTCACCGAGCCGGGGCGTTACATCACCCTGACCACGTGCACCCCCGAGTTCACCTCGACCTACCGTCTGATTGTCTGGGGCCAGATGATTGAGGAGCGTCCCCGGAGCGAAGGGAAGCCGGATGCCCTCGTCGACTGATCGGAGACCCCCGCCGGTGCCCAGGAAGAGCAGCAACGCGTCCCCCGCCGACGACGCCGAAGTGACCGCCGACGAGCGCGAGGACGAGCGCGAGGACGACGAGGAGAGCGGCGCGGAGAAGGCCGAGGAGAAGGACGGGGAGAAGGACGAGGCCCCCAGGCCCGCCCCCTCGCGCGGCCGCCGCCGTCTGGCCGCCACCGTCAGCGTCTTCGGCGAGCTGCTCATCACCGCGGGCCTCGTCCTCGGCCTCTTCGTCGTCTACTCCCTCTGGTGGACCAACGTCGTCGCCAACCAGGAGGCCAAGCGCGACAGCGACGCCGTCCGCGAGCAGTGGGCCGCGTCGGACGACGACGCGACGGGCGGCGACGACGCCGCGGTCCCGCCGGAGTACGACCCGGAGGACGGCATCGGCTTCCTCCACGTCCCGACGATGTCGGGGGACGAGATCCTGGTGAAGAAGGGCATCGACCTCGACATACTGAACGGCGGCGTCGCCGGGTACTACGACGAGCCCGTCGAGTCGGCCCTCCCCTGGGACGACGAGGGGAACTTCTCGCTGGCCGCCCACCGGGACGGCCACGGCGCCAAGTTCCACGACATCCAGCGCATCGAGGAAGGCGACCCGATCGTCTTCGAGACCGAGAACACCTGGTACATCTACCGCGCCTACGCGATCCTCCCCGAGACCTCGAAGTTCAACACCGAGGTCCTCGACCCCATCCCCGAGGAGTCGGGCGCGACCGAGGCGGGCCGCTACATCACGCTCACCACCTGCACCCCGCTCTACACCTCGCGCCACCGTTACATCGTGTGGGGCGAGCTCGAGCGCACCGAGCACGTCAACGCCGAGCGCACGCCGCCCGAGGAGCTACGGGCGAATTGACCGCATTGCGAGTACCCTGCCACTCATCTCCAGTGGGGGTGTTCCCATGCACGCACCGACCGGCCCAGCCACCCGCTCCACCCCGTGGTCCCCTGATCACCCGGTGCTCGCGGCGCTGCGCAACCGCCGGGCCAAGGGGCACCGCCCCGACGCCCCGGCGGACGACCTGAAGATCGGACTCGCCGTCGAGGGCGGCGGCATCAGGGGCGTCGTCTCCGCGGCGATGCTCACGGCGATCGAGGACCTCGACCTCATCCGCGCGTTCGACGCCGTCTACTCGGCCTCGTCCGGCGCGATCAACAGCGCGTACTTCCTCAACGGCGACACGTGGTACCCCCTGTCGATCTACTACGACGACCTCGCCACGCGCCGCTTCGTCGACTTCCGCAGGGCGCTGCGCGGTCAGATCCTCGACCTCGACTACGCGTTCGACGTCGTGGACCACGTCAAGCCGCTCAACTACCAGTGCGTCCTCGACTCCCCCACCCGGCTGCACGTCGCCGTGACCCTGGTCGACGAGATGCGCACCGTGTCCGTCTCCGACTTCACGACGCGCGCCGATCTGCGCGCCGCGCTCGTCGCCAGCGCCTGGCTGCCCGTCGCGCTGCGCGGCACGACGGACTTCCGCGGCGAGCGGGCCGTGGACGGCGGCGTGCTGACCCCGCACCCCTACCGGCTCGCGCTCCAGGACGGCTGCACGCACGTACTGTCGCTCAGCACCCGGCCCATCAGCCCGCCGAGCCCCAAGCTGACGCTCTCGCAGCGCTATGCCATCCGCCACCTGAACCGCATCCGCGAGGGCCTCGGCACCGCGTACGCCGCGGCCATCGCCCGCTACCGGACCGAACGCCGCACGCTCCAGCGGCGGATGGCCGAGCCGGGGCGCGCGCCGTTCGTGCTCGACCTGGCGCCGCTGCCGTGGATGCCGCGGGTGAAGCGGCACGAGGTGGACCCGGGGCGCATCCTGACGGGCGCGCGCGGGGCGTACGAGGTGTTGTACTGCGCCATCGAGGGGCGCGACCCGGAGCTGATCCGCGCCGGGCGGCTCCGCGCCGTTCCCCAGCTGACGATGGTCGCCAGGGACTGAACCGCGCCAGGGACTGAACGGTGCCCGGGCCCGGGCACCCGCTACTTCCCGAACACCCCGTCGAGCACGGCCAGATCGGTCGGCACGATCGTCGTGGACATCAGCAGCTCGCGGATCAGGTTGTCGTTGAGCGCGTTGCCCACCGGCTGCTGGACCTCAGCCGCGGTCAGGCCGCGCACGCCATCGGCCGACAGCCGCCGCCGCACGTCCTCGACCATGTGCTGAAGGATCGGCACCGTCCACCCCGCGCCCGGCTGAAGGGCGTTGAGCTCGTGGAACGCCTGGAGCCAGGTGAGCGGCTGGGGGTTGGCCTCGTGCAGCAGATAGCGCCGCGCCAGGATGATCAACGCCAGCCGCTCGTCGGCCTCCAGGTGCCACGTCCTCGGCGGCTGCGTCGGGTCGTCGGGCTCGGGCCCCGGGCGCGCGGAGTCCTCGCCCGTCACATAGAGCTCGAGCAGGTGCTCACGGCCGCTCGAGCCGCGCAGGAAGACGGGCGTGTAGCCGGTGCCCAGCGGGACGGGGTCCTCGCGCGTGAACAACAGCATCGAGTCGGGCAGCCGGATCGGCAGCCTGCCGAGGTTCGTGAGCCACCAGCGGCGTTCGCCGTGGGTCAGCGTGCCCTGGCGGCGGCTGACGCGGCGGTCGTCGCCGCCGATGCAGACCTGGACGTCGCCGCTGTTCCTGCCGAAGGTGATCCGCCGCCCCTCGCGCGGCAGGAAGGCGATGTCGCTGCCGATGGTGCGCGCGTGGATGGTGCCCGAGGGCGAGGGGGGCACGCCCCGGGCCAGGCTGCGGTGGTTCGTCGTGATCGCCATGCCGACTCCCGTCTCCTCGACGTCTCCCGCCCATGGTCCCCCCGCGGCCCGTGACCGGTCCCGAGCGGCGCCGCCTAGGAACGCCCTGGGGGCGGCGGCAGGACCGCGGACGCGGTCGTCATCAGCGCGCCCGCCGCGGCGCACGCGGCGTCCTCGCCGTCCGGGCTGCCCACCACGAGGAACAGCTTCTCCACCGCGGGGTTGCCCTCCTCGTCCGTGTAGTGCCGGTACTCCAGGATCACCCGGCACGTGCCGGGGCCCTCGACCTCGGGGCCCACGGCGGCGTCGTAGCCGTTGAACTGCGTGGCGTGCCCGTGCTCCGCCGTCAGCGGCTCGGCGCGGTCGAAGCGGAGCATCACCGTGGCGTCGTCGGCCATCCCGTACCACTCGCACTGCCACTCGGCGAACCCGGTGTTGGGGCTCCCCGTGTCGAGCCCGGGCACGGCCGCGGTCAGCGTCGCGGTGTCGAGCAGCGCGCAGGCGCTGTACCGGGCCAGCGACCCCGGCGGGAACTCGGCGGGGCGGCGCGGCAGCGTGCCGTGCTCGTTGACGACGTCGGCCGCGTGGCGGGCGCCCGCGTCGGCGATCGCGCACAGGTCGGGGGCGCCGTCGTCCCAGTACTTGGCCGCGACGGTGAGCCAGTTGCCGTCGGGGAGCAGCACGAAGCGCGTGCAGTCCTCGCCGGTGGACGGGTGGGACACCACGCGGACGTCGCCGACCTGCTCGGAAGGGGACGAGATCTCGGGCGCGGGCGCGTTGTTGAGGTCCACCATCAGGACGACCTCACCGCCCTCCGGCGGCAGGAGGCGGATGTCGCAACGGTCGAAGTTGCCGTAGTCGCGGTCGAGTTCGGTGTCGCCGAACGCCGCGAGCCCCGCCGGGTCCACCAGCGCGCACGGGTCGGCGCTCGGGGCGTGGCCCACCACCTCGCCCACCGCGCGGTCCTGGGGCCGCAGGGCGTCGGGGACGGGCGGGGGATCGGCGGGCGGCGCGTTCCCGTTTCCTTCGCCCTCGAAAATCCGGAGCCCGACCACCACTGTGGCGGCCAGCGCGACCAGCCCCACCCCGGCCCACGCGGCCCACGCGAGGCGGCGCGAACGAGGCGGCGCGGAGGGCGCGTTCACCGCGTCGACCGGCTCGGGTCCCGAACGCGCCCCCGCGGCCGTGGAGTCGGCCGCCGGGGTGGGCAGCAGCCCGCGCAGCAGCGCGACCGCCTCGGCCGCGTCGGGCCGGTCCTCGGGGCGCGGCTCGAGCAGCCGGTCGAGCACAGGACCGAGGCGCCCGGCGCGCTCCGCCCCGACGAACGCCCCCGCGCGCGCCCGCATCTCCATCTCCGCCTCGGTGGCGCGCGGGCCGTACAGGGAGTGGCCCTCGACGACGCGGAAGAGCGTGGCGCCGAGCGAGAACACGTCGGAGGCGCGGCTCGGCACCCCGCCCCTGTGCACCTCGGGCGCGGCATACGCGGGGGTGCGGGGGATCGGCCCTTCGCCCTGGGTCTCCTCGGGGTCGCCCGCCCCGCAGTTCCCGAAGTCGCCGAGCTTGACGAACCAGTTGTCGGCGACCAGCACATTCCCCGGCTTGACGTCGCGGTGCACCACGCCCTTGGCGTGCACGGCCCGCAGCGCCTCGGCGAGCTGCACGCCGATCTCCGCCGCCCGCCGCCAGGCCTCGACCCCGTCCTCGTCGGCGAGCCTGCGCCCGGGAAGGGCGTTGACGAGCCCCGCGAGGCTGCGCGACGTGACGTACTCCATCACCAGCCAGTGGTCGCCGCCGCCCGCGCCCCCGGGGATCACGTCGTGCAGCGTCACCACGTGCGGGTGCTGCGTCTCGGCCAGAATCGCGGCCTCCTGGAGCACCGCGCGCTGCCCGCGCTCGCCGTCGATGAGCGTGCGCTTGAGCACCACGGTGCGCGGCACCAACTCGTCGGTGGCCCGCCAGACCTGGCCCACCGCGCCCTCGGCGAAGCGCTCCCGCAGCCGGTAACGCCCTCCGACCAGGTCGCCCACATCCATGGGGCACGCCTCCCTCATCGCGTCGCTGCGTAACCGCACCCTTGACTATCAGCGACGCGACGGGGAGCGAGTGCCCCTCACAAAGACTTCACGTGTGGAGCCTAGGAGAGTCGAACTCCTGACATCTGCCATGCAAAGACAGCGCTCTACCAACTGAGCTAAGGCCCCTGGCGACTCCCGTGAGGAGCCAAGGTCAAGGTTACCCAATCTTCTCCCCGGATACCGACCGGGTATCGCCCAGGGCACCGGTCGCTCCGTAGGATGACGCGCAACTTCGCTCACGTGAAGCGATCAGGGGAGAACAGGGGAGAGACGATGGACGCAGCACAGCAGGAGTCCACCGAAAAAGCGAGAGAACAACAGACGACCTGGTACGGGGAACCGCTGGGGACGCTCTTTCGCCGCCTCATCGCGGACCTCGGGCTGAACCAGGCCCGCCTGGCGGTCGTCCTCGGCCTTTCGGCACCGATGCTGTCCCAGCTCATGAGCGGGCAACGCGCGAAGATCGGCAATCCCGCGGTCGTCCAACGGGTCAGGTCTCTCCAGGAGTTGGCCGCCGAGGTGCGCGGGGGCCGCATCAGCGCCGCCGAGGCCACCTCGGCGATGGAGGAGATCCGCCGCACGTCCGGGGGGAACGTGCTCGGCACCCACTCGACCGCCGCCAGGTCAAGCTCCATCGGGGTCCCCGCGAACCCCACCAAGCGGGTCGTGCGCGAGATCCAGGCGCTGCTCCGCTCGGTCTCGGACGCCACCGAGATCCAGAGCGCCTCGCGGCTGCTCGCGGACACCCACCCGGAACTGGCCGAATTCCTCAGGGTGTACGGCATCGCGCGCACCCGCGAGGCGGTCGAGCACTACGAGAGCCACCAGGGCTGAGCGCCGCCCGAAGCGTTCGCATCCGCACATCGGAACAGCACACGGGCCCCCGGCCGCGCATCGCGGCCGGGGGCCCGGAACACAGTCTGTCGCGCCGTCCGGCGTCGGGTCAGGCGCCCGAGGAACCACTCGGAACGGCGTCCGTGGCCTCCGTCCACAGGTCCTGCTCAGCCTTGTCCGCCTGGATCTGGCGGTACACGAGGAGGCCACCGATGGCGGCCAGGGCGACCAGGAGGAGCTTCTTCACCGCGCTACCTCGTCCTTCTTGCAGATACGTGATCGGACCATCTGGCGCCCGATGATACCCATGATGTCAGCCGCGGATGTCAAACGCCCCCGGCCATCTCGGGCCGGGGGCGATGCGACCGGTGGGGCTAACAGGACTTGAACCTGTGGCCTCATCCTTATCAGGTCGATTCACCGGAAAATCTCGCCCCGGGTGACCAGCCGTAACCGTTGCGCACCTTGATCGGAGCGCCTTCCGTTGGCCCCTGGGCGTATTCCGCTGTCCGCCGCTGTTGATGTCAAAGATGGCTGTCAATGGATGTCAGGGCGTCCGCGAGCGGAAGCAGCGATTCGACCACCGCGACGGCCCCTGCGGCGGTCAGCTTGGCTGCCTTCCCCGGCTTGTTGGCGTAGCCGATGGTGGGCACTCCGGCCGCGTGCCCCGCCTCCACATCGCGCACGGCATCACCGATGAACACACACCGCGCGGCCACCGTTTCCCCCATCGCGTCGAGCAGCAGCCGCGGGCTCGGCTTCATGGATGCGGGCTCCCCCGGCACGCGCCCGACGACCCGCTCCACCTGGCCTGTCAGCCCCTCGCGCCGCAGGTAGAGGTCTATGGCCTGCCCGGAGTTGTTGCTGACCACCAGAACGGTCCGCCCTGTGCCGACGCAGGCGTCGAGGACGGGCTTGATGTCGGGGTTGGCCCGCGCCAGCCGCGCGGCGTCCGTCTCCAACTCGGTGAGCACCGCGTCGGCTTGCTCGGCCAGCCCCGGCAGCGCCCTGCTGATCCGGCTCAGCAGCGCGAGCGGATCGTTCTCCTCTTCCCACTCCGGCGTGATCGACTGCCCCGCGTCCCGAAGCCGCTGCCGCATCCGGTCGGCCACTTCGGCGGCGGACAACCCCGCGAAGACCGAGCAGACCGGCCCGTCGAAGTCGAGCAGCACGTGCGTCCTCCCGCGCAGCGCGGGCTCAAGTGCGGCGTTCACGGCTGCCGCTCGAAGGCGATGCTGTTCCACGCGCTCTCGAACCACATCTGGGACTGGCGCACATACTGCGACCCGAGCGACGTCTCATCCGGCCCGGCCGAGTGGTGGAAAAGGGTCGTGTCCTTGCCGGTGATGTCGAAGAACGTCTTCTCCGCCCCGGCGACTTTCATCGTCCGCTGACGCAGGGGGTAATAGCCGAAGAACGCCTCTTCCCCGTTGATGATGTAGAGCTTGAACAGCGGCGACGCCCGGTAGAAGCGCGTTTCCACGCGGGCGGATTCGACCAGGCCGAGCTCGGCGAGCACCTGCACGGAGTGGGTGATCCCCCCGGCGTTCGTCGCCCCGATCTGCCCCGCCCGCTGCCTCAGGTCGGCGTCGTCCCGCAGCTCGTCCACCAGCACCGGCACCGCCATGGGCGCCGTGCTGTCCGGCAGCAGCAGCCGCACGGCGATCGACTGCGGAGTCAGGCGGCCTGACCGCACCTTGTCGAGGGGCTCCTGAATGGCGTTGTGCAGCGTCTCACTGGAGAAGCCCGCGAAGTCGATGGTGACCTGAGCTTCCTCGAACGCCGCCTCGAGGTGCGGGCGCAGGCCCACGGGACGTTCGGTCCGCTGCCGGACGAAGGACCCCTTGCCCTTGCGCGTGACGATCAGCCCTTCGTCGCGAAGCTGGTCGAGCGCCTTTTGGACGGTCGCCTTTGCGACGCCGTACCGCTTCACCAGCTCGGGGCCGGACGGAAGCTGATCTCCCGGCACGTACTTCCCGGTCAGGATGTCGGCCCGCAATGCACTGCTGACCTGCTGGAACGCCGGTCGCGTGTCGTCAGGGTCAAGGCTCATCCCGCCATCGTACGGCCACCTCCCCACCAATCCCAGGATGGCCATCCTTCCCAGCCTGGTTGACCTACCTAGGAAGGATGGGTACGTTAGGCATGTCGAACCGAGCGAAAGCGAGGGGAGACCGGAGGGCCTTCTTCGGGCTGCTCCGAGCTGAGGGCGGGGACGCTGCGATCCCGCCAAAGGCCAGGTGGAACAGGGTTTCGGCCCGTACTGGCGAGGTGGCCCGGCGACCGCGAGCAACGGCCGGAGAGTGGGACCACGAGAGCCCCTTGCAGTGCACAGCCCTTGCCCGCCGACCTGAGAGGAGCCCCTGTTGATCCGCCGACGAAGACTCAAGGCGCGCACCTGAGCAGGACCAGCACAGGTCGCGAAGCCAACGCGTCACCTCGGGCCACACGAACTCGCAGACGCCTGAGCTGCTCGTCGTCGCCCCCGGCCAGCCTCCACGGAGGAACGGCTCCGGGGGCGGCGCGCGAGGGGCGCCAGGCCCCACAACGCCGGACCCGAACCGAGGGAGAACGTCGTGCCGAAGTACAGGTTCACCGCCGAGACGCTCGTCGACACCCTCTACCCCGGGGAGACCGCGAGCGCGAGCGGCACGCTGACCGCCGCCTCACCGCAGGCCGCCAAGGCGATGGTCGAGGACGCATCGCACGACAGGGGATACGAGCCGACCGGCAACATCACGATCACCCAGATCACCGAGAAGTAGGCGTACCTGTCCGCCTCGACGAGGACTTCGATGCTTCGACGACATACCGGGGCGTAGAGCTGCTGGCACTGGACCGGTACGGCAGCCCATGCCCATCGCGTCACCCCGCGCGCCGCGCACCCGAGCCCACGGGCCCGAGGTGGTGCCGCTCGGGAGAAGCCACCCTGCGCTGCCCGTCACCGCCGCGCCCGCCCCCACGAGAGGGCGGGCGCGGCGGTGCGCGGGGAGCCCGGCAGGGCTCCGAACGAGTCGTGACCCGGGGGTGCGACCCCGGGCCACGACCACCGGACCTCGGCATGAGGCCGGAAGCGATCAACACCTACCTGCATAGGAGTGATCCCGTGGATCGTATCGACTTCGCGGCGTCCCGACCGTGGGAGTGCCGTACGTGCGGCACCTGCAACGGCTGGGGGACCTGCACGGACCGGACGAACGGCGGTTACAAGACCTGCCCGACCTGCAACGGGAACGGCCAGTGACCGCGAGCGTGATTGCCGCGCTGCGCACCGCTGCGGCGCGCCACCTCTACCACCGCTGAGCGGCCCTGACGGCTGCCCCCGCCCTGAGCTGCGGCACTCCGGCCAAGAGATCCCGCAGCTCAGGGTCCTTCCCTCATCCCCTTGCGAGAGAGAACAGGACTTGATCATGCGATCGTTCATCGGCGCCCATGAGGTGCTGGACGACACCGACTTCGTCGACTTGGCGCTCGGGTTGGGCACACCGCCCGAGTTGTGGCTCGGTGAGTCCGGCGAGAGCGGGGAGGAGCGGGCGGCCCGCCTGGACGCGGGCGCCGACATCCTCGCCTACGACCCCGACCTGACCGCTTCGGTCACCGTGCTGGCCGTGCTGGCCATCGAGGAGTACGCCCACCACCTCGCCACCACCCGCCACCTGGCCGCCGCCCGCCGCGTCGGCGCGGGGGGTGTGCGGTGAGCTTCGGAGAGCACACCCACGGGCCGAACTTCGGCAAGAAGGTCGACGGCTGCCCGCGGTGCGAGGAGCTGAAGGCGGGCGCGGAGCCGGTCCGCCAGGAGTGGCGCAGCAAGGCCGCCCGTGACGAGGAGATGCGGCGGCGCTCCCACGAGGCGCACTTCGCGCCCGGCGGCCCGCACGCCACCGGCCGGTGCGGCCCGGTCTGCACGGTCGGGGACTGGTGACCATGGCGACGACGAGTCCCGGGCCCCGGGCCCGGCAGATCACCCGTGACGTGGATGCGGCGTTGGGTGAGGCGTTCGGTGAGGTTCAGGGGCAGATCGCCCGGACGGACACCAAGGCCAGCATTCTGCTGGCGGTGATCGGGGCGAGTCTGGCGGTGCTGGGCAGCGCGGGGAGCGCGGTCACCCTGCCGCTCGTGGGCGGGATCGCCGCGGGGCTGGGCACGGCGCTGCTCGTCGCGGCGGCCGGGCTGCTGCTGGCGGTCATCCGCCCCCGCCTGCTGCCCGCCGCCCCCGGCACCCTCACGCACTGGGCCACCCTTGACGCGGAGGCGTTCCGCGCCGAAGTCGTGGTCGACCACCGCGCGGCGGCCGTTCCGGCGCTGGCCCGCATGGCGGTGGCGAAGTACCGGGCGCTTCAGCGGGCGATCGACTGCATCCGTGCTGGTGGCGCGCTGCTGGCCATCGCGGCCCTGACCGCGGTCGGAGGTGCGCTGTGAGTCTGGCGCCTTTGCCCGCGGACGTCCGCGCGCTGCTGACGGCGCTCATCGAGGCGCTTGACGTGCCGCTGTCCGCGGACCCCGGTGACGACGGCCGGGCGGTCGAAGGGCTGCTGCGGTCGCGGGCCGCGTGGCTGTCCGGCTACCTCTCTGGGGCCGCCCAGGGCGGGGAGACCCTGCCGCTGGAGCGGCTGGCCACCGGGGTGCGGGACGTGATCGAGCACTTCCCCGTCACCTACACCCCCTACGAGAGCCCCGAGGGCTCGATGCGCGGCGGGAGCGGGCGGTGTGCGTCGGCGCACCCCGAGGACGCCTCGCCGTGCGTCGGTCCCCACGAAGCCGTCACCGTGCTGGACCCCAGCGGCACCCGGGTCACCGGCTGCGAACACCACGCCACCCGCCTGCTCGCCTCACTGGAACGGGCACAGGTCGTCTCCGGAAGCGTCCCTGGCGCGGCGATCCGCGTGTTCAAGGCCGCCTCTTCGCTGCCCCCGTTCGCCTGGCGCGAGGGGGACACCCCGCCCCGGACCGCCGTTCACGCCTCCCCCGACCGTGTTCACGGCGACGCTCCGGATGTTCACGGCCGGGGTTCGGGTGTTCACGGCGCCCCGCAGGGGGGTGGCCGGGATGGATGAGCGGACGTTGCGGCAGGTCGACCGGACGCTGTCGGCGGGGACGTGGCTGATCGTGGCCGGGGCGGTGGTCTTCTCCGTCCTGACCGTCACGCCGCTGGTGCGCGGGGTGACCCCGGCCGGGTGGGAGTGGACCGCGCCGATCCTGCCGGTCGTGGTGGACGCCGCGGTCGTCATCGTGGTCCGCCTGGACGCCGCCCTGGCCCGCGTCGGCGGCCGTGCAGGCGGCTGGCCTGTGCTTCTGCGGTGGATGACCGGCCTGATGACCCTCGGCCTGAACACCGCTGGATCAGCCCTGACGGGCGACATGGTGGGCGTGGCGGTCCACGCGGTCGCGCCGCTCCTGCTGATCGTCAGCTCCGAGGCCAGCCTGGCCTACCGCCGCGCCCTGGCCGACGCCCTCACCGCACGCGAAGCCCGCGAGCAGGCCGCCCGTGCGGCCCGTGAACAGGCCGCGCGGGAGCGTGAACAGCGTGAGCGCGCCGACCGCGAAGCCCTCGCGGACCGCGAGGAGCGCCGCGAACGCGAGCGCCGCGAGCACGAGGCACGCCTCGCCCGGGAGGAGCGTGAGCACGCCGCCGCGCTGGCCCGTGAACAGCGGGAGACCGCCCGTGAACAAGAACGCCTGCGCCTTGAACACGCCGACCGCGAGCGTGAACGCGAGCACCGCGCCCGTGAACAAGCCGAGCAGGCCCGCGCCCAGGCCGCGCGGGAACGCGAGGCCGAACAGGCCCGGGAGCGGGCCCGGAAGGAAGCCGCCGCCCGAGCCGCGCGGGACCAGGCCGCGCGGCGGCGCGCGGCACTGCTGACCGCCGAACCCGCCACCGAGAAGCAGCCCGAGCCCACCGCGCGCGAGACCGTGGCCGCCGCGTACGAGGCCGACCTGACCATCCGGCAGGCCGCCGAGCTGTGCGGCTGGTCCGTCGGATGGGTCACCGCCCGCTACGCCGAACACCGCCAGCAGGAGGTGAGGGTGTGAGCCTGACGATCGTGCCGTTGACGCTCGCGGACGCTGCCGAGGTGGTGGACCGCTGGCACCGGCACCACAAGCGCCCGCAGGGGCACCGATTCAGTCTCGGGGTGCTCGACATGGACGGGCACTTGCGCGGTGTGGCGATCACCGGACGGCCCGTCGCCCGTGCCCTGGACAACGGCTGGACTGTGGAGGTCACCCGCGTCGCCACCGACGGCACCCCGAACGCCTGTAGCGCGCTGTACGGCGCGGCCTGGCGCACGGCGCGCGAGTGGGGATTCACCAGGATCATCACTTACACGCAGGACGGGGAGTCCGGCGCGTCCCTGCGGGCGGTGCAGTGGCGCCAGGTCGCCGAACTGCGCCCGCGAACCGGCTGGGACACCCCGTCCCGGCCGCGGGCCGGACGCGGCACAGACAGGGTGGCGCGAACGCTGTGGGAGCAGACCACCAAGGACGCCCCACCGCTGCCACCGATCTCCGTACTCCGTGACGAAATCCGTGACGAAATTCGGTGCGCGTGCGGGCGCCCCATCCCCCTGCCACGCGGCCGTGGCCGCCCGCCCCGCTACTGCACCCGCGCCTGCCAGCAACGCGCCTACCGCGGCCGCACTGCTGAGGCGGCCAGGGAGGTGGCCCCGTGACCACCGCCTACGCCGAGGTCTACGACCCGACCGGCGCCGTGCACGGCATTCCCACCTACCCGTGGCGCTGGGCGCCCGAAGGGCTCGCCACGCGACGGCAGTTACGCGCCCTGGGATTGCGCCCTGGCGGTCAGGAGCCGGTCGCGCAGGTCATGCGCCTGCGTCGCCGGGGCCGGGCCCCGCTGGTCGGCTACCTCTACCGCACCGCGTCCGCGCTCCCCGTCAGGCCGATGACGGCCGCACGGTGGCGCGCGATCGAGGCCGCCCTGAGGGCCCGCCGCACCTGCCCCGACTGCGGGCGGGAGCAGGCGTACTGCATCCCCCGCTCCCTGGGCTGCTGCCTCACCTGCCACCACCGCCACGAGCACGGACACGGCGGTGGCCGGTGACCTCTGGCCGGGCCCCAACTTCCCGGGCCTGCGGGTAAGGGCCCCGGCCAACCCCAACAACCCCTATTCACCGAGGCCGTTGGAGACCCCGCAGGGCGCCTACTGGTGCCGCTGCGGGGCCCACCGCGCCACCACAGGCCACCACGCCGTGGCCGAACTCGTCGCCGAATGGCAGGCCCACCAGCCACAATGCCCCGCACGCGCCCCGCGCCCGTGCCAGCACTGCGGCCAGCCCACCACCGAACGGGCACCCGGCAACTGGCCCGCACACAACGCCTGCCACCACGCCTGGGCCGCGCGCCCGGTCGAACAACGCCGCCGCCAACAGGCCGCCGACCGCATCCAGGCCCGGCAGGCACAACGCCGCAAAGCCGCGGTCCTCCGCGCCCAGCTGCGCCGCGACGGCACCCCCGAGCACGTCATCAACGCCATCGTCAGCGGCGGCATCACCGCCGCCCCCGAATGACCCGACCCCGAGCAGACCAGCTTGTCCGACCGTGACTTCGAGGAGGAGAAGCCGGATGGATGACGACTTCGAGTGCTACGCGGAGTTCATCGACGGGTCGTGGACCTACTGCGGCTGCCCCGACTGTGACCAGCGCGAGTACGACGACATCGAGCGCGACATCGAGATGGGCTGCGGCCCCGACCTGTTCTGACACACCCCCAGGGCCCGGCCGCTTGCTTGGCGGTCGGGCCGCCCTCACAGGAGGAGATCAGTGAGTACCCCACCTCGCACCCGGCCGGTCGTCGTCCCGCCGCCTCCGTCGTCCCCGCCGAGGATCGAGCCGTCCGCGAAGCGGTCGGTCCCGGTGGACCGGGGCGCGGCTGCCGCGCTGCGGGCGGAGCGCAGGCGGGTGGCCTTGCAGCCGTTCGTGCAGCAGCGGTCGCGGTCCACCCACCGCACGCGGCAGAAGAACCGCAGCCTGACGATCAACATCAACAAGAACTCCGGGCGTCCGGCCGGTACGGCGATCGGCCAGAAGTCCTCGGGTGAGACGACCGGCACGCCGGGGGCGGAGTTCATGACGAACGAGGACATCCGCGCGTTCTCCGAGCACCTGCGCAAGCAGGGCCGGAACAGGGCCGTGGAGCGGTCGATGGACTACGAGCACCTGGTGCAGGTGCTGCGCCACATCCCCGCGTCGGACGGCTCGCTGTCGGGGGCACGGATGCGTGCGCGTCGGGTGGCCAAGCACCTGAAGGCCATCGCGTCGGCCGAGAAGGTCATCGCGAAGCAGGCCGCCGCGCTCTACGCGAGCTTCGAGCGCGAGTTCGAGTCCGACCTTCGGAAGGTCGGCAAGGCCCGCCCCACGCAGGCCCCGCGCGCCCCGTTCACTTTCAACTGACAGGAGCACCTCGGTGACCGACACTCCCAAGATCGCGAAACTGTTTCTCACCCCGCACACCCGGCCTTGGGCGGCGCTGGCCGCCGAGGTCCCCGCCAGCGTCGCCACGCACATCGTGTGGGGCGACTCCCCGGCCGCCGCGGCGGCGATGACGCTGGCGGCGGGCGGCTTGACGGTGGCCACCTGGGTGGCCAGCAAGGGCACCGCGGCGGTCCGCCGGGCCCTTGCGACGCTCTCCACTGGCGCCGGTACCGGCTACCTGCTGGTGGCCACCGTCACCGACCCGTTCGACCCCGCCTTGATCTCCACGCTCGGTATCGGCGGCGCCGCGCTCGCCGGGACGTGGAACGTGGTCACCGCCCTGAAGGTCCGCGACGCCGCGTCCGGTGGCCCCAGCGAGACCGGCGTGCTGGTCAAGTCGATCGGCCAGGCCCGCGCCAAGCTCCGCAAGAAGCCCGAGGTGGAGCCCAACAAGGTCACCGCGCCGCTCCAGTTGGACGGCATCACCCCGGGCGAGTTGGGCAACCGGATCGAGGCCATGGCCGTGGAGCTGGGCATCTCGCCCACCAGCATCCGTATCCTGCCCGACCCGGAGCGGGCCGACCGGCCCGAGCTGGTGATCGTGCCGACCGACATGCTCAAGGAGTCCACCCCGTGGCCGGGCCCCTCCAACCTCGGTGGCTCGATCACGGACGCGATCCCGATCGGCCCCTACGAGGACGGCCAGATCGCCGAACTGTGGCTGCCCGCCGACCCGGCCACCGGCCGCAACGCCACGCACTTCGGCGTGTTCGGCATGAACGGCTCGGGGAAGTCGGCCGGGTGGTCGGTCGTGGTGACCGAGGTGCTGACCAGGCGGGATGTCATCGTCTGGGGCGCCGACCCGAGCAAGGGGCAGCAGACCTTCGGTCCGTTCATGCCGTACATGGACTGGTGCGAGACCACGATGGCCGGGGCCGAGGCCATGGCCGCCGCGCTCCCGCAGGTGATCACCGCGCGGGCCGACCTGATGGGCCGCCACGGCTTCAAGAACTGGACCCCCGAGGTCTACGAGAAGCTCGGCATGCCCTACATGGTCGCCTGGTTCGAGGAGTCCGCGAAGCTCTTCCGCGCAGGCGACGTCGAGATGGAGGGCATCGTCCAAGAGGCCCGCTCCGCTGGGATCACCGTCGAGCTGAGCCAGCAGCGCCCCTCCAGCACCTCGATGCCGACCGACGTCCGCGAGCAGCTGGGCGGAATCCTCTGCTTCGGCGTCAAGGGCTCGACCACGGCGGACATGGCGCTGCCCGAGGACGTCCGCGACGCCGGAGCCCGCCCGGAAGCCTGGGAGAACCGGCGCCCGGGCTACGCCTACCTCGTGGCCCCGGGCGTGCCGGAGGAGCGCTACGTCATGCCCCTGCGCACCTACAACATCACCGACGAGCAGATCGCCGGAACGCTCGCCATCGCCCCACGCCCGGTCGCCGACCAGGTCACCGCCCGCGCGGCCGGTGAGGCATACGCCAACCGCCCCCGCCACACCGCCGACACCACCACCATCCGGCAGGAGGGGCACACCGTGCGCACCCGCGACGACGAAGAGGAGGAGCGCGAAGCCGCCCTGGACCGACACGTCGAGCGGACCATCATGGAGGCCGCCGGCATCACCCACGACGGCACCCCGGACCCCGACGTCGACCCCGACAAGGAGATCCCCGCCGTCCCCACCGACCGGGTCTGGTCGCTCGGGCAGCCGCCCACCGGACGCACCCCCCAGCGGCGCCTGACCCCCGGCGAAGCCGAGGCCGAACTGCTGGCGATCCTCGAGGAGTTCCGCGAGGAGAACCGCGAGCTGATCGGCCCGCGGGACTTCTCCCCGTTCTGGGGCAAGGACGGCCGCCTCAACCGGAGCAGGGCCTGGCTCAGCGAACAGCTCGGCGAGCTGGCCGACGCCGGACTCCACCTCGCCGAGACCGGCGACGAAGGCACCTACCGCCTGCTCCACCCCGAGCCCGCCAACGCCTGACACCCCCACTGACCTGCACTGACACCTTCTGACACCCACCTGGGGTGCCGGAAGGTGTCAGAACGGGGCGTCAGCGGTGTCAGAACGGGTGTCAGAAGTTCTGACACCCCCATCCACCTATAGCAACGCGTGTGCGCGCACGAAGCCGCGCACGTTCTGACACCCCGTTCTGACACCGCCCGGCCGGAGAGGAACGGAACCCCCGTGAAACCCCGCGCGGCGCGCGTCCTGGCCGCCGCCCTGCATGCCTGGACCACCCCCACCCCCCACCCCGACAAGGCCGCCGCCCGGCTCGACATCCGGGAACCCTCCCGGTGGGAGCACACGGCCACGATCAACCTCACCCACGGCCACACCGACCGGCTCATCGGACTCATCCGCGCCGACGTCGCCGACCGGCTGCCGCGCCACTGCTCGCCCGAGCAGACAGCACAGGCCATCGAGCAGCACCTCGCACACCGGACCGCCGCCGGACACCGCACCGTGAACCACCGCGACCTGCTCGACATCGCCCGCCGCACAGGCCAGACCACCCACTGGCTCGCCCACCACCTCATCGCACTCCTCGACACCGGACGGCTGCGCGAGACCTGGTGGCGCCCCCACACCTACCGCATCACCACCCCACCCCCCTGGGCCATCCGCCCCGGCATCACCGCAAGGAGCACACACCGGTGAACCACCCCACACCCTTCCACCCCCAGCACGAGCCAGACCGCCACGACCAAGCGCCGCCGCACGACCTCCCGGTCAACCCAGGCGCCATCGAACTGGCCACCGAGCGCCGCGTCGTGTGGGTCCCCGACGCCTACGGCACCGGCATGGTCCCCATCACCCGCGACCTCGCCCCCGCCATGCCCCAGCCCACCGAGCCCCGCGACCTCACCCCCCGCCCGGTCATCGACCCCCGCGCCCAAGTCCTCGTCGCCGCAGGCGCCGGAGCCGGACTCGCGGGCGCCGGACTCGCCCAGCTCGTCAACGCCCTCGCCGCGTTCGGCACCGCCGGACTCCTCGCCATCGGCCTCATCCTCGCCGCCGCCAAGATGCCCAGCCGCCAAGCCCCCACGAGCGACACCCACGTCCACATCACCAACCACAACCGGCTCTGGGGCCGGTCCGCCACCCACACCAACCTCTGAAGAGAAAAGAGACCCGATGACGAACCACACCCCCAGGCCCAACCTGCCGCCCTGGACCACGGTCCCTCTGGACACCCGCGAACACCTGGCCGAACAGACCCCGGCCCGGCTCCAGCGAGTCATGTACGGCACCGACACGGACATCCCGCCTGAACACTTCGCGCGAGACGTCGCCTGGGCAGACGCCCGACTCCGCGAGCTCTGCTCCGACCAGCCCACTGCGGCAACTTGGTTCGGCGATCTCACGTTCGCCGGGGTTGCGCAGGAGCCGGACCGAATGCTGGCCGCCGAACGCGAGTACTACCTCTGCGACGCGCTGATCGAGTACGCCGCCAAGTACTACACGCACGTATGGGTCGACTTCCCCGTGATCGACCCCGAGTGGTTCGGGAAGTTCACCGACTGACACACCCCGGGGCGACGGCACTCCGGCCAGAGATCCCGCCGCCCCGGGGCCCTTGCCCATCCCCTTGCGAGAGAAGGACACCCCCAAGCATGGCACCTGACGTGCGAACGGCGCTGCTGAACGCCGCACTTCACGCCACCGAACACCAGTGGCCCGTCTTCCCCCTGCGCCCTGGCGGGAAGCGCCCGGCCGGGCACGGCGCGGACGACTGCCCCGGCACCGGCCGTTGCTCCAACGGCCACCTCAAGCCCGAGCAGCGCGCCACCACCGACCCCAGCCTGATCCGGGCATGCTGGCAGCACCGCCCCTACAACGTCGGCCTCGCGACCGGCCCGGCCGGACTCCTCGTGGTCGACCTCGACACGCTCAAGCCCACGGACGAAGAAGGAACGCCTGACGGCGTGACCGCCTTCACGGCGCTCTGCGAGCGCGCCGGACAGCCCGCCCCCACCACCCGCCGCATCCGGACCCCCAGCGGCGGGGAGCACCTGTACTTCGCCACCCCGGACGGCGCGCGACTGCCCAGCAGCAAAGGCAAGCTGGCCAGGAAGATCGACACCCGGGCCTGGGGCGGCTACGTCGTCGCCCCCGGCAGCACCGTGGACGGCCAGGTGTACGAGGTCATCGACCCCGCGCCCGTCGCACCGCTGCCCGACTGGCTCAGGCAGACGCTCACACCCCCGCCCCCGCCCCGCCGAACCACCATCCCCACGGCGACCGGCGCCAGCCGCGCCGGACGGTACGCCCAGGCCGCGCTCGACAACGAGACCGCCACCGTCGCCGCGACGACCGAGGGCGGGCGCGACGAAGCCCTGCTGCGCGGCGCCCGCGCCCTGGGGCGCTTCATCGCCTGGGGCGACCTCCCCCGCCACGTGGTCGAACAGGCTCTTCAGGAGGCGGGGGAGACGGCCGGACTGCCACCGAGCCAGTGCCGCAGCACCATCCGATCCGCCCTGAACTGGTCCATCGCCAACAACCCGCGCAGGGGAGTGACCGCATGACCTCCCCACCCCCACCCCGCCTGAAGAGCAACACCACCCCCACCGACCCGAACACCGCCGACGCACCCCAGCCCCTGGCGGCCGAGGGCGACCCGAAGGGCGCCGCCCGACAGGGCGTCCCCTCTGCTGTTCGCCCTGACCCGCAGGCCGAGAACGGCGCCACCCTGCTCAACGAAGTCGAGCACTTCCACCGCCGCTTCAACGCCTTCCCCTCCGAAGCCGCCTACGTCGCGGTGGTGCTGTGGGAGGCACACACCCACCTGCTCGATGCCTTCGACAGCACGCCGCGCCTGGCGTTCCTCTCCCCTGAGCCCGGGAGCGGAAAGACGCGTGCGTTGGAGGTGGTCAGCACGCTGGTGCGGCGCCCCATGCACGCCATCAGCGCGAGCCCGGCCGCGTTGTTCCGCACCGTCGCCGACCAGGAAGGGCGGCCGGTCGTTCTCTTCGACGAGATCGACACGGTGTTCGGCCCCAAGGCAAAGGATCACGAGGACCTGCGGGGCCTGATCAACGCAGGGCATCGCAGGGGCGCCACGATCCCCCGCTGTGTCGGGGACGGTGGGGCACAGACAGTGGTGGAGTTCGCCACCTACTGCGCGGTGGCCGTCGCCGGACTCGGGGGACTGCCCGACACCATCAGGGCGCGGTCGGTCATCATCCGGATGCGCCGCCGGGCTCGCAACGAGAAGGTCGAGCCCTACCGGTACCGCGTCCACGAGCCCGAGGGGCACGCGCTGCGCGACCGGCTCGCCGAGTGGGCGGACAGCGTCCGTGCGCAAGTGGAAGGCGTCTGGCCAACCATGCCCGAGGGCATCACCGACCGCCCGGCCGACATCTGGGAGCCGCTGCTCGCCGTCGCCGACGCGGCCGGTGGTGACTGGCCGGAACGGGCTCGAACCGCCTGCGTCCACCTGGTGAATGCCGCGGCCGACGACGACCGCGCATCCCTTGGCGTTCGGCTGCTGACCGACCTGCGTGACACGGTGTTCTGCGGCGCCGACCGTATGCCCACCGCCGTCATTCTCGAACGTCTCAACGCCATGGACGACTCTCCCTGGGGAGACCTCGACGGGCAACCACTCAATGCCCGCCGACTCTCCCGCCTGCTGCGCGAGTACGTCACTGCGGACAACAAGCCCATCGCGGCGCGGAACATCCGCACGGGCTCCGGGGTCATCAAGGGCTACTGCGCCGCCGACCTCGACGACGCGTGGAACCGGTACTGCCCCCCACCCCCCGAGAATTCCGCTACATCCGCTACATCGGCCACTGAACCGCTCCTGACCAGCGCATAGGCCGTAGCGGAAAAGCACACCGCCAGCCGCTACACACCCGCTACACGCGCCACAGCCGCTACACCGGTCAACGGCGCGTGTAGCGGAACCAATCCGCTACACGCGAGCAATCCGCTACACCCGGCAGACCCGTGACCTGGGCTGTAGCGGATGTAGCGGAAGTAGCGGACCTGACAGGACCCCGGCACCGCATGCCCGAAGGGACTTCCGCATGCCCGCCCCCAGAACCACCACCGCCGCGCCCGGCCCGATCGAGGTTCTGACCGTTCCCGAGGCCATGGCCGCGCTCCGCATCAAGCGGGGCAAGGTCTACGACCTCATCCGCACCAAGCAGTTGACCAGCTTCACCATCGGCCGCGCCCGCCGCATCACCGCCGACTCGGTGCGCGCCTTCATCCGCAGGCAGATCGAGGAGAACGACTGAATGGCCAAGCGTCGCCCCAACGGCCAGGGCACCATCACCCAACGCACCGACGGCCGTTACCAGGGTGCCGCGTACGTGACCGACACCGATGGGTGCCGCGTCCGCAGGTACCGGTACGGCGACACCTATGACGAGGTGGCGGAGAAGCTGGCCAAGCTCCAGGAGCAGGAGCGGAACGGCGTCCCCGTCCCCTCCAAGGCGTGGAAGGTCGGCGAGTGGCTGACCTACTGGCTCGACGAGATCGTCAAGCCGAGCACCGAACACAACACCTACGCCAAGTACGAGGGGAAGGTGCGGCTCTACCTGATCCCTCACCTGGGGAAGAAGTCGATGGTCCGCCTCACACCGACCCAGGTCCGCACCGCCCTCGCCACGATGAAGAGGGAGGAGGTCCCCCCGCCGACCCGGGCCGAGACCCTGCGCGTCCTGCGGAACGCGCTCAACCGAGCCCGCCGCGAGGAGCTGCTGACGCGGAACGTCGCCGAGCTGGTGGACATGCCCAGGGTGGACAAGCAGGAGAGGAAGCCCTGGTCGGCGAAGGAAGCGATCACTTTCCTCAGCGCGGTGCGACAGCACCGGCTCTACGCCGCCCTCGTTCTGCTGCTGACGCTGGGCCTGCGGCGCGGGGAGCTACTGGGCCTGCGCTGGCAGGACATCGACTTCGAGAACGAGCAGTTCACCCCGGTCAGGCAGGTGCAACGGGAGAAGGGGGAGCTGATTCTTAAGAAGCTTAAGACGGACTCCTCCCAGGCCGCGTTGCCCCTGCCCGCCTTCTGCGCCGACGCCCTTCGTGAGCGGAAGCGCGTCCAGAACGAGGAGAGGGCGAAGGCCGGACCGCGCTGGCACCAGGAGCCGGGGGAGGATCTAGTCTTCACCGAGCGGCACGGCGGGCCGATCGAGCCGCGCGGCTTCTCCCGGACGTTCGAGACGCTGGTGTCGAACGCGAAGCCGATCCGCCGGATCACGGTCCGGCTGGCCCGGCACACCTGCGGGACCCTGCTCGCCTTCCTCAAGGTGCACCCCAAGGCGGCGCAGGCGATCCTTCGGCACAGTCAGATCAGCATGACGATGGACATCTACACACACGTGGTGGATGACGACCAGCGGGCCGCCGCCGCGCTGCTCGCGAAGCTCTTGGAGGGCGGAATCCACACCGGTTGATGTCAAAGATGGATGTCAAACGCCCCTGGTCGCAGATGACCGGGGGCGTTTTGGCTGGTGGGGCTAACAGGACTTGAACCTGTGGCCTCATCCTTATCAGGGATGCGCTCTAACCATCTGAGCTATAGCCCCGCTGTGCACGGAAAGGCTAGCGCATGGGCGCCCCGCCGCCCAAATCGCTATGGCCGCTCCGCCTATTCGTCCTCCGCCAGGGTCACCTCGACGCCGCCGACGAATCCCGCCGACAGGTTGTACATGAACGCCCCGAGCGTCGCCAGCGCGGTGGCCAGCACCACGTCGATCACGGCGATCACCGATGTGAAGATCAGCACCCGCGGCAGCGACAGGAACGCCTCGAGGTCGAACCCGCTCTCGGAGTCCGTCTCGGTCGCCTCGGTGATGGTCTCGCCGATGGTCGAGAAGACGCCCATCGCGTCCATCACCATCCACAGCACCGACACCGCGATGATCGTGCAGATCCCCAGGGCGATGGAGAGCAGAAAGCTGACCTTCATCACCGACCACGGGTCCGCCTTCGCCACCCGCAGCCGCGCCTTGCGGGTGCGCGGAACGGTACGCGCGCCGGTGCGCGCGACCCGCACGCCGCTTCCCTGCGTCCCAGGGGACTGCGAGGCCGACGGCGGGGGCGACTGGGGCGGCGGCGGGCCCTGCTGCGGCTGTGGGTACGCCTGCGGGGGGTGGTAATGCTGCGCGTCCTGCCCGTACGGGTCGACGGGTCTGGCACTGGTCATCGTGGTCCCCCCACGCGTCGGGTCATTCGGGGTGTCACCCCGGGGGCCGGTGCCCCCGGGGCCTTGGCCAGGGGCGGCCGCGCCCTGCGGCGGGCCCGAGGGTGAACGGCCGGGCGGCTGCCCATCGTTCCCCGGGACATCCCCGGGAGCTCCCCTGGAACCGCTCACGCCCTACTCCTCATCGCCCGGGGCCGCCGCCTCTTCCACGGACTCGGCCTCGACTTCCTCGGCCTCGCGGCCCGCCTCGGCGTTGCGGGCGATGCCGACCACGGCGTCCCGCTTACCGAGGTTGATCAACTGGACGCCCATGGTGTCACGGCCCGTCTCCCTGACCTCGTTGACCCGCGTACGGATCACCCCGCCGCCGAGCGTGATGGCCAGGATCTCATCAGTGTCCTCGACAACCAGCGCGCCCACCAGTGAGCCCCGGTCCTCCACGATCTTCGCGGCCTTGATCCCGAGGCCGCCGCGCCCCTGGACGCGGTATTCGTCCACCGGCGTCCGCTTGGCGTACCCGCCGTCCGTGGCGGTAAACACATACGTGCCCGCGCGCACGACGTTCATCGAGAGCAGCTCGTCGCCCTCGCGGAAGCTCATCCCCTTGACCCCCGACGTCGCCCGGCCCATGGGCCGCAGCGCGTCGTCGGTCGCGGTGAAACGGATCGACTGCGCCTTCTTGCTGATCAACAGCAGGTCGTCGGACGCGGAGACCAGCTCGGCGCCGATGAGCTCGTCGTCCTGGCCCTGCTCGGTCTGGCGGAGGTTGATCGCGATCACGCCGCCCGAGCGCGGGGAGTCGTAGTCCTTGAGCGCGGTCTTCTTCACCAGGCCCGACTTGGTCGCCAGCACCAGGTAAGGCGCCGCCTCGTAGTCCCTGATGGCCAGGATCTCCGCGATCCGCTCGTCGGGCTGGAACGCCAGGAGGTTCGCCACGTGCTGGCCGCGGGCGTCGCGCCCCGCGTCCGGCAGCTCGTACGCCTTGGCGCGGTAGACGCGGCCCTTGTTGGTGAAGAACAGCAGCCAGTGGTGGGTGGTGGAGACGAAGAAGTGGTCGACGATGTCGTCCTCCTTCAGCTTGGTGCCCCGCACCCCCTTCCCGCCGCGCTTCTGGGCGCGGTAGTCGTCCGTCCTGGTGCGCTTGACATAGCCGCCGCGGCTGATCGTGACGACGATGTCCTCCTCGGCGATCAGGTCCTCGATGGACATGTCGCCCTCGAACGGGATCAGCGCCGTCCGCCGGTCGTCGGCGAACTTGTCGACGATCGCCGTCAGCTCGTCGCCGATGATGGTGCGCTGGCGCTCGGGCGAGGCGAGGATGGCGTTGTACTGCTCGATCTTGGCCTGGAGGTCGTCGTGCTCGGCGGTGATCTTCTGCCGCTCCAGGGCGGCGAGCCGCCGCAGCTGCATCTCCAGGATCGCGTTGGCCTGGATCTCGTCGATCGAGAGCAGCGCGATCAGGCCCTCGCGCGCGACGTCGACCGTGGCGCTGCGCCGGATCAGCGCGATGACCTCGTCGATCGCGTCGAGCGCGGCGAGCAGGCCGCGCAGGATGTGGGCGCGCTCCTCGGCCTTCCGCAGCCGGTAGCGGGTGCGGCGGACGATGACGTCGATCTGGTGCGCGACCCAGTTGCGGATGAACGCGTCGAGCGAGAGCGTGCGCGGCACCCCGTCGACGAGCGCCAGCATGTTGGCGCCGAAGTTCGTCTGGAGGTCGGTGTGCTTGTACAGGTTGTTGAGGACGACCTTGGCGACCGCGTCGCGCTTGAGGACGATCACCAGGCGCTGCCCGGTGCGCGACGAGGTCTCGTCCCGCACGTCGGCGATGCCGCTGACCCGGCCGTCCTTGACCAGCTCGGCGATCTTCTGCGCGAGGTTGTCGGGGTTGACCTGGTAGGGCAGCTCGGTGACCACGAGGCACTGGCGGCCCTGGATCTCCTCGACCTCGACGACCGCGCGCATCGTGATCGAGCCGCGGCCCGTGCGGTACGCCTCCTCGATGCCGGTGCGGCCCACGATCAGCGCGCCCGTCGGGAAGTCGGGGCCCTTGATCCGCTCGATCAACGCGTCGAGCAGCTCGTCCGGGGTGGCTTCGGGGTGCTCCAGGTACCAGCGGGCGCCGGCGGCCACCTCGCGGAGGTTGTGCGGCGGGATGTTGGTGGCCATGCCGACCGCGATCCCGGCCGAGCCGTTGATCAGGAGGTTCGGGAAGCGGGCGGGCAGGACCGTCGGCTCCTGGTTGCGGCCGTCGTAGTTGTCCTGGAAGTCGACGGTCTCCTCGTCGATGTCCCGCAGCATCTCCATCGCGAGCGACGCCATCCGGCACTCGGTGTACCGCATGGCGGCGGCCGGGTCGTTGCCGGGCGAGCCGAAGTTGCCGTTGGAGTCCACGAGCGGCATGCGCATCGCCCAGGGCTGGGCCAGGCGCACCAGGGCGTCGTAGATCGAGGTGTCGCCGTGGGGGTGGTAGGTCCCCATGACGTCGCCGACGACGCGCGCGCACTTGTAGTACCCGCGCTCGGGCCGGTACCCGCCGTCGTACATCGCGTAGAGCACGCGGCGGTGCACGGGCTTGAGCCCGTCGCGCACGTCGGGCAGGGCGCGCGAGACGATGACGCTCATCGCGTAGTCCAGGTAGGACCGCTGCATCTCCGTCTCGAGCGTCACCGGCTCGATGCGCAGGGCACCCGACGAGTTCAGCGGGGAGTTCTCGCCGCCGGGGAGATTGGGGTTGTCGTCGGCCATGACGTTCGTCCGATTCCTTTCGAGCCGCTGTGGGGGTGACCGGGGGGCCGGTCGGCCTTCAGATGTCCAGGAACCTGACGTCCTTGGCGTTGCGCTGGATGAACGACCGCCTGGCCTCGACGTCTTCGCCCATCAGGATGGAGAACAGGTCGTCGGCCGCGGCCGCGTCGTCCAGGGTCACCAGGCGCAGCACGCGGTGCGCCCGGTCCATCGTGGTCACCCGCAGCTCCTCGGCGTTCATCTCGCCCAGGCCCTTGAAGCGCTGGATCGAGTCCTCCCTGATCCGCTTGCCGCGCTCGCGGCCGAGGCGGATCAGGCTGTCGCGCTCGCGGTCCGAGTAGGCGTACTCGAACTCGTCGCGGCCCCACTTGATCTTGTAGAGCGGGGGCTGGGAGAGGTAGACGTGGCCCGCCTCGACCAGCGGGCGCATGAAGCGGAAGAGCAGGGTCAGCAGCAGGGTGTTGATGTGCTGGCCGTCGACGTCGGCGTCGGCCATGAGGATGATCTTGTGGTACCGCAGCCGCGAGATGTCGAAGTCCTCGTGGATGCCCGTGCCGAACGCCGAGATCAGCGCCTGGACCTCGGTGTTCTGGAGGACCTTGTCGATGCGGGCCTTCTCGACGTTCAGGATCTTGCCGCGGATGGGCAGGATGGCCTGGTACTGCGGGTCGCGGCCCGACTTGGCGCTGCCGCCGGCCGAGTCGCCCTCGACGATGAAGATCTCGCACTGCGCCGCGTCGTTGGACTGGCAGTCGCTGAGCTTGCCCGGCAGCGACGCCGTCTCGAGCAGGCCCTTGCGGCGCGTGAGGTCGCGGGCCTTGCGGGCGGCGACGCGCGCGGTGGCGGCCTGGATGCCCTTGCGGATGATGTCGGCGGCCTCCGCGGGGTTGCGGTCGAGCCAGTCCGACAGGTGCTCGTAGACGATCCGCTGGACGAACGTCTTGGCCTCGGTGTTCCCGAGCTTGGTCTTGGTCTGGCCCTCGAACTGCGGCTCGCCCAGCTTGACGGAGATGATCGCCGTCAGGCCCTCGCGGATGTCCTCGCCCGTGAGGTTGTCGTCCTTCTCGCGCAGCAGCTTCTTCTCGCGCGCGTACTTGTTGACCAGCTGGGTCATCGCCGCGCGGAAGCCCTCCTCGTGGGTGCCGCCCTCGTGCGTGTGGATCGTGTTGGCGAAGCTGTAGACGCCCTCGCTGTACTGGTTGTTCCACTGCATCGCGATCTCGACCGAGATGTGGCGCTCGGTGTCCTCGGCCTCGATCTCGATCACGGAGGGGTGCACCAGCTCGCCCTTGCGGGAGTTCAGGTGGCGCACAAAGTCCGAGATGCCGCCCTCGTAGTGGTATGTCACGGAACGCGGCTGATGATCGCCGTCGCCCGCGGCCGTGTCGGCGCCCGAGGTCTGCTTGGCCGCCTCCCGCTCGTCGGTGACGGAGATCGTCAGGCCTCGGTTGAGGAACGCCATCTCCTGGAAGCGGCGCGAGAGCGTCTCGAACGAGTAGTCCGTCGTCTCGAAGATGTCGCCGTCCGCCCAGAACGTCACGGACGTGCCGGTCTCCTCCGTCGGCTCGTTGCGCTTCAGGGGCGCGTCAGGAACGCCGAGGGTGTAGGACTGCGTCCAGCGGTACCCGTCGCGGCGCACCTCGACGGCGACCCTGCGGGAGAGGGCGTTGACGACGGAGACGCCCACGCCGTGCAGGCCACCGGACACGGAGTACCCGCCGCCGCCGAACTTACCGCCCGCGTGCAGGACCGTGAGCACCACCTCGACGGCCGGCTTGCCCTCCGACTCGACCATGTCCACCGGGATACCGCGGCCGTTGTCGATCACCCGGACCCCGCCGTCGGCCAGCACCGTCACGTTGATCGTGTCCGCGTGCCCGGCGAGCGCCTCGTCCACGGAGTTGTCGACGACTTCGGTGACAAGGTGATGCAGGCCACGTTCGCCCGTGGACCCGATGTACATGCCCGGGCGCTTGCGGACCGCGTCAAGACCCTCGAGCACCGTGATCGCGCTGGCGTCGTAGGAGGGCAGCCCGTCCGTGGGCGCGGAGGGGGTGGGAATGTTGTTGTTGGCATCGCCGGAATCGGCCACGAAGCGCCCTTTCTGGCACAGCACGAGCCTGCTCCCGCTGGCTGGGAGCGGCTGTGTCGTTCGACATGGTCCGCAACGGGGCGGTTGCCTCCCAGTCTACCGGTAGCGCCGACCGTAATGACGGTTTGCTGGGCTCTCAGTCCGCATGTGCCGCCCTGAACTGCCATCCGGTGACTCCCTATATGCGGGCCGGGTCCCTGATCCGCTCACAACGGCGCTCAGCGCTTCTGTCTGTCAACCTCTGCGAAAGTGACCGGCATCACTCCCGCACCGCCCGTCCCACCCACTCACCCGTAGGTGTCGCCCGGCCCCCTGCTGCCGGGAGCGCGCAGCCGCCCGGCGCCACGGCCAGGGCCCGCGGGCCCGAACACCTTGAGCGAACGCACCGTGCCCTGGCCGAGATCGGCGTTCAGCCTGCGCAGCAGCTGGGGCGCGAGCAGCCGCAACTGCGTCGCCCACGCCGTCGAGTCGCACCGCACGGTCAGCACCCGCGACTCCTCGTCGTAGCTCTCGGGCACCGCGTGCTGCGCCACCTCGGGACCCACCAACTCCGGCCAGCGGCCCAGCACCCCGCCCACCGCGAGCGGCATCTCCCAGCCCCGCTCGACCGAGAGCCGCTCCACCGCGGCGCCGAGCGGCAGCGGATCGCGCCCGCCGGGGCGCGCGCCGGAGCGCAGACCACCGCGCCGCGCCTGCTTGCGCTGCTGCGCCACCGCGCCGCGCGCCCGCGCCTGCTCCTTGGCCGCCCGCAGCGCGACGCGCGCCAGGTCGACGCCCGAGGGCTCGGCGCCGGGGGCGTCGCCGCTGTCAGCCATCGACGGTCACCCGCCCCTCCGCCACCGTGAACCGCGCCCCGGCCAGCACCTCGGGCACATCCTGCTCCACCGCCGCGGTCACCAGCACCTGCTCGCCGCCGGCCACGAGCTCCGCCAGCCGCTCCCGCCGCCGCGCGTCGAGCTCGGCGAACACGTCGTCCAGGACCAGCACCGGCTCGGGACCCTCCTCCTTGAGCAGCTCGTACGACGCGAGCCGCAGCGCGAGCGCCAGCGACCACGCCTCGCCATGGCTCGCGTAGCCCTTGGCGGGCAACGCGCCGAGCCGCAGCACCAGATCGTCCCGATGCGGGCCGACCAGCGTCACCCCGCGTTCGATCTCCTGGGTCCGCACGGCGGCCAACGCGCCGAGCAGCGCCTCGTACCACTCCTCGCGCGACGCCCCTGGCGCGACCTCGGCCGGGCCTCGGTACTCGAGGCCGACGGGGCCGCCGCCAGGCGCCAGGCGCTCGTACGCCTTGTCGGCCAACGGGCCGAGCGCCACGATCAACGCGAGCCGCCGCGTCAGCAACTCCGCGCCTGAGCGCGCCAGATGCTGGTCCCACACGTCGAGCGTGGACAGGTCGACGCCGCGCCCGCCGTGCCGCCTGGCCATCGCCGCGGACTTCAACAGGGTGTTCCGCTGCTTGAGCACCCGCTCGTAGTCCGCCCTGACCCCCGCGAGCCTGGGGGCGCGCGCCGTCACCAGGTCGTCGAGGAACCCACGCCGCTCACCCGGGTCGCCCTTGACCAGGCGCAGGTCCTCGGGCGCGAACAGCACCGTCCGCACCACGCCGAGCACGTCGCGAGGGCGCACGTGGGTGGAGCGGTTGAGGCGCGCTCGGTTGGCCCGGCCAGGGTTGAGCTCCAGCTCGACCAGCTGCTCACGGCCGCCCTCGGTCACCGCGGCCCTGATCACCGCGCGGTCGGCGCCCATCCGCACCAGCGGCGCGTCCGACGAGACGCGGTGGCTGCCGAGCGTCGCCAGGTAGCCGATGGCCTCCACGAGGTTCGTCTTGCCCTGGCCGTTGGGGCCGATGAACGCCGTCACCCCGGGGGTCAGCGCGACCTCGGCCGTGGCGTAGGACCGGAAGTCGGCCAGCGACAGGCGTGTGACGTGCAACGAAGCCGACCCTCCCCGACCGTGTGACGCGTCCTACTCGGAGCCCTCGACCGCGTGGCCGCCGAACTGGTTCCGCAGGGCGGCCACCATCTTCATCTGCGGGGAGTCGTCCTGCCGCGACGAGAACCGCGCGAACAGCGACGCGGTGATCGCGGGCAGCGGCACGGCGTTGTCGATCGCGGCCTCGACCGTCCAGCGGCCCTCGCCCGAGTCGGCGGCGTACCCGCGCAGCTGGTCCAGGTGCTCGTCCTGGTCGAGCGCCCTGACCGCCAGGTCGAGCAGCCAGGACCTGATGACCGTGCCCTCCTGCCAGGAGCGGAAGACCTCGCGCACGTCGGTGACCTCGTCGGCCGCCTCGAGCAGCTCCCAGCCCTCGGCGAACGCCTGCATCATCGCGTACTCGATGCCGTTGTGGACCATCTTCGCGAAGTGCCCCGCGCCGACCCTGCCCGCGTGGACCGAGCCGAACTCGCCCTCGGGCTTGAGGGCTTCGAAGATCGGCTTCACCTTGGCGACGTGCTCGTCGTCGCCGCCGTACATGAGCGCGTAGCCGTTCTCCAGGCCCCAGACGCCGCCGGAGACGCCGCAGTCCACGAAGCCGATGCCCAGCTCGGCCAGCTGCTCGGCGTGCTTGGCGTCGTCGGTCCAGCGGGAGTTCCCGCCGTCGACGATCACATCGCCAGGGGCGAGGAGCCCGGACAGCTCGTCCACGACCGACTGCGTGACCGCACCGGCCGGGACCATCAGCCAGACCACGCGCGGGGCGGCGAGCGCGTCCACCAGATCCCGCAGGCTGTGGACATCGGCGCCCGGGGTGTCGGGCGCGTAACCCACGACCGTGTGCCCGGCGCGGCGGATGCGTTCACGCATGTTCCCGCCCATCCTGCCGAGACCGACGAGACCGAGCTCCATGGGGACTCCTTTGTGACGAAAGACCTGGAGCCGAGCCTAGCGACCGCCCTCAGCCACTCAGCCTGACGGGCATGATCAGGTACTTGTACGCCTCGTCGGGCTCCGCGTCGACCGCCGGACGGCCGCTCAGCAGCGCGGGCTTGGTCGAGGTGGTGAACGACAGCTGCGCGGCGGGGGAGTCGATCGCGCTCAGCCCCTCGAGCAGGAAGCCGGGGTTGAACGCGATCGAGATGTCGTCGCCCTCGAGCTGCGCGTCCACGCGCTCCACAGCCTGTGCGTCGTCGCTCGACCCGGCCTCCAGGATCAGCACGCCCTGCTCGAAGCTCAGCCTGACCGGGGTGTTCCGCTCGGCGACCAGGGCCACGCGCTTGACGGCCTCGACGAACGGCGCGGTCTCGATCACGGCCACGGAGTTGAACTCGGTCGGGAACAGCGTCCGGTACTTCGGGAGGTCGCCCTCGAGCAGCCGCGTCGTGGTCCGCCGCCCCGCGCCCTCGAAGCCGATCAGGCCCTCGCCCGCGCCCGCGCCGGAGAGCGCGAGCGACACCGTGTCGCCGCCGCTCAGCGACTTCGCGGTGTCGAGCAGCGTCTTGGCCGGGACGAGCGCCACCGCGGACAGGTCGGCCGTCTCCGGCTTCCACAGGAACTCCCGCACCGCGAAGCGGTATCGGTCGGTCGAGGCGAGCGTCACCAGGTCGCCCTCGATCTCGATGCGCACGCCCGTCAGCACCGGCAGCGTGTCGTCGCGCCCCGCGGCGATGGCCACCTGGGAGACGGCGGCCGCGAACACCTCGGCGGAGACCGTCCCCGTCGCGGTCGGCATCTGCGGCAGCGCGGGGTACTCCTCGACGGGCAGCGTGTGGAGCGTGAAGCGGGAGGAGCCGCAGAGAACGGTGACCCGCACGCCGTCGGACGAGATCTCCACCGGGCGGTTCGGCAGGGCGCGGCAGATGTCGGCGAGCAGGCGCCCCGAGACGAGGACCGTGCCGCCCTCCTCCACGTCCACCTCGACCGACACCCGGGCCGAGACCTCGTAGTCGAAGCCGGAGAGGCTCAACGTCCCCTCATCGGCCTTCAGCAGCAGCCCCGCGAGGACCGGCACCGGCGGCCGGGCCGGCAGGCTGCGGGCAGCCCAGGCCACCGCCTCGGCGAGCACGTCGCGTTCCACCCGGATCTTCACTTCAGCCGCCTCCCGCTGTCGCTGGCTGCCCTGCCTGCTGGCCTCTTGAGGGCCACCAGTCTGACGCACGGCACTGACACTAGGCGCTTCCGCGAGTCAAATCGACGCGGAGCGGGTAGATCGCCGAGAGGCCCGGTTGTGCACAGCCCCCGCTTTTGAACGGATCGGCCCTGTTCTCTAGGTAGTGGTAGTAGTAGGGCCTGTGGAAACGGTGGAAAAGTGCGTTTGCGCAGGTCAGACCCCGTTTTTTATACACAGGGCCTGTGGGTGGAGCGGTGGATGAACAGGGGGGTCCTGTGGACAGCCGAAAGTTGTGCACAGCTCATCCCCAGGTGAGGGCCAGTTCTCCCCAGGTCTGTCCCCAGTTTCCGCGAGGTTCTCAACAGGCTCAGTGGCACGCCACTGTGACCTGATTCACTCGTCCCGGTGAGAGGGCGCGTTGCGTTGCCGAACAGTGGACAACCCTGTGGATTACCTGTGCACAACGGCCCTTTGCCTGTGGGCGAGCGGTGGACAACCGCTCGGCGGCCCCTGGGCACCCCCTCGGCGTCCACAGGGTGTGGATCGCGTTCCTCCACATATCCACACCCACCTGACCTGCGGCAACACCCTTTCCCGCGGGGCCCTGTGGATCAAGATCTGGACAACTTCCGCTTCCCACAGGGTGTGGACGCGAAAAAGTCGGCGGATCTGTGGAGAACGCCCGATGGCGCGGGGGTAATCGAACGGCGCCCCCGAGGTGTCCTCGGGGGCGCCGGATGCTCGAAGAGCGGGGAGAGGGGCCGGGGAAGGGCTGCCGGGGCCAGCGGGGGCCGCTCAGCCCGCCTTGATGCGGTTGGTGAGCTCGGTGACCTGGTTGTAGATGGAGCGCCGCTCGGCCATCAGCGCGCGGATCTTGCGGTCCGCGTGCATGACGGTCGTGTGGTCGCGCCCCCCGAAGTGCTGCCCGATCTTGGGCAGCGACAGATCGGTGAGCTCCCTGCACAGATACATGGCGATCTGGCGGGCCGTGACGAGGATGCGGCTGCGTGACGTGCCCGCGAGGTCGTCCACGGTCAGGCCGAAGTAGTCGGCGACGGCCGACGTGATGGCGTCGGCGGTGATCTCGGGGGTCGCGTGCTCGCCGCCGGGGATCAGGTCCTTGAGGACGATCTCGGTGAGCCCCAGGTCCACCGGCTGCCGGTTGAGGCTGGCGAACGCGGTGACCCTGATCAACGCGCCCTCGAGCTCCCTGATGTTGCGCGAGATCCGCGAGGCGATGAACTCGAGCACCTCGGGAGGCGCGTTGAGCTGCTCCTGCACGGCCTTCTTGCGCAGGATCGCGATGCGCGTCTCGAGCTCGGGCGGCTGGACATCGGTGATCAGGCCCCACTCGAAGCGGTTCCGCAGCCGGTCCTCCAGCGTGATCAGCTGCTTCGGCGGCCGGTCGGAGGAGAGCACGATCTGCTTGTTCGCGTTGTGCAGGGTGTTGAACGTGTGGAAGAACTCCTCCTGCGTCGACTCCTTGCTCGCCAGGAACTGGACGTCGTCGACCAGCAGGATGTCCATGTCCCGGTAGCGCTTGCGGAACGCGTCCGCCTTGCCGTCGCGGATCGAGTTGATGAACTCGTTCGTGAACTCCTCCGAGCTCACGTACCGCACCCGGGTCCCCGGGTAGAGGCTGCGGGCGTAGTGCCCGATGGCGTGCAGGAGATGCGTCTTGCCCAGGCCCGACTCCCCGTAGATGAAGAGGGGGTTGTACGCCTTGGCCGGGGCCTCGGCCACCGCGACCGCCGCCGCGTGGGCGAAGCGGTTGGAGGCGCCGATGACGAACGTGTCGAAGAGGTACTTGGGGTTGAGCCGCGCCGTGGGCTCGGCGGGACCCTGCCCCTGACCCTGCCCCGGCACGGTCGGCAGCGGGCCGCCGCCGCGCTGGTCGTAGGACTCGGGCAGCCGCTCCGGCACCCCGTAGGTCGGGTAATCGCCGTGCGGCTGCTGCCAGTTCACCGGCGGGGGCACCTGCCGCTGCCCGGCCTCGGCGTGCTCGGGGTAGGCGGCGCGCGCGGTCGGGAGCATCCCGTTGCCCGAGCGGTGGCTCTCGTCCCTGGCGTAGAACGGCGCCGAGCCGTCGCCGTTCAGCTGGCCGTGCTGGCCGTGCTGGCCGTGTTGCGGGTGCTGCGGGTGCTGCGGGTGCTGTCCGTGCTGGTCATGCCGCTCGTGCGAGGGCGGCGGTCCCGGCTGGCGCTGCCGCGGCGGCCCCTGCTGCGCCGGGGCCGGGAGGGGCGGCGGCTCGGCGACCGGCGCCGTGACCGTGATCGCCAGCCGGATGGGCTGCCCGCACTCGCGGCTGAGCACGTCGCTGATCAGCGGGGCGAGCCTGCCCTCGAGCACGCTCTTGGCGTACTCGTTGGAGACGCCGAGCAGCGCCGTCCCCGAGACGAGGGCCAGCGGCTGGCAGTCCTGGAGCCATCGGTGGTCCTTGGCCTCGAGGCGTTGGCCGTCCGACAGCATGGAGGTCAGCGCGCGTGGCCAGACCGCGGAAAGGTCTGCTGGAAGGTCAGCCACGAGGCACGCTTCTCTCACTCGCAGGGGTTGGTGCTGGCTTCGGTGACCCCCCGGTGGTGTGACGGCGAAGGGGTCGGGAAAGGATTCCGAGTTCAGCAACGGTAGTCAGCGCGGCGTCTGCGCATCAAGTCATTGTCCACAGGGTGTGTACAACGCTGCGCCGTCCGGGTTTGACCCGGGGTGCGCCTCGCGCGTACCGTTGCGAGGTCGAGTCGTCGACGGCTGCTGCCGCCTGCCTCCGATGGTCCACCTCGAAAGGCGGCTGACTCGGGCGCCGCGGGCTCCTCGTGGGTGCACGGTGACAGCTGTCGGCGGTCCACGCCCCTGTCCCGACCACCCCGTGGCGGAACACCGAAGACCCCTGGAGCCTCCGAGTGAGCAAGCGCACTTTCCAGCCGAACAACCGGCGTCGGGCCAAGACCCACGGCTTCCGTCTGCGGATGCGGACGCGTGCCGGCCGCGCCGTCATCGCGAACCGCCGCAGCAAGGGCCGCGCACGCCTTTCGGCCTGACCGAGCGCGACCAGGTCCATGCGGTGCTGCCCTCCGAGAACCGGCTGAGGCGGCGCGAGGACTTCGCGACGGCGATGCGCCGAGGGCGCAGGGCCGGACGCCCGCACCTCGTCGTCCATCTGAGCAGCGGAACGGACCCGCACCCGGCGGGAGAGCCTGGCTCTCCGCCGCGTGCGGGTTTCGTCGTGAGCAAGGCCGTGGGCAACGCCGTCGCCCGCAATCGTGTGCAGCGTCGGCTGCGCCACCTGATACGGGACCGGCTGTCCCGGCTGCCCGCCGGTAGCCTGGTTGTCGTACGGGCTCTGCCCGGCGCGGACGGCGCCGCCTACGAGCAGCTGGCCCGGGATCTCGACGCCGCCCTGGAGCGGCTGCTGGGAGGGGTACGGACATGAAGTACCCACTGCTGCTGCTGATCAAGCTGTACCAGTGGACCATCAGTCCGCTGCTGGGGCCGGTCTGTCGTTACTATCCGTCGTGTTCCCACTACGGATACGGTGCGATCGACCGGCACGGCGCCCTCAAGGGGACGGTCCTGACCGCCTGGCGCATCCTGCGCTGCAACCCCTGGTCGCGCGGCGGTGTCGATCATGTGCCGCCTCGGAAGCACCCGGTCTGGCACCAGCGTCTGCGCGCCCGTCTGCGGCCACGGACCCTCTCCCCCGCCTCGCCCGGTGGTGCCCACAACAATGCCCAAGGAGCCTGATCCGTGGACACGATCAACTCGATCCTCAGTCCCCTGTACTGGGTGGTCACTCAAATCATCATCTTGTTCCACAGGGCGTACAGCCTCGTCTTCCACGAGGACAGCGGCTGGGCGTGGGGCCTGTCGATCGTCTCCCTGGTGGTCGTGATCCGGATCGCCCTGATCCCCCTCTTCGTGCGCCAGATCAAGGCCACGAGGAATATGCAGGCGCTCCAGCCACGGATGAAGAAGATCCAGGAGCGCTACAAGAACGACCGGCAGCGTCAGTCCGAAGAGATGATGAAGCTGTACCGGGAGACGGGCACCAACCCGCTCGCCAGCTGTCTGCCGATCCTGGCGCAGTCGCCGTTCTTCATCGCGCTCTTCCAGGTGCTGAACCACATCGCCAACCGGGACACCGTCGGCACCCTCACGCAGGATCAGGTCGACAGCGCCCGTGAGGCCACGATCTTCGGGGCACCGATCGCGGCCCGCTTCCTCGACAGCGCCAGCCATCTCGCGGACCTCGGCGCCTCGGTGGGCACCGTCAGGACCGTCACCGTCATCATGATCGTCCTGATGTCGGCGTCGCAGTTCTACACCCAGCGCCAGCTGATGACGAAGAACGTCGACCTCACGGTCAAGACGCCGTTCATGAATCAGCAGAAGATGCTGATGTATATCTTCCCGATCATGTTCGCCGTCTTCGGCATCAACTTCCCGGTCGGTGTCCTCATCTACTGGCTGACCACCAACGTCTGGTCCATGGGCCAGCAGCTCTATGTGATCAACCGCAACCCCACCCCCGGCAGCCTCGCCTACAAGCAGCGCCAGGAGAAGCTGCGGAAGAAGGGCAAGCTCACGGAGGAGCAGCCGGTCGAGACGGAGGCCAAGAAGGCCACCGACGCCGCCCGCGCCAACCGGACGCAGCCCAAGCGGCAGAGCAAGTCCCAGCGGCAGAGCCCCCGCCAGGCGCAGCAGCGCCAGACCTCGCAGCAGGCGAAGAAGCAGACCCCTCCGCGGAACCGGCTTGAGAAGCAGGACTCGTCGGACGGGCCCTCCGACACCGCCGACGGCAGCCGGAACGGCACCCGGCCCGCCTCGGGCCAGGGCGGCGGGGGCCAGGGCGGCGGGAAGTCCGCAGGGGCGAAGAAGGCCCAGCCCCGCAGGCCCAAGCCCTCCGCCAAGAGCAAGAAGTAGGAACTCAGAAGGAGCCCGACCTGTGACGGACACCACCTCAACCGCCACCAAGGACACCGACGTCTTCTCTCGTCTGGAGCAGGAAGGCGAGATCGCGGCCGACTACCTTGAGGGGCTCCTCGACATCGCGGACCTCGATGGCGACATCGACATGGACGTGGAGGGCGACCGGGCGGCGGTGTCGATCGTCTCCGACGGCCCCTCGCGCGACCTCCAGAAGCTGGTCGGCCGCGACGGTGAGGTCCTGGAGGCGCTCCAGGAGCTCACCCGCCTCGCGGTGCACCGGGAGACGGGCGAACGCAGCAGGCTGATGCTGGACATCGCCGGTCACCGGGCCCGCAAGCGGGAGAAGCTCACCGCTCTCGCCATCGAGGCCGTGCAGCAGGTCAAGGACTCGGGTGAGCCGGTCAAGCTCAAGCCGATGACCCCGTTCGAGCGCAAGGTCGTGCACGACGCCGTCGCGGCCGCCGGTCTGCGCAGCGAGTCCGAGGGCGAGGAGCCGCAGCGCCGCGTGGTCGTCCTGCCGTGACGCGAGGTGTGACGCCCGAGGGGCCGCCGGCGGAGCTTCCCGAGCCTCCGCCGGCGGCCCGCGAGATCTTCGGCGACCGGCTGCCGGACGCCGTGCGCTATGCCGAGCTGCTCGCCGAGGTCGGCGTCGGCCGCGGCCTCATCGGACCGCGTGAGGTGCCCAGGCTCTGGGAGCGCCACCTCCTGAACTGCGCGGTGCTCGCCGAGGTCGTCCCCGAGCAGGTGACCGTCTGCGATGTGGGCTCGGGGGCCGGACTGCCCGGCATCCCCCTGGCGTTGGTCCGCCCGGATCTGCGGATCACGCTGCTCGAGCCGCTGCTCCGCCGCACCAACTTCCTCAACGAGGTCGTCGAGCTGCTGGGGCTCGACCAGGTGACCGTGGTGCGGGGCAGGGCCGAGGAAGTGATGAGCGAGCTGACCCCCGTCCATGTGGTGACGGCCCGGGCCGTCGCCCCGCTGGACCGGCTCGCAGGCTGGGGCGTTCCCCTGCTGCGTCCCTATGGGGAGATGCTCGCGCTCAAGGGCGACACCGCGGAGCAGGAGCTCAAGGGGGCACGAGCCGCCCTGGCGAAGCTCGGCGTGGTGAGCAGCTCGGTGCTCCAGGTCGGCAAGGAGCTGCTCGACCCGCCCTCCACGGTGGTCAGGGTGGAGGTTGGCGAGAGCCCCGGCGGTGTGCGGTTCGCGGCCAAGCGCGCCAAGGCCGCCCGACGCGGCGGGCGGGGCAGCCGACGCTCGCCCTGAGCGCCGGGCTCGGCTGACCCGTTCATCCGGTTCGCCGGTCTGATACGTCGTTACTGGCCAAAAGAGCCGAATATATCCCCGATGCGGAGTGTCGGTCCGTTCGTCGACCGCGCCAGTGGGCATCGTGTTTCACGTGAAACGCCGCTCACTGCTCCAGGGAATCATCAGTCGGGGACGCGCGGCCGCCGAGCCGCGCGACCGTCGTTCTCGAGCTACCCCCGAAAGTGTGTCGCCGGTATCCACAGAGGGCCCTCTCTCCACAAGTAGGGGGTCTTCGCTGGTTCGTGACCCCCAGGGCATGGCAGGCTTTGAGGCGACGAAGGCTGCACATGTCGAGGAGAGTGAACCATTGCGGTCCGACGCCAATATCGCTGGGCCGACGGCTGATCCGGTGCCCGGCCCTCGGTCCGAATCCACCGATGCCCCCGGCGGTGCCGTGGACATCGCCCCCGCGGCCCCGGCGCCCTCAGGCGATTCGCCAAGTCGCGCCGCACAGCAGGCGGTTGAGGCGATGTACCGCACCGGGGGGAGTCTCCCCAGGCCGGAGGAGACCCGGGTCATGATCGTCGCCAATCAGAAGGGCGGCGTCGGAAAGACCACCACCACCGTCAACCTCGCCGCGTCGCTGGCCCTGCATGGCGCCCGCGTGCTGGTGATCGACCTCGACCCCCAGGGCAACGCCTCCACGGCGCTCGGCATCGACCACCATGCCGAGGTGCCCTCCATCTATGACGTCCTCATCGAGAGCAGGCCGCTCTCCGAGGTGGTGCAGCCGGTTCGTGACATCGAGGGACTTTTCTGCGCCCCCGCGACGATCGACTTGGCGGGCGCCGAGATCGAGCTGGTCTCGGTGGTGGCCAGGGAGAGCAGGTTGCAGCGGGCCATCACCGCGTATGAGCAGCCGCTCGACTATGTCTTCATCGACTGCCCGCCCTCCCTGGGACTGCTCACCGTCAACGCCCTGGTGGCCGGGGCCGAGGTCGTCATTCCGATTCAGTGCGAGTACTACGCCCTTGAGGGCCTGGGCCAGCTCCTGCGGAATGTCGAGCTGGTCCGGGGCCATCTCAATCCCCGGCTCCATGTCTCCACCATCCTGCTGACGATGTATGACGGACGGACCAGGCTCGCCTCGCAGGTGGCCGACGAGGTGCGCAGCCACTTCGGCAAGGAGGTGCTGCGGACCAACATCCCGCGTTCGGTCCGCATCTCCGAGGCACCGAGCTATGGGCAGACGGTCCTCACCTATGACCCGGGCTCCAGCGGATCGCTGTCGTATCTGGAGGCGGCCCGAGAGATCGCGCTGCGCGGCGCCGGTACCCAGCAGGGGCTCCCGCAGCAGGAACAGCACAGCCCGGTGAAGGGGGCATAGTGAGTGAACGACGGAGAGGGCTCGGCCGAGGGCTTGGCGCGCTGATCCCGGCCGCGCCGACAAGCTCCGACGAGTCCAGTGCGGCGACGGATCGCGGGGTATCGGTATCGCCCGCCGCGGTTCCGGTGCTGGCACCGGACCGGGGGGTCGTGATCCCCACGGGACCGGGATCTCCGGAGGACGGCGGCTCCAACGGCGTTTCACGTGAAACGGCTCCGGTCGAGGAGCCGCCCGCCGCGGTGCAGGGGGGCGAGGTGGCGGGGGCCCACTTCGCGGAGCTTCCGCTGGACTCCATCACCCCCAACCCCCGGCAGCCGCGTGAGGTCTTCGACGATGACGCGCTGGCGGAGCTGGTCACCTCCATCAAGGAGGTGGGGCTGCTCCAGCCCATCGTGGTACGGAAGTTGGGGTCGGAGCGCTATGAGCTCATCATGGGGGAGCGCCGCTGGCGCGCCTGCCGTGAGGCGGGTCTTGAGCTCATCCCCGCGATCGTCCGGGCCACCGAGGACGACAAGATGCTCCTGGACGCGCTCCTGGAGAATCTGCACCGTGCTCAGCTGAACCCCCTGGAAGAGGCGGCTGCCTACGACCAGCTGCTCCGCGACTTCAAGTGCACGCACGATGAGTTGGCGGACCGGATCGGCCGCTCCCGGCCCCAGGTCTCCAATACGCTGCGGCTGCTGAAGCTCTCCCCCGCGGTGCAGCGCCGGGTGGCGGCGGGCGTGCTGTCCGCCGGACACGCTCGGGCGCTGCTGTCGGTCGAGGACCCCGAGGAGCAGAACCGGCTGGCCCATCGGATCGTGGCCGAGGTGCTCTCGGTCCGTGCGGTGGAGGAGATTGTCGCGCTTCAGAGCGCTCCCGCGAAGAAGAGCACCGCGCGGGGCAAGGGCCCCCGGGCCGGGCGGCGGATCGCTCCCGCGCTGGATCATCTGGCGGGTCGGCTCTCGGACCGCTTCGAGACCCGGGTGAAGGTCGATCTCGGCCAGAAGAAGGGGAAGATCGTCGTCGAGTTCGCCTCGATAGAGGATCTGGAGCGGATCCTGGGCCAGTTGGCGCCGGGCGAGGGTCCGGTGCTCGACCAGCAGGGCCAGCAGTCCGAGGACGAGGACGCCTCCGAGGACTGAGCGTCGGCGGCGTTCCGCGGTCAGGGCGGCGCAGGCCAAGGAGAAGGGGCCCGGCTCGTTTCACGTGAAACGAGCCGGGCCCCTCGTCGTTCTCGGGATTGCTGTCGTTCTCCGAGGTGGGGTCAGCCCTTGTACGAGTCGGCGATGAAGTCCGCGAGGTCGCGCTCGATGGCGGCCTTCGGCTTGGCGCCGACGATCGTCTTCACGACGTCGCCGCCCTGGTAGACGTTCATCGTCGGGATCGAGAGGATGCCGTACTTCGCGGCGGTCGCGGGGTTCTCGTCGATGTTGAGCTTGACGACGGTCAGCTTGTCCGCGTGCTCGGCGGCGATGGCCTCGAGCGCCGGGGCGACCTGACGGCAGGGGCCGCACCACTCGGCCCAGAAGTCGACCAGGACCGGCTTCTCGCTCTGGAGGACCTTCTCCTCGAAGTCAGCGTCGGTGGCGGTCACGGTGGCACCGGCCATGGTGTTCTCCTTCACTTGCGATGGGGTTGAGACGGTGGGACGGGATGGTCAGGCGGAGACGTCGGAGGCGATGGACTCCGCGTCGGAGAGGGCGGCGAGATAGCGCTCGGCGTCCAGGGCGGCCGCACAGCCGGTGCCCGCGGCGGTGATGGCCTGGCGGTAGGTGTGGTCGACCACGTCACCGGCGGCGAAGACGCCGGGCACATTGGTCCGCGTCGTCGGGGAGGCCACCTGGAGGTAGCCCTCGTCGTCCAGGTCCAGCTGGCCCTTGAAGAGCTCGACGCGGGGATCGTGGCCGATGGCGACAAAGAGCCCGGTGACCGGCAGCGCCGAGGTCTCCCCGGTCTTCCTGTTACTGAGGGTCAGCCCCGAGAGCTTGCCGTCGGTGCCATGGATCTCGGCGACCTCGCTGTCCCAGACGAACCTGATCTTCGGGTCGGCGAAGGCGCGCTCCTGCATCGCCTTGGAGGCGCGCAGGGCGTCGCGGCGGTGAACGATGGTCACGGTCTTGGCGAACCGGCTGAGGAAGGTGGCCTCCTCCATGGCGGTGTCGCCGCCGCCGATCACGGCGATGTCCTGCTCGCGGAAGAAGAAGCCATCACACGTCGCGCAGTAGGAGACGCCGCGCCCGGAGAGCTCGTCCTCCTGGGGGAGGCCGAGCCTGCGGTGCTGGGAGCCGGTGGCCACGATGACGGCCTTGGCCTGGTGCACCACGCCCGCGGTGTCGGTGACCGTCTTGATCTCCCCGCTGAGATCGACCGAGACGATGTCGTCCGCGACGAGCTCGGCACCGAAGCGCTCGGCCTGGGCCCTCATGTTGTCCATGAGGTCCGGGCCCATGATGCCCTCCTTGAAACCAGGAAAGTTCTCGACCTCGGTGGTGTTCATCAAAGCGCCGCCCGCGGTGACGGCACCTTCGAAGACCAACGGGTTGAGCGAGGCGCGTGCGGTGTAGAGCGCGGAGGTGTAGCCCGCGGGTCCGGAGCCGATGATGATCACGTTGCGGACGTCGCTCACGGGAATCTTCCTTGTCTCGGGGTGTCTCCCCCGGTGGGGGCCCATAGTCCAGTAACGGATCCTAGGGTCCCAGACATTCCCGGCCCGGTAGCGCCTCAGCCGCGCGGGTAGCTCTCCTGGAGGAGGACCTCTCCCGTGGCCGCGGGCGAGGCGGTCGCACAGCTCGCGGCGACCATGTAGGCGTCCACCTGATCGGGGTCGACCTCGTGCTGGAAGACGACCAGATAAGCCTCGATGCCCTCGTAGTCCTCTTCACCGGCGGCCAGCGGGTCCTCGCCCCGGCCGATCGCCGCCTCGACACACGCGGGCACCTCGTCGACCGGCTCCACATCGGGCTCGGCATCGCCGCCACCGGCCTCGGGCTCCGCGCCCTCCGGGGCGTCGGAGCTCTCCGGCGCCGCGGTGTCCTCGACCCCCGCGTCGGACTCGGCGGACTCGCTGGATCCGCTGCCGCTGCTGTCCCCGGTGATGAACGGGTCGACGCTCTCGACCTCGTCCAGCAGCTCCTGGACCTGGGTCGCCACGGGCTCCTCGACCGCGGCCTCGGCGCTGCCGTTGGCCGGTGCCGAGGAGTCCGCGCTCTCGGCCAGGTCCTGATCGCCGTCCCCGCCGAGCGAGGAGAGCGTCATCACGCCCAGGCCGAGCACCACCATGGCCCCGACGGCGGCCAGGCCCAGCCGGAGTGGCCGCACCCAACGGGGTCCGGGCACCGGTCGACGGACGGCCCCCTTGTCGGAGGAGGCCGTGGCGGAGGCATCGGCTCGCGGGGGGGCGTTCTTGGGGAGGTCCGTCGCTGTTTCACGTGAAACAGTGATCGCCGCCGCCTCGGCGGCGAGTGCCGCGTCGATGCGGGCGGCGATGTCATCGGGGAGAGGACCCGGATCGGGGACGCGGGCCAGCTCGTCCGAGAGCGCGGCCAGATCGGCCTGGATCGCTGCGCAGGAGACGCATCCGGCGAGATGCTCGCGCAGGGCGGCCGCCTCGGCGGGCGGCAGCAGGTCCACATCGAGCGCCGCGATCTCGGCGGCCTCTGGGTGGTTCTCCCTCATGAGTGCGTACCTCCTCCCCGCACGGCCCCGGCATCTCCCGAATCTCTTGGTGGTGGGACGGGAGTACCGGGTGCCCGGTTCCTTACGGGGGCGTCCCCGGGAGGCACGGGACGCAAATGCCGGAGGAGGGGCAGGAGGCGTGCGCGTGCGCGGGCGCAGCGGCTTTTCACGGTGCCCACCGGGGTTTCGAGGATGGAGGCGGCCTCGGCCACGGGATAGCCCTGCATGTCCACGAGGACAAGGGCCGCGCGCTGCTCGGCGGGGAGCTTGTCCAGCGCCTCGCGCAACTCACGGCGCAGATCCGTCCGTTCGGCGGGGGCCTCGGCGGACTCATGTGGGTCGAGCAGGGTCTCCAGACGTTCCTGCTCGGGCATGGGGTAGGTCCTGCGGCTCTTGGCCTTGCGGGCCCGGTCGAGGCAGGCGTTCACGGTGATGCGGTGCAGCCAGGTGGTGACGGCGGCCTGGCCGCGGAAGGTATGGGCGGCGCGGTAGGCCGATATCAGCGCGTCCTGAAGGGCGTCGGAGGCCTCCTCCCGATCGCCCAGCGTCCGCAGCGCGACGGCCCACAGCCGGTCGCGATGCCGGTGGACCAGCTCGGTGAAGGCATCGGGATCGCCGTCCACATGTCGCTCGAGGAGCTCCTTGTCGGTGTAGACGACAGGCTCGCGTGGCACACCACTGCCCACGACGGGACCTCTCCTCCTCTGCGCCTCTACTGGACGACGCCGATGTCGGCGATGGCGCCACGGTAGTTGCCATCGTCGCCCTGTGGCAGCTCAGTAAGCCACAGAAGCACGAACTGTGTCTCGATCGACTCCTCCGCCTCCAGCGTGAGGGCGGTGCCGGTGTCGGAATCGAGCGTGGTGAACGCGTCCAGATCGTTGGGCATGGCGCCGGCGTCGGCGGGGGCCGCGCGGAACTCGACCGTGGTGTCGCCGAAGGCCTGCACGGAGAGGGACGAGATCTCCCTGACCTCGCCCAGGTCGAGGATGAGGCCGACGCCGCTCTTGAGGTTCCCGAACGAGGGGCCGAAGTAGTTCTTGGTCTGCCAGGCGGACTCCATGTCGCCGTCGATGGCCCGGGGCGCCATCTCGGGGTTCTGGCCGCCTCCCGTGCCCTCGGGGTCGAACTCGGTGATGTCGACGACCTCGACGGGCGCCGGCGGGGGCGCCTCCTCCTCTTCCCCGGCGGGCGGGCCGCTGGGCGAGGGCTGGTCGGTGGGGGCGTCGCCCTTGAGGAGGGCGTCGGCCAGCTGCCAACTGCCCAGGCCGAGCGCGGCGATGAGCAGCGCCGAGACCCCCCACTTGAGCGCGGTGCCGGTGCGACCCGGCAGGGCGGGCGGTGCGGGGGAGCCGGGGGCGGGGCGCGTGGGCGGCGCGGCCGGGGGCTGCCGCCCGGTGGCCAGGGTGCCGCGCTGGAAGGTGGTGTGCTGGAACCCGACCATGGCGCTCGGCGTCGGGTCGGGCGGGGGGATGCGCGGCAGGGCGGCAAGCGCCTTGCCCAGCTCCTCGGGCGTGGTGAACGGCGGGTCCTGACTCGCGGCGGTGGCGCCGTTGTTGTCGAGGGCGCGCATGGTGAGCTCGGACAGCCCGCGGTGAATGCCCGCCCGCACCTGCTCGGGAGTGGCCAGGGAGTCCCTGTAGCCCTTGCTGAGGCCCGCTACTCCATTCAGGCCATACGCGCCATCGCCGTAGGGCCAACGCTGCGTCAGAGCGGCGTACAGCAGCGCTCCGATGGCCTCGGTGTCGGCCCGCCTCGGGGCATCCGCCGTGATGCCGCGCAGCGCCGCGTCGACGGCGAGGCCGCGGATGCGGAACTGGCAAGGGCCGGTGCGGAGCACGGTGGCGGGGGTGAGCCTCAGATGGGCCAGGTCCTTGCGGTGCGCGGCCGCCATCGCCTGGGACACCTGGCTTGCCAGGGCGTACGCCTCGTGCGGGTCCAGGGGCCCGGTGTGCAGCACGGTGCTCAGGGGCACGGCGTCGGGCAGCCACTCGTGGATGACGTGGACGAGCCCGTTCTCCTCGGCGGCGTCGAGGACTTGGACGAAGCGCAGGTCGCCGAGCAGCGCGGTGGCGCGGGCCGCGGACAGCACGGCCCTGGCCCGTTCGTGGTCGGCGGGCAGCACATGGATGCCCACGGCCCGGCGCAGCTTCTCGTCGACGGCACGCCAGCTGCTGAAGCCGTCCAGCCGGGTGATGCACTCCTCGAGGCGGTACCGCTTGGTGAGTCTGTGGCCGCTGTGCAACTCGTGGTGGGCGGAGGGCTGCTTGGCGCCCCCGGTGGCCGGGGCCACCGGCTTGTCCGCCCGGGACACCGGCTCGGGGTCCGTGGCCTCCTGGGCGCTCGTCGGATGCTGCGAAGAACTCGTCGCCGTGCTCCGTTCGGCCACCGTCGTTCCCGCCTCCCCGTTCTCGGCTCTCGGGTGCTTGACACTGCCAGACTCATTGTGCCGGTAGTCCGTCACCCTGCACGACATGTGAGTACGGCCTCAGGTTGTACGGCGTGTGGCGCGACGGTGTCGGGTGCGCGCGCGTCATGGGTCGATTCCCGGCCAGGGGCGGATCTCAGCGTCCGAGGCGCGCCCTGACCATGCCGACGAGCGCGGTGAGCTCCTCGACGCGCATCCTGCGAGCGGCCACGTAGAACACCGCGAGCAGCAGCAGGCCGCCGACGGCGAGCGCGGCCACCGAGCCGATCGCGCCCTCCCCCAGGGCCCGCAGGACGAGGAAGCCCGTCCCGCCGCCGATCACCGCGGCGGGGATGCTCGCCCCGGCCAGCCTGATGTAGGTCCGCACGACGCGGGCGCCGTCCAGGTCGACCCGCATCCGGCCCTTGAGTCGCCGCCACGCGACGCGGACGCCCACGGCGTAGGCGACGCCGTAGCCGAACGCGATGCCCGCGACGACCCAGCGCTCGGGCAGCAGCACGAAGCTGAGCGCGGAGAGCAGGATCCAGGTGGCCGAGACGATCACCGTGTTGTAGAAGGGCGTGCGGGTGTCCTCGTAGGCGTAGAACGCGCGCAGCACGACGTACTGCGCGGAGTACGGGATCAGGCCGACGCCGAACGCCATGAGGACGTAGCCGAACGAACGGGCGCCGCTCTCGCCCGCCGTGCCGAACAGCAGGGTGCACATCGGCACGCCCAGGGCCACGAAGGCGAAGGCGATGGGCACGATCGCGACGGCCGATGTGCGCAGCCCGTGCGAGAGGTCGTCGCGCACGGCCGCGGTGTCGCCGTCGGCGGCGGAGCGGGAGAGCCGGGGGAGCAGCGCCGCCATGAGCGAGACGGTGATGATGGCCTGCGGCATCTGCCAGATCAGCAGGGCGCTGCTGTAGGCGATGAAGCCGGCGCCGCTGTGGCCGTCCTCCAGGGCGTTGGCCCCGGCCCAGGTGGCGATCTGGGTGACGACGATCAGGCCGACCTGGTTGGCCAGGACGAAGAGCACGGTCCACTTGGCCATGGTGGCGGCCTTGCCGAGGCCCTTGCCGCGCCAGTCGAAGCGGAGCCTGACGCGGAAGCCCGCGGCGCGCAGATAGGGAAGCAGGGCGACGGCCTGGACCACCAGGCCGAGCAGGGTGCCGGCGCCGAGCAGGCGCAGCCCCTCGTCGCTGATGGTGGTGACGCCCATCCCCGAGGTGGCCTGGGTGCCGTAGACCCACAGGAACATGCCGAAGGTGAAGATGACGACAATGTTGTTGAGGACCGGGGTCCACATCATCGGGCCGAAGCTGCCGCGGGCGTTGAGGATCTGGCCGAGCACCACATGGACGCCCATGAAGAAGATGGTCGGCAGGAAGTAGCGGGTGAAGGTCACGGTGACCTCGTTGGCCGCCGGGTCGTCCGCGAACGTCGGGGACATCAGGCGGACCAGGAGGGGCGCGGCGAGCACGGCGGCGACGACGAGCGCGCCGAGCAGGACCATGACCAGGGTCAGCAGACGGTTGGCGTAGGCCTCGCCGCCGTCGCTGTCGTTCTTCATGGCCCGGACGAGTTGGGGCACGAAAACGGAGTTCAGGCCGCCGCCGATGATCAGGATGTAGATCATGTTGGGGAGGTTCCAGGCGACGGTGTAGCTGTCGCCGAGGACGGCGGCGCCCAGCGCGGCCACCAGGACCAGCTGGCGGACGAAGCCGGTGACGCGGGAGACCAGGGTGCCGGCGGCCATTATGGCGCTGGACTTCAGCAGCCCCGCGGCCTTGCTCGTCTTGCCCGATGGGGCGGCGGCCTGAGGCTCGGGGCGCGCGGCGGGTCCCGGCTCCGGCGTCTGCCTCGGCGGCTGGTCGCCGCCCCCGGCCGGGGGCTGACCCGGGCCGGCCTGCTGGTCGCGGAAGAGGTGGGCGAAGGCGTCGTCGGGGCCGGGTCTCTGGCCCTGGGGCCCCGAACCCGCCGTCTCGCCCGCCCGGTTCATCAGGCCGTCGATGCCGGTGAACTCGGTGGTCGCGGCGCGGTCCCCGTGCGGCAGATGGCGCGAAAGGGCGTCCGGCTCGGGCGCGGGCGTGGGCGCCCAGCGCTGCGCGTCGGGGGCGTGCGGCCCTGGCGGCGGCTGCTGGTAGAGGCCCTGGGGGTCGGGAACGCCGCTGGCGGGCGGTGGTGGGTGCGCGGCGCGGTCGTAGAGGGCGTCGCCGACCGGGTCCTGTGCGAGGGGGTCACGCCCGGCGTACGGGTCGTGGTGGTAGCTGTCGGCGAGGTAGGGGTCGTCGGGGCCCTGGTAGCCCGCCGAGTCGTAGGCGCCGGGGTCATAGGCCGGCGGGTGGTACTCCGGCGGTCCGGCGTAGCCCTGGCCTCCCGCGGGCGGGCCTGGGTGGCCGGGGCCGTAGCCGGGCGGGGGGTAGGGCTGGCCCGGGTAGCCGCCGGGGGCCTGGCCGTGCGCGGGGCCATAGGGGTCGGGCGCCCCGGGGTCGTGGCCGCCGGGCTCGTACGGGTACGGCTGCTGACCGGCGTACGGGTCGTAGCCGGGGGGGTAAGGGCCCTGCTGCTCGGGATGCCCGTGCTGGTCCCCCTGCCAACCGGATTGGTCGCCACCACCCGGCGCCCGGCCGCGTTCACGGTCGTACGGCGCTTCCATCGCTACAACCCCACCTTATGTACGGGCCGGCGGTGCCCCTCCGGCTGGCGGCTCACTCGTCGGGGTCCAGCCTCTCACTCCCCGAGGGGGTGCCGTGGGTGTCGCCGCCGGTGTCGGAAGCCCTCTCACCCACCAAGGCGTCCGCCTTCTCGCCCGGCTCGGCGCCCTGCCTGGCGGCCCTCTTGCGCTGGGTGTACATGCGGATCCCGGCGAGGACGACCAGCAGCAGGCCGCCGGCGATCACCATCATGACGGCCGAGGTGATCGAGGTGACGTCCGCCCTGAAGTGCATGGGCTCGCCGAAGGGCTTGCCGTCGGCGGTGTAGAGCTGGGCCTCGAGGAACGTGATGCCGTTGGCGCGGGCGTCGGCCGAGAACTTCACCGACTGGCTGTGTCCCCCGCTGACGACGATCTCCTGTGGATCGCTGACCTCGAGGCCGAGCGTCCGGCTGGACTTGAGGTGCAGCGTGAGGCCCTCGACGTCCTGCACCAGGTTGTTCTGCACGGTGACCGGGATGGTGGCGCTGCGTCCTGAGAGGGTGATCTCCGACTTCTGGATCAGGTGCACTCGTTCGGTGAGAGCGACCAGGCCGTCCTGGACGGCCGTGCGGTACTCGGCGGCGTCGGCCGCGAGGCCGCGCCACGACGTGGACATCTCGCGGCGGATCGCGTTCCCGAAGGGGGTCACCACGCGGTCGTCCTGGGTCAGGATCACCTGGAAGTCGTCCAGCGTCCGCTGGGTCTCGCGCATCGACTGGAACGCGCTGGTGGGCATCTCCTGCTCGCGCAGGTCCTGGGGGTAGGCGTCGGCGTCAGGGACGCGCTGGTTCGCCGCGGGGTCGGGCTCGGCGGCGGCGGTCTCGGAGAGCTGGGCGAAGTCGATCCAGCCGCCCTCGTCCCTGAGCGCGGTCACGGCCTGGGCCATCGCCCGCGCCTGGTCGGCGGTGGGCATCCGCTGGGGGGCCAGCAGGAGGTCGCGCTCGGCGGGGGCGTCCTGCCGGGCGATCGCGTAGGTCTGCGCCAGCAGCTGCTGCTGGGCCAGCGACGCGTCCTTGGTGCGGGACATGTCGCCCTCGAAGAGGGTGGACAGCCGGGCGTCGGCGACGAGCGCCGTCGTGCCGCCGCCGATGGGGCGGACGGCCCCTGGCGTGTAGGACAGGGAGTCGCCGGGGCGGAGGCTGTCGCTGCGGGCGATGACGTGGTGGGCGCCGGCCGAGGTGGCCACCGACACGATGGACGGGTCGATCGCCCCCTCGACGGGCCACGCGAAGTCGGTGGTGGGCGGCTCGTTCAGGATGGTCTCCACGGTCATGCCCGCGGTCTCGGTGGCCGTCGCCAGCTGGCCGAGCGCGCCGGGGACATCCTTGCCGTGGTGGGCCAGCGACGCCAGGTCGGGGTCGCCGAAGGGGAGGGCGACCACCTCGTTACCGCGCACCGCCTCCTGGAGCTTGGCGAGCCACGCCCTGGCGACGTCCTGGTCCTGCCCGTTGACCAGCTCGTCGCCCTCGTAGACCTGGTACTCCTCGGTCATGGCGTCCACCGAAGCCAACAGGTCGGGGTCGACGACCCAGGTGACCGGGAGGTCGGCGCCGAGCGTCACGAGCTGGTCGAGCCGGCCGCCGGGGGAGATCTCGGTGAGCAGGGTGTCGTCCTGGAACGCGGGCGTCTGCTCCTCGTCCGCGCCCGTCTGCGCGGTCAGATGCGTCGTGGAGATCAGCGGCCACAGCACCGTCAGGCGCGTCGCGGGGCCGTCCACGCCGCCTCCCGCCGGCTGCCACGGCAGGACGGTCCTGCCCATGCCGAGCACCTGGTCCCAGCGGGCGTCCTCGCGCTGGCCGGTGAGGCCGACGGCCAGCTGGTAGACGCCGTCGGCGCCGAGCGCCAGCTCGGAGACCGGCACCTCGAGCGAGAAGGTGCGGGACATGCCGGGGTCGATCGTGCCGATGTCCTGGCCGTGGCCGCGCACTATCTCGCCGTCGGCGGCCTGGTCCCAGCCGGTGCGGGCCAGGGACTCGTCGATGGCGGTGCGCCCCGGCAGCGGGACGCCGCGGCGGGCGTCCACCGAGCCGTCGACGATGGGGGAGCCGCCCTTGTTGGTGACGGTGCCGCGCAGCACGACGGTGTCGTCCTCGCCTGGCACGGTGGGGTCGATCTCGGTGATGGAGACGGCCGCGGAGCGGCTGCCGGTCCCCGCGTCCTCGCCGGGGGCGGCCGCAGCCCCGCCCTGGGGCGCCGCGGTCGCCTGCGTCGGTACCAGCCCGGTGAGCAGGGGGAAGCCCATGACCACGGCAAGCAGAGGACCCACCCGCCGCCCGTGGCGGCGGGATGCCACCCGTCCCCGGATCCCGGACACTGCCACGCCTCGCCCCGTTCCCTCGTCCTCAACCCGCCTTCATGGTAACGATGATCGCTCTGTCCCCGTGCCGGGGACCGGGCGCCCCCGGGGGAACCCCCGGCCCCCCTGTGGCACGTACGCTGTGCTGTTGTGCCGAACGACAGGAAAGACACTCAGCCTCGCCAGCCCGCCACCGATGTGAGCCGGGTCCAACGGCAGGCCGTGGGGGAGTTGCTGCGGGTCTCCCCCATCGCCGACGACCTCGCCCGACGCTTCGAGCACGCGGGATTCTCCCTCGCCCTGGTCGGCGGCTCCGTGCGGGACGCGCTCCTGGGGCGCCTGGGCAATGACCTGGACTTCACCACGGACGCCAGGCCCGAGGACATCCTGCGGATCGTCCGGCCCTGGGCGGACGCCGTGTGGGACGTCGGCATCGCGTTCGGCACCGTCGGCTGTCTCAAGGCCGCACCCGCGGAGGTGGGCAGCGCGACGGGCGCCAAGGACTACCAGCTGGAGATCACCACCTACCGCTCCGAGGCGTACGACCGCAGCTCGCGCAAGCCCGACGTGAGGTATGGCGACTCGCTCGAGGACGACCTGCGCCGCCGTGACTTCACGGTGAACGCGATGGCCGTCGCGCTCCCCCGGCGCGAGTTCGTCGATCCCCATCAGGGGCTCGAGGACCTCGGGCGGCGGGTGCTGCGCACGCCCGGCACCCCCGAGGAGTCCTTCTCCGACGACCCGCTGCGCATGATGCGCGCCGCGCGCTTCACCGCCCAGCTCGACTTCTCGGTGGCCGAGCCGGTCCGGAAGGCCATGGTGGACATGGCCGACCGGATCGAGATCGTCTCCGCCGAGCGCGTTCGGGACGAGCTGAACAAGCTGCTCCTCGGCGACCACCCTCGCAAGGGGATCTCGCTGCTGGTCGAGACGGGCCTGGCGGACCGCGTGCTGCCCGAGGTCCCGGCGCTGCGGCTGGAGCGGGACGAGCACCACCGGCACAAGGACGTGTACGAGCACAGCATCACGGTGCTGGAGCAGGCGATCGACCTCGAGGAGGGCGGCGAGCGGGACCTGATCCTGCGGCTGGCCGCCCTGCTGCACGACATCGGCAAGCCGAGGACGCGGCGGTTCGAGGACGACGGCCGGGTCTCCTTCCACCACCACGAGGTGGTGGGCGCCAAGATGACCAAGCAGCGGCTGAGCAAGCTGAAGTACCCCAACGAGATCATCAAGGATGTGTCGCGGCTCGTCGAACTGCATCTCCGCTTCCACGGCTATGGCACCGGCGAGTGGACCGACTCCGCCGTGCGTCGCTATGTCCGTGACGCGGGCTCTCTGCTGGGGCGGCTGCACAAGCTCACCCGCTCCGACTGCACCACGCGGAACAAGCGGAAGGCGCAGGCGCTGTCCCGGGCGTACGACAGCCTGGAGGAGCGGATCGAGCGGCTCAAGGAGCAGGAGGAGCTGGACGCCATCCGCCCGGATCTCAACGGCAACGAGATCATGGAGATCCTGGGCATCGGCCCCGGCCCCGAGATCGGCAAGGCATACCGCTACCTCCTCGAGCTCCGTCTGGAAGAGGGCCCCCAGGACCGCGACACCGCCGCCGCCGCCCTCAAGGAGTGGTGGTCCCGTCAGGGGCGATGATCTTCCTCCGTTTCACGTGAAACATCGCCCGGCGCGGACTTCGGGTGCCGTGCCTCGCCGGAGGCGGTGTATCGCCGCGGCTGTGAGGGCGTAGAGGGCGGCGATGATGAGGAGGAGGGGGGCCGACCTGCCGTCGGGGGGCAGTATCAGCGCCGCGAGTCCGGCGGCGCTGACGAAGGCCACGTTGAACAGCATGTCGTAGAGCGCGAAGACGCGTCCCCGGAAGGCGTCGTCCACGGATGACTGCACCACGGTGTCGGTCACGATCTTCGACCCCTGGGTGACCAGGCCGAGCAGGAACGCCGCGACCATCACCGGCACCGGCTCGAACGACAGGCCAAGCGCGGGCACCAGCGGGGCCGCCAGCGCGGCGCAGGCGGTGAACCAGCCCAGCGGGGTGAGCCGGGCCACCGTCCAGGGGCTGATGACCGCCGCGACGAAGAAGCCCGCTCCCGAGACGCCGATGGCCACGCCCAGCCAGGCGAGCCCGTCCTCGTTGTCCGAGCCGCCCCAGGCGTGGCGGCAGAGCATCAGCACCGTCACCAGCAGGGCGCCGTAGCAGAAGCGCATCATCGCGAGCCCGCCGAGCGTCCAGGCCGCCGTTCGGCGCTCGCCAAGGTGGTGGAAGCCCGCCACCAGACCCCGGACCGTGCTGGCGATCGCCTCGCCGAGCCGGGGCACCACCGCGTCCTCGTCGGGGCCGAGCATGCCGCGGTCCATCGGAAGGGCGGAGAGCCCCGCCAGCAGATAGAGGAGGGCGGCGAGGCCGAGCGCCACCGCGTTCTCCGCGCCCTGTGAGGTCGCGAGGAGTTGGACGACGAACGCCGCTCCCCCGCCCAGGGTGGCCGCGAGGGTGCCCGCGGTGGGGGAGAGCGCGTTCGCCACGACGAGCCGCTCCCGGTCCACGACGCGGGGCAGCCCGGCGGAGAGCCCGGCGAGGATGAAGCGGTTGACCGCGGTCACCGAGAGCGCGGAGAGATAGAAGAGCCAGTCGGGCACGTCGGCCACGACGAGGAGGCACGTTCCGGCGGCGAGGACGCTCCGCAGGGCGTTGCCATGGAGCAGGACCTGGCGGCGGCGCCAGCGGTCGAGGAGGACGCCGGCGAACGGGCCGAGCAGGGAGTAGGGGAGAAGGAGCACGGCCATGGCCGCGGCGATGTCGGTGGCCGAGGTCTGCTGCTCCGGGGAGAAGACCACATAGGTGGCCAGCCCTACCTGGAAGACACCATCCGTGAACTGGGAGAGCAGGCGGACGGTGAGCAGCTTGCGGAAGCCGGGGAAGCGGAGCAGGGTCCGTAGATCGCCGACGACCGAACTGCGCGGGGGCGTGGCGTCGGATGGGGGTGCCTCAGGGGTGGGCGTCTCACGTTTCACGTGAAACATCATCCGGTGGCGTCGGCAGCGTGCCGCCGGGGAGTCCCCAGTCGACGAACGCGGTGGCCGTCGGCTGCGGGGTCTGCGCGCGGCGGCGCAGGGTGAAGACATCGGGGGCGCCATCCAGTACGCCGCCCCCGGGGTCGTCGGAGCCGTCGCGCCGGACGGGGTCGTACTCGGGGCGCAGCACATCGCGGATGACCACGCAGCAGAGATAGAAGGTCCCCAACAGGTGAAGGATGATGGCCAGTTGGTATCCGCCGGTGGGGAGGCCCTGCTGGTTCTCGCTGTTGAGGAACGCCAGATACATCCAGATGCCCAGGAAGTAGAGCACCTCGCAGCACTGCCAGACGAGGAAGTCGCGCCAGCGGGGGCGGGCGAGGACGGCCAGCGGGATCAGCCAGAGCACATACTGCGGGGAGTAGACCTTGTTGGTGAGGATGAACAGCGCGACCACGAGAAAGGCGAGCTGGGCCAGCCGGGGGCGGCGCGGGGCGGCGAAGCCGAGCAGGGCGATCCCGGCGCAGCCGAGGACCACCAGGCCCGTGGCGTAGGTGTTGACCGACTCGAGCTGCGCGTCGGTGCGCTGGGCGATGATCAGCCAGAGGGAGCCGAAGTCGACCGGGCGTTCCTCGCTGAAGGTGTAGAACTTCGCCCATCCCTCCCGCGCCGCGATCAGCACGGGGAGGTTGACCGCGAGCCACGCGATGACGGCGCCCGCCGTGGCGGTGAGGAACGCGCGCCACCGCCCGGCCCGCCAGCACAGCACGAGCAGGGGGCCGAGCAGGAGGACGGGGTAGAGCTTGGCCGCGGTGGCCAGGCCCAGCAGGATGCCCGCGCCGAACGAGCGGCCGCGGGACCAGAACAGCAGCGCGGCGCAGGTGAGGGCACCGGCGAGCAGGTCCCAGTTGATGGTGGCCGTCAGGGCCAGCGCCGGGGCGAGGGCGACCAGGAGGCCGTCCCAGGGGCGATGGCGGTGGATGCGGGTGACGCAGACGGCGATGATCACCGCGCAGATCATGAGGAGCGCGGCGTTGACCAGCCAGTAGATCTGGGCGGGGCTGGGGTCGGTGGTGCCGCCCGGGGTGAGCCAGGCGGCGACCTCCATGAAGAGACCGGTGAGCACCGGGTATTCGAGGTACTCCATCCCGCCGGACACCTCGGCGGGGATGCGGTCGAAGTAGGGGACGAGTCCGTCGGCGAAGCCGCGGCCCTCGTAGAGGTGGGGGATGTCCGAGTAACACGCGTGGGTGTACTGGGCGGCCGGGCCCCGGAACCAGCCGCTCTCGTAGCAGGACACCTTCTGGGCCATGCCCAGGGCGAACATCCCGATCATCACCAGGGCGATGACCCGCGCCGGCGACCACCAGGGGTGGCCCGAGGCGGCCCGGCGCCCGGCGGGGCCGCCGATCAGCTCGCTGCCGGCGGCGGCCACTTCGTCCTGGGCGGTGGGCCGTACGGCCGCTCGCGGAGGGGGATGCGCCATGGGAACATCCTGCCGCACGGGCCCACCGCCGGGGCCTCAGGGCGCGGCTAGAACGCCCAGGCGGTGTCCCCCTCGGGGTCGCCCTGCTCGCCGTCCGCGCCCTCGGGATCGCCGGGCTCACCCGTGGTTCCCTGGGGATTGCCCGGATCGGGGTCGCCGCCCTGCGGGTCGCCGTTCTGTCCGCCCGGGTCCTCGCACATAGGGTCAAGCGGCGAGCAGGGATCGGTCGGGTCGTCGGTCGGGTCCTCGGAGGGCGGCGGCGAGCTCTCGGTCGGCTCCTCGGTCGGCTCCTCGGTCTCCGGGGCCTCGGGCTCCTCGGTCTCCACCGGCGGCGGGGGCGGGCTCTCGGCGCCGCCACCCCAGATGGTCTCGCCGAGCGAGCCGGGCGGGTCGGGGAACTCCTCGACCGACTCGCCTTCCAGGGCCGCCTCCATGAAGGCGATCCATGCCTCGAGGGGCAGGGAGCTACCGTTGATCCGCTCCGAGCCCGCCGTGTTGAACATGGAGAGGAAGCCCATCTCCTCGTCGCCGACCAGCTCCTCCTCGGAGTCGGCCGAGCGCCACATGCCGATGGCGGTGGACAGCTGGGGGGTGTAGCCGACGAACCACGCGCTCTTGTTGTCGTCGGTGGTACCGGTCTTGCCGGCCACGGGGCGCTCCAGGACCTGGGCGTCCTGGCCGCTGCCCTCGTCGCCCTCGACCACCTCGGTCAGCACGTCGGTGACGGTGTCCGCCACCGAGGATTCGAACGCCTGTGTGGTCTCGCTCTCGTGCTCCCAGGGGAGGCTCTCCTTGGCGCCCTCGACCCGGGTGACCGAGTAGGGCTCGGCCTGCTCGCCGCTCGCGGCGAAGGTGGCGTAGGCGGAGGCCATCCGGATCGGGCCGGGGTTGGAGACGCCGAGCGCGAAGGCGGGCACGGTGTCGTTGGCCGGGCCGAGGCTGTCCTCGTGCAGGCCGGCGTCCATGGCCGCCTGGGCGACCGTCGCAGGGCCGACGTCCATGCCGAGCTGCACGAAGGGCACGTTGGCCGAGACCTCCATGGCCTCCCGCAGCGTGATGTCGCCGTGGTCCCTCTGGAGGAAGTTCTCCTGGTGCCACTCCCCCTCGTCGCCCGAGCCCTCCTCCTCGATGACGACGGGATCGCCGTTGTAGTTGTTGATGCGCTGGCCGTTCTCGGAGTGGTACACGCTCTCGGGGGAGAGCTGCGTCCGCTCCTCGCGGTCCTGCTCGGCGTCGCCCTCGGGGTCGCGGACGCCGTCCCGCATCGCGGCCGCCAGCACGAACGGCTTGAAGGTGGAGCCCACCTGGGCGCGGGGGTTGTCGGCGTTGTTCAGGAAGTGCTCGGTGAAGTCCGCGCCGCCGTAGATGGCCCGGATCGCGCCGTCGCCCGGCTCCACCGCGGCCCCGCCGAACTGGACGTGCCGGTCCTCGGCGCGCTCCTCGGGGTCGATGTTCGCCTCGATGACGTCCGAGACGGCGGCCTCCATCTGGTCGACCATGGTCTCGTCGAACGTCGTGTGGATCTGGTACCCGCCCTTGGCCAGCTCCTCCTCGGTGAGGATCCCCTGGTTGATGACGTATGCCTCGGCCAGGTTGGTGAGGTAGCCGATCTGGCCCGCCATCTCCATGGCCGGGGTCGGGGGGTCGGGGGTGGGGAAGCCTTCGGCGATGATCGCCTCGTGGGCGTCGGGGGCGAGGGTCCCCGTCTCGACGCGGCGGTTGAGGACGTACTCCCAGCGCTCCGTCGCGCGCTGGACGTTCTCCTCGGTGACGATGTCGACCTCGCCGCTGCCGCCCTGGAACGGGTCGTGCAGCGCGGGCCCGTTGAGCAGCGTGGTCAGGAAGGCGCACTCGCTGTCGGTCAGCTCGCTCGCGTCCTTGCCGTAGTACGCCTGGGCGGCGGCCTGGATGCCGATGGCGCCGCGGCCGAAGTCGGAGGTGTTGAGGTAGCCCTCGAGGATCTCCTCCTTGTCGAACTGGGCCCCGACCTTGACCGAGAGCAGCAGCTCGCGCGCCTTGCGCTCCAGCGTCTGCTCCTGGGTCAGATACATGTTCTTGACGTACTGCTGGGTGATGGTCGAGCCCGACTGGGTGTCACCTCCCCTCGCCATGTTGAGCACGGCGCGGCCGATGCCCATCAGGTCGATGCCGGGGTCGTCGTAGAACGTCTCGTTCTCGGCGGCGATCACGGAGTTCTGCATTTCCATGGGGATGTCCGCCAGCCCGAGCTCCTGCCGGTTCACCCGGGACTCGCCCGAGACGACCATCCGCTCGCCGCTCGCCCAGTAGAAGACGTTCGACTGCTGGTTGGCGATGTCGGCCTGGTCGGGGATCTCCGTCATGGCGTAGGCCAGGCCGACGAGGCCGAGCATGAGGGCGAAGAAGGTGAGCACCGAGCCCAGCATCTGCCGCCACGACGGCAGCCAGCGGCGCACGCCTCGGTACCCCGACCGGGGGTAGTCGATGAAACGCTTCTTGCCCGCCGTCGTGTCCCGGCGGCGCCGTGCCGCCCTGCCGCCTTCCTCGGCCGCCGCCGAGGCACTCGCGGCCCGTCGGTGGCCTCCGCGCTGCGCGGCCCGTCGAGCCTCGGCGCGGCTGCCGTAGGGCCGGTCCGGCGTCGCTCCCGGTGGGCCCTCCGCGCCGGCGGGCGGCACCGGCGGCGGCGCGGCGCGATGGCCGGAGGACCCCGCGGCTCGGCGGCCCCGGGACTGCGGCTGCTTGCGACGGTGCTCGCTCATGGGACAGCTACTCCTCGGACAGACACAATCGCCTGGTGACGGAAGGGACTTCTGAATGACTCCGGTCCCCCGATGTGCGATCCGTCCACGCGTCCGGGCGCACCTCACCTAGAACGAGGACGCCGTTCGGCGTCCCAAGGTTCCCGGTCGCGGTCGTCTGCACGGGCCAAGACTACGCAGCCCTCAATAGCCATCCTTCGCCCCATGATTCACAATTGGTGCATTACGGCTCGGGCGAAGTGAAGATGTGACCCCCTTCACCGAACCCCCGCTTGCCCGGCCCGGCGGCCCGTTCTATCGTGGCGATGTATCGGACTGATACATCGGTCCAATGCATCGCGGCGGTATGGCGTCGCGGCGGCAGAGCAAAGGGACGGAGGTGGCTTCGGGATGAGCAGGCGCTCGGGTGTCCTGGAGTTCGCCGTCCTCGGCCTGCTGCGCGAGGCTCCCATGCACGGGTATGAGCTGCGCAAGCGGCTCAACAGCTCCCTGGGCGTCTTCAGGGCGTTCAGCTACGGCTCCCTCTACCCCTGCCTCAAGACCCTGGTCGCCCAGGGCTGGCTGGCCGAGGAGCAGGGCGGCGGCGGTGCCGACGATCCGCGCACCCCGCTGACCAACCGCCGGGCGAAGATCGTCTATCGGCTCACCGCCGAGGGCAAGGAGCGCTTCGAGGAGCTGCTGGGCCAGACCGGCCCCGACGCGTGGGAGGACGAGCACTTCGGCGTCCGCTTCGCGTTCTTCGGGCAGACCTCGCGCGATGTGCGGATGCGGGTGCTCGAGGGGCGCCGCAGCCGCCTCGAGGAGCGGCTCGCCAAGATGCGCGGCTCCATGGCCCGCACGCGCGAGAAGCTGGACGCCTACACCCTCGAACTCCAGCGCCACGGAATGGAGTCCGTGGAGCGCGAGGTCCGCTGGCTCAACGAGCTGATCGAGAGCGAGCGGGAGGGCAGGGACCGCGGGGAGCGCTCCGATCCCGAGGGCACACAAAAGCGCCACGGGGCCGATCCGTCCGACGGCATCACCACCTGATCACCTCAATCGATCACCCCAATTCACCCCGCGATGGTGCGGGGTCACGTCGAGAACACACACAGGGAGCAACCGGAATGGGTTCGGTTCGTGTAGCCATCGCCGGCGTGGGCAACTGCGCCGCATCGCTGGTACAGGGCGTCGAGTACTACAAGGACGCCGCCCCGGACAGCCGGGTTCCGGGTCTCATGCACGTCCAGTTCGGTGACTACCACGTCTCCGACATCGAGTTCGTGGCCGCGTTCGACGTCGACGCCAAGAAGGTCGGCATCGACCTGGCCGACGCGATCGGCGCGAGCGAGAACAACACCGTCAAGATCTGCGACGTGCCCCCCTCCGGCGTGACCGTCCAGCGCGGCGAGACCCACGACGGCCTCGGCAAGTACTACCGGGAGACCATCGTCGAGTCCGACGAGGACCCGGTGGATGTCGTCCAGGTCCTCAGGGACACCCGCGCCGACGTCCTCGTCTGCTACATGCCGGTGGGCTCGGAGGCGGCGGCGAAGTTCTACGCGCAGTGCGCCATCGACGCCGGGGTCGGCTTCGTCAACGCCCTCCCCGTCTTCATCGCGGGCACCAAGGAGTGGGCCGACAAGTTCACCGCGGCGGGCGTCCCGATCGTCGGCGACGACATCAAGTCCCAGGTGGGCGCGACGATCACGCACCGCGTGATGGCCAAGCTGTTCGAGGACCGCGGCGTCATCCTCGACCGCACCATGCAGCTGAACGTCGGCGGCAACATGGACTTCAAGAACATGCTGGAGCGCGACCGCCTGGAGTCCAAGAAGATCTCCAAGACCCAGGCCGTCACCTCCCAGATCCCCGACCGCGAGCTCGGCGAGAAGAACGTCCACATCGGCCCGTCCGACTACGTCGCCTGGCTTGACGACCGCAAGTGGGCCTATGTCCGCCTCGAGGGCCGCGCGTTCGGCGACGTGCCGCTCAACCTCGAGTACAAGCTGGAGGTCTGGGACTCGCCCAACTCCGCCGGCGTGATCATCGACGCCCTGCGCGCCGCCAAGATCGCCAAGGACCGCGGCATCGGCGGCCCGATCCTCTCCGCCTCGTCGTACTTCATGAAGTCCCCCCCCGTGCAGTACTTCGACGACGTCGCCCGCGACAACGTCGAGAAGTTCATCCGCGGCGAGGTCGAGCGCTGAGACCGCCTCCGGGCACGGCGCGCGCACTCCACGTACGACGCACAACTCCACACAGCACAGCGGCGGCAGCCCCGGTCCGGTCCCGGGGCTGCCGCCGTTCCATGATCTCCTGGCGGGGCCTCAGTGATGATCTCCTGGCAGGCCTCAGTGATCCACCAGGCGGTCCACCTGCGTCGTGGTGTGCCGCAGGATCGCCTTGAACTCGTCGCCCACCTTGGGCCCCTTGGACTCCGCGGGCACGAACAGGATCGACACCTGCATGTGCGGAGGCTCGGCGAACCAGCGCTGCTTGCCGTCCCAGACGAACGGCGAGAGGTTGCGGTTGACCGTGGCCAGGCTCGCCCGCGCCATCCCCTTGGCTCGCGACGTCATCCCGTGCAGCGCCTTGGGCGCCTCAAGGCCCACGCCGTGCGACGTGCCCCCGGCCACCACCGCCAACCAGCCGTCGCCCGGCGCCTTCTGCTGCCGGTACCCGAAGCGGTCGCCCTTGCCCACCGGCGTCACGTCGAGCACCGCGCCCCGGTACTCCGTCGCCCCGTGGTCCCCGAGCCACAGCCGCGTCCCGATCCGCGCCCTGAACGTCGTCTGCGGGAACTGCTGCCGCAGCCGCAGGAGTTGCTCCGACGTCAGATGGCTCACGAACATCGTGTCCAGCGGCAGCCGCGCCGCGCGCAGCCGGTCCATCCACTCGATGACCTCCTCCACCGCGTCCGTCCCGTCCGTGCGGTCGAGCGGCAGATGGATCGCGAACCCCTCGAGGCGCACGTCGTCGAGCGCGGCGTGCAGCTTTCCCAGGTCCTGCGGGGCGACGCCGTGGCGGCGCATCGAGCTCATCACCTCGACCACGACGCGCGAGCCCACGAGCCCGTAGACGCCGTCCACCGACGAGGCGGAGCGCACGACGCGGTCGGGCAGCGGAACGGGCTCCTCCGTGCGCCGGTACGGCGTCAGCACCAGGATGTCCCCGCTGAAGCGGTCCTTCATGGCCTGGGCCTCGTAGGTCGTGCCCACCGCCAGCATCTCCATGCCCAGCAGCGACACCTCCTCCGCCAGCCGGTCATGGCCGAAGCCGTAGCCGTTGCCCTTGCAGACGGGGACCAGTCCGGGGAAGTCGGCGACGATCGACCGCTGGTGCGCCCGCCAGCGGTCGGTGTCGACGTAAAGGGTGAGCGCCATGGCCGGGGAGAGCCTTTCTGTTGTGAACCCTGGTATGTCCGGAGGAGGGTCAGCGACGTGACATGTAAATGTCGAGCGCCTTGTGCAGCAGCTTGTTGAGCGGGAAGTCCCACTCGCCGAGATACTCTGCCGCCTCGCCGCCCGTTCCCACCTTGAACTGGATCAGGCCGAAGAGATGATCGGTCTCCTCCAGCGAGTCACCGATGCCCCGCAGGTCGTACACGTCCGCCTTGAGGGCGTGGGCGTCCTGGAGCATGCGCCACTGCATCGCGTTGGACGGGCGGACCTCGCGCTTGTGATTGGCGGAGGCACCGTACGAATACCACACATGGCCGCCCACGATCAGCATCGTCGCCGCGGCCACCGCCTCGCCCTCGTGCGTGGCGAAGTACAGGCGCATGCGGTCGGGGTCCTCCGCGTTCAGAACGCGCCACATCCGTTCGAAATACATGAGCGGACGCGGACGGAACTTGTCACGTTCCGCCGTGATCTCATACAGGCGCTGCCACTCCGGCAGATCGTCGAACCCCCCTCTCACCACCTCGACGCCGGCCTTCTCCGCCTTCTTGATGTTGCGCCGCCACAGCTGGTTGAAGCCCTTGTGGACCTCGTCGAGCGACCGGCCGCGCAGCGGGATCTGGAAGACGTAACGCGGCTGCACGTCGCCGAACCCGGCGCCCTCGTCCTCGCCCTGCTGCCAGCCCATGCGGCGCAGCCGGTCCGCGACCTCGAAGGCGCGCGGCTCGATGAACGTCGCCTCCACGTCGCGCAGCCGCTTGGCGTCCTGGCTCTGGATCCCGGCCTTGACCGCGGCGGCGTCCCACCGCCTGATCACGACGGGCGGGCCCATCTTCACGGAGAACGCGCCCTGCCGCTTGAGGTGGTCGAGCATCGGCTTGAGCCACTCGTCGAGGTTGGGCGCGTACCAGTTGATGACCGGGCCCTCTGGAAGGTACGCCAAGTAGCGCTTGAGCCGCGGCAGCTGACGGTAGAGCACCAGGCCCACGCCGACGAGCTGGTCCGTGCGGTCGAACCAGCCGAGCGACTCGGAGCGCCACTCCGCCTTGACGTCGCCCCAGGCAGGCACCTGCATATGGCTGGCCGATGGCAGCGAGCCGATGTACGCCACATGCTGCTCGCGACTGATGGTCCTCAGGGTCAGGCTCATTCGGGGGGCTCCTCCGGCATCCGTCGCGGGGTATGGCCGGAAGCCTAACGGCGCGGCCGGTCCCCCGGGACGCCGCGGTGCCGCCGCGGGCCGCGCGCCGCCGGGGCCCCGGGGTGCCCCCGGGGGGTCGGCGCTAGCCGAGCCAGCCGCCGAAGAGGCCGCCGTGGGCCATCCCGAGGTAGAAGCCGGGGCCCGCCGCGCCCAGGCCGAGGACGGTGACGATGCGCTGACCCGTGGTGGCGGAGATCATCTGCGACCAGCCGCCGATCAGCAGGGCGACCAGGCCGACCCAGCTGCTGGTCAGGTAAAGACCGGGCGAGATCGAGGTGGCCGCGGAGACCAGGCCGAGCACGAAGGTGACGACGGCCGCCGTGTTCTGCACCGGGTGCGGCCGCCCGTTGGTGTTCAGCAGACTGATGGGGTTCGTCGTGAGTGCCATGGGTACACCTCCGGCCGCCGAGTACCCGAGGTGTCCGGGTTGCTACCTCATCGGCCCGGATCCACCCGGATTTCAACGCGGCGGGCCGGTGCGGGTACGGTGTACTCTCCGCGCCCCGTGCAGGCGTACCGCCCGTACGGCCCCCGCGGAAAGCGCATCACGACCCTCCTGCCACGGATCGCCCGTGGCCGCCGAGTCCAGAGGAGGTGGGTTCTCGCATGCGTCACTACGAGGTGATGGTGATCCTCGACCCCGACCTGGAGGAGCGCGCCGTCGCTCCGCTGATCGAGAGCTTCATGTCCGTCGTCCGCGAGGGCGACGGCAAGGTCGAGAAGATCGACACCTGGGGTCGCCGCCGTCTGGCCTACGAGATCAACAAGAAGCCCGAGGGCATCTACTCCGTGATCGACCTCCAGGCGGCGCCCGACGTCGTCAAGGAGCTCGACCGGCAGATGAACCTGAACGAGTCGGTCATGCGGACGAAGGTCCTCCGCCCGGCCACCCACTGAGCCCGGGGGCCGGTCCGGTCCCGGGACACCGAGTAGCACTGTCAGTGCCATGCGTCATCATCGCAGCAACAGCAGTTAACCCCCGCCGAGGAGTTCCCCAATGGCAGGCGAGACCGTCATCACGGTCGTCGGCAACCTTGTCGACGATCCCGAGCTGCGCTTCACCCCGTCAGGCGCGGCCGTCGCGAAGTTCCGCGTCGCGTCCACCCCGAGGATCTTCGACCGCCAGACGAACGAGTGGCGGGACGGCGAGAGCCTGTTCCTGACCTGCTCGATCTGGCGCCAGGCGGCGGAGAACGTCGCCGAGTCGCTGACCAAGGGCACCCGCGTCGTCGTGCAGGGCCGCCTCAAGCAGCGCTCGTACGAGGACAGGGACGGCGTCAAGCGCACGGTCTTCGAGCTCGACGTCGAAGAGGTCGGCCCGAGCCTGCGCAACGCGACCGCCAAGGTCACCCGCGCCGCCGGTCGCGGCGGCCAGGGCGGCGGCGGTGGCGGCTGGGGTGGCGGCGGCGGCCAGGGTGGTGGCGGTCCGCAGGGCGGAGCCCCGGCGGGCGACCCCTGGGCGACCAGCGCCCCCGCCGGTGGCGGCGGCGGCGGGTCGCAGGGCGGCGGCGGTGGCGGCGGTGGCGGCTGGGGCGGAGGCTCCGGCGGCGGCTACTCGGACGAGCCGCCCTTCTGACGGGCGCGCTCGGCACAGCACGCACTTCTTTGTGAATCATCGAGAGAGACAGACACCATGGCGAAGCCGCCTGCGCGCAAGCCGAAGAAGAAGGTTTGCGTCTTCTGCAAGGAGAAGATCTCCTACGTCGACTACAAGGACACGAACCTGCTGCGGAAGTTCATTTCCGACCGCGGCAAGATCCGTGCCCGCCGGGTCACCGGCAACTGCACCCAGCACCAGCGTGATGTCGCGACGGCCGTGAAGAACAGCCGTGAGATGGCGCTGCTGCCCTACACCTCGACCGCTCGCTAGGAGAGGGTGACCACAGCGTCATGAAGATCATCCTGACCGGTGAGGTCGCCGGCCTCGGCACGGCCGGTGACGTCGTCGAGGTGAAGGACGGGTACGCCCGCAACTATCTGCTGCCCCGCGGTGCCGCGATCCGCTGGACCAAGGGCGGCCAGAAGGACGTCGAGCAGATCCGCCGCGGCCGCAAGATCCGCGAGATCGCCACGATCGAGCAGGCCAACGACGTCAAGTCCCAGATCGAGGGCGTGACCGTGCGCCTGAAGGTCCGCGCCGGCACCGGCGGTCGCCTCTTCGGCTCCGTCACCCCGGCCGACATCGTCTCCGCGGTGAAGACCGCGGGCGGGCCCGATGTGGACAAGCGCCGCATCGAGCTGACCACCCCGATCAAGAGCCTGGGCACGCACCGGATCTCCGTCCGGCTGCACCCCGAGGTCGTGGCCAACGTCGGCGTCCACGTCGAGTCGGCCAAGTGACGGCCGGTAACGTTCGGTAAAGGGTCGCGCGTCGAGCGCGTCCCGCACCGGGCCGTTCCGCGTCCTCACGGTCCCTCTCGGTCCCGTCAGGCGCGGACGGCCCCGGTGACGACCCAGCGGCCCGTCCTGGCCCGCAGTCCCAGGGTCGCCAGGCGGGTGGCCATCATCAGCCCGGCGATCGCCCACCACAGCGCGGTGACGCCGCCCCCGAGCGTCGGCACGAGCAGCGCGACGGGCGCGAACATCGCGAGCGTCAGCAGCATCGCCCAGGCCAGATAGGGGCCGTCGCCCGCGCCCATCAGCACCCCGTCGAGCACGAACACCACGCCCGCGATCGGCTGCGTCACGGCGATCACCCAGAGCACGGGCAGGAGTTGGTCGCGCACCTCGGGGTCCCCGGTGAACAGCCGCAGGATCAGCGGCCCGGCCGCGACCACGAGCACGGCGAGCACCGCGCCCGAGGCCACGCCCCAGAACACCATGCGGCGGCAGGCGGCCCGCGCCCCTTCGGCGTCGTTCGCGCCGAGGCGGCGGCCGATGATGGCCTGGCCCGCTATCGCGATGGCGTCGAGGCCGAAGGCCAGCAGCGTCCACAGGGTGAGCGCGATCTGGTGGGCCGCGATGTCGGCGTCCCCGAGGCGGGCGGCGACGGCGGTGGCGATCAGCAGGACCCCGCGCAGCGACAGGGTGCGCACGAGCAGGGGCACTCCGGCCCGCGCGTTGGCGACGATCCCCGCCCTGCTGGGGCGGAGCACCGCGCCATGGGTCCTGGCGCCGCGGACGACGACCACGAGGTAGACGGCGGCCATGCCCCACTGGGCCAGCACCGTGCCCCAGGCCGAGCCGGCGATCCCGGCGTCGAGGCCGTAGATGAAGAGGGCGTTCAGCGCGACGTTGGCGGTGAAGCCGCCGATGGCGACGGCGAGCGGGGTGCGGGTGTCCTGGAGGCCCCTGAGCACGCCGGTCGCCGCGAGGACGACGAGCATCGCGGGGATGCCGAGGGTGCTGATCCGCAGATAGGTGACGGCGTGCGGGGCAGCGGTGGCCGAGGCGCCGAACGCGTCCACCAGCGCGGGCGCGGTGGGGACGACGGTGACGACCAGGGCGGCGCCGAGCAGGATCGCGAGCCATATGCCGTCCATGCCCTGCCGGATGGCGGCGGCGTGGTCGCGGGCTCCGACGCTGCGGGCGACCGCGGCGGTGGTGGCGTAGGCGAGGAAGACGAAGACGTTGACGAACGTGGTCAGCAGCGCGGCGGCCACCCCGAGCCCCGCGAGCTGCGGGGTGCCGAGGTGGCCGATCATCGCGCTGTCGGCCATCAGGAACAGCGGCTCGGCGACGAGCGAGCCGAGGGCGGGGAGGGCCAGGACGAGGATCTCGCGGTCCTGCGCGCGCCGGGCCCGCCTGCGCGCGCCCCGGTCGTCGGCGGGCTCGGCGGGACCTTCGCGGCCTGTCGGCGCGGTGGCTGGTGACGCTGGGGACATGGCTCGATCCAAACATCCACAGGTAATGGACGCAAGGCCTTATGGGCCCTTACTCGACGCGGGGTGCGGTGTGATGTTCTGCGGGCGTTGTCGTGATCTCGGCGAGGGGGAACGGCGGCTGTCGCTCCGTCATATGCGCGGGGAAAACGGCAGGTCAGCGCGGGTGTGAGCGGACCGGTGGCGAGGGGTCACGGGGTGTGTCCCGACGTTCGTCCACAGATGGGCCCCGGTCATCCACAGGGTGTGATCTGAAATCCACATAGCCTGTGGATAACTTGGGTTGGTCCTCCCTCCGCGGACCCGTACCGTAGGCCCCGCCCGGTGCGGAATGTCAGAGCTGTGGCGTAGGAAAGAGACGGAGCACGGCGGTTGGAGCCGGGAGGAGGCGGGGTCGGTGTCCGATCTCGACGAGCACGCTGGACCCTGGGACGGACCGGGCGAGGACGACCGGCTGCCGGTCTCGAGGCCCCGCCGGGAGATGGAGCCGAGTGACCCCGAGCGGGCGGCGTTCGAGCGGCTGCCCCCGCAGGACCTGGCCGCCGAGCAGTCCGTGCTCGGGGGCATGCTGCTCTCCAAGGACGCCATCGCCGACGTGGTCGAGGTGCTGCGCGGGGCCGACTTCTACAAGCCCGCGCACGAGACGATCTACGGCGCGATCATCGACCTCTACGCCAAGGGTGAGCCCGCCGACCCGATCACCATCTCGGCCGAGCTGACCAAGCGCGGTGAGCTCGCCAAGGTGGGCGGCGCGGGCTATGTGCACTCGCTGGTCCACATGGTCCCGACCGCGGCCAACGCCGAGTACTACGCGGAGATCGTGCACGACCGCGCGGTGCTGCGCCGCCTGGTCCAGGCGGGCACCAGGATCACGCAGATGGGATACGCGTCGGACGGCGACGTCGACGACATCGTCAACACCGCGCAGGCCGAGATCTACGCCGTCACCGAGCAGCGCACGACCGAGGACTACCTGCCGCTCGGCGAGATCATGGAGGGCACGCTCGACGAGATCGAGGCCATCAGCAACCGCAGCGGCGAGATGACCGGCGTGCCCACGGGGTTCACCGACCTGGACTCGCTGACCAACGGTCTGCACCCCGGCCAGATGGTGGTGATCGCCGCCCGCCCCGCGATGGGCAAGGCGCTGGCGCTCGACACCCCGCTGCCCACCCCGACCGGGTGGACCACCATGGGGGAGGTGCGTCCCGGCGACCACCTGCTCGACGCGTCGGGTAAGCCGACGCGGGTCGTGGCCGCCACCGACGTGATGACGGGGCGACCGTGCTACGAGGTCGTGTTCGACGACGGCACGACGGTCATCGCGGACGCGGATCACCAGTGGCTCACCGACACGCGCGCTTCGCGCAGGGCGGCCAAGGCGGCCGTCGTCGATCGCGAGGAGCAAGGGCGCCAGGGCGTCCTCGCCTCGGTGAAGACCACCAAGGAGATCGCCGAGACGCTGCACTGCCACACGGCCGACGCGCGCCGGAACCACTCCGTGCGGACCGCGGCTCCGCTCGACCTTCCGCACCGGGATCTCCCCATCGCGCCGTTCGTCCTGGGTAGCTGGCTCGGCGACAGCCACAGCGACGCCGCCAGGATCACCTCGGCCGATCCGGAGATCGTCCGGCGCATCGCCGACGACGGCTTCGAGGTCCGCCGGGCCGGGGGAACGTCGATCACCCACGCCGTCGGGCTCTCCGTCGCCGAGCGAGAGCTGACCGAGCGGCCCCGCGTCGTCTGTTCCAGGAGACACGACGGTCTCCTCGCGCGGCTGGAGGACTTGGGTGTGCTGGGGAACAAGCACATTCCCCAGGTCTACCTGCGCGGCTCCATCGCCCAGCGGAGGGAGCTGCTCGCTGGGCTGCTGGACACCGATGGCACGGTCACGAGCACCGGCTCTGTGCGGTTCGCGGTCACCGACAAGGCTCTTGCCGACGGGTTCCGCGAGCTGGTCACCAGCCTCGGCTATCGCTCCGGCGTGCGGACGAAGCCGGTCAAAGGGCGTTCCGGGCGGTCGTCCACCGCGTACCTCGTCACATTCACGCCGACTGACGAGGTGTTCGGGCTCGAGCGCAAGCGGCGCGCGCTCGCGGAGCGCGGGCGCCCCGCCACTCCCGGGCTGCGGCAGCGGTTCATCACCGACGTTCGCGAGGTCGCGAGCGTCCCGGTCCGCTGTGTCCAGGTGGACAACCCCGACCACCTGTACCTGGCCACCCGATCGATGATCCCCACGCACAACTCCACCCTCGCCCTGGACTTCGCGCGCGCCTGCTCGATCAAGCACAAGCTGCCGAGCGTCATCTTCTCGCTGGAGATGGGCCGGAACGAAATCGCGATGCGACTGCTCTCGGCCGAGGCGCGGGTGGCGCTGCACCACATGCGGTCGGGCAGCATGACGGACGAGGACTGGAACCGACTGGCCCGCCAGATGGCCGAGGTGAACGAGGCGCCGCTCTACATCGACGACTCGCCCAACCTGTCGATGATGGAGATCCGCGCCAAGTGCCGTCGGCTGCGCCAGCGCAACGCGTTGCAGCTCGTCATCATCGACTACCTCCAGCTGATGCAGACCGGCGGCAGTCGGCGCCCCGAGTCCAGGCAGCAGGAGGTCTCGGAGATGTCGCGGAACCTGAAGCTGCTGGCCAAGGAGCTCGAGGTGCCGGTGGTGGCGCTCTCCCAGCTGAACCGAGGCCCGGAGCAGCGGACCGACAAGAAGCCGATGATCTCCGATCTCCGTGAGTCGGGTTCGATCGAGCAGGATGCCGACATGGTCATCCTGTTGCACCGGGAGGACGCGTACGAGAAGGAGTCGCCCCGGGCCGGCGAGGCGGACCTGATCGTGGCCAAGCACCGCAACGGCCCGACGGCCACGATCACCGTGGCGTTCCAGGGCCACTACTCACGCTTCGTCAACATGGAGGGCGGCTTCTGACCTCGTCGGCCTGCTGACCTGGCCATCTCGCCCCGGCGCCAGGGTTGTTAGGGTCGGGGCATGGGTTCGGCGGATGATCGTGTTCCGGTTCGCCTGCTGGAGGCGCCGAGCTGGCTCCTGGCGCAGGTCGCGACGCACGCGGGCCGGGTGGTGGGTGAGGCGTTCGCCGGGGTGGGCGGTCGCAGGTACCACTACGCGCTGCTGGCGGCGCTGGTGGAGTTCGGCCCGGCGAGTCAGGCCGCGCTGGCGCGCCGGTGCGGCATCGACCGGAGCGACGTGGTGGCCGCGCTGAACGAGCTGTCCGCCGCGGGCCTGGTGATCCGCGCCCCCGACAGCGGCGACCGCAGGCGCAACGTCATCACCCCGACCGACGAGGGCAGGGCGTCCCTGGCCCGGGCCGACGCGGCCCTCGCCATGGCCCATGGCGCGCTGCTCGACCCTCTGACGGAGGAGGAACGGGCGACACTCGTCCGGCTGTTGGGCCGCCTGGTGGCGTCGTGAGGGGTGAACGGGCCGCGGCGGTACGGGAGATGGCCGCGCGGCTCGGGGTGGCGGCGGACGCGGTGCGGCCCGCGGCGTTCCAGGGGGTGGCAGGGGAGGTGCACCTGCTGGGCGCCGACCTGGTGCTCAAGGTCGCCAGGACCGGCTTCGCGGCCGATCTCCGCAAGGAGGCGCTGGTCGTCCCGCACGCGGTGGCCGCCGGGGTGCGGACGCCCGAGGTCGTGGAGTTCGGGGCGGGCGGGCCACCGTTCGGCGCGCCCTACCTGGTGCTGCGCAGGGCGCCAGGGGTCGCGGTGGCCGAGCCGGGGCCGCGGGCGCGGCGCGAGCTGGGGCGTGAGCTGGCGCTGCTGCACGCGGCGCCCGTTCCTCCGGAGGTGCGGGCGGGCGTCCCCGCGGATCCGGTGGGGGACCCGGGGCCCGGCGTGGAGCGTTTGGTGGCCGAGGGGTGGCTGAGCGCGGACCTGGCCCGCTGGCTGCTCGGCTGGCTCGGGGCGCTGGCCGCGCTGGCGCCGCCGTTCGACGCGCCCGTGCTCATCCACGGCGATGTGTCGGCGGCGAACCTGCTGGTGGATCCGGGCCCTGACGGGCGGCTCGTGGCGCTGCTCGACTGGGGGGACGCGGCGTTGACCGAGCCCGCGGTGGAGTTCGCGAAGGTGCCGATGCGGGCGCTGCCCGAGGTGCTCGACGGCTATCTGGAGGGCCGCGGCGAGAGCGGGGCGGCGGCGTGGGCGGCGCGGGCGCTGTGGCACCACGTGGTGTGGGCGGTCGGCGCGGTGGCCAGGGGCCCCGAGCCGGAGGCGCGGCACTGGTCGGCGCAGCCCGTGAACCGGCTGCTCGAGCTCGTGCGGGCGTGCGCGGAGGGGCTTCCCGAGGGGTGGCAGGCGCTGCGCCCGCCGCGGTGATGAGGGGTGAACGGCTTGGCCTGGGGCGGGGGGTCGGGGGCATGCTGGGGGTGTGTATCGGGAGCGGGGATCGCGGCTCGGCGGTGGGGCCGTCGTATGGGGTGTGCGTTCCGAGGCGGCCGGGGTGGGCCTTGTGCTGCCCGACGGGTGCATGGATCTGCTGTGGTTCGACGGGACGTTGCAGGTGGCGGGCCCCGACACGCGCGCGTATGCCGTCGAGCGGGTGCCGGGGACGCTGACGGTGGGGGTGAGGTTCGCGCCGGGGACCGGGCCCCGCGTGTTCGGGGTGCCCGCGTGCGAGCTGACGGATCGGCGGGTGCCGCTGGCCGATCTGTGGCCCGCGTCGGCGCGGGTGGCCGAGCTGGGCGAACGCGTCGCGGCGGCCGCGGACCCGGGCGCGGCGCTCGAGGCGGTGGCGGCGGCGCGGCTGGCCGAGGGTGAGCCGGACTCGGCGTGGCGCCGGGGCGCGGTGGCGGCGTTGGCGCGCGGGACGGGCGTGCGGGAGACGGCCGAGCGGCTGGGGCTGAGCGAGCGGCAGCTGCGGCGGCGGAGCCTGGCGGCGTTCGGCTATGGGCCGAAGACGCTGGCCAGGGTGTTGCGGATGCAGCGGGCGCTGGCCCTGGCCAGGGGCGGGAGGCCGCTGGCCGAGGTGGCCGCGGTCGCGGGGTACGCGGACCAGGCCCATCTGGCGCGGGAGGTGAAGGGCCTGGCCGGGGTGCCGATCTCGGCGCTGTGAGGCGGGGGGGCGGCGCGGTGGGGCCGACGGTCGGCGTCGGCCCAGGGTCAGCCGAGGGGCGCGAAGAGGTCGACGGAGTTGCCGTCGGGGTCGTGGACGACGGCGTAGCGCTGGCCCCAGTACGCGTCCCACGGCTCCTTCTCGCCCGCGTAGCCGGCCTGGACGAGGTCGGCGTACTGGTGGTCCACATCGGCCGCGTCCTCGCAGCGGAACGCCAGGCTCAGTCGGCTGCCCTCGGGCTTGGGGGACCACTCAGGGTCGATGGCCGAGGCGGTCTCCGCGGTGTCCCAGGCCAGCCTGATGCCGCCGGGCAGCACGGCCTCGACGTGCGGGTCGCCCTCCACGCCGGTCGGGATGTCGAGGCCGAGGCGGCGGTAGAAGGCGAGGGAGGCGGCCATGTCGTCGGTGATGATGCCGATCAGGTCGAGTCGAGGTGTCATGTCCCGCAGCCTAGGCAGCGGTGCCCGCCGCGGGCTTGAACGAATCGGACGCGTCCGAACGCCCTGTGGTCCGGCCGTCGATGACGTGGGGGGTCATGCGCGGTCATGGGCGATCGTCGTCGGTCACCGACGGCCGGAGGTGATCAGGGGACGGTCAGGCGCGGAGTGCCTTCAGGACCCGCCAGAGGCGGACCTGTTCGTCCTCGACGACGGTGACCCGCCGCAGCAGCTCCCCCGTGGTCTCGTGGGAGGCGTTGAGGAGGGGGAGCACGGCGCGGCCGATGACCTCCCGCACGGCGTCGCGCGCCAGTGCGATCGTGTGGGCGTCGGAGAACCGCGCCGTGCGCCGGTCGACCTCGGAGACGATCCGGTCGGTGACCCACTCGGCGAAGCCGCGGACAAAGTTGTCCACAGGGGCGTTCAGCGGGTCGTGGGAGTTATCCACAGGCGGATCTGTGGCCCCCGCGCGGCTCGCCTCCTCGGTGTCGAGGAGGTAGGTACGCACCTGACGTGCGACAACGCTGTCGCGGAGCAGCATTCCGACGTTCAGCACGGCCCGCCGGGTGAACAGCGCGAGCGCCGACGCACGCGACGAGATCCCACTGACTCGCTTGAAGTGACTCAGTGGGGCGCCGGTCAGGACGAGATATCCACAGGCCTCCATCTCCTCCCGGTGGTCCTCGATCAGCGAGGTGAGCACGGTGATCCCCACCTCGTAGTACTCGGCCACCATGGCCGTCGTCAGGTGCAGGTCGTCGGGCAGCATGCGCAGCGCCTTGACCTTGTCGAGCGCGTGGACCCGATCCCCGTAGTGGTCGCGCAGGGCGCGCGACTCCAGGAGATCGGCTTCGTGGTTCGGTGTCATCCTTCGTTCCTTCGATCGTTCGCGGACTCGGGTTCGAGTTCCGCTGATCGGGTTAACGATGGATATTCCGTGAAGATACGGATGGATATCTGATGTCCGGACGTGTCATCCCATGGCGACCGAGTACGGGGCGAAGCGGCGGGTGATGTCGCCGGGGAGATCGGGGGAGCCGGTGACCATCAGGGCGCAGCGGCCGCGGTCGGCGAGGCCGCGTTTCCGCAGCCAGTCGGCCAGGTCGGGGTGGCGGTCGTCCGCGTCGAAGCGGATCGGCAGGGGCGCGGCGGCGCCGAGGCGGGCGAGCAGGGCGCGGGCGGTGGCCTCGTCATCGGCGAGCAGGGGGCCGATGACCGTCGTGGTCACGTTCGGCCAGGAAGCGCCATACCCGATCAGGCGGCCCGCCCGCTCGGCGACCAGGAAGCGGTCGGCGAACGACGGGAGGCGGGCGAGCAGCTCGGTGCGGTCGGCGCCGAAGACGGGCCGGTCATAGGAGAGGACCGCGGGCAGGTCGCCCGCGGTGGCGGGGCGGACGGTCACGGCGGGCCCCGCGTCCTCGGGGCCGCCGGTGAACCGGCCGGTCAGCGTCGTGAACGCGCCCACCGCCTTGAAGCCGAGCTGCTCGTAGAGCGGGCGCCCGTTGTCCGTGGCGCTGAGGAAGACCGCCGCGGTCCCGCACTCGGCCAGCGCGTGCCGCATGAGCGCGCGCCCGATGCCCTGGCGCTCCCTGCGCTCGGCGACGACCATCATGCCGATGGCGCGGTGCGTGTCCGCGTACGGCGTCACCACCACCGAGGCGATCAGCCCGCCGCCCTCTCCCGGCGGTGCGTCGACGCCATAGCCCTGGCCCGCGGTCAGGAGCAGGCGCCACTTGTGCGCCTCGCGGGGCCAGCCGCGGTCCACGGCGAGGTCGAGGCAGGCGGGCAGGTCATGGACGGTGAGGCGGCGGATGGGGGGCACCGGCGGCGTTGAGGTCACCGGCTCAGACTGGCTGACGCGCCGGACGCGCGGCGACCGCTTTTCCGCCGCGCGCGCTGCCCCGCTCACCACCGTGCTCACCACCCCGCTCACCACCATGGCGCCGCGCCGCCGCCTCCTGTCGCGCCCGCCGCCCCCAGCGGGTCGTGCCCCAGGGCTTGAGCACCGAGATCGCGGTCATGAAGAGGTAGCACGCGAGCGCCACGGAGGGCGGGACGACCAGCCCCGCGCCGTCGGTCACCCGCCGCCCCGCGGCGACCTCGCCCGCGGCGTCGTCGATCCCGCTCCGCAGCGCGAACAGCGACGCGGCCGTCGTGATCAGGGTCAGCACGAACTTGATCAGCACCCAGCGGTGGCGGACGAGCCCCCAGTGGGTGCCCAGCGAGAGCACGACGCCCGTGCCCAGGGTGAGCAGCGCGAGTGGCGCGAGCAGCCAGTCGCCGAAGATCTTCATCGAGCGGTAGGCGGCCTCCGCGGTCGCCTCCGAGCCGCTGACCGCTCCGGTGACGCCCAGGACCAGCAGGCACAGCGTGAGCCCGAGCCAGCCGACCGATACGACGACGTGTGTGACGAGGAGGCCCCGGCGAACGGGGCGGGCGAGTGGTTTCATGCCCCTCACGGTCCCGTCGGGAGACCGCCGCGGCGTCTGACGGGGGGAGTATCCGAGGCTACTCGCGCCCGAGTACGCCGGGGGCGCGCGTGGTATGAGTGGGCGCCATGACGGATCCTGAACGGCGGCCTGCCGCCGAGGCGTTCCCCACCGCCGAGACGTTCCCCGCCGACGAGGCGCTTCCCACCCCCGAGGTGCTTCCCGCGACCGCACGCGCCCTGGGCCACCGCCTGGCCGTGGCCCAGTCCGAGAGGCGCGCGCCCTCGGTGGTGGCCGGGCTGGTGCGCGACGGGCGGCGCGTATGGGCCGGGGGCCGGGGCGAGGTGGGCCCGGGGGGCGCCGGGGCCACCCGGTACCGCATCGGCTCGATCACCAAGACCGTGACCGCCGTGCAGGTCATGCGGCTGCGCGACGAGGGGCTCATCGACCTGGGCGACCCGCTGGGCGCGCACCTGTCGACCCCGCACGGCGGCGGCGCCACCATCGCGCAGCTGCTCGCGCACACCGGGGGGCTCGCGGCGGAGGCGCGCGGGCCGTGGTGGGAGCGCACGCCCGGCTCGTTGCGCCCCGAACTGGCCGATGTGTTCGGTGAGTCGCCCCGCAAGCACCCCGAAGGGCGCCGCTTCCACTACTCCAACCCCGGCTACGCGCTGCTCGGCGCGCTCATCGAGAAGCTGCGCGGCGCGCCCTGGTTCGACGTGCTCCGGGCGGAGGTGCTCGGCCCGCTGGGGATGACGCGGACGACCGCGCTGCCGGTCGAGCCGTACGCGCGCGGCTGGGCGGTGCATCCGTTCGCGGATGTGCGGCAGCCCGAGCCCATGGTGGACACCGGGCGGATGGCCCCGGCCGGGCAGCTGTGGTCCACGGTGGACGACCTGTGCGCGTTCGCGGCGTTCCTGCTCGCGGGGGACGACCGGGTTCTCGGCGCGGAGAGCCTCGCCGAGATGCGGCGGGCCGCCTCGGGCCCCGAGGCCGCGTCGTGGGAGACGGCGTACGGCCTGGGAACGCAGCTGGTGCGGCACGAGGGGCGGCTGCTCGTCGGGCACGGCGGCTCGATGCCGGGCTTCGTCGCCGGGCTGTGGGCGAGCCCGGACGAGGGGATGGCCGCCGTCACGCTGGCCAACGCCACCTCGGGGACCGGGCCGCTCGCGTGGGACCTGCTCGCCCTGCTCGCCGAGCACGAGCCGTCGGAGCCGCCCGCGTGGCGCCCGCTGGCCGAGGCGGACCCGGATCTTGTGGCGTTGACCGGGCACTGGTACTGGGGGACGTCGGACGACGTGCTGCGGCTGCACGAGGACGGGTATCTGTCGCTGCGGCCCGTGGGGAACGCCGGGCGCGGGTCGCGCTTCAGGCCCGAGGCGGACGGGACATGGACCGGGCTCGACGGGTACTACGCGGGTGAGACGCTGCGGGTGGGCCGCCGCGACGACGGCACGGTGACCCATCTCGACCTGGGCACCTTCGTCTTCACACGGCGGCCGTACGACCCGGAGGCACCGGTGCCCGGCGGGGCCGACCCCGAGGGCTGGCGCTGAGCGGGCGGCGGCGGGCGGGAGGCGCCGTGCGCGTCGTCGGCGAGGAGCGCGCCGATCCGCGGGATGTCTGCCGATGTTGCGGTGCGCATGGCGATATGGGCGGAAGACATCCGAGAAAGCGGGAAGAACCGCGCGAACTTCACGTTTCCGGAAGGGGCTTGTGTCTCAGCCGCGTAACGGTAGGGTCAGTCGAGCATCCGAGCGGTGTGAAACCGTTGTGCCAGTGGGATGCGGGGGGCTCGGTGGCCGGGTCCCGGTGTGATCGCCGGGAGTTGATCGAGGCGAGGCAGAGTCATGACCGCGATATCCGCCGACGACGGCGCCACCACCACGGGGGGCGTACCCGCCCCCCGGGAGAAGACTGAGGTGCCATCCCCCGACGCGGTCGTGATCAGACGGACTCTCGCCGAGATCGAGCCGATCGCCGACGAGGTCACCTCCTATTTCTACGCGCTGCTGTTCGTCCAGAACCCCTGGCTGCGGGACATGTTCCCGCCCGCGATGGACGCCCAGCGCGACCGCCTCTTCGGCGCGCTGCTCACCGCGGCCGAGCACATCGACGACACGGTGACGCTCACCGACTACCTGGCCCATCTGGGCCGGGGCCACCGCAAGTACGGCACCAGGTCCGAGCACTACCCGGCGGTGGGCGAGGCGTTGATGTACGCGCTGGAACGTTACGCCCCGGGCACGTGGGGCCCCGAGGCCGAGGCGGCGTGGGTGCGGGCGTACACCGCGATCTCGCAGACCATGATCGACGCGGCCGCCGCCGACGAGCTGCGCGCCCCGGCGTGGTGGGACGCGGAGATCGTCGGGCACGAACGCCGCACGAGCGAGGTCGCCGTGGTGACCGTCAGGCCCGAGCACCCCTACCCCTACCGGGCCGGGCAGTACGCCAGCCTGGAGACGCCCTGGTGGCCGCGGGTGTGGCGGCACTACTCGTTCGCGTCGAGCCCGCGCAGCGACGGGCTGCTGTCGTTCCATGTCAAGGCCGTGCCCGCGGGCTGGGTTTCGCGGGCGCTCGTGCACAGGGCGCGGCGCGGTGACGTCATCAGGCTGGGGCCGCCGGGCGGCTCGATGACCGTGGACCACGCCTCCGACCGGGGCCTGATCTGCGTGGGCGGCAGCACCGGGATCGCGCCCATCAAGGCGCTGGTCGAGGACGTGGCGCAGCACGGCAGGCGCCGCCCCGTCGAGGTGTTCTTCGGCGCCAACCGCGACGCCGACCTCTACGACCTGGACTCCTTCCTCGACCTGGAGCGCCGCCACCCGTGGCTCGCGGTGCGGCCCGTCGTCGAGCACTTCGCGACGCGCGGTCTCACGGGCCGACTGCCCGAGGCCGTCCGGCAGTTCGGGCCATGGCAGGAGTTCGACGGCTATCTGTCCGGGCCGCCGCAGATGATCCGCAAGAGCGTGGACGCGCTGGTGTCGTGCGGCATCCCGGCCGACCGGATCCGGCACGACTTCACGGGAACGCTCGTGCCGCCGAAATAGCCCACGCCCCCGCCGTACCCCCGAGCACATCCGACGACGACGATCTGACGCACGACACCGAGAAGTGAAGCGACGCATGACAGGGATGCCAGGCACAGGAAGTGAAGGGAACGGCCCGCTGCCGGTCAGGCCCGTCCGCCCGGAGCGGCCGCCGCTGCCGGTGCGGACCGAGCGGACGGACAGGGGCGTGGTCGCCCCGTTGCCTCCCGCGCGCCCGCCGGTCGCACCGAGCGCCCCCGCCATACCACCCGCGCCCCCGCTCGCGCCCCCGCCCCAGGCCGAGTGGCAGGCCGCGCCGGACCGCTCGGGCCGCCCGGGCAGCGACGGCGAGCACGCGTGGCAGCGGAGGCTCGGCACCGAGCAGCGCGCCGACCGGTTCTACGACGAGCAGGTGCTCGACCATCTCAACGAGCGCATGCGGGAGTTCGTCGCCAGGCAGGAGATGTTCTTCCTGGCCACGGCCGACCGCGACGGCGAGTGCGACAGCTCCTTCCGCGCCGGGCCGCCCGGCTTCCTGCACGTGCTCGACCCGCGCTCCCTCGCGTATCCCGAGTACCGGGGCAACGGCGTGCACGCCTCCCTCGGCAACATCTCGGAGAACCCCCACGCGGGCCTGCTGCTGATGGACTTCGACCGGGCGAGGATCGGCCTGCACATCAACGGCCGCGCCCGCGTCGTCCCCGACGCCGAGCTGCGCGCGATCCACCCCGAGCTGCCGCGGGAGACGGTGCCGGGGCGGCGGGCCGAGCTGTGGGTGCGCATCGACGTGGTCGAGGCGTACATCCACTGCGCCAAGCACATCCCGCAGCTGGTCAAGGCGGCACGGCGCACCGCGCGCGACTGGGGGACCGACGACTACAAGCGCAAGGGCGGCGACTTCTTCGGCGCGGCCAGGGACGCGCAGGTGCGGCGCACGCGGGAGCTCAACGGGCGTTCCGCGCCGGCGCGCGCGCTCCCCCCGGCGGGGGCGCCCGCGGTCGAGCCGCCGCCCCCGCCGGACGCGGAGGCGTGGCGCGAGGAGGCGCGCCGCGCCCTGGAGCGCGCCCAGCGCACGACGCCGGGCGGCGGGGGGCGCGCGGGCGGCTGGTTCGGCTGAGCGCGGGGCGCACGCCGGGCGGCGCGTTCACGCCTCGCGGCGCGTTCAGACCAGGTCGCGCGCCAGCAGCGTGTGGATGCCGGGGATGTTCCGCGTGAGGTAGGAGCGCAGCGAGAGCGGCACCAGGTCGACGGAGTCGAGGCCCTCGGGCGTGAACGGCAGCCGCACGATCTCGTAGGTGCCGCACGGCGCTTCCACCTCGGGCCCGTGCCGCAGCGACGGGTCCATCGACAGCAGGCGGCACACGAAGAAGTGCTGCACCTTGAGCCCGGGGGGACAGCCGTCGCCCGGCTCGGGGACGTGCGGCACGGTGTCCACGAACGCGGGCACCACATCGGTGATCTCCGCGCCGAGCTCCTCGGACACCTCGCGGTGCAGGGCGTCGAGCACGGTGGCGTCCTCGGGCTCGACGCCGCCGCCCGGGGTGATCCAGTACGGCGGGCGGCCCGGCTTGGTGCGCTTGATGACGATCAGGTCGTACCCGTCGAGCAGGATGGCGCGGGCCGTGCGCTTGACCACCGGTTGTGCGTGGGCCATGGAGAGACTTGTGGCCCGGGGGCCGCCCCGTGAAACCTCACGGGCGCGCTTCACTCGCCGTGTCGAGGGCGGCACACAGGTCGGCGATCAGGTCATCGGCGTCCTCCACGCCGACCGAGAGCCTGATGAACCCCTCCGCCACCGGGTCCCCGCCCCACCGCGCGCGCCGCTCCGCCGTGGAGCGGACGCCGCCGAAGCTCGTGGCGTCGCCCACGAGCGAGAGCGCGGCGAGGAAGCGCTCGGCGCGCTCCCGGTCGGGCAGCGTGAACGACACCACACAGCCGTAACGCCGCATCTGCGCCGCCGCGGTGGCGTGCGCGGGGTCGTCGGGCAGGCCCGGGTAGCGCAGCCCGGTCACCTCGGGCCGCTCGCGCAGGGCGGCGGCGACGGCGAGCGCGTTGGCCTGCTGCCGGTCGGTGCGCAGGTGCAGCGTGGCCAGGCCGCGGTGCGCGAGCCACGCCTCCATGGGGCCGAGGATGGCGCCCGTGGTGGTGCGCCACGCGCGGATCTCGTCGGCCAGGCGGTCGTCGCGCGTCGCGACATAGCCGAGGAGGACGTCGCCGTGGCCGTTGAACGCCTTGGTGCCGCTGGCCACGGACAGGTCGGCGCCCAGGTCGAGGGGGCGCTGGCCGAGGGGGGTTGCGAGGGTGTTGTCCACGGCGACGAGCGCGCCCCCGGCGTGCGCTGCGGCGCAGAGGCGGCGGATGTCGCACACGTCGAGCCCGGGGTTGGACGGGGTCTCCAGCCAGAGCAGCCGCACCCCGCCGTCCAGCGCGGCGAGTTGGGCGTCGCCGCCGGTGGGCGCGGTGCGGAAGGTCACGCCGAACGCCTCGAGGCGCGCGCGGACCCGCGGCAGCAACTGGTAGCCGTCGGACGGGAGCACGGCGGTGTCGCCTGGGCGGAGCAGGGCGAACAGCACGGCCGCGGTCGCCGCGATCCCCGAGGGGAAGACGGTCGCGTGGGCGGGCGCGGTGGGCGACTCGAGATCGGCGACGGCCCGTTCGAGCAGGGTCCAGGTGGGATTGGCCTCGCGGCCGTAGCCGTAGGGGGCGGCGGCCGGGTCGCCCGGCAGGTGGTAGTGCGCGGCGAGCACGGGGCCCGGCATCGGCGGCCTGTACGGCTCGGCGTCGGGCAGCCCGGCCCGCACGGCCCGCGTCCCCTCGCCGACCCCGTCGAGTCCGCCGAGGCCACCGACCCCGTCGATTTCCGCCCCGTTGTGCCCGATCATGCGCGTGCGCCCCTTTCCACGCCCCCAGGGTAGGGCGCGGCTCAGGAGGTCCCCGCGGCGGCCAGCGCCGCCCGGGCCGCCGCCGCGCTCTGCGGGCCGTAGGAGCCGCCGAACAGCGCGGCGTGGATGAGGATGTGGTGCAGGCTGTGCAGCGGCGCGCGGCCCGCGCGGCCCGGCAGGGGGCGGATCTCCTCGTAGGCCGCGAGCAGCCGGTCGATGTGCGGGCAGCGGGACAGCTCGAGGAACGCCAGGTCCTGCTCCGGGTGCCCGCCCTGCGCGGCCGGGTCGATCAGGTGCGAAAGGGTCTCGCCCCACAGGACGTTCCCGGCCCACAGGTCGCCATGGATCACCGCGGGCGGCTGGGCCTCGCCCGCCACCTCGTCGATCGCGGCGCAGAGGCGTTCCACCACCGCCGCGTCCCCCGGCGCGATCCCGCCGCTGTCCCTGGCGAGACGCAGCAGCGGCAGCAGCCTGAACTCCGCGTGGAACGCGGGCCAGCCACCAGGGTCGGCGACCGGAGGCACCGGGGTCTCGAGGGGCACGGGTCCCAGATACAGCGGCCCGCGCGTTCCGTAGTGCGGCGCGGGCGTGGCGTGCAGCGCGGCCAGCTCGCGCCCCAGGCGCTCGGCGCGCGCCGGCGTCGGCTCCTCGGCCGTCACCCACTCCAGCACCAGCAGGTCGGGAACGGCCGCGAGCACGCCGGGGATCGCCACCGCGCCCGTGGTGCGCAGCAGGTCGAGCCCGGCGGCCTCGGCGGCGAAGAAGTCGGGCGCGGCGTCGGCCAGCGTCTTGGCGAACACCGTTCTGCCGTCGTCCAGTTCGACCCGGTAGGCCGCGCAGATCTCGCCGCCGCCGACCGGGTGCGCGGCCCCTGAGCCCGCGCCGGTCAGGGCGGCGACGCGGCGGGCGAGACCGTTCGCGTTCACGTCGGACCCACCCGCCCCGCCAGCCCCCGGTCGATCGCCTCGAGCACGTCCGGCATGCCGCCCTCGATGATCGCGAGGCAGGCCGCGAAGCCCGCGTCGTCGCCGTAGTACGGGTCGGGCACGTCGGGGGCGCCCGCGTGCGCGGGCCCGGCCAGCAGCAGCCTGACCTTCGCCGCGTCGGCCGCGGTCGGGGCGAGCCGCCGCAGGGCGCGTTCGTGGCCGCGGTCGAGCGCCACGACCAGGTCGTAGCGCCCGAACCAGCCGGGGTCGAAGCAGCGCGCCGCGTGGTCGTCGGGACCCACGGCGTAACCGGCCTCGTCCAACGCCGCCCACGCGCGCGCGTCCGCGGGGTCGCCCGCGTGCCAGTCGCCCGTGCCCGCGCTGTCCACGGCGACCCGCCCGCCCAGGCCGCGCTCGTCGAGCCGCGCCCGCAGGACGACCTCGGCCATGGGCGAGCGGCAGATGTTCCCGCTGCACACGAAGCACACGCGGTAGGTGCCTGGGCGGGGCTCAGTCGTCATCGGTCACCAATCGTTCGTCATCAGTCGTCGTCGTCGCGGTCCAGGACCATGTTGACCGCCCACGAGACGATCGAGATGATCAGACCGCCAAGCACGGCGGCGCCGAAGCCGTCGACCTCGAAGGAGTCCCCCACGATCCAGTCGGTGAGCAGGAGCATCAGGGCGTTGATCACCAGCGTGAACAGGCCCAGGGTCAGGATCAGCAGGGGCATGGAGAAGAACTTCACGATGGGCTTGACGATGAGGTTCACCAGCCCGAAGATCAGCGCGACGAAGAGCAGCGTGCCCGTCTTGCTTGCCGTGCTGGCGTCTTCCTCGCCGAGGGAGATGTCGCCCAGCAGCCATACGGCGACGCCGAGGGCCACCGCGTTGGCGACGAACCGGATCAGGATGCTTGTCATACAGGAGATCGTTTCAGATGGCACCGGTGGCGCAAGGGGGATGAGCCGATGAAGGAGTTCCGGCTGGATCGCCTGGAGGCGGAAAGGCTCGCCCACAATGGCGCGTACCTGCGCTTTCTTCGCGAACGCAACCTGTCCGTCGGCCTCTACGCGCTCGACGCCGGGGCGCAGGACACCCAGCGCCCGCAGCGCCAGGACGTGCTCAACTTCGTGGTCAGCGGCCGGGCGTCGATGACCGTGGGCGAGGAGACGACCATGGTGGCGCGCGGCAGCGTGGTCTATGTCCCGGCCGGGACCCCGGCCCGCTTCCACCACATCACCGAGGACCTGCGGGTGATGGTGGTCTTCTCGCCGCCCGAGGGCTGATCCGGGCGCCGGCCCGAGGGTCGAGGGGGCCGCTTCTCAGGGTCGTGTCAGGGAACGGTCAGGGGCCGACGGGGGCCGGTGGGGCTCCCGGCGGGGCTCCCGCGCGCTTAAGCTCAAGGTGTCGGGTACGTGTGGAACAGGAGCCGTGGCAATGAAGGAAGCCTTTATGACACTGCCGTGGTGGGTGCGGTGGATCGCCATCCCCACCATCGCGCTCGCGGTCTTCGGCACCCTGCTGATCGGCGTGATCACCTGGCTCATCGGGATGCTCTTCCGCGTGCTGCTGTTCGCGGCCCTGGTCGCGATCCTGATCTTCGTGGTGCGGAAGTTCACCTCTTCCTCCTCCTCCGGTGGCGGTTGGTAGCGGCCCGCCCCGCCCCGGCCGCCGCCACCTGGGCCGTCGCCTCCCGCCCCACCCGTTCCCGCTGTCCCCGGTCGGCGCTCACCACGAGCGCGGCCAGCACCGTCGTCACCGGCACCGAGGCCACCAGGCCGATCGAGCCCACCAGCGTCCTGACGATCTCCTCGGCCACCAGCTCGCTGAACGCCACGGTTTCCACCCCGCTCTGTGCGATGGTGAACAACAGCAGCAAAGGCAGCGCCGCCCCCGCGTACGCGAGCACCAGCGTGTTCACCACCGACGCGATGTGGTCCCTGCCGATCCGCATCCCCGCCCGGTAGAGCTTGAGCCAACTCGCGCCCGGCTCCGCCAGCTTCAGCTCCCACACCGCCGATGTCTGCGTCACGGTCACGTCGTCGAGCACGCCGAGCGAGCCGATCAGGATCCCGGCGAGCAGCAGCCCCTTGATCTCGATCCCCGGATAGAGGCTGTGCACGAGGCCCGTCTGCTCGTCGGTGTTCCCCGTCAGGTGCGCCCAGCCCATGAACGCCGAGCCCAACAGCCCGATCAGCAGCAGCGACACCAGCGTGCCGAGGACGGCGACCGAGGTGCGGGCGTTGATCCCGTGGCACAGGTACAGCGTCACCAGCATGATCACGCTGCCCCCGATCACCGCCACGATCAAGGGATTCGAGCCGCGCAGGATCGCGGGCAGGATGAACAGCGTCAGCACCGCGAAGCTCACCCCGAGGCCCGCGAGCGCGAGCAGCCCCCGCAGCCGCCCCACCGCGACCACGGCCAGCGCGAACACCGCGGCCAGCACGAGCATCGGCACGGTGCGTTTCACATCCGTGACGCGGTACTGCAACTCCGTGGGGGCGTCCGGCGCGTGGGCGACGACCACGTCCTGGCCCGTCTCGTAGCGCCGCGTCGCGTCGGGCGGCACCAGCTCGGTGAACGTCCGCCCCGCGTCGGGCCCCGACGTCACCTCGACCGTCGCCTGCTCGCACGTCCCGCCCAGCCCCTCGGGCACCACGACGCCGACCTCGTCGCACGCGACCTCGGTGACGCCCGTCACCCTGGCCTCCTCCAACTGCTGGTCGAAGCCCACCCCGGTGTGCTCGTGCCCCTCGGGCGCACCGTCGGGCCACAGCAGCGCGACGCCCGCCACCATGGCGACCGCGAACGGGATCAGCACCGCGGCGATCAGCCGCCGCAGCTGTCCCGAGACGGGAGCGACGGGGCCGTGCGCATGGCCGTGCGCGGGCTCGTGCGCCGGGGCGCGTGGCGGGGGCGGACCGTCCGGCGGGGCGTGGTGTTCGGGTGCCGTCACGCTCCGATCATCGCGTAAGAATCACGGCCCTCTGTTCAGCCCGCCCGGTGTGCCGTTAGCGTGGAAGGGCGAGTTTGCACATCGCGGGAGCTCCGAGCACGGGGCTGAGAGGGCGCTGGGGCTGCGCCGACCGCCGAACCTGTTACCGGGTAATGCCGGCGTAGGGAGTAGGTCACATGACCACGCACGACAGCACACGCATGCCGGTCATCGGCTCACACAAGGCATATGTCACCGGATCCCGCCCCGATCTGCGCGTCCCCGTGCGGCGGGTCCACCTCACCGACGGGAGCGCGGTGACGCTCTACGACACCTCGGGCCCGTACACCGACCCCGGGGTCACCACGGATGTCACGCGCGGCCTGCCGCCGCTGCGGAGCGGGTGGATCGCGGAGCGCCGCCGCGACGGGACGCCCGCGGTCACACAACTGGCGTACGCCAGGCGCGGGGTGGTCACCCCCGAGATGGAGTTCGCCGCGCTCAGGGAGAACGTCGACCCCGCCTTCGTGCGCGACGAGATCGCCGCGGGCCGCGCCGTTCTGCCCGCCAACGTCCACCACCCCGAGTCCGAGCCGATGGTCATCGGCAAGCACTTCCTGGTCAAGGTGAACGCCAACATCGGCAATTCCGCCGTCACCTCGTCCATCGACGAGGAGGTGGAGAAGATGACATGGGCCACGCGCTGGGGCGCCGACACGATCATGGACCTCTCCACCGGGCGCGACATCCACACGACGCGCGAGTGGGTGCTGCGCAACTCCCCGGTCCCGGTGGGCACCGTGCCGATCTACCAGGCGCTGGAGAAGACCGGCGGCAGGGCGGAGGAGCTGAGCTGGGAGATCTACCGCGACACGGTGATCGAACAGGCCGAGCAGGGCGTGGACTACATGACCGTGCACGCCGGCGTGCTCCTGCGCTACATCCCGCTGACCGCGCGCCGCAAGACGGGCATCGTCTCGCGCGGCGGCTCGATCATGGCGGCCTGGTGCCTGGCGCACCACCGGGAGAGCTTCCTGTACACGCGCTTCGAGGAGCTCTGCGAGATCTTCCGCGCGTACGACATCACGTTCTCCCTTGGCGACGGGCTGCGCCCCGGGTCGATCGCGGACGCCAACGACGCGGCGCAGTTCGCGGAGTTGCGCACGCTCGCCGAGCTGACCCGCACGGCCAAGGCGCACGATGTGCAGACGATGGTCGAGGGCCCCGGGCATGTCCCGATGCACAAGATCAAGGAGAACGTGGACCTTCAGCAGGAGCTGTGCGATGAGGCCCCGTTCTACACGCTCGGCCCGCTGACCACCGATGTCGCGCCCGGGTACGACCACATCACGTCGGGCATCGGCGCGGCGATGATCGCGTGGTGGGGCACGGCGATGCTGTGCTACGTCACGCCCAAGGAGCACCTGGGCCTGCCCGACCGCGACGACGTCAAGACGGGTGTGATCACCTACAAGATCGCCGCCCACGCGGCCGACCTCGCCAAGGGCCACCCGGGCGCACAGGTGTGGGACGACGCGCTGTCGGACGCGCGCTTCGCGTTCCGGTGGGAGGACCAGTTCAACCTGGCCCTCGACCCGGACACGGCCCGCGCGTTCCACGACGAGACGCTCCCGGCCGAGCCCGCGAAGACGGCCCACTTCTGCTCGATGTGCGGCCCGAAGTTCTGCTCGATGAAGATCAGTCGGACGGTCATGGACACCTATGGGCCCGAGGGGGCCGAGGCGTTGGGGGACGCGGAGATCGAGGCCGGGATGCTGGCGAAGTCCCGTGAGTTCGCGGAGGCGGGGAACCGCGTCTATCTGCCGCTCGCCGACTGACCCGGTGCGACGCGGGCCCCGCCGTTCGCCCGGGGTGCTAAGCATCCGCCCGGCGCGGCGGGGCCCAGCCGGGGTGGCGGCCGCTGAGGCCCACCGCGCGGTCGAGGGGCGAGGCGCCGTCGGGGACCGGCACGACGCGGCCGAATCCCGTGCCCTCGCGGGCGGCGTCGTCCGCGTCGGCGGCGAGCAGCGCGATCGACACCTCGGCGCTCGCCTCGTCGGCCGCGTAGGGCTGCCCCGTGGCTCTCGCCAAGTCCCAGCCGTGCAGCAGGACTTCGTTCAACGCGACCTGTCCGGCGATCGCCCCTGGCAGCGTGATGCCGCCCGCCTGGGTCTCGCCCTCCCACGCGCCCGGGTCGCGCCACGCCTCGGCCAGCTCGGTCAGCTGGGCGCGCAGCCGCTCGCGCCAGTCGGGGCCGAGGGAAGGCACGGGGGCGTCGGGGGACGCGGGGTCGGTGGCGGTCAGCGGCCCGAGGTCCTTGCGGGCGGCGTCGCGGAAGGCGAGCGTCAGGCCCATCAGGTGGTGCAGCAGGTCGGCGACGCGGTAGTCCTCGCAGGGCGTGGGGTCGGCGAAACGGGAGTCGTCCACGCCTTCGAGCAGCGCGGCGACGGCGCGGGTGGCCGGGCCCAGGTCGGGGAGCGGTGCGGGTGAGTTCGTCATACCGGTGCTGACCGCGCCCGGCGGGTCAACTCATCGGTTCCCGGCCGGCGCGTTCCCGGCCAGGGCGGCGCGGAAGACGGCGGACGCGCCGGGGTTCGCGCCGCAGTGCCACACGCCGTGCGGGCAGTAGTCGCTGATCGTGTGGTAGAGCGGCTGGTGCTCCTCGATCCACGCCAGCATGCGGCGCATGTAGGCGGGGTTGTCGCCGTTGCGGAAGAGCCCCCACTCGGGGAACGACATCGGCTTGCCGTGCGCCGCCGCGAACTCCGCGTGGAAGGCCAGGCCGTACGGCTGGGTGACATGGTCCTCGAAGTCGTGGCCCGGGGGCTGGTCGTAGGAGTCCATGCCGACGATGTCGACCACGTCGTCGCCGGGGTAGCAGCGGTCCCAGCCGATCGCGTCCCTGCCGCGGCTCGGCGCGAAGTCGAACCGGAGGCGCTGCCCCTCCACGTCGCGCATCGTCTCCACGATCCGCCGCCAGTACGCCTTCCACGCGTCCGGGTCGGGGGCGCAGCGGTGGCTGTAGGTGGTGCCGTTCATCTCCCAGCCGAGCACCAGGATCGTGTCGGCGAGCCCGTGCCCCACCAGGTTCTCGGCCAGGGCGCGGAAGTGGTGGTCGAACTGCCCTTCCGCGCCCCTGGCCAGCTGGCGGGCGACCTCGCGGTCGCTCAGCCCGGCCTCGTTGCGCTCCAGCATGGGGACGTTGAGGACGAACAGCCGGTCGGCGTCGGCCCGGCGCCACTCGGCCCACGGGCCGAGGAAGCCGGGCCCGCCGCGGATGTTGGACCACAGGTCGCCGGGGAGATAGGTGTGGCCGACGGTCGGCTCGGCGCCGCCGAGCCAGTGCGTGAGCCCGGTGGCGCGGTGCACGCCCTCGGGGCCCGAGCCGAGGAACGCGCCGAACGCCGGGACGACGCTCGGGGCCGAGGGCGGCGCCGGGTCGGGGGCGAGCGTGGCGGCCGTGGAGACCGAGGCCGCGAGCAGCAGGCCGGCCGCGGCCGTGCCGAGTCCGAACGGCATCGGGCTCTCCTCTCGCCGGTGCCCTCCGTGGGCACCGTGATCCGAGATTAAGCACACGATCATCTGAATGAGCTGGGCGAACGCTTTCCGCTGGGCCGATCGAGGACCGCGCTCGCCGTTCCGGGGGACCGCGCGCCTCGCCGTTGAAGATCGTTCCATGTCATCGCTGGACACCCGGGTGCCCGCGCTGCTGCTGCGGCTCGATCGGAACCCGTTCCACCATGGCTCGCTGGGCGCCGTACGGTCGCTCGGGCGGGCGGGCGTCGAAGTGCACGCCTTTGTGGAGACGGCGCGCACGCCCCTCGCGCGCTCCCGCTATCTGCGCCGGGCGCATCTCTTCGACGGCGACCCCTGGTCCCCCGCCGAGGTGGAACGCGCCCTCGTCGCCGCGGCCGAGCGCATCGGGCGCCCCGCCGTGTTGATCCCCATGGACGACGTCGGCGCCATCACGGCCGCCGCGCTCGCCGACCGGCTCGCCGGTCGCTTCCTGCTGCCCGCGCTCCCCGAAGGGCTGGCCGAGCGCGCCGCCGACAAGGCCGAACTGGCCGCGCTCTGCGCCAGGTTGGGGGTGCCCCACCCGCCGACCGCCGTTCCGACGAGCGAGCAGGAGGCGGCCGACGCGGTGCGCGCGCTCGGCCTGCCCCTGGTGGCCAAGTGGAGCCGCCCCTGGCTGCTGCCGAGGGACGGCGCGGGCCTGCGCAGCACCACCGTGGTGACGAGCCAGGCGCAGGCGCGGCGGCTGTTCGCGGCCGCGCCCCGCGCGGGCAGCAGGCTGCTGCTCCAGCGCCTGGTGCCGGGGCGCCCTGGCGCCGACTGGTTCTTCCACGGCTGCTTCGGCGCGGACGGCGCGTGCCTGCTCGGCGGCACCGGGCGCAAGGAGCTGTCCTGGCCGGTGCCCGCGGGGCTCACCGCGGTGGGCAGCTGGCTCCCCAACCCGGTGCTCGGGCGCCTCGCGCGCCGGGTGGCCGAGGGGCTCGGCTACCGCGGCGTGCTCGACATGGACTTCCGGTTCGACGCCGCGACCGGCGCGTACCACCTGCTCGACTTCAACCCCAGGCCGGGCGCGCAGTTCCGGCTGTTCACCGACCGCTCGGGCCTCGACGTGATCCGCGCGCTGCACCTTGACCTGACGGGGCGCGCCGTGCCGGGGCCGCGCTCGACGCGCCCCGGGCGGGTGTTCGTGGCGGAGAACTACGGGGTGCTCGCCGCACTCGCCGCGCGGCGGCGCTGGCGCGCGGGCGGCAGGGGCGTCGAGTGGGCCTGGTTCGCGGCGGACGACCCGGCGCCGTTCCGGGCGATGGCGGGGGGAGCGCTGCGGCGCGGGCTGCGGACAGCACAGCGGGGGCGAGAGAAGAGAGCGGTGGCGTGATGCGCGATTTCGTACACGACCTGGCGGTGGTGGGCGCGGGCCCCTACGGCCTCTCGATCGCGGCGCACGCCGCGGCGGCCGGGCTCGACACCCGGGTGTTCGGGCGGCCTATGGCGTCCTGGCGTGACCATATGCCCGAGGGCATGTTCCTCAAGTCCGAGCCCGGCGCGTCCAACCTGTCGGACCCGGCGCGCCGCGACACCCTGGCCGCCTTCTGCGCGGGGCGTGGCCTGGTCGCCGAGCACGGTGGCGCGCTGCCGCTCGACACCTTCACCGACTACGGCCTGTGGTTCGCCGAACGGCTGCCGCTGCCCGTCGAGGAGCGCACGGTCACCGGCGTCGCGCCCGCGGGCCTCGGCTTCGTGGTGACGCTCGAGGGCGGGGAGACGCTGTGCTGCCGGGCCGTCGCGCTCGCGGTGGGCGTGCTCCCGTTCGCCCGCCGTCCCGCGCCGCTGCGCGGCCTGCCGCCCGAGCTGGCCAGCCACAGCAGCGACCACCGTGACCTGAGCCGTTTCCTCGACACCGAGGTGGCGGTCGTGGGCGCGGGGCAGGCGGCGCTCGAGACCGCCGCGCTGCTCGCCGAGGCGGGCGCCCGCCCGACGGTGGTCGCGCGCGCGGGCGCGTTGCGTTGGAACGCGCCCCCGAGCCCGCTCCGGCGCGCGCCCTGGGCGTCGCTGACGGCCCCGCACAGCGCGCTCGGCACCGGGTGGCCGAGCTGGGTCTGGTCCGAGCTGCCCTGGGCGGTGCGCCACCTGCCGGAGTCGGCCCGCGTGCGCGTCGTCGGGCGCGCGCTCGGTCCCGCGGGCGCGTGGTGGCTCAGGGAGCGCTTCGAGTCAGCCGTCCCTGTCCGGCTCGGCCGACGCCTGCTGCGCGCCGTGCCCGCCCCCGGCGGCGGGCTGCGGATGGAGCTCGCGAAGGGCGCGGGCGCGGGCGGCGTCGAGGTGGTGGAGGCGGGTCATGTGATCGCCGCCACCGGGTTCGAGCCCGATCTGCGGCGCCTGACCCTGCTCGACCCGGCGCTGCGCGAGCGGGTCACGACCGTGCGCGGCACGTGGGCCCCCGCGCTCGGCGCGGGCTTCGGGGCGAGCGTGCCCGGGCTGTTCTTCGCGGGGCTGCCGACGGCGCCGTCGTTCGGCCCCGCGATGCGCTTCGTCGCCGGTGCGCCCTTCACCGCGGAGCGGCTGGTGCGGGGCGTGTGCCGGTGGCTCGAACAGGGCGCGCGCCCGGCGCGCGGCACCATGCCGCGTCCCGGGCGCGTGCGCTCGGCTCGGGCCGTGATCCGGCGCTGACTCCGCCGTTGATCAGGCGCTCAGCTGGGTGGCCAGCGTCTTCGCCCGGTTCTTGGCGTCCTCGTGGGCCCTGTCCCGCGAGTCGTCCGAGAGGCCGATGAGGTCCTTCATCGCGGGCACGGACCTGGCCAGCGTCAGCTCGGGAACGATGCAGTGCAGGTCGGTCTTGAGCTGGTCGCGCAGCACCCAGGCCAGGTAGGGCTCGATGTAGTCGTGCCCCTCGTTGGGCGTGCCCGGCGCGTACGAGCCGCCGCGGCTGGCGATCACGGTCACCGGCTTGCCCGCGACGGTGTCCCCGCCCATGGTGCGCCCGCCGAGGATCACATGGTCGAGCCACGCCTTGAGCGTCGAGGGGATCGCCCAGTTGTACATGGGGGCGCCGATCAGCACGGCGTCGGCCGTCTCGAACTCCTCGATCAGCTTCTCGCGCCGCGCCCACGCCTCCCGCTGCTCCGGGGTGCGGTCGCCCTCAGGCGCGAAGCCCGCGCCATTGGTGACGACATCCAGGTGCGGAATGGGGTCGGTGGCCAGGTCGCGGTGGATGACCGTGCCGTCGGGATGCTGCTGCTCCCACGCCGCGCGGAAGGTGACGCCGACGGCCCTGGAGACCGAGTTGTCGCCGTTCAGCGAGGAGTCGATGTGCAGAAGCGTTGCCATGAGGGTGTCCTCCGGTGATTGAATAAGGGACTAGAACTTCGTCTGTAGCTATTGATACCACACCCACTTACTTTTCTGCACCAGCTTCCTCGGGCGGATGTTCCAGTAAGGTGGAGACATGCTGGAAGCACAGGGAAACCAGGACAAGTCGCTCCTGGGCGCCGCCGGGAAGCACGGTGACGGCGGCCTGTGCACCGAGCCCGACGCCGCGGTGACCCGGGTCTTCGAGCTGCTCGGCAAGCGCTGGACGGGCCTGCTGATCGCGGCCCTGATGGGCGGCCCAGGGCACTTCACCGAGCTGAAGCGGGCCGTTCCCGGCATCAGCGAGCGCATGCTGTCCGACCGGCTGAGCGAGCTGGTCGCCGAGGGCCTGGTCAGCCGCCATGTCCAGGAGGGCCCGCCGCTGCGGGTCTCCTACCGCCTCACGCGCGCGGGCGAGGAGCTGCGGCCCGCGCTGACCGCGCTGTCGAGCTGGGCCGAGGCCAACCTGGACGGCGCGGCTGGCCGGTGCCCCGAGGAGTTCCACGCGCCCCCGGCGCGGAAGCCTCCGGCAGAGCCCGACGCCTGACGAGGGCCTGCCCGGCGGAACCGGGCGCGGAGCGAGGAGCCGGTGGACGGGCCGCTCCGCCGCTTCGCTCCTTGGCTGCTGAGCCCGCCCTGGCAGGGCCTAAGCTGTCCGGGTGGCCGACGACCAGGATGTGACGGAGCGGCTCGAACGGGCGGTGCGCGCCGCCGAGACCGCCTTGATCGAGTTCGAGATCGCCGTGGAGACCTTCCGCATCGAGGTCGAGAACTTCTCGCGGCTCCACGAGCAGCGCCTCGGCCCCCTCTACGCCCGCCTCGAGGAGCTGGACGCCCGGATCGCCGAGGCGGTCGCCGCCCGCACCGGCGACCCCGATGACGAGCGCAGGGCCGCCGAGGCGCGGGCGGCGATCGCGCCGATGCCGCAGGTCTCCGACCTGTTCCAGGGGTGGCTCGACTCCGAGGGCTTCAGCCCCGAGGGGTACGCGATGCTCACCGGGCAGACCGTCCAGGAGCCACCCCGGGTGCGGCCCGGCGAGGAGGCGCGCAAGGTCTACCGCGAGCTGGTCCGCCTGTGCCACCCCGACCTCGCCGTGGACGCGTCGGAGCGCGACCGGCGCGACGCGTTCCTCTCCCGCGTGAACCAGGCGTACGCCCGCGGCGACGCCGACGCCCTGCGCGCCCTGGCCGACGAGTGGGAGCGCGGCGGCCAGGGGCCCGAGAGCGCCGTGGGGCGCGGCGAGGAGCTGTATGCCCGCCTGGAGTGGCTGGCCAGCCGCAAGGAGCTGCTCGCGGACGCGGCCAAGGCGCTCGAGGACAGCGCGATCGGCTCGATGCTGCGGATGGCGGGCGACGACCCCGACGGGATGCTCGCCGAGATCGCCGAGGGGCTGCGCCGCCGCGTGGCCGAGCGCGAGGCGGAGCTGGCCGGGCTGCTCGCGGGTTAGCCGGCGGGGGTCGGCGGCGCGCGGCGGCCCGTTAGGGTCGGGGGCATGAGCTTCTCACTTCCGAGCGTGACCCCCGACGGGGTCCCCGCCGCCGCTCCGCTCCTCGACGTCAGGGAGCCCGACGAGTGGGCCGCGGGCCATGTGGAGGGCGCGCTGCACATCCCGATCGGCCAGGTCGTGGAGCGCGTCGGCGAGATCAGCGAGCACGCGGGCGGCCAGCCGCTCTATGTCCTGTGCAAGGTCGGCGGCCGCTCCGCGCAGGTCACCGCGTATCTGACCCAGCAGGGCATGAACGCCGTGAACGTGGACGGCGGCGTCCTGGCGTGGCAGTCCTCGGGCCGCCCGCTGACCAGCGACAACGGCGAGCCGTTCGTCCTCTGAGCGCGCTCGCCCCCCGGACGCCCCCGGACGCCCTCACCCGGCGAGCGCGGAGAGGCGCGCGACCGCCTCGGTGAGCGAGTCCTCGCGCTTGCAGAAGGAGAAGCGGACCAGCCAGGGCGTGGTGTCGACGCCCTGCTGGAACGCGGAGGTCGGGATGGCGACCACGCCGGCGCGCCCCGGCAGCTCGCGGCAGAAGCGCAGCCCGTCGGTGAAGCCCCAGGGGCGGATGTCGGCCTGGAGGAAGTACCCGGCGTCGGCGCGGTAGGGGCTGAGGCCCGCCGCGCGCAGCCCCGTGGCCAGCATGTCCCTGTGGGTGGTCAGGGTGGCCCGCAGCTCGGCCGCCCAGTCCTCCACCGCGTCGAGCGCGTGGGCCAGCGCCTCCTGGTAGGGCGCGCCCGACGTGTAGGTCAGCCACTGCTTGACGGAGTTCGCGGCGGCGATCAGGTGTGCCGGGCCGCAGGCCCAACCGACCTTCCAGCCGGTCACGTTGAACGTCTTGCCCGCCGACGAGATCATCAGCGTCCGCTCGCGCATCCCGGGCAGCGTCGCGATCGGCACGTGCCGCGCGCCGTCGTACACTAGGTGCTCGTACACCTCGTCGGTCACCACCGTGAGGTCGCGCTCGACGCACAGCTCGGCGATCCGCTCCAACTCGTCCGGGGTGAAGACCTTTCCGGTCGGATTGTGCGGCGAGTTCAGCAGAAGAAGGCGCGTGCGATCGGTCATCGCCGAGCGCAACGCGTCGGAATCCAGCACGAATCCATCGCCGTCGATCGCCAGCGGGACGGTCACCAGCGTCGCGCCCGACAGGCGCGCCCCCGCGGGGTAGGCGTCGTAGCACGGGTCGAACGTCACGATCTCGTCGCCGGGACCGGTCAGGCCGAGACAGGCCGAGGCCAGCGCCTCGGTCGCCCCCGTGGTCACGAGCACCTCACCGTCGGGGGCGTACTCCAGGCCGTAACGCGCCCGCGCGTGCGCCGCGACCGCCGCGCGCAGCGCCGGGACGCCGACGGCGGGCGGGTACTGGTTCCGCCCGGCGAGCACCGCGTCGGCGACCTCGGCGAGCAGCGCGGGCGGGGAGTCCAACTCGGGAACGCCCTGGCCGAGGTTGACCGCGCCGGTGCGGTGGGCCAGCTCGGTCATCTCGGTGAAGATGGAGACTTCGGTCGCGCGGCTCATGGCCCAAGCCTAGGGGCCCCTCCCGGGGACCCGCAGGGCGATCACGCCATCGGGGTCCGGGTCACGCGTCGAAGTCCAGGTCCACCCGGTCGGTCAACGGGCGTGCCTGGCAGGCCAGGACGTATCCCGCGGCCAGCTCGGGCTCCTCGAGGGCGTAGTTCCGGTCCATCCGCACCCTGCCGTCGGTCAGCCGCGCGCGGCACGTGCCGCAGACCCCGCCGCGGCAGGCCCAGGGCGCGTCGGGGCGGTTGCGCAGCACCGCGCTCAGCAGCGTCTCGCCGGGGACCACGGGCCATGAGGCGCGGCGCCCCTCGAGCGTCGCGGTGAGCGTGGCGCCGGTGTCCCCCGCGGCCGCGGGTGCCCCGGCGGCGACGGGGGGCGCGTCGCCCACGTGGAACAGCTCGGTGTGCACCCGCTCCCGGCGCACGCCGAGGGCGCGCAACGCCGCGCGCCCCGCGCCGGTCAGCCCGAGGGGCCCGCACAGATACCAGCCGTCGACGTCGGCGACGTTCAGCAGGGCGGGCAGCAGCTCCTTCAGCCGCGCCTCGTCGAGCCGCCCGGTCGGCAGCCCGGCGTGCCGCTCCTCGCGCGTGAGCGCGTGCAGCGCCTGGAACCGCCCCGGGTGCCGGTCCTTCAGGTCGGCCACCTCGTCGAGGAACATCGCGCTCGCCGCGCTGCGGTCGCTGCGCAGCAGCGTGAAGCGGGCCCCGGGCTCGGTGGCGAGCAGCGTCGCGGCCATGGAGAGCACGGGCGTGATGCCGCTGCCCCCGGTGATCGCGGCGAAGTGCCCGGGGCGGGGGCGCAGCGTGAACCGCCCGGCGGGCGGCAGCACATCGAGGGCGTGGCCCGCGGCCAACGCGCGGGTCGCGTGCGTGGAGAACGCGCCCCCAGGGACATGCCGCACTCCCACCGTGAGCGCCTCCGCGCCGACCGGGCTCGCGATCGAGTAGGTGCGGCGGATGTCGCCGTGCCGCACGGTCACGTGCTGCCCCGGCACGTGCGCGAACGCGGCCCGCAGCGCGTCGGGCAGTGCGAGCGTCACGGCCACCGCGTCTTCGGCGGCGGGCGCGACCCGGGCCACGGCCAGCCGGTGGAAGCGGGCCATCAGCGCTCCTTGACGTGGTGGAACGGCTCGCGGCACGCCTCGCAGCGGCGCAGCGCCATGCAGGCGGCGCCCGCGAACCGGCTGAGCAGCGTGGTCTCGTCCGCGCCGCAGCGCGGACACGGCACGGGCCGGGACTCAGGCGCGGGCGCCGCGCGGCCCAGCTCGACGAACACCGGCCCGCGCGCCCCGGCGCGCGGGGGCGCGATGCCCGCGTCGGCGAGCTTGCGGCGGCCATCGGCGCTGATGTCGTCGGTGGACCAGGGCGGGGACAGCACGGTGGTGACCACCGCGTCGGCGACGCCGCGCCCGGCGAGCGCCGCGCGGATGTCCTCACGCATGACCTCGACGGCCGGGCATCCGACATAGGTGGGCGTGAGCTCCACCTCGACCCGGCCTTCCGCGCCCCGCCGCACCGCGCGCAGCACGCCCAGGTCGGCGAGCGTGACCACCGGGAGCTCGGGGTCGGGCACCGCCCCCGCCACGGCGGTCAGCTCGTCGAGGGACGGCGCGCGCGACGCCCCGTCCACGCCACTCACCCCGCCCACGCCACTCACCCCGCCCACGCCACTCACCTCGCTCACCAGCTCGCCGCCGGGTGCGCGCGGTGCAGGGACTGCATCTCGTCGAGCAGCGCGGCGAGATGGGGCGTGTGCTCGCCCGCGCGCCCCGACCCGGGGAGCCGCGCGCCCCCCGGCACGGGCACGGTCGCCCGGGTCAGGACGTCGGAGACGCGGGCGCGCCACCTGCGTTCCAGCGCGCCCAGGTCCACCTCGTCCAGGCCCTCGACGGGGTCGAACAGCTCGCCGGTGTACGGCCACAGCGCCTCGGCCGCCGCCCGCGTGCGGGCGTGGCTCTCGGCGGTGCCGTCGCCGAGGCGCAGCGTCCAGGTCACCGCGTGGTCGCGGTGGTAGGCCGTCTCGGGCAGCGCGGCCGCGGCGATCGGGGCGAGCGGCGAGGCGCCGGTGGCCAGCCGTTCGTAGAGCAGCTCCTGCCACGTGGCGACGCACAGCTGGCGGACGACCGTGTGCGCGAAGTCGCCGCGCGGCAGCTCGACCAGCCGGACATGGGTGAACGCCTCGGGCCCGCGCGTGAACGCCAGCGCGTCCTCGTCGCCGACGAGCGACAGCAGGGCGCGGGCCTGGCCGAGCAGGTCGAGGGCGAGGTTGGCCAGGGCCACCTCCTCCTCGAGCACCGGGGCGTTCCCGGCCCACTCCGCGAGGCGGTGGGACAGGATCAGCGCGTCGTCGCCGAGCGCGAGGGCGGCCGTGGCCCAGGGGGCGCCGCCCGGCGCGTGCTCCGGCGCGCTCACAGGTGCCGCACCCCCTCGGGGACCTCGTAGAACGTGGGGTGCCGGTAGGGCTTGTCGGCGGCAGGGCGGAAGAACGGGTCGCGCTCGTCGGGCGAGGACGCGGACACCGCGGCGGCCGGGACGACCCAGATCGAGACGCCTTCGCCGCGCCGGGTGAACAGGTCCCTGGCGTTGCGCAGCGCCAGCTCCGCGTCGGGGGCGTGCAGGCTCCCCGCGTGCGTGTGGGCGAGCCCGCGCCGGGGGCGCACGAAGACCTCCCACAGGGGCCAGCCGCGCTCGGCCTCGCTCATGCCGCGGCCCCCACGCCGGCGCGCTTGTCCGCGTAGGCCGCCGCGGCCTCGCGCACCCACGCGCCCTCGTCGTGCGCCCGGCGCCGACGCGTGAGCCGTTCCTCGTTGCACGGGCCCTCGCCCCGCAGCACCGCGTGGAACTCGTCCCAGTCGATCGCGCCGAAGTCCCAGTGGCCGCGCTCCTCGTTCCACCGCAGGTCGGGGTCGGGGAGGGTGAGGCCGAGGGCGGCGGCCTGGTCGACGCAGATGTCGACGAAGCGCTGGCGCAGCTCGTCGTTGGAGTGCCGCTTGATCTTCCAGGCCATCGACCGCGCGCTGCGCGGCGACGCGTCGTCCGGCGGGCCGAACATCATGAGCGAAGGCCACCACCAGCGGTCCACCGCGTCCTGCGCCATCGCGTGCTGCTCGGGGGTGCCCCTGCTCAGGGTCAGCAGCAGCTCGTATCCCTGCCGCTGGTGGAACGACTCCTCTTTGCAGATGCGCACCATCGCGCGGGCGTAGGGGCCGTAGGAGCAGCGGCACAGCGGGACCTGGTTGGTGATCGCGGCGCCGTCGACCAACCAGCCGATCGCGCCCACATCGGCCCACGTGGGCGTCGGGTAGTTGAAGATGGATGAGTACTTGTGGCGCCCGCTGTGCAGCTTGTCGAGCAGCTCATCCCTGTCGACGCCCAACGTCTCGGCGGCGCCGTAGAGATAGAGGCCGTGGCCCGCCTCGTCCTGCACCTTGGCGATGAGGATCGCCTTGCGCCGCAGTGAGGGCGCCCGGGTGATCCAACTCCCCTCGGGCTGCATGCCGATGATCTCGGAGTGCGCGTGCTGCGCGATCTGCCGCACCAGCGTGGCGCGGTACGCGTCCGGCATCCAGTCCCGTGGCTCGATCCGCTCGTCAGCGGCGATGGTCCGCTCGAAACGCTCGCGTCCAGGCTCCACCGTCCCGCCCTCCGCTCCCGATCACGTGCCGACCGGCTCCCGACCGATCGTTCGGTTCGTCGCTTCGATGGTCGTCCTGCGGCACCGGCGTGTCAAGGCGGCGGGGGGACAGGTACGGTGCTCGGGTCACAGCGGAAGCAGTCCAGGGGGAACGGGCCGAGCATGCTGCCACACGACACGGCACCGGAAGACGGGGAGCGCGACGAGGGTCAACGCGCCGAGGGCAAGCGGGCGCTCACGGCGCACGCCGTCGACGCGGTGACGGTGACCGAGACGGTCAGCCTGCGCGCGCTCTCGCTGCCCGCCCGCGCGATCATCGCCGTGGCCGTCGGCGCGCTCGCGGCGTTCTTCACCTGGCACATGGCCGCGGTCTTCCTCTTCGTCTCCCCTTCCAACACGGTCCGCGAGGAGAACTTCGATCGCATCCGGGGCTATATCTACCCGGAGTTCGAGCAGAACTGGAAGCTCTTCGCCCCCAACCCGCTCCAGCGCGACGAGGCCGTGCACGTTCGCGCCCAGGTCACGGAGCCCGACGGCTCACTCCGCACGACCGACTGGATCAACCTCACCGCCACCGACATCGACAACATCAGGCACCACCTGCTGCCGAGCCACTCCGCGCAGAACCTCCTGCGCCGCGGCTGGGACTTCTACGACGGCGCGCACGACGACGAGGGCCGCCCGATCGGCGAGCGCGGGCGGCTCTCCGAGCTGTATGTGCACCGCATCGCGCTCCAACGCCTCCAGGACGAGCACGACATGGACCTCGACACGGTGCGCCGCGTCCAGCTGCGCTCCGCGGTCTCCCGCGTCCCCGCGCCCGAATGGCGCGAGGAGGAGATCGACACGTCGACGTACTACGACGAGATCGACTGGTGGGTGGTCACGTCGGACGACCTGGAAGGAATCGCCCGATGAGCATCCCCTCCCAGCGCACGGGCAACGCGCCCGCGCCCGGCGCGAGTCCTGGCGCCCCCGCGCCCGCCCCCTCCTCCCCCTTCCGCGGCCTCGGCCGCTCCTTCGACGCGGCGCTCGCGCGCGGCCTCGGCCATGTCACGCGCCGCGCGCTCGGCCCGTACCAGACGGCGATCGTCCGCATCGGCTTCGCGGTCACCGTGCTCGGCTTCCTGCTGCACGAGTGGCCCAACCGCCACCTCATGTACGGCCAGGACAGCGCGTGGAGCTTCGACATGGCCTCGCGGTTCGCCGAGAACAGCGGGGCGTTCACGCTGCTGCTCTGGTCGGACTCGGGGCTGTGGTTCGAGCTGGTCTACCACCTCACCATCGCCGCCGCCGTGGCGATGCTGCTCGGCTGGCGGACGCGCGCCGCCACGATGCTGTTCATGATCGGCGTCCTGTCCGTGCAGAACCGAAGCATCTTCATGGGCGACGGCGGCGACAACGTCATCCACCTGATGTCGATGTACCTGGTCCTCACGCGCTGCGGCCAGGTGTGGTCGCTCGACGCGCGCCGGCGCGCGCGCCGCCCCGATCTGGAGCCCACCGAGGACCGGGTCGGCATCGCGCTGTGGGCGGTCCTCGGCGTCGCGCTGCTCGCCGCGCTCGTCACCGGGAGCGTCGACAGCTGGATCTGGAGCCTCTTCCTCGGCGGGATGTGGCTCGTGCACGGCTACTGGTGGCTGATCCGCCGCTACGCGCCGGGCGAGCCGCGCGTCGTCTCGGACATCGTCGCCAACCTCGTGCACAACGCCGCCCTCCTGGTGATCATGGCCGAGGTGTGCGTCATCTACGCCACCGCGGGCTGGTACAAGATCCAGGGCAGCCGCTGGCAGGACGGCACCGCCGTCTACTACCCGATGAACCTGGACTACTTCAACGTCTGGCCCGAGGTCAGCGAGCTGCTGTCGAGCAGCGGCATGGTGATCATGGCCCTCAGCTACGGAACGGTCATCGTGCAGGTGGCGTTCCCGTTCGCGCTGCTCAACCGCCGCGCCAAGAACATCCTGCTGGTGCTGATGATGGGCGAACACATCGGCATCGCGCTGCTGATGGGCCTGCCGTTCTTCTCGCTCGCCATGATCGCGATGGACGCCGTCTTCCTGCCCACCGCGTTCCTGCTCTGGATGGGCGCCAGGGCGACCGGACTGCGCGCCCGGCTCACGCGGCGCAGGCCCGCGCCCCCCGAGGCGCCGCCCGCGCCGGCGCCCGCCGAGCAACGGTCCCCCGCGTGGGCGGCCAAGGGGTGACCGGCGCGTGAGCGAGCGCGTGGGCGAGGACCGGGGCGCGGCCGAAGTCGCCGCGCGCTGGCGGGCGTCGGCCGCGGGGGACACCGTGCTCCTCGACGGCTTCCACGCCATCAAGCACGCCCTGCGCTTCGGCGCCGACATCCCGCTCGCGCTCGCCGCCGACCGGGACGCCGCGCTCGGCCTGGCCGAGCGCCTCGCGCCCGACCTCGCCGAGCGGCTCGCCGCGTTGCTCACCCCGGTCCCCGCCGCGACGCTCGCCGCGCTCGTCGCGCGCCCCCACCCCACCGGGGTCGCCGCCCTCGCCGTCCCCGCGCGCCGCGCGCCCGCGCACGGACCGGCGCCCGCCGTTCTGCTGGACAACCCCCGGCACCTCGGCAACATCGGCGCGGTCATCCGGGTCGCCGCGGGCGCCGGGGCGCGCGGCGTGCTCACCACGGGCACGGTGGACCCCTGGCACCCGTCCGTGGTGCGCGCCGCCGCCGGGCTGCACTGGGCGACCGCGGTGCACCACGTCGAACCCGGCGAACTCCCGTCGCACGGGCCGTTGTTGGCCCTCGACCCCGAGGGCGCCGACCTGCGCGACATGACCGTCGACGACGGCGCCCTGCTGGCGTTCGGCTCCGAACGCGCGGGGCTCTCCCCCGGGACGAGACAACGCGCCGACGCGCTGGTGGCGTTGCCCATGCGCCCCGGCGTCTCCAGCTACAACCTCGCCACCAGCGTGGCCATGACCCTCTACCACTGGCTGGCGAAAGGCCGTTGAGCCGTGGCAGGACCGCCACGGCTCAACGGCCTCCCGCCCGGCCCTCACCCGCGGAACGACGTCGCGGAGCCGAATCCCACCTGCGTCGCGATGCGCTCGATCGAGTGACCCGTGGTCTCGAGCAGGTGCTGCGCCCTGCGCACCCGCGCCCGGTGCGGCCACCGCAGCGGCGTGGTGCCCGTTTGCTCCCGAAAACGGCGATTCAGGGTGCGCGTGGAGAGGTGGGCGTGCCCGGCCGAGCGCCCGAAGACCTCCACGGGCGTCACCGGGGCGAAGGGGATGACCCCTTCGAGTGCCAGTACGGCGACGGTGTGCATCGGCGCTCCCCCCGGCGGAGACCTGCGGACCGCCCCGCGGATCCGGCCACGTCCGCCCGGTCTCGCACCCGCGCCCACCCACCCGGAGGGTGACTTTCGTTGCGCAATGCGGTGCATATGTGTATCGAGCTGAGACGTCCGCCCGGCACAGTGGAACCCGAGGATGGCGAGAGCACTGCGAGGGAGCCGTGATGTCCTGGGCAGACGGCGCGTGTGTGGTCGACAAACGAACCGGCAGGATCGGTCGCGTCACCGGTCGGGTCGGCACTCGCCTGCGCCTGCGCCCGCTGCACGGCGGCCGCGCGTGGGAGTGCCCGCCCGGGTCCGTCCGCGCGGCCACCGAGTGGGAGCAGCGCAACGCCGATGTCCTGGACGCCTCATGGCGCTTCTGGCGGCCCGCGTCGCCCGGCGCCCCTGGACCCGTGCGATTCGACCACTGACCTTCGACCACTGACCGGGGACACGGCCCGGCGCCTACGCGGGGTCGGAAGGGCGCGGCTCCACCTGTGTGTCGATACCGCGGCCTGTGACGGAATCCGGGGTGGGATCTCCCGGACGGGGTCTGGGGTGTGGGACCGTGCGCGTGGCCGGTTGGTCCCCCGTCACGCGGGGCGCCTGATCTCCACCGTGCGGAAGCGTGGGGTGATGAACGCCCCGTCCACCAGCGCGGAGTTGGCCGAGGGGTTGCCCCCGGTGCCGTGGAAGTCGGAGAACGCCGCGGTCTGGTTGACGAAGACGCCGCCCGTCAGGTTGAGCGACAGGGCGGCGCACGTGTCCAGGCACGCCTCGACCAGCGCGGCCTCGACCGCGGCTGATGTCGTGTGCCCGAGCACGGTCATCGCGCCCCGCTCGCGCACCGTCCGCCGCAGCAGCGCGAGCGCGTCGTCCGTGGAGTCCACCGCGACGGCGAAGCTCACCGGGCCGAAGCACTCGGCCAGGCACGCCTCCACGGCCCTTGGGTCCCCGCCGTCGAGCCTGACGATCACCGGGGTGCGGACGGTCGCGTCGGGGAAGTCGGGGTGGGTCAGCGCGCGCGAGGCCAGCGCGACCTCGCCCCACTCCCCGGCGTCCGCCGCCGCGAGGCGCTCGCGCACCCCGGGGTTGACCAGCGCGCCCAGCAGGCCGACGGCCCGCTTGTCGTCGTCGAGCAGTCGGCTCACCGCGGCGGCCAGGTCGGCGACCACGTCGTCGAACGCCTTGTGCCCGCCGTCCGTCGCGATCCCGCCGCGGGGGATCAGGACGTTCTGCGGGGTGGTGCACATCTGGCCGCTGTAGAGGGCGAGGGAGAACGCGAGGTTGCCCAGCATGCCCCGGTAGTCGGCGGTCGAGTCGACCACGACGGTGTTGACCCCGGCCTTCTCGGTGAAGACCTGCGCGTGCGTGGCGTTGGCCTCGAGCCACTCGCCGAACGCGCTCGAGCCGGTGTAGTCGATGATCCTGACCTCGTCGCGCAGCGCGAGCGTCCGTGCGACGCCCTCGTCCTCGCGCTCCACGGCGAGCGTCACCAGGTTGGGGTCGAACCCCGCCTCGGCCAGGGTCTCGCGCGCGACGCGGACCGCGAGCGCGAGCGGCAGGACCGCGCGCGGATGGGGCTTGACCAGCACGGGGTTCCCGGTGGCCAGGGACGCGAAGAGGCCGGGGAAGCCGTTCCAGGTGGGGAAGGTGTTGCACCCGATGACCAGCGCGATCCCGCGCGGCACCGGGACGAACTCCTTGGCCAGCTCGAGCGCCGGGCGCCTGCCCTGGGGCTTGACCCAGCCCGCGCGCGCCGGCGTGCGCGTCTGCTCCTCGTAGGCGTACGCGACCGCTTCGAGCCCCCGGTCCTGCGCGTGCGGGCCGCCCGCCTGGAACGCCATCCCGTACGCCTGCCCCGTGGTGTGCATCACCGCCTGCGCGAACTCCTGGCTGCGGGCGTTGATCCGCGCCAGGATGTCCACGCACAGCACCGCGCGCGCCTCGGGCCCCGCGTCCCGCCAGGCGGGCAGGGCGTCCCGCATGGCGGGCAGCAGCACGTCGGGGTCGGTGTGCGGATAGGTGATCCCCAGCGGGAAGCCGTACGGCGACACCTCGCCGCCCACCCAGCCGTCCGTGCCGGGCAGGTCGAGCTCGAACGGCGCGTCGCGCAGCGCCCCGAACGCCGCGGCGCCGTCGCCCTCGTACGCCTTGGGGTGCTCGGGGTGGGGCGTCCAGAACGCCCGGCTGCGCAGGGTCTCGACGGCGGTGTCGAGCGTGGCGCGGTGGGCCGTGACGGGGGAGGAAGAGGCCATGGCACGATAGTGCTACCGAACGATCGGTCGGGGCAAGGGCGCGGCCGCCGCGGCAACGCACCGCCCCCCGCCGCACGACCAGGCCGAAGAAGCCAAGGAAGCCCAGGAAGACCGATGCCCGCTCGCCGCGACGCCACCGCACCCCACACCCCTTACACCCCCGAGACGCTGCTCGAGGTGGCGGTCGGGGTGTTCATCGAACGCGGCTACGACGGCACGTCGATGGAGCACCTCGCCAGGGCCGCCGGGATCTCCAAGTCGTCGATCTACCACCATGTCCCTGGCAAGGAGGAGCTGTTGCGCCGCGCGGTCAGCCAGGCGCTCGACGGCCTCGACGCGGTGCTTGACGAGCCGGGCGCGCGCGCCGGGCGCTCGGTCGAGCGACTCGAGCACGTCGTGCGCCGCACGACCGAGGTGCTGATGGAACGCCTGCCCTATGTGACGCTCCTGCTGCGCGTCCGCGGGAACACCGCGACCGAGCGCTGGGCCCTGGAGCGCCGCAGGAAGTTCGACCACCGGGTGGCCGAGCTGGTGCGGAGGGCCGAGGCGGAGGGCGATCTGCGGCCCGGCGTTGACCCGCGCCTGGAGACGCGGCTGCTGTTCGGCATGATCAACTCGATCGTGGAGTGGTATCGACCACAGCGCGGCGGCCCCCAGGTGTCCCCGAGGGTGGTCGAAGCCGTCATATCGACCGCTTTCAACGGCCTTCGCGCGCCCGGGCGTTCATGACCCCGCGCCGATCCCGTCACGCGCGGTCGCCGATTGCGCCGCATCAACTACCCTGACCCCGGCGGGGGGTGACGCAGCAGTCACACCAGACGCACGCGAACCCGGGAAGCCCATGAACTCCGATCGTCCTCGCGGCCCCCTCGCGCCCGCCCCCCGCCGCCCCACGCCCGCCAGGCGGCTCGTGTCCGACTGGAAGGTCCCGGACTGGACCGAGGCCGAGGACTTCCTGCGGCTCTTCCACTCCGAGCACCCCGACCAGCCGATCCCGCTGGCCATGCGGCTGCGGCAGATCCGCGAGCACCTTGAGCAGACCGGCACCTACCGGCACACGCGCGCCGAGCTGGAGTTCGGCGCCCGCGTGGCCTGGCGCAACTCGAGCCGCTGCATCGGCCGCCTGTACTGGAAGAGCCTGCGGGTCCTCGACCGCCGCGACGCGACGACCCCCGACGAGATCCACACCCACCTGCTCGACCATCTGCGCCAGGCGACCAACCAGGGCCGCGTCCGCCCCATGATCTCGGTGTTCGCGCCGCCGACGCCGTACCGCGAGGCGCCCCGGGTGTGGAACGGCCAGCTGGTCAAGTACGCCGGGTACCGCGCGGCCGACGGCGGATTCGTGGGCGACCAGGGGCAGGTGGCGTTCACCGACGCCGTGCGCCGCCTCGGCTGGCAGGCGCCGGGCGGCTGGTTCGACGTGCTGCCGCTGGTCATCGAGGTGCACGGCGACAAGCCGCAGCTCTACGACGTGCCGCGCGACCTCATCCTCGAGGTGCCCCTCAAGCACCCCGACCACCCGCGCTTCGGCGGGCTCGGCCTGCGCTGGTACGCCGTCCCCGCCATCTCGAACATGCGTCTGTCGATCGGCGGCGTCGACTACCCGCTCGCGCCGTTCAACGGCTGGTACATGGGCACCGAGATAGGCGCCCGCAACCTCGTCGACCCCGACCGCTACAACCTGCTGCCGCTGGTCGCCGAGGTGCTCGGCCTCGACACGGACGACGACACGCTGCTGTGGCGTGACCGGGCGCTGGTCGAGCTGAACGTCGCCGTGCTGCACAGCTTCCGCGCGGCCGGGGTCAAGATCACCGACCACCACACCGAGTCCGAGCGCTTCCTGACCCATCTCGCGCGCGAGGAGGGCGAGGGCCGGATGGTGCCCACCGACTGGAGCTGGATCGTTCCGCCCGTCTCGGGTGGCCTGACCCCGGTGTTCCACCGCTACTACGAGGACGCGGACCTGCGCCCGAACTTCTACCTGGACGACGAGGCCCGCGCCCGCGCCACGGGCGGCTGCCCGTTCCCGCATTGAGTCCCCCGTTGAGTCCCCCGGGGAACGGACTCCCGGGCCGACTCAGTCCGGCGCCGGGAACGCGCCGTACCGCGGCGTGCCGAGCGGCTCGTAGGTGTGCAGCACGACGCCCGAGCCCGTCGTCGCCGTGCCCGTGAGCTTCAGCGCCGCCGGGGTCACCCCGCCGTCGCGGGTGTCGAACAGCCGGAGGCCCTCGCCGAGCACGACCGGGTGGATCAGCAGCCGCAGCTCGTCCACCAGGCCGAGCCCGAGGAGCGAGCGCGCCAGGGTGGCGCTGCCCCAGATCTGGAGCTCGCGCCCAGGGCGCCGCCGCAGCGCGCCGACCTCGTCGGCGAGGTCGCCCGTCAGCGCGGTGGCGCCCTCCCACCCGGTGGTGAGCGGCGTGCCGGTGACCACATACTTCGGCAGGCCGTTCAGCGCGGACGCCACCGGGTCGTCGGGGTCGGTCATCCGCGGCCAGTGCCCCGCGAAGATGTCATACGTCCAGCGCCCCAGCAGGAACGCGTCGGCCCGCCCGAACCACCCCGCCACAAGGCGCCCGAAGTCCTCGTCGGCGTAAGGGAACTGCCAGCCGCCGTGCCGGAAGCCGCCGCGCGTGTCCTCGTCCGGCATGCCGGGGCTCTGCACGACGCCGTCGAGCGTCAGGAACTCCGTCAACGTGACCCTCATGGCCGTCTCTCCTCGTGTCGCCGCTCACCGGCCGCTCCCGGCGGCCGCTCACGAGGGGTGGACCGCGATCCCGCCCAGGACTCATCGCTCGGACGGACTCATCGCTCGGACGGACTCATCGCTCGGGCAGCAGGTCACGCTCCTCGAAGACCAGCAGCGTGCGCGTCGAGAGCACCTCGGGGATGCCCTGGAGCCGCGTCAGCACCAGCTCGCGCAGCGCTCTGTTGTCCTCGGTGTGCACCAGGAGCAGCACGTCGAAGTCCCCGCTGACCAGCGCGATGTGCGCCGCGCCGGGCAGCTCCTCCAGCTTGGCCCGCACGGTGCGCCAGCTGTCCTGGACGATCTTCAACGTGATGTACGCCGACGCGCCACGCCCCGCCCGCTCGTGGTCCACCCGGGCCGAGAACCCCCGGATGACCCCCTCGTCGATCAGCCGGTTGATCCGGGCGTAGGCGTTCGCCCGCGATATGTGCACCTGGTCGGCGACCGACCGCACCGAGGCCCGCCCGTCCGTCCGCAGCAACCGCAGGATCGCGTCGTCGATCGGGTCGAGCGGGCGCACCGGGTGCGACGGCGCCGAAGTCAACTGGTCCTCCCGCATGCCGAGAAGCCTCCCCTTTCTGGACATCCTGCGCCCATACCACGCCACATCGGGCCAGTTGTCCACAGCGCATGAGGGGCCGTAGCCAAGCTGCGTCATCGACCGAACAATCGGTAGGGAGGCGAAGCTCGCCGCGAGGAGGTGCCCGCCGTGACCGTGTCGGAGCTGCCCGCCCATCCCCTGTCCCGCACCGCCGTCCCGCCGCCGCCCGACCCCGAGCCCTACCGCGTGCTCGGCACGGGGCGCCCCGACCCCGAGCTGTGGCCGCTGCTGTACCGGGAGCTGGTGCGTGGGCGGCGTTACAACACCCAGGCCACCGCGCTCACCCGGCAGGGCAGGCTCGCCGTCTACCCGTCGTCGACCGGGCAGGAGGCGTGCCAGGTGGCCGCAGGCCTCGCGCTCGGCCCACGCGACTGGCTCTTCCCCAGCTACCGCGACACCCTCGCCGCCGTCGTCCGCGGCCTCGACCCGGCCGTCGCGCTGACGCTGCTGCGCGGCGACTGGCACACGGGCCATGACCCGCGCGTCCACCGCGTCGCCCCGCTGTGCACCCCGCTGGCCACCCAGCTCCCGCACGCCGTCGGCCTCGCCCACGCGGCCAGGCTGCGCCGCGACGACCTCGCCGTGCTCGCGCTGGTCGGCGACGGCGGCACGTCGGAGGGCGACTTCCACGAGGCCCTCAACTTCGCCGCGGTGTGGCGCGCCCCCGTGGTCTTCCTGGTGCAGAACAACGGCTACGCCATCTCCGTCCCGCTCGCCAAGCAGACCGCCGCCCCCTCCATCGCCCACAAGGCCGTCGGCTACGGCATGCCGGGGCGGCTCGTGGACGGCAACGACGCGCCCGCCGTGCACGACGCGCTCACCGGCGCGCTCGCCCGCGCCCGCGCCGGGGAGGGCCCGACGCTCATCGAGGCCGTGACCTACCGCCTCGACGCGCACACCAACGCGGACGACGCGACCCGCTACCGCACCGAGGCCGAGGTGGCCGCGTGGCGGGCGCGCGACCCGTTGACCCTGATGGAACGCGAGCTGCGCGCGCACGGCCTGCTCGACGACGCGGGCGCGGCCGAGGCCCACGAGGCGGCGGAGCGGACCGCGGCGGCGCTGCGCGAGGCGCTGTCGGGCGATCCCGAGCTGACGCCGGACGACCTGTTCACCCACGTCTACGCGGAGCCGACGTCCCAGCTGCGCGAACAGGCCGAGCGGCTGCGGGAGTTCTCATGACGACCGCGACCCGGGGCCGGAGTGGCACCGCCGAGGTGTCACTCGCCAAGGCGCTCAACCGGGCGCTGCGCGACGCGATGGCCGACGACCCCACCGTTCACCTGCTGGGCGAGGACATAGGGGCGCTCGGCGGCGTGTTCCGCGTCACCGAAGGGCTCGCGGCCGAGTTCGGCGAGGACCGCTGCACCGACACGCCGCTCGCCGAGGCGGGCATCCTCGGCGCCGCGACCGGCATGGCGATGTACGGGCTGCGGCCCGTGGTGGAGATGCAGTTCGACGCGTTCGCCTACCCGGCGTTCGAGCAGCTCGTCTCGCACGTCTCCCGCATGCGCAACCGCACGCGCGGCGCCATGCCCCTGCCGCTGACCGTCCGCATCCCCTACGGCGGCGGCATCGGCGGCGTCGAGCACCACAGCGACTCGTCCGAGACGTACTACATGGCGACGCCTGGCCTGCACGTCGTCACCCCCGCGACCGTCGCCGACGCCTACGGGCTGCTGCGGCGGGCCATCGCGTCCGACGACCCCGTGGTCTTCCTCGAGCCCAAGCGCCTCTACTGGGCCAAGGAGCCCCTGCCCGAACGGCCCGCCGATGTCCCGCCGTTCGGCCGCGCCGTCATCAGGCGCCGCGGCGACTCGGCCACCCTCATCACCTATGGCCCCTCGCTCCCCGTGTGCCTCGCGGCGGCCGAGGCGGCGCGCGCCGATGGCTGGGACCTGGGCGTGATCGACCTGCGGACGCTCGTGCCGTTCGACGACGAGACGGTGTGCGCCGAGGTGCGGCGCACCGGGCGCGCGGTGGTGGTGCACGAGGCGGCGGGGTTCGCGGGGCCAGGCGCGGAGATCGCCGCGCGCGTCACCGAGCGCTGCTTCCACCACCTGGCGGCGCCCGTGCTGCGCGTGACCGGCTTCGACATCCCGTACCCGCCACCGCTGCTCGAACGCCACCACCTCCCGGACGTCGACCGCGTGCTCGACGCCGTCGCCCGCCTCCAGTGGGACCTCGGATGAGCGGCGAGACACGGGAGTTCCTGCTGCCCGACCTCGGCGAGGGCCTGACCGGGGCCGAGATCGTCCGCTGGCTGGTCGAGGTCGGCGACGAGATCGCCGTGGACCAGCCGGTGGTGGAGGTCGAGACGGCCAAGGCGCGGGTCGAGGTCCCCTGTCCCTACGCGGGCACGGTCACCGCCCGCTTCGGCGAGCCGGGGGCGGAGATCCCGGTCGGCGACCCGCTGATCCGCGTCGGCGCGGCGGCGCCCGCCACCTCGTCGGGGGCGGGGCCCGTGCTGGTCGGATACGGCCCCGAGCACCGGTCCCCGGCGCCTACCCCCACCCGCGCCCGCCGCGGAGGCCCGGGGACCGGACCCCCCGCCGCGCCCAACGGCGTCGCGTCGCCACTCGTGCGGCGGCTCGCCAGGGAGCGCGGCATCGACCTGCGGAGCGTCGACGGCTCGGGCCCCGGCGGCCTGATCGTCCGCTCCGACATCGAGCGTGTGGGTGCTCAACGCGTGGGTGCTCAACGCGCGGGCGGCGAACGCGTGGACGGCGAACGCGTTCCGCTGCGGGGCGTGCGGGGCGCGACGGCCGACAAGCTGACCCGCTCGCACGCGGAGATCCCCGCCGTCACCTGCTGGGTCGACGCCGACGCCACCGAACTCCTGGCCGCGCGCCGCGCCACGGACCTGCCGCTGCTCGCGCTGCTCGCCAGGATCAGCGTGGCGGTCCTCGCCGAACACCCCGCGCTCAACGCGTCCTTCGACGCCGCGACCCGCGAGATCGTCACGCACGAGGCGGTGCACCTGGGCTTCGCGGCCCAGACGGAACGCGGCACGCTCGTCCCCGTCGTGCGCGACGCGCAGGCGCTGACGACGCGGCGCCTTGGCGAGGAGCTGGGGCGGCTGACCGCCGAGGCACGGGCGGGCACGCTTCCGCCCGCGGCGCTGAGGGGGTCGACGTTCACCCTGAACAACTACGGTGTCTTCGGCGTCGACGGCTCCACCCCCCTCCTGAACCACCCCGAGGCCGCGATGCTCGGCATCGGCCGCGTCACGGAGAAACCCTGGGCGCACAACGGGCAGTTGGCGCTGCGCCATGTGGTGCAGCTGACCCTGACGTTCGACCACAGGGTGTGCGACGGCGCGACGGCGGGCGGCGCGCTGCGGCGGGCGGCGGACATCGTCGAGAGTCCCGTCCGCCTGTTGGCGGACGTATAGCGGCATGCTCTGCGAGCAGCCCGGCCGCCCCCGCGCCTGCGGCGCGGGGGTGTGCGCGCTCGCGCGCGACGGCGTGCGCCTGCGGCGGGCTTTCGCACTGCCGCGCGGGGCGCGCTCCGCGCGGGGGGCGGTTGTGGTCAACGGTGGCTGTCGGGTGGGGCGTTGCCTGCGCCAGGCGCTCCGCGCTGCCGCGCGGCGGGTGTTCCGTGCGGGGGTTGGGGCAACGGTGACCGTGCGGTGGGTTGTGCCTGCGGCGAGCGATGCGCGCTGGCGCGCTGCTGGCGCTCCGCGCCGGGGCCTCGGGGCCTCGGGGGACGCCGCCCTTGGCGGCTGGGCGGTGTGCGCTGCCGCGCGGCGCGCGGCGACCGCTCCGCGCCGGGGCGTTCGTCGTAGGGGTGGCTCAATGCCCGGTGTGCCGGGCTCCGTTGGTGCCTGCCTGCGGCGCGCGTAGCGCTGGGTTTCGTCGGTGTCCGTCCGCCGCGCGCGCAGCGCCCGGCTTCGCCGGGGCTTGCGGTCCTCGGGCGCTGGGCGTCGTTGCTCAATGCCCGGTGCGCCGGGCTCTGTTGGTGTCCGTCCGCCGCGCGCGCAGCGCCCGGCTCCGTGCCGGGGGGGGCCACAGTCGTCGTTCCTCCCCGGAGGGGAGCCTCGCTCCCTCCCCCGAGGGGGAACGGTAGCGTAGTGGGCATGGCACTCTACGACGCCGTCGTGCTGGCCGGGGGTGGGGCGCGACGGTTGGGGGGCGCCGACAAGCCCGCCGTGCGCGTCGGGGCCCGCACGTTGCTCGATCGTGTCCTCGCCGCCTGCCGCGACGCGGACCGCACCGTGGTCGTCGGGCCCGAGCGCCCCACCGCGCGGACGGTCCTGTGGGCGAGCGAGGACCCGCCGGGCGGCGGCCCGCTCACCGCCCTGCACGCCGGGCTCGCCCACACCACCAGGCCGCTCGTCGCCGTGCTCGCCGCCGATCTGCCGTTCCTCGGGCCCGCGACCGTCCACCGGCTGCTCGCCGTTCCCCCCAGGGCCGAGGGCCAGCTGCTCCGCGACGGCGAGGACCGCGACCAGCCGCTCACCGCCGTCTACCGCGCCGCGCCGCTGCGGCGCGAACTCTCCGCGTTGGACGCCGAGTTCGGCACCCTCGCCGGGATGCCGCTCAAGCTGCTGCTCCAGGGCCTGACCCTGCACCGGCTCAGGGCGCCCGGCAGCCTCGACTGCGACACCTGGGCGGACATCGCCGCGGCCCGCGCCCGGATCAGGGACCATGGGACGGTGCTGGACGAATGGATTGCCGCCGTGAAGACCGAGCTCGGCATCGACCCCGACGTGGACACCGCCGCGCTGCTCGACACCGCCCGCGACGCCGCCCACGGCGTGGCCCGCCCCGCGGCCCCGCTGACGACGTTCCTCATCGGATACGCCGCGGCGCTGCACGGCATCTCGCCCGCCGAGGCGGCCCGCAAGGTCTCCGCGCTCGCCGAGGTGTGGGAGCAGGAGCAGCGCCACCAGGAGCAGGCGCAGGCAGAGCAGCGCACATGATCGATGAGTTCGACGACGCGCTCGCCCTCGCCAACGACCCGCGGCTCGCCCCGCCGCGCCCCGCCCCCCGCGCCGAGGCCGACCCCGCGTGGGAGGCCGCCCGCGCCACCGCGCACCGGGCCGTCGCGCCCCTGCCGCCCCGCAGGCTGCCGCTCGACCTGGCCCTCGGCCACACCCTCGCCGCGCCGCTGACCGCGCTCACCGACCTGCCCGCGTTCGACACCTCGGCCATGGACGGCTGGGCCGTCGCGGGGCCCGGGCCCTGGACGCTGACGTGCGCCACCGGCGCGCTCGCCGGGGCGCCCGCCGCGGGGGCGCTCACCGACGGCGAGGCCGTGCCCATCGCGACAGGGGCCCGCATCCCCGATGGCGCCACCGCCGTGCTGCGCGCCGAGCACGGCAGCGCGCGGGCCGGGCGCCTCACCGGGGCGACGCCCCAGCCGGGGGCCGACGTCAGGGCCAGGGGCCAGGAGTGCCGCACCGGGGCCGAGCTGCTGCCCGCGCGCACCCCGTTGACCCCGGCCGCCCTCGGCCTCGCCGCCGCGGCCGGGTACGACCAGCTCGCCGTCCGCCCACGCCCGCGCGCCGAGGTGCTGGTGCTCGGCGACGAGCTGCTGTTCCGCGGGCTCCCGCACGACGGCCGCATCCGCGACGCGCTCGGCCCGATGACCGGGCCCTGGCTGACCGCGCTCGGCGCGCAGGTGCTGGTCACGCGCCGCCTCGGCGACGACGCCGACGCGCTGCGCGAGGCGCTTGCCACCAGCCGCGCCGACCTGATCGTCACCACGGGGTCCACCGCCAAGGGGCCCATGGACCACCTGCGCGGCGTCCTCGCGGCGCTGGGCGCCGAGCTGCTGATCAGCGGCGTCGCCGTGCGCCCAGGGCATCCGATGCTGCTGGCCGAGCTGCCGGGCGGCGTTCCCCTCGTCGGCCTCCCGGGCAACCCACTGGCCGCCGTCTCCGGGCTGCTCACCCTGGCCGAGCCCCTGCTGCGCGCCCTGGCCGACCGGCCGCCCGTGCCCGAGCGGGCCGCCGCGCTCACCGGGCCCGTCACGGGCCACCCCAGGGACACCAGGCTGGTGCCCGTGGAGACTCCGGATCCCGGCGGCGCCAGGCCGTTGAGCTACGCTGGCCCCGCCATGCTGCGTGGCATCGCCGCCGCTTCGGCGCTGGCGGTCATCCCGCCCGGAGGCGCGGAGGCCCGTCAACGGGTCCGCCTCCTCGACCTTCCGCACCCATGAGATTTCCCGCCTCCCACCCCGCACGAGCCCGGGCCGACGACCTGTCGCACGGCGCCAGCCTGCCGCGTTACGCCCCTGGGCCGCTGGCCCAGGTGATCCGGCGCCTCCTCATGGCGCTCGCGGTGCTCGCCACCGCCGTCGTCCTCGTCTACTTCGACCGCGCCGGGTACCACGACAACCAGGGTGGCGAGGTCGGGTTCATCGACTCCCTCTACTACGTCACCGTCTCGCTCTCCACCACCGGCTACGGCGACGTCGTCCCGGCCACGGACACCGCGCGCCTGATCACGACGTTCCTGATCACGCCGCTCCGCGTGCTGTTCCTGATCATCCTGGTCGGCACCACACTCGAAGTGCTGACCGAGCGCACCCGCGATCAGTGGCGGCTGTCCCACTGGAGGAAGAACTTGCGTGATCACACCGTCATCGTCGGCTTCGGCACCAAGGGCAGGTCGGCGGCCGAGACGCTGATGAGCGCGGGGCTCGCCCGCGACCAGATCGTCGTCGTGGACCCCAGCACCAAGGTCGTCGAGCTGGCCAACGTCGACGGCTACGCCGGGGTCGTCGGCGACGCGACCCGCAGCGACGTCCTGATCAGGGCCCGCGCCGACCGCGCCAAGCAGGTCGTGATCTCCACCCAGCGCGACGACACGGCCGTGCTGGTGGCGCTCACCGTGCGGCAGTTGAGCACGACCGTGCGGATCGTGGCGTCCGTGCGCGAGGAGGAGAACGTCCCGCTGCTGCGCCAGTCGGGCGCGGACGCCGTCATCACGAGCGCGAGCGCGGTCGGCCGCATGCTCGGCCTGTCCGTGATCAGCCCGAGCTCGGGCGCGGTCATGGAGGACCTGATCCAGCACAGCAAGGGCCTGAGCCTGCGCGAGCGGCCCGTCACCAAGGCGGAGGCGGGCCGTTCGCCGCGCGAGACGGATGACCTGGTCGTGTCCGTCATACGGGGTCACCAGCTGCTGCCGTTCGACGCCCCCGACGCGGCCACGCTCGAGCTGACCGACCGCCTCGTGGTCATCCAGCGGGCCAGGCCCGAGGACGCCAAGGTCCTCGCGGACAAGGAGAAGCGCGAGCGCGGCCCCGGCTCGTGGCGCATCCCGCGCCGCTGACGACGATGCGCCTCGACCGGCCCGGCCCCGACCAGCTCGGCTTTGACCAGCTCGCCGCCGGGCTCGCGCCCTCGGCCGCCGCCGCCGAGCCCGTGGTGCTGGCCGACCGGCCCACCGGCACGGTGATCCGCGTGGGCGACGCGGTCGCCAAGGCCCACCCGGAGACGGCGGACGTCGAGGCGCTCGCCGCGCGCGTCGCGACCGCCGCCCACCCCGCGCTCGCCGGGATCCTGCTGCCGCCGCTGCCCCCCGCCACCGTCGCGCGCCTCGCCGACGGGCGCGCGGCGACCCTGTGGCCCTACGGCACCCCCGTCGATCCCGACGACGTGCCATGGGAGGCGGTCGGCACCCTGCTGGCCCGGCTGCACGCCACCGACCTCGGCCCGCTCGGGCCGCTGCCCCCTGCGGGATGGCCCGCGCGGGCGGCCGAGGCGCTCGCTCGGTTGCGCGCCACCGAGACCGACCCGGCGCACGCGCCAGCGCGTTCCGCCGTGGAACGCATCCTGTGCGCGCCGCCGCCCCCCTTTCCCGCGCCGGGCGCCGCCGTGCTGTGCCATGGCGACTTCCACCTGGGGCAGCTGGTCAGCCACCCGGCGGGGAGCGGGAGTTGGCGCCTCATCGACGTGGACGAGCTGGGGCTCGGCGACCCGGCCTGGGACCTGGCGCGGCCCGCCGCCTGGTTCGCCGCCGGGCTGCTCCCGCCCGCCGACTGGCACCGGCTGCTCGGCGCGTACCGCGCGGCGGCGCCCGGGTGGGGCGGGGCGGACCCCTGGGCGCTGCTCGACGGCCCCGCCCGGGTGATGACCGCTCAGGCGGCGGCCCGCGCCCTGGTACGCGCGGCGGAGTCGGGACGTTCCCCCTCGGACGAAGATGAGGCTCTTCTCATCTCCTGTCTCCGGATCGTGGCGCTGCCGTAGGGTGAGAAGGCCACGCGATTCGACCATGGAGCCGATATGCAGTGTCCCAAGTGCCGTGCGCCGATGCACACGTTCACCCGTAGCGGGGTCCAGATAGAGCAGTGCAGCGGCTGCCGGGGGCTCTTCCTCGACTACGGGGAGCTCGAGCACATCACGCAGCTGGAGTCCCAGTGGGCGCCGCAGCAGCACGCCGCCCCGCCGCCGCCCCCCGCGGGGCAGCCCTACCCCGCGGGTGGCCCGGCCTGGGGCGCTCCGCATGGCGGTCACCACGGCGGTCACCACGGGCACCACGGCCACCACCGCAGGGGCGGCCTGTCGGGGCTGTTCTTCTCCTCCTGAGCCGTCTCCTCCTGAGCCGTCTCCTCCTGAGCCGTCTCCTCCTGAGCCGTCTCCTCCTGAGCCGTCTCCTCCTGAGCCGTCTCCGCCCGAGCCGCCGGTCCTCAGCCGCCGATCCGCGGGCTCGCGCCGACTTCCGTGCGTCGCCCCGCCGTTGCCAGCACGGTGGGGTGGCGCCGCTCCCCGGTTCGCCCTTCCCGAGGAGGGACCACCGCCGTGGAGGCCCGCGTCCAGCGGCACATCCGCGCCCTCGCCGCCCGCTCGCCAGGCCCTGTGCGGGTGGGTCCCTTCACCGTGCGCCACAGGCCCGACTGGTCGAGCCCTTACGCCAACTACGCCATTCCCGACGATGGCGCCGAGCCGTCCGCGGCCGATGTGCTGGCGCTGATCGAGGCGTTCGAGGCGCGCGACCGGCTTCCGCGCTGTGAGTTCCTGCCGGCGTGCGCCCCCTCCGTCGAACGGGCCCTGCGCGCCGCGGGGTTCGCGCCCGAGAGCCGCGCCCCCGTCATGGTGGGCACCCCCGACACGCTGCGCGCGCCCCCGCCCGTGCCGGGGCTGACGATCGGCACCCCCGACGGCGAGGCCGGGCTGCGCTGGGCGGCCGAGATCCAGCACGAGGCGTACGGGCGGGCCGGGGCGGTGGGCGAGGGCGCGATCGCCGCGCTGCGCCGGACCCTGGCCGAGGGGGGCGTGGTGGCGCTCGCCGCCTTCGGCACCCCCGGCGTGCCCGCGGGTTCAGGCGCCTGCACGCCGCCCGCCGAGGGGCTCTCCGAGCTGATCGGGCTCGGCGTCGTGCCCGCGCTGCGCCGCCGCGGCATCGGCGCCGCCGTCACCGCGCACCTCGCGGCGGGCGCGCTGCGGCGCGGCGCCGATGCGGTGTGGCTCGAGCCCGCCGACGGTGGGGCGGCCAGGCTCTATGCCGCGCTCGGCTTCCTCGCGGCGGGGGAGAAGGTCGCCTACACCCGGTCAACGGGCCGTGTGCCCGCGCTTCCCTGACCTCACGTCCGAAACGGCCGCCGCTCGGCGCGTTCGCGCGCCGGTCCCCTGAGTTCGCGCCGCCCGGGGGCGCGTTGCCCCGGCCCCGCGCGTGGTCCCATGGCGATGGGCGCGGGCGGCGGCGGGCGGTCGCGCCCTGATCCCCGCGCCGACCGAAGGGCTGACGTGAGTGTCGAGGTGCACATGACCCTGGAAGGCATCGTCTTCTCCGGCATCAGCGGCTGGCCGGTGCCGAGGAGCGCGCCCGAGGGCAACCCCTGGGTGCCGGGCCGCTGTTGGCTCTGGTGCCGCAGGGAGAACGTCAGCGTGCTGTGGATCGGCCCGGTGCGGACGCCGTCCGTCGCGGGCGAGCTGTACGCGTGCGGGCAGTGCATCGCCGAGCTGGTGCACCTCGTGCGCGAGGAGCAGCGCCGCCGCAGCCTGCCGCCCGAACGGATCTGTGAGCACCGGGAGTTGGAGCGGCGCGCCGGGGGAACGTTCTGCGCGGGGTGCCAGCGGCCCATCCACCTGTGAGGCGTGTCCCCCGGGCCCGAGGCGTACCGTGCTGGTCATGCGTGCGATCACGATTTCCGAGCCCGGCGGACCCGAGACATTGACCTGGGCGGAGGTGCCGGACCCGGTCGCGGGGCCCGGCGAGGTGCTGGTCGAGGTGGCGGCGGCCGGGGTGAACCGAGCCGATGTCCTCCAGCGCCAGGGCAACTACAGCCCCCCGCCCGGCGCTTCGCCCTATCCGGGGCTCGAGTGCGGGGGCCGGATCGCGGCGCTCGGCGAGGGCGTGACCGGCTGGGCGGTGGGTGACGAGGTGTGCGCCCTGCTGAGCGGCGGCGGCTACGCGGAGCGGGTCGCGGTGCCCGCGGGCCAGCTGCTGCCGATCCCCGCGGGCTGCGACACGGTGACGGCGGCGGCGCTGCCCGAGGTGGTGTGCACCGTCTGGTCCACGGTGTTCATGGGCGCGGGGCTGCGCGCCGGGGAGACGCTGCTCGTGCACGGCGGCGCGAGCGGCATCGGCACGGTGGCGATCCAGCTGGCCAAGGCGTTCGGGGCGCGGGTCGCGGTCACGGCGGGCAGCGCGGAGAAGCTGGAGCGCTGCGCCGAGCTGGGCGCGGACGTGCTGATCAACTACCGCGAGCGGGACTTCGCCGAGGAGCTCGCGGACGGCGCCGACGTCGTGCTCGACATCATGGGCGCGAAGTATCTCGCCAGGAACATCAGGGCGTTGGCCACCGATGGGCGCCTGGTGATCATCGGCTTCCAGGGCGGGGTCAAGGCCGAGCTCGACCTGCGCTCCCTGCTGGTGAAGCGCGCCACGATCACGTCGGCGTCCCTGCGGGCGCGCCCGCCCGAGGGCAAGGCGGAGATCGTCGCCGCGGTGCGCGAGCACGTGTGGCCGCTGCTCGCCGACTCCCGCCTGAGCCCGGTCATCGACCGCACCCTCCCCCTCGCCGACGCGGCCGAGGCCCATCGCGCGCTGGAGTCGAGCGCGCACACCGGCAAGATCCTGCTGACGCGCTGAGGCCGCCCGGCGCGTGACGCCCCCCGCCCGAGATGCCCCCTTTGTGGATATGTGTGACGCTGGTTACGTCGTCGGAGCAGCGTGTGTGCGAAGGGTCGGGACCGTGAGGGTGTGGGTGGGAATCGCGTTGGCCGTGGCGGCTGTCATAGCCCTGTTCGTCCCGGCAGCCGTGGCGAACGGAGAGCCGGATGACGGGCGCGCGGACGCCGTGGTCGAGGAGCGGCGGGAGCGCAGGGACGCGGAGTCCCACGCCGCCCGCCCCGGAGGCGAGGTGCTGCCCGTGCTGCCGCTCGGCGCCGGGCTCGCCTGCCTCGGCCTCGGCATCGGGGCGTTGGGGCTGAGGCTCCGCAACAGTTGAACGGCGCCCCCGCGGCGTCGGTTGCCCGAAGCGGACATATCGGTACGCATACTCGGTATGTCCATCCGCTTCGGGCTTCTCGCCCTCCTCGAGAGCGGGCCACGCCACGGCTCGCGGCTCCGCGCTGGACAGGTCTATACGACGCTCGGCCGTCTCGAGAGGGACGGCCTGATCGTCCCCGAGGGCGGCGGCGACGCCAAGCGGCAGCTCTACGCGATCACGCCCGAGGGCCGCGCCCAGCTCGCCGAGTGGTACGCGCGCCCCGCCGACCGCACCCAGCCCTCGCGCCTGCGGCAGCAGCCGGTCGGTCCGGCGTCCGTTGAATAGGGCCAGTTCAACGGCGCGACGGCCCGAGGGGGGACCTCGGCACGACCGCGGCCACCCCTGCCCCCGCCACCACGCCCGTGGTCGCCGCCGCCAGCAGGACCTCCCTGGGCACCCGGGCCGCGACCCCCTCGCGCGGCGGGCGGGGTGAGGGGCGTTGCATGATGGGGGTATGACTCAGCCGAGGAATGAACCACCGCAAGAGAACGCGCAGATCCTCGTCGTGGGCCCCGACGGGATGGCGCTCAGCAGCCCAGGGGGGCGCGGCAAGGGCGAGGGCGACGAGGAGCAGTCCGAGACGCCCGTGACCGAGATGGTGGAGCAACCGGCGAAGGTCATGCGGATCGGCAGCATGATCAAGCAGCTGCTCGAGGAGGTCAAGGCCGCGCCGCTCGACGAGGCGTCCAGGGCGCGGCTGCGCGAGATCCACGCCAGCTCCGTCAAGGAGCTGGAGGAGGGCCTCGCCCCCGAGCTCGTGGCCGAGCTCGGCCGCCTCTCCCTGCCGTTCACCGAGGACTCCGTGCCGACGGACGCGGAGCTGCGGATCGCCCAGGCACAGCTCGTGGGGTGGCTCGAGGGTCTCTTCCACGGCATCCAGACCGCGCTGTTCGCGCAGCAGATGGCGGCGCGGGCGCAGCTCGAGCAGATGCGCAGGGCGTTGCCGCCTGGCGCGCTCGCCGACGAGGGCCCAGACCAGGACGACTCCCGCGGCGGGGCGCGCTCGGGGCCCTATCTGTGACGCTCCGCTCGGTGACGCTCCGCTCGGTGACGCTCCGCCTCACGACCGACGGCGGGGACGGGCACCTGGCCCGTCCCCGCCGTCGTGCGTGTCACCCGTTCAGCCCCAGGTGAACAGCCTCTTCGGGTGCTCGAGGACGGCCGCCACGTCCGCCAGCACGCGCGAGCCGAGCTCGCCGTCCACCAGCCGGTGGTCGAACGACAGGGCGAGCGTCGTCACCTGGCGGATCTTGATCCTGCCCTTGTGCACCCAGGGCTGCTCCCTGACGGCGCCGAGGGCGAGGATCGCGGACTCGCCGGGGGTCAGGATCGGCGTTCCCGTGTCGATGCCGAAGACCCCGATGTTGGTGATGGTGACCGTGCCGTCCCGCATGTCGGCCAGGGACGTCCTGCCCTCCCGCGCCGTGGTCACGAGATCGCCGAGCGCGCGGGACAGCTCGGCGAGCGTCCTGGCGCCCGCGTCCTTGATGTTGGGCACGATCAGGCCGCGCGGGGTGGCCGCGGCGATGCCCAGGTTCACATAGTCCTTGATGACGATCTCCTGGCGCTCCTCGTCCCACGAGGCGTTCACCTCGGGGTGGCGCCGGATCGCGATCAGGAACGCCCTGGCGACCAGCAGCAGGGTGTTGATCCGCAGGCCCGCCAGGTCGGGGTCCGCACGCATCCGCTCGACCATGCGCACCGTGCGGGTCACGTCCACCGTGACGAACTCGGTCGCGTGCGGGGCCGTGAACGCGCTGGCCACCATCGCCTGCGCGGTCGCCTTCCGCACCCCCTTGATCGGCACGCGCCGCTCGCGCGACGCGTCGGGCGCGGGGGAGGGCGCCGCGGCGGGCTCGTCGAAGGACACCGGCGCGGGCGCGGGCGCCGCGGCGGCGTGCACGTCGTCGCGGGTGACCACGCCGTTCGCCCCCGAGGGGATCACCGTCGTCAGGTCCACGCCCAGGTCCTTGGCCAGCTTGCGCACCGGCGGCTTGGCCAGCGGCCGCGCCTGCGCGGGCGCGGGTGCCGGGGCGGCGGCCTGCGGGGGAACGGCGGCGCTGGCGGCGTTCTTCCGTGGCCGCCGCCGCGTCGCGCCCGTCGCGACGCCGTACCCGACGAGCACGGGCTCCCTGCGCTCGGCCGCCTCGGCCCGCCCGCCGCCCGCGGAGGCCTCGGCGGCGCCGTCGCCGCCCTCGTCCCCCCCGTCGCCCGAGGGATCCGTGTCGATCCTGATGATCGTCGTGCCGACGTCCACCGTCGTGCCCTCGTCGAACAGGATCTCGCGCACCCGGCCGTCGTAAGGGATGGGCAGCTCGACCGCGGCCTTGGCGGTCTCGACCTCGACCACCACCTGCCCGTCGCAGACCGTGTCGCCCGCCTTGACCAGCCACTTCAGGATCTCGGCCTCCGTGAGCCCCTCGCCCACGTCAGGCATTCTGAACTCGCGGTAGCGCTGTGCCTCAGCAGTCATCGTCACGGCTCTCCTCAGCCTCTGCCATCACTCAGTACGCCAAGGCGCGGTCGACACTGTCCAGCACCCTGTCGAGCCCGGGGAGGTACTCCTCCTCCAGGCGCGCCGGCGGATACGGCGCGTGGAAGCCACCGACCCGCAGGACCGGGGCTTCCAGATGGTAGAAGCAGCGTTCCGTGATACGGGCGGCCACCTCCGCCCCCGAGCCGAAGAAGACCGGCGCCTCGTGCACCACCACAAGACGGCGGGTCCTCTCCACCGACCGCTGGATCGCGTCGAAGTCGATCGGCGAGACCGACCGCAGGTCGAGCACCTCGAGCGACGTCCCGTCCTCCTCGGCCGCCGCGGCGGCGGCCAGGCACGTCTTCACGCTCGGCCCGTACGCGGCGAGCGTCAGGTCGCGGCCCTCGCGCACCACGCGCGCGGCGTGCAGCGGCCCCGGGATGCCCGAGGGGTCCACCTCGCCCTTCTCCCAGTAACGGGCCTTGGGCTCGAGGAAGATCACCGGGTCGTCGCACTCGATCGCCTGGCGCAGCATCCAGAACGCGTCCGACGCGTCCGAAGGCGTCACGATCTTCAGGCCCGCGACATGCGCGAACAGCGACTCGGGCGACTCGCTGTGGTGCTCGACCGCGCCGATGCCGCCGCCGTAGGGGATGCGGATGACGACCGGCAGCTTGACCGTGCCGAGCGACCGCGCGTGCATCTTCGCCAGCTGCGTCACGATCTGGTCGTACGCGGGGAAGACGAAGCCGTCGAACTGGATCTCCGCGACCGGCCGGTACCCGCGCAGGGCCAGGCCGATCGCCGTGCCGATGATGCCCGACTCGGCCAGCGGCGTGTCGATCACGCGCTCCTCGCCGAAGTCCTTCTGGAGCCCGTCCGTGACCCGGAAGACCCCCCCGAGCTTGCCCACGTCCTCGCCCATCACCAGGACCTTGGGGTCGCTGTCCAACGCCGTGCGCAGCGAGGACGTCAGCGCCTTGGCGAGCGCCATCTTCTCCGCGGCCATGTCAGTTCCCCTCGTGATCGGCGAAGGACGCCAGATAGGTCGCGTACTGGGCGCGCTCCTCGTCCACCAGCGTGTGGCCGTCGGCGTAGGTGTGCTCGAACATGGCCATGCCATCAGGGTCGGGCATGGTGCGGATGGACTCCCGCACGCGCTTGGCGAGCGCGTCGCTCTCCGCGTCGAGGTCGGCGAAGAACGCCTCGTCCGCCGCGCTCTCCCGCTCGAGCAGCCGCCGCAGACGCAATATCGGGTCCTTGCCCTCCCACGCCGCCAGCTCCTCCTTGTCGCGGTAGCGCGTGGGGTCGTCCGACGTGGTGTGCGCGCCCATCCGGTAGGTGAACGCCTCCACCAGCGTCGGCCCCTGCCCCGTGCGGGCGTGCTCGGCGGCGGCGCGCGTCACGGCGAGGACGGCGAGGACGTCGTTCCCGTCCACGCGGATACCGGGGAAGCCGTAGCCCGCGGCGCGCTGGTAGAGCGGCACCCGGGTCTGGCGCTCGATGGGCTCGGAGATGGCCCACTGGTTGTTCTGGCAGAAGAAGACCACGGGGGCGTTGTACACGGCGGCGAACGTGAACGCCTCCGCCACGTCGCCCTGGCTCGACGCGCCGTCGCCGAAGTACGCGACCACGGCCGTGTCCGCGCCGTCCTTGGCCACGCCCATCGCGTAGCCCGTGGCGTGCAGGGTCTGGGCGCCGATGACGATGGTGTAGAGGTGGAAGTTGTTGCTGTTGGGGTCCCAGCCGCCGTGGTTCACGCCGCGGAACATCCCGAGCAGCAGCGTCGGGTCCACCCCGCGGCACCAGGCGACGCCGTGCTCGCGGTAGGTCGGGAAGACGTAGTCGGAGTCGCGCAGCGCGCGCCCCGAGCCGATCTGCGCGGCCTCCTGGCCGAGCAGCGAGGGCCACAGGCCGAGCTCGCCCTGGCGCTGCAACGCCGTGGCCTCCGCGTCGAAACGGCGGGTGAGGACCATGTCCCGGTAGAGATCGCGCAGTTGCCCCGGGGTGGTCTCCACGGCGTAGTCCGGGTGCTCGACCCGCTCGCCCTCGGGCGTCAGCAGCTGCACCATCTCGGGCGCCTGCGCCGACTGTCCCGCCTGTGCCGTCCCGGGGGCCGCGGCCGTCTTCGCGGCCTGCTTGGTGCCCGTCTTCTTCGCGGCCGTCCTCTGTGCCGCGGCGCGGCGTGGCTTCCCGCGCGCGGCGGTGCTTTCCACGGTCACTCGTGCTCCTCCGTCGGTCCGGCCCCCGGGGTCCACCGGGTGACCAGTGCGGCCGGTCCGGTCACGTGCGGCGCACGGGGGTGTGTGCGCCGCGGAGGTGACCGGTCGGTCATGGCTCCCGCTCTCGTCCCTGTCGACGGCCCCATAAGAGCACGGTACCCAGTGGGTCCACAAGCCGTGAAAGCGCCCCTGACCTGCGGATTTACCTGGAAATCCAAGTACTTGGGGACGGCGTGCCTCGTGGTGCTTGTCCCAGCCTCGCAGGGCCCGAGAACACCTGCACGTTAACCCGGCCAACCAGGGCACGGGAAGAGTGCGGCAGCGCGCGGAAGCCGCTCCTGTGTGAGACTGACCCCGTGTCCGAAGAGGGAAAAATCACCGTATTCCTCCTCGATGACCACGAGGTCGTCCGCCGCGGAGTGCGCGAACTCCTCGTCGGGGAGCCGGACATCGAGGTCGTCGGCGAGGCCGGGACCGCGGCGGACGGCATCGCCCGCATCCCCCCGGCCCGCCCCGACGTCGCCGTGCTCGACGTCAGGCTCCCCGACGGCAACGGCGTCGAGGTGTGCCGCGACATCCGTGCGCGGGACGAGTCGATCAAGTGTCTGATGCTGACGTCGTACGCCGACGACGAGGCGCTGTTCGACGCGATCGTCGCGGGCGCGTCCGGCTATGTCCTCAAGGCGATCCGCGGCACCGAGCTCCTCTCCGCCGTGCGGGACGTGGCCGCGGGCAGGTCGCTGCTCGACCCCGACGCCACGCGGCGCGTGCTGGCCAGGCTGCGCGGCGGCCCGGGCGAGGGCGACGAGCGGCTGTCCCAGCTCACCGACCAGGAGCGCCGCATCCTCGACCTCATCGGGGACGGCCTGACCAACCGCGCGATCGGCGAGCGGCTGCACCTCGCCGAGAAGACCGTCAAGAACTATGTGTCGAGCGTGCTGGCCAAGCTGGGCATGGAACGCCGCTCGCAGGCCGCCGCGTACGTGGCCCGCCACCAGGCCGAACGCCGCCGCTTCTCCGCGTAGCGCCTGTCCGGCGCGTCGTCCGGGAGGTGCCCCCAGGGAGGTGCGCCCGGTCCGCGAGCTGCTGTCCGGCTCCCCGAAGTCCGCCCGGACGGGGCTACTCGCAGAACGCATCCGTGACCGCGCGGGCGTTGCGCGTCCACCACACCACCAGGGCGGCCGCGGCGGGGAACTGCGGGTCGGGGCGGAGGTCGCCGCGTTCGTAGTGCCAGCGCAGCATCCAGAAGTCGTTCAGCCGCTCCCACCACACCCGGCGCACGGCCGCGGCCAGTTCGGCGGGGGACGCGCCCGTCGCCTCGCGGTACGCGCGGGCGTACGCCCGGATCTTCGCCAGCTCGAGGCTGCCGTCGGGGAGCAGATAGAAGATCACGGCGGCGCGCACCGTCTCCTCCGCGCGGGGGCGCACGCCCAGGCGGTCCCAGTCCACGATGGCCACGGGCTCCACGGGCCCCTCGGCGCGGTAAAGCAGGTTGAGCGGGTGGAAGTCGCCGTGCACCCAGCCGCGCGCGGGCACCTCCTCGGCCCCTGGCCGCAGATGGGCGAGGTCCCGCAGCAGCGCGCGGCGTTCGAGCAGCCGGTGCTCGGCCAGCTCGTCGAAGCAGCTGCGCCGCGCCAGGCCGCGGACGCGGGAGAGCAGCAGGTCGATCACGGCGTCGGTGTGCGTGGGCGTCGCCGCGTCATACGCGGGCGCGCGCCGCATGGGCGAGCGCGCTATCACGATCTCGAGCGCCCGGTGCACGCGCCCGAGGAGCGCGCCGAGGCGGCGGCTCTGGCCCCCGTTGAGCTGGCGGCCGTCACGGTGGCGGCCCTCGACCCAGGGGTGCAGGGCGTAGCAGCGCCCGCCGTGGACGGCGACGGTGCGGCCCTCGCGGTCGGCGAGCGGCGGCGCGACGGGCAGGCCGAGCGCCGCGAGCTCGGCGGTGGCGCGGTGCTGGGCGACCAGGGGTATCACGGTCTCGGGGTCGCCGCCGATGTGGTGCTTGAGGAAGAAGTGGCCGCGTGTGGTGGCCAGCCGGTAGCCGTGGTTGAGCAGCCCCTCGGCGACGCGCGCGCACGCGACGGGCTCGCCCACGCCGTAGCGGCGCAGCAGGTGGTGCAGCGTACGCGGGGAGAGCGCGGTCGCCGGGTCAGCCACCCAGCCCCGTCGTGGTGTCGATGCCGCCCTCGGGCCCCTCGATGTCGCCGCCGGGGCCGCCCGGGTCGCCCGGGTCCTCCGGGTCGGTCGGCTCGGTGGGCTCCTCGGGCTCGGTGGGCTCCTCCGGGTCGGTCGGCTCGGTGGGCTCCTCGGGCTCCGTGGGCTCCTCGGGCGAGCTCGGCTCCTCCGACTCGCTCTCGGACGGCGTCTCCGAGCCCGTCTCGGTCGGGTCGCCGTCGTCGTCGTGCGGCGGGGACCAGTCGTCGTCCTCGTCGGTCGGCGCCTCGCTGCCCTCGGTCTCGCTCGGCTCGGGCCGCGACGCGTCGTCGCTCGGCTCCACGCTCTCGCTCGTCTCCGAGCCGCCGGGCGACTGGTCGTCCGTGTCGCCGCCGCCGAGGTTCGCGGCGATGAGCACGCCGGTGCCGATGGCGACCACCGCGAGCAGGGCCACGAGCAGCATCCGGCCGCGCCGCCCCCTGCCCTCGGCCCTGTAACCGTCGTCGGGGTCGCCGCCGCCCGGGCCGCCCAGCGTCATCGGCGCGGGGTACTGGCCCGTCGCGCCCATCCGGGTCGCCGCGGTGACGCCCGCGCCCGCCGTGCCCGCGGTGCCCATGGGCGGCGTGGCGCCACCGGTGACCGAGCCGGTGTTCCACAGGCCCGCGGTGTGGCCGCCGTGCTCCTCCAGCATCCGCAGCGCGTACTGGACGAGCCCGCGCATCTCCTCGGCCGACTGGAAGCGGTCGTCCGGGTCCTTGGCCAGCGAACGCATCACCAGCCCGTCGAGCTCGGGCGGCGCGCTCGGCGACAGCTCGGACGGCAGCCGCGGCATGTCCTGGACATGCTGGTACACCACGGCGAGCGGGCTCTCGCCGATGAACGGCGGGCGCAGCGTCAGCAGCTCGAACAGCAGGCAGCCCACGGCGTACAGGTCGGACCTGGTGTCGATCGGCTTGCCCAGCGCCTGCTCGGGGGAGAGGTACTGCGGGGTGCCCATCACCATGCCGGTCTGGGTCATGGTCTGCGCGGCGCCGTGCAGCGCGCGGGCGATGCCGAAGTCCATCACCTTGACCGTGCCGGTGTCGGTGATGATGACGTTCGCGGGCTTGATGTCCCGGTGCACGATGCCGTGGTGGTGGCTGTAGGCCAGGGCCTCCAGGACGCCCGAGACGATGATCAACGCCTGGGTCGCGGGCGGGCCTTCGGCGTCGATCAGCAGGTCCCTGATCGTCTTGCCGTCGACCAGCTCCATCACGATGTAGGGGACGAGGCTCGTGCCGACGGGCTCCTCGCCCGAGTCGTAGACCGCGACGACCGCGTGGTGGTTGAGCCCGGCGACCGACTGGGCCTCGCGCGTGAAGCGGGCCTTGGAGACGGGGTCCTGCGCCAGGTCGGAGCGGAGCAGCTTGACCGCGACGGTCCGCCCGAGGCGGACGTCCTCGGCGGCGAAGACCTCGGCCATGCCGCCGCGGCCCAGGCGGTGGGTCAGCCGGTAACGGCCGTCGCCGACCAGGCCGTTGTTCCCCCAGCGCTCCGGGGAGTCGGGCCCTTCGCCGCCGGCTCCGGACTCCTCGTCGCCGGGGCCCCTGGGGCCCTGGTCCTGTGCCATCGATCCTCGCCGGTAGTCGCCTGCTCCCCCGGCCATCAAACCCGTTCGGAGGGCACACTGACAAGTTGGGCCCTCGGGGGCCGGTCACGGAAAGGACAACGTGCTTGACGTGCCTGGACGCTGCGGCAGACTTGAGGCGGACAACCGGGTCCGTATTATGCGCGGCGTGGACCTGTGCTCGGGACCGGCGCACAGGCAGGACGTCGCCTAGGGGGAACAGTCGGATGAGTGACCACGCGCGGCCGCCTGGTGACCACAGCGGGCGCTCCGTGGGGGGCGGCCGTTACGTCTTGCAGGATCTGCTCGGGACGGGCGGCATGGCGTCGGTCCACCTGGCCTACGACACCGTTCTCGAGCGGCACGTCGCGATCAAGACGATGCACTCGGAGCTGGGGCGCGAGGACGCGTTCCGCGACCGCTTCAAGCGCGAGGCGCAGTCGGTCGCGAAGCTCTCCCACACCAACATCGTCTCCGTCTTCGACACGGGCGAGGACCGGATAGGCGACGGGCCCGTGCCGTACATCGTCATGGAGTACGTCGAGGGTCGGCCGCTGCGCGACGAGTTGGAGCGCGACATCGCCCAGTTCGGCGCGATGCCCGCCGACAAGGCGCTGACGATCACCGCCGATGTGCTGGCCGCGCTCGACATCAGCCACGAGATGGGCCTGGTCCACCGGGACATCAAGCCCGGCAACGTCATGCTGAACCGCAGGAACGTCGTCAAGGTCATGGACTTCGGCATCGCCCGCGCGATGCAGTCGGGCGTCACGGCGATGACCCAGACCGGCATGGTGGTCGGCACCCCGCAGTACCTCTCCCCCGAACAGGCCCTGGGCCGCGGCGTCGACGCCCGCTCCGACCTGTACTCGGTGGGCGTCATGCTCTTCGAGCTGCTGACCGGGCGGCTCCCGTTCGACGCGGACTCCCCGCTCGCCATCGCCTACGCGCATGTGCAGGAGGAGCCGCCCGCGCCCTCGTCGATCAACGCCGCCGTGCCGCCCGCCGTGGACGCCCTGGTGGCCACCGCGCTCAAGAAGAACCCCAACGAGCGCTTCCCCTCCGCCGAAACGTTCCGCGCCGAGTGCCTGCGCGTCGCCGGGTCCCTCACGGGCACCGCGCCGCGGATCGTGCCGGGCGCGCAGACGCCGACGAACAGCGGGGCGGCCGTTTCGCACGCCGTCTTCCCCGAGTTCGGCGGCCCGACGCCGCCGGGTGCCGCGCCAGGCACCGCCCCCGGGGCGCCGATCGCGTCGCCGTACGCGCCCACCCCGCCCGCGGGCGGCTACGGCTATCCGCAGAGCGGGGCGCCGAGCACCCCGCCGCCGTTCGGCCCGGGGCACGCGACGGTGACCTCGAACGGCGGCGGGCAGGGCGGCGGCGAGGGCCGCAGCGCGTGGATGGTGGTGACCGCCGCGGTGGTGGCGATCGCGCTGGTCGCCGCGGTGGCGATCGTCGTGGTGCTCAGCCAGGGCGGCGACGACGGAGGCGCGGAGGCCGGGGAGAGCACGGGCGGGACTGTCGGCACCGAGGATCCCGAGGGGGGTTCGGGCGGCGACGCGCCGACCGACGCGCCGACGCGCCGCCATGTCGACGGCGACCCCGAGCAGGTCATCAACCCGGACATGTGCGTCAACGCCCCGCAGCACTGGAACCAGGACGAGTACCCGGGCGCGATCTCGATGCCCGACTTCTACGACGTCCACATCGACTCGGTCAAGGCGTGCATCCAGGCGGCCGGTTGGTACTACGACGAGCAGGTCCAGTACAAGGACGAGGTCATCAAGGGCGAGGGCATGGTCGTCGAGCAGAGCCCGCCGAGCAACGAGCCCTACAACCCCGACGACGAGGAGCAGGAGGACATCGTCCTCACCGTCTCCACCGGCGACGAGCCGCTGGCCGACTGACGACGCCGACCGACGACAGGGCTTGACCGGCGACCGGCCGGGGGTGCGGGCCCCGCGCGTCCGGCCGGCGCGCTCAGTGCGCGGGGGTGAAGCTGGCGAGGATCCGCTCGGCCAGCGCGGCGTCGCCCTCGATCTTGACCTTGTCACCGATCCGCCGGGCCTTCGCGCGCCCCGCGGCCAGCCGTGTGAACGTCTCCCAGTCCATGGTGAAGGTCACGATCGGGCCGAGCGAAGGGCTGCTGTCCACCGTGCCGTTGCCGTTCTCGTCGACGCGGACGGTCCTCAGGAACTCGATCGGGCCGCCGACGTCGAAGACCACGGCCGACTTCTTGGGCGCGCCCGCGTCCTCGGCGATCACCTTGGGCAGCCGCTTGAGCAGCACGTCGCGCGCCACGTGGGCGGCGGGGCTGTCGAGGCCGCCCGGCTTGCGCAGCGCGCGGCGGATGTCCTGCTCGTGGGTCCAGATGTCGAAGACGCGGGTGTCGAGGAACGCGTGCAACGGCAGCTGCCCGTAGAGCGGATGGGAGACGTTGTCCTCGGGCTTGCGCCGCTCGTTCCGCAGCTGGCGGGCGCGGCGGATGATCGTGTACTCGAGCTCGCTCGTCATCTCGGGCCCGGTGTGGTGGCGCCTGACGTCGACCTGGACCTCGAGGTAGCGGGTGGTCTCGTCGATGACGTGGTACAGGTCGCGGGGCAGGGTGTGGATCGGGCGCGGGTCGCCGAGTGCCTCGCACTCGCCGCCGATCACATGGGAGACCACGTCCCTGATCGACCAGCCCGGGCACTCGGTCGGGCGGTTCCATTCGCCGTCCACCAGCGAGGAGACGAGCTCGGATATCGCCTCGATGGTGTGGGTCCAGGCATCGATGGACGGCTGAAGGCTCGGGTGCACGGTCACGGGACCCCTCGTGGCGGTTCGTCGCTGGGTGGGAGTTCACACGTTACGCCGCGCGGGCGTGGCCGGTGAATCCTTCTGGAGACGAATCCTAGGGGGCCGGTGCGGTCCCCAGCCACCAGCGGTGCGGTTGACGGGGCCGGTCGGCACCGCCGTGCAGTGCGGTGCCGACCGCCCCCGTGAACTCCACGATGGCGTACGGGTTTCACGGGAGCGTGACAGGCTGTCGTCGGATCGGCGACAGAGAGAGCGACGGAGACGGCCGAGGAGAGGGCGAGGAGAGAGGGCCCGACGCCGCGTCAGGGCAGCAGGAACGCCGTCATCGCGTTGGCGAGCAGATACGGGTCGGCCGCCCCGCACAGCTCGCGCGCCGAGTGCATCGAGAGGATCGCGGCGCCGACGTCGACGGTGGCGATGCCGTGCCGGGCGGCGGTGATGGGCCCGATGGTGGTGCCGCACGGCATGGCGTTGTTGGACACGAACGACTGCCAGGGCACGCCAGCCCGTTCACACGCGGCGGCGAACTCGGCGCGGCCCCGCCCTTCGGTGGCATAGCGCTGGTTGACGTTGACCTTGAGGATCGGGCCGCCGCCCGCCCTGGGGTGGTGGTCGGGGTCGTGCCGCTCGGGGTAGTTGGGGTGGACGGCGTGGCCGGTGTCCGATGACAGGCAGAACGACCCGGCAAGGGCGCGGGTCCGCTCCTCGTAGCCGCCGCCGCGCGCGTGCACGGAGCGGTGCAGCACGGTGCCGAGCAGGGGCCCTTCGGCGCCGGTGTCGGACGTGCTGCCGTTCTCCTCGTGGTCGAACGCGGCGAGCACCGGGATGTGGCGTGGCTCGCCCGCCGCGGCGGCGGTCAGCGCGGCGGTGGCGGCGTGCACGGACATGAGGTTGTCCATGCGCGGGCCCGCGAGCAGCTCACGCCCCCGGCCCAGATAGGCGGGCGGCTCGACGCTGTGCGCCATGAGGTCCCAGCCGAGGACGTCGCGCGCCTCGAGCCCCGCCTCGGCGGCCAGGAACTCGATCAACTCGCCCTCGCGCGGCGTTCCCAGGCCCCAGATGGGCGTCATGTGGCGCTGGCGGTCCAGGGTGAGCCCGTCGTTGACCCCGCGGTCGAGGTGGATGGCGAGCTGCGGGACGCGCAGCAGGGGGCGGTCGATGTGGATGAGGACGTCGGAGCCGTCGCGCAGGGCGAGCCGCCCCGAGAGGCCGAGGTCGCGGTCGAGCCAGGTGTTGAGCAGGGTGCCGCCGTAGATCTCGACGGCCAGCTGCTTCCAGCCGAGGCGGCCCGTGTCGGGCACCGGCTTGATCCGGAGGTTGGGGGAGTCGGTGTGGGCGCCCAGGACGCGGAACGGGGTGGCGGGCTCGGCGCCCTCGGGGACGAACCAGGCGATCAGCGCCCCGCCGCGCAGCACGAACCTGCCGCCCGCCGCACCGTCCCACGCGGCCGTCTCGTCGACCTGCCGGAACCCCGCCTTCTCCAGCCGCCCCGCGGCGTTGGCCACCGCGTGGTACGGCGACGGCGAGCCGGAGAGGAAACCCATGAGGTCATCCGTGTGGGCACGGTCGAACGGTGCAGTCATGTCTTCAGCATACGAACGTGCGCCAGAGCCCCACCCGTGCCCACGCGCCGCCGCGGCCCCGCCCGGGGGGGTGTGGGCGGGGCCGCGGCACCGGGGGGTGGGGGGAACGGGTCAGAAGGCGGCTTCGTCCAGGTCCATCAGGGAGAGGTCGGTCGTCTGCGCGACGGTCCTCGCCACCGCGACGGCGGGCAGCACGGTGGCCGCGAAGTGCCGGGCCGCGGCGATCTTCCCCTGGTAGAACGCCGTGTCCTTCGGGCTCGCGCCCGGCAGCTTGGCGGCGGCCACGGCGGCGCCGCGCAGCAGCAGGTAGCCGACGACGACATCGCCAGAGGCCAGGAGGAACGACGTGGTGTTGAGGCCCACCTTGTAGAGGGCGCGGACGTCCTTCTCGGTGGCGGCCAGGTCGGTCAGCAGCACGCCGACGGTGGCCTCGAGCTCGCCCACGGCCTTGCTGAGCTGGTCCCGCGCGGCGGCCAGCTCCTCGCCGCCTGGCGCCTCGGCCAGGAACTTCTTGATCTCCTCGGCGAGCGCGGTGAGGGCGGCGCCCTCGTTCCGCACGATCTTGCGGAAGAAGAAGTCCTGGCCCTGGATCGCGGTGGTGCCCTCGTAGAGGGTGTCGATCTTGGCGTCCCTGATGTACTGCTCGACGGGGTACTCCTGGAGATACCCCGAGCCGCCGAACGTCTGGAGGGAGTGCGCCAGCTGCTCGTAGGAGCGCTCGGAGCCGTAGCCCTTGACGATGGGGAGCAGCAGATCGTTCAGCGCCTCGGCGGCGGCGGCGTCCTCGCCCGCGGCGCGCTTGAGCAGGATCTCGTCCTGGACGCTCGCGGTGTACAGCGCGAGGGCGCGCATGCCCTCGGCGTACGCCTTCTGCGTCATGAGCGAGCGGCGCACATCGGGGTGGTGCGTGATCGTGACGCGCGGGGCGGTCTTGTCCGCGAACTGCGTGAGGTCGGGGCCCTGGACGCGCTCCTTGGCGTAGGCCAGGGCGTTCAGGTAGCCGGTGGAGAGGGTGGCGATCGCCTTGGTGCCGACCATCATCCGCGCGAACTCGATGATCTTGAACATCTGGCGGATGCCGTCGTGCTTCTCGCCGAGCAGCCAGCCCTTGGCCGGGCGGCCATGGGCGCCGAAGGTCATCTCGCACGTGTTGGACACCTTGAGGCCCATCTTGTGCTCGATGTTCGTGGCGTACACGCCGTTCCGCTCGCCGAGGGCGCCGGTGTCCCAGTCGAAGTCGAACTTCGGGACGATGAAGAGCGAGAGCCCCTTGGTGCCGGGGCCGTGGCCCTCGGGGCGGGCCAGCACGTAATGCACGATGTTCTCCGTCAGGTCGTGCTCGCCCGACGTGATGAAGCGCTTGACGCCCTCGATGTGCCAGGTGCCGTCCTCCTGGCGGATCGCCTTGGCCCGGCCCGCGCCCACGTCGGAGCCCGCGTCGGGCTCGGTGAGCACCATCGTGGAGCCCCACCGGCGGTCCACCATGAGCCGCGCGATCTTCCGCTGCTCCTCGGTGCCCTCGTCGTACAGCACGCGCCCGAACGTCGGCCCCGACGCATACATCCAGATGGCCGGATTCGCACCCAGGACCTGCTCGCCCGCGGCCCAGATCAGCGAGCGCGGCGCGGTGAGGCCGCCCAGCTCCTCGCCGATGGACATGCGCCACCACTCGGCGTCCATGTACGCGCGGAAGCTCTTCCTGAACGCCTCGGGCACGGGCGCGGTGTGCGTCTCGGGGTCGAAGACGGGCGGCGTGCGGTCCGACTCGGCGTACGAGGCCGCGAGCTCGCCCTCGGCCAGGCGCGCGATCTCCGTGAGCATGCTCTTGGCGGTGTCGGTGTCGAGGTCGCCGAAGGGACCCGTCCCGTACACCGCGTCGCGGCCGAGGACCTCGAACAGGTTGAACTCGATGTCGCGGAGATTCGACTTGTAGTGCCCCATGGCGACGACTCCGTACGTGTCGGGTACCGGCTGGTAACACCATGATGCTACCCATCGGTAATAAGAAGCAAGCTGAATCAGGCCACCTGTGGGTCAGTACTCTTTCTCACATGTACGGCTACGACCAGTCCGGGTACGCCGGACAGCAGCCCTACGGGGGCCAGCAGCAGCCCGCGGCGGCCGGATACGGCGGCCAGCAGCTCTATCCCGAGCAGTCGGCGCCCTCGGCTCCGCCCGCGCCCCCCTCGCTGGCGGACGCGCTCAGGGCGTACACCTCGGGCGCGATGGCGAGCGACGAGTTCCACGACATCTTCCTGGGCGCCAAGATCTACTGCCCGCGCGGCGAGAACCCCGGATTCCTCGCGCTGCACAACACCCAGCAGCCGGTGATCCCGCTGTTCACGTCGCTCAAGGAGCTGCGCCGCTACGCGGGCAAGGAGTCGCGCTACTTCACGGTGACCGGCGGCGAGGTGCTCGACCTGCTGCCGACGGGCTACGGCTTCGCGCTCGACATGGAGGGCGAGCACCGGATCGTGCTCGACGCCAAGTCCGTGGAGGAGATGGTCGACTACACGATGCGACGGCTGTACGGGTAGCCCGCGGGGCGGCCCTGGGGCGGGGCGGGGAATGCGGGCCCCTCGACCACTGTTCACCGTTCAACTATCCTGTTGGCATCCGCCGAGGAGGACGCCATGCCCGCGATCACCGTCGAGAACCCCCTGACCCTGCCGCGCGTCACCACGCCCGCGCTCACCACGGCGGCCAGGCCGGTGCGCGCCGTGACCACCGCGCCCTCCGGCTACGAGGGCGAGGGCTTCCCCGTGCGCAGGGCGTTCGCGGGGATCAACCACCGCGTGCTCGACCCGTTCATCATGATGGACCAGATGGGCGAGGTGGAGTACGCGCCGGGCGAGCCCAAGGGCACTCCGTGGCATCCGCACCGCGGCTTCGAGACCGTCACCTATCTGATGGACGGGACGTTCGTGCACCAGGACTCCCAGGGCGGCGGCGGCGTCATCGGCGACGGCGACACCCAGTGGATGACGGCGGGCTCGGGGCTGCTGCACATCGAGGCGCCGCCGGAGTCGCTCGTCATGTCGGGCGGCCTGTTCCACGGCGTGCAGCTGTGGGTGAACCTGCCGTCCGCCGACAAGATGACCAGCCCCCGCTACCAGGACATCGGCGGCGGCAACATCACGCTGCTGACCAACGAGGACGGCGGCGCGCTCCTGCGGCTCATCGCGGGTGAGCTCGACGGCCACGGTGGGCCCGGCATCACGCACACGCCGATCACGATGATCCACGCGACGGTCGCCCCTGGCGCCGAGGTCACGCTGCCGTGGCGGCAGGACTTCAACGCCCTCGGCTACGTGCTCGCGGGCCGCGGCGGGGTCGGCCCCGACCGCCGCCCGATCGCCACGGGTCAGACGGCGGTCTTCGGGTCCGGCGGGTCGGTGACGTTCAGGGCGGACCCGAGCCAGGACGCGCACACGCCGTCGCTCGAGCTGCTGCTGCTCGGCGGCCGCCCCATCGGCGAACCGGTCGCGCACTACGGGCCGTTCGTGATGAACACGCACGCGGAGCTTGTGCAGGCCTTCGAGGACTTCCAGGCGGGGCGCCTCGGGCGTGTCCCGGAGTGACCCATCTCTGCGAGTAGCCTGCGCGCGGCGCTTCGCGCCGGGTTCTTTTCCCCACCCACCCACCCTTCCCGGACGCTCCGCGTCGGAACACGGGGTCGCGGGGCTGCGCCCCGCTCCCCGGGAGCCCTCGCCCCCTCGGCGCTCCGCGCCTCGGCGCGAGCCCGGCGCGGCGAAGCGCGTGTTCCGGTGGCGGGCGTAGCTCGCGCACGGGCGGTCCGGCGGGCGCGCGCCGGGCCCTCGGCCCTCGCGCGCTCGGCGCGAACCTCTCCGGGCGCGCCCCCCGGCGCGGGAGCGCCTCATCGCACCGCCCGGCGCGGCGAAGCTCGTGTTCCGGCGCCGAGGCGCGGAGCGCCGATAGGCGCACGTCCCGGCGCGGAGCGCTCGGGAAGGGCGGGTGGGTGGGGAAGAAACCCGGCGCGAAGCGCCGCGGCTCAACCGCCGGAGGCCGCCTCGTGGAGTTCGAACCACGTCGTCTTGCCCGCGCCCCTCGGCGCATAGCCCCACGCGTCGGACAGCGAGTCCATCAGCAGCAGGCCCCGCCCCGACGAGGCGAGCTCGCCGGGGTCGCGGCGGTGCGGGGGCTCGTCGCTCGGGTCGCTGACCTCGACCCGTAGCAGGCGGTCGCCCGTCGACCCGCTCAGCTCGGCGACGAGCAGCGCGTCGCCGTCCGTGTGCGTCAGCACGTTCGTCACGACCTCCGACAGCATCAGCACCGCGTCCGAGAGCCGTTCCTGATGCGTCCAGTCGTGCAGCAGCGCCGCGAGCTGGTCGCGCGCCTCCGCGATCCGCGCGGGCTCCGACTGCGCGATCGTCAGCACCACGCGCCGCACCGGCGCGCCCCCGGGGGGTCCCGCCCGCGCCGCCGAAGTCCGGCGCAACAGCACCAGCGCGATGTCGTCCAGGTCCCGCTCCCCCGACGGCGCCGCGTCGCCGGGCCGTGGCGCGCGCCCGCCCTGCACCGTTTCGACGAGCGTGTCGGCCAGGTCGTCGAGCTTGAGCCCGCCCGCGCCTTCGACCGCCTTGCGCAGCCGCGCCCAGCCGGTCTCCATGTCGTGCTTGCCCGTCTCGATCAGCCCGTCCGTGCACAGCAGCAGCGTCTCGCCCGGCTGGAGGATCAGCCGCGTCGTGGGGTAGTCCTCCTGGCCCGTGACGCCCAACGGCAGCCCGCCCGCCGTCGGCCGCGTCACCATCGTGCCGTCCTCGAGCACCATCGCCGGGTCCAGGTGCCCGGCGCGCGCGATCTCCAGCGTTCCCGTCGAAGGATCGACCTCCGCGTACAGGCACGTCGCGAACCTCGACTCCCCGAACGCCGGATCCGGCTCCGCCGTCAGCCCCGAAAGGAACCGCGACGCGCGCGACAGCACCGCGTCCGGGTGGTGGCCCTCCGACGCGTACGCCCGCAGCACGATCCTCAGCTGCGCCATCACCGCCGCCGCCCGCACGTCGTGCCCCTGCACGTCGCCGATGATCAGCGCCACCCGCCCCGAGGGCAGCGGGATCACGTCGTACCAGTCGCCGCCGACCCGCAGCCCCCCGCCGGTCGGCACATACCGCGTCGCGATCTGCATCCCCGGCACGCCGGGCGCGGGCCCGGGCCGCATCGTGTGCTGGAGGTCCGCCGCCAGCTCGCGCTCGGTGTCCTGGAGGAACGCGCGCGACAGGGCCTGCGCCAGCAGCCGGGCGATCGTCGACAGGAGCGACCTGTCCTCGATCGTGAACCCCACGGGCGTCGAGAACGCCACCAGCCACACCCCGGTCACCCGGCCCGCCACCACGAGCGGCAGATACGCCCACGAGCAGCGTTCGAAGTGCCTCACCCACTGAAATGTCTCGGGGTACTGCCGCTCGTACTCGTCGGGCGTGGCCAGATACACCGCGCGCCCCGTGCGCAGCACGTCGGCCGCCGGGTAGGAGCGGTCGATCGGCATGGGGTAGCGGTCCTCCATGCCGTCCAGGTACGCGCCGTGGTAGTCGGCGAGCTGGATCTCGTCGCCCTCCTGCACGAACACGGCGACCCCGTCGGGCGTGAAGCCCGGCATCGCGAGCGAGCCCGCGACCCGCATCACGTCCTTGCTCGTGTGCGCCTCCGACAGGGCCTGGCCCGCGTCGAGGACGAACGCCTCCCGCGCGCGCCGCCAGTCCCACTCCATCGAGGCGGGGCGCCCAGGGGCGGCCGGGACCTCCGCCATCGTGCCCACCATGCCGTTGGTGATGCCGTCCACCGCGGGCCGACCGTCGCGGATCGGCCGCAGCCGCGACCTGATGGTCCGCAGGACCGTGCCGTCCTCGCCGATGACCCGCTGTCTGACCTCGGTCACCCGCCCCTCCGACTCGGCCACCGCGAGCACGCGCTCGGTCTCGATGATGTCCTCGGTGGCCAGCCGGGCGCGCACCGCCGACTCGGGGAGCGTCACCGCCTCCTCCGGCAGCCCGAGGAGCCCGGCCGCGACCGCGTCCAAGGCGATCACCCCGCGGGCGCCGTCCCATGTCCACACGCCGGTCTCGGAGGTCGCGAGCACATCCTCGGTGCGCATATTCAGCGACTTTAGGGCGATATGTCGCCGCGCGGCCAGCGGGGTTGGGCCGGGACGGTGGGGAAGGGCGGCGACGGTACCCTGAAAGGCCCGTTGACACGACTCGACCGACGACTTGGATGAACGATGCATCGGTACCGGTCCCACACCTGCGGCGAGCTGCGCTCCGCGGACATCGGCGAGGAGGTGCGGCTCTCCGGCTGGCTGCACAACCGCCGGAATCTGGGCGGCATCCTCTTCGTCGACCTGCGTGACCACCACGGCATCACCCAGCTCGTCGTGCGCCCCGAGACGCCGGGCGGCGCGGCCGTGGACGAGCGGCTCGGCTCGCTGGCGAAGGAGACGGTGATCCGGGTCGACGGCCGCGTGGTCGGCCGCGGCGCGGAGAACGTCAACGCCGAGCTGCCCACGGGCGAGATCGAGGTCGAGGTCGCCGAGGTCGAGGTGCTCGGCGGCGCCGAGCAGGTGCCGTTCACCATCAACACCGAGGACGGCGTGAACGAGGAGCGCCGCCTCGAGTACCGCTTCCTCGACCTGCGCCGGGAGCGCATGCACCGGAACATCATGCTGCGCTCCGCCGTCATCGCCGCCGTCCGGCACAAGATGACGGCCCTGGGGTTCAACGAGCTGGCCACCCCGATCCTGTCCGCGACCTCGCCCGAGGGCGCGCGCGACTTCCTCGTGCCCTCGCGGCTGCACCCGGGCCATTTCTACGCGTTGCCGCAGGCGCCGCAGCAGTTCAAGCAGCTGCTGATGATCGCGGGCTTCGACCGGTACTTCCAGATCGCGCCGTGCTTCCGCGACGAGGACGCGCGCGCCGACCGTTCGCCGGGCGAGTTCTACCAGCTCGACGTCGAGATGAGCTTTGTCGAGCAGGAGGACGTCTTCGGGGTCATCGAGAAGGTGATGACCGAGCTGTTCGAGGAGTTCGGCGGGGGGCGGCACGTCACGTCGCCGTTCCCGCGGATCCCGTTCCGCGAGGCGATGGAGAAGTACGGCTCGGACAAGCCGGATCTGCGGGCCACGCTCGAACTCACCGATGTCTCCGACGTGTTCGCGGGCTCCGGCTTCAAGGCGTTCGCGGGCAAGCACGTGCGCGCGCTGGCCGTGCCCGACACGGCGGGGCAGCCGCGGCGTTTCTTCGACCAGCTGGGCGAGTTCGCGGTGTCGCTCGGCGCGGCCGGGCTCGCGTGGGTGCGGGTGGGCGAGGACCGGGCGCTGACCGGGCCGATCGCCAAGTTCCTCACCGAGGACGACGTGGCCGCGCTGCTGGCCCGCCTGGACGCGGGCCCCGGCACGGCGGTGTTCTTCGGCGCGGGCGCGTACGACGAGGTGTCGCGCGTCATGGGCGCGGTGCGGGTCGAGGCGGCCAGGCGCGCGGGGCACTTCGAGGAGAACGTCTTCCGCTTCTGCTGGATCGTCGACTTCCCGATGTTCGAGCGGAACGACGAGACCGGCGCGATCGAGTTCTCCCACAACCCCTTCTCGATGCCGCAGGGCGGCATCGAGGCGCTCGAGGGCAAGGACCCGCTCGACGTGCTGGCGTGGCAGTACGACATCGTGTGCAACGGCACGGAGCTGTCGTCCGGCGCCATCAGGAACCACGAGCCCGACATCATGTACAAGGCGTTCGGCATCGCCGGGTACAGCAGGGAGCAGGTGGAGCGTGAGTTCGGCGGGATGCTGCGGGCGTTCCGCTACGGCGCCCCGCCGCACGGCGGGATCGCCCCCGGCATCGACCGGATCGTGATGCTGCTCGCGGACGAGCCGAACATCCGCGAGACGATCGCGTTCCCCCTCAACGGCAACGCGCAGGACCTCCTGATGGGCGCCCCGAGCGCGGTGGACGAGGCGAGGCTGCGCGAGCTGCACATCGGCTTGCGCCGCAAGTAGGCCCTCCGGGCGGGTACCGGAGCGCCCTCCGGGCGCGCGGGGTGGTGTTGTTCGGCGTGTGGCGGGGTGTTTGTCGGGCGTGGGGCGGAGCGCCCTCCGGGCGCGCGGCGTTGCCCTTCGGGCAAGTAGCCCTTCGGGCCGGTTGCTCTTCGCGCGGGTTGCCCCTTGGGTGGGTTGCCCTCCGGGCGGGTACCGGACTGCCCTCCGGGCGCGTGGCGTTGCCCTTCGGGCGGACTGCGCTCCGGGCGGGTGCCGGGGACGGCCGAGGCCGGGGTGAAGTGCCCCTCTGCGAGGGGACCTTCACCCCGGCCTCGTGGCCGTGAGCCCACCGGTCGGTGCTCTCGACACCCGGCCCCGGCCCTTTCCCCGGCCGGGCGGCCGGTATGTGCCGGGCGCGGCACGGGCGTTGGCCGCCACGTGGCCGGTGGGCGTTGCCCGCCTTTGGCCCTTTCTCGGCCGGTGAGGCCGGGACGCACGACGTGTGCGTTGTCCGGCCTCCGGCCGTCAGGCCGGGCCGCGTCGAATCGCCGGAGGCCGGAGGCCGGAGGCGCGCGCTACAGGTTGAACTCCGTCGGGGAGATGCCCAGCGTCGCGCACACCTCGCGGATCACCTGCTGCTCGCTCTGCGAGAAGTACCCGTCGGCGCCCGCGATCACGATGCCGGTCTGGATGACGGCGCGCGCCTCCATCGGCTTCTTCTGCACCTTGGCGATCTCCTGCATCACGGTGCCCTTGCCGACCGGGAAGTTCGACACGAGCTGGTCCACGTGCTTGTTGAACCGCTGACGCAGCGAGTCCGCCGGGAAGTTCTGGAGGACTTCGTTGCTCACGATGAGCGACTCGACGCGCTGCCGCTCCGCCGCGTCCACCGTCCCGTCGGCGGCGGCGACCAGCGCGCACATCGCCATGCTGGCGTCCCGGAAGCCGCCGCTCTTCAACTCGGTCTTCATGGACGCCAGCTGGTTCTTGAAGGCGCTCACGAGCTGTGAACCCCCGCCGCCGCCCCCGCCGGAGCCGGGGCGCGAGCCCGAGCCGCCCAGACCGCCGGGGCGTGAGCCGGTCCGACTCTTCGCGGAGTCCTTGATCCTGTCCCACATGGACATCGGTGTCACCTCGGCTTGTCGTCATTCAGTGCACACGGTCAACGTATCCGGTCCACGTCGAGGTTCCGCGTGGCACGCCCCGGCTCAACGCCCCGTGTCGGCCCTGAAGGTGCGCAGCCGCAAACTGTTGGCGACGACCGAGACCGAGGAGAACGCCATGGCCGCCCCGGCCAGCATGGGGTTCAACAGCCCGGCCGCGGCGAGCGGCAGGGCCGCGACGTTGTAGCCGAAGGCCCACACCAGGTTCCCCTGGATGGTGTGCAGCGTGCGGCGCGAGAGCCGGATCGCGTCGGCCGCGGCGCGCAGGTCGCCGCGGACCAGCGTGAGGTCCGCGGCCTCGATGGCCGCGTCGGTGCCCGTCCCCATGGCCAGGCCCAGGTCGGCGGTGGCGAGCGCGGCCGCGTCGTTGACGCCGTCGCCCACCATGGCGACCGTGCGGCCCTCGGCCTTCAGGCGTTTGACGACCTCGACCTTCTCCTCGGGCAGCACCTCGGCGATGACCTCGTCGATGCCCACCTCGTCGGCGACCGCGCGCGCGGCCGCGGCGTTGTCCCCGGTCAGCAGGATCGGCGTCAGGCCGAGCGCGCGCAGCCTGCGCACCGCCTCGGGGCTGGTCGCCTTGACCGCGTCCGCCACCTCGAGAACGGCCCTGGCCTCGCCGTCCCAGGCCACCGCGACGGCGGTGCGCCCGCGCGCCTCGGCCGCCGCCCGCGCCTCGGCGAGCGGCTCGGGCAGGGTCAGCGCCCAGTCGTTCAGCAGCCGCTCGCGGCCCGCGACGACCGCGTGGCCCTCGACGACGCCGGTGACGCCGAGGCCCGGGACGTTGGTGAAGTCCTCCGTGGCGGGCAGCGCGCCGCCGAGCCGCTCGGCCGCGGCCTCGGCCACCGCGCGCGCCACAGGGTGCTCCGACGCGTGCTCGAGCGCGCCCGCGAGGCGCAGCACCTCGGCCTCGGTGGTGCCCGGCGCCGTGGTGACGCCGATGAGGGTCATGCGGCCCTCGGTGACCGTGCCGGTCTTGTCGAGGACGACGGTGTCGGCGCGCCGGGTGTTCTCCAGGGCCTCGGGGCCCTTGATCAGGATGCCGAGCTGCGCCCCGCGCCCGGTGCCGACGAGCAGCGCGGTGGGCGTGGCCAGGCCGAGCGCGCACGGGCAGGCGATGATCAGCACGGCGACGGCGGCGGTGAACGCGGCGGTGAGCTCCGCGCCGTTCCCCAGCCAGAAGCCGAGCGTGGCGACGGCGAGGGCGAGCACGATCGGCACGAAGACGGCGGAGACGCGGTCGGCGAGGCGCTGGGCGGCGGCCTTGCCGCTCTGCGCGTCCTCGACCAGCTTGGCCATGCGGGCCAGCTGCGTGTCGGCGCCGACGCGGGTGGCCTCGACGACCAGGCGGCCCCCGGCGTTCAGCGTCGCGCCCGTGACGGCGTCGCCCACGGTGACCTCGGCGGGCACGGACTCGCCGGTCAGCAGCGCCGCGTCCACGGCCGACGCGCCCTCGACGACGACGCCGTCGGTGGCGATCTTCTCGCCGGGGCGCACGACGAAGCGGTCGCCCACCGCGAGGTCGGCGATCGGCACCCGGGTCTCGGCGCCGCCGCGCAGCACGGTGGCCTCCTTGGCGCCCAGGTCGAGCAGGGCGCGCAGCGCGGCGCCCGCCTGCCGCTTGGCGCGGGCCTCGAAGTACCGCCCGGCCAGCAGGAACGCGGTCACGCCCGCCGCGGCCTCCAGATAGATGGCGTCGGCACCGCCGCCGCGCTCGATCGAGAGCGAGAACGGGTGCGTCATGCCCGGCATGCCCGCCTCGCCGAAGAACAGCGCCCAGCCCGACCACAGGAGCGCGGCCAGCGTGCCGAGCGAGATGAGCGTGTCCATGGTGGCGGCGCCGTGGCGGGCGTTCGTCCAGGCGGCGCGGTGGAACTGCCAGCCGCCCCACACCACGGCGGGCGCGGCCAGGACCAGCGAGAGCCACTGCCAGTGGTCGAACTGCCAGGCGGGCACCATCGCCAGAACGATCACGGGAACGGCGAGCGCGAGGGTGACGAGCAGCCGGTGGAGCAGCGGGTCGGGCCCGTGGTCCTTCGCCGCCTCTTCGGTGGCCCGCGCCACGGGCGGGGGCGGCGGCTCGGCGGTGTACCCGGTGGCCTCGACGGTGGCGACGAGGTCGCCCACGGTGACGCTCTCGGCGTGGGAGACGCGGGCCTTCTCGGTCGCGTAGTTCACCGTGGCGGTCACGCCGTCCATGCGGTTGAGCTTCTTCTCGACGCGGGCGGCGCACGAGGCGCAGGTCATCCCGCCGATGACCAGCTCGGTCTCGGTGATCCCGGTGGTGTCCCCGGAAGTTGTCGCTGTCATGGCGGTGCTCTCTCCTCCTGGCCAACCATACCCTAGGGAGGTATATCCGACCCCCTGTATACCCCGGCCGACCGGTGCCGGTCAAATACCCCCGGGGGGTATAGAGAACACGCGTCCGCGCGCCTCCTCCGGGGCACGGGCGTTCTGCACCAAGCTGCCCCTATGCAGAGCAACCGCCGCAAACTGACCGTCGACCGCGCGAGCGTCGTGCACAAGGCCCGTTACGCGGCCAGGAATCCGCGCCGCGTCGCGCCGTTCCTGCGCCGCACCGCCAGGGACACCTGGCTGCGGCTGAGGCACCCGGGGGACCACGTGGCCTACTACCGCGCCGTGATGGCCTCCGACGCGGGCCGCGACCCGGACTTCGCGGTCGGCAGCGCCACCCGCAAGCGGTGGCTTGCCCTCGGCCGCATGCAGTTCGACTACCTCAGGGGGCACGGGCTGCGCCCCGACCACCGGATGCTGGAGATCGGCTGCGGCAACCTCCGCGCGGGCTGGCGCTTCATCGAGTACCTCGACACCGGGCACTACTACGGCATCGACATCTCGCCCGACATCCTGGTCAGCGCGAAGAAGACGCTGGTCACCTACGAGTTGCAGGACAAGCTGCCGTATCTCACGCCGACGCGCGACCTGACGTTCGACTTCCTCCCCGAGGCGCACTTCGACGTGGTGCACGCGCACAGCGTGTTCTCGCACTCCCCGCCGCACGTCATCGACCAGTGCCTGGCCCACGTCGGCCGGATCCTGGCCCCCGACGGCTTCTTCGACTTCACCTTCGACCGCACGGAGGGCCGCGAACACCACGTGCTGCGCGAGGACTTCTACTACCGCACGGAAACGCTTGTCTCCCTGGCGGAACGCCACGGCCTGCACGCGGAGTTCATGGACGACTGGGAACAACTTCCCCACGGCCAGTCGAAACTCCGCGTCACGGCACCACACGAGGAGGCATGACGGCGCGCCCGTACCACCAGGTGATCCCCCGGTGACGCCGTGCCGGAGTACCATCCGGCGCGCTTTCGGCGGGAGGTGGGCGGCGCGTGGGTGGTGGTCCCCAGGAACTCACCGAGGACATCCGGCTGTTGCTGCGGCCGCGGGCCAGTCGTCCGGTGATGGATCGGCGTGGCTCGTCCGTCTGGCGGGTCACCGACGACGAGGGCGGCCGACATGCCGTGAAGCTGGGCTATGCCGCCGCGCCCACCCATGCCTGGACCGCACTCGCACCGGCCAGGGAAGCCGCCGTTCTCCGCCACCTCGGGCGCGAGGGCGTGCACTGGGGTGACTGGGAGCGCGGCACATGGAGCGTGCAGCCGTGGCGGGAAGGCGAAAGCCTCTGGAGCCGGTGGGAGGGCCACCGGAGCGGCGACCGCGGCACGGACGCGCAGGTGGCCGAGGCCCGCTCGTGCGCCGGGGCGCTCGCGGAGCTGCACGACGCGGGCTGGGTGCACGGTGACGTGCAGCCGCACCACTTCATCATCGGCGGGCGGCGCACCCACCTGATCGATCTCGGCCTGGCGCGCGGGGGCGACATTCCCCCGGCTCATGACTTCCCGTTCCGCGGCTGCCTGGTCATGTACGAGAGCCCCGAGATCTCCCGGAGTGTCCTCGCGCACGGTCACGCGGTCCCCACCCGGGAGGGCGACGTCTTCGCGCTCGGCGCGAGCCTCTTCATCAGCGTGACCGGGCTCAGGGCGGTGGACTTCCCGCCCGACGCCGCACGCGACGAGCAGCGGCGGGTGATCGCACGGGGGCGGCACCGGGAGGTCACGATCCCCGGGGTGCTGGGCGGGCTCATCGAGGCCATGCTGAGCCCCGCCCCCGTCGATCGGCCGACGCTCGCCGAGGTGTGCCGGGCGTTGGCCTGACAACGCGGCCCCGCGCGCGCGGCGTTCAGGCGGGCTCGGACGTTCAGGTGGCCTTGGTCAGGGTCATGGACCTGTCCCACAGGGCCGCGGCCAGGTCGCGGTCGTTCGCCTGCTTGTTGGCCCGGGCGACCTTGCGGCGCACGACGTACTCGCCCGAGGGGAAGTCGGCGTCCCGCGCGCTCTTCGCGAGGTGGACCAGGGTGTCGGCGCCCTCCTCCGGGCTGCGGAGGTTGAGGAACGGGCGGATCACGGGCCAGTGGGCCCACCGCAGCGCGGCGCCCGGGTTCGTCGCGAAGCTGGTCCGGATGTTCCCGGGGTTGAACGCCACGGCCGCCAACCCCTCGGCGCCGTAACGGCGGTCCAGCTCCTTGGCGTGCAGGATCCGCGCCGCGCCGCCTCGACGCGGACCCCCACGGCGCGGACCCCCACGGCGCGGCCGATCCCCGCCCGACAGCACGAGGAGCGGCTACCACTTCAGAGGCAACCACAGGGCCGACGCGGTGCTCGACGGCTCGGAGTTCGTGCTCGGCACCCTGACGCACACGGCGCTCCTGGAGGACGCCGACGGCTCCATGGTGTCGGCGTTCCCGTACAGCGGCTGACGACGTCGGTGCGCGCCCCGGCCGGACCGGGTCAATTCGGTGTCGGCCCCGGGCCCACCGGTGGCAGGATGGAGGCGCCACCACCCACGAGGCGTGCCACGGGGAGGGACCATGGCGATCGGGGCCATCGACGCACAGCGCCGGTCGGCCGACCGGCTCGCGCATCTCGGACGGCTCGACGAGCTTCTGCACCACCTCAGGCGGCAGGCGTCCCGGTCCGCCGAGGCGGATGTCCAGGAGGTGCTCGACTGGCTGCGCCGCCGGATCGGCGTGGACGTCGCGCTGGTCGTCGGCGCCGGGACCGTGGAGGCGGCCACCGCGGGCTTCCCCCGCGACATCCTGGGCCCCGAGGGTCCCACCTCGCTCCTCGCACGCCTGGCCCGCGGCTCCGTGGCCGCCGCCGCCACACAGGTCGGCGAGGTCCGATTACGCCTCGAGGCCCTCGGCCCCGGAGCCCCGCACCCGGTGCTGGTCGTGGCAGGCCCGCGCCAGGTGACGCGGGAAGCGGCCTCGCTGATCTCGCACACCGGCAGCGTCCTCGATGTCCTGCGCCGCGTCAGGAGGGCCGACGCCACCGCGCGCGGCTACGACCGCAAGGCGCTCCAGCTGCGTTTCGCCGTGTTCCAGGCCCTGATGGCGGGGGATCCGGTGCTGGCCCGCAGCATGACCGTCGGGGCCGTCCCGCCGCTGCTCGACGCCGACCGCGTGCGCGTCCACCTCCTGTACTGCGGGCCCGACAACCGCGAACGGATCGCGGCGACCTACCAGGACGCCCGCGGCTACCACGGACCTGGCCTGTTGGTGCCCTGCCCCGTCTTCAACGGGCACCTCATCTGCCCCATCGCCGAGGACCCGAACGCGCCCGACGCCACCCGCCAGGCGGAGCTGCTGCGCCGCCTGGTCCGCGACAACCCCCGCTACGCCCTCGGCATCAGCGACGCGCACGCGCTGCGCGCGACGGCCGACGCCTACGGGCAGGCCGTCCACGCCCTGGCCGTCGCCCGCCACACCCCAGGCCGTGTGCTCACCTACCGAGGCCGGACGCCGTTGGCCCGCGTCCTGCCCCGCCCGCAGGCCCTCGCCTGGGCCGCCGCCTTCCTGCGGCCCCTGGCCGCCGCGCCGAAGACCACGGTCGACCTCACGCGTCTCGCCGTGTCGTTCCACCACACCGGCGTGGCCCGCTTGCGGGGCGTCAGCCGCAACACCGTCACCGCCCACGTCCAACGCGTCGAGGCGCTCCTCGGCCTCGACCTGCGCGACGTCCGCTCCCGCGCCGCCCTCGACCTGGCCCTCTCCCTGGCCGACCCCGGCGACGACGCGGCGGCGGACCGGCGGCAGGCCCCCACGCTCGACGCGCTGCTGCGCACCCCGGCGGCCACGGCCTGGGCCCGGGCGTTCCTCGGCCCCTTGCGGGACGTCGGCAGGGCGCACACCACGGCCCGCACCTGGATCGAGGCCAACGCCGACGCCCAGCGGACCGCTCGGCGCCTCGGCGTCAGCCGCAACACCGTCCGCTCCCACCTGCGCACCGCCGAGCGCCTCCTCAACCGCGACCTCCTCACCACCCGCGCCGGTCTCCACGACCTCGTCCACGCCCTGCACGCCCTCCGCGCCATCGACGCCATCGACGCCATCGACGAGCCGCCCGCCTGACAAGGGCGTTGCGCGAACCCGGGTCCCATGGCAGCGTTCGGGCGGTGGTTGCACCCCCACCCGCGTGCCTGGCGTGGGCTATCGACGTATGGCGACCTGACGCCACGGTGACAGGTGTGCGCGATCTCCATGAGGGCCAGGGCCCATGGCTGATCGAGGCCACCGCGCACGGTTCGACGGACCACGCCGTCCTCAGAGTGGAGTCACCGGGCAAGCCCGCCGACTACCTGCGGATCGAGGCGGCGGCGCTGACCCGGGCCGCGCGTCACGGAGCCGGGGCACCGCGACCGATCGGCATCGACGACCGGCGGCACACCGGTCAGGTCGCCACGCTCCAGACGGTGCTGGCCGGGCGCACCGTGGCGTCGCAGCCGTACGACGGCGAACGCCTCAGGTCCGTCGGCGAACAACTCGCCCGGATCCATCGGCTCCGGGTGGATCCAGGGCCCGATCTCCCGGAACGCCGACGCCCGTTGGAGCCCGACGGCGGCTACACCGAGGAGAAGCGGCGCGGCGCCGAGCACCCGACCCGGCGCTCCAGGGACGGCGCGCGCCTGCTGGCGCACGCCGAGCGCGAGTTGGCCCGGCACCCACGGCCCGACGGCGAGCGCGGCCTGGTCCACGGCGACACCTGGCTCGGGAACATCATGTCCGACGGCGTTCGCGTCACGGGCCTGATCGACTGGGGCTGCGCGGGCGTCGGGCATCCGGGCATCGACCTCGGCCATGCCAGGCTCAGCGCGGCGTTCGGCTACGGCCTTGACGCGGCCGACGACATCCTCACCGGCTGGCGAAGGGAAACCGGCCTCGGGGCCCCCGCCCTGCCGTACTGGGATGTGATCGCCGCGCTCGAGACCGCCCCGGACATGGGCAAGGGCACCGATGTCCGCGACGCGTTCCTGCGCAGGGCCTTGGCCGCCCTCGGCCAGGTCCCGTCCGGTTGATCACGGTGGCGCGCACCCTTCGGGCCTGCTCCGGCCGCCGCTGTCGTCGTTCGCTGCGGGCTCGTCGAGCTCATGGGACGGGTCCCGAGGCGCAGCGCCGTCATGCTGGCCCACGGGCGCTGGTTGCCAGCCCGACTACGACGAGGAGGATCGTGTTCGTCGACCGCGTTCGTGTGCCGGAGGGGTTGCTGCCGGAGGGCGCCGAGCGGGAGCGTTGGCCGTTCAACGTGCCAGGGGTGGCCGAAGTGGTCGCGCAGGGGCTGGCGTTCGGCCGCCCGGTCACGTTTCTGGTCGGGGAGAACGGCTCAGGGAAGTCCACGCTGGCCGAGGCGATCGCGGAGAGCTTCTCGCTCGACGCGTACGGGGGCAGGCTCGGCGCGTTGCGGGGGCGCCCGGATCGGGTGCGCACGCCGTTGGGTGAGGTCCTGCGCGCGGACACGACGGTTGCCGGGGCCCGGATGCTGGCGGGGCCGCGTCGCAGGAAGAAGGGCTTCTTCCTGCGGGCCGAGACGGCGTTCCAGATGACGGAGAACCTGGGCGGGGTGCCGGGGTACTGGGAGCAGGACACCAGCGCCATGAGCCATGGCGAGGGCTTCCTCACGATGTTCGAGGCGATGTTCGCCGCGCCCGGCTTCTACGTCATGGACGAGCCGGAGGCGGCGCTTTCGTTCACGTCTTCGCTCCGCCTGGTCGCGTTGCTGTACGAGCTGGGCCGGACCGGATCACAGGTTGTCTGCGCCACCCACTCTCCGGTCCTGGCCAGCACCCCGGGCGCCGAGATCATCGAGCTGGGCGAGCACGGGCTCCGGCGCGCGGAGTGGCACGACCTCGAACTGACCGACCACTGGCGCCGCTTCCTGGCGGAGCCGAACGCCTACCTCCGCCACATCACGTCGTGACCGCGCGGTCCGCGCGCAACGGCCGTAGCTGACGCCCGCGAGGGGGAGTGGCGGCGGCAGCGAGCGGAAGTCTCGGCGACCACCCGAACCTGGTGCGGCCGCTGAGGAGGCACGCCTACCAGGTGAGGCGTTGCCCCTCCGGCCCGACGTGCAGCCGTAGGCGCTCGGCGGGCGGCATGTCGGCCTCGCGCCATCGGATGATCTGGTCCGTGATTGCGTCCCAGAGCCGGGCGGGACCCCCCTGCCGGACCTTCCATTGCCCGCCGTCTTGGAATGTGGCGGCCCACGCTCCGGCTTCCACGTCGATCACCACGTATTCGTTTCTCCCCTTTCGCGGCATCGTGAACTGCTGGGCTCGTGGCGCTGCGAACTGTGCGACGAATCGTGCTGTCCAGTCATCCAGCACGTCGCCCCCGATGTTTGCGGGCATGGCTTCCGCCGAATCGAAGTCGGGCAGCATTCCCAGCGCGGGGGGCTGGTGAGGCCGCGCGAGCATGAACGAGACGTGCCCGCCCAGAACCGGGCCGCTTGCCGTTCCGTCTTCCGCCACGGTCAGTCGTACGAGTTCGGAAGCGTTCATCCATCCGCAGACTGTGACCAGGATTTCGCCCCTGGGGCGATTCTGGGTGATCCATTCATGCGGGACCGTGTGAACTCCGCACGTGGCGATGACGCGGTCATATGGACCGCTGTCCTTGTGCCCCGCCAGTCCGTCACCGACTACAAGGTCAGGCCAGTAGTTCAAGCTGCCGAGAGCCGCGCGAGCGCGAGAGGAAACGTCGGCGTCGATTTCGATTGACGTCACGTTGTCGTCGCCGACCACATGGGAGAGAAGGGCAGTCGAATAGCCTGTTCCCGTGCCGATTTCGAGAACCCTTGTCCCTTCAGAGGCCTTCAGCGCTTCGAGCATGCGCACCACGAGCCCTGGCAGAGTGGACGATGAAGAGGGGCGATGGGCAATGCGCCCTTCAACCTGGCGCGGGAAGACAGACTCGGCTACTTGCGTAACCAACGTGTCATCCTCGTACACGCGCCTGAGCCCTTCGGGCCCGTCAGCAAATGCGGGGCGATACCAGCCCACGTCCTCGTACTCGTACCACCCGTCGGACAGGAAAGCCTCACGGGGCACGGCCACAACGGCAGCTTTCCATTCAGGGCTTCGTAGCGATCCGGCTTCCGAGAGGCGCCGTGCGAGGTCTGCGCGTAGCCCTTCGGAAGAAACGTCGTCAGTCACTTGTACTCTCTCCGTTCTCCAACAGGTCAGCGACAGCCGCTGTGAGGGGAAGCCCGGCCGCATCTTCGAGCCACGCCCATTGCCCATTGGGGTTGCATTCGAGGAACCACCAGGTTTCGTCTGTGGACAGCGCAAAGTCGAACGCGCCGAAGTTGAGTCCGAAATCAGCGAGGAAGAGCAGGAGTGCTCGCCGAATCTCGTCCGGGCAGGGGATCGGCTCATACCTCAGATTCCGGTATTCAGCGCGCCAGTCCACCACACCGGGCGGTGCGGTGATCCTGGCGCAGAAAACCCGTTCGCCCACGACAATCGCGCGCACGTCGGAAGTCTTGGGAACCAGCGCTTGAAACAGGTGGGCGCAGTGGCTCACAGCGTTGTTCAATTCCTCAGGAGCAACCGGGGCAGCCCAGATACCGGCAGGCTCCCCTTCGATTTGGTAGGCGCCAGCGTGCAATGGCTTGTAGATGGTCACCTGTTCTGAGGCAAAGGACTTGGCTTCCGCTGGATCGCTCGTGATGAGCGTGGCGGGAACCCTGAGCCCTTGGCGGGTCGCTGACGCCAACTGCGCGGGTTTGTACTCAGCGCGGGCAATTGCGAGCGGATGGCTCAGATAGAGGCAACCAGGAAGGGCGGCCAACACTCCGCCGAGTCCGCGCCGGTTCTCCTGAGCGATGAACCGTGCTGCCTGATCATCCCCATTCGGGGTGTAGCTGCTTGGACGACGGTGGTACAGGGCACGTACATGTGCGAGATCTGCCGATCGTTCGCCCACCGTGAGCCGTCCGCTCCAACCGTCATGCCCGATTCGAGCGGAGAGCGCAGCGAGGCCAGGGAAATCACGGCCGGGGTCAAAACGTAGAACGGGCACCCGGCGACGGTTCAGTTCCGCGATGACCACATCGGCGGTCGGGTCCTCGAATCCGGTGGAAACCAGCACCGGGCGCCTGTTCATCTGTTACGGCTGCCCTTCGTCCTGCTCGGCATCATGCCCAGTGTCGGCGTCCATCTTGCCGTCTTTCCCAACCTGGGTGGCTGGATAGGTGTTGACCGACGTTCCGTGCTTACCGAGCTCTGCGGGCCTGGGAAGCCCGTCACTTCCGACCCACCGGCCAGTCTGTTACCAGGGCACCAATCTGCCCGTTGGTCGTGTCCCGAGCGAGGATGCCAACCTTCGGCGCTCTGGCACTCGCTGTGGACCCTCGGCCACATGACGTCGTGACCGCGCGCCTGTGTGGGTGGGGCGGCTACGACGCCTGGCCTACGTGGCCCGCGCTCTGCCGGGTGCGTCGCCACGTGCGGCCAGGGCAGGCCCGAAGGGTGTGCGTCACCTCAGCCGATCGCCGCACATCGGCCGCCGCAGAGTCAGTTCTTGGTCATGTCGATGAACGCGCGCCACGCGTTGTGGCCGATCGTGATCACCGGCCCCGTGCCGCGCTGCTTCGTGTCCCGGACCGGTATGGCGTCGGGCACGCCGTCGCGGACCTCGACGCATTCGCCGCCCTGGGCAGTGCTGTAGGAAGACGTGCGCCAACCGCTGTCAGTTGCTTCTCGCCGCATCGCGATCTCTCCGTCTCTCCGTCCGAGCGTGGTCCGGGTGTTCGCGGGGCGCAAGACCGCAGCTCCGCCCGTCGGGGTTTATGTCCCGCTTACGCGAGGACGGGTGCTCTTCTGAAACGGGGCACGCTTTGTGTTGAACAGAACGTGCGCCGTTTCAAAAGGGCATGTGCCCCGGCGTAAGGGGCGGATAAGCACGGCCCGCTACCTGAGCTCAACGGGCGCGAGGAATGAAAACGCCACGTGCGGCCAGGGCAGGCCCGAAGGGTGCGCGCCACCGCAACCGACCACCGGCAGATCGGCCGCCAACTATCCTTCGCGGCTGCGCCCGTTCGGCGAACGGCCCCCGCCACCCACAGACCGACCGGTGACCGCGACGACCGCCACCCACCACCCTCCCTCCCGTAGGTGCCTCTTACGTGCATTCGTACGAGACGGAACGTCGGGGTGCGGCGGGCCACGTAGGCCAGGCGTCGTAGCCGCCGCAGGGTCGGTCAGTCCTTGGCCATGTCGATGAACGCCCGCCACGCGTCGTGGCCGATCGTGATCACCGGCCCCGTGCCGCGCTGCTTCGTGTCCCGGACCGGTACGGCGCCGGGTACCCCGTCGCGGACCTCCACACAGTCGCCGCCCTGCGGGCTGCTGTAGGAGGAGGTGCGCCAACGGCTTTCAGTTGCTCCCCGCTGCATCTCGATACTCCCTCTCGATCTTTTCCACGAGCCTCAGAGACTCACCGGTACCAAGCGACTCCATGCGCAGCCGGTCGAAGGCCCTTGATGCATAGGTTACTTGTTGAGGTGAGTCGCTCATCTGTCCACCTGCGATGGTGTCCGAGTAGAGCGTGGTCCCGCCGTCCCGAAACCGCAAGGCAGTAAACGGCACGATGGCGGGGAGGCAACCTGCCCCGAACGGCAGGATCTGAAGGGTCACACGAGGCGTCCGGGCGGCCTCAGCCAACCGCGCCATCTGGTCCCGCATGACAGCGGCGTCTCCGATGACGGTGCGCAGCGCCGATTCGTGCAGTACGACCCAGAGCATGGGGGGTACGTCCCGGGTCAGGATCGTCTTCCGCGCCATCCGCTTGGCGACTCTCTGCCGGACTTCCTCGGCGCCGGGCTGCGGGTCGTCGACCCGAAAGATCGCTTCGGCGTAGGACTCGGTCTGTAGCAGCCCGGGGATGACGTTGAGCGAGTAGATCAGCATCTCGACCGCGCTGCCCTCCATCTTGGCGTAGGGCGCGAACCAGCTGGGGTGGCCGCGTTCCACGATGCGTTGGCGTAGGCGTTCGAACATGCCTGGTGTTCCGAATACCACATCGCATTTCCGTGCGAATTCGACGGAGGGGATGATCACACCCCCCTCAACCTTGCAGACATACGACTTCGAGTAGCCCGTTGCCTTCCCGAGCTGCACCTGCGACAGCTTGCGGCCCTCGCGGGCCACGCGCACCTCGCCGCCCAGGTATTCGAGATCATTCAACCCCTCGCTCGGTGACTCCCTGTCGGGCCCGGTGACCTGGAGATTCGCCATTCTGTTCGCTCCCACTCCCTGGTGACACGTTGAACCACGCTGGTTCTCCCCACCTCAACGCCCTTTCAATCTGCTTCCCTTGGGGCCCCGCGACAAGCGACTCGAGGAGGTTCCCTTGACGAACTCGCCCCGGCAGGACGCGGAAAGCGCGATGCGCGAATTGAGGGCTGCGTTGGAGGCCAGCGGAATCGCGTTTCCCATTCTGCGACTTCATGCGTGTGTGCCCGATGCGCCGCTTGTCGAGTTGGGCCGGATCAGGCCCGAGACGGCGCGGGCGCTCACCCGGGCGTTGGTCGGAGGGCCGAGTGGCGATGATCGTGTTCGCGGCTGAGCCGTCGCCCGTTGACCGGGCGTTGCTGCATCGTGACCGGTTGCGTGACCATCTGGCCGCGCGGGCGCTTCCGGCGCATCGGGTGCAGGTGATGGAGACGACGGAGGGGCGGGTGAGCGTGACGCTGGATCTGCCGGTGGAGGTCGCGGCGTTCGTCGCGGACCGGCTGGCGGCGCTGGTGTACGAGCCGGATCCGGGGACGTTGCTCTACAGCCCGGCCGCCGACGTGGTGGGGGCGGTGGCGCGGCGGGAGAGCGCGCACGCGGTGCGGTTGCGGGCGGTTGCCGGTCCTGACCGTGAGTGGTCGCACTGGCTGACCGATCTGCGTCCCGCCCGGCTGGGCGAGGTGTGCTCGGTCATGGAGAGGCCGACAGGGAAGCTGACAGGGAAGGTTCACCGGCTCACATCATGACCGAGACGATCACTTGGGGGCCGAAGGCCCTGCCCGTGCCGTACGCCGCCGCGTGGACGGGTGAAAGCACCCGCGTGGCCGTGGCGTTGGCCGTGCGGCCCGGCGGGAACGGGCTGGGATATCGCGACGAGGTGCCGGGTGACCGCGACCGGCATGGGGTGCTGTGGACGCGGATGGACGCCGAACCCGGTGCGGGGAGGCCGGACTTCAGGGCGCTGCACCCGGCCCGTCAGCGGCGGACGATGCTGGAGCGGCTGTGTCAGGTGTGCGGTGGTCCGGCCGACCGGACGTCGCGGGGGTGGCTGTTCCTGGTGCAGCGCGCCGAGGTCGCGGACTTCGGGGACGTGGAGGGGCTGCTGTCGACGAAGCCGCCGGTGTGTCGTCCGTGTGCGGCGCTGGCGGTTCGGCACTGTCCGCATCTGACCGATCCGTTGCTGATCCGCTCGCGCAAGCCGCGCACGTGGGGGGTGTTCGGGGGGTTCTTCACCCCCGACCCGGACAGCGACGGCATCGTCCCGCACCCGGAGGACCATCACCTCCCCTACGGCCACCCGGACGCGAGGTGGTTCCTTGCCGCCCAGCTGGTCATCGAGCTCACCCGCTGCACCGTCGAAAGCTGACGCGCGGGTTCACACGATCGCCGTCGGCCCCGCCGCGTCAAGGGAACGCTCGGCGACGCGGTTGAGGTGGTACTCGAAAACCTTCCGCGCGTCCGGGTTGATGGTCGCCAGCGACACCATGCTCGCGAGGATGACGTCGCACAGCTCCTTCTCCACATCGCCCCAGGTGTGGCTGGCGCCCTTCCGCGGATTCGAGCCCATGGCGCCGTGAATGGCCTCGGCGACCTCCCCCGCCTCCTCCTGGATCTTCAGCACGCGCAACAGACGTGTCAGCTCCGGGGAGTTGGTGTTGTGGGCGTCGAGCCATTCCACGAGGCGCGCGATCGTGGTCCAGGTCGCCGAGTCCATGTGCTCACCGATCCGCGATGGGGGTGGGGCACCGGCCGTCAGAAGAGAGTTTCCGCGGCTGGCGTGACGGACGGGTCGGACACTACCAAGGGGTCGGCGACGGGAAGGCGGAGTGCGGCCCGGCGCCCGCGCGCCGCGCTTCACCGTTGATCACGAGGGCGCTGGTCGGGTGCCCGCAGAGCGTGGACACGGGCTTTCTGGACGCTGGACGACGCTGGTTGCCTTGGAGACGACAGGCAACCGCGCCAAGCAATCGAACGACTACGGGAAGTCTCTCCATCGACCGGGGAGTGTGCACGCGGCGTGGTCGGTCTCCTCCATACTGGTAGCGCCAACAGCGATTCCGAGGAGTCGGTATGCCCGCGTCCGCTGCCGTGACCGTTGACTTGCGCACGGAGTCTGTTGATGCAGTGTTGGGCCGTGTTGAACGGTCTCTCGGGGTGCAGTTGGACAGAAGTACCGAGGTGCGTAAACGGCGGTCGATCGGGGCCCGGACAGATCGAGGCACTTGGGTGCGGATCGAACGGCGGGCACGGGAACGGATCGACGGACAAGGATGGAACGGTGTCGAGTGCGCGGCGGTGCTCCAGGGCGTTGCGATGCCGGAATGGTTCGCGGGTCTGGCTTGGAGTGACCCGGACGACGGTTCGATGTGGCGGGCCGATGAAACACAGCTGGTCACTGCCGAGCCCATGAAGCCCACTGACAGGGCGGAGCTGCCTGACGCGTGGTGGGCGACGCTGACCGAATCCCTCGATGCTCTGGCCGCGCAAACGACCACCCGCGTGGCGACACCGGACACCGTGACCATTTCTCGGGAAGTGGTGGCCGAGGTCATTCAGAAGGCGTTTCCCGAGGCCGGGATCGATATCAGCTTGGACGAGTGGGCAACCGCACACGCTGACCTGAGCTGGGCCAACCTGACCACGCCGGAGTGTTACCTGTTGGACTGGGAAGACTGGGGGATGGCTCCGCGAGGGTTGGACTCAGCCAAGTTGTGGGTCAGCTCCCTCGATGTCCCGGAAGTGGCCGAGCGAGTGCGGCACGAAAGGCGGGGCGATCTTGGGAGCCGAACCGGCAAACTCATGTCGTTGTTCTACTGCTCCAAGCTCGTTCCCTATGTCGATGAAGGGGCAGCAGTTCGAATGGAAGCGCTTCGGCTGCTTGAGGAGTTGGAGTCTCCGCGCTGACGCCTCAGCAGATCTCGGTATCTCGCCACGGTGCTTTCATTCACCTCGGCGCCAAGGGAGTCCAGCAGCTCCCTGAGGTGCCCGGGATCATCGGAACCCACCGCTACGGAACTGACGCGGGGCAGGTAGTACGCCGCTCGGAATGCTGCCTGGAGTCGCGAACAGACACGGGCGGAATCCCCACGGAGAAAGACCTTGGGGTTGATCTCTTCCCATATCGAGTCTGTGGCCCTGCCCCCGAAGGGGCTCATGCCCCAGACCGCAGCGGCGGGTAGGTGCCACCGCGCGGCCAGGGATTCGGAGGCGTCCAGGGTGTCAATGGCGACCAGCAACCCCGAACGGACCATGAGTACGTCAGGTCTCGGGGTGTCGCCGTCAACAAGGCACACGAGCGGACCCGGACGCCACGAAGCGATCCCCCAAGCGCCGCAGAGCCCTTCCCTGGCAGCGTTCGCCAGCACCCCGCAGGCGAGCGTCAGACAGTCTCGCGCCTCTTCCGGGGGAAGCCCTGAGACCGACTGTTCCGGGTTGTGCAGGAAGACGAGGTCAGGCGTTCGCCCGAGGTCTCGGTTCGTCTTCTCCAGTGCGTAGCGAAGTCGGCCGGGGTCGAGGGAGTGAACAGCGCCCGCCGCCCCAGGGAAGTAACCGACCTTGGTGGACACGCTGAAAGGGGCCAACAGGTCACCGAAGCTCGCCAACGTCTGGTGAGCGGCGAAACCGTGGTAGTTGAACGCTGTGTCGATCGCCCGTATGCCCATGTCCAGCGCGGCATTCAGTGAATGTCGCTGGTAACGAGACCGGTGTAGCCCGAGGACAATTCGGGAGTGAGGCTCGCGCACAATTCTTCCTCCGTCAGGATCTCCGCTACCCGGTTGACCACATTGCCGACCAAACCGGCCGCTTGGGACAGATTGACCGGGCGGCCGCTCAGAAGGAGCCGCAACGCGGGAAGTGCCTTGGCCGCGAGGGTCAGTTCCTTACCGGCTCCGACGACTTTCACGGTGCTCCCCCGTTCGATGATCTGGGGAGGGAACTCCGTAACGCACACGACGTTTTCCAGTGGCCCGAAGAGATCCACGAACGGCACGTGTCGGGAGGGCGCAACATCCTTCTTGCGCGCGGCAAGGAAGTCGGCCGGGCCGCGCGATTCGATGAGTTGGGCGGCGGCGTCCACCAGCTTGTTGCGCTGGGCCTCTTGCCGCTCAGGATCGGCCGACGTGTCCAGGTCACGACGGAAGAGTTCGACTTCCCGGGACCAGTCGGCCAGCCATGAAAGCCAACCCACACCGCTTGGGTTGGTGAATCCGAAGATCATATGGAGGCTGTGTCCTGAGTCCCGGCCACTACGGCTGGCCTTGTGCCAGTAGCCGCGCGGGATGTGTATTACGTCGCCTGGTTTCATCGTCCCATTCCAGATGACGTCTTGGCTCGGCTCGTCATTGCGGGCGGCGTCGCGGAACATCGGCGCAGCTCGTGAGGCGCCCCGTACCTCCCACTCCTTTTCGCCCGAGAGTTGGACCGCGATGACGTTGTGGTCGTCCCAATGCAGACCGAAACCGTGGTCCCCATTCGTGGTGAGATAGACGTTGATCGAAATCCGTTCGCCGGACCACCACTGAATCGCTCGGCAGACCACTTCCAGCGTGGGGTCGAAGACGTGTGCCTTGTCCAGGATCAGCGTTGCCCCGTCGCGAAGGTGACCCCGTAGACGGCGCATGTTCACCGTGCGAATGCCCTGCCCTCGGGCCGTCACCTCCTGACTCAGGTATGCGTCAGGGTGCAGTTCCGTGCCCTTGCGAAAGCATCGCACCTGCGGGTTCGCCAGGCTCCGACGCATCACGAGATCTAAGAGGCGAACGGGCGTGAGAACCCGCTCCATCAGCCCGGGGTCGGGAAGACTGCCCCGGGCAAACCGCTTGCCGAGCTGGTTGGGACCACCCCACCCGAGCGCACTTTCTATGTCGGTGACCACCCTGTGGTCCATCGCTGCTGGTCCTCTCGCGAAGTCCGTTGAGGGAGTGCGGGCAGAGGGCCGCGGTATGCCCGGCCCCACTGCCCTACTGCGGCCGTTGGCCCCGTTCAGTTCGCCTTCTCGGAGAGTGAGCGAAGCCCGACAGGCACCGAGTCCCGGCCGCGGGGCGTGCTGTTAGGCGGGGTCCCCGAACGTGTCACCTTCCGGCCACGGGGTATCACCCGTCGCATCGGTCGGTGGATCGGACATGCTGCTGTCGAACCGGTCGTGAACCCTGTCCAGGGCCGTGACGGCAACCAACAGTTCGTCTTCCATGCGTAACCTCCCTTCGAGCTCAGCTGACGTGAGGACGGTCGTCACAGAGCGGTCACTCCTGACAACTCTTCTCCGAACGGGCGTATATCCGCAAGAGCGCGCGGAACCGACAGATCGCTTTTCGCCGGGCCCCCGCATCGGCACGCTGGCAGCGCAGTTCCGCCGGTCTCCCCGGGGCTGTGGGGCGGCAGCTGCGCCACCCACCTGCACTCGTGTGGAGGAGCCTCTGGCTGGACCGGCTTGTCCTCCTCCTGCGGTGTGGCCCGCTCCCGGACCTCCTGGAAAAGCGTTGGTGCACCAGGTGGCCAATGCGGCGTCGGCGACGAGGGTCCCGCGAGATTCGATCTCGCGGACGCGCGTCGCCGTCTCGCGCCTCCCCTGTGAGGGAGGTGAACGGCATGGTCAACGGCCTGCGCGTCGCCGTGATCATCGGCTCGACCCGGCAGGGGCGCGCCGGGGGCGCGATCGGGCAGTGGTTCACCGCGCACGCGCGCCGGCGCGACGACGTCGAGGTCGCGGTGCTCGACCTGGTGGACTTCGCGTTCCCGGCCCGGTACCCCGACGAGCCGACGCCCGCCATGCGCCGCTTCGCCGCCGCCGTGGAGCGGGCCGAGGCGTTCGTCGTCGTCACGCCCGAGTACAACCGCAGCTTTCCCGCCTCCCTCAAGCAGGCCATCGACGCGGCCTACGACGAGTGGCACGCCAAGCCCGTCGGCTTCGTCTCCTACGGCCTGCACTCCTACGGCACCTGCGCGGTCGAGGCGTTGCGCGGCGTCTTCGCCGAGCTGCACACCGTGACCGTGCGCGACGTGGTGGGCATCGACCTGCTCGTCGACGCCGAACGCCGCACCGAGTCACAGGCCAGGGCCGCCACCGCGCTCCTTGATCAACTCGTCTGGTGGGGAATGGCGTTGCGGGAGGCGCGCGCCCGGCGGCCCTATGTGACCTGATGTGACCCGGCGAGTAAATCGCACTAGTGTGCGGACCGATGAGTTTTCGCGTCCCGCCCGGTCCACCCGGTGAACCGAGCGGACGGACATCACACAGCAGAGGATCGAGATGAGTGAACGCACGGGCGGGCCCGCGATCGAAACGACGGGGCTCGTCAAGGTTTTCGGCGAGAAGCGCGCGGTGGACGGCATCGACCTCACGGTCCCCGCCGGGACGGTCTACGGCGTCCTCGGGCCCAACGGCGCGGGCAAGACCACCGCCGTCCGGATGCTCGCGACCCTCCTCCGCCCCGACGGCGGCGAGGCGCGCGTCTTCGGGCACGACGTGGTGAAGGAGGCGGCCGCGGTGCGCGCCCGCGTGTCGCTGACCGGCCAGTACGCCTCGGTGGACGAGGACTTGACCGGCACGGAGAACCTGGTTCTGCTCGCCAGGCTGCTGGGCTACCGCAAGCCCGCCGCGCGCGAGCGGGCCGCGCGCCTGCTGGAGGCGTTCGGGCTCACCGAGGCCGCCGACAAGCAGGCGAAGAACTACTCGGGTGGCATGCGGCGCCGCCTCGACATCGCCGCCAGCATCCTCAACACCCCCGACCTGCTGTTCCTCGACGAGCCCACCACGGGCCTCGACCCCCGCAGCAGGAACCAGGTGTGGGACATCGTGCGCGCCGTCGTCGCCCAGGGCACCACGGTCCTGCTCACCACCCAGTACCTCGACGAGGCCGACCAGTTGGCGGGGCGGATCGCGGTCATCGACAACGGCAAGGTGATCGCCGAGGGCACCCCGGGGCAGCTCAAGTCCTCGGTCGGCTCGGGCTCGATCCACGTCAGGCTGCGCGACGCCGACCGGCGCGCGGAGGCCCAGGGCGTGCTGGCCCGCGTTCTCCAGACCTCCGTGACGCTTGACCACGACCCCGTCGCCCTGACCGCGCGCGTCATGGTCGACGGCGCGGCGGGCGGCCCCGCCGAGCGCGCCGCCCACGCGCTGGGGGAGTTGGCGGCCAGCGGCATCACGGTGGACGACTTCTCGCTCGGGCAGCCCAGCCTCGACGAGGTCTTCCTCGCCCTCACCGGCGACAAGCGCAACCGGCCTGGCGAGGCCGGGGACAAGAGCGGCACGAACGGCACGAACGGCACCACGAACGGCACCACCGACGGCACGGCGAAGCGGAAGCAGGAGGCCACGGCATGAGCACGGCGACCAACACGGAGGCCGTCACCGACGAGCGGTCGGACGAGGACGACGTCTACGTCCCGGCCACCGAGACCCTGGAGGCGGTGCTCTCCACGTCCGAACGCCCGCCGCGGCCCACCGCGTTGTCCGCGTCGGTCACCTTCGGCTGGCGCGCGATGCTCAAGATCAAGCACGTGCCCGAGCAGCTCTTCGACGTCACCGTCTTCCCGATCATGATGACGCTGATGTTCACCTACCTGTTCGGCGGCGCGCTCGCGGGCTCGACGAGCGAGTACCTCCAGTTCCTGCTGCCGGGCATCATGGTGATGAGCGTCGTGATGACCACGATGTACACCGGCGTCTCGGTCAACACCGACATCGCCAAGGGCGTCTTCGACCGCTTCAGGACGCTGCCGGTGTGGCGGCCTTCGGCGATGGTCGGATACCTGCTCGGCGACATGTTCCGCTACACCATGGCGTCCGTGGTGATCCTGGTCGTCGGCCTGATCCTGGGCTACCGGCCCGACGGCGGGGTGCTCGGCGTGGTCGCGGCGATCGCGCTGCTCGTGGCGTTCTCGTTCGCGTTCTCCTGGATCTGGACGATGTTCGGGCTGCTGATGCGGTCGGAGAAGTCGGTGATGGGCGTCAGCATGCTCGTGCTCATGCCGATGACGTTCATGTCCAACATCCTGGTCGAGCCCGACACGATGCCCGGCTGGCTCCAGGCGTTCGTGGACGTCAACCCCGTCGCCATCCTGACCGAGGCCGCGCGCGGCCTGATGGCGGGCGACGCCGACGCGGGCGAGATCGGCTGGGTGCTCATCGCGGGCGCCGGGCTGATAGCGGTGTTCGGCACGCTGACGATGCGCCTCTACAACAGGAAGTGATCACGTGCCTCTCGGGCGGTGGTCCCCGCCTCGGCGGGGCCACCGGCGGGCCGCGTGAGGTGCCAGACGCGCGCCGGGGGGAGGTTCGCCCACACCGTGCCGCTGGTCGCCGCGTAGTGGCCGCGGTAGTCCGCGAGGACCTGCTCGGCCGAGTGGTGCCGCAGCGCCTCGGCGCGCGACGCGAACAGGGCGCGGGCGCGGCGCGTGCCGCGGTAGGCGAAGTAGGTCAACGCGCCGCCGGGGCGCAGCAGATCCAGATAGCGGCTCATGATCGCCTCGACCTGGTGCGGAGGGAAGTTGGCGAACGGCAGCCCCGACACGATCACGTCGTAGCGGCGCCCCGTGTCCAGGTGCTCGACGAACGTCCGGTGCACGCACACCCGTTCGGCGCCCGCGGTCATCTCCCGCAGCCGGTCGGCGAACCTGGGGTTGGCCTCGACCACGTCGAGGCGGCTGCCCGCGGGGAGCTGGGGTATCAGCGCCCGGGTGACCGCGCCCGTTCCCGCGCCCGCCTCCAGGACGTTCAACGGGCGCCCCGCCGCCGCCCGCACCGGCGCCGTCAGCGCGCGGGCCAGCGCGCGCCCGCTGGGGGCTATCGCGCCCGTGGTGCGCATGTCACGGACCGCTTCGCGCAGGAACATCCAGCTCGCGGCCGCGGGGCGCCGGGCGCGGGGGGTCCTGGCGCGGGGGGTTCTGGCGCCGGGGGTGGTGCGTTCATCCATGGTCCCGACGCTAGGAATCCGCCCCCCACCTGCGGATCCGCCGTTCCGCCGCGGCGTTCACCGACGAAAGTAGGGGGTGGCCCCCGCGGATCGTCGGGGCGCCGACGCCGACCAACGGCCCGACCGTTGGCGGCCGATCCGCGCGGCTGACCCGCGCTGCTGATTCGCGCCGAGGAGCGGTTCGGTGAGCCTGATCACGCCAGGGCCGCGATGTCCTCGCGGTACTAGGATGCCCGCGTGGGCAGGAGAGAGAGCGCGACGTGGGGTCGGCGCGGGCGTCGCGTCGCGGTGGTGCTGCTGACGGGCCTGGCCGCGAAGCACGCCGTGTCGTCCGTGGACGGCGCGTTCCTCACGCCGGGCGTCGCCGCCGTGCTGCTGTGCGGCCTCGTCCTGTTCACGAGCCGCGGCCACTGGCTGATCGCGCCCGTGCTCACCACGGTGTCGGCCGGGATCTGGGGCTGGCCGCTGCTGCCGCTGCTGCTGGTCGTGCTGTTCGAGCTCGCCGCGCAGCGCCGCGCCGCCGCCGCCCTGGGCTTCGCCGCCACCGCGGCGGGGGCCAACACGCTGGTGGGGCCCGACGTCTCGCTGTGGGCGCCGCAGCAGTACGGCTCGTGCGTGCTCCTGACGATGGCCGTGGTGGGCGGCCTGTGGATGGGCAACCGCCGCCGCCTCGTCGAGGCCCTCAACACGCGCGTCGAGCACCTGCGCACCGAGCGGCGGCTGCGCGAGGAGGCCGCGCGCAGCGCCGAACGATCCGCGATCGCCGCGGAGATGCACGACGTCCTCGCCCACCGCCTGAGCCTGATCGCCCTGCACACGGGCGTGCTGATCACCAGGAAGGACGCCCTGCCCGACCCGGTCGTCGAACGCCTCACGCTGCTGCGCACCGCGTCCACCGAGGCGTTGGCCGACCTGCGCGACGTCCTGGGCGCGCTGCGCGAGCCGGGCGCCGTGTCCGACGACGCGGCGCCCGTTCCGGTGCTGCGCGACGTGCACGAGCTGGTCGCGCAGGCGCGGGCCGCGGGCCAGCCGGTTTCGATCACGGTGACGGGCGCGCCCGAACGGGCCCCGGCCGCCCACCGGTTGGCGGTCTACCGGGTGGTGCAGGAGGCGTTGACCAACGCCCGTAAGCACGCGCCGGGTTCGCCGGTGCGCGTCCGCATCGACCACGGGCCGCCCGCGACGCTCGTCGAGGTCGTCAACGAGCCGGGCGTCGGGGCGGCCGACGCGGTGCCCTCGGGGTTCGGCCTGGTGGGCCTGCGCGAACGCGTCGCCGCGCTCGGCGGCCACCTGCACGCCGGCGCGAGCGGCGCGGGCGCGTGGCGCGTGGCCGCCCATATCCCGCACCCGCCGACCCCGGCCCCGACCCCGGCCCCGACCCCGACGCCCGCCCCGGCCGTGGAACAGTCCTGTCACTCCGACAAGTCGTGCTCGGGCGAGCGGTACCGCGTCGCGTGGTGGAGCGGGGCGCGCGCATGATCCGCCCCGTGATCCGCGCCATGATCGTCGACGACGACGCGCTGGTCCGCCTCGGCCTCGCGGACCTCCTCGACGGCGACGACGGCATCGAGGTGGTGGCCCAGGCGGCCGACGGCCTGGGCGCGATCGAGCGGGCCACCGCCCACCGCGTCGACGTGGCGCTCGTCGATGTGCGCATGCCACGCATGGACGGCATCACGGCCACCGCGCGCCTGCGCGAACTCCCGCACGCGCCACGGGTGATCACGCTGACGACGTTCGACCTGGACGAGTACGTCTACAACGCGCTGGCCGCGGGGGCCGACGGGTTCCTGCTGAAGGACACCGACCCCGCCGAGATCCTGCGCGCCGTCCACCTCGTCGCCGCGGGCTCGGCGATGCTCCACCCGGCCGCGGCCCGCCGCCTGATCGACCGCTACCACCGCACGAACCCCCCGGGCGCGGCCACGGCCCGCGCCCGCCTCGAACGCCTCACGCCCCGCGAGCGCGACGTCCTGACGCTGCTGGCCAGGGGCGGCACGAACGCCGACATCGCGACGAGCCTCGGCATGCGCGAGAGCACGGTGAAGGCACATGTGAGCCGGATCCTCACGGCGTTGGAGGTCACCAACCGCGTCCAGGCGGCGCTGCTGGCCCACGACGCGGGGTCGTCTGCGACGGCTCCGACGTTGTACCGCGGCTGAGTGCGGCGGGCACCCCGCGTTGTGGGTGCGGCCCGGCTGCGCGCTGCCGCGCGGCTGTGCCGCTGCGCGGCGGGTACCCGCGTTGCGCCTGTGGTGCGGTTGTGCCGCTGTGCGGCGGGTTGTGGCTGCGCCGTTGTGCCTGCGGCGGGTGGCCGTTTGCGGTGGATCCGCACTTGTGTGCTGTCGTGCGGTGGGTACCCGCGTTGCGCCTGTGGTGCGGTTGTGCCGCTGTGCGGCGGGTTGTGGCTGCGCCGCTGTGCCTGCGGCGCGTGGCCGTTTGCGGCGGAGCCGCACTTGTGTGCTGCCGCGTGGCGGGTGCCCCGCGTTGGGCCTGCGGTGCGGCTGTGCGCTGGTGCGCTGGTGCGCGGCCGGAATCCGCGTTGTGCCTGCGGCGCGGCTGCGCCGGTGCGCGGTTGTCGCCGTTGGCCACGGGGCGGGGTGGTCTGCGACGGCTCCGACGTTGCCCCGCGGTTGAGAGCGGCGGGTGTCCCGCGTTGGGCCTGCCGCGCCGCCGTGCCGCTGCGCGGCGGGTGTTGCGCACGTTGTGCCGCTGTGTGGCGGGGGGCGGTTGCGCCGTTGGCCCACGGCACGTGACCGCCTGCGGGTGGGTGCTCAACGGCGTTGGCGGACGGTCCTCGTGGGGTCTCGTCGGCTCACGGCACGTGGCCGGGCGGGCACCGCCGTTGCCTCAACGCCCGCGCGCGGGCACCCGCCGCGGGGGACCGCGGTCCCGCTGATCACCGTCACACCGTGGAACGTGCGGGCCAGCGCAGCGTTGCCGCAGCGATCACCGCGTGAACGGCTGCTCGTCCGGTGCCGGGCGGTACGCGCACATCGTGCCCGTGGTCACCGTCGCGCGGAGGTGGGTGGCCAGCTCGGGGTGGCGGTCGTCCAGGCGGCGCAGGGTGTCGCGGATGCGGGCGGTGACCGTTTTCCTGGCGCGTTCGGCCTCGTCGCCCAGGCGTCGGCTCCGGCCGCCCAGGCCCGCCGCGGTGCGCAACTCGTCGAGCAGCGCCGCCCGTTCGCGGTCGAGCTCGGCGGCGCGTGGGTCGTCGCCGCGTTCCGTGGCGCGGTCGATCTCCGCGTCGAGCGCCGTGAGGTGTGCGCGGTAGCGGGCCTTCGCCTCGTCGTCGAGGACCGGGTCGCCGCCCAGGCGCTCGACCGCGCCCGCCTCGGGCGCGAGCAGCCGCACCGCCGGGATGTCGCCGCCGGGGTGGGCCAGCAGCTCGTGCAGGTCGCGCAGCCCCTTCGCGTCGGGCATGTGCACCGTGCGGCCCGCGTAGGTCAGGGTCCACACCGAGCCGTCGAAGCGGAACTCCGCCGCGGACGCGCGGGCTCGGGGCGCCCCGGTCAGCCGGGCGCGCGACGCCGCCACCCTGGCGGGCAGGTGGCGCAGGCCGAGCTCCGCGGCCTCGCGCTCCACCGCGTCGAGCGCCGCCAGCGCCGCCTCGTCGTCGCCGGGGCCGCCGCGCCCGATCAGCGCGTCGGCGAGGTGGGCGCGCGCCTCGGCGGCCCAGGGGCGCGACCGCATCACGTCGGCCGACTCCGCCGCGGCCCGCAGGCTCGCGACGGCCGCGTCCCAGCGTTCGACGGCCGCGTCGAGCAGCCCGGCCCACAGCGCGACGGGCCCGCTGATGTCGAAGCCGAACATCGACACCAGCCACTCACCGTCGCTCGGCCCGAGCGCCGCCTTGGCCGCCGCGCACCGCTCGGGGTCGCGCGACAGGGCCGCGGCCTGCGCCTGGAAGCGCAGCCACACGCTCTCGACGAAGCCGGGGTAACGCCGTGAACGCGCCGTCGCCCAGACGCGTTCGACCTCGTCGACGTCCCCGCGCTGCGCCGCCGCGACGCCCTCGAAGAGCTCGAGGTGGCTGTTGGGGAACGTTCCGCCCGCGCTCTCCTCGAGCGGCTCGTCGAGCTCGTCGAACCGCCCCTGGAGCAGGTGCTTCTGCCAGGTCAGCGCCGAGGCGAACTGCGCGTAGTGGTCGGTCGGGTCGCCGAGCGCGGTGATCTCCACGGCCCGCGACCAGTGGGCTTCGCCGTCCTCGAACCTGCCCTGGAACACGGCGGTGATCGACTGGTCGATCGACGCCGACATCCAGAACCTCGGCTGCCTCGACGCCTCCACGAGCGTCACATAGTCGCCGAGCGCCGCCAGATACGCCGGGTCGCCCAGCTCCACCAGCGTCACCCAGCGCAGCGACGCCGCGTAGTGCTCCATGTCGAGGTCGCCCGAGCGGCGGCCCACGGCGATCATCTCCTCGATCAGGGCCAGGCGTTCGCCCGCGGTGCCGGGGCCCCAGATCGCGTCGTGCCGCGCCCACAGGCTGAACGCCAGCGCGTCGTCGTCCTCCCCACGCCGGGCCAGCACCGCGATGCGCACGGCGAGCTCGCGCGCGATCCGGTCCAACTCGCCGCGCCCGCCGTCGCGTTCGCCGTCGTCCGCGGGGGCGTTCCGGCCGATGAGCCGCGCGTGCGCCTCCCGCAGCAGATCGGCGCGCAGCGGCCCGAGCCCGTCGGCGCGCACGGGGTCGTAGCTGCGGTGCAGCGTCAGCGCGACGCGCGTCAGGAGCGCCGGGTCGTCAAGACGCCGCGCCACCTCGGCCGCCTCCCGCATGACGGCCGCCGCCTCCCGGCTCGAACGGCCGTGGTGCAGCTCGAGGGCGTACTCGAGGCCGACAAGGACGCGCCGGCGCGCGCCCAGCGCGGCCGAGAGCGCGTAGGCGTCGCGGTAGTGCGCCGTTCCCTCCTCGAACGCCATGCGCCCCACCGCGTCCTCGCCCGCCGAGCGCAGCAGGTCGACGGCGCGCGCGGGGGTGAGCTCGGCGCCCGCGAGGCGCGCGTGCCGCGCCAGGTCGGCGGGTGGCACGCGGTCGGCGAGCGCCGCCGGGTCGAGCGCGGTGACGACGGCCGCGTGGCGGCGGCGCCGTTCCCCCTCGTCGAGCCCGGCGTAGAGCGTCTCGCGCACCAGGTCGTGGGCGAACGCGAACCGCCCGCCGCCGCGTTGCACCACGAGCCGCGCGGTCACCGCGTGGTCGAGCAGCCGGTCGGTCTCGGCCGCGGGCACGGCGGCGACCGCGCTCAGCACCTGCCGGTGGAACTCGCGGCCCAGCACCGCCGCGTCGGTCAGCAGCCGCATCACGCGCGCGGGCAGGAGCGCGAGCCGCCGCCGCACCACGTCGCCGACGCCGGGCGGGATCGCGGTGACCCCGCCGCCGCTGGCCCACAGGCGGGCGGTCTGCTCGACGAAGAAGGGGTTCCCGCCGGTGCGCCGGTACACCTCGGCGAGCAGCGCGGGCCCCGGCGCGTCGCCCACCGTGCGCGCGATCAACGCGCCCACCTCGTCGCGCGTCAGCCCCGCGAGCGCGAGCGTCGTCGCCTTGGCGACCAGCGGCATCATCAACGCGTGCAGCGGGTGGTCGGGCGGCTCGACCTCCGCGTCGCGGTAGGTGCAGAGCAGCAGCAGCCGCTCGAACCACGTGTGCTGCGCGGCGAATCGGAGCAGCCGCAGCGACGCGGTGTCGGCCCAGTGCAGGTCCTCGAAGACCACCACCAGGGGCCTGCGGTGCGACGCGGTCACGAGCGCGCTGGTCACCGCGTCGAACACCTCGAACCCCTCGGGCGCCGCCTCGGGCGAGGCCGCGGCCGAGGGGTTCGAGGCGATCGCGGGCCCGGGATCGGCCTGGGGGCGCGCCGCCTCGCCTGGCCGCGCCCCGAGCAGCACCCCGAGCGTGGGCCCCGCCGCCTCGGCGATCTCGGCCCACTCGTCCACCCCGACCGCGCGCCGCAGCGCGCGCAGGACCTGCACCCACGGCCAGTACCCCGGGGCGTTCTCGGCGTCCCAGCACGAGCCGCCGAGCACCAGCGCGCCCCGCGTCCTCGCCTCCTCCGCGGCCCCGGTGACCAGCGCGGTCTTGCCGATGCCCGCCTCGCCCGCGACGAGCACGAGGCCGCCGTGCCGCGAGGTCGACCGGTCGAGCTCGGCGCGCAGCACACCGGCGGCATGGTCCCGCCCGATGAGGTCACCGAACACCAGTGCGCCCCCGTCTTCCTTCGGAATGCCTGTTGTATGAGGATGACACAATGGATCAAACCACCCCGCGGTCCATCGCGGACGCCTTCGTGGAGACTCTCGCCGACCTCGATCCCCTGCTCGGCACGCGGCTGGGGATCAGGCCGGGCGTCGCCGACCTGCCCGACTTCTCCCCCGCGGGGCACGCCGCCCTCACCGACGCCCGCCGCGCCACCCTGGCGCGCCTCGACGCCGTCGAGGCCCGCGCGAACGGCGCGCTCCCCGCCGTCGAGCGCCGTGCCGCGCGCCTGTTGCGCGAGCGGCTGACCGCGCAGCTCGCGCTCGACGAGGCGGGCGAGCACCTCCGCGAGGTGTCCAACTTCTTCACCCCGATCCAGCGGCTCCGCGACGGCCTGATCCTCATGCCCAAGGCCACCGACGACGACTGGGCCACCCTCGGCCGCCGCCTGCGGAACGTCCCCGCCGCGCTCGACGGCTACCTCGAAGCCCTGGACACGGGCGCGGCCAAGGGCCTGCTCGCCGCCGCGCGCCAGGTGGAGACCGCGGCCGAGCAGCTCGACGCCCTGATCGACGCCGACTGGTGCCGCGAGCTGACCGCGCCAGCCCCCGAGTCGCTCCGCGCGGAGCTCGACGCGGCCGCGGGCCTGGCCACCGCCGCGCTCGACCGCGTGCGCGTCCACCTGCGCGAGACCTACCTCCCCGCCGCCGCTGGCACCCCGGACGGCGTGGGCCGCGAGCGTTACCGGCTGACCTCGCGCTACTGGACCGGCGCCGACCTCGACCTGGATGACGCGTACGCCTACGGCTGGGAGGAGTTCCACCGCGTGGCGCGCGAGATGCGCGAGGCCGCCGCGCTGATCCTGCCGGGCGGGACGCCACAGGCCGCCATGGCCCACCTCGACCGGCACGGCGAGGCGGTCGAGGGCGTCGAGGAGATCAGGGCGTGGCTCCAGGCGTTGATGGACGAGGCCATCGCGGAGCTCGACGGCACGCACCTGGACGTGGCCGAGCCGGTCCGCACCGTCGAGGCCATGATCGCCCCGCCGGGCAGCGCCGCCGCCCCCTACTACACGCGCCCCTCGCTGGACTTCTCGCGCCCGGGGCGCACCTGGCTGCCGACGATGGGCGCGACGCGCTTCCCCGTGTGGAGCCTGGTCTCGACGTGGTACCACGAGGGCGTTCCCGGGCACCACTTCCAGCTGGCGCAGTGGCTCGTGGCCGCGGACGACCTGTCGCGCTACCAGACCGGCGTCGGCTCGGTCAGCGCCACCACGGAGGGCTGGGCGCTCTACGCGGAGCGGCTCATGGACGAGCTGGGCCATCTCACCGACCCGGGACGGCGGTTGGGCTATCTGGTCGCCCAGATGACGCGCGCGATCCGCGTGATCATCGACATCGGCGTGCACCTGGGCCTGCGCGTCCCCGCGGGCGAGGCGTTCCACCCGGGCGAGGTCTGGACCCCGGCGCTCGCCGCGGAGTTCTTCCGCCTGCACACGGGGCGCGAGCCCGCCTATGTCACCTCCGAGCTGGTGCGCTACCTGGGCGCGCCGGGGCAGGCGATCAGCTACAAGCTGGGCGAACGCGCCTGGGTCGCGGGCCGCGAGGCCGCGAGGGCGGCGCGCGGGACGGCGTTCGACCTCAAGGCGTGGCACATGTCGGCCCTGTCCCTCGGCTCCCTCGGCCTCGACGACCTGACGGAGGAGCTGGCGGCGCTGTGAGGGCGCGCCGCGCGGTCACCTGAAGCCGCGCGGCTCACCCGGCCGCGCGGCTCACCGACAGCCGCGCGGGCAGCGGACCCGTTCGCGGCGTCCGTCGTTGTAGACCCACGTCCACCCGGTCCCGTCGCACTCCGAGCACTCACTCATAAGCCCTTGCCCCTCCCTGTGAACACCCGCGCGGCCGGTGCCGACGGGTCGTCGAGCCAGACGTACTGGCGGTCCGCCGTGACGGTGAAGCCGAGGCGGTCGAGCCCCGGGCCGCCCTCGGCCCGCCACGCGTCGTGGATCGCCTCGGCCTCGTCCCACAGGTCGCGCGGCCCGCTCTGGGTGACCCGCCCCCCGGCCACGACCGCCTTCGAGACCCCGTCGCTGAGCAACGCGCACCCCGGCTCGGTCGGCCAGGGGCTGTCGCCGATCAGCGCGTCGCACAGCAGGCGCAGCCCGGCCGGTGGGTCGATGAGCGCCGCGCGCCCGCCGTTCAGCTCCCGCTCGCGCGGCGGCGTGTGAACGATCCCCCCGGCCCGGCGCCGCTGCGAGCGCAGCGGCGTGAACGAGCACGCGTCGTGGAAGCGGCCCGTCGCCGTCCCGTCCTCGCCGACCGTCAGCCGCAACAGGCGCATTGTGGGGGCGTGCGGCAGCACGATCACGCCCCCGGGGCGCGTCTGCGCGACCCACGCGTAGGGCACGTCGGCGACGCCGCACGTGACGTGCACCCGGTCGAACGGGGCCGCCTCGGGGCAGCCCTTCTCGCCCTCGCCCACCACGACGCGCGGCGCGCGCCCGGCCGCGTGGAGGTTGGCCTCGGCCGCGACGGCGAGGGCCGGGTCGATCTCGACGGTGGTCACGCGTTCCCCGTCCCCGGTCAGGTCCCCGGTCAGGTCCCCGGTCAGATCGCCCGTCAGGTCGCACAGCAGCCCGGCCGTCCACCCGGTGCCCGTGCCGATCTCCAGCACCCGGTCCCCGGGGCCTGGCCCGAGCAGCCGCAGGAAGGTGAGGACGAGCAGGGGGTTGGACGCCGAGCTGGTCGGGGCGTAGGTCCGCGCCGCGCTCTCCGCGGTCAACGCGGTCCGCCCGTCGTCCAGCTGCGTGTAGATGACCGTCTCCGAGTACACCGCGTCCCACCACGCCCCCGGCGCTGCCCCCCGGTCGATCCAGTGCCCCGCGCCGCCCCTCGGCAGCGCCCACGCCCGCGCGGGCACGAAACGGTGCCGGGGTACCCGCACCAGCGCGTCGGCCAACGCGACGCAGGGGAAACGTTCACTTTCCAACGGCTCTCTCCTGTCAGCACTCAAACCTTGGCATTTCCTGGCCGGAGCCCGCGCACGCGGCGCCGCTGGGGCGCACTGAGGCATCCGTCGGCGCCCGGACGGAGCGTGGACGGCGTCCGGGCGGAGCGCGGAAGCGCCGTCCCGGGGAACCGAGTTGGCGCATTCACTGGACGTATGTACAGTCAACGTCGCGCGCACCCGTCATCCCGTCTTCCGACGAAAGGCCCATCCATGAAGGCCATCCGCCGCGTCCTCGGCGTCCTCGCCACCGCCACCGTGCTCGCGCTCTCCGCGGCCGGTGCCGCCCAGGCCCAGGTGCAGAAGGACTACAGCTGTGACGGCAACGTCAACCCGGCGGCCCACGGCTGGAACTACGTGAAGGCCTACGCCAGCACCTGCCCGAACGTCGGCGGCCCCGCGTAGTCCTCGCTCCCGCGCGACAATGGCCGGTGCCGGGCACGTCAGCCCGGCACCGGCCGGACCGCGAGCAGTGAGGTGAGCCAGGTGTCGCCACGATCGGCGCGGGTGAACGAAGGCATGCGCGAGCAGTCGCGCGAACGCATCCTCGCCGCCGCGCTCGAGGTCTTCGCCGCCAAGGGCTACCACAAGGCGACGATCTCGGACATCACCGCAAAGGCGGGCGTCTCACGAGGGCTGATCACCTATTACTTCCCCGGCAAGCAGGACCTCGTGACCGAGCTCCTCGACCGCTACCTCGAGGGCGTCGCGGGCATCCTCGACGTGAGCGGGACGCCCGACGAGCGGCTGGCCGCCATCATCGACGGCATCCTGAGCGCCGCCGTGTCCACGGTTCCGGTGCAGCGGATGGCGTTGAGCCTCATCGTCAACCCCGCGACCCACCCCCTCTTCGCCGCCGCCGAGGCGCGCAAGGAGATCCAGCTGACCAAGCTGGAGGACGGGCTGCGCGACCTGTTCGCGGCCAGGGGCGCCGAGGACCCCGCCCTCGAGGAGGTCATGCTCCGCAGCGTCCTGGAGGGCGTGATCTTCAAGGCCGCCGTCTACACCGACCAGTACCCCATGGAACGGGTGCGTGGCTGGCTCTACCGCGTGTACGGACTGCCCGCGCCCGATGGCCACCTCATCGAGGCCGATCCGCCCCCGATCGCCCGCATGCGCGCCACTCCGTGACGTGCGGGCTGGTAGCGTTCCGGGCCTTCGGTTCCTATGAGATTCACAGGGGATCCGCGCGGGGGCTCGTGCCGGATTCCCGTGAGATGGGGTGGGTTCATGAACGCTGGCACTCCGGCGATCAGTCTTGAGAAGGTGCGCGCCACGGCGGGCGACGCGCTGGCCGTGGCGTACGAGTCGGCGCGGGTCTCGCTCGAGAAGCTGGGGCTCGGCGGCCAACGGGCGGCCGTCTACCTGGTGTTGGACCGCTCGGGGTCGATGCGGCCCTACTACGAGGACGGCACGGTGCAGCACCTGGCCGAGCAGGCGCTCGCCCTGTCGGCCAACCTCGACGACGACGGCGTGGTGCCCGTCGTCTTCTTCTCGACCGACGTGCACGGCGTCGCCGACGTGTCGCTGGCCGACCACCGCGGCCGGGTCGCCGCCCTGCACGCCTCCTACGGGCACATGGGCCGGACCAACTACCACCTCGCGATGCGCGCCGTCATCGACCACCACGCCGCGTCGGGCGGCTCCGACCCCGCGTTCGTCATCTTCCAGACGGACGGCGGCCCGACGTCCCGCTCGGCGGCGGAGCGGCTGCTGTGCGAGGCGTCGCGGCTGCCGATCTTCTGGCAGTTCGTGGGGTTCGGGAAGCCGGACCACAAGCAGTTCGCGTTCCTGAGGAAGCTGGACGAGCTGCCCGTTCCCGCGCGCAGGGTGGTGGACAACGCCGGGTTCGTCCCGGCCGGGACCGATCCACGTTCGCTCTCCGACCGCGACCTCTACGACCGGCTCATGGCGGAGTTCCCCGACTGGCTCGCCTCGGCCCGCGCCGCGGGGATCATTCGCTGACGGGCCCGGCCCCGGTCTCGGTGCCGTCCCCGGTCTCGGTTCCGGCCGCGCGCCCCGCGCGGCCGAACCGCACGCCCCAGGCGCGGAGCTCGCCGAGCAGCTCGGGCGGGCCGAGGACGCGGAAGTCGGCGCGCAGCGAGCCGAGGGCCATGATCGGCCACTCGAGGGAGTCGGCGGTCATCCGCACCCGGCAGCGTCCAGGGCCCGTCTCCTCCACCGTGCTCCACCGGCCGATCCGCTCGCGCACGGCCGCGGCCCCGGCGTCGACCAGGACGTCGATCCGGTGCGGGCGCGGCTGCTCCCTCAGCCGCGTGCGGACGAACGCCGCCGCGTCGTCCGCGGGCAGCTCGCGCGGCCTGAACGCCGCCCCCGTGCCGTGCGGCGCCTCGATCCGGTCGACGCGGAAGATGCGCCAGTCGTGCCGGGCGAGGTCGTACGCGACCAGGTACCAGCGGCGGCCGAGGCAGACGAGGCGCAGCGGCTCGACATGCCGGTCGCCGCGGCGCCCGTCGGCTGCGGTGTAGGAGAAACGCAGCCCCTCGCCGTCCCGGCACGCCAGCGCCACCGCCGTGAGCACGTCCGCGTCGATGCCCGTCCCCGGCGCGCCGGGCGCCCCGCCGGGGCCGCCCCAGTCGGCGGGCACGGTCATCGCGCGCAGCGCCTCCACCCGGCGCCGCAGCCGGGCGGGCATCACCTGTGCCACCTTCGCGAGGACCCGCACCGAGGACTCGGCGATCCCCTCCACCGCGCCCGACGCCGCGGCCTGGAGGCCCACGGCAAGCGCGACCGCCTCCTCGTCGTCGATCACCAGCGGCGGCAGCACGGCGCCCGCGGCCAGCTGGTAGCCCCCGTCGGCGCCGCGCTGTGCCTCGACCGGGTAGCCGAGCTCGCGCAGCCGGTCGACGTCCCGGCGCAGCGTGCGCACCGAGACCCCGAGGCGCCCGGCCAGCTCGGCGCCCGGCCAGTACCGGTGGGTCTGGAGCAGGGAGAGCAGTCGCAGCGTCCTGGTGCTGGTGTTCGCCATGCCGTCGATTCTGGCCGTTATTCAGGTCAGAAAGTGGCCGCTTGGGCTTCTAGCGTGGTCATCGTTCGAGGGAAAACCACCACGAAAGGTGATGAACATGACCACCACCCACGACCTGACCGCCCCCGCGGCCCCCGTCGCCCCCGCCGTCTCCGCCGCGGACGAGCGCGCGGATCTGCTGGGGACGCTGGCCAATCACCGGCACTTCCTGCGCTTCACCACCCGCGACCTCACCGACGAGCAGGCCGGGCGGCGGACCACCGCGAGCGAGCTGTGCCTGGGCGGCCTGATCAAGCACGTCACATCGGTCGAACGGGGCTGGGCGGCCTTCATCGTCGAAGGCCCGTCCGCGATGGGGGACTTCGACGCCAAGACCGAGGAGGACTGGGCGCGGCGGGCCGACGAGTTCCGCATGCTGCCCGGCGAGACGCTGGCCGAGGTGCTCGCGGCCTATGCCGAGGTGGCCCGCGCGACCGACGAGCTGGTGGCGTCCCTGCCCGACCTGGGCGCGGCCCATCCGCTGCCGAAGGCGCCGTGGTTCGAGGCGGACACGCGGTGGTCGGCCCGCCGGGTGCTGCTGCACGTCATCGCGGAGACGGCCCAGCACGCGGGCCACGCCGACATCATCCGCGAGTCCCTGGACGGCGCGAAGAGCATGGGCTGACCGCCCGGGCCCACCCACGGCTCGGAATGCCCTGGCGCCCCGGTCCGGCAGACACCGAAGCGCGCCGGAAGCCACCAGCGCCGCCGCACGTCACGCCCCGCCGCGCGCGACGCGCGGCCAGGTCAGGGCGAGCTTGCCACCGGTGGGGATCGAGGAGACGAGGACGGCCAGGGCCGAGAGCAGAAGCGCCGACAACGCGGCCCCCTCCCTCACGACAACTCGCCTGGGCGGGGTGGGCCGATCCCGTGTTCTCCTACCGCGCCGAGGGCTGAACGCACGGCCGAGGGAACGGGCCTCCCGGGAGCGGGGCGTCGGGCGGCCAGACTGTGGCGGGTGCTCATCCGACGAGAGATCCCCGCCGACGTCGACGCCGTCCGCGCGGTCACCGCCGCCGCGTTCGCCACCGAGGAGAACGCGCCCGAGCCGTTCGAGGCGCCGCTGCTCGACGCGCTGCGCGCCGACCCCGGCTGGATCCCCGGCCTGTCGCTCGTCGCGACGGACGCGGTGGGCGACGTGATCGGCCATGTCGTGTGCACGCGGGGCCTCGTGGCGGCCACCGTCCCTGCGCTCGGCCTCGGCCCGCTGAGCGTGCACCCCGACCACCGCGGCAGGGGCGCGGGAACGGCCCTGGTGCACACGGCACTCGGCGCCGCCGACGCCCGCGCCGAGCCGCTGGTCGCCGCCCTGGGCGACCCCGACTGGTACGGCCGCTTCGGCTTCACGACGGCCACGGAGTACGCGATCACGCCACCCGACCCGGCGTGGACCGCGGCGTTCCAGGTCCGCCCGCTGAGCGCCTACACCCCGTCCTGCGCGGGCCCGTTCACGTGCCCCCGGCCGCTGATGTCCCTCTGACCTTCAGGTGGGACAGCAGGTGGGCCGTCGCCGCCGTCACCGCTTCCACCGCCTCGTCGAACGTCTCCTTGTTGTGAGCGGCCGGGGCGCGGAAGCCCGAGACCTTGCGGACGTACTGCAACGCCGCCGCCCTGATGTCCTCGTCGGAGACCTCGGGCGTGACGGGAGCGCGGAGTGTCTTGATGCTGCGGCACATGCTGCCCAGTGTGCACCCGCCCACTGACACGGGCACCGCGCGCCATAGTCCACACACGGCCCGTCATCGTCCACAGCGCCCGCCCTAGCATCGGAGCAGCCGCGCGGCACCTTCCAGCACCTCCACCCCTTCCGGACGGAGAATCCCATGCGCAGGACGAGCGCACGATTCGCGCTGGCCACCGTCGTCGCCCTCGGCGGCGTCACCGCTGCGAACGCCGCGGAGCCCTCCGACGCCCAGGCCCCCGCCACCCTGGCCGTCGGCACCCCCACCGGCTTCGGAGCCGGAACGACCGGCGGCGCGGGCGGCGGCGTGGTCACCGTGTCCGACGCGGACGCGTTCATCGACGCCGCCGACAGCGACGGGCCGCTCCAGATCCAGGTCAACGGCACGATCCAGCTCGACGACATGGCACGGGTGTCATCGGACAAGACGATCATCGGCGTCGGCACGTCAGGGCGCATCAACGGCAGCGGGCTCAACATCCGCGAGGCCGACAACGTGATCGTGCAGAACCTGACGTTCAGCAACTCCGACGACGACGGCATCAACGTCGAGTACTCGACGAACGTCTGGCTCGACCACAACGACTTCACCAACCCCAACGACGGCGCCCTGGACATCAAGCGCGCGTCGACGAACATCACCGTGTCGTGGAACCACACCTACGACTCGGACAAGAACATGCTCCTCGGCCACAGCGACAGCAACGCGGGCGAGGACTCGGGCCGCCTCAACGTCACCTACCACCACAACTGGTTCGACGGGGTCAACCAGCGCAACCCCCGGGTCCGCTTCGGCGACCCCGTCCACGTCTACAACAACTACTACAACGACATCGGCAGCTACGGCGTCGCCTCCACCGAGGACGCGGGCGTGCTCGTCGAGGCCAACTACTTCGAGAACACCGACGACCCGTTCCACCTCGGCGAGGGATCATCGGACGATGGCAGCATCGTCGCCAGGAACAACCACTTCGTGAACTCGGGATCCGGCCAGGCGGGCGGCTCCGTCGGCTCCATCCCCTACGGCTACAGCCCTGACCCGGCAGCCAGCGTCAAGTCGATCGTCACCGCGGGCGCGGGCGTCGGCAACATCTGACCCCGAAGCACCCCGAAGCACCCCGCGGCACCCGCGGCACGGCACACGGCACACCCTCGTAACGCCCGACGCCCCACGGGCCGGGCGCCCTTGCCGGGGCGCCCGGCCCCCGCTATCGTCCACGCCACCCGAGGCGCCCTGCGACGACGATGAGCGAGGTGGTCCCCTTGGGGGCTGCCCCACGCCCCGCCAAGGCCCGCCCCACCGTTGCGCTCCTGACCGCCAACATCCACCTGGGCGTGGGCGCCACCCTGTGGTCAGGCGTTCTCGACGCCGCCGAGCGCCAGGACGTCGACCTCGTCTGCCTGCCGGGCGACTCCGTGCCGCCGGGCCCTGGCGCCGCCCCCCGCAACGCCCTCTACGAGCTGCTCGACCCCGAGCGCGTGGACGGCGCGATCTGCTGGACCTCGACCCTGGGCCTGCCGCGCGGCGGCCCCGGCGCGACGCGCCTGCTCGAACGCCTCGCCCGCCTGGGCCATGTCGTCAGCCTCAACCGCGCGATCGAGGGCCATGAGACGCTGCTCCTCGACTCCCACATCGGCATGCGCGAGGCCGTCGGCCACCTCGTGCACCACCATGGCCGCCGCCGACTCGCGTGCCTGCGCGGCCCGTTGACCAACCCGGTGGCCCGCGACCGGTTCCGCGCCTACGCCGACGCGCTGGCCAGGCACCGCATCCCGCGCGACCGGTCGCTCGTGTCCGCGTCGTTCGACTACGCCGCGGGCGCGGGCGCCGCCGCGATGGGCGTGCTGCTCGACGTGCGCGGGCTGCGCCCAGGGCGCGACTTCGACGGCGTGGTGGCGTGCAGCGACGTGCTGGCCGCCGACGCGCTGCGGTTCCTGGCCGCGCGCGGGATCCGGGTGCCCGACGACGTCGCGCTGATCGGATTCAACGACTCGACCGAGGCCCGCATCAGCGATCCGCCGCTGACGTCGGTGGCGCTGCCGTTCGCCGAGCTGGGCGCGCTCGCGGTCGACACCGTGGTGGCCAGGCTGCGCGGCACGCGCCCGCCCGCCCGCCGCGTCGTGCCCGGCACGCTGGTCATCCGCCGCTCGTGCGGCTGCCACTCGCCGCTCGTGACGCAGGGCGGCGCCGTCCCCCACGAGCCGGGCGAGCCAGCCGTGGACGCCGTGGACGCCGCGTTGACGCGGGCGTTCAACGGCCAGGGGGCCGCGTTCCTCGACCTCCTCGAACGCCACATCGGCGAACGCGTCCACGCGCCCGATGACGCCGCCGCCCTCGACCGCGCGCTGCTGCGCCTCCGCGACGCCGAGCCGACCGACGCGCGCCGCGAACGGCTGGTCGGGCAGGGGAGGTTGATGGTCGCGGACAAGGCGCACCGGCTGCTCGAGTACGAGCGCTGGACGAGCGGGCAGCAGGCGCGGCGCCTGCGCGAGCTGGCCACCGCGCTGACCACCGTGACCGACACGGCCGCGCTGAGCCGGGCGCTCGAACGGCACCTGCCGGGACTCGGGGTGACCGCGCACCGCCTCGCGCTGGGCGCGGGCGCGAACCCCCTGCCCGAGCACCCCCGTTCATCGCGCACCACCACCGTGCTCGAACCCCTGCACATCGGCGACGAGCAGCTGGGGCACGCGGCGTTCGAGCCTGGCCCCGCCGCCGCGCGGGACGGGGCGCTCCACCGGGCGCTCGGGGACCAGATCAGCGCGGCGCTCAAGGGCGTCAGGCTCTTCACCGAGGTGCGGCACGCGCGCGACGCGGCCGAGCGCGCGAGCCGGTTCAAGACGCGGCTGCTCGACAACGCGTCCGACGAGCTGCGCACCCCCGTCGAGGCGATCCTCCGCCACACGCGCCCCGGCGACCCGGCGCGCGACGACGCGGCCAGGCTGCTGCGGATGATCGACGACCTTCTGGATCTGTCGGGTTCCGAAACGGACGCGCGCGCTCTCGACCGCCGCATGATCGATCCACGTCCGCTGCTGGCCGAGACATTTCGCGCCGCGACCGGAACCGCCCCGGGGGACGGGCGCCTCGACCTGCCGCGCCGCCTGCCCGCCCTGCTGGCCGACGAGGCGCGGCTGCGGCAGCTGGTCGTCCACCTGCTGACCGCCGCCGCCGGGCCAGGGGTGACGCTGGCCGCGCACCTCACCCCGCACCATCTCGCGGTGCGCGTCGCCAACCCCGAACTCGCCCTCGCCGAGGACGACGAGCTGTTCCAGCCGTTCGCCACGGGCCGCCCCGGCGCGCGCCTCGGCCTAGCCGTCGCCCGCCGCCTGGCCGCGCTGCACGGCGGAACGGTCGCCCCCCACCGCGCGCCAGGCCCGCCAGGGTTCCAGCTCGCGCTGCCGCTGCCCACCCCCGCCGACCCGGGAGGGCCACGCCCCACAGGCGACACGCTGCTGCTCGCCGCGCCTGGCGCCGCCGTGCCGCCCGACATCGCCGCGCTCGCCCGCCGCCACGACCTGCGCGTGCACCGCCTCCACCCCGACGACGACCTGGCCGCCCTCGCGGCGACCGGCCCCGCGGCCGTGGCCTGGGACGCCGCGCGCCCCACCGCGGACGCGTGGGCGGCCGTGCGCCACCTACACGACCAACCGGCCCTGCGCCACACGCCGTTCCTCCTCTTCGGCGGCCCCGACCGGATCGCGGGCGACGACCTCGACCGGGTACTCGCCGCGCTGCGCCCCGACGACCTGGCCGCCCCCGCCGTCATCGCCGACGGCTCGCGCGCCTCGCGCGAGCAGCTGCGCCGCCTCCTGCCGGGGCGCCAGGTGCGCGCGGCGGGCGACGGGACCGCCGCGCTCGCGCTCATCGCCGAGGAGCGCCCTGGGCTGCTCGTGGTGGCCCGCGTCCTGCCCGACATGGACGGCTTCGACCTGGTCGAACGGCTGCCGGGCACCCCGGCGTTGATGCTCTCCGACCAGGGCTTCACGGCGGCCGACGCGCGCCGCGCCGAGCCGCACCCCGGGCTTGTGCTGCTGGGCCGCGGCATCCTGACCGAGCCCGAACTGGCCAGGCTGCTCGCCTCGTTGACCGAACGCCGCCCCCAGCGCGCCGCCGACCCCGCGCCGGTCCGCCACGCGCTCGCGCACATCGAGCAGCACTACCGGCACCGGCTGAGCCGCTGGCAGATCGCGCGCGCGGCCGGGGTGAGCGAGGACCACCTGGGGCGGCTGTTCCACCGCGAACTCGGCCTGACGCTCTGGGAGTACCTCACCCGGCTGCGCATCGAGCGCGCCAAGGAGCGCCTCCAGCGCAGCGACGACAGCGTGCAGACGGTCGCGCGCGCCGTGGGATTCCACGACCGCGCCTACTTCAGCCGCGTCTTCCGCCGCCACACGGGGGTCGCGCCGCACGCCTACCGGGGCTGAGCACCGGGACCGGTCCCCGGAATCCGCCGTACCGTCCGTCGCGTCCGTGCCTGGGGCGATGAGGGAGGTGGCTCGTGCCGGAGATCGGCCCGGGAATGACGCCGGAGCAGGTCGAGTCCGTCCTCGGCCCGCCGTTCGACCGGCTGGCCTCGCGGACGTTCGCGGGGGACGACCCGGCCGCGGCGGCCGACGCGCGCTGGGACACATGGCTCTACACGGACTTCCCCGCCGATGGCAGCGACACGGTGGTCGTCTTCGCCGACGGCGCGGTGGACCACATCCTGTCCCGGCGCCGCGAGGCCCGTTGAACGGCCCGTTGAACGGCGTCAGGTCAACGGGCGGCGGGTGCGGAAGACGCCCTCGGGGTCGTGGTGGCGCTCAAGGGCCGCAAGGCGCCCGGCCGTTCGCGCGTCGTAGGAGCCGGTGGCGGCCTGGCCCGCGCCGAGGAAGTTGGTGAACGAGCCGAGGGCCCACGGCCGCAACGCCTCGTGCAGCGCGTCCTGTGAGGGGTCCGGGTCCGGGGCCACCGCCGTGAAGAGGGAGAACGCGGCCTCCCGGTGGCAGATCGCGTTGCGCGGGCCCTGCGGCCTGGCGAACGCGCCCCCGAAGTGGCGGAGCTCGCACACGAACGGCGCCCCCGCCGCCGGTCCCGCCAGGGCGAGCAGCGTCTCGACGGCCCGGGGCGGCAACGAGCCCAGCAGCGTCCCGCGGTCATGCGCGGACACGGGCTCGGTCGGCTCGGCGTGGATGGTGCCCACCTCGGCGTACGGCATGTCCCCCACCGTGTCGAGCACCCGGGGCGCGACGGCGCGCAGCGGCGCGACCAGGCGCTCGCCCTCATCGGCGCGCCCCGACCAGGCGATCCGCACATGCGCGGTGAACCGCCCGCGCAACGGCCCTGGCACGCCCGGCACATCGGGGGAGCGGGCCAGCTTGAGCGAGGAGGCCATCCCGTCGGGCACGTCGTCGGTCCAGGCGGCATAGGCCCGCGCCACGTCACCCACCGCGTCCGCCGCGAAGAACAGCCCGCCGCCGTAGAGGCGCGCCACGGGGAACAGGTCGATCTCCATCGCCGTCACCACCCCGAACCTCCCCTGCCCCGCCCCGCACAGCGCCCAGAAAAGGTCCCCGGCGGCGGCCGGTCCGAGCGAGACCGACTCGCCCGTGGCGGTGACCAGTTCGAAGCGCCGCACATGGTCGGCGGCATAGCCGTGGCGGCGGCCCAGCAGGCCCGCGCCACCGCCCAGCGTGTAGCCGACGGCGCCCACGGCGGGGCTCGACCCGTTGAGCGGGGCCAGGCCGTGGGGCGTGGTCGCCGCGAGCACGTCGCGCCAGCGCGCGCCCGCCTCGACGCGCGCCACGCGCGCCACCGGGTCGACGGTCACGCCGTTCATGCGGCGGGTGTTGACGAGCACGGTCCGCGCGTCGGCCGCAACCGAAGGGCCGTGCCCGGTCGCGAGCACGCCGACCCCGAGTCCCTCGGCGACGGCCCGCCCGACCGCCGTCGCCACGTCCCCCGCGCCCGTCGCGCCCACGACATACGCGGGCCGGTGGTCGACGGCGAGGTTGTGGCCCGCGCGCTCGGCGTCGTACCCGCCGTCGCCAGGCCGGTAGAGCTGTCCGGAGAAACCGTTCACGCGCCTCACGCTAGGCCCTGTCCCGGCGGACTTCGGGGAGCGGCCCGCGCCGTCGGACGGGTCACCTCGTCGTAAGGGCGGCGCCGGTCGAGCGCCCGTACGCGCGCGACGCGGCGGGCCGCTCGGCGCGCCCTTGAGCGAGAACGGCCATGTCCGCCGATTGAACGGATCGTTTGCTCGATCTCGTTGAATCAACTCCGTTGACAACGCCTCGTGTGCCTTGTCACGCTTGGGACATGACAATCGAAGCGCCCGGCGCCGATGCGGCCGGTACCGATCCCTTCGCCAGCCCCGACCCCGAGGCGGCGCGCGCCCAGCGCGCCTATGCCGCGCTGTTCCGGATCGCCGAGCGGCACGCGGCCGACGCCGCGCAGCGCGCGCGACAGACCCATCCGGCCGTGCTGGCGCCGCACGAGGCGGTCAGGCTGGTGGCGTTCCTGATGAGCGGCGCGGCCGAACGCGCCGATGGCGAGCCCGAGGTGGACCGCGCCGACATCACCGCGGCGCTCACGCTGGTGCCGCGCGTGCGGGGCGAGTGGGACGAGCTGGAGGCCGGGCTGCTGACGATGGCGCGGGGGCGCGGCCTGACGTGGCACGAGATCGCGTTCGGCCTCGGCCTGGGCACCCCCCAGGCGGCCCGCCAGCGCTACACCCGCCTGACCAGCCGCGTCCCCGGTCAGGAGACCGATCAGGGCCCCGGGATCGACTAGACCCCCAGCTCCTCGGGGGCCAGGGAGCCGGGTGGGCGGCCCGCGTGGGCCGCCGCCGTGGCGTGGCGTTGCAGGGCCTCGTTCACCGGCGTGGGCACGCCGAACCTCCGGCCGAGCAGCACCACTTCGCCGTTGAGCCAGTCCGCTTCAACGCTGCGGCCCCTGCGCAGGCTCTGCCACGTCGAGCTGCCGCGCTCGGCGCCCGGGATGTCGTGGTAGGTCATGCGGCCCTCGCGGGCCGCCGCCTGCTCCTCGGACGAGGTGAACGGGATGCCCGCCGCGTTCAGCGCCGCGACGCCCTCGTCGCGCGCCCGGTGGAAGAGGCTCGTGCGCGCCTCGCCCTCGACGGGGCCGCACAGCGCCTCCAGCGCGTTGCCCAGGTTGGACAGCAGCTTGGCGTACTTCCACCGCATCACGTCGGGCACCACGGGGGCCCCGAAGTGGGAGTCCTGAAGGTCCTCCGAGACGCGCCGCAGCGTCTCGTCGCCCTCGACCGGGCCCTCGACCGAACCCTCGGGGTAGCGGCCCAGGTGCAGGATCCCCGTCAGCGGGCCACAGGGCGCCACGACCGCGCCCGCCTCGAGGAACTGCGAGGGCAGCCACACGCACACCCCGTGGACGCGGCGGAAGTGGCGCAGCGCCATCGGCTCGTTGGCCACGCCGTTCTGCGCGGTGAACAGCGGCAGATCACCCGCCGCCTCCGCCCAGGTGGCGAGCGCGGCCTGGGTGTCCTGCGTCTTCACCGAGAGGATCAGCACATCGCCCTCGCGCGGCGCGACCTCCTCGGGGCTCTCGGCCACCGGGACGGGCAACGTCACCCTCCCCTCGGGGGTGGTGAGCCGCAGCCCGCCCGCGCGCAACGCGGCGGCGTGCGCCCCTCGGGCCACCAGGACGACATCCCTGCCGCTCTGGTGCAGCCGCCCGCCGATGGCGCCGCCGACCGCGCCCGCTCCGATCACGATGTACCGCATGGGGCTCATTGTCGCTCGTGGGGCGGAGCGCCGCATCACCAGTAGACGACGACCCTGTCACCCTCGACGACATCGTCGAACAGCCCCGCGATGGCGGCCTCGTCGCGGACGTTGACGCAGCCGTGGGACGCGCCGTTGTAGCCGTTGGCCGCGAAGTCCTCGGAGTAGTGCACCGCTTGGCCGCCGTCGAAGAACATCGCGTACGGCATCGGGGAGTCGTAGAGCGTCGAGTGGTGGTTCCGCGACTTCCAGTACACCTCGAACTCGCCCTCGCGCGTGGGCGTCTCCTCGGCGCCGAAGCGCACGTCGACGGTCAGCTCCACCTCGCCGTCGATCACCCACGCCAGGGTGTTGGTCGTCTTGGAGATGCACAGCACCCGCCCGGTCAGGCAGCGTTCGTCGAGCTCCTGCGCGGGCTCCACCTCGGGGATCTCGAGCGGCGGGAACATCTCCTCCTCGGTGGGCGTCGCGGTCTCGGCGACCAGCGCGTCCCATGTCTCCTGGAAGACCGTCCCCGTGGCCTCGACGCCGCGCGCCTGCTGATAGGCGACCACGGCCGAGGTCGTGACGTCGCCGTAGTACCCGGTGGGGTTCTCCGTGAAGTGGTCGAGCTGCCCGAGCCTGGCCTGGAGCTCGCGCACCTGGTCGGAGTTGTCCCCGTAGCCCATGAGCTGCTGCGGCGGGAAGAGCTCCTCCTGCGTCGGGTCCTCGGTCTCGCCGAGCAGCGCGTCCCACGTCGATCGGAAGACCGTCCCCGAGACGTCCATGCCCGCCGCGCGCTGGTACTCGGAGACCGCGCCCAGCGTGACGTCGCCGTAGTACCCGGTGGGCTGCGCGGCGAAGTGCTCGAGCTGGAGGAGGCGCGCCTGCAACTCCCTGACCTGGTCGGTCTCGTCGCCGAAGTCCATCAGGACCTCGTCCCGCGCCTCCTCGTCCCCGCCCTCCCCGCCCTCCCCGTCGGTCTCCTCCTGCGAGGACTCGTCGGACGGCCGCTCGGACGCCTCCGTCCCCTCGGCCGTACAGCCCGTCAGCAGCAGCGCGGCGACGGCCGTGCCCGCCACGGCCGTCAGCGCGGATTTACGAAGAAACGCGGAGCCCATCGGTGTTCCCCCTGGATGGTGCAGATCGAATCGGCCCGATCGATCCGTGCGTTCGCGGACGTGGACCTATGAGGACGTGAGTGGCCTCAGGGATAAGGATGCGCCAACGAGACGGAACGTTGAGGCTCCCCCCATAACGATGGAAACACGGTTCCGCTACTCATTCGTCCGCAAGGCGCGCACGGCGTCCAGGGAATCGGCCTGGTCAGGCGTCTTGTCCGGCCGGTAGCGCACGAGGCGCGCAAACCGTAGAGTGACGCCCGCGGGGTAGCGCGTCGAGCGTTGCACGCCGTCGAACGCAACCTCCACCACCAGCTCGGGCCGCACCGTGACCACCCCGCCGCTGTCGTCCACGGCCAACTCGCGCAGGCGTTCCGTCTGCCACGCGAGCACGGCGTCGGTCATGCCCTTGAACGTCTTGCCGAGCATCGCGAACGAGCCGTCAGCCGTGCGCGCCCCCAGGTGCAGGTTGGAGAGCGAGCCCGTGCGCCGCCCGTGCCCCCACTCGGCGGCGAGCACCACCAGGTCGAGGGTGTGCACCGGCTTGACCTTCAGCCACGACGCGCCGCGCCGCCCCGCGCTGTACGGGGTGCCGAGCGCCTTGAGCAGCAGCCCCTCCTGACCCCGCGCCAGGGTCTCCTCGCCGAACTCCCGTGCGGCGCGGCGCGTTTCCGCGCTGTCCGGCTCCCTGGCCATGAGGCGCCGCACCTGCCGCTCCTCGGGCGCGACGCGGGCGAGCTCGGCGTGGCGCTCCTCGATGGGCAGGTCGAGCAGGTCGCGGCCCTCGACCGTCAGCAGGTCGAAGAAGACGGGCGAGAGCGGCAGCGTCCCGCGCAGCGAGCCGACCCGCCCCGCCGTCTCCTGGAAGGCGCGCGGCCGCCCGCTCTCGTCGAGCGCGATGACCTCACCGTCGAGCACCGCGCGCCCGACGGACAGTTCGCGCGCGGCGGCCCGCACCTCGGGGAGGCGCTCGGTGATCTCGTCGAGCGTCCTGGTCCAGATCCGCACGTCGTCGCCGTCCCGGTGGACCTGGACGCGGATGCCGTCGAGCTTCTCCTCGATCACGCAAGGGCCGAGCCTGTCGAGCGCGTCGTCGAGGTTCTTGGCGCCGCGCGCCAGCATCGGCAGCACGGGCCGCCCCACCCGCAGCGCGAACTCGCCGAGCGCGGCCTCGCCCCGCGCCAGCAGCGCCCTGGCCACCGCGCCGAGCGAGCCGCCCAGCATGACCGCGCGCCGCACGTCGTCGGGCGCGGCGCCGACCGCGGCGGCCAGCCCTTCCACGGCTGGGGGTCCCCCCGCTTGCGGGGGAGCGTCGAGCGCGCCCTGCCGCAGCTCGCCGCCGATGAGCCGCACCAGGAAGTCCTGTTCCTCCTCGGTCGCCTCGGCGAGCAGGGCGCCCATCAGCCTGCGGCGTTCGGCGTCCGCGCCCACGCCCGAGACGGCGGCGACCCGGGTCAACGCCGCGTCCGCGTCCCGCACGGTCAGCCGGGGCGCGGTCAGCGGCGGCGGCCGCTCGGCCAGCGCGCGCCAGCCGACGCCGAGGCGGCGCTGCGGCAGCCGACCGGCGAGGTAGGTGATCACGACGGGCGCCTCTTCGGGCTCGGCGTCGCGGAAGAGGCGGGCCAGCGCGGCGACCTTCTCGGTCCGCGCCGCGGTGGCCGCGACCTCGCGCGAGGTCCGGGCGATTTCGGCGAGCAGCACCCCTCCATCGTGCGACCGATCGCGCGAACGTGCCTCCTCGCGCCCTCCGCGGCCGTACGATGTCGCGCGTCCCGCGCGTCCGATCGCGGGCGGTGTCTGTGCTGGGGGTGTCCGTGCCGGGGATGTCCGTGCTGGGAAGAGGGCTCACCGCGGGGCTTGCCGTGGCGTTGTCCCTGACGCTCGGCGGTTGTTCGGGGTCCGAGGGCCCGCCGCCCGCCGCGGGCGACGACGGCGCGGTGAACGGTACCGCTTCACCGAGCGCCGACGGCTACGACTTCGCCGCCGACCCCGCCAAGCTGCCGCGGGACGCGGCCGGGGCGCGGGCCCTTGCCGCCGTGATCGCGCCTGACCCGGCGGCGCTCGGCGACGGCTTCGTGGCCGCGACGCCGTACGAGAGCGACCCGGGGACCTGGGCCGTGCTCGACGACGCGTGCGCCTGGCAGCGCGAGCCGCTGCCCGACGGCGTGCTCAGCAGCCTCTCGCGCTACGCCGAGGCGCCTGGCGCCGACGGTGAGCCACCCGTTCGGGTGACGCTCGTGGTCACGGTGCACGCGAGCGTGGAGAGCGCCGACCGCGAGGTGACGACCACACTCGAGGAGGCGCTGCGCTGCCCCGACCAGCAGCTGGGGCGCGGCGAGTACGTCACGGGCCTGTCGTCGTTCGGCAGCGCCGCCGGGGTGCGCGGCCAGAACTCCGCGGACGACCACGTGGTCGAGACCGGGCAGTACACGAGCGACGCGGACGGAGGCCCGCACCCCTACACCTGGGCGGTGGACCGCATCGGCTCGGTGATCGTCGGCGTCTCCGTCCGCGGCCCGGCCGATGAGGCCCTGGCGACCGACGCGCTGGCCGGGATGCGGTCGCGCGTGGAGGAGGCGCTGGGGTGAACGGGCCGTTGACCGTGCCGGTGAATGGGCCGTTCAACGCAGGAGGTTGAGCGCGGACGCGGCAGTGAAGCCGAGCACCAGGCGTTCGAAACGCTTCTGGTTGAGGCGGTGCACGCTGGCCCGGCCGATGAAGGCGCCCACGGCCAGGGCGGGGAGCAGCAGGGCGTTGAGCGAGAGCGAGTCAACGGTGATCAGCCCCAGGCCCACGCTGAAGGGCACCTTGAAGACGTTGACGATCAGGAAGAACCACGCGCCGGTGCCGAGGAAGCGCAGCATCGGGAAGCCCGCGGCCAGCAGGTAGAGCGCCATGACCGCGCCGCCCGCGTTGGCCACCATCGTCGTGAACCCGGCCAGCAGGCCATAGCCGAACGCCAGCAACGGGCCGCCCCCGCCCACCCGTTGCTCCGCGGGCCGCTTCTCATCGGTCCGCCCTTCCTCGGCTCGCCCCTGCTCGGCCCGCCGCCCGCGGCGTCGGCGCTGCCACAGGTGGACGCTGACCACGGCGAGCAGCAGGGCACCGATCGTGCGGCGCATCACCGTGTCGTCGACCCGCGCGACGAACACCACCCCGACCAGGATCCCGACCGCCACCGAGGGGAACAGCCGCCACAGCACCGACCAGTCCGCGTGCCGCCGGTAGGCGCGCACGGCCAGCAGGTCGCCCACGATCAGCATCGGCAGGAGCGCGCCGCTGGACTCGCGCGCCGGGAGCGCGGTGGCGAAAAGCGCGACGCTGATGGCCGCGACGCCCCCGATCGCCGTCTTGGCGAACCCCACGAGCACCGCGCCGACCGCGAGCACCACCAGGTCGGCGGCGCTCAGCTCGAACCCGGTCACGGGGGCGGGGCCGCGGGACGGGGGCGTGAACGGCGCAAAGACATACCATCATCCCATCACGGCACGCGCCCCTCGGGGAACTCCGCATCGGCGTCGCACGTGTTCACGGTGTGCAACTCACCGAGTCTCCTTCGCGGGTACGGCGCGTCCTGGCCGCCGCCAGGCCCCGCATGCCGCGCACCGTTCGCGGCAAGCGCCGGGCGCTCCAGGCGTTCATGCTGCTCAGCGTCGCCGCGCTGCTGCCGTCCGCGTGGCTCCACGTGACCACCGACGGGCGCGTGCACACGGTGGGAAGCGCGCCCTCCGCGCCCGTGACCGTCGTCTTCGGCGCGGGCCTGCGCCCGGACGGCGAGCCCTCCCAGTGGCTCGCCCACCGCCTCGACACCGCCGCTGAGCTGTACCACTCGGGGCGCACCCAGGCCCTCCTCGTCACCGGCGACAACAGCACGGACGACTACAACGAGCCGGACGCCATGCGGCGTTACCTGATGGAGACCGGCGACATCCCCGCCGACCGCATCGTCACCGACCACGCGGGCTTCAACACATGGAACTCCTGCGCGCGCGCCCGCTCCGTCTTCGGCGTCACCGACGCGCTGCTCGTCTCCCAGGAGTTCCACATACGCAGGGCGCTCGCGCTGTGCGACGCCGCGGGGATCGACGCCCACGGGGTCGGCGTGCCCGAGCGCCTCAGCGGCGTCTGGATCTTCAGCACCCTGCGCGAGATGGCCGGTGCGGTCACGGCTGCGTTCCAAGCCGCGTTCACGCCGTCCCCTGACTTCCCCGGGCCCAGGGAGACCAGCTTGGATGAGATCCTGTCGGAAGCGTCCTGACGGAGGAAGGCCCGAAGGACACCGACCCGGCCTCGGCCCGCACCGGCCGGTTCCCAGGAGTTCACCCCGCGGATACCTCGACGCGGCGGCCTGTTGGCCCCAGGCGGCTAGAAGTGCCCGAGCAACGGACTCCGGAGCCAGGTCCGGCGCCGGCGCTGCCACGCCTGTACCGACCAGCGATCGGATCCCATGCCCACCAACAGCGCACCCCTAGCGACCCCGGAGACCGGCGCGCCCACCGACAAGGACACGCTCACCCCGGTCCCCGAGCCCCGCGCCGCCGCCGCCCCGGTCAACGAGCACCGGTTCGACATCGACCTGATGCGGCTCATCTGCTCGTGCGCCGTCATCCTCGGCCATGTCGCGGGCGCGTTCATCCTCGCCGTCGACCGCGAGGAGGAGAACGGTCCGAGCGCGTACTGGGCGGGCCACATAGCCGACGGGCTCAACCAGTTCGCGGTCCCGATGTTCTTCGCCATGGCGGGCTGGGCCGTGCTGATGGGCGCCCCGCCACGGGACAGCGCCCGCATGTGGCAGCGGATCATCCGCAACGGGCTCCCGCTGTACGTCTGGACGGCCGCCTATCTCGCCTGGGCCTGGCTGCGCGACACCAACGACCAGCCGATGACCGAGCTCGGCGTGGACGCGATCTTCGGCTCGGTGCGGCCCGCGTACCACCTGTGGTTCCTGTACGCGTACATCCCGATCATCATGGCCCTGGCGTTCATCGTCCTGATCCGCTCGGGCCAGCGCCCCTGGGGCCTGGGGGCCGCGCTGCTCGTCGTGGCGACGCTGCCGCACATCCTCGCCACCGTGAGCGAGTTCACCGACTGGTCCGCCCCGACGGTCGGCTGGGGCTTCGGCACCTACTCCGTGGTCTACGCCGTGATCGGCGCCATGCTGTTCGCGCTGCCGGGCGGCCTCTCCCGGCGCGGACGCTGGCTGATGGTCCCGCTGATGGTCGTCTCCGGCATCGGGGTCGTCTACTGGGACACCCAGGTCCACTACGTCATCCCCAACGCGCACCCGTTTGTCGCGATCCTCACCTTCAGCCTGCTGATGCTGGTCAGCCGCGTGCGCGTCCCCGAGCGGTGGCGCCCACGTCTGACGAAGCTCGCCGGTGCGGCGATGGGCGCGTACATGGTGCACGTGTTCTTCGTCGAGGAGCTGGTCAAGCGCTGGGTGGACGCCGACGGCGGCCCGCTCGTCTCGGGCGTGATGCTGCTCGCGATGTTCGCCATGACCGCCGTGCTGTCCTACGGCGTCAGCCTGCTGTGGGGGAAGCTGGGGCTGCGGCGCTGGCTGGGCTGAGGGAGGTCGCCGCGCGGCTGCGCGCCGCGGGCTGCGTCTTCGCCGATGAGGAGGCGCGGCTGCTGATCGAGGAGGCCCGCACGCCGGAGCGGCTCGCCACCATGGTCGAGCGGCGGGCGGCGGGCCACCCCCTGGAACAGGTCCTCGGCTGGGCCGCGTTCCACGGCCTGCGGATCGCCGTCGAGCCGGGGGTGTTCGTGCCGAGGCGCCGCACGGAGGCGCTCGTGGACCGCGCGATCGCGCTGGCCCCCGAGCGCCCGGTGATCGTGGACCTGTGCTGCGGCTCGGGCGCGATCGCCGCGGCCCTGGCCGCGGCGCTCACCCCCCGCGAGCTGCACGCGGCCGACCGCGACCCGGCCGCGGTCCGCTGCGCCCGCCGCAACCTCGCCGCCACCGGCGCCCAGGTCCACGAGGGCGACCTCTTCGCCGCCCTCCCCCGGACGCTGCGCGGCCGGATCGACATCCTGACGGCCAACGTCCCCTATGTCCCCACCGCGGAGATCCCCCTGCTCCCCGCCGAGGCCCGCGACCACGAGCCCCACCCCACCCTGGACGGCGGCCCCGACGGCCTGACGCTCCTGCGCCGCGTGATGGGAGAGGCGGCCACCTGGCTGTCCCCGACGGGCCACGCCCTGACCGAGACGACCCCGGCCCAGGCCCCCGCGGCGGAACGGGCGATCAGGACGGCGGGCCTGACCCCGACGGTGACCCTGGTGAGCGCGACGTCGACAACGGTGATCACAGCGAGACGTGACGCTGCGCTGGCCACCCCGTCCACCTGAGCGCCGCACGACAGCGCGCGGCAGCGTTACCCCGCACGTCGAATTGCCCGCCGACGCGGTGCCACACCAAGTGACGGGCCGCCGCAGAGTGCTCGGGCCGCTGACCCGGATTGCCACTGTGCGTGCGGAGCACGGGCCGCCGCCGTGCGGCGGTGAGCCGCGCGTTGTTCACCGGCGCGGAGCGCAGCGGGCACCGCGCCAAGCTGCGCCCTGCGGTGCGCGGTACCGGGCCGTTGGCCGGGTCCGCCGTGATGCGGCGACGGCTCGCGCGTTGTTCACTGCGCCCAAGGTGCGCCCTGCGGTGCGCAGCACCGCCAACTACCTGGCCAGCGCAGCGTTCTTGGTGCGCCCTGCGGTGCGCGGTACCGCCCGGGTTGGTTGCCCGGAGCGCCGTTGCCTGCTGGGTCAGGTGGCTTGCCACTGTGCGTGCGCAGCACCGGGCCGCCTTTGTTCACCGGCGCGGAGCGCAGCAGGCACCGCACCCAAGGTGCGCCCTGCCGTGCGCAGCACCGCCCACTACCTGCCCAGCGCAGCGTTACCTGTGGCCCGGCCAGCGCAGCGTTCCTCGTGCACCCTGCCGTGCGCAGCACCGTCCACTGCCTGTCCAGCGCAGCGTTACCCACTGCCAGGCCAGCGCAGCGACATCCGCCGCACCCCAACGGCCAGGCCAGCGCAGCGTCACTTGTTGCGGAGTGTTGCCTTCCTGACCTTTCGGGCGATTCTCAGGGCCGCGCTTCCGCCGGGGAGTTGGCGGGTGATTCCCGAGGCGAAGCCGCCGGGGAGGGCCAGGGCCGTCAGGCGGGCGCGTTTGAAGTAGCGGCGGGTGGCGTCGTTCAGGTTCGCGGTGAGCCATGCCTCGGCCTCGCCGCGCAGGCCGGGGTTCGTCTTGGCCTGCATGCAGAAGCCGACCGTTCGCACCAGCGGCTCCACCGACGCGGCGACGTCGGGCCGTCGCGTGACGACCTCCCCCGCCTTCTTCTTCTCCAGGTCGGGGACCAGCGCGTCGACGATGGTGAGCGGGATGCGGTTGCTGTTCTGGTAGGGCTTGATCTTCTCCAGCAGCTGCCCCGTCCCGACGCGCGCGATCGGCACCCCGTAGTACACCGAGGCCGTCAGCATCGCCGTCGAGAAGCAGCCCACCACAAGGCCGGGATCGAGGTGGTCGAAGACCGTCTCCGCCAGCATCGGGGTGTCGAGGACGGTCAGCCTGACGCCCGCCTCGGCCGCCGCCTTCTCCAGCACGCGCGAGTACTGCGCGGGCGCCGTCGGGTGCGGCTTGAACACCACCGTGCGGAACCCGGCCGCCGCCGCCCCGCGCAGCATCCGCTCGTGCAGGGCCTCCTCCTCGCGCACGCTGAGGATGTCGATCGCCGCGAGGTACTGGCCGAGGATCACCGCGGGCTTCCCCTCGGGGACCCCGTCCGCGTCGGGCGCCACCGCGGGCTCGTGCTGCGCGCTGATCTCGTCGAGGACCGCGCGGAAGGCGTCGTTCGGCACGACCTCGGCGGGCACCTGGTGCTCGGCGAGCAGCAAAGGGCGGAGGCCGGGCACCAGATCGAGGTGCAGCAGCCGCTGGATACGGATCGACGTGTCGGGGGACAGCCGGTCGCGCGTCGGCCCGTAGCTCATCAACCCGTCCGCGTACACGTGCACATCGGCGTTCGCGAAGATCGTCGCGAGCGCCGCCGCGGGCTTGGCGTGCACCGACTCGACGGCCAGCTCGACCGGCCCGTCGCCCAGCCCCCACCAGCGGCGCAGCAGCCGCTCCCACAGGGGCGAGTCACGGTCGGCGGGGCCCCAGTCGCTGGGGTGGTGCGGGCTGATGGTCTCGTTCCAGTCGACGACCTGGTCGAAACGTGCCGCGATCCGGCCCCAGCCGGTCATCTCGTCGATGCCGGAGGCGGTCTCGGGGATCGCGGCGTTGTTCGAGACCAGGAGCACGCGGTGCGCCGAGCCGCCGGGGCCGAACTGCCCGGCGTCGAGCGCCGCGGCCAGCGTGGCCGCGCCGTAGAGCGTGGAGACCTCGAAGATCTGGATCAGCTTGTCGTCGCGCGGGGTGTTCCGAACGTCCATGGATTCAGGCCGCCTTCCGTACCCGGCCGAGCAACCGCCTGAGCACTCTCCCGCGCTCGTCGCCCATGGCCACCAGTGTCCGCTCGAGCAGCTGCGGCGGGAAGCGCCGCAGCGCCGCCGTCGACTCCTGCTTCAACCGCCGTGCGGCGTCCGGCTCGTAGCGCTCGGCGTTCGCGGCGTGGAAGGCGATCATGGCACAGTACGTCCGGACGATCTTCGGCAGGAAGCGCTCCGACTCCCGGTCCCGCATGACCTCGTCGAGGATGAGGTCGTGCGCCGGGAGGAAGTCGAGCTGCCGGTCGTCCCGTATCTGGGTCAACGACGTGGTGACGCCGCGCCGGTAGAACATCCCGAGCAGCCCCACCGAGGCGAACGACGTCGCGCGCAGCTGGAGCTGCCAGCAGAACACCCGGTCCTCGGCGGTGCGCAGGTGCGTCTGGAAGCGCAGCCCGTCGTCGAACAGCGAGCGCCGGTACGCGCCCGCCCACACGAACGGGTAGTCCACCATCGTCTTGCGGTCGGCGGGCGCGATCGCGTCGCGCGGGCTCATCGCCACCCCGCGCCGGGGCGCGGGGGCGCGCACCACGGTGCGCCGCTTCCCGTTCGACTGCACATGGTCGGTGCGCACGTAGTCGCAGTCGATCGACTCGGCCGCCGCCGTCAGCTGGTCCAGATAGCCGGGCGCGTACCAGTCGTCACCGTCGAGGAACGTGACGTAGTCGCCGCTCGCGGCCTCGATCCCGGTGTTCCGCGCCTGGGAGATGCCCAGGTTGGTGTCGTGCCGGAGCACCCTGGCCTGCGGGAGCTTGCCCTCCGCCCGTCCGAGGATCTCGCCCGTGGCGTCCGTGGACCGGTCGTCGACCAGGATGAACTCCGTGTCGGGCCCCGCGTTTCTCTCCAGGCTCCGGAGGGTGGTGGGGACGAAGTCCTGAACGTTGTGGCAGGCGACGATGACTGAGAGCTTGGGCACCGGGTTTCCAGGGGCAGTGAGCAGGACAGGCACGACCGTAAACACGCGACCAGCGAGTCAGGATACGCGCGGGTGACCGCGTGGTAAACGCTGCCTTTACGCTCGGTGAGATCACGTCATCCAGCCGCTGACACGTCACTCTCCAGCATGCCGGACGACCCGCCGTTCCGACCATGGCCGCAACCCCCTGGCCGCCCGAGGAGTCAAACACGCCGTCGACGCGCCGACTCATGCGGGGGTGCACCCGCGCAACGCCATGGCCGCGCCGGGCGCGGCCATGGCTCAGTGCCCGCGGGCGATCCACGCGTCGAGGTGGGGGGCCTCGTCGCCGACCGTCGTGCCGTCCCCGTGACCGGGGCGGACCGCGGTGTCGGGGGCGAGGCTCAGCAGCCTCCCCTCGATCGACCGGATGATCGTGGGGAAGTCGGAGAACGAGCGCCCCGTGGCCCCGGGGCCGCCCGCGAAGAGCGTGTCCCCGGTGAACACCGTCCCGAGCGCGGGCGCGTACAGGCACACCGCGCCCGGCGCGTGCCCCGGCGTGTGCAGCACGGTGAGCGCCGTGCCCGCGACGGTGATCACCTGCCCGTCGGCCAGCTCCCCTTCGGGGGCCCGGTCCGGGTGCGTCAGCTTCCACAGCGGCAGGTCGTCCGGGTGCAGCAGGACGGGCGCGCCGGTGCGTTCGGCGAGCGCGGGCGCGGCGTTGACGTGGTCGTTGTGCGCGTGCGTGCTCACGATGGCGAGCAGCCGCCGCCCGCCCAGGGCCTCGGCGATGGCGTCGGCGTCGTGTGCGGCGTCGATGACGACGGCCTCGGTGTCGTCGCCGACGATCCACACGTTGTTGTCGACGTCCCACACGCCGCCGTCGAGCGCGAACGTGCCCGAGGTGACGACGCGTTCGATCCACGCGGCCATCACAGCACCACCACCGAGCGCAGCACGTCGCCCGCGTGCATGCGGTCGAACGCCGCCTCCACGTCGTCGAGCCCGACCGTCTCGCTGACGAACGCGTCCAGGTCGAGGCGCCCCTGGAGATAGAGGTCGATCAGCATCGGGAAGTCCCGCGACGGCAGGCAGTCGCCGTACCACGACGACGTGAGCGCGCCGCCACGCCCGAACACGTCGAGCAGCGGCAGCTCCAGCGTCATCTCGGGCGTCGGCACCCCGACGAGCACGACCGTTCCGGCCAGGTCGCGGGCGTAGAACGCCTGCCGGTACGTCTCGGGGCGGCCCACCGCCTCGATCACCACGTCGGCGCCGAAGCCCCCGGTCAGCTCGCGCACCGCCTCGACCGGGTCGGCGTCTGCCGCGTTGACCGTGTGGGTGGCGCCGAGGCGCAGCGCGGTCTCCAGCTTGCGCGGGTCGATGTCGATCCCGATGATCCGCGCCGCGCCCGCGAGCCTGGCGCCCATGATCGCCGCGTCGCCGACGCCGCCGCAGCCGATGACAGCGACGCTGTCGCCGCGCCCTACGCCCCCGGTGTTGATCGCGGCGCCGATGCCCGCCATGACGCCGCAGCCGAGCAGCCCGGCCGCGGCGGGGGACGCGGCGGGGTCCACCTTGGTGCACTGCCCCGCGGCGACCAGCGTCTTCTCGGCGAACGCGCCGATGCCCAGCGCGGGGGACAGCTCCGTCCCGTCGGTCAGGGTCATGCGCTGCGTGGCGTTGTGCGTGTTGAAGCAGTACTGCGGCCTGCCGCGCAGACACGCCCGGCACTGGCCGCACACCGCGCGCCAGTTGAGGATCACGAAGTCGCCCGGCGCGACGTCGGCCACGCCGTCGCCGACCGCCTCGACGACCCCGGCGGCCTCGTGGCCCAGGAGGAACGGGAACTCATCGTTGATCCCGCCCTGCTTGTAGTGCAGGTCGGTGTGGCACACGCCGCAGGTCTGCACCCGCACCAGCGCCTCGCCGGGGCCCGGGTCGGGGACCAGGACGGTCTCCACCCGCACCGGCTCGTTCTTGCCCGGTGCGATGACGCCACGTACCTCATGACGTACGTCGTGTGCCATGAACGCTCTCCTCGTGTCCTGTCCCGATCGGCCGGTCGCCATTCTCGGGCGTGACGGCACGAACCGTCCATATCCGGGTACTCGCGGGCCATGTCGACGCACAAGCCTTCGCGCGAGCCGTTCGGGTCCGCCGGGTCCGCCGAGCCCGCCGAGTCCGCCGTTGAACGGCCCGCGCGGCGGGTCGCGCAGGAGCGCGGTGGGCCGCTGCTGATCGAGGGGCCGGTGGAGTTCCGGCACGAGGACGGCACGACGACCCGTTCGGACCGCCCGGTCGTGGCGCTGTGCACGTGCCGCCGCAGCAAGCACTTCCCGTTCTGCGACACGAGCCACCGCCCGCGCCGGCGCGACGAGGGCTGAACGGGCGCGGCGTGCGCCCGTGGGCGCCGCGTGCGCCCGTGCGCCGGGGCGCGTCAAGACAAGGGGCGGCGCAGGGCGGACTCGCCGCGCTCCCACGCCCCGCGCACGGCCTCGGCGAAACGGTCCTCCAGCCACACCGTCGCGTCCACCCCGAACGCCACGTCCCTGGCGAGCCACGGCTCGTCCTCGAGCAGGCCCCCGACGACCTCGCGCCGCACGAGCTGCTCGTGCACCGCGTCCGCCTCGACGTGCTCCAGGTGGAAGCCGACCGCCGCCTCCCCGGCCCCGGCCCGCTCGAGCGCCTGCGCCATGCGCCGCGACCCCGGCGACGACATGGTCTCGAGCGCCGCGAAGTGCCCGACGAGGCCGCCGCGCAGCACCCGGTGGAGGCCGAGCATCGACATCAGGTTCACGGTGCACAGCGCCTCGGCCGTGCCCGCCTCCTCCAGATAACGGCCGTAGGCCGGGTTCAGCCCGAGGTCGGCCATCAGCTCCGCGTACAACCGCGCGTGCGCCCGCTCCGCGCGCCCCGCCCCGAACTCGTCGTACTCCACGGCCACGAGCCCCGCCTTGGCGCGCCCTGAGAGCCGGGGGATGGCCCACGCGTGCGGGTCGGCCTCCTTCAGGTGGTAGAGCGAGCGCAACGCCGCGTACTCGCGCAGGTGCCACAGCTCCCCCTCGTCCCGTAGGTAGAACGAGAGGCCGGTGCCGTTCACCGGCTCGACCAGCAGCGCGTCCAACGCCTCGGCGGGCGTCTCGTGCGTGGGGGCGTCCGTGCGCAGCGCGCCGAGGAAGCGCTCCTCGAGCGCCCCACGGAGCCGCAGCAGCTCCGGATCCCACTCCCACGCCGCGTCCACGCCATCGAGGCCGCGGTAGTGCAGCTCGTAACAGAGATAGAGCGCCAGCTGGAGGTCCTCCCCGTAGGGCTCGGCCCCCTCGACCGGCCCCCCGGCGCACACCTCGACAGCGCGCCCCGGCTCACGCCGGAGCGCGCCGATCAACGCCTCGGACACTCCCCCGCAAGCGGGAGGTACCCCCACCCCGCAAGCGGGAGGTACCCCCACCCCGCAAGCGGGAGGCACCCCCCGCGCGTCGGGCAACGCGGACACCTCTGGGACATTCATGCGCCCCCGAGTACCCCGCCGCCCCGCCCCTACGCGACCCGCGCCCTCGCGCGGCCGCGCGCCTCAGACGTCGCCGTACCCCTGCGGCCGCCGCACCGGCAGGTCGCTGATCCCCAGGTCCCGCCGCATCACCTGCCGCACCTCGTACAGCCACTCCGAGCCCCGCGCCAGCCGCTCGGGAACGCCGTCGAGATCGCCGGACTCGACGCTCCTGTTGGTCCGCTCCAGCAGGTGGAACAGCCGCCCCGCCGCCTCCATCACCTCGTCGGGAACGGTCATCTGCGCCTCGGCGTACACCTCACGCATCGCACGCCGGTCCGCCGCACGCCGCTCGGTCAGCTCGGGCTCGACCCGCCCGGCCGCCCGCGCCTGGTGATCGCGGTACACCGCCGCGTGGTACTGCCTGAGCGACTGGTTCAGCGCGATGTACACCGCCCGGCGCGCGGCCATCTCCTCGCGCCGGTCCTGCGCCTCGTGCTCCCGCCGCCACTGCCGCTCGGCGTGGGTCAGCTGCACCGACACGGCCCGCAGCGCGCCGCGGTGTGCCAGCAGGCCCGAGGCCAGCGTGCCGACCACGCCCGCCACCGCGACGATCAGCGCGCTCGTCGAGGCGTCCACCCCTCAACGCCCCCCGCGCTCAGACGCGTTCGAGGGGACGGTGCGGGGACGTGGGGAGCTGGGCCCTGATCGCGTCGCCGGGGCGGACGACGCCACCCCGGCGGACCACGCCCATGATCCCGGCCCGCCGCACGACGTTCCCCGCGGCGTCGCGGCTGATCACCTTCTTCAGCAGCCCGTCCTGGAAGGTGTCGATCTGCACACAGGGGTTCCGCAGGCCCGTGACCTCGACCACCGCGCTGCCGCCGAGGCGCAGCAGGGTGCCCACGGACAGGCCGAGGAGGTCGACGCCGGTCGTGGTGACGTTCTCGCCCAGCTCGCCCGGCGCGACGGGGAAGCCGTCGGCCGCGAGCTCGGTGAGCAGCTCCGCGTGGATGAGGTGGACCTGCCGCAGATTCGGCTGGGTCGGGTCCTGCGCCATGCGCGACCGGTGCTTGACCGTGACCCCCGCGTGGACGTCCCCCTCGACGCCGAGTCCCGCGAGCAGGGTGATGCTGTCCCGATTCGGCTTGGTGAACGAGTACTCGCCGCTGCTGCTGACCGCCGTCACCGTCCCGTCCATGCCGCGGAACTCCCCTCTTCCGTCAGACGATCGGCCCCCCAGTCTATCCGGGGGGCCGAACGGGGGAGCCTGGTCAGCGGGGGCCGGTCAGCAGCCGCCGCAGTTGTAGTAGGTGACGTCCCAGTGGTTGCCCTCGCGGGCGTAGACGTTGCCCGAGCCCGACTCGTACAGGGCGGCGCCGTCGCCGCGTTGGCCGATGTAGGTGAAGACGCCGGTGATGTAGCCGTCGATGCAGCCGTTGAGGCCGAAGTCGAGCTTGTAGCCGTTCCAGTGGCTGTAGGTGCCGCCCGCGTGGCCGGTCTCGGTGCCGCCGGTGATGTTGAGGGAGCAGCCGCTGGCGGACCTGAGCGTCTGGGCGCCCTGCGCGGACTCGAGGTTCAGCTGGTCGAACGACGTGCAGGTGGGGACGTTGCGGTCCGAACAGCCGCCGGAGGACGACCACGTGATGCCGGACGCCTGGAACATCGACGTGGCCTGGCTGTGGCTGATCTTGGTCACGAGCGGCGCGACGTCGGCGCTCTCCGCGGCCGCGACGCCGCCCGAGCCGAGGACGAGCGCACCGGCCGCACCGACGGCGCCGACCGCGGACAGAACAGATCGCATACGCATGTGGGGGGACCTCTCTTGAACGATGTGGGGGTTCGACGGGACAACGGAACGCCCGTGATCTACGCGGGTTGAGCCCCGTGCGCTGAAAATACCCGACCATGCACACGTCAACCCCACCGCGGGCCGCGCGGGCCCGCCGCGTCCCGGTCGCCCGCCGTCCCCAACGGCTCGCCCGCGCGGTGCGGCGGGCTCGGCCGACCGGCCAGGTGATCCGCCGCTACGGCCTCGAGCGCCCCCGGAACTCATCGCCCACCCCGGCGCTCACTCCGGCGCCCGCTCCGGCGTTCGCGCCGGCGCCCGCTCCGGCTCGCACCCGACGGCGCGTCGCCGCGCGGACCTCGGGGAGGCTCTCGGTGAGCAGCCCGGCGTACGCGGCGAGCAGCCCCGTCAGCCCGTCCACCTGGTCGCACAGCCGGTCGAACTCCTCCGCGTCCTCGCGCGTCCAGTCCTCCGCCTGGCTGTTCAGCTCCTCGACGCGCAGCTCGGCCCGCACCGCGCGCCCCACCGCCATCGCCCCGGAGTGGACGCGTTCCACGGTGTCGGGCGCCGCCCCGGCCAGCAGGTCGGCCAGCTCGTTCGGGCTCGGCAGGCGCGGGATCCGGTGCTCGGTCCAGAACTCACCCCACAGGCGCCGCCGCCTTGCCTCGGGCCACGGGTCGTCGATGACCTTGACGTCGCCGCCCTCGCGGTGGATCAACAGCCCGCTCCGGGACGCGAGTCCCAGCGCCTCGGCCATCAGGTCGTCGCGCTCGGGGCCGCCGTGCGCCGGGGTCGGGCCGAGCCACGCGGCCAGCTCGACCATCTGCCGGGTCTGGCGGTCGACCTCGGGGAGCTGCGCGACCTCCTTCTCGTCCATGGGGAGCGCGGGGTTGCCCGCGCCCAGGCGCACACTCGTTACGCGCGCGCCCTCGGCCGCCGCGGCGAGCGCCACCGCCGCCGCGTCGGCCCACCAGGACACGAACTCGCGGGCGGCGTTGCGGAACCGGGTCGCGGAGTCGACGGCGAGGCGTTCGCGCGTCGAGGAGATGGCCATCTCGCAGTCGACCAGCGGGTGACGCGTCCGGTCGCAACGCTCCAGGTGCGCCTCGCCCGCCTCCATCAGGCTGTCGCGGCGCCGCTGTTCGCCGTCGGACTCGCGAAGGAATTCGCGCACGGCCGCTCCAAGACCGGACAGGAATTGATCAATCGCCTCGTCCGACATGCCCACCATGGGCGAATCCCCGCCGGAACCGGAAATCAGCGCGAGAACAGGCACAGAATCCCTCCCACCATGTCGCGGCGCCACCACGGCGTCGGCTTGGCGAGCACCGTAGTGGCTGGGGGGACGGGTGGGGCCGGGACGCAAGTGCCGTCACCCCAATCGGGGATGGCCCGTTCACAGGTGCTGCGAAAGAGGCGTTGCGGAGGAGGCGTTGCGGAGGCGGGGGCGCGGGGGCGCGGGGGCCCGGGCGCGGGCGCGGGGGTGGCGCGCCCGTCGATTTCGCGGAGGGCGGAGGGCGGGGCCCTTCCCGGCGCCCGCCGCCTCCCTAGGCTGAGGAGGGTGAGCGACCAGCAGCCGGACCGGCAGCCCGACGAAGCCCGCGTCATCCCCCTCCGCCCGGCCACCGTGCCCGCCGCCGCCAGGGAGCCGCTGTGGCGGCACGTCCTCGGCGACGTGCTGCGCCGCGCCCGCCTCGACCAGGAGCGCACGCTCAAGGACGTGGCCGAGGCGGCCCGGATCTCCATGCCGTACCTGTCCGAGGTCGAACGCGGCCGCAAGGAGGCGTCGTCCGAGGTGCTCGCCGCCGCGGCCGGGGCGCTTGGCCTCGGCCTGGCCGACCTGCTGGCGCTCGCCCAGCGCGAGCTCGCCGAACGCGCCGTGCGCCGTTCCGCGCGCCGGAGCGAGGGTGGCATGAGCGCCTCCCGCCGGGCCGTGCACCCCGGTTCGCACCGGGGCGAGGTCAGGCTCGCGGCCTGAGCGCGCGCCCCCCGCGCACGCGCCCCGAGCTCCCCACGCCCGCCGCGCCGTCGGCGGCCCCGCTCAGGCCGCCACCGGCGCGCGCCTGCTCAGCACCTGGTCCGCGAGCCCGTAGGCCACCGCCTCCCGCGCGGTGAACACCTTGTCGCGGTCCATGTCCGCCCGCAGCGTCGCCACGTCGTGCCCGGTGTGCCGGGCCAGCACCTCCTCGACCTGCGACCTGATCCGCAGCATCTCCTTGGCCTGGAGGCTCAGATCGGACGCGGTCCCGCGCTGCCCCGGGCTGGCGGGCTGCCCGAGCAGCACGCGCGCGTGCTCGAGCACGGCCCGCCGCCCGGGGTCGCCGCCCGCCAGCAGAACGGCCGCGGTCGAGGCCGCCTGCCCGACGCAGAACGTCGAGATCGGCGCGTTGACAAAGGTCATCGTGTCGTAGATCGCCATGAGCGAAGTGAACGAGCCACCGGGGGAGTTGATGTAGATCGCGATCTCGCGCTCGGGGTTCGCCGCCTCCAGGTGGAGCAGCTGGGCGATGACGACGTTGGCGACGCCGTCGTCGATCTCGGTGCCGAGGAAGACGACGCGCTCGGACAGCAGCCTGCTGTAGACGTCGAAGGCGCGCTCGCCCTGCGGGGTGCGCTCGACCACCGTGGGAATCGTGTACTGACCCATCTCAGAACCCCGTCCTGCGGTACGCGTCCGCGGGCCGCACATCGGCCAGCGAGACGACGACGTGATCGACCATTCCGTACGCCTTGGCCTCATCGGCCGTGAACCACCGGTCGCGGTCGCCGTCGCGCGAGATCGTCTCAGGGGTCTGGCCCGTGTGCTCGGCGGTGATGCGCTCGATGGTCCGCTTGGTGAACTCGAGGTTCTCCGCCTGGATGGCGATGTCCGCCGTGGTCCCGCCGATGCCCGAGCTGATCTGGTGCATCATGATGCGGGCGTTCGGCAGCGCGTACCGCTTCCCCCGGGTGCCGACGGTGAGCAGGAACTGCCCCATGCTCGCGGCGAACCCCATGGCCAGCGTGGCCACGTCATTGGGTATGAGCCGCATCGTGTCATAGATCGCGAGACCGTCGTGCACGGAGCCGCCGGGGCTGTTGATGTACAGGCTGATGTCCGCCCGCGGGTCCTCGGCGGAGAGCAGCAGCATCTGCGCGCAGATCCGGTTGGCCGACACCTCGTCCACCTGGGTCCCCAGGACGACGATGCGCTGCCCGAGCAACCGCTCGGCGAGATGGTCGTCGAACCGCGACGGAGCCGTGTCCCCGTCCGCGGCCCGCGGCCTTTGGGTGAGCGCCACGATCGATCCTCCTCGTTCCACACCGCGGCGACCCTCACCACGGCCCACCCGAAGTCTCGACCGAAAACCCCCACTTCCTCACGATTCTCGGCCCCCAGCAGATTCGCCGACGGCAGAGCGAACCGGGCGCCCATCCGTCACGTACTGTCGGGCCATGGCCATAGGGGACATAGCCGGGGTCCATGTCGAGCGCGCCGTCGCGGAGTTCGACGAGCGCGGACGCGACGCGTTCCTCGCGCGGTACGGCTTCGGGCGCGCGGTGCGCTACCTGCTGTCGCACGGCGGAAGGCTCTATGACTCGAAGGCGATCATCGGCGTGGCCCATCGCTTTCTGCCGGGCCAACAGGCCCTGTCCCCTGACGACTTCAGCGGCGGCCAGGAGCACGCCGTCAAGCGGCTGCGCGAGTTGGGCTTCACCGTGGTCGACGTCCGCGAGCGGCGGCGCCTCGAAGGGCTCCGCGACCGGGTCGCCCGGCTCGAGGTCAGCCACGCGTCCGGCGGTCCCGCCCTGCATCAGCCCATCACGCTGCTGTGGGCCATCGGCCGGGCCCGCCGCGGCGAGGAGCGCCTCCTGCCCTGGACCGAGACCGAACGCGAGCTGCGGCGGCTCATCGAACGGCACGGCGCGCGCGGCGAGCGCCCCCACCCCGACCACCCGATCGCGGGGCTCACCCGCGCCGGCCTGTGGGAGCTGCCCGAGCACCCGGCCGAGGGGCCGAACGCCCACGGCGACGCGGGCCCGCACCGCTGGTTTGCCGAGCACCGGCCGGTCAGCGGCCTCGCCCGTGACGCGCACGACCTGCTGCGCGACTCGGGCGAGGCCCGGCTCACCGTGATCGCCGCCCTGCTCGACAGCTCCTTCGACGGCCTCGATCCCGAGCCCCTGCTGAAGGAGACGGGCCTGTACGACGAGGGGGCGACGGGCGACCCCGGCGATGCCACCGCCGGGTTCGACCCGCTGCGCTACGCCGAACAGTGCGCCGCCATCGAACGGTTGGAGCCGCGCGACCACGGCAGGCGCGTCGAGCGGACCTGGAACGCGCCCCTGCGATCGGGCGCCGCCCGCCGGTTGGCGCTGGCGCGGGCCAACGGCCGCTGCCGCAACCCCCGTTGCACCGGCCAGCCGGATGACGTCACCGACCACGGCGAGCCCCTGCTCGAGGTCGACCACGTCGCCGACCTCGCCCTCGGCGGGCGCGATCACCCCGGCCAGATGATCGCCCTGTGCCCCAACTGCCACGCGCTCAAGACGCGTGGCAGCCGCCGCGAGGAGCTGCGGCGCGTCCTGCTGGCCGTCGCCGCCGACGACCACGCCCGCGCGCTCGCCGCGGCGAGCACCGGCTGACCCGCCGACGGCCCTTGCTGACCCGCCGACGGCCCCTGCCCGCCCGCTCGCTCAGTCCTGGACCAGCCGGGCGCCACCCGGTGTTCGGGGGTCGCCGCGTTCGCGTTGGCGGCGGATCGTCCAGGTGCCGGGGGCGATGCCCGTGGCGCCGTGTTCGGGGTGGATCAGATAGGCCGGGGCGCTGTTGGTGACCAGGCAGAGGGTCAGGCCCTGCGCGTCCCTGACATACGGGGTCCACGCGCACGTGCCCCGGTCGGCGACCAGGGTGTGGGGGTTGCCGCCGTTCGCGCCGCGCAGCAGCTCGACGCCGTCGGCCCCGACGTCCTGCCAGTGGGCCAGGGGCGAACGGGTCACCCTGGGCAGCTCGGACCGCGGGACGACGATCAGGTCGCCCTGCGCCTGGATGCCGTCGATCACCGGGATCGACAGCGAACGCTCCAGATGCGCCAGGACGTCGAGGCCGGTCCGCTCGGTCAGCTCGGCCAGGGTCAGCGGGGTGGGATGGGTCATGGGCATCACCGTTGATGAAGAGGGCCGCTTCATGTGCGGCGCTGCAACTGGGCGTACTGCGGGCCCGTCAGGCCATAGGTCCAGCCCGCGGCGGCCACCGGGTCGTCGAAGTACCCGGGGACGGCCAGGCCGTAGCGGCGGCGCCTCCCGTCGGGCTCGACCGAGCCGTTGGTCGCGACGACGAGGCGGGCCGAGGCGCCCCACACCCGCGGGGGCACGTCGTACAGGGACAGGAACGAGCCGGGGTTGCCCGGGTCCGCCGCGGTGGAGACCAGGCGCAGCCCGGCCTCGTCGATGTAACGGTCCCAGCCCAGCCGTTCGATCGCGGTCCTGCGGACCTCGACGTTGGTCTCCCCGTGGATCAGCTCGGGCGTGGGACCGTCGACGACCCACCGCGGCACGGGCGTTCCGTGCAACGCGTACAGCTCCTCGCCGTCCCCGAACCGCACCGCGGGGCCGTCGTCCCGGTGCAGCCGCAGCCCGCCGAGCCCGCCGTCGCGCAGCGGCTCGGTGTGCGTCTCCACGGGCCGCTCGGCCATCACGCACAGCGCGGGGCCCGGCCACCACCAGCCCGTCGACCGCGCCAACTCGGCCCAGGGCCACACCTGTTCGGAGTCCGGCCACAGCTGGCGGCGCCCGCCGAGGCGCGCGGCCAGGTCCGCGCGGGCGATCCAGAACGCGTCGTGCTGGCCATGCCAGTTGAGGCCGGGCGGCGGCCCTTCCGCAGGCAGCAGCGCCATGCGCAGCGGGGCGCGCACCGCGTCCGCGAGCGAGGCCCGCAACGCCGTGTGGACCACCGTGTCCACCACGCCGAACAGTGGCGTTCCACGGCGCAGCGCGGCCTCGGGGTCGTCGACGTTCTCGCGGAACTCGCCGCGCCCGCCGCGCGGTTGGGAGCCGCGCCCGGCCCAGCCGCGCCCGGCCCAGCCGCGCAGCCGGTGTCTGAGGCCGGAGCAGAGCGAGGCAAGCCGCCCGGCGACCGGCAGGTCGGGCCCGCACACCGGCAGGGCACGCTGGCGCAGCCGGGAGGCGGGGGCGTCGTCGGGAAGGGAGCCACGGACCGCCGCGACGGCCGCCACGGGGGAGGCGGTCCAGAGGAAACGCGGCGGGGGCTGGCCAAGTCGGCGGTACAGCTCGGTGACGGCGGCCTCGGCCCGCGCGCGATCGGCGGGGAGCGTGGCGAGACCGTGTCCGAGCCACTCGTCGCGCACGGCGTGCGCCAGCGCGATGGCCTGCCGGGACGTGTCGGGAATCGGCGGCGCCACGGCGCTCACGCGAGGGAGGCGGAAGCCGCCTTTCGATCGGTCATGAACGGGAGTGTGTCATCCCCGGCGCGCCCTGGGCAACGGCGTTTTCACCGGCGGGTGTTGCCCGCGCGCGAAGGGACCCGCCGCGCGCCTGGCCGGGGCGGCGGGCGCGGCGGGTCCCCGGGGCGGAAGGCCCCTCGGGTGCGGCTTAGCGGGTCACCTGGCCGTTGCCACCGTCGAAGACGATGTCGGAGCAGGAGTAGAAGTTCTCCTGGCTGTCCGAACGGATCCAGTGGATCATCAACAGGTGGTCGCCGCTGCGGTCGGGCAGCTGGAGGTCCCAGTAGTAGGCACCGCCGTTCGAGCCCGCGCCACCGCGCTGCGGCGGGTCGGTCACCGTCTGGATCTCCTCCAGGTCGTCCCAGCCGAGCGGCTGGGTCGGGCTGTAGCCGTCCTTGGTGAGGTAGACGACGAAGTCACCCGGGTGAGCGGCCCAGTTGCTGTACTCGATCTCGATCGTCGAGCCCGCGGTGAGGTGCGTCTTCGGCCAGTCGTTGCGCGGCGCGTTGTACGCGGAGAAGTCGTACGGGCTCCTGTCGCCCGCGCTGCAAATCGTGCCGTCGGGCACATAACCCGGGCCCCGGCCACCGGCGTTGGAGTCAAGCACGGCGAACCAGTTGTAGAGCGGCGTGGTGCCGCTCTCCTGAACGGCGGCCGCGCAGGCGGGGTTGGACGGCATCTGGTTGCCGCTCGCGAGCATGTCCTCGTAGCAGAGGAACGTCCGCGATCCGGGCGACATGGCGACACCGTGGGCCGACGCGGGGGTCGGCAGACTCGTGACGACGAGCGCGAGCAGCGCGGCGCCCAGCAAACTCAGCAGGCGCGCGTCTCGGCGCTTGGCCGTCCTCCGGGCGGTGCGTCGGATGAACATGTGGGGGGATCTCCTTCGGAGAGTAAGCCGTGCGATGGGGCCGTGGGAGCGCTCCCGCAAAGCAACGTAGCGCCGATCGGATCGTTGCGTAACCGTCCGCGCAACACCTCTTGCGCGTCATCCGCGATTCGGCGAGATCTGCTGCCTGTGGGGGTGACCGCCTCGGGCGCCCCTTCCGCGCCCGGCGCGCGCTGCCGCGCACGTCGCACGCCCAAATCATGGGCGCGCTCCCATATGTGGGGGTGGGGCGCGTTTTCGGCCATGCGCCTCGGGCTTCGGCGCCCGCGCGGCGCGGCTGGCCCGCGCGGGGGCGTGAGGCGATAGGTTCCGCGTGCCGGGGAACGCGCATCCGGAGCGGCGGTGACGAGACGAGGAGCGGCATGGACGGCAACGGCGGCGTCACGGGCGCCAACGGCAACGGCGAGGGCAACGGCGAGGGTCTGGGCCCGGGCAGCGGCAACGCCCAGTACGGCAGGAAGAAGTTCCGCCGCTCGCGCAGCCACTTCACCGATCGCGTCACGGCGGACGGCGCGGACGGCTGGCCCGTGGAGGCCGGGCGGTACCGGCTCGTGGTGAGCCGGGCCTGCCCGTGGGCGAGCAGGGCGCTGATCTCGCGGCGGCTGCTCGGCCTCGAGGCGGCGCTGCCGGTCGCGGTGACCGATCCGATCCAGGACGACCGCAGTTGGCGCTTCACCCTCGACCCGGACGGGCGCGACCCGGTGCTGGGGATCCGCTACCTGGCGGAGGCGTACGACGCCCGCGAGACCGGCTATCCGGGCGGGGTCAGCGTTCCGGCGATCGTGGACGTTCCGAGTGGGCTTCTGGTCACCAACGACTATCTCCAGATCACACTTGATCTGGCCACCGAGTGGACGGCCCTGCACCGGCCTGGCGCGCCCGACCTCTATCCCGAGGCGCTGCGCGACGAGATCGACGACGTGGTGGAGAGCTTCTACGAGGACGTCAACAACGGTGTCTACCGGGCCGGATTCGCCACCGGGCAGGCGGAGTACGAGGCGGCGTACGGCGATGTGTTCCGCCGCCTCGACGCGCTCTCCGAGCGGCTGGCGGACCGCCGTTACCTGGTGGGCGACACGATCACCGAGGCGGACATCCGGCTGTTCACGACGCTGGTCCGCTTCGACGCCGTCTACCACAACCACTTCCGCTGCAACCGTTCGAAGATCGCCGAGGATCCGGTCCTGTGGGCCTATGCGCGTGATCTCTTCCAGACACCCGGCTTTGGTGACACGGTCGATTTCGATCACATCAAGCGGCATTACTATCTGGTCCACACCGGGATCAACCCCACCGGCATCGTCCCCGCCGGTCCCGACCTCTCCGGCTGGCTGACGCCGCACGGTCGCGAGGCGCTGGGTGGGCGGCCGTTCGGGGAGGGGACTCCTCCTGGGGCGCCTCCTGTTGGTGAGGAGATTCCCGTTGTGGGGCGGCCGTAGGGGTGTTGTTGTCCGTCGGCGGCTACGGGCTGGACGTCCTCCCGTTCGCCGTCTGCTGAGTGTCGGGTGTGCGGCCGTCTCGGTCAACGGTCGGTCTCGTTGTCGGCTGGGACCGTTCGCCGAACGGGCGCGGCCGCGAAGGGTTTGCGGGCGGCCGCTTTCCCGGTGGTCTGCTGGGGTAGCGCGCACCCTTCGGGCCTGCCCTGGCCGCCCGAAGCGTTTTCATTCCTGGCGCACGTTGAGCTCAGGTAGCGGGCCGGTGCTTATCCGCGGCTTATCCCGGGGCGGATGCTCTTGTGAAACGGCGCACACTTTGTGTTGAACAGAACGTGCCCCGTTTCAGAAGAGCATCCGTCCTCGCGTAAGCGGGGCATAAAGTCCGGCGGGCCCGCTGAACGAGGTGCGCCCCGGCCCTGGACCGGCCCGCTCCATAAGCTCAACGTGCGCGCGGTGAACGACGAGAGCGGCGGCCAGGGCAGGCCCGAAGGGTGCGCGCCACCGCAACCGACCACCGGGAAGACGGCCGCCAAGTACGGTCGCGGCCGCGCCCGTTCGGCGTACGGTCCCGGCCGACCGAACGGAGACCGTTTACCGAGACGGCCGGTCACCCGACGCCCCCTCCCCCGTAGGTGCCAGCCCTGACCCGCACCCACCACGAAACAAGCCACCGCGGCAGACGGCGAGCGGGAGGACGTCCAGCCCGTAGCCGCCCCGCCCGAGGCCGCCCCGCCTCACACTCAGCGCGCCACAAACTGCGTAAGAATCGCCTGCACCTCGTAAATGTCCACACCCTTGGTGAACGTCTTCTCGATCGGCGTCGGCGTCCCGGATATCCAGATCTTCAGCTCGGCGTCCAGGTCGAACGTGCCCGCCGTCTCCACCGAGAAGTGCGTGATGCTGCGATAGGGGACCGAGTGGTACTCCACCTTCTTGCCCGTGATCCCCTGCTTGTCCACCAGGATCAGCCGCCGGTCGGTGAGCAGGATGGTGTCCCTGATCAGCAGGAACGCCGCGTATATCTGCTCGCCCTGGCCCAGCAGCCTGGCGTAGTCCCGCTGGGCGGACGCCGGATCGATCGCGTGTGCGTTCCCGAAGAGTGCCATGCGAATGCCCCCGTTTCGCGACAGTTGTGCGCCTTCCTCACCCTCATAACGCGGCCGGTCGCGGCCGGGTTCCCGAGATCGCCGCCGTTCCTGGCTTGCCGTGTACATGGCCTGAAGTGGCCCGCGCGCGTGTGCTGCCGCGTTCGCCCCATGGTCAGGGGGACGCCGCGTCTTTACCATCTCGCCTGGAAGTGTTGGCACTTGGGGGGAATGTGCCAGTCTCCCGCGGTGGCCCGCGCGCCCCCGTGGGCCTCCGAGTGCCCAGCGCGGCACATCACATCGGAGGGGACCACGTTGAACGACTCGACCTCGTCACGCCCCGGGCGCGGGCGCGGCATCGCCGCGGCCATCGCCGGAGCCGTCCTCATCAGCCTGGTGGCGCTCCAGCCCGCCGCCGCCGACGCACGCACCCCCGACGCCCGCACCGCCGACACCCCCGCCGCCGCGTCCGCCGCCGCGGGCGGCACCACGGCGAGCCCGGCCGAGATCGCCAGGGCCGACACCTACTGGACCAAGGAGCGCATGGCCGCCGCCACGCCCGAACTCCCGCCGGACGTCGGCGAGAGAGCGCTGGCGGACGCCCTCGCCGACGCCGAGGCGGCGAACGCGCTCCCCGCGCGGTCCGCCCCCGGCGCCACACCGCGGCACGCCACCACCGCCACCGGCACAGACACCACCGCCACAGACGTCACCGACACCATCGGCACCGCCGCCGTCACCCAGGCCCAACGCTGGGGCGGCCAGGGCCAGATGCCCGCCACCACCACCGGCAAGGTGTACTTCACGCGCGGCGACGGCAGCGGCGGCTTCTGCTCCGGCAGCGTGGTCACCGCGGCCAACAACAACACCGTCTGGACCGCGGGCCACTGCATCCACCCCGGCGGCACGGGCCCCGGCACCTACCACACGAACATCGTCTTCGTGCCCGACGCCGACAACGGCCTCGAGCCGCACGGTCAGTGGAGCTACAAGTTCGCCAACACCACCATCGGCTGGCAGGACAACGGCGACTTCGCCTACGACCTCGCCGCCATCGCCGTCTGGCCGCAGGGCAGCAGGGGCGACCTCGCGGGCTGGGTGGGCTCGCAGGGCTACGCGTTCGGCTCGGGCCAGACATGGGCCTCGCTGCACGCCCTCGGCTTCCCGGCCGCGGGCTACCAGCGCGGCGACTTCTCGGGCAACGACCTGTGGTTCTGCGAGGGCCCGTCGACCGCCGCGGGCAGCGACATCAGGATGACGTGCGACATGCGCAACGGAACGAGCGGCGGCCCCTGGCTCGACGACCTCCAGACCGCGCGCGGCTGGGGCTACATCGTCGGCGCGTACAGCTACCACTACCTCGACGGCAACGGCAACTACGCCGACCAGTTCATGTACTCGGCCAACCACGGCGACGGCGCCATCAACGTCTACAACGACGTCTCCGTGCGCTGAGCCCGCCCGCCGAGCCCGCCCCGGCACCGGGGATCACCTCCCCGGTGCCGCTCCGGCGCACGTGTGCCGTTCGCCCCGGGTGCGCGCCCAGGCGAGCCCGGCGCACGCCAGCCACGCGCAGTGGGCGCCACCGCCCGCGCCCAGCGCTCGTCGTGCATCGCGTCGACCAGGTCGCGCAGCGAGCGCCCGTACCCCCTGAACCTGCCGGTGACGAGGTCGCCAGGGGGAACGCAGATGTCGTCGATGACGGTGGTCAGCGCGATGTACCGCGCGCCCGCCGCGCCGCGTCCGCCCTGCCGAGGACGTCGGTCGGCAGCGGCCACACGTTCACCCCGTGCGCCCGCGGCGTCCCCGGCGCGTATCCCGTCCCGCCCATGAGCCCGTACAGGTGGGCGGTGTGCTTGTTGTGACGCGACCTGACCGCGCGTGGCTCGCGCGGCCAGGTTCTGCCATTCGGTCCCGCTCGGGCCCGAACGGCGCGCCACGCGCCGTGGAACGCGCCCGGGATGCCTACCGTCCTCGCCATGACGACAACAGACGACTTCGTGCTCGACGTCACCCGCATCCGCGACCAGGCGAGGCAGCGGATGGAGAAGGGTCCGGTGACCGACACCTACGGCGTGGACAAGGACCGGGTGATCTCCATCCTCAACGACGTGATCGCCACCGAGGTGGTCTGCTGGCTCCGCTACACGCGCCACGCCATCGCCGCCACGGGCATCGACAGGGCACAGGTCTCGGCGGAGTTCACCGAGCACGCCAAGGAGGAGATGGACCACGCGCTGCGCGCCGCCGAACGCGTCTCCCAGCTCGGCGGCGACCCCGACTTCGACCCCACGACCCTGGCCGAGCGCGCCCACACCGACTACGCCACCCCGGCGGACCACGAGCTCAAGGCCATGCTGGAGAACAACCTCCTGGCCGAGCGCATCGTCATCTCGACCTACCAGGAGATCATCCGCTGGCTCGGCGACCACGACCCGACCACGCGCCGCCTGATGGAGTCGATCCTGGAGGAGGAAGAGGAGCACGCCGACGACCTGGTCGACCTGATCGGCACCTGAGAGCGCGGAGCCCCTGTCCGGCGGGGTGGGAGAGGCCCGCCGGACAGGGGCTCGTCAGTGCGAGGGTGGTGCGAAGTGGTGCGAGGGGGCGCGTTACCAGGGGAGGAGACTGAGGAGGCCCGCGCGCAGGGCCTCCTTCGTCGTCGCGGCGGGCGCCGCGGTGCCCGCCGCCGCGGGGGCGTGCTGGGCGTGGGAGGCGTGGCCCGCGTGCTCGGCCTGGGCCGTCGACGGGGCGGCCGACGGGGCGGCGTCGGCCGCGAGGGCCGCCTCGGCGACCTCATCGGCGGTCAGCGTCTGGCCGTTGCCGTAGGTGACCTCGCCGTTGCCGCCGTCGAAGACGACGTCGGAGCACGAGTAGAAGTTCTCCTGGCTGTCGGAACGCGTCCAGTGCACGTAGATGACGTGCTGGCCCGAGCGGCTCGGCAGGTTGACGTTCCAGTAGTAGTACCCGCCGTTGGAGCCCGCGCCGCCGCGCTGCGGCGGGTTGGTGACGGTGCTGATGCGCTCCAGGTCGCCCCAGCCGAGTGACTGGGTCGGGGACCAGCCGTTCCTCGTGATGTAGACGTCGAACCTGCCCGGGTGGTGGGCCCAGTTGCTGTGCTGGAGCTCGATCGTCCGGCCCGAGGTGAGGTGCGTCTTCGGCCAGTCGGCGCGGGCGGCGTTGTAGGGGGCGAAGTTGAACGGGCCCCTGTTGCCGCCGCTGCACAGCGTCCCGTCGGGGATGTAACCGGTCGTGCGGCCGCCGCCGTTGGAGTCGAGCACGGCGAACCAGTTGTAGAGCGGCCCGGTGCCGCTCTGCCGAACGGCGTTGGCGCAGGCCGGGTTGGTGGGCATCTGCGTGCTGCTGTTCCGCTGGAGGTCCAGGTAGCACAGGAACGTGCGCGAGCCCGGCAGCATCGTGGCGCCGTGTGCCTGCGCCTGGGTCGGCAGGGACGCCATCACGAGGGCGAGCAGGGCCGCTCCCAGGACGCTCAGGAGGCGGAATCTTCTGGCCGATGGCCTTCTTCGGCGGGTGGGTTGCGTGGACACAGGGTTCTCCTCGGGAAGAGTCATGGGAGCGCTCCCGCGAGCAAAGTAGCGCCGCTTCGCTCATCCGATGAGGGCGCGTTCACGCCAAAGGCAAGGATGTGCGCGGGGCGTGGTGGCCGATTCACGGCGCTTCCATGGGGAGGACACGGGCGGTGCGGGCCGAGGGGGCCCGCCGGGCTTCGCGCGCGCCCGGCGGGCCCACCCGGGGTCAGGAGACCCGGAACGGACGCATCATCGCGTGGTCCTCGTGCTCGAGCAGGTGGCAGTGCCACACGTAGTCCCCCGGCTCGTCGAACGTCGCCTTGACGCGGACGACATGGCCTGGCCGGACGCGCACGGTGTCCTTCGGGCCCAGCTCGGAGAGGTCGGGGGCCAACGGCTCGCCCAGATGGATGTCCGAGAGCGCGCCCGTGTGCGCGTCGGTGTCGGCGATGTACGGCGTCTCGTCGAGCACCTGGAACTGCACCAGGTGGAGGTGAACGGTGTGGGTGTCGAGCGTGCTGTTGTAGAACTCCCAGATCTCGGTGTCGTTCAACCCGGGATCCTCGGTGACCGGGTCCGACCAGCTGAGCCCGCCCTGTTCCACGGTGCCGAGCCGCATCGTGGCTCCGTGCCCGCCGTCCTCGGTGAGCGTTCCGTGCTCGACATCCAGCTGCGCCAGGTCGACGAGCAGCAGGCGGCGGGTGCGCGCCGGGTCCGCCCTGATCGTGTAGGGCGCGTCGCGCAACGCGCCCGGCGGCGCCATGTCGGGCACGGCGGCGTTCAACGGCTGGTTGACGCGGAACTGGATGACCCTGCTCGCGGGCTCGGTGACCGGGTCGCCGTAGGGGAAGGGCGTCCCGGCGCTGTTGGTCAGATCGAACGTCCCGCCCTCGGCGCCCGAGAAGTCGGCGATCAGGTCGACCCGTTCGCCCGGGGACAGCAGCAGTGGACGCTCGAGCGGGGCCGGGATCTCCAGGAAGCCGCCGTCGGCGCCGATCACGGAGAACGGGATGGGCCAGCGGCCGTCGAAGGCCAGCCGGTAGATGCGCGAGTTCGAGCCGTTGAGCAGCCGGAACCGGTACCGGCGCGGCTCGACCTCCAGATAGGGCCACGCCTTGCCGTTGACGCAGATGACGTCGCCGAAGTACTCCGGGTGCCCCGAGGCCCCCCCGAGCTGCCACGTGGGGTCGGGGTACGCCAGCTGCCCGTCGGGCCGGAACGTCCGGTCCTGGAGGATCATCTCCACCTCGTACGGCTCGGCGGGCAGCTGGCCCTCGGCGATCAGCGCCAGCTCGGCGTCGTCGCGCAGCAGGTAGAAGCCCGTGAGGCCCGCGTAGATGTTGAGGCGCGTGATGCCATGGGTGTGATCGTGGTACCAGAGCGTGCCCGCGCCGCGCAGGTTCGGGTAGGAGAAACGGTTCCCCGCGTAACGAGGGCCACCCACGCCCGTGGGTGTGTACCACGCGTCGGGGTGCCCGTCGCTCTCCGGCCTGCTTCGGCTGCCGTGCAGGTGCACGACCGTCGGGACGCCGTTCCGCTCGATGGTGTGTTCCGAGCCGCTGAAGGCCCAGTGGATCGTGTCGTCGACGGGGAGCAGGTGCGCGTACGGCAGGTCGTTCGCCCACTCGACCTCGAGGGGGTGGTGGCTGCGGGCCACGAACGTGGGGCCGGGAGAGGTGATCGGGAGACCACCTCTGCCCCGGTGCCCTTTCTGACCGTATCCCCACACCTTGGTGAGCAGTCCGAGTTCTCCGCCGATCATGTCCTGTGCCGTCTGGCCGATCACCATGCGGCGCCTCCCGCCGTCGAGCATCTCGATGCGCGAGGGGCGGGGTAGCGCGTTGACGAAGTAGGGGATCGCCTGGGCATCGGCGATGGGCGACAGATACTGCGGGTCGACGACGGAGGGAAGGGGCGTGGCCCCGCGGGCCGCGGCCCGGCGGGTGGCGACGGGAGGGACGGGTGCGGCGATGGCCCTCGCGGGCGCCGCGCCCGCGCTGTTGAGCAGCAGCGCGCCGCCCGCGAGTGATCCCGTTCGCAGGAGCGATCTTCGATTCAGCACGAGTCATCTATCTCATCCGAACTGCCGATGATCGCGCATGACGGCCGCGCTTGCTGTGGACGGAGTGCGTGCTTTGAATCGTGCGGGTGAAAACGCCGCCCGCACGGCGCGTCGCCGCGGCTCACGTCGGCGCGGGCGAGGAGCGGGCCGCCGTGCGGGCGACGTCAGGGCCGGCCGCGGTCGGATTCCGTCCTCAAGCGGTCGTCGTCGCTCACGTGGAAGACATGGAGCCCCGCGTCCCCGACCACGGCGAGGCGGCGGCCCCCGGGGGCGAACGCGGCGTCCACGACCGTGGCGTTGGTCCTGATCCAGCACAGCGGGCGCAGGTCGGGGAGGGCGAACAGGCCGATCAGGCCCGCGCTCGCGATCACGGCCACATGGGTCTCGCTCGCCGTGACCCTCCTGAGGGAGATCACGGGGCTCTCCCCCGCGTTGCCGCTCAGCAGCCCTCCCGTCATCCAGCGCGCGGCGGGGGCCGCGCGCTCCGCGCCGGTCAGCGGCCAGAGGAGAAGGCCCTGCGCCGTGTAGTCGTCGCGCGAGACGGCGGCGACGAACCGGTCCCCCGACGGGGTGAAGCAGAGGCTGTCCCAACGCCGCAGCCCCTCGGGTGTCGTCAGCTCGGTGGTGGTGCCGGCGCTCCGGTCGGTCACCCGAGGCGGCTGGAACCAGGGGGCAACGGCGCGGATCCGCCCGTCGCGCGTGGCCACGGTCCTGGTGGGGACGTCGAACGTCAGGGTGGTCTCGTCCCGTTCCGCGGCATCGGGGAGGCGGCGCGGCGCGCGGTGCCGCCAGTCGGGCTCGGGTGGGTCGGGGTCGACGGCGAACCAGCTCTTGTCCCGGGCGCGCACCCGGAGCGTCGCCCCGTCGGGGGACCACGCCACCTCGCGCAGGGCCGCCGGGCCCCCGTCGCCCCTCGCGCCCCCGGGCGCGTCCCGCCGCCACAGCCTGATCACCCGCAGGCCCGTCGTGGTCGCGATGACGCCGCCGTCGGGCCGCCACGCCAGCGAGTCCTGTCGACTGTGGTCCACGCCCAGGTCGATCTCCCCCGTGGGCACCGGGAGTTGGCCCTCGGCCAGCTCGGCGTCCCGGGGCACGCGCCACAGCGAGAGCACGAGCTGTCCGGCCTCGGGCCGCCATCGGCGGATCGCCAGCCGGTCCCCTTCGGGCGACCAGGACGCCATGTCGCTCCGCGCCCCGGCCCGCCATCTGACCTCCCCCGCGAGGGGATCGAGCAGGAGGTGGCCGAGCACGGCCGTGCTGCCGCCCGGCCGCCACGCCAGCCTGTCCGCCCGCCCGGCCGGGGCGGGGAGCTCGGGGACGGGCAGGGCGCTCTCCCGCGCCGGGCGGCGGACATCCGTCCAGCGCCACAGCCGGATCTCCTTCGCCCTCTGGTACCACCGGCTCGTTCCGGCGACGAGCAGTCCGCGCTCCGGGTGCCAGTCCAGGGTCCGCCGCATCGCCCTGTGGTCACCGCGCCCGCCGGGCAGGAGCGTCGGCTCCTCGCCGGACCCCGGCGTCCACAGCAGCACCCCGTCGGCCGAAAGCACCGCCAGGGCACGGGAGTCGGGGGACCAGCGGAACCCCGGCGTGAACGACTCGGGGAAGCCGCGCTCGCGGGAGAGCCGCACCGCGTCGGTCTGCGCGCCCGTCGCCGGGTCGTGGACGGACAGGGTGGCGACGCCGTCCCGGTCGCGTTCGCCGACGACGGCCAGCCGGGTGCCGTCCGGGCTCCAGCGGACGCGGTCGATGACCGCGCCCTCGATCTCCACCGAGCGCTCGACGCGCCCTTCGGCGGTGATGATCCGCAGCTGGGGGCCGTAGCCCGCGGTGGCGAGCAGCTCTCCCTCCGGGTGCCAGTCGATGTCCTGGCACGCCCCTTCGGGGTGGGCGGGGAACGAGCGGAGCAGCGCCTCGTCGTCGCGGTCGGGGGGCGGGTGCAGGGCGACAAGGCCGGGGATCGCGCGCGCCCGCAGCTCGTCCAGCGGCGAGGCGCTGCCGAACAGGCGGGTGGCCAGGGTGAGTTCGATGTCGTGCGCGGCGAGGCCGCCGGTGAGGAGATGGCCCTCGCGGCGCAGCAGCCCGCCCAGCTCGCGCGCGTACGCGTCGTCGCCCATGCCCAGGTCGGCCTCCACCGCCGCGGGCCCCGACGCGGCGATGCGGAGGGCGAGGAAGCGTGACGCGCGGAGCAGCGCGGCCAGCTCGTCGGCGCGCCCCGCCTGGCGCAGATGGAACGCGAGGGTGGCGAGGAACGGGCGTTCCTCGTCGGGGAGTTCGTGCCAGCCGCCCGCGGGGCGCAGCGCGTCGAGCAGCTGGGCGCTGACCTCGGCGGGCCGCCCTGGCTCCCTGCGGCGCAGCGCCTCGCGCGTGACGTCGTGCAGGCGCGGCCCTCGCCCGTCGCCGCCGGTGACCAGGGAGCGGCTGGTGAGGCGTTCGGCCTCGAGGCGCGTGCGCAGGTCGCTCAGGCCCCACAGCCGCCGCAGCACCCGGTGCGGAACGGCCTCACCCGCGGGGAACGCGGCCAGCGAGACGAGGCGTCGGCGTGAGTCGTCCGGCAGGTCCGCCAGGCTCAGCTCCAGGGTGCGGGTGATGCCGCGGTGCGAGTCGGCGTCGGACAGCTCGTCGAGCGCCGTGATGCCGTGCCCCGCCAGCTCGTCGAGCAGCGCGGTGACCGCGTCGTCCGCGCTCATGCCCTGGCCGTGCACCAGGCTCCGCAGGATGCCGGAGAGCAGCCCGAGCGCCAGCGGCCAGCGGCCCACCCTGCGCAGCAGCGGCGCGACGTCGGCGCCGTCGCCGAGCACCGCGGTGGCCTCCGCCTCGGTCATGTCGTCGACGCGGATCTCCGTCCCCAGGTCGCCGAGCAGGCCCGTGCGGCGCGTGGTGGCGAGCAGCGGGGTGGCGTCGAGGAACGGGCGCAGGTCGGCCGCCGACCACACGTCGTCGACGACGAGCAGGGCCCGCCGGTCCCCGAGCGCGGAGCGGAACGCCTGCGCGGCGGCGGGCACGTCCGCGTAGGGGGCGGGGGCGGATCCGCTGAGCACGGCGGCGAGTTGGGCCAGGGACGAGACGATCCGCGCGGCGGTGGGGCGTTGGCCGAGCTCGACCCAGAGCACGCCGCCGGGGAAGCGCGCGCCGATCTCGGGGTCGCGGCACGCCCAACTGGCGAGCGACGTCTTGCCGTAGCCGCCGGGGCCGCACAACGCCACGGGCCCGGGAAGGGCGTTGACGATCTCACGGCCCAACTCCGGTCGTGGCACGAAGCCGAACGGTGGCGGCGGCGCCATCGCGGGCGGCGCCGCGGTGGCGGGCCGCGGCAGCACGATGTCGCCCTGGACGGCGCCCACCTGGATGACGGTGGACGCCTCCCCCGAGAAGTCGTTGCGCGTCTCCGCCCGGTCCGCGTCGTCGGTCAGGGGGTCGTCGGTCACGGGGTCAAGTGTGGCGGACCCCGCCCAGGGCCGACCGGTCAGCCCGCGTCCGCGTATCCGGCCGTGAGCCGCCGCAGGGGCTCGCCGACGCGCTCGGCCAGCGCGTCGCGCAGCGTGGTCAGGCGTTCGATGCGGTCGTCGAGGTCGTCGAGGCGGCGGCGGATGACCGAGGCGGGCAGGCCGCAGGTCTCGCGCTGGGCGTCGGTGGCCCTGGCGAGGTCGCCGCGCGCCTCGGGCGGCAGCCGGTCGAGCGAGTGCACCAGGGTGGCCACGTCCTGGACGGTCAGGCCGACGGCGAGCAAGTCCCGTATGGCGCGGAGCCGTTGCACGTGTCCCGCGTCGTATCTGCGGTGGCCCGAGGGGAGTCGGTCCGCGGAGAGCAGGCCGCACTCCTCGTAGTACCGCACGGCCCGTGTGGTCAGCCCGGCCGCCGCGGCGGCGTCCCCGATCCGCATCGCCCGCCCCCGCCTCGCGTCTCCCGGGTCACAACTCCACCAGCACCGAGCCGACATGGCGGCCCTCGAGCAGCTCGTTCAACGCCTGGGGCGCCCGCTCGATTCCCTTGAGCCTGGCGTGCGGGAACGTGAGCGTGCCGTCCCGCAGCCCGCGCCCGATCTCCCGGTGGGCCTCGGGCACCAGGTGCGCGTGGTCGAGGCCCGGCATGCCGCGGATCACGATGCCGCGCGAGATCAGGTCGAAGGTGTCGAGCTCGACGGGCGCGGTGGTGCCGCCCGACGCCTGGCCCGACATCGCGCCGAGCAGCGCGACCCGCGCGCGCCGGTTGGCCAACGCCAGGGCGGCGCACAGCTGTTCGCCGCCGACCAGGTCGAGCACGGCGTCGATGCCCTCGGGCGCCGCGGCCCTGAGCTGGTCCTCGATCGGGCCCGCGCCGCGCAGGACGGCCGCGTCATAGCCGAGCTCCCGCACCAGGATCTCGCCCTTGGCGGCCGAACTCGTGCTGCCGATCACCCGCTCGGCGCCGCGGAGCCGGGCGAGCTGCCCCGCGAACGAGCCGACGGAGCCCGCCGCGGCGGAGACGAACACCGTGTCGCCCGCGCGGACTTCGGCCCCCGCCGTCACGCCGATCCACGCGGTGGGGCCCATCGACAGATACGCGGCGGGGTCGTCGTGGGGGCCATCGGCGACGGGCAGCGCGTCGGCCGCCTCGACCACCGCGAACTCGCGCCAGCCACGGCGGTGTTGGACGAGCGCCCCCGGCACGAGGCCGCTCCCCGCGGGCGCCCCCGGCGCGTCGACCACCTCGCCGATGGCCAGCCCGTGCAGCGGCTCGCCCAGCGCGAAGCGCGGCATGGGGAGCCCGGGCTCCTCGTTCATCAGGGTGCGCATGGAGGCGTAGACGGCCATCAGCCGGTTTCTGACGAGCGCCTGCCCGGGGCCCGGCTCGGGCACAGGGACGGTCGCGATCTCGAAGTGCCCTTCGTTCAGGGGGCCTTGGGGGCGGGCGGCGAGGCGCACCTCGCGGTGGTGGGTGGCGGCGTGGGACATGCGGCGCTCCTGACTCGGTCGGCGGTGCGTTCCGCCGGGCGTTCTGCCGGGCGATCCGCCGTGCCTTCTGGGGAAGGTGCCCCGACGTTAAAACGTGACGTCCACGTCAATTTCAAGCCCGGATAACCACGGGTGCCGCGCCGCGTCGCGATGATAGGAAGGCCGAATGACGACACGCCCCAGTCAGGAGCCCGAGTCCGCGACCCCGTTCCACGATCTCGACGCCTATGTGGACCTGCCCCGCGTGGAGGGCCTCGCCCTGTCCCGCGACGGCCGGCGCCTGGTGGTCTCCGCCGCCACGCTCTCCTCCGACCGCACCCGTTACGTGTCCGCGCTGTGGGAGGTCGACCCGGCGGGGGAGCGCCCCGCCAGGCGGCTGACCCGGGGCGACAAGGGCGCGTCGGGGCCCGTGTTCACGCCGGGCAACGACCTGCTGTTCGTCTCGGCGCGGCCCGAGCCCGGCGCGTCGGACGACCGGGAAGCGCCCGCGCTGTGGGTGCAGCCGGCGGGCGGCGGCGACGCCCGCGTCCTGGTCGCGCCCGCGGGCGGCGTGCGGAACGCGGTGGTCAGCGACTCGGGAGCGCTGCTCGTGGGCGCGGCGTTGCTGCCGTCGGCCGATGACCTCGAGCACGACGCCGAGCTGCGCGAGAGCAGGAAGAAGGCCAAGGTCACCGCGATCCTGCACGAGGACCCCCAGGTCAGGCTCTGGGACCACGACCTCGGCCCGGCCGCCACGCGCCTGCTCACCGCCGAACTACCGGGCGGGGACGCGGACTTGGGGGAGGCGGACGTGGCCGAGGCGGCCCTGCTGTCGCCGCGCGACCTCACGGGACACGTCGGCCGCGCGCTGCACGAGGACGGCGGCTGGGCCCTCTCCCCCGATGGCGGGGTGGCCGCCGCCGCGTGGGTGGTTCCCGAACGGAACGGGTCGCAGCGGTTCACCCTCGTGGCCATCGACGTGGCGACCGGCGCGCGCCGCACGCTGCTCGACGACCCGGCGCTCGACGTCAGAGGCGCGCCCCGTTTCTCGCCCGACGGCACCCTGCTCGCGGTCACGGTCGTCCGCCGCTTCACGGCCGACGACCCCGGCGACGTCTGGCTCGTGCTGGTGCCCGTCGCGGGCGGCGAGGCGCGGCACCTCACGGCCGAGTGGGACCGTTTCCCGCACACGCCCGCCTGGACGCCCGACGGCTCGGCGCTCGTGCTGTCCGCCCACGACGGCGGGCGTTCGCCGCTGTGGCGCGTGGACGCGGCGAGCGGCGAGGTCACGCGGCTCACCCCGGACGACGGGGCGTACGACGACCCGCGTGTGTCGCCCGACGGGCGCTGGGTCTACGCGCTGCGCTCCGCCATGGACGCCCCGCCCGCGCCGGTGCGCGTCCCGCTCGACGGCACGGGCGCGTATCAGCGACTGCCCGGGCCCGCCGAGGCGTTGGGCCGCCCCTCGACGCTGCCCGGCACGCTGACCGAGGTGACCACCACCGCCGAGGACGGCACCCCCGTGCGCGCGTGGCTCTCGCTGCCCGACGGCGCGTCGGCCGACCGGCCCGCGCCGCTGCTCCTGTGGGTTCACGGCGGCCCGGTGATGTCGTCCAACGCCTGGTCCTGGCGCTGGAACCAGTGGCTCGCGGTCGCCAAGGGCTACGCCGTCCTCCAGCCCGACCCGGCCCTGTCCACCGGCTACGGCATCGACTTCGTGCGGCGCGGCTGGGGCGAGTGGGGCGGCGCGCCCTACACCGACCTCATGGCCATCACGGACGCCACGGAGCGGCGGCCCGACATCGACGCGAGCCGGGTCGGCGCGATGGGCGGCTCGTACGGCGGCTACATGGCCAACTGGATCGCCGGGCACACCGACCGCTTCGGCGCGATCGTCACCCACGCGTCCCTGTGGACGCTCGAGCACTCGGTGCGCGTGAGCGACTACGCGTACGGCTTCGCGCGGGAGTTCACGCCCGAGATCGCGGCGGCCAACTCGCCGCACCTCTTCCTCGACGACATCAGCACGCCGCTGCTCGTCATCCACGGCGACAAGGACTATCGCGTCCCGTTCGGCGAGGCGCTGCGCCTGTGGGCCGACCTCCAGTCCAAGGACGGCGCCGCGGACGGGTCGATTCCGCACAAGTTCCTGTACTTCCCGGACGAGAACCACTGGGTTCTGACCCCGAACCACGCCAAGATCTGGTACGAAACGGTCTTTGCGTTTCTCGCCCAGCACCTGCTCGGCGAGAAGTGGCAACGGCCCGAGCTGCTGGGCTGACGCCCCGGGTCACCGCCGCGCGTCCGCCTCGCCCCCGCCCCCGCCCCCGCCGCCGATCGGCTGGTCGCCGCCCTGGACGGCGAACACCGTCCCCGAGTCCCTGGCGGTGTTCGTCTGCTCCAGGTGCGGCCTGGCGGGCGCGCGGTGGCCTTCGCCGCCGCCCGCGAGCGGGCCGCGGGCGGCCTCGCGCGCCTCGCGCACCAGCACGTCCAACGGCTCGCGGCACGCCGGGTCTCGGCGCAGCAGCCCCTCCAACTCCAGTGTCCAGAACGCCAGAAGCGCCCGCCGCACCTCGGCGGGCGCCTCGGCGTCCCGCACGAGGGCGGCGTTGTTGTCGAGTTGGGCCTCGACCGCGGCCAACGCCCTGCGCCCGGCCCTCCGGTTGAGGAGCGCGGCGAAGGCGTTCCTCGTCCCCTGCCACAGGTCGGTGGCCATCGCCGCGACGAGCGCCACGGCGCCCGCCGCCGCCAGCGCGGTCAGTTCCTCGTCCACGTAAGCCCCTTCACGTTGGTCCGGCCCTCAGGGATCCCCGGCCGGGTGGATGTGCTGTGTGCCGTTCTGGGTGGCGTAGATGACGCCGTGTCCCGTCGCCTTGTTGACCATGTGCGCGGGCGCGGGCGCGGTCTTGGGCGCCGCCGCGTTCCCGGCCGCGTTCCCGGTCCCGTCCCCGTTCGCGTTCTCGGGTGGCCGCGCGTCCGTCACCGGCTGGCCCGGCAGACCGGGCACGTGCAGCCACGCCTCGCCGCGGTGCTCCTTCGCCGTGAAGGTGAAGGCGGTGAACGCCTCGGGGTCGATCCCCGGGTAGCCGTGCCTGACCGTCTCGTCGTGGAAGTGCCGCGACAGCACGGCCGCCACGGCCAACGCCTCGGGCGCCTCGGCCAGCGCCCGCCGCGCCGGGGCGGCGTCGAGCAGCCGCGCCAGCACCTCGAGCGGCCACCCGCTCACCCCGCCGTCCCCGGCCACGTGCACGTCGCCCGCGTGCAGCGCGACCCTGACGCGGACGCGCGTGGCGTCCCCCGCCCTGCCGTTGTGCGCGCGCAGCCGCGCCGCGAGCTCGTGGAGCAGCGGGTGCACGAGCCTGGCCTTGGGCGCCCCCGCGGGCGCGACCACCCGCAGGCCGTCGCCCAGGTCGTGGCGCAGGCAGGCGTCCCAGGCGATCCCGCTCTCCTCCAACGCCTCACGCAGCGCCGCCGCGAGCACGTCGCGGATCGCGAAGAGGGCGGTGTTGCCGCGCCCCGCCGAGCGCTCGATGTCGACCGCGAGGACGGCCCGGTACTCCAACTCCCGTTCGTGCTCCCGTTCGTGCCAGCTCATATGACTCTCCTCGGATGCGGTGGGGCCAGGGTGTCCAGTGTCCGCCGATCCCCCGCGCCGGCGGTGGACATCCCCGCGCCCCACCGCGATCTGCCGCGCGGTGCGCTCCTCCACCGTGCCGCCCGCGCGCGGCCGAGATCCCGTCGTCCTACGGGATCCGGCGGGATTCCCCTGGATACTGGTCGCCATGGCGGGCAACGACACGGCCGACGGCGGCCGGAGCGCGAACGGGGGCGTGAACGGGGGAGCGAACGCGGGCGTGAGCGCGAGAGCGCACGCCCGGCGCCCGCGCGACGTGTGGCCCTGGCCCGGGGCTAGCCTGCTCGGTGGCCTCGGCCCGCGGGCGCGCGAGCACCTCCTCCAGCTCGGCGCGCGGGCGCGCTACCCCGCCGACCGCGTGCTGATGCGCGAGGCGGAGCACAGCACGTTCGTCCTCCTCCTGCTCGACGGCGTGGTCAAGGTGACGGGGCGCACCCATGACCACCGCGACGCCCTGCTGGCCGTCCGGATGGGCGGCGACCTGGTGGGCGAGCTGGCCGCGGTGGACGGGCGGCCGCGGTCCGCGACCGTCACGACGTGCGGCCCCGTGGTCGCGCGCATGGCGACGCGCGGCGCGTTCCTCGACTGCGTGCGCCGCCACCCCGAGGTCGCCCAGGCCGTGGACGAGTCCATCGTCGCCAAGCTGCGCGCCGCCACCGCGCACCGCGTCGACTTCACCGGCTGCGACGCCGCCACCCGCCTGGCCCGCGTGCTGCACCAGATCGCGATGACCTACGGCGAACGCGTCGGCCAAGGCGCCGTCATCCGCTGGCCGATCACCCAGCCCGAGCTCGCCACCCTGTCGGGCGCGGCCGAGCCGACCGTGCACAAGGCGTTGCGCAGGCTGCGCGAGACGGGTGTGGTCTCGACCGGTTACCGGTCCGTCAGGATCGAGGATCTCGCGCATCTGTCGCGGATCGCGTTCGCGTGAGCGTGGCCGGATCGGTTCCGTCGAACCAGTCGAAAGACGGTTTCCCCGCCCCGGCGCGTTGCTAGCGTGACCGCTGGCGCGCCGCCGCGGGCGGCCGCCGTTTTCGCACGCGTGACGGGGGGTTGCGATGACAGCGGGGGACGGAACGGCCGGAACGGCCGCAGCGGGTGGAACGGATGGATCCGATGCATCGGGACGGCGGATCGACGTCGAAGGCGACGCCGAAGGACCGGTGATAGCGGGCGATCACAATGTGATCGTCGATGCCAGGAACGGCTCGATCGTGACCGTTCTGGTGGGGCCCGAACGGCCACGCCCGGTGCGCAGGGATCACGTCGGCCTGCTGCCCCGGCGGCAGCGGACGCCGATCGGCCGCGACGCGGACGTCGCGGCGCTCGCCGCGGCCATCAGGGGCGGCGGGCCCGTCCAGGTGTGGGGCGCGGCCGGGGTCGGCAAGTCGACGCTGCTGCGGCACGCCGCGTGGCTGCTCGAACCCGGGCCCGACGGCGTGGTGTTCCTCGCCCCGACGCACGGCGACGTCGGCGACCTCGCCCAGGAGATCTTCGAGGCGTGCTACGACGCCCCCGGATACGCCCCGGCGCGCGGCGAGTTGCGGCGCCTGATGGCGGGCGTGCGGGTGACCGTCTACGTCGACAACGCCGACTTCTCGCCCGCCCAACTCCTCGAGCTGCTCGACGCGGTGCCCGACGCGACGTTCGTCCTGGCCAGCTCGGCACGCTCGTTGGGGAACGACGGCACCGCGTGGGAGATCGCGGGCCTCGAACAGGCCGCCGCGCTCGAGCTGTTGGCGCGCGAGCTGCGCCGCCCGCTGCGGGACGGCGAGGTCGGGGCGGCCGTCGCGCTGTGGCGGGCGGCGGCCGGTCAGCCGCTTCCGCTGCTGCGCGCGGCGGCGTTGACGCGGTTCGGCCCCGACGGCGGGGCGTGGCTGCCGAGGCCGGGGGACGTTCCCGCGCTGCTGCCCTCGCTGCTCGACCATGTCGGCGCGGACGCCGGGGTGATGGGCGTGCTGCGGCTCCTGGCGACCCTGGGCGACGCGGAGTTGGCCCCGGCGCACATCGGCGCGCTCGCCGATGTCCCGGACGCCGCGGGCATGTGCGAACGGCTGAGCGGGCTCGGCCTCCTGCTGGCCACGGAACGCGGCTACCGCTGCACCGCGGACGCCGAACGGGCCGTGCGCGCACGCCTGTCGAGGCCCTTCCCGGTCGACCGGCTGTGCGCGTACCTGACCGCGTGGGCGGCCGACCGAGGAACGGCGCCCGCCGAGGTCGCGGCCCAGGCGCGGGTCCTGGAGCGGGCCGCCGAGCTGGCCGAGCGCGCCGGGCGATCCGACCTCGCCGTGGGCGTCGCGCGGGCGTCGTCCGCGGCCCTGGCCCGCTCGCTGCGCCTCGGCGCGTGGGGTCGGCTGCTCGGCCGCGGCTGGGTGGCGGCGCGCCGCTCGGGCGACCGGCGCGCCGAGGCGTTCTTCCTGCGCGAGGAGGGCGTTCGCGCGCTGCTGATCGGCCGCCGCGTCGTCTCGGCGGTGCTGGTGGCGGAGGCGGCGTGGCTGGGCCGCGAGCTGCTGAAGGGCGGCGGCGGGGGCGGCGAAGCCGCGGAGGTCCCGGCGCCCGAGGCCCTGGCTCCCGAGGTCCCGTTGCCCGAAGTGCCGGTCCCGGAGGCGCCGTTGCCCGAGGTTCCCTCTCCCGAGGTGCCCGCACAGGACGTCGACGTGGTGTCCTACATGGCGGACAACGGCTACACCCCGGCCGAGCCCCCGGTGCCCCCTGACCCCTGGGGCGGCGTCCAACCGGCGCCCCCCGCACCCGAGTTCGGGCCCCCTGACATCGGAACGCCGGACGTCGGCCCCTGGACGAGCTGGGCGGGCGACGGCGCGGCGAGCGGCGCGCAGGCGGCCGTCGGCGCGGGCACGGCGGGTGCCGGGGGCTCGGCGCTGAGCGGGGCGTTGGCCTCCGTGATCGTCGGCGGCGTGCTCGCCACGGTCGTCGCCGCGGCCATCGGCGTCATGGCGCTGACCGGCGACTCCGATCCGGAGCCCGAGAGCACCGGCCTCGCGGGCACCTGGGTGATGGACACGGGCGGCGTGTGGGAGATCAGCGCCGACGGCCAGGACACGTACTCGGTGGCGTCCGACAACGCGGTCTGCGGTCTCACCAGCTTTCAACTCACCGGCGGCGAGGGCCGTTTCACCGGCATGCAGCCGTGGTACGACCTCTCGACATGCGCCTCGCTCGGCGAGGGAGAGGTCACCCTCGACCTGGCGTCCGACGGAGCCACCGCCGAGGTCGAGGTCGCCAGCCCACCGGGCCAGCCCCCGTGCGAGATCCAGTGCACGGCGACGCTGACCCGCCAGGACGACCCGTTGTGACGGAGAAGGCCGCGACGGAGAAGGAGGACGCGCCATGGCAGAGACGCCGGGCGGCCACGCGGAGATCCACATCGGCGGCGACGCCCATGGACCCGTGATCGCGGGAAACGACAACCGCGTCGAGACCCGACGCCCCGACCCCGAGCCCGCCACCCAGACGAACACGGCCTCGGACAACGCGACGATCTACGCCGTGACCCAGGGCGACCTGCACGTCCACCACAAAGGCAACGCCCCCTGAGACAGGGGGCGTTGCCCTTCGGCGGCGCGGACGGGGTGGTGCTCAGCCCGCCGATCCGAGCAGGACGCCGAGCGGGGTGAGGACGAGGAAGACGCCGCTCCAGACCATCCCCCGGCGGATGCAGCGGTACTTGACCGAGACCAGCCGGGAGAGTGCGGCGAGCTGGCTGACGTCCCTCTCCAGCGGGTCGGTCCGGCGCACGATGGTGCCGAGACCCGTGAGGGAGGGCATGGCGGCCACGTCCTCGAAGTAGTGGGCGCGCCCGGCCCGCGGCAGGCCCGTCCTCGGCAACAGCGCGACCCCGAGGGTCACGAGCGACGGTATCCACGCGGCACACCCCGTCCAGAAGAGGGCCTGCGGCGGGAAGGCGTACCGTTCGGGCGATATTCCGTCGCTGGTGACCGCCCCGATCAGGGCGACCAGCATGAGGCCGAGGGCCGAGAGCATGAGGCTGGCCTTCTGGTCCGCCTTGAGCACTTCCTCGCGTGTCTCGCTCACCAGCAGCCTGGCGAGCTCCCTGTCGTGGGCCGACGTGTCGTCTCCATCGCATCCGTGCACGTGCTTCCCCTCTCCACCTCGTCCCCTCCGCCCGCCGCCCCGCGTCCGCGCCATGAGGGCGGACGCGGGGCGGCGACCCGGGGGTCACCTCACCGATGTGCGCGCCAGCTCCTCCTGCAAGGCGCTCACGGCCTGGCTGACACGGATGTTCATCGCGGCCACGTGCTCACGGCGGTCGGCGTCGATCTCGGCCTTGCGCCGGAGCAGTCCCTGCTCGATCACCTCGTGGTCGATCTCCAGCTCGACCACGGCCCTCCGCTCGACCGTCCGCACCGCCTCATCGTGGATCCGCAGGGCGCCGTTGGTCCTGGCCGCCAGCAGCCGGTCGTAACTGCTCTCCCCGTTCAGGAACTTCACCAGGACGGGCAGGACATCGACGAAGACGAACAGCAGCCGCACCATCCAGACGCCGATCAGGAGCACCGTGTCGCGCCCCGTCAGCTCGTGCAGCGCGGCGATCCGCTCCAGCACGCCGATCTCCCGCTGCTGGTCGCGCTCATCGGAGACGCGCTGTTCGACCGCGGCGTCCCTCGCCGCCAGGTAGTCGCCGCGCGACGACGTGAGGTCGGCCTCGATCTCGGCGATGCGGGCGTTCATCCCCGCCAGCCTCGTCTCGTTCTCCTCGGTCCTGTGGGTGGCGCGGTACTCGCTCGCGTTCTCCCGCAGCCTGAGGCACTCGGAGGTGCGCTCCAGGTAGCCGGTCGCGGCGTTCCTGATCAGCCGCCTGCACTCGTCCCTGACGTCCGCGTCCAGGGCCTCCAGGTGCCGGGTGTCCTCGTCGACGCGCTCCCGGAGCTCGCCCGCGTCCGCGCGGAGCGTCGTCAGCTCGGCGGCGAGCGAGGCGGGGGTGGCGTCGAAGGAGAGCAGGAAGGAGCCGCAGTCCTCGGGCCGGGTCCCACCCTCCGACGGATCGGGGTTGCAGCGGAGCAGGTCGGCACGCAGGGCGTCGACCGTGTCGTTCCGCTCGTCCCTGACGTGCTCCTCCACGGCGGACTGGAAGATCCGCAGCACCAGCGGCTCGGCCACCACGACGCCGAGCACGACGGCCACGAGCAGGCGCGTCAGGAGCGGTGAGAGGCGCCGCTTGACGTTGGGCTGCGGCGTGATCAGCCAGCGGTCGAGGTTCAGGACGAACAGCGTCCACATGGCCGCGGGCAGCAGCGAGAGGACGGAGGCCCGGCCGAGCGCCTGGTTGGCGAAGTTCCACATGGAGAACCCCGCGATGACCGCGGTGCCGAGCACCACGCCGCCGAGCGCCGTGTACTTGCCGCGTTCGTGCCAGACCCAGGCGAGCAGGGACTCGTCCACGCCGGTGAGCACCCGGAGCCGACGGCCCGGGTCGAGTCGGGAGGGGGAAGGGCCTTCCTCGGGCGGGCCGAAGCCGTCCGGCGGTTTCAGCACGTCAGTCAACGAGGTCGTCCTCGTCCTTGATGAAGTCGCCGTGCGGCTCGCCGCCACCGCGCCGCTCTCCGCCCGCGCCCGGCCCGACCGCCTTGGCGTCGGGGGGCGAAAGGGATTGGCTCCCCTGGTGGTTGAGGAGCTGCTGGAGCATCATGCCGTAGTCGACATAGTCGCCCGACGTGCCGACCCGCTGCATGATCGCGAGCAGCAGCTTGTTGTGCGTGATCTTCTCCTCGAGCTCCAAGGCGTGCGCGCGCGCCTTGTCCTCGTCCTCGGCCTTGTGCCGCCGGTCCCTCTCCTCCCGCTCCACGTGGTCGATCCGCGCGGCGATGTCCTGGATGTCGATCCGGTCGCGGGAGAGCCCCAGGGCATCGGCGACGTTCGACCCCTGCGCGAGCAGGTCCGCGAGGCTGAGGACGCCGTCCCGCTCGAACGCGCGGCGCGCCTGCTCGAGCTCCTGCTCCCTGTGCTCGTCCCTGACCCTGCGCTCCCAGGCGCTCAGGTCGTCGGGGGTGAGCACCTCGATCCCGACGAACTCCACGGTCATGCCGGGAACGCGCGGCGCCACGACCGCGCTGTAGGCGGTCATCCGATGGGTCACCTGCGCGCGCACCGCGTTGACCTCCTCGATCCTGTGCCCCGCGCTCATCCGCGGCAGCTCGCTGTCCGCGGCCAGGTAGGACCGCAGGGGAACGCACACGTCGGTGATCCCGTGCCGCGCGACGGCCGTGGGGTCGGTGACCTGGCAGGTGAAGGAGGCGCGAATGGTGAACGCGTCGGCCGCGCTGACGGACGGCACCGTGCGCTCGACCTCGACCATCCGGGTCCTGATGTCCACCAGGCTGACCGACGACGCGTCGACCACGTCGGCGTGCGCCGGGTCGAACTGCGCCCCGTGGGGGTAGGCGCGGTACTGCCCACCCACCATGAGGACATAGACGGCGCCGGGCGGCAGCGCGGGCATGTCCGTGCGCTGCTGGCGGCGTGACCACCAGCTCCGCTGGACGGGGCTCAGCGCGTGCTCGGCCACTACTGGGTAGTTCAACTGCTCATTCTCCTCGCGAGTGTTGCCCGGCCGGACATCGGCCGGATCTGTCCGATCAGCTCACCGACGAGCCGATGGAGGTCGTGGTCGGCGTACTCGGGGATCCGCAGCGCGTTCGGCAGGTCGCGCCTGAGGGCCGACCACTGAACGGCGTTCATCCCGGCCCGCATGGCCTCGCCGAGCGCGCGGACGCGTGACGTGGCCGCCGGGTCGTCCTTGAGGGCCGCGATCGTGCGGAAGAGCGCGCCGAGTGCCGAGCGCCGGTGCCTGCTGAGCAGGGCGCGGGTCCACAGCGCCCCGAGGTGGCGGGCGGAGTCCGGCATGGTCCGGAGCAGGTGCGCGGCCAGCGGCTCGGGCGAGTGCAGCCGCTCCGTCCCCAGCATCCGGACGGCGATCGCCAGCGCGTCGGCACGAGCCCTGGCGTTCCCGGCGCGGGCGAGGCGCGTGCGGACGTAGCGGAGGATGCACAGCGTGAGGTCGGGCTGCCGCTCCGCCGTGGTCAGGAGCAGGATCAGGGACCGCCGCGCTGCGACGGCCACACGCTCGCCCCGCTCGGTGAGGAACCAGAGCCAGTCGAGCGCCTCCATCCGGTAGATCGAGGCCAGTTCACCGGAAAGGACCATGGCGGCCGTGATGGCCCTGTTCTGCCCGGCGTTCCAGGCCCACCGGAGTGCCATGCCCAGGGCCTGCGGCGCGAGTCGCTCGTCGCGGCACATGAACTCGAGGGCGAGTGTGGCGGTCACCCGCTCGTTGCTGAGGCCGTCCGCCCAGACGTTGAGCAGGTTCTCTTCAACGTCATCGAGCGCGTCGCGGGCGAGGAGGGCGACGCCGCGTGCCACCTCGGTGCGCACCTCGAGGTCGCCTTCGACCGCGAGATCGCCGAGCCAGCGCCGCATCGGGTACCAGAGCCCGTACCCGTACAGCGCGTGCAACTCCGTGATCACCAGGGCGCGGACGGGCGCGGAGACGAACGTGATCCGGCGCTCGCCGCGGCCCTGGTCACCGCCGGGCGCCGGGTGGCGGGCCACCCGGGCCAGAGCGGCCCGCTCCTTCCAACGGGCCCGGCTCTGCGCGGTGCTCGGCGCCTGCTGGAACGTCCGTCCCGCGCCCGCCGCGTCGTCGTGGACCCGCTCCCAGTCCATGACATGGCCGCCCAGCCTCACGCAGAGCTTCTCGAAGGTGCGCTCGGGGATGCCCTCGGCGAACGCGAGCGCCGCCACCGAGAGCAGGTCGTCCGGGCCCGGCTGGTCGCCGAACCACTGCTGGACGACCTGCCTCTCGCTGTCGCGCAGCAGCTCGAGGGCGGCGTCCGCGCTCCGCGTGAGCGCCTCGGCCACCGCGACGACGGCCCCGGGGCTGCGCAACTCCTTGACGTGGTCGCGGAGGTCGTCCTCCTGCTCGGGGGTGAGGGGCGACGCGGCCGACTCCGCGACGCAGTGGTCGAAGAGGCCCAGGGGATCGGGGGCCCGCCAGGGCACACAGAACTCCCGCAGGGCCAGTCGGCGCGAGGTGCCTGGCGAGGCCGTGATCACCAGGTAGGAGCGCCGCTGCTTGAGCTCCTCGCTCAGCCGCCGCATCTGGAACTCCTGAGCCGCGTCGAGGCGCAGCTCGCCCAGGTAGTCGAAGAGCGCGTATCCGCGGTCCGTGTCGAGGGACCCCGGCTCCCAGAGCGACGGCAGGGAGTCCGCGGGGGCCAGGCTGCGGAACTCGACGTGGCCGCCGAGCAGTTCCCTGAGCAGGGCCAGCGCGCCGGCGCGGCGCCCGCAGCCGTCCTCCCCGATCAGCACCACGATGTGCTCCGAGCGGAGCTTGTCCATCGCCTCGTCGTACTGCGGCTCGGGTGGGAGGTAGTGGCGCAGCGTCGCGTCGATCCGGTCCCGCTTCACCCTGCCCGGGGTGAGGCCGTGCGTGGCGGTGGCCGGGCCGAAGCCGAAGGTGGCGCCCGAGGCGTGCACGTCCGCGTTGAAGTAGTTGTAGACGCGCTGACCGTAGGCGCGGCGGAGCTCGTCGTAGCCCTCCCTGTCCTCGTCGCCCTCGTCGCCCTCGTCGGGGCGCGGTGGCCCGTCGGAGGGCTGGTGCCCCTCGGAGGCGTCTCCCTCCGGCGGGGCGGTCCCCTCGTCGTCGCCGTCCGGCGTCAACGCGTCGGCGGGGGGCGGGGGTCGCCTGGGGCCGCCGCCGTGGGCGCCGTCGGCGGGCGGGTCGACCGGGTCGGGCTCCCTCTCGTCAGCCATGGCCGCCGCCGAAGCCGATGACGCCGCCGCGGAGGTCGACCGGGGCGTTGAACGAGGTCACGCTCACCTGCTCGCCGTGCACGGTGGTCCGCCCCTGGGGCTCGGCGCCGTGCGCGGCTCCCCGCCCGGGGGCGGGCGGGGAGGCCGGGCCAGGGCCGAGGTCGAGCCGGTGGGCGCTGCCGCCCGGCACCCAGAGCCAGGCGCTCGCCGCGTACTCCTTCTCCTCGACGGCCACCTCGCGGAAGACCGCGGGGACCAGCGTGGTGTGGCCGCCGAGGATCCACTCGTTGTAGACGCGATCGGAGAGCAGCAGGGCGAGATTGGCGTCGTCGGCCGCCTTCAGGGCCACATGGGCGACGGTCGAATTGAGCAACCGGCAGGTCTCGACGACCGTTCGCCCCGCGAAGCCGTTGTCGGCGTGCTCCGCGAGACCCTGGTGGATGGCGGCGCGCAGCCTCATCCTTGCGTGCGCGACCCGGATTTCATTGAATTGGGCCAACTCGAAAACGAGATGCCTGATGTAGTTGTCGACGAGGCGGGACGCGGATCCGTCGAGCGGCGCGAGGGCGAGGACCTCGTCGCCCTTCTTCTGGATCTGCCACTCGGAGCTGTCCACGCCCGCCTTCGCGGCGGCTCTCGAAAGCAGCCGCGGCAGATCGTGCTGGACGTCGGACTGCCTACGATCGTTGTTTCCTCCATATGCCTGTACGTCGACGGCGATGCATGTGCAGGGGTAATACCCGGACCGCTCGGCCACCTGGCCGTTCCTCCCTCTGTCACGGACTTTCCGCGACCGTTGGCGTGAGGTTACGAGCGGTTTCGGGAGGCGAACGCGTACCAGTACGGGTTCAGTCGACGAGTTTCGCGATGCGCATCAGCTGCGGCACGTCCTTGATCACCAGTGTGCGGCGCCCGCGTTCGACGACGCCGCGGCGGGAGAGCTCGGCGAGCGTCTTCTGCGCGGTCGGAAGCGCGATTCCGGCGAGCGAGGCCAGCTCGGCCTGGGTGATGGTCACTCCGAGCTTCCTGCTCTTCCCCGACGCGCCGTCCACCGGATGCCCGTAGGTCTGGGTGAGCTCGCCGAGGACGCGGGCGAACCTGGTGGGAGCCTCGTACGCGCCGAAGTCGAGGCGCCGCTGGTTCGCCCACCGCAGGCGGGTGCTCTGCATCCGCAGGATTTCCCGCCTGGCGTCGGGGTGGCGACTGAGGAAGGCGTCCAGCTGCGGCCACTGGATGAGATGGGCCGTCACCGGGCGAATGGCGATCACGGAACTCGACCTGGGTCGGTCCTCGAACGCCGCCATCTCGCCGACGAGATCGCCGCGCACGCGAATCGCGGTCAGCATGTCGTATCCGTTCTCCGACGTGGTGACCACCTTGACGATGCCGTCCAGGATGAGCAGCACATGCCTGCTGTTGTCGCCCTGGCGCAGCAGAGCGCGGTGTTGGGGATAGTGGAAGAGAACTCCGATGTCCATGAGATCTTTCAGGCTGTCCTGGCCGAGCCGACCGAGAAAGGTGGGGCCTGGCCACTCGATTCCGCTCATGCGCACCCGCCCTTGGAACCGGCGATCGCGGTGTGGTTTTCCATGGCCCGGTGAATAGGCGATGTCGCGGGGTGCCGCCGCTGTGGCGTCACGAATTCATCACTCCTGGTACTGCTGATTGCTGGCGCCGTTCGCCGCAGAAGTGCCGTCCATCCTGCCGCCGTGGCGCCTCAGGTCAAGCCAGGTCCTGACGAGTGGCCGGAACACGCCCTCCGGCGTTATTGATCAACTGCACGGGCCGTGTTTTCACGGATGTGCGAGAGCGATACGGCGGAGAGAAAAGCGGAAAGGCAATTGCCAGTGGCATGGTCCGTCCCGCGCGGGCGGGCGTCAACCGGTTCGCACCGTTCTCCACAGGAGTCAACGTGCCGCAGGTCAACGGGGGGCGCTCACGCCGCCGTCGGCCGGGGGCGCGGCGGCTTCGGGCGGGACGCGGCGGTGCCGAGGGCCGTGCGCGGGGGAACGTTGCTTCTCGGCCCTGTCCGGGGCAACTTGGCGCGAATGCCACCCTGGCCCACCGACGCGGAGCTGGCTCCGTCACGACCTGCGACGGGGCTTGCCGCGGCGGGTGCTCTTGCCGCGTGCGGGGAGGCCCCGCCTCGGCTGGGTCCGCGCCCGCTGTTGGGCCTGCCCCTGTGCCTTCTTGGCCTGCTTCGCCTTCTTCGGCTGCGGCGGGGTGGGGCGGCCGCGGGAGCTGTTGACCGTTCGCCCGCGGACGATCCCGATGAACTCCTCGACCAGCTCGGTCGTCGCCTCCTCGGGCCACGACAGCGCGACCTGTGACGTGGGGGCGTCCACGAGCGGGCGGTAGGTGAGGTCCTTGCGGTGGTGCAGGCGGGCGAGCGACTGCGGGACGACGAGGAGTCCCACGCCCGCCGCCACCAGCTCGATCGCGTCGCCCGTCGTCGCGGGGCGCTCGTTCGCGGGGCGCTCGTTCGCGGGGCGGCCCGGCGGGCGTTCCCAGTCGAGGGTGTCGTCCAGGGGGTGCAGCACGACGTCATCGACCAGGTCGTCGGCCGCCACCTCGTCAACGGCCGCGATCGCGTGGTCCTTCGGGACCACGACCACCGTCGTCTCGATGTAGAGGGGGATCACGCTCAGGCCCGTCCGGTCGATCGGCAGCCGCACGAAGGCCGCGTCCGCCCGCCCGCCCCGCAGCGCGTCGACCGCCTCGGCCGCCGCCACCATGGCGAGGGTCAACGGCACCTCGGGGAGCCGTTCGTTCCAGATCCGGACCCACTTGGTCGGCGTCACGCCAGGAACGTACGCGAGCCGAAGCGAAGGGGGCACATCCGAGCCTGTCACGTCGCCAGGCTATCCGGTCGCGTTCCACGTGCGGCGCTGTCGGACCCGCTCGCTACCCTGGACGGCATGACGTCGCACCCGACCACCCAGACGATGAAGCCCGCGACCGCGGCGAAGAAGCTGGGTGTGTACCTCCAGGCCACTCCCGCCGAGTTCCAGGAGGGCGTCGTCTCGCGCGACGAGCTGCGGGCGCTCCAGGCCGATCCGCCCGAGTGGCTGCGGGAGTTGCGGCGTGACGGCCCGCACCCGCGGCCCGTGGTCGCGGCCAAGCTGGGCGTCTCCATCGCGGGCCTCGCGCGCGGAGGCGTCACGGAGGCGCTCACGACGGAGCAGATCGACGCGCTGAAGCTCGACGACCCCGAGTGGCTGCGCCGGGAGCGCGCCACCCAGGCCGAGGTGAGGAAGGAGGCGTCGCGCATCAAGGCGAAGAGGGACGCCGCGGACGCCGAGCCCCCCGCCCGCCCGCGCCCCTGACCTCGGACGGGAGGGCGCCGAACGCCGCGTCCACGGCGCGTTCGAGGCGTTTCCCGGCCCGGTCGCGCTGTATGGGCGACTCGACCTGACCGTGGCCGACGCCGGGACGGCGAAACGGGCGGTGCGGCGGGCGTCGAGAGCGCCGTGGGTGTCCCCGGCTGCCTCGGGACGGGTCCCGCGCGCGCCTCGTTACGTTGACGCGCATGACGCGGATGACGCGTACGCCGACGAGCCACCCCCGCCCACCGACTTCGTCCCGCCCACCGACGCCGCCCCACTCACGGAAGACCCCGCGCCCCGTCCGCCAACAGCGCCCGTGAAAGGCAGGTCACACCATGAGCAGCAGTACCGCGTTCACCCATGGCACAGCCCCCGGCGCCCTGCCCGTGCTGGGGCACGCTCCGCACCTGATGCGTGACCCCCTGAGCTTCTTCGGCTCCCTGTCGAGGCACGGTGACCTGGTCACCATCCGCCTCGGCCCCCGAAGGGCCCATGTGCCCTGCCACCCCGAGCTCCTGCGCCACATGCTGGTCGAGTACCGCACGTTCGACAAGGGCGGTCCGCTCTACGACCGGGCCCGCGAGGTGTTCGGGGAGAGCCTCGGGCTCTGCCCGCACGACCAGCACCGGCACCAACGCCGCATGCTGCAACCGGCGTTCAGCGCGGAGAAGATCGCGGCCTACGGCGTCATCATGGAAGCGCAGATCACCGCGCTCACCGCCTCGTGGCGCGAAGGACACGTCTTCGAGGCGTTCCCGACGTTCTTCCGACTGAGCGCGAACACCGCGATGCGCATGATCTTCGGCGCCGGGTGCACGGACGAGGCGGCCGCCACCGTGCGGCAGTCGATCGCCACCCTCACCCGCGGCCTGGCCGTCGACCTCCTGCTGCCCAAGGTTGTCCAGCGCCTGCCCCTGCCCGTCATACGCCGACAGGCCGAGGCCCGCGAGACGTTCCTCACCGCCATGGACCGCCTCGTCGCCGAACACCGGGTCCGTCCCCACCCCGCCTCCCTGCTGGCGCTGCTGCTCGACGCCCGCGGTGAGGACGGCCGCCCCCTGACCGACGACCAGCTGCGCGAGCAGGCGATCGCCTTCCTGAGCGCCGGAACGGACACCACCGCGGCCGCCCTGACCTGGATGTTCCTGCTGCTGGCCGGGAACGCCACGGCCCAGCGGCACCTGGAGGAAGAGGTCGACGAGGTGCTGGGCGGCCGCCCCGCGAGCTTCGCCGACCTTCCGCGGCTGCCCTTCACCCGACGCGTCGTGACCGAGGCCCTGCGGATGCGGCCGCCGGGCTGGATGTTCACCCGGGCCACCACGGCGCGCACCACCGTCGCGGGCCAGGTGCTCGAGCCCGGCTCCCTCGTCCTCATCAGCCCGTTCACCGTCCAGCACCGGCCGGACGTCCACGCCGAGCCCGACGCGTTCGAGCCCGACCGGTGGCTGCCCGAACGGGCCTCGGCCCTGCCGCGCGGCTCCTTCGCCGCCTTCAGCAACGGCGGCCGCAAGTGCATCGGCGACGAGTTCGCCATGACCGAGGCGACCCTCACGCTGGCCACCGTGGCCAGCCGCTGGCGACTCACCCCCGAGCCGGGGACCGACGCCCGCCCCAAGCCACTGGCGACGACCCTGCTGCCCCGGCGCATGCGCGTCCGCGTGACCGCGCGCCACGAGGGCGGCGAAGAGCCGGGAACCCCCGTGGACGCGCGGAGCGAGAGTCGGTGAGCGCCCCGGAACGTGCGCCGCGGGCCGCGGGCCCTTCGGGCGGACGTGCTCAGCCGGACGGCTGCGCGGCGCCGCGCCAGACCGTGAGGTCAACGGTCACGTACTGGCTCGATGAGTCGGTCGACGCGTACTCGCGGACGGTGACCAGGGCGATGTCCCCGGTGGCGGTGGTCAGGCAGATCTCCGAGCCTGGCGGCGCCTCCTCCGCCTCGAGCCGGTCGGTGTACCGGGTCGCCGAGCGGCAGGTGTCGAGCGAGCCGGGCTCGTTGGCCCGCAGGAGCACCAGGTTGTTCCCGTCGCTGGTCACCACCAGGCGGTCGAGTGTGATGACACTCGCCCCGTAGTACCCGAGCTCGCCCTCGTAGTGCGGGCCCAGCTCCCCGCGCACCGGGGCCGGTGGGTCCTGGTAGAGCGAGATGGTGTGGCTGTCGGGGATGGAGACGCCCTCGTAGACCACCGGTTCCGGATCGGCCGGGGGTTCGGGCGAGGGCGTCTCGGCCGCGGCCTCGTCCTCCCCGCCCTCCTCGTCCTCGGCGGTGTCCTGGTCCGTGGGCGTCGGCGACGACTCCCCGGCCGCGTCGCCGTTGCCCGTCTCGCCGTTGTCCGAGTCATCGCCGCCGTTCAGCGCCATGGCGCCGATGACCACCCCGAGGAGCACCGCGCACGTGGCGACGGCCGCCAGGACGACCGGCCACCCGCGGCGACGGCTCCGCGGAACGTGGGGCGGCGCGGCGGGCGTCGCGGGCGCCGCGTATGCCGCGGGCGCGAACGTCGGGGGCGCTGCGGGCGCGAACGCCGGGGGCGGCGTGGCGGGTGGCGCGGTCGGCGGCGCGGGCTGTGCCGCCAGGGCGGTGACCGTTGCGGCGTGCTGGTCGATCTCGGCGGTCACGGCGGGCGGCAGCCAGTCGTGCGCGGGGTGCGCGCCGGTGCCCGTCACCCGGCGGCACATCTCGATGACCTGGGCCGGGGAGGGGCGGCCCGCCGGGTCCTTGGCCAGGCAGTGGGCCGTCAGCTCGCGCAACGAGGCCGGGACCGCCGCCAGATCGGGCTCCTCGTGAACGATCCGGTACAGCACGGCCGGTGAGGAGCCGTCCCCGAACGGCGGGGCGCCCGCGGTGGCGAAGGCAGCGATCAGGCCGAGGGAGAAGACGTCGGCTGCGGGCGTGACGGGCTGGGCCATCGCCTGCTCGGGTGCCATGAACGCGGGGGTCCCCGCGGTGACGCCGCTGCGGGTCAGCGACGTGGCGTCGGCGGCCCGCGCGACCCCGAAGTCGATCACCCGAGGCCCGTCGGCGGCGAGCAGGACGTTGGACGGCTTGAGGTCGCGGTGGATGACGCCCGCGCCATGGATGGCCTGCAACGCCTCGGCGATGCCCGCGAGTACGCGCGCCGCGGCCTGCTCCGGCAGCGGGCCGTGGTTCCGGACGGCCTCGTGGAGCGAAGGGCCCGCGACATAGGCCGTGGCCAGCCACGGCTGCGGCCCGTCCGGGTCGCTGTCGATGACGGGGGCGGTGAACAGGCCCTGCACCCGCTCGGCGGACCGCACCTCCTGGCGGAACCGCCGCCTGAACTCGGGATCACTGGCGACTTCCGGCCGAATCACCTTGATGGCGATGGGTCGGCCGCCGGGCGTATGGGACAGGTACACCTTGCCCATACCGCCCTCACCGAGGCGGTGGGTGAGCCGGTAACCGGCAATGGTGGTCGGGTCTTCGGCACTCAGAGGCGCTGGCACGGGCTCACCCTAGCCACGCCCTGACCGTTCGATCCGGCCGAAAATGATGCAGTTCGGCTACAGCCTTGTCCCGCCTGTGCCGTTGCCCCGGGGGGCCGTTCGGAGCGGGACACCCCGACCCCGCACCACCGGCCCGGGGCCCGCCGACAGCGCCACCCAGCGGCCGTCCAGGGCGGCGACGCGGCCCTCATTCTCCGCACCTGCCCAGCCTCCAGGGCGTACGACCGGAAACGCGGAGAAGACAAGGGGCACAAGGAGGCCCTGCTCGCACTCACCCGACGACGCGTCAACGAAGTGATGGTTCGTGACGGAAAGTGCTACCACTGCTCACTCCCAGCCATGGCGGCGACTTGTCAACGTCATTGGGAAATCTCCTCTCTTGCGGACTCCGCGTGCGATGCGATCTCACGTCGCACCGGGCGTGCCTTCCCGACCGACGTGCCAACGTCGGCCTACTCGGTGATCATCACAGGATCATTCAGGAAGGTTCGCCCTTCGCGCGTCTCCCCGACATTGATCCACTGGTCTTGCGCATTGCTCCAAACCGGATCTTGTTCGGCTGTGCGGCGCGGGTCAGGTAGCACATCTACGGTTCTCGTCGCTTCCTGCGAGGCGACTGCGTAGCGCCAGAACTCCTGCTCCTCCGCGACTGCGTCATCGGAGCGGCGGCCGGAGAGCTCCTGTCTGCGGTGAGTGGCCTTACAGCGTGCGGCTCGCGCGCCTCGATGCCCTCGGTCCCGGGGATGGGGTCGGTCTGTATCGGTGCGGGAGCGGAACGACGGGCGGTTTCCGGGACGGGCAGGATGTTCCGACGCTGCAACTCGACGACGCTGACCAGCGGTGACATGAGAACACGGTCGAGCAGCTCGTTCTGAGCCGACTGCAGCTCGACCAGATGCCACAGGACGGCCAGCACATACTGAAGATCCTCGCTCCAGGCAGGATGCCACCGGTGGGGCCGGATGTGGTCCAGCTGGCTGACGGCCCTGCGAGACGGCGGTCCCGTCCTGCGTTTCAACCAGCCATCGAGAACGTTCTGCCCACTGACCTGGTAATCCCGCATCTGCTGAGTCACGGGGCCGAAAACGCCATGGCCGAAGTGGAGTTCCAGGCGGTTGGAATCGTAGACGAAACTCTCGGGTAGTTCGTCCCTGCCGACCTTCCTTTGGTACGTGATCGTGGGCTGCGCGGTCGTCCAGAAGCCCTGGGGTCCGCCGGGCCTCCCCGCCGCCGGGTCCACGAGCCTCTCTCCGAAGGTAGAGGCCCAGATCACCTTCCGTCCGATGTGCAACGCTTCCGACCACACCGTGGCGTCGCCGGTGAGCGGTACGCGGACGCCGACGGTCGTGAGTTCGTCGTCGAAGCGGGACCGAAATCCGGGATGAGCTGTGATCGCGGCAATGTACGCGGCCAAGTCCTCGGCGGAGACGGCCAGCCCACCGAAGGAGTTACGAAGGTGCTGGAGAAGGCCGGGGGTCACATTGGGGGTGCCGTCCTTTTGTAGAAGGGGAATCACCCTGCCGCCACCCCAGCCAGCGAAGTGATGCATATCCGGCATCAGCGCGGTGAACAGAGTGGCGGGGCCGTCACCGAACCGCTCGGAATGCAGTTCCACAATGTGGATCTGGCCCTCAGCCTGGTTCTCCCACAGCTCCGGCGAGCATCTGTCGAGGACTCTGTTGTCCGGGATGATCCACTGCCGGTCGAAAGGACGGAAGGCCACACGCACCGGTTCCGGACACTCGGGACCTGCCTCCAGCATCGACAGCCTTCGCAGTGCGGAGCCCGGGAGTGGCTTGACCGGCCGGTCGATGGTACGGCCGCCCTTGGTCTCCTTGAACAAAGCACGCTTCTCGGCCAAGTCCTTCTCGGCGGTCAACCTCCGCCACCGGGAACGCAGCATGTCGGGGTCCGGTGAGTAGACCCACGTCCGCTTGGGCAGGATGCCGGGCACAGTCCATGGCAGCAGATCATTCAATGCGGGATAGGTGTCCCATGCTCCGAGTGCCGCAGGTGTGAAGGGGGCGTGGGCGTCCTGCCGCACCAAACGCCACTGGTCACTGTCCGGCCCGAGAGCCTCCAGCTGGGCGTATTTCTCCTCACGAGTGCTGCCGTCCAGGGCGACGTACCTGATGCGGGCAGGTTCGGTGTCGGCCCTGCTGCGGACGAACACAGCGATCGTCAGTTGCTGCTGAACGCCTTCAAAGAGGCGTGTCCGCAAAGGTGGCTGGATACCCTCCGGGCTGAGGTCGATGATCCAACCCTCGGAACAAGTCTCACGCAGGTACTTCCTCATCCCTCGGAAACCGGGCCCGCTGAGAAAACCCGCGGTACTGATGAAGGCGATAATTCCGCGGTCTGACGCGGAACGATGCTGTTCGAAGACCTTGAAGGTGGCCCAGCGCCAGAAGTAGACATAAAGGTTCTTGAGCTTGTTCTCGTGCACTCCGTTTCTGCCTCCGAGGCGGAAGGCATCGAGCAGAGGGGCTTTGTCATCCCCCTCGCGGCCTTTCTCCACCCACCCGCCTTCCCCTTCGGCTCTCTCCCGGTCCGGCGGGTTGCTGATCATGACGGTGACCTTCTGCTCACGCTTGATCCAATCCGCCTTGCGGGTGTTCTCAACCAGAGGATCACCATCAGACAGGAACGTGAAGAGGGTGGCCCTCTCATAGGGATCCGCGAGGGTGTCGGCGAGATGAAGTCGCAGATCGCCGAGTTGAGTGTTGGTGACCTGCTTGCGGAGGGTCTGGGTGATCCTCATCTGGGCGACCGCAAAGGCAGCCATCTGACGCTCGAAGCCGATCAGTCGGCCCGCCAGCCGTTCCACCGCTTCGCCGCGGAAGCCTTCCCCTCGACGGGAGCGTTCTTCAGCGACCCTGTCGATGATCTCGCTGAGGAATGTGCCGGTGCCCATGGCGGGGTCGACGATCGTCACCTGCTCGTCCGCGAAGCCCTCCACACAGCCCAAACGGTTGCGCAGGACGGTGTCGGTGAAGCGGACCATCTCTTTTACCAGACGGGGCGGGGTGTAGTACGTGCCTGAGCGCTTACGCAGCTCCCGGTCATATTCCTGGAGGAAATTCTCGTAGAGATGAACGTGGGCGTCGGGCGTCCGGGCTCGGATCGCTTCCCAATCGACAGCGTCGATGACCTGCACGAGCGTGTCGATTCGGCGGGCGAACTCGGCGTCCACCGTCTCCGTCAGCAACTGCAGGGCTCGGCCCATGACCGTGTTCTCAGCCTTCAACTCACGTGCAACGTCAACGAAGTTACGACCGGCGAGCGGCAGCTTCTCGATACGGGCCAGCAGCAGGGCGAAGGCAATCGTCTGGGTGTAGCGGTCGGCGAATAGGTGGTCGGGGTCCAGTCCGTCGGTTGAGGGGAAGAGCACCCTGCTCCAGTGGAGCGCCAAGGCAGTGAAAGGCTGGGGGAGCCTCCGCCGGCTGCGGGGCCCCTCTGGCATTCTGTGTTCAAGTGCGAGCTGCTCAAGCACTTCCTCTCGCAGGTACTGGCACAGCGGAGCAATAGATGACACCAACTGGCTGACACTGATGATGCGCTGGGGCTGCCACCCGAGAAATTCCCGCAACAGATCCCGAAACGCCGCTCCATCGGCTTCGCTGGTACGCAACCGGTTGCCGGACCGGTACAGATCACCTTCGAGCCGAACTGTGCGGAGAGGCCGCGAACCGCCCCGATATAGGCACCAGGTGTGACCGTTGCTGTACAGCACGTTGGGCAGTCGGCGCATCAGCTCCCACTGCTCCCGGTCCCGCTTCGTGAAGCCGTCGGGCGTGACGTCGTGCCCGGGGGCCTTCAGCTCAACGAAGCCGGTGATACGCCCAGATGTCTCCACCGCGTAGTCCGGACGCACCCGGGCCTCGGGCAAGGGATACTCAGGATGAAGGCGAGGACGCAGCTTCAAGCGCACTCCGAAAGTCTCCACCAGCTTCGCCACCGGCAGGCTGATGGACGCCTCTGTGTCGCTGACGCGCAGACGCTCCCTACACTCGGATCCAAAATCCGCCACCAGAGCCCGTATCCACTCCTCCGGCATCTTGTCCCCTCCAAGCTGTGGGCGGACGGTGGATCACCGCAGACACAGCTTGTTGGAGGCAAAAGGACCGGCTCAGTGCGCACGGGGGGCGCGTGAGGGGCACGGACAGCGCGTTCCGTGACCGCTGAGAAAACTGGGGCGGGTGTTGGTTGGGAAGAGAACGCCCTGGCCCAGATGGACCTGGCCCGCTGCCCCAAACGGGGAAGACGTCGGCACCAATTGCAAGGCCACGAGGTGGCACGGCTTGGGCGGCGGGAGGACCGAATCCACCCAGCCTCGCGCCCGCAGCAGAAGCAGCCCGGACGCCTGCAGCAGCCGCTCCGCTCCAGGCCGATGTCGTCCGCTGAGGAGCGGCGCATCCGGTGCCAGCGGCGTCGATAGGGTCCTCTGGTGACGTACATAGTGACCCTCACCCCGGACCAGGTGGCCGACAACGAAGGCGACTGGCTCGTCTCGGAGCGCTTCACGAAGGCGCTGCCCACAGGGCTCGACACGTCCGACACCGGTACCCGGTTAGCGTTCCTGGTCGGCGATTACCGGGCGCGTTCCGGGGCCATCGGCCGCAATGGGCTCGCCGAACACGGCCGCTTCATCACCTGGATGGGGTTGGTCCAGCGCATCAACACGGTGGGCCCGGTCGACAGAAGCATCACCATCGAGCCCATGCGCAGATGTCCGAAGCCGGTGCCCCTGGACGGCCCCGACGGAATCCTCGCGTCCCTACCCTCGATACACCGGGCTCACGTGGAGCAGGCTCTCTCCGGAAGCGCGGGCCACTGCGGCACGACGACCTGGCACGCTCTGCGGGAAGCACTCCTGAGACGTCACCCCGAGTTGGCACGCTACATCGACTGGTTGCTCGCCCATCTCAACGCGCTCGTCTTCAACGTCGAGGACGCGGCGGACTGTGCGTGGCAGGAACAGAAGGACGCGGCTCAGTCCCTCACTCGCGTGACCGACTTCCCGCACTCCGCGCTGTCGGCCTGGGGACGCCCCGCGTCCCGAGACGAGCCATACCTCGCGGGACTCATTCCGGACCCGGTGGAGAACAGCCTGATCGATCACGACGTACGGGTCGGGCTGGGCGGCGAAGCGCCACTTTTCGACGACTGGCGACAACGCAGTGACGTGCGATGCGACATCCACGTGCTGGAAGACTCCGCAGGACGCCGTCTCGAGGTCGTCAACGTCAATGCCACCCCGGTCGAGAGCCGACTGGGCACGGACATGATCTACTACCACCACCCCACGCACAGCTTTGTCCTCGTCCAGTACAAGCGCTTGGAGTTCCCGTACAAGGAATACCGGGTGAACAAGGAGCTCTTGGACCAGATGGACCGCTTGGAACAGGTTTCACGGCTCAGTTCAAAACCCGCCAGCTCCCACGAGTGGCGCCTCTCCCCGGACGCGTGCTTCCTGAAGTTCGCCCACTGGCGGAACGGGGCGGCTTCCAGCACCGAGCTGGCCCACGGCTTGTACATCCCCCTCTCCTATGCCCGCGTCCTCCTGGAGGACGACTGTACACTCGGACCCAGGGGCGGGCGCATTTTCAGCTACGAGAGGGCGGTCAGCTACCTCGTCGGAGCGGAGTTCGCGGAGCTGGTAAAGCTCGGCCGAGTCGGAACAGTGGGGACCAGCGTCGAGCAGTTGAGGGACTTCGGGCTGCAGCGTGCCCGCGAGGGGTACAGCGTCATGCTGGGATTCGAGACGAGCGACGAGACGCCCCGCGAACGGGCCGTACGCGTCCGCAGTCGCAGCGCGAAGAAAAGGCCGAAGGTGAACTCATACTCCCCGCCTACTTCGCAGCAGCAATGAACGTTCGCGAGATTCGAAGGTGCTAGCGCTGACGTTTCGTGACAGCTCGTCGGATTCTCCGGCGGGCTGTTTCGGATTTCGGCTTGGTGGTGGGAATGCCGGCGGTGTCGCATCGGGTGGGCGCCGGGTTCCACGGCTCCGGTCAGGGTGGTGCTGTTCGCCGACCAGGCCGGCGCCCGCTCGGACCACCTCGCGGGCCATACCTGGGGCGAGAAGGGGCGAGGGAGGTTGGCTCAGGTGCGCCTCCAGGCCGACGAGGTGGAAGCCCTGCACCAGGCGATGCGGACACTGCACCGTGCTTCGACGTCTGAGGCGCTCCGCGAGGGGGTTGCACCTTCTCGTCAGGGAGGCGGCGGAGGAGATCCGCCGGCGCCCCTGCCGGAGGGTGCCCTTCCGCCGAGTGAGGAGGAGCCGCGGGAAGCGGACGAGACGGAGTGGTGAGGGCTGGCCTGCTTCTGCGCGGGGAGGTCTGGGGGTGCGCCTTGCCCCAGCCTCTCGGCCCTCACCCCGTTGTCGTTCTCACGGTCAACCGCATCGCTGAACCGCTTGCGTCGGTCACGGTCGCGTTGATCACGGGAACCACGGGCCCGCGGGCCACCCACATCCCGGTCGGTTCTGACTCCGGGTGGACGAAATACGCTGAGTCCTACGTGAACTGCGTCGATCTGCACACGGTGGCGAAGTCCCGACTGAGCAAACGGCTTGGTCTCCTCTCACCCGCCGAACTGCGCAACGTCGAGAACGCGATCCGCATCCTTCTCGGTCTCCAGCGTTGACACCCCCCCCGCAACGAACAAGGCCCAGGTCGTTGACCTGGGCCCTTCATCATGGAGCGGGCGACGAGAATCGAACTCGCGCTCTGAGCTTGGGAAGCTCATGTTCTACCATTAAACTACGCCCGCTTGGCGATCTGCCCGTAGCTTACCTCACCTCGGAGTGCCGTGGTGAGTGGGTGGGGATCTTCCCCTAATCTTTCCCTTCGTCGTCGAGGGTCAGGGGAGAGGGAGCCTTGCAGATCACCACCGTCGTTCGTTGTGCCGAGGGGCATGTCTTCGCCACCGCGCGGTTTCCCATGCGGCAGTTGGGGAGCGAGCGGATCGGGCCGGGGCGGCTGTTGCGGTGTCCCCGGTGTGCCCGGCTGCGGAGCGCCGTGCCCGTGTCAGATCGCGGTGCGGTGGAAGTTGAGGTAGGAGCGGGAGGGGGTCGGGCCGCGCTGGCCCTGGTAGCGGGAGCCGACTCCCGTTGACCCGTAGGGGTGTTCGGCCGGGGAGCTGAGGCGGAACATACAGAGCTGGCCGATCTTCATCCCCGGCCACAGCTTGATCGGCAGCGTCGCGACGTTGGAGAGCTCAAGCGTCACATGGCCCGAGAAGCCCGGGTCGATGAAGCCCGCCGTCGAGTGGGTCAGCAGGCCGAGGCGGCCGAGTGAGCTCTTGCCCTCCAGACGGGACGCGAGGTCCTCGGGGAGGGTGATCACCTCGTAGGTGGACGCCAGGACGAACTCGCCGGGGTGGAGGATGAACGGCTCCTTCCCCGGCGGTTCGATCTCGCGCGTCAGGTCGGGCTGCTCGACCGAGGGGTCGATGTGCGGGTAGCGGTGGTTCTCGAAGACCCGGAAGAAGCGGTCGAGTCGCACGTCGATGCTCGACGGCTGGACCATCGCGGGGTCGAAGGGATCGATCCGGACCCGGCCCGCGTCGATCTCGGTACGGATGTCCTTGTCTGACAGAAGCACGCCCCGAGCGTAGCGGCCCTACAGGGTGCCCAGCTTCACCAGCATCAGCAGCGCGAGCAGCTGGATCGTCGAGGCGGCGAGGGCGCGGGGCCACGGGATCTCGTGGGAGCGGCTGACCATCATCGTGAACAGCACGCCCGCGCCCAGCCATGTCGCCCAGCCGATGACCTGGACGATCGGGTCCGCGCCGCCGAGGAAGAGGGCCAGGGCCAGGCGGGGCACATCCGTCAGGGTCATGATCAGCATGGCCAGGCCCGCGGTGGGCGCCCACAGGCCGTTCCCGCCGAACTGCCGCGCGAGGTTGTGGGTCACGGTGCTCAGCACCAGCGCGCCGAGGCCCATCGCCACCCCGGTGAACAGCAGGTACGGCGCGACCGTGGAGGCCGTGGTGTCGAGGATCGACTCCCGGGCGTTGTCCAGGCCGAAGACCGCGACGAGGCCGTAGAGGAACGTCACGATCAGCGCCGGGGCCCACATCGCGTAGTCGCGCATGTGCCAGAAGGTGCGGCTGGGGTGGAGGACGATGCCGCTCAGCAGCTCGCGCCAGGGCAGCGGCGGCTGGGGCGGCGGACCCGCCGCGGGGCCGGGATCGGGATAGGTGGGGTGGGGCTCCGGGTGCTGCTGGTACTGCCCGGGCCCCTGGTACGGCTGCTGCGGCGGGTACCCGTAGTGCGGCTGCGGCGGGGGATAGGGCTGCGGCTGCGGGTACTGCTCGTCGCGGTTCCTTCTGAATACGGCCACGCCTATGAACGTACCGCTTCCGCGGGCCACCGTACTCCCGAACGGGCCCCTGAGCGCTCCCCCGGGGGCCGTCCGGGTCCGGCCGTCCCGGGCCGGGGGGGTCTCATGTGGCGGGCTCCGGCTCGGCCGTGGGGATCTGGGTGTCGCCGGGGGCCGTCGTGGTGACCGACTCGAGGAGGAGCTGGGCGACGTCGACGACGCGGAGGTCCTCCTTGGCCGCGGCGTCGGCCTTCTTGCCGTTGACCGAGTCGGAGAGCATCACGAGGCAGAACGGGCACGCCGTCGAGATGATGTCGGGGTCGAGGGAGAGGGCCTCGTCGACGCGCTCGTCGTTGATCCGCTTGCCGATGCGCTCCTCCATCCACATCCGGGCGCCGCCCGCGCCGCAGCAGAAGCCGCGCTCCTTGTGGCGGTGCATCTCTTCGTTCCGCAGGCCGGGGACGCGGCCGATGATCTCGCGGGGCGGGGTGTACACCTTGTTGTGGCGGCCGAGGTAGCACGGGTCGTGGTAGGTGATCAGGCCCTCGACGGGGGTGACGGGGACGAGCTTGCCCTCGTCGATGAGGTGCTGGAGCAGCTGGGTGTGGTGGATGACCTCGAACCGGCCGCCCAGCTGGGGGTACTCGTTGGCGATGGTGTTGAAGCAGTGCGGGCACGTGGTGACGACGCGCGTGGCCGACGCGGCGTTGAGCGACTCGACGTTCTGCTGGCCGAGCTGCTGGAACAGGAACTCGTTCCCCAGGCGGCGGGCGGAGTCGCCGGTGCACGCCTCGTCGCCGCCCATGATCGCGAAGCGGACGCCCGCGATGTGCAGCAGCTCGGCGAACGCCTTGGTGGTCTTCTTGGCGCGGTCCTCGAGGGCGCCCGCGCAGCCGACCCAGTAGAGGTAGTCGACCTCGGTGAGGTCATCGATGTCCCGGCCGACCACCGGCACGTCGAAGGCGACCTCGGCCGTCCACTCCAGGCGCTTCTTCTTGGCGAGGCCCCAAGGATTCCCCTTGCGCTCGAGGTTCTTCAGCATGGTGCCCGCCTCGCTGGGGAACGAGGACTCGATCATCACCTGGTACCGGCGCATGTCCACGATGTGGTCGATGTGCTCGATGTCGACCGGGCACTGCTCGACGCAGGCGCCGCACGTGGTGCAGGACCACAGGACGTCCGGGTCGATCACGCCGCCCTCCTCGGCCGTGCCGACCAGCGGGCGCTCGACGGCCTCGCCCGCGAGCAGGTAGGGGGCGGCGGCGTGCGCGTGGTCGCGCAGGGACATCACCAGGAGCTTGGGGGACAGGGGCTTCCCGGTGTTCCACGCGGGGCACTGGGACTGGCAGCGGCCGCACTCGGTGCACGTGGAGAAGTCGAGCAGGCCCTTCCACGAGAAGTGCTCGATCCGCGAGACGCCGAACTGGTCGTCCTCGTCCGGGTCGTCGAAGTCGATCGGCTTCCCCGCCGAGGTCATCGGCAGCAGCGCGCCCAGGGCGGGCTCCCCGTCGGCGCGCCGCTTGAACCAGATGTTGGGGAAGGCCAGGAACCGGTGCCACGCCACGCCCATGTCCGTGTGGAGCGCGATGGTGATCGCCCAGACGGTGGTGGTGCCGAGCTTCACCATGGCCGTGGCGTACACGAGATTCTGGAGGGTGGCGGTGGAGAGGCCGTCGAACGCCGCGACCAGGGGATACGACACGAAGTACGCCGGGTCGTACCCGTCCACGTGGTGGAGGGCGCCCTCGAGGCCGCGCAGCACCAGGATGGCCGCGCCGATCGTGAGGATCACATACTCGACGAAGTACGCCTGCCACGCGGTCGAGCCCGCGAACCGCGACTTGCGACCGGCGTGGGAGGGCAGGCTGAGCAGCCGGATGACGATGAGGGTCGCGATGCCGAGCACGGTCATGGCCGCGATGAACTCGATCCACATCTCGTAGGGCACGAAGCCGCCGAGCACCGGGAGCGTCCAGTCGGCCTGGAACAGCTGCCCGTACGCCGTGATGATCGTGCCCGCGAGGGTCAGGAACCCGATGGCGACGAACCAGTGGGCCACGCCGACGGGCGCCCAGCGGTTCATCCGTGTGTGGCCGAGGAACTCCCTGGCCAGGGTCAGCGTGCGGCGCCGGGGATCGTCGGTGCGCAGCCCCTCGGGCACGGGCTGGCCGAGGCGCAGCGTGGCGACGAGCCGGGCGACGGCCCGGGCGAACAGCGCGACGGCGACCGCGGTGAGCACCAGCGTGACGACGATGGCGGCGAGTTGCATGGCGGTGGCTCCTCGGACCTGCGGACAGGGGGTGGACGGAGGGCTAGCCAACATAGCCCAGCACCATGCTACTCGACGGTAACTTGATTCGTCGTCCCTCGTTCGGGGGAACGTGCCGGGCGTGCCGTGACGTCAACGTCACTTGAGCTTTCAAGGAGCGGCGCCCACCGTGGCGTGTCCGTCCCCGAGCGCGCGAGGAGACCGGCCCACGCGGCCCGAGTGGAACGCCCCCGGCGCACCTGGGCCGTTCGGCCGCCGCGCCGCCCCCGTTCGGTGGAAGCGGCCCGGCCCGCAACCGCCCTTCAGGACTTCGCCCCCGCCGCCGCGCACGATGGGGCCCAGGCGAGGCGTGAGCGATCCGAAGGGGCGGTGTGCGCCGGTGGCGGTCCAGACGACGCGTGGTCAGAAGTGGCTGTGGTGGCTCCTGCTGGCCTTCGGCGTCATCCTCGCGATCATCGCGGGGGTGGCGCTGTGGGCGTACCAGCGGCTCGACGGGAACATCAGCACCGACCACGCCGCCGCGCGGGCGCTCGGCGAGGAGGAGGGCGAGCGGCCCGAGGGGGCGGACGAGGCCAGGAACATCCTGGTCATCGGCCACGACTTCGGCTCGGGCACCGGCAACGCCCGCTCCGACACCGTGCTGCTCCTCCACCTCTCCGCCGACGGGCGGCGCGCCGACGCGGTGCACGTGCCGCGCGACATCGTCGTGGACATCCCCGCGTGCCGCACCGAGGACGGCGGGCACAGCGAGGCGACGACGGCGCAGTTCAACTGGGCCTTCCAGTTCGGCGGCGCGGCCTGCACCATCAGGACGTTCGAGGGCATGAGCGGCATCAGGGTGGACCACCACCTGGTGATCGGCTTCGAGGGCTTCGCCGATGTGGTGGACGCCGTCGGCGGCGTCGAGGTCGAGCTCGAGGAGGCCGAGCGCGACCCCAACGTCGGCCACGACCTCCCGGCGGGGCGCCACCGTCTCGACGGGGAGCAGGCCCTCGCCTATGTGCGCGCCAGGGTCTTCGTCGGCGACGGCAGCGACCTGAACAGGCTCGCCCGCCAGCAGGAATTCCTCGGCCGCCTCTACCAGCGCGTCACCGACGAGCGGACCGTCACCGACCCCACGCGGCTCTACCCGGTCCTCAAGGCCGTGACCTCCGCCATCACCGCGGACGCCGGGCTCGACTCGCTCGACGAGCTGTACGCCCTGGCCAAGGACCTCAGGGCCGTGCCCGACGGCGCCTTCGGGTTCCGCACCGTGCCGACCGTTCCGCACCCCACCGAGGCCAACAGGCTGCGGCTCGACGAGCGCGTCGCCGGGCGCCTGTTCGCCGCGATCCGGCAGGACCGCGAGCTGCCCCCCGCGCCGTAGCGCGAGATGCGGCCCCTCCGGGCCCGTGCTGGCATGGACCCATGATTGTGACCATCGTGGGCACGGGGGCCATGGCCCGCGGCGTGGCGACCATCGCGCTGGCCGGCGGGCACACCGTCCGGATCATCGGCCGGTCGCACGCCAGGGCCGAGGCGCTCGCGGGCGAGCTCGCCCGCGCCGCGCCCGACGGGGACATCGACGCCTCGGACGCCATCGCCGTCGAGGACGCCGACCTCGTCGTGCTCGCCGTCCCGTACCCCGCGGGGGTCGAGCTGGCCGCCACCTATGGGACCGCGCTCACCGGGTCCGTGATCGTCGACATCTCCAACCCCGTCGACCCCACATCGCTCGACGACTCGCTCGTGCCGCCCGGCACGTCGGCCGCCGAGCTGATCGCCGCGGAGGCCGCCCCTGGGGCGCCCGTGGTCAAGGCGTTCAACACGATCTTCGCCACCACGCTGCGCAGCGGCGCCGTGGCGGGCAAGCCGCTCGACGTGCTGATCGCGGGCGACGACGCCGACGGCAAGGGCGCCGTCGCTGACCTGGCCGAGGGGGGCGGGCTGCGCCCGCTCGACGTGGGACCGCTGCGCCGGGCCCGCCAGCTGGAAGCGCTCCAGCTCCTCCACATGGCCGCCCAGCAGCCCCTCGGCCTCACCTGGTCGAGCGCCGTCAAGATCCTGCCCTGAGCAGCCCGGGGAGGCGCCCGTGTGGTCACGCCGGAGGATGGCCCTCATGGCCGCGGTCCTGCCGCTCGCCGTCGTGGTGACCGTGGACGCGCCCCCGCTCGGCGGGGCCTCGGCCGGGCCGCCCGAGGCGCCCGAGCGGCTGCCGCCCGCGGTCGAACGGCCCGGCGCCAAGCCCGAGGTGATCACGCGGGGGGAGTGGGGCGCCGACGAGGACCTGCGGACCGAGAAGGTCACCTACACGGGCGCCGCCCGCGCCGTCTTCATCCACCACACGGGACACCCCGACGGCTACGACTGCGCGGACGTGCCCGAGATGCTGCGTTCGATGCAGTCCGACCATGTGAGCCGCATGGGCTGGGACGACGTGGGCTACAACTTCGTGGTCGACAAGTGCGGAACGATCTACGAGGGCCGCGCCGGAGGGCTCGACCGTTTCGTCCTCGGCGCCCACACCACGGGGTTCAACATGGACAGCGTCGGCATCGCCGCCGTCGGCGACTTCGAGGTGCCCGAGCTGGTCCCCGACGCGCTCATGTCGGCGATCGCGCGGGTCGTCGCGTGGAAGCTGCGCATGGGCACCGACCCGCGCGGCACCGTGCGCCTGGTGTCCACCAACGACGACAGCCGCGTCCCCGAGGGCGACCCCGCCACCGTGGCCGTGGTCTCGGGGCACCGCGACATCGTGGAGACCCACTGCCCTGGCGAGGGGCTCGACGCGCGGCTGCCCGCCATCCGCGAGGAGGCCGCCAGGCTCCGGATCGACGCGCAACGGGGCTGAGCCGATGAGGAGCCAACCCCTGTCAGCGCCCGGGCTCGTGCCGCGCTGGCTGCGCGTGCTGCCGCCCGTGGTGCTCGTGCTGGTCGGGGTGGCCCAGTGGCTGGCGCCGGGGTGGGTGCAGCTGGCGTTCCTCTTCGCCGCGCTGCCCCCGCTCACCGGGCTGATCTACGGGCCGCTGTGGACGGCGGCGATCAGCGGGGGCGTGCTCGGGCTGATGATCCTGCCGCTCACCCGGCCGCCGCACGTCAGCGACGCCGACCTGGGGGCCGTGCTGGCCATCGCGGCGTTCAGCGTCGTGGTGTCCTGGATCAGGACGCGCTACACGCGCGACCTCGTGGTGGTGCGCGACGTCGCCGAGGCGGCGCAGCGCGCCGTGCTGCCGCCGCTGCCCGAGCGCGTCGGCGACGTGCGGTGCGCGGGGCTCTACCGGGCGGCGCAGGTGGGCGCGCTCGTCGGCGGCGACCTGTTCGACGTGCGGGCGGGGCCGCACGGGGTGCGGGCGCTCGTGGCGGACGTGCAGGGGCACGGACTCGCCGCGGTGGGGGCGGTGGCGGCGCTGCTCGGCGCGTTCCGCGAGGCGGTGCTCGACGAGGAGGAGCTGCGCGGGGTCGCGGCGCGGCTCGACCGGCGCCTGGTGGTCGACGCGGATGAGCAGTCGGAGCTCTTCGCGACGGCGCTGCTGGTCGAGTTCGCGGGGGACGGGCGCGAGGCCCGGCTGATCAGCTGCGGGCACCCGCCGCCGCTGCTCGTCAGGGGCGGCGCGGCGAGCGAGCTGCACCCCGAGGCGGGGACGCCGCTCGGTCTCGGGCGTGGCGTCGCCCACCCGGGGCCGCCCGCGCCCACGGTCGTGGCGCTCGATGAGGGCGACGTGCTGCTCGGCTACACCGACGGGGTCACCGAGGCGCGCGACGCGGACGGGGCGTTCTACCCGCTGGTGGAACGTGTCTGCGCCCGCGTGTCGTCCGAGCGCGCGGACGAGGGGGAGGCGCCGCCGCGGCTGGTGGACTTCGTGTGGAACGACGTCAACGAGTTCGCGGCGCGGATCGAGGACGACGTGGCGCTGCTGGCGTTGAGCCCGCTGTCATGAGCCCGCTGTCATGAGCCCGCTGTCATGAGCCCGCCGGCTTGAGTGCCCGGGGAGGACAAGACTTGAGCCGGGTCGGCTCAGGACATTTGACGATGGCCGGTGACCTGCGGCAGTCTTGAGCCAATTGCACTCAAGGCAAGTAGCTGGAGGATACCGAAATGGCACGTGCGGTCGGCATCGACCTGGGCACGACGAACTCCGTCGTCAGTGTTCTCGAAGGCGGTGAGCCCACCGTCATCACCAACGCCGAGGGCGCCAGGACCACGCCGTCCGTCGTCGCCTTCGCCAAGAACGGCGAGGTGCTCGTCGGCGAGGTCGCCAAGCGGCAGGCCGTGACCAACGTGGACCGGACGATCCGCTCGGTGAAGCGCCACATGGGCACCGACTGGAAGATCGGGCTCGACGGCAAGGACTTCAACCCCCAGCAGATCTCCGCGTTCATCCTTCAGAAGCTGAAGCGCGACGCCGAGGCGTATCTGGGCGAGAAGGTCACGGACGCGGTGATCACCGTTCCCGCGTACTTCAACGACCACGAGCGGCAGGCCACCAAGGAGGCCGGGGAGATCGCGGGCCTCAACGTCCTGCGCATCGTCAACGAGCCGACCGCCGCCGCCCTGGCCTACGGGCTCGAGAAGGACGACCAGACCATCCTGGTCTTCGACCTCGGTGGCGGCACGTTCGACGTCTCGCTGCTCGAGATCGGCGACGGCGTGGTCGAGGTGAAGGCCACCAACGGCGACAACCACCTGGGCGGCGACGACTGGGACCAGCGGATCGTGGACCACCTGGTCCGCCAGTTCGCCAACGCGCACGGCGTGGACCTCTCCAAGGACAAGATGGCGCTCCAGCGCCTGCGCGAGTCCGCGGAGAAGGCGAAGATCGAGCTGTCCTCGTCCACCGAGACGACGATCAACCTCCCGTACATCACGGCCTCGGCCGAGGGCCCGCTGCACATGGACGAGAAGCTCACCAGGGCGCAGTTCCAGCAGCTCACGGCCGATCTGCTGGAGCGCTGCAAGACCCCGTTCCACAACGTGATCAAGGACGCCGGGATCCACCTGTCCGAGATCGACCACGTGGTGCTCGTCGGCGGCTCGACCCGCATGCCCGCGGTCGCGGAGCTGGTGCGCGAGCTGACCGGCGGCAAGGACGCCAACAAGGGCGTGAACCCGGACGAGGTCGTCGCCATCGGCGCCAGCCTCCAGGCCGGTGTGCTCAAGGGCGAGGTCAAGGACGTCCTCCTGCTCGACGTCACCCCGCTGTCCCTCGGCATCGAGACCAAGGGCGGCATCATGACCAAGCTCATCGAGCGCAACACCACGATCCCCACCAAGCGCTCGGAGATCTTCACCACGGCCGAGGACAACCAGCCTTCGGTGCAGATCCAGGTCTACCAGGGCGAGCGCGAGATCGCGGCGTACAACAAGAAGCTCGGGATGTTCGAGCTGACCGGGCTGCCCCCGGCGCCGCGCGGCGTCCCGCAGATCGAGGTCACGTTCGACATCGACGCCAACGGCATCATGCACGTCTCCGCCAAGGACCTCGGCACCGGCAAGGAGCAGCGGATGACCGTCACCGGCGGCTCCGCGCTGCCGAAGGACGACATCGAGCGGATGATGCGCGACGCCGAGCAGTACGCCGACGAGGACGCGCGGCGCCGCGATGCCGCCGAGACGCGGAACCAGGCGGAGCAGCTCGTCTACACGACGGAGAACTTCCTGAAGGAGAACTCCGAGAAGGTGCCGGGCGAGGTCAAGACCGAGGTCGAGGCCGCCGTGGCCGACCTCAAGGAGAAGCTGAAGGGCGAGGACACCGCGGCGATCCGCGAGGCGTCCGAGAAGGTCGCGGCCACGAGCCAGAAGCTCGGCCAGGCGATGTACGCCGACGCCCAGGCCGCGCAGGCGGCGGGCGGCGGCCAGCCGGGCGAGGGCCAGGGCGCCACGGGCACCGAGCGGGCGGCCGACGACGACGTCGTCGACGCCGAGATCGTGGACGACGACAAGCCGAAGGGCGGTGCGGCGTGACCCAGGACCCCCAGGGCTTCGACCAGGAGCCCGAGGTCCCCGACGCCGACGCGGCGAACCCGGACACCGGCGCGGAGGCCCAGGCCCCCGATGACCGCGGCGACGTTCCCCCGTCCGGGGACGCCGCCGCCCCTTCGGCGGCGCAGCCGCAGGCGCAGGACCTCGCCGACGTGGCCCTGACCGCGCAGCTCGACCAGGCGCGTTCCGCCCTGACCGAGCGCACGCAGGACGTCCAGCGGCTCCAGGCGGAGTTCCAGAACTACCGCAGGCGCGTCGAGCGCGACCGCATCGCCGTGAAGGAGCTGGCCATCGCCAACCTCCTGACCGAGCTGCTGCCGGTGCTCGACGACATCGGCCGCGCCAGGGACCACGGCGAGCTGGTCGGCGGCTTCAAGCAGGTGGCCGAGTCGCTCGAGGTCGTGGCGGCGAAGATGGGCCTGGCGCAGTTCGGCAAGGAGGGCGAGCCGTTCGACCCGACGATCCACGAGGCGCTGATGCACAGCTACTCGCCGGATGTCACGGAGACGACGTGCGTGCAGATCCTCCAGCCGGGGTACCGCATCGGCGAGCGCACGATCAGGCCCGCCAGGGTCGGCGTCGCCGAGCCGCAGCCTGGCAAGCCCGCCGAGCAGGAGGAGAGTGTGGCCGAGAAGGACGACGGCGGTGGCCCGGACGAGGGCTGACGCCGAGGTGACCGGGCCGACGTGGAAGGAGGGGCGCCGGGGATGAGCACCAAGGACTTCATCGAGAAGGACTTCTACAAGGTCCTCGGCGTGCCCAAGGACGCCACCGAGGCGGAGATCAAGAAGGCGTACCGGAAGCTCGCCCGGGAGAACCACCCGGACGCCAACACCGGGGACGCCCGCGCGGAGGAGCGTTTCAAGGACGTCTCCGAGGCGTACGACGTGCTCGGCGACCCCAAGCGGCGCAGGGAGTACGACGAGGCGAGGGCGCTGTTCGGCAACGGCGGGTTCAGGCCCGGCGGGGCGGGGCAGTTCAACTTCGACCTGGGCGACCTCTTCGGCGGCGGCCAGCCGGGCGGGCCCGGCACCGCCACGGGCCCGGGCGCCGCCGGTGGCTTCGGCGGCGGGCTCGGGGACGTCTTCGGCGGCCTGTTCAACCGCGGCGGCGCGGGCACCCGCACCGCGCCGCGCCGCGGCCAGGACATCGAGTCCGAGGTGACGCTCAGCTTCACCGAGGCGGTCGCGGGCGCCACCGTGCCGCTGCGGATGTCGTCGAGCGCGGCCTGCAAGGCGTGCTCGGGCACCGGCGACAAGAACGGCACACCCCGCGTGTGCCCCACCTGCGTCGGCACCGGGCAGGTCAGCAGGGGCGGCGGTGGCGGCTTCTCGCTCACCGACCCCTGCGTGGACTGCAAGGGCCGGGGCCTGATCGCCCAGGACCCCTGCGCGGTCTGCCGCGGCAGCGGCCGGGCGACCAGCTCGCGCACGATGCAGGTGCGCATCCCCGCGGGGGTGGACGACGGGCAGCGCATCAGGCTGCGCGGCAAGGGCGCGCCGGGCGAGCGCGGCGGTCCAGGCGGTGACCTGTATGTCGTCGTGCACGTCGACGACCACCCCGTCTTCGGCCGCCGCGGCGACAACCTCACGATCACCGTGCCGGTCACGTTCCCCGAGGCCGCGCTCGGTGGCGAGATCAAGGTGCCGACGCTCGGCGGGCCCCCCGTGACGCTCAAGCTGCCGCCCGGCACCCCGGGTGGGCGCACGATGCGGGCCCGTGGGAAGGGCGCGGTGCGCAAGGACGGCACCCGCGGTGACCTGCTCGTCACCATCGAGGTGGCCGTGCCGCGCGACCTGGACGACAGGGCGAGAAAGGCCCTGGAGGACTACCGCGCCGCGGTGGACGGCGAAGACCCCCGAACAGGGCTGTTCGAGGCCGCGAGAGGAGAGTAACGAGATGGACGGCCGGCACGGACAGAGCAGCAACCCCTACGAACTGACCGACGAAACCCCGGTATACGTCATCTCGGTAGCGGCGCAGCTCTCCGGGCTGCACCCGCAGACACTCCGGCAGTACGACCGGCTCGGCCTCGTGTGCCCCAACAGGGCGGCGGGCCGCGGCCGGCGTTACTCCGCGCGCGACATCCAGCTGCTGCGGCAGGTGCAGAAGCTCTCTCAGGACGAGGGGATCAACCTCGCGGGGATCAAGCGGATCATCGAGCTCGAGACCCAGGTCGCCGCGCTCCAGGCCAAGGTCGTCGAGCTCCAGCAGGCCGTCGAGGGCGCGGCGCTCGCGATGCGGCAGCGTGAGGCGCAGGTGCACGCCTCCTACCGCCGCGACCTGGTGCCGTACCAGGACGTCCGCCAGTCGTCCGCCATCGTGGTCTGGCGCCCCGAGCGCGGGCGTTGACCTCTCCCGCCGGGGCGAGGGGCCGTCAGTCGCGTGGGATCAGGGCGTCGTCCCTGGCCTCGACGGTGAACGCGGCGGCCTCCGCCACGGTGACAGGGTCCGGCGCCGGAGCGCCCTCGGCACCGGTGAACCTGTCGAACATCGTCACGCCCACCGTGCTGGCGTCGGCCCACACGCACACCGGGACGCGCTCCGCGTCGCCGACGTCCGTGCCGCCTTCGGGCGTGTCGAACACCTGGCAGCGCAGCAGCACCTCGTCGGGCAGCCCGTCGGGGGTCACGCGCTCCGGCTCCCCCGCGGGCGGCGCCTCGTCCCCCACCAGGCGGCCGAACATCGCGAACATCGCGTCCGAGGCCCGTTCGGGATCCGCCACCTCGCCCCACACCCCGATGAGCCCCATCTCCATGCCGTCATCGCCCGCGTCGTGCGGGACGGTGGAGTAACGCCCCTGGGACCCGCCCTCGGCCGTGATGCCCTCCTGGGCCCCGCCGGGCCCGGCGATGTCATCGGGCATCTCCTCGGACTCGTACAGCTCGAAGTCCCCGGTGAGCCGCGGCAGTTCGAAACGGTGGTGCTCGCCCGTCGTCGTCTCGTCCGCGTCGTCGCCCAGCAGCAGGGCCGATGCGCCGCCGACCACCGCGAGCGCGACGACGGCCGCCGCCACGACGAGCGGCGTCCTGCCGCGCCGGGCCGCGGGGGCCGTGGGGGGCGTGGGGGGCGCGGACGCGGGCGGCGGGAACGGCGGTGGTGGCGGCGGTCGGTGGTCGCTCATGGTCCCCCCTGGGAGTCGTGCGGCACCCCTGGGTGCCGCTGTCCTGTTCCGCTGCTTCCCCCCATCGGCGGCGTGACACCATGGGCAAGGACCTTGAGCAGTCGGGACGTTGGGAGGACACGCGGTGAGCGGTGCCAGCAGGGGAATCACCAGGGCCGAGGTGATGGTCAAGTGGGATCCGAGCCCGGCCGGCGAGCCGTCGAGGGACGTGGACATCATCGCGGGCGTGTTCGGGAAGGGTGACCCGTTCGGCGCCCCCGTCTACGTCGTGCACCCAGGACGCCGCTCCCCCGACGGCACGGTCACGGTCAAGCGCGAGAGCAGAACCGGGCAGGGCTTCGGGTACGACGAGGTGATGGCGTTCGAGTTCGACCGGATGTCGTCCGACTACGTCCGCGTCGTCGTCGGCGTGGCGGTGCAGCAGCCGGGCGGGACCAGGACGCTGGGCCAGGCGGGCAACCCCAGGGTGCGCGTCGCCCAGGGCTACGACGAGCTCGTGCCCGAGCGGGAGCTCGGCGAGGTGGCCGGGTCGCTCTCGGCCACGGTGGGTGAGTTCACGCGGGACGGCGCGGGTCCCTGGACGTTCGCCGCTTCGGTGCGGGGATTCGACGCCGACCCCGAGGAGTTCGCCCGGGTCATGGGCCGCCGCGCGGCGTAGGGGCGGCGTTCACCGCGCGCAGCAGGCGCGCGAGCGGCGGGAGCGCGAGGGCCGAGAGCGCGGTGGCGAGCAGCCAGCCCGCCACCAGGTCGCTGGCCCAGTGCACGCCGAGCACGAGGCGGCTGACGGCGACGGCGAGCGCCCACGCGGCGGGCACCGCCACGGCGAGCGCCCGGGTCGCCGCACGGTGGCAGTACGGCAGCAGCGCCGCGGCCAGGCCGATGGCGGCGAGCGCCGACGTGGTCGCGTGACCCGAGGGCAGCGCGGGGTTGTTGACGTGCGTGGTCCAGTCGCCGACCGGGGGCCTCGGCCGGTCGAACGCGTTGACCAGCGCGAACCGGATCAGCTGCGCGCCGATCAGCGCCCCGAGGCCCACCGCGGCGCCGACGTACCAGCGCCGGGGCGCGGTGAGCGCGCCCGCGACGGCGGCCATGACATGGGGAACGCCTCGGCTGCCGCTGTCCGAGATGACCTGGAAGGCGTCGATCAGGCCCGCCGTGCGGTGGTCCACCATCCAGTTCCGCACGGCCAGGTCGACGCCGAGCGGGCCGCCCCCACCGGGGACGGCCACGACGACGAGCGCGACGAACAGGACGGCGGCCACGGCGGCCAGCAGCGGCGGCCGCGGCGGTGCGGGACGTGCGGTGACCAGAGGCATTGCCGCGAGTCTAGATCGTGTCGTCGAACACCTCAGTGTTCGGAGCGCCGCAACTCCACGTCGGCGGCCCGGACATAGGCCACCCGGTGGCCCAGCTGGATCTGGTAGTACGCCTCGCCGCGCACCACCGTGTGCTGGGCGGGGTCGAAGGAGACGGCCCAGTAGTAGCGGCTGTCGGTGCGCATGCCGACCGCGTACTCCTGGTCGGCGGGGATCGTGTACGAGAGCGGCACGACCGGCTGGACGGGCACGCCCTCGGGGTAGGCGGCGGCCTCGGGGTAGGCGCGGCCGTAGACCGGGATGGTCCCGGCGCCGTCCCGGCCCGTGACGACCCAGCCGCGGGCGGGCACGGCGGTGGGGGCGTCGGCGGGGTTGTGGAACCACGCCCGCTGACCCAGGTACCAGATCGCCGTCCAGTCGCCCTCGCGGCCCGCGACCGCGAACCGCTGCCCGGCCGTCGCGCGGGCGCCGACGTCGTTCACGCCGTCTGATGACGCGCCGCCGCCCGGGTGCGTCCCGGGGTCGGAGACCAGCGGGGCCTCGGGGTCGGGCGCGGTGTGCAGGCGGACGGCGGACGAGCCGTGCGGGGCGCAGGGCTCGCCCTCGGCGCCGCAGTCGGTGAACCCGGGGGTGTGGGTGGCGTAGTCGGGCGCGATGGTGACGAGGCCGCCTTCCGGTCCGGCGGTGGGGCGGAACGGCGCGCCCAGCAGGTCGAAGTAGTGCGCCCAGTCCCAGTAGGGGCCCGGGTCGGTGTGCATGCCGGGGACGTTGGCGTCGACCGGGCCCTGGACGTTGTCGTGGCCCAGGATGTGGGCGCGGTCGAGCGGGATGTCGTACGCGCGGGCCAGGTACCGCACCAGGCGGGCCGACGTGCGGTACATCGCCTCGGTGTACCAGGCGTCGGGGTCGGTCAGGAAGCCCTCGTGCTCGAGGCCGATGGAGCCCGCGTTGGTGAACCAGTTGCCCGCGTGCCAGCCGACGTCCTCGGTCGCGACGTGCTGGGCGATATGGCCGTCGGAGGAGCGCAGGCTGTAGTGCCACGAGACATACGTGGGGTCCTGGACGAGGTCGAGGGTGGTGTCCCACGTGGCCTCGGTGTCGTGGATGACGATCGTCTCGACGGGCTGCGAGCGTGGCCGGTCCGCCTGGTCGTGGTTGCCGTAGTCGCCGTCGCCGAGCTCCTGGTACGGGGCGGGCAGCCAGGTACATGAGACGGTGCGCGGGCACTCGACGTCCGGGTCGCGCGGGCGGCTCGGCAGGCCGAGGGCGTCGGCGGCCGAGGTGTCGGGGGTGACGGCCGACGGGCCGAGTGTGACGCGTTGGCCCTCGGAAGTGACGTGCTGGGCACCGGAGTTGATCACGTCGTAGACATCGTCGGCGAAGACCTCGGCGGCCTCCCTGGTGTCCGCGCCCGCGTACGCGGCGACCGCGCCGTACCAGTCGGCCGGGTCGTCGCTCGCCCCGCGGCCCAGCGCGCGCTGCGCGTCGGCGAGCAGGGCGGCGCCGCCGCGGATGTTGGCGGCCTCGGCGGTGCGCAGCTCCTCGGGCGTCAGACCGGTCAGCTCGGCGGCGTGGGCGAGGGTGTTCAACGCGGCGGGCAGCTCGTCGGCGCGGGGCGCGGCGTGCCGCGGTGCGTGCGCGGCGGGCTCGGGGTCGAGGGGGCGCGCCTCGTCGCCGCGCGGGTCGGCGTGGCCGTGGGCCAGGTGCTCGCCGTTCTCCTCGGCCTGCTCGGCCTGCTCGGCCTGCTCGGCCTGCTCGGCCTGCTCGGCCTGCTCGGCCAGGGCGGTCGCGGCGTCGGTGAGGTGCATCGGGCCGTAGCCGCCCGAGACGCTGGGCGCGCCCTGGTGGCCGTCCCAGCGGGACTGGAGATAGGAGACGCCGAGCAGCACGCTCTCGGGAACGCCGTGCTGCTCGGCCGCGTCCGCGAACGCGGCCTGGAGCCTGCCCGTATCGTCCCCCGGACTCCGTCCGGGAGGTGCCCCCACCGCGGCTGCTCCCGGACTCCGTCCTGGAGGTGCCGCCCCCACCGCGGCTGCCGGGGGTCCTGAGGAGAGCAGCGGCAGGGCCACGGCCACGGCGGTGGCGGCGACCACCGTGCGCCTGGTGAGGGGGACGGGGCTGCGCACGAGGGTGCCTCCCGGGGGAACGGACCACTGGATCAGGTCAGTTGACCATGGCATGGGCATGCTCCTCGGCCGGGACCCCGGCGTCAAGCACCGGGCCACTCGATCGGCTGAGGGCGGCTGGACATGCCGGGGGCGGGCTCCCAGGGTGTTCCCTATGAGGATCGCGCGCCTGCCGATACCCGTCGCCCTCGCCGCCGTGTCCCTGGCGCTCGGCGCCCAGCCAGCCGCGGCCGCCGACCCGTGGGCGGCGGGCCCGGTCAGCACGGTGGGCAAACTGATCTGGGACGCGGGCGGCGGACGCCTCGGGCTGTGCTCGGGTGCCGTGGTCGAGGCGCCCAACGGCAGCGTCGTCGCCACGGCCGCGCACTGCGTGCGCAGCCAGGAGCAGCCCGAGCCGCCGGACGAGGTGTGGTTCGTGCCGGGCTACGACCACGGGATCGACAGCTACCGGGAGGACGGCTGGCGGGTGGCGGCGTTCCACACGCCTGAGGGCTGGGACGTGACGCGGGGAACGACGGAGATCCTGCCGCACGACTACGCGTTCCTCACGGTCGGGGAGAAGGAGGGGCGCACGCTCCAGGAGGCGCACGGCGCGAACCGGCTGGCGTTCGAGCCGGTGGCGGAGGGCGCCGAGGTGGCGGTGCTCGGCTATCCGGCGGCGGGCCCCTACGACGGCGAGTCGCTGTACCACTGCGCGGGGCTGACCGATGTGCTGACGGAGGGCGAGGCGCAACGGCCCAACCTCGGCGGGCTCATGCTCGAGGGGTGTGACCTGACGGCCGGTTCGAGCGGGGGGCCCTGGGTGCGGGAGTGGGCGGCCGACGGGCAGTCGGGCACGGTGGTCGCGGTGATGTCGGTGGGCAGCGGCGAGGGCATGGTGGTGGGGCGGCCGTTCCCGCGGGAGGCGCGTGCGCTGCTTGAGACGGCGGGGGCGCCTGGCCGCTGAGCGGCTACTGGCTGGACGTCCTCCCGTTCGCCGTCTGCCGCTGTTTCTGTTTCGTGGTGGGTGCGGGTCAGTGAGGGCACCTACGGGGGAGGGGGCGTCGGGTGACCGGCCGTCCCGGTAAACGGTCGGTCTCGTCGCTGGCCGGGACCGTTCGCCGAACGGGCGCGGCCGCGACCGTACTTGGCGGCCGTTTTCCCGGTGGTCGGTCGCGGTGGCGCGCACCCTTCGGGCCTGCCCTGGCCGCCCGAAGCGTTTTCATTCCTGGCGCCCGTTGAGCTCAGGTAGCGGGACGGTCCTTATCCGCGGCTTATGCCGGGGCGGGGTCTCTTCTGAAACGGCGCACACTTTGTTCAACACCATCCGTGCCACCCGCAACCCGGGCCCGTCGTCCGGCTGCCTGCAAGGCGTTGAGTGGAATAGACTCAACTTATCGCACGTTGCCTCTGGCAGACTCGCGGCTGGACATGGGATCACGGAGGAGTACCGCTGAAGTGAATGCCGAGCTGACCAACAGGAGCCGGGATGCCATCAGCGCGGCCAACGACCGCGCCCTCACCGGGGGGCATCCGGACATCACCCCGGCGCACCTGCTGCTCGCCCTGCTGACCGGGCGGGACAACGAGAACATCCAGGACCTCCTCGCCGCCGTCGACGCCGACCAGGCGGCGCTGCGGGCGGGGGCCGAGCGGGAGCTGGCCGGGTTGCCCAGCGTCCAGGGCGCCTCCGTCGCCAAGCCCCAGCCCAACCGCGAGCTGCTCGCGGTCATCGCCGACGCCGCGCGCCGCGCGAAGGAGCTGGGGGACGACTTCGTCTCCACCGAGCACCTGCTGATCGGCCTGGCCGCCAAGGGCGGGCGGACCGGTGACCTGCTGACCGCCGAGGGCGCGGCCGACCGCAAGCTCCTCGACGCGTTCGAGGCGGGCCGCGGCGGGCAGCGCGTCACGACCGCGGATCCCGAGGGCACGTACAAGGCGCTGGAGAAGTTCGGCACGGACTTCACCGCCGCCGCCCGCGAGGGCAGGCTCGACCCCGTCATCGGCCGGGACCACGAGATCCGCCGCGTGGTGCAGGTGCTCTCGCGCCGCACCAAGAACAACCCCGTGCTCATCGGCGAGCCCGGCGTCGGCAAGACCGCCGTCGTGGAGGGCCTGGCCCAGCGCATCGTCAAGGGCGACGTCCCCGAGTCCCTGAAGAACAAGCGGCTCGTCTCGCTCGACCTGGGCGCCATGGTGGCAGGGGCGAAGTACCGGGGCGAGTTCGAGGAGCGGCTCAAGGCCGTGCTGGCCGAGATCAAGGACAGCGCGGGCCGGGTCATCACGTTCATCGACGAGCTGCACACCGTCGTCGGCGCGGGCGCGGGCGGCGACTCCGCGATGGACGCCGGGAACATGCTCAAGCCCATGCTGGCCCGCGGCGAGCTGCGCATGGTGGGCGCGACCACGCTCGACGAGTACCGCGAGCGGATCGAGAAGGACGCCGCGCTGGAACGCCGTTTCCAGCAGGTGCTGGTCGCCGAGCCGACCGTCGAGGACTCCATCGCGATCCTGCGGGGGCTCAAGGGCCGGTACGAGGCGCACCACAAGGTCGTGATCGCCGATGGCGCGCTGGTGGCGGCGGCGGCGCTCTCCGACCGTTACATCACCTCACGCTTCCTGCCGGACAAGGCCATCGACCTGGTCGACGAGGCCGCGTCCCGGCTGCGGATGGAGATCGACTCGTCGCCCGTCGAGATCGACGAGCTCCAGCGCTCGGTCGACCGGCTGCGGATGGAGGAGCTGGCCCTGGCCAACGAGTCCGACGTCTCCTCGCGCGAGCGCCTGGAGCGGCTGCGCCGCGAGCTGGCCGACCGCGAGGAGGAGCTGCGCGGGCTGACCGCGCGCTGGGAGAAGGAGAAGCAGGGGCTCAACCGGGTCGGCGAGCTGAAGGAGCGCCTCGACGAGGCGCGCGGCGTGGCCGAACGCGCCCAGCGCGACGGCGACTTCGAGGCCGCGTCCAAGGTGCTCTACGGCGAGATCCCCGCCCTGGAGCGCGAGCTGGCCGAGGCGTCCGAGGCCGAGCAGGAGGCCAAGCGGGACACGATGGTCAAGGAGGAGGTCGGCCCCGACGACATCGCCGACGTCGTCTCGTCCTGGACCGGCATCCCCGCGGGGCGGCTGCTCGAGGGCGAGACCGAGAAGCTGCTGCGCATGGAGGACGAGCTGGGGCGGCGGCTGATCGGGCAGGACGAGGCCGTGCGCGCCGTCTCCGACGCGGTGCGCCGCAGCCGCGCGGGCATCGCGGACCCGGACCGGCCGACGGGCTCGTTCCTGTTCCTCGGGCCGACCGGCGTCGGCAAGACCGAGCTGGCCAAGGCGCTGGCCGACTTCCTCTTCGACGACGAGCGGGCCATGGTCCGCATCGACATGAGCGAGTACGGCGAGAAGCACTCGGTCGCCCGGCTCGTCGGCGCGCCCCCCGGCTACGTGGGGTACGAGGAGGGCGGCCAGCTCACCGAGGCCGTCCGCCGCCGCCCTTACACGGTCGTGCTGCTCGACGAGGTGGAGAAGGCGCACCACGAGGTCTTCGACATCCTGCTCCAGGTGCTCGACGACGGCCGGCTGACCGACGGGCAGGGCCGCACGGTCGACTTCCGCAACACCATCCTCGTCCTCACCTCCAACCTGGGCAGCCAGCACCTGATCGACCCGCTGGCCAAGCCCGAGGAGCAGCGTGAGGAGGTGCTCGCGGCGGTGCGGGCGGCGTTCAGGCCCGAGTTCCTCAACCGCCTCGACGACATCGTGGTCTTCCACGCGCTCACCGGCGCCGAGCTCGGGCGCATCGCCGGGCTCCAGCTGGACTCGCTCCAGCGGCGGCTGGCCGAACGGCGGCTCACGCTCGACGTCACCGCGCTGGCGCTCGAGTGGCTGGCCGCCGAGGGGAACGACCCGGCGTACGGCGCCAGGCCGCTGCGGCGCCTGGTGCAGACGGCCATCGGTGACCCGCTGGCCCGCAGGATCCTGGCGGGCGAGATCAGGGACGGCGACACCGTGCGCGTGGACGCCGACCTGGACGGCGGGCTGACGATCGAGCCCGTGGAACGCGCTGGGTGACCGCTCGGTGAGCGTGACGTGCCCACCCCGGTCCGGTTGCCCGACCGGGGTGGGCATGGGAGAGGATGAGAAGCCTGCCCTGCCCCGCGCGCCTGACGAAGGGACCCCCCGTGTCTGTCGATCCGTCCGCGATCCCGAACTTCGGCGGCAAGCCGGAGCGAAAGGGCCCGCCGCAGCAGGCGGGCAGGCCCACGGGCCCGATCATGCCGAACCAGGAGCTGGTCAAGCAGCTGCTCGACCGCATGAAGCTCAAGCACGTGGTGGACAAGGAGGGCGACCTGGTCGCCCCGTGGAAGCACCATCGCGTCTACTTCATGTTCCGTGGCGAGGAGCGCCAGCGCGTCCTGACGGTCAGGACGTTCTACGACAGGCCGCACTCCATCGACGACAAGCCGCGGCTGCTCCAGGCCGTCGACGAGTGGAACCACTCGACGCTCTGGCCCAAGGTCTACACGCACACCAGCGATGACGGAACGGTTCGCCTGATCGGCGACTTCCACCTGCTGCTCGGCGCGGGGGTCGCCTTCGACCACTTCGTGGCGTCGGTGGTCAGCTGGGTGCGCGCGGCGGGCGAGTTCGACAAGTGGCTGGTCGAGCGGTTCGGGCTCGAGAAGGACGAGGAGCCGGAGCCGGGCGCGAACGGCGCGGCCGAAGGGAGCGCCGACGGAAGCGCCGACAGGGGCGCCGAAGGGAGCGCCGACGGCGACGGGGACCCCAGGGACGCGTCGTGATCGTCGCGTTCTCCGTCACGCCCATCGGCACGGGCGAGGACGTCGGCGAGGACGTCGCCGAGGCGGTGCGCGTGGTCCGCGAGAGCGGGCTGCCGCACCGCACCGACGCGATGTTCACGAGCGTCGAGGGCGAGTGGGACGAGGTCATGGACGTCGTCAAGCGCGCGGTCGACGCGGTCAAGGCCCGCGCGAGCCGCGTGAGCGTCGTGCTCAAGGCGGACATCCGCGACGGCGTCACCGACGGGCTGACCGCCAAGGTCGCCCGCGTCGACGAGCTGCTCGGCGGGCCCGAGCGGGCCGGGTGACCCGCGTCCGGCGCCGTGGCGGTCCACGGCGCCGGACGCTTCCTCAGGGCCCGCGCGGGGCAGGGGCCTCCGCCAGCTCCCGCAGCCTCTCCAGCGCCTCGTCCGCCTCGGAGCTGCCGAGGTCCTCCGCGATGCGCAGCGTCGCGAGCCACGCCTCACGCGCCGCGTCCGTGTCGCCGATCGCCCGGTAGGTGTCGCCGAGGCGGAGCAGCACGATGCACTCCAGCATGCGCTCGCCGAGGACCGGGCCGCGCAGCACGGCCAGGGCCCGCTTGAAGCTGTGCGCCGCCTCGTCCCAGGCGCCGAGGTGGTGGTGGATGTAGCCGAGGCTGTCCAGGGTGGCCGCGAGGCCGAGCGGGTCGTCCTGGTCCTCCTGGAGCGACAGCGCCTCCTGGCAGTGGCCGAGGCCCTCCTCGTGCTTGCCCTGGAGGCCGAGCAGCCAGCCGATCACGTTGAGCGCCCGGGCGACGCCCCGGTCGTTCGCCAGGCCCTCGTGGAGCTCGCGGGCGCGGTGCACCGCGTCGAGGGCCTCGGCCAGTCGGCCCGAGTTCTCCAGGACGAACCCGATGTGCTGGAACGTCTCGGCCTGGCCGTGCCCGTCCCCGACCGCCTCGAACAGGTCGAGCGCGTCCCGCAGCAGGCCGAGGGCCTCGTCGTAGCGCATGAGCCGGGCCGCGAGCCTGGCCTTGCTCGACAGCGCGCGGCCCTGCTCCGCCAGGTCGCCGAGGCGCAGCGCCGAGGCGAACGCGATGTCCTGCACGGCGGCCAGGCTGTGCCAGCTGCCCTGCCGGTCGAGGAACCCGGCGATGGCCCAGGCCAGTCCGCAGGCATGCCGGTCGAACCCGTCGGCGGCCGCCCGTTCCACCGCCGCGATCAGCGTCGCGCGCTCGGTGGTGACCCAGGCCAGCGCCTCGGCCTCGTCGGCGAACGTCTCCCCCTCGACGCCCGCGGGCGGCGGCCCGAGCCCCGGCTGCTGCCGCCACTGGGGCGTGAACCGCATGAACGCCCGGTGCGCGGAGTGCAGATAGTGGTCGAGCACCCGGCGCGTGGCCGCGCGCCTCGCGGGCGCGCCGTCATGGCGCGCCGTCAGCTCGGCGGCGTAGGCGCGCAGCAGGTCGTGCAGCGTGTAACGCCCGCCGCTCCGCTCGGTGACCAGCTGGGCCCTGGCGAGCTCGCCGAGCAGCGCCCTGGTGTGCCGGGGCGTGAGACCGGTCAGGGCGGCGGCCGACGCGACGCCGAGGTCGGGCCCCGGGTGCAGCCCGACGAGCCGGAACAGGCGCGCGGCGGGCGGGCTCAGCGCCCGGTAGGACCATGAGAACAGGGCGCGCAGGTCGGTGACCGCGTCGTTCGCCTCCCCCGCGAAGGCGTCGAGCGTTTCCGACGAGGCGAGCCCCTCGACCAGCTCGGCCAGGGGGCGCTCGGGCGCCGCCGCGGCCTGGGCCGCCACCACGGCGAGCGCGAGCGGCAGCCGGGCGCAGCGCGCGATGATCGCGTCCACCGCCGCCGCCTCGGCCGCGACCCGCTCGGGTCCGAGGCGGTCGGCGAGCATCTGCCACGCCTCGTCCCGCGTGAACAGGTCGAGCCCGAGCGGCCGCGCGCCCAGCGACGCGACGAGGCCGAGCAGGCGGTTCCTGCTGGTCACCACGGTGAGGCTGCCGGGCGATCCCGGCAGCAGCGGGCGGACCTGCTCGGCGTCCCTGGCGTTGTCGAGGACGACCAGCATCCGCTTGTCCGCCAGGGCGCTGCGGTACAGCGCGGCCTGTCCGTCGACGTCGGGCGGCACGCGCCGCGGCGGCACCTCGAGGGCGGACAGGAAGCCGCGCAGCGCGTCCGACGGGTCGAGCGGCTCCTGCGCGCGGGCGAAGCCGCGCAGGTCCACATAGAGCTGCCCGTCCGGGAAGTGCTCCGCCACCTGGTGCGCCCAGTGCACCGCGAACGCCGTCTTGCCGATGCCCGCGGTGCCGTTGATCGTCGCGACGGCCGCCGCCCGCGGGCCGCCGCCCTCGCGCGGGAGCAGCCCGCCGAGGCGCGCCAGCGCCTCGTGCCTTCCGGTGAACGCGGGCAGGTCGGGCGGCAGTTGGCTGGGCCGCACGGGGGCGCGCGGCACCTCCGGCGCGCCCGGGGGCGCGCCCTGGGCCGCGCCCTGCGGCGCGGGCGGGTCGAGCGCGGGGTCGCGGCGCAGGATGCGCTCGTGCAGCTCCCGCAGCGCGCGCCCCGGCTCCTCGCCCAGGTCCTCGCTCAGCTGCTGCCGGGCGCGCGCGTACGCCGCCAGCGCGTCCGCCTGCCGCCCCGACCGGTAGAGCGCGGTCATCAGCTGCTCGACGAGCGGCTCGGCCAGCGGGTGGTCGAGCACCGCGGCGGACAGCGGCCCGACCGCCTCGGCGTGCCCCCCGAGCCGCAGCTCCATGGCGAAGCGGTCGGTCAGCAGCGTCACCAGCTCGCGTTCGAGCCCGATCCGCGCGCGCCCCGCCCACTCCCCCTTGAGCCCGGCGAGCGGCGTTCCGTGCCACAGCGCCGCGGCCTCGCCGAGCAGCTCGGCCGCCCGCCGCGTCCCGGCCGCCCCCACGGCCGCGGCACGCGCCTCCCGCGCCCGCCTGACCAGGCCGCGTGAGCGGTGCAGGTCGATGCGGTCCTGCGGGATGTCCAGCAGATAGCCCCCCGCGCTCCGGCGCACCGCCGGTGCCCCCGCGCCGCCCCCCGCGCGCCCGAGCACCCGGCGCAGCCGGGAGACGTACGTGTACAGCGCGTCCCTCGCGTTCGCCGGGGGATCCGAAGGCCAGACCCGGTCGATCAGGGTCTCCGTCGTCACCGGACGCCCCGGCGTCATGGCGAGCAGCGCGAGCACGCACCGCTGCTGGGGCGGCCCCAGCTCGAACCTGCTGCCGTCTGGTGCCCGGAGTTCAACGGCACCGAGCAGCCGTATGTCAACCATCTTTCAGCTCGTCCCATCCCCTGGAAGTCCCACCGACATCCCCCGAAGAAGTTCGGTTATATACCGCTAAGGAACAAGCCCGCGACGGCGTTCACCCCTGGGGACGCCGCGCCAATCGCCGGATCAGCGCGCGGTGAGGGCCCCGGCCCGTCGACCGGGGCGCCGATCGCCGTGTCAGCTTCCGTCAAGATTCCGCTCAGGGACCTTCGGCATGATCGGCTCCCTCCTCCCTCCCCGCAGGTTCCTGGGAACGGTGATGTCTCGTGTCCGTGTCACTCACACTCGCGCCGGCGCCCGCCACCACGTTCCGGCTGCTCGGGCTGTTCTCGTTCGACCGGGACGAGGGCGCGCCGCTGCGGCCGATGTGGCCCAAGCCGAGCGCGTTGCTCGCCCTTCTGCTGGTCGCCGACGGGCCGGTCACGCTGGAGCGGATCGCGGCCGAGCTGTGGGGGGACCGCCGCCCCGAGTCCGCGGTCGCCAACATCCGCGGCTACATCGGACTCCTGCGCCGCAGGTTCGGCGGCGGCGCGGTCCGCACGCTGCCCGGCTCGTACGAGCTGGCGCTGCCCGGCGCGCTCCTGGACTCCGACGCGTTCCTCGACCTGCTCGACCGCGCCGAGAACGCGGGGTCGCCGGGGGAGCGGGAGGAGCTGCTCGGGCGGGCGCTCGCCCTGTGGCACGGGCCCGCGCTCAGCGGGCTCACCCATGGCCCGGTGCTGGAGAGCTGGGTGGAGCGGATGAACGGGCACAGACGGCGCGCGACGCTCCAGCTCGCCGAGCTGTCGCTCGGGGTCGGTCGGCACGCCCGCGCGCAGGACCTGCTGCGCCAGCACCTGGTGGGCCACCCCACCGACGAGTCGGCCTACCAGCTGCTCATGCGGGCGCTGCACGAGGCGGGGGACAGCAGCGCCGCGCTCGCGGTCTACCAGCGCGCCAACCGCCGCCTGGTGGACCACGGCCTGCTGCCGGGGCCCAGGCTGCGCGGCACGCAGCAGGCCATCCTCAACCACAGGCCGCTGCCGCCCGGTTGAGAGGGGTGCGCCCTGGACGGCGGCCCCGGGCGCACGGGGGCCCGGGGCCGCGCCCCCGCTACGCCGTCCCTCCCCCCTACACCGTCTCCGGGATGACCGCCTGGTCCTCCGCGAAGTGGCACGCCACCGGGTGCCCCGAGCCGCGGTCGACCAGCTCGGGCACCTCGGTCGCGCAGATGTCCTGCGCCTTCCAGCACCGGGTGCGGAAACGGCAGCCGCTCGGCGGGTCGAGCGGGCTCGGCACGTCCCCGGTCAGCACCGTCCGCTTCCTGGCGCGCTCCTTCCTGGGGTCGGCCAGCGGCGCGGCGGAGAGCAGCGCCTGCGTGTACGGGTGCGAGGGCCGCTCGTACACGTCCTCGCGCGTGCCCGTCTCCACGATCCGGCCCAGGTACATCACGGCGACGCGGTCGGAGATGTGGCGGACCACCGACAGGTCGTGCGCGATGAAGACATAGGCGACGCGGAGCCGGTCCTGGAGGTCCTCGAGCAGGTTGACGATGCCCGCCTGCACGGAGACGTCGAGCGCCGAGACCGGCTCGTCGAGCACGAGCAGCCGCGGCTCGAGGGCCAGCGCGCGGGCGATGCCGATGCGCTGCCGCTGGCCGCCCGAGAACTCGTGCGGGTAGCGGTTGCCGTGCTCGGGGCTGAGGCCGACCAGCTCGAGCAGCTCGGCCACCCGCTCCTTGCCGCCCGAACGCCAGCGGCCCGCCACCTTGAGCGGCTCGGCGACGATGTCGTTGACCGGCAGCTTGGGGTTGAGCGACGCGTACGGGTCCTGGAACACCATGCCCGCGCTGCGCTGCACCTGGCGCAGCGCGTTGCCGGTGAGCGTGGTGATCTCCCGGCCCTCGAAGCGGACCGAGCCCGAGGTGGGCTTGATCAGCTGGAGGACGGCCCGGCCCGTGGTGGACTTGCCGCAGCCCGACTCGCCCACCACGCCGAGCGTCTCGCCCCGGCCCACGCCGAACGAGACGCCGCTGACGGCCTGGACCTGTCCCGTGATCCTGCGGATCAGGCCGCCGCCCCTGACGGGGAAGTTGACGACCAGGTCGGAGACGCTCAGCAGCTCGTCGGATCCGCCGTCCGCCGTGTCCTTCTCGAGAGCGGTCGGCTCGCTCGGCGTGGTCATCGGCCCTCCTTGAAGAACGCGGTGGCGTCCGCCGCCTCGGCCAGCTTGTCGCTGTGGTGGCAGGCGGCGTGGTGTCCGTCGCCGGTGTCGGTGACGGCGGGTTCGTCCTCGCGGCAGATGTCGCTCGCCAGCGGGCAGCGCGGCGAGAACGGGCAGCCCGGCGGCAGGTGGATCAGCGAGGGCGGGGTGCCGACGATGGGCCGCAGGCGCGCGTCACGCTCGCCCTCGAGGGAGGGGATGGAGCCGAGCAGGCCCGCGGTGTACGGCATGCGCGGCTCGTAGAACACCTGGTCCGTCGCGCCGATCTCCACGGGCTTGCCCGCGTACATCACGAGCGTGCGGTGGGCCATGCCCGCGATGACGCCGAGGTCGTGGGTGATCAGCAGGATCGCGGCGTTGACCGTGTCCTTGACCTCGAGGAGCTTCTCCAGGATCTGCGCCTGGACGGTCACGTCGAGCGCGGTGGTGGGCTCGTCGGCGATGATGATGTCCGGGTCGTTGATGATGGCCATCGCGATCATCACGCGCTGGCGCATCCCGCCGGAGAACTCGTGGGGGTAGGCCCGCAGCCGCTTGCCCGCCTGCGGGATGCCGACGAGCTCGAGCATCTCCCGCGCCCGCTCGAGGGCCTTCTTGCGCGGCACCAGCTGGTGGGCGAGAACGGCCTCGGCGAGCTGGTCGCCGACGCTGCGGACCGGGTTGAGCGACGTCATCGGGTCCTGGAAGACCATGGCGATCTTCCGGCCGCGCAGCGAGCGCTGCTCCCTCGGGCGCAGCGTCAGCAGGTCCTGGCCGCGGTAGCGGATGGAGCCGCGCACCCTGGCGTTCTTGGGCAGCAGGCCCATCACGGCCATCGAGGAGACCGACTTGCCCGAGCCCGACTCGCCCACGATGCCGAGCACTTCGCGGGCGTGCAGCGTGTAGTCGACGCCGCGGACGGCCTTGACCAGGCCGTCGTCGGTGGGGAACTCGACCGTCAGGTTCTCGACGGTCAGGATCTCCTCGTCGGTGGGCGGGCTCGAGTCGGCCAGCGTCCTGGCGGTGTGGACCTCATCGGCGGCGTCGGTGACCGCGGCGTCGAGCGGCGAGGACGGCGACGGCACCGAGGGGGTGGCAGGGGGAAGGGACATCAGTCACGCACCCGGGTCTGTCGGGGGTCGAAGGCGTCGCGCAGGCCGTCGCCGATGAAGTTCACCGAGAGCGCGATGGCGACGATGAACAGGCCTGGCCAGTAGAACAGCCACGGCCTGACGGTCAGCGCGCTCCGGTACTCGGTGATCAGCCGGCCGAGCGACGTGTCGGGCGGCTGCACGCCGAGGCCGACGAACGAGAGCGCCGACTCCAGGAGCACCGCGCTCGCGATCGTGAGCGTGGCGGCCACGATGATGATGCCGACCGTGTTCGGCAGGATGTGCTTGAAGATGATCCGGCGGGACGAGGTGCCGACCGAACGGGCCGCCTCCACGAACTCCTTCTCGCGCAGCGACAGCACCTCGCCGCGCACCAGGCGGGCGATCTGCGTCCACGCCACCAGGCCGAGGAAGAGGGCGAAGAGGACCACGCCCTTGTCCGCGATGATGACGCCGATCAGGCCCGCGATCAGCAGGGTGGGGATGGCGATGACCACGTCGGTCACCCGCATCAGCACGGCCTCGATCCAGCCGCGGAAGTACCCGGCCGCGGCGCCGATCACGGTGCCGACGAGCGTGGCGACCAGGCCGACGATGATGGCGATCAGCAGCGACACCTGGGTGCCGCGCATGGTGAGGGCGAAGTAGTCGCGGCCTATGTTGTCCTGGCCGAAGGGGTGTTCACCGAGGTGGACGCCGCCCCCGCCGAGGAGGTCGGGGAGCACGGAGAGCGTCGGGTCGCCGTTGCCCACGACGTTGCCCGTGGTGGTGGGGTCCTTGTCCCACCAGCCGGGCAGGGGGCCCGCGCCGATCGAGGTGACCGCGAGCGCCACCACGAAGAACAGCAGCAGCATCCCGGCGAGGGCGCCGCGGTGCCGGAGGAAGCGGCGGCGGACCAGCTGGCCCTGGGAGCGGGCCACCACCGCCATGCCCTGGGCGGCGTCGGCCGCCCCCGGTGGTCGGGCCCCTGCCGTGGCGGGGTCCTTCGCGGGGTCCTTCGCGGGGCCCTTCTCCGGCGCGGACGCCGGCGGATTCTGTGTCATGACCGGTCAGCTCCTCTACGACAGCCGGATGCGGGGATCGACGAACGCGTAGGCGATGTCGGCCAGCATGTTGAAGACGACCACCGCGCCGCCGGTGACCAGGAAGAACGCCATGATCGGCATCGGGTCGCCCTGTTCGATGCCGGTGAAGAGCAGCGAGCCCATCGCCGACCAGCCGAAGACCTGCTCGGTCACCACCGCGCCGCCCAGGATGGCGCCGATGTCGTAGGCGACCAGGGTGGTGATGGGGATGAGGCCGTTGCGCAGGACGTGCCGCGTGACCACGGCCCGCTCGCTCAGGCCCTTGGCCCGCGCGGTGCGGACATAGTCCTGGTTCATGACCTCGAGCATGCTGGCGCGCGTGTAACGCGTGTAGCTCGCCAGGGAGAGCAGCACCAGGGCCAGGGTGGGCAGCGCCAGGTGGCCGAACGAGTCGAGGCCGCTCTCCCAGAACGTGCCCTCGTAGTTGGGGGTCTCCGCGCCCACGGTGGAGATGGGGCGGCCGCCGACGGAGGCGGAGTAGTTGTCGAAGTTCATCAGCATGCGGTCGGTGAAGATGACCGCGCCGGTGAACAGGCCGGTGAGGACGGCGGACGGGATGGCGGCCTGCCGGTAGAGGTCGCCGCCCCAGTACCAGCCGATGCCCGCGCTCACGGCCGCGGTCAGCACGGCGAGGCCGCCGATGGTCAGCACGTCGGGGTCGTCGAGGACCGGGTCGAGGGCGAACATGGCGACCACGCCGACGCCCGCGGTCATCAGGGCGGCCTGGAGCGGGCGTTGCCACTCGAGGCCGCGCACGAGCGTCGTGAAGCCGATGGCGCCCGCGGCGGCCGAGAGCGCGACCACGAAGGGGCCGAGCCCGGGGTCGGTGAACCACTCGGTGGCGGACAGCACGGCGAGCAGCGTGGCCATGGCGGCGGCGGAGGCGGCGAAGGAGATCAGCCGCGTCCTGCGGTCGCCGAGGATGATCGACGCGCACGCCATGCCGGTCAGCAGCGCGATACCGCCGATGAACACCGGCGAGATCGTGGGGTCGGCGAGCCAGTCGTTGAAGTCGAGGGCGAGGAACTGCTTGAGCAGCGTGCCGATCCAGAAGACCGGGAGCGAGAAGCAGATGAACGCGACGAAGGTCACCGTCTGATCGAGCGCGGTGTACTGCCGCAGCGCCGAGACGACGCCGATGGTGATGCCGACGACGATGGCGAGCACGGTGGCGCCGGTGACGAGCTGGAGCGTCGCGGTGAACGCGCCCTCCAGCATGGCGTTGACATCCTGGCCCTGGCGGTTGACGCCGAGGTCGCCGGTGAGCACGTCGGCGAGCCAGAGGAAATAACGGACGATCGTCGGCTCGTCCAGGTGCATCCGCTCGGTGATCTCGGCCATGGCCGACTCCTGGGCGGGGCCCGGCAGCTGCCGGGCCTCGGACAGCGGGTCACGCACGTTGACCGCGAGGAAGAAGATCACCACCGAGGCGGCGAGGAAGACCCAGATCGAGACGAAGAGTCGCCGCACGATGAAGGCGAGCATGGCGCAACTCCTGGTGCATCAGGGAGGTTCGGACGGTGGGCGGGGCAGCAGGGATCGGTGGGGGGAGCCGGCCCGGACGACAGCAGGCGGGGCCGGGGGTCTGGGCGACCCCCGGCCCCGTGAACGGGCGATGCCGTTCAGTGGTGCTCTGCCGTTCCGTGGACCTGAGCCATGGGCGACCAGGCCCGCCGAGCGGCGGGCCGGAGCGCGCCTTCGGTCAGCTTCTCGACCAGGTGTCGGCGTTCCAGGTGATGCCGTTCTGCGAGGGGTTCGGCAGCACGTTCTGCACAGCGGGGTTCCAGGCGGTGATGCCCGGGTGCTGGTACAGCGGAATCGTCACCAGGTCCTCCCACGCCAGGGCCTCGACCTCACCGGCGATCCGGTTGATCTCGTCCAGGTCGGAGGTCACCAGGATCTCGTCGAGCAGGGTGTCCATCGCCTCGCTCGAGTAGCACCCGTTGTTGTTGCCCTTGCCGGTCGGGGAGCACTCGCCGACCGTGCGGTAGGTGGAGTTCCAGCCGGCGACCGAGGGCGAGCCCGACCACGCGAACATGGCGACGTCCCAGCGGTTCTCGGGCAGGCGGCTGTCGAAGAAGTCCAGCTCGGCGGTGAACTCGATCTCGAACCCGGCCTCCTCACAGGCGGCCGTGATCAGCTGGCCCGCGTCGTTGCGCCGCTGGTTGTCCAGCGTGGAGAACGTGATCTCGGTGCCGATCGCGTCCTCGGCCTCGAGGATCGCGCGGGCGGCCTCGATGTCCTGGGTGCCCAGCTCCTCGAGCGAGTCGGACGACGCCTCGATCGCGATGTCGTAGCCCGGGTCCCAGGGCGCGATGTTCCTGACGTCCTTGACGGTGGCGTCGGGGACGACCGGCTGGATCAGGTTGGTCACCAGGGTCTCGCGCGGCACGCACAGGGCGAACGCCTGGCGCAGCGGGAGCGAGTCGGAGAACGGGCCCTCGTTGAAGTTGAAGTCGAGGTGCTCGTAGGTGTATTCCTCGGCGACCTGCGACTCGATGTTCGAGGCGCCGGTGATCTGGTTCGCCAGGTCGACGGTGGGCTGCGGCTCGATGATGTCCACCTCGCCGTTCTGGAGGGCCGCGACCTGCTCCTCCTCGGCGATCGTGCGGAACACGATCGTGTCGGCGGCGCCCGGCTCACCCCAGTAGTTCTCGTTGCGCGTCAGGGTGACGGACTGCTCGGCCTCGTAGCCGGTGATGACGTAGGGGCCCGACGAGGGGATCAGCGCCGGGTCGGGCAGGGCGCCGTCGATGGACCAGCCCTCGTTGAAGAACGCCGCCGCCTCCTGGAGCGCTTCGGCGTCGTCGTCCCTGAGCGCCGCGAGGAACTCCTCGGAGCTCAGCCCGCCCTGCTCGGCCACCACGTGCGCGGGCAGCATGGTGTTGTTGCCGTGCCCGGGACCGTTGTAGATCCAGTCCGCGAACGGCGTGTCGTAGACGAGCTGGAACGCCTTGTCGCCCGGCTCGCACTCGGGCTTCGTGGTGTCCTCGACGCCCTGCGTGCCGACCGCGGAGAACAGCCCGTCGAGGGCGCCGCTCTGCGCGGTCCACCACAGCAGGATGTCGTCGCAGTCGATGGACTCGCCGTCGGACCACACGGCTTCCTCGTTGATGGTGTAATCCACCGTCAACGGGTCCTCGCTGGTCCGCTCGTACGTCCCGAACTCGGTGTTCTCTATCAGCTGGCCGTCCTCGTTGCCGAACGTCCAGAATCCGGAGGTGACCTGCTGCGTCACCTGGCCGTTGGCCACCGTGTTGGCCGAGGCGGTGGTGTTGTTGTATGCCTGGAACGGCTGGGCCATTCCGTAGGTGACGGTGCCACCGGTGCCGCCGCTCTGGTTCTCCTCGCCGCCGTCGTCGTCATCGTCGCCACCGCACGCGGAGAGGACGAGTACGCCCCCCAGCATGGCCGCGACGAACCTCGACGTTCTGCCGATTCGCGTCATCTAACGGGCCCTTCCGATTCGTGTGAAGTTGCCGAGAGCTTCCTCACAGACGCGTGCGGGAACAAGTGCGCCACAGTGACCGTTGTGCAGCCGAGATGTGAAGAACGCAGAGCCGTGATCAGCATTTCGGTTTTTAACGGGACGTAAGGGGACGTTCCGTCGAGTCTCCGCGCGTTGATCGGGCATAAGTGTTCGCATTGCGGGCGACCCCTGGGTGAACACCTGACCCACCCTGTCCCCGACCGGATGGAAACCTGGCCAAGTTGGGTAAAAACGCTGTGGCGGCGGCGTGTTACGTGATTCGGTGGTCCCGTTGTCTCCGGAGGGTCGGCGGCGCCGCCCCTCAACTGCGCGCATGCGGGAGCCGACCCATGCTCACCACGATCCACACCGCCTTCACCGACACGCGAGCGAGCGATCTCGCCTGGGCCCTGGGCCGGGAGCCGCTGCCGTCGCTCGCCACCCTCGACCTGGGACTCGACGGCGCCAACGTGCAGTTGCGCGTGCTCGGCGCCTCGCACCAGGTGCTGCTCGACCGCCGCGACGGCACGTGCTCGGAGACCGTCGCCTGCATCCCCGGCAGCAACACCCCGCTGCCGCTGGGGGTGTCCAAGCGCCTGGGGAACTTCGAGTACGAGTTCGCCGCCCGCGTCGAGAGCATGAGCGCCGGCTCGTTCGCGGGCCGCGCCCAGGAGTTGCTCGCCCTCGTCGCGGAGCACCCGCACGGCCTCGCGGCCCTCTTCCCCGGCGAGCCCAACGCCTTCACCGCGCTGCTCGCCCAGCGCAAGGACGACCAGGTGCACTGGCGGACCTGGCACTCCTATCCCCAGGAGCTCCGCCTGGTGACCACGAGAACGCGGGTCTTCGCGGTGACCGACGACCGAAAGTACACTCCTGTGGGTGACAGGGCGAACCCGAGGTGTGACGTAACGTTCGGTTCATGATCGACACGCCCGAAGCGGAGAGCCCAACTGCCGCGCGTCCGGCGGCCGTAGGGCTCCCCGTGTCGGCGGGGATCGGGCGCTTTCTGGTTCTCGCCGCCGTCTTCGTCTGCGCCGCCTGCGGCCTGGTCTACGAGCTCGAGCTGATCGCCCTCGCGGACTACCTGGTCGGGGAGACCGTCACCTATACGTCCGTCGTGCTCTCGCTCATGGTCTTCGCCATGGGCATCGGCTCGCTGGGCGCCAAGCGGCTCCGGGTGCGCCCTTCGGTCAACTTCGGGCTGATCGAGGCGCTGCTCGCGCTCATCGGCGGCTGCTCGGCGACGCTTCTCCACCTGTGCTTCCTGCTCTTCGGCGACGCGCGCCCGTTACTGGTCGCGTGCTCGCTCGCCATCGGCGTGCTGATCGGCGCGGAGATGCCGCTGCTGATGACGCTGATCCAGCGCATCAGGGAGCAGGACGCCGACCGGGCCGTGGCCGACCTGTCAGCGGCCGACTACGTCGGGGCGCTGCTCGGCGGCCTGGCGTTCCCGTTCATCCTGCTCCCGCTGCTCGGCCAGATGAACGCCGCGCTCGCCACCGGCGTCGTCAACGCCCTGGCCGGGGCCGTGGTGGTGCTGTGGCTCTTCCGCGGCGACCTGTCGCGGCGGGCCAGGCGGCGCCTCTTCCTGCTGAACGCCGCCGTGATCGGCGTGCTGGTGGCGTGCGCGGCGGCGGTGGGGCCGCTCGAGCGGGCCGCCGAGGACGAGGTGGTGGGGGAGGCGCGGGAGCGCCATGGCCTGGCGGGCGCCGAGGTGACGGTCCTGTGGGCGGGCGGCGGGGGCGCGGGGGTGCTCGAGGCGCTCGACCGTCCTTCCGGCGCCTTCGGGGCACGGTCGCCGCTGGCCTGATCCGCCGCTCGGGCGCCCGGTCGGCCGTGCGGCTCGACAGCCGGGGCTCGGTGTCCTTCCGCATGCCTTATGCGCCGGGCAGTGGGTAGGCTCCGCGCCATGGAGCACGAGGTCTTCCTGCCCTGTGACATCGCCGCCGTGGCGAGGGCGCTCGGCGAGCCCGAGCGGGCGGCCCGCTGCGTGCCCGGGCTCCGGCTCGACCCCGAGGGCGACCCCCTGGCCCCCGCCGGGCGGCTGCGGCTGCGGATCGGCTCCTCCTCCCTCACCTATCGCGGCGGGCTCACGGTCATCCCGCGCGGCGAGGGGTTCGCGGTCGAGGCGCAGGGCCACGAGGCCCGCGGCACCGGCTCGGCGACGCTGCTGCTGACCGTCGTGCCCAGGCCGTCGGACGACGGCACGGGGACGGTGCTGGCGTTCGGCGGGGCGGTGGAGGCCAAGGGCCGCCTCGACGAGTTCGAGCCGCAGCAGCGCGAGGCGGCGGGGCGGCGCCTGCTGGATCGTTTCGCCGAGGCGCTCGCCGACGAGGTGGCGCTGGCCGCCGAGTCGGCCGCCGAGGGGGCGGCCGCCGAGGGCGGGCCCCCGGTGCCCGGCGGCATCGGCGAGCCTGGCGACAACGAGCGCGCCATCCCCGGCATCCCGCCCCCGCCGGACTCCGTGGCGGAGCCCGCCGACCTCGACATCCCGCCGCCCACGCTCGACCCCGGCGTCGAGGAGGAGGCCCCCGAGCCCGAGGCGGACTTCGCGCGCCGCACGATGATCGGGCGCAGCGCGGAGGAGGTGGACCACGCGCCGCCGCGCGGCCGTTACGCCCCCGAGCCCGCCCCTGGGCGCACGTCGGTCCCCGTGGCCACGCTGCGCTGGGCGGCCCCCGCGGCGGCGGCCGCGGTGGCGACGGCCATCGTCGTGGCCCGCGCCCTGCGCCGCCGCCGCTGAACGGCGCCCCCGGACGTGGCGCCCGCCGGAAGTGGCGCCCGCCGAAAGTGGCGCCCGCCGAAAGTGGCGCTCGTCGAACGGCCGCGCGGGCGAGGCCCGGGGTGACCCTCTATCGTCGGGAGGGTGACGACTCATGACACCGACCGTGGTGTGCGACTCCGCGCCGCCGGGACCGAGTTGACGCTGCGGCCCGACGAGGGCGGGCGGATCTCCTCCCTGGTGATCGGCGGCACCGAGGTGCTGCGGCAGGGCGAGCGGTACGGCTCGTTCGTGATGGCCCCCTGGTGCGGCCGGATGCGGGATGGCCGCTTCCGCAATGGCGGAACGATTCATCAGATGCCGCTCGCCGGTGCCCCGCACGCCATCCACGGGACCGTCAGGCGTCGCCCCTGGCGCACGGTCGGCGTGCGGCCCACATCGGCCGCGCTGATCTGCGAGCTGACCGACCCCTGGCCCTGGCCCGGGCGCGTCACCCAGCTGGTGGAGCTCGACGAGGACGGCGGCGGGGTGACGCTCACGCTGGGCGTGGAGACGCTGGGCGCCTCGTTCCCGGCCCAGGCGGGCTGGCACCCGTGGTTCCTGCGGCGGCTCACCCCCGACGGGCCGGGCGTCGCGCTGGACTTCACGGCCGATGCGCAGTTGGAGCGCGGCGATGACCACCTGCCGACGGGCCGCCGCGTCGAGCCGCGCCCCGGCCCGTGGGACGACTGCTTCCACATGGCCGACGGCGTCTCCGTCACCCTCACCTGGCCGGGGCAGCTCGAGCTGTCCGTCACCAGCCGCACGCCCTGGGCCGTCATCTACGACGAGACGGCGGAGGCGGTGTGCGTCGAGCCCCAGTCCGGGCCGCCCGACGGGCTCAACACCCACCCCCGGCTGGTCACCGAGCTCGAGCCGCTGGAGATCACCACCCGCTGGGCCTGGACCCGCCAGGGCCTGGCATAGGGTCGGGGGCCATGAGCGTGCGAGACGAGCTGCTGCGGCAGATCAAGGAGAAGGCCGTGGTGCACGGCCGGGTGGTGCTCTCCTCGGGGCGGGAGGCGGACTGGTACGTCGATCTGCGCCGCATCTCCCTCGACGCGGAGGCGGCGCCGCTGGTCGGCCAGGTGATGCTCGACCTCACCGCGGGGCTCGACTACGACGCCGTCGGCGGGCTCACCCTGGGCGCCGACCCCGTGGCCACGGCGATGCTGCACGCCGCCGCGGCGCGCGGGAGCCGCCTGGACGCGTTCGTGGTCCGCAAGGCGGACAAGGTGCATGGCCTGCAACGCCGCATCGAGGGGCCCGAGGTGACCGGACGCCGGGTGCTGGCCGTCGAGGACACCTCCACCACGGGAGGCTCGGTGCTCACCGCCGTGGAGGCGCTGCGCGCGGCCGGGGCCGAGGTGGTCGGCGTGGCCGTGATCGTGGACCGGGGCGCGGCCGCCGCGGTGGCGGAGACGGGGCTGCCATACTTCCCGGCCTATGACCTGGCGGACCTGGGACTCTCCTGAGGGCCGCCCCGGGGGCCGTCACAGCGTGTAGTGGTTTCACGTGAAACTGTGGGCGCTCGCCCCTGCCCCTGGGCAGGTCTGGGAGGATATTCGGGCTGTCGAACGCAACGCACACTCCAAGGAGCGGACAGATGCCCATCGCGACCCCCGAGGTCTACCACGAGATGCTCGACCGGGCGAAGGCAGGAAAGTTCGCCTATCCGGCCATCAACGTCACCTCGACGCAGACCCTCCACGCGGCGCTGCGTGGATTCGCCGAGGCGGAGAGCGACGGCATCGTCCAGATCTCCACCGGAGGCGCCGAGTTCCTGGGCGGGCAGTACCAGAAGGACATGGTCACCGGCGCCACCGGGCTGGCCGAGTTCGCCCATGTGGTCGCCAAGAAGTACCCGGTGAACATCGCGCTGCACACCGACCACTGTCCCAAGGACAAGCTGGACGGCTATGTCCGCCCGCTGATCGCCCTCTCCGAGGAGCGCGTCGCGCGCGGTGAGAATCCCCTCTTCCAGTCCCACATGTGGGACGGCTCCGCCGAGACCCTGAAGCACAACCTGGAGATCGCCGAGGAGCTGCTGGCCCGCGCCGCCGCGGCCAAGATCGTTCTGGAGGTGGAGATCACCCCGACCGGCGGCGAGGAGGACGGCGTCAGCCACGAGATCAACGACAAGCTGTACACCACCGTCGAGGACGCGGTCCGCACCGCCGAGGCGCTGGGCCTGGGCGACAAGGGCCGCTATCTGCTGGCCGCCTCGTTCGGCAATGTCCATGGCGTCTACAAGCCGGGCAATGTCGTTCTCCGCCCCGACCTGCTGAAGGACCTCCAGGAGGGCGTGGGCGCGCAGTTCGGCAAGGAGAGCCCGTTCGACTTCGTCTTCCACGGCGGCTCGGGCTCCACCGAGGAGGAGATCGCCACCGCGCTGGAGAACGGCGTGGTCAAGATGAACCTCGACACCGACACGCAGTACGCGTTCACCCGCCCGATCGCGGACCACATGTTCCGGAACTACGACGGCGTGCTCAAGGTGGACGGCGAGGTCGGCGACAAGAAGACCTATGACCCGCGCAGCTGGGGCAAGCTCGCCGAGGCCGGGATGGCCGAGCGCGTCACCGCCGCCTGCGGCCACCTGCGGTCCACGGGCACCCGGCTGAAGTAGCGCGCTCGGCACCCGGGGCCCGGCCCCGGGGGGGCCTTTCCGCGGCGAACCGGCAGACTGGTCCGCATGGCCATCCATGAGAATCTCCTCGGGGGCCCGCCCCCGACCCACCTGCCCGACGACCCCGAGCCCCGGGAGCTGCTCGCGGCCGGGACGGCCCCGGCCGAGGTGGCCGCGAAGTACCCGGCCTCCTCGCTCGCCTGGGCCCAGCTCGCGGACGACGCGTTCGCCGAGGGCCGGACCATCGAGTCCTACGCGTTCGCCCGCACCGGGTACCACCGCGGTCTCGACGCCCTGCGGCGCAGCGGCTGGCGCGGCCAGGGCCCGGTCCCGTTCGAGCACGAGCCCAACAGGGGCTTTCTGCGCGCCCTGCACGCCCTCGCCCGCGCGGCGGGGGCCATCGGCGAGCAGGAGGAGTACGAGCGCTGCGCGACGTTCCTCAGGGACAGCTCGCCCACCGCCGCCGACACGCTGTCCTGACGACCCGGAAGGGCCCCCGAGGCGCCCCGCTCCCCCGCGGGGCGCCTCGCGCCTGCCGCACGTACGCTGACGTGCGAACCAAGCGGCCCACGGAGACAACGATGTCGCAGCAACCGGTCATGGATTTCGGGGAACACCCCACCCCCTACGAGAGCTACGTCCGCGCGGACGTGATCACCCACCTCCAGCACCCGCTCACGGACGACCCCGGCGAGATGGCGTTCCTGGTCACCACCCAGGTCATGGAGCTGTGGTTCACGGTGCTCGTGCACGAGTGGCGCACCGCCGCCGACGCACTGCGCGCCGACCGCCTGCCCGACGCGCTGGCCGCGCTGGCCCGCTCGACCCACGAGATGCGCGCGCTGAACGCGTCGTGGGAGCCGCTGGCGCACCTGACCCCGAGGCAGTTCAACGCCTACCGCCCCGCGCTCGGCGAGGGCTCGGGGTTCCAGTCGGCGATGTACCGGCGGATGGAGTTCCTGCTGGGTGACAAGTCGGCGTCCCTGCTCGTGCCCCACAAGGGGACGCCACGCGCCCACGCGGAGCTGGAGAAGGCGCTGCGCGAGCCGAGCCTGTACGACGACGTGCTGGCCCATCTCGCGCGCCGTGGCGAGCGGATCCCCGTGGAGGTGCTCGAGCGGGACCTGACCCAGCGTTACGAGCCCCACGACGGGGTGGCCGCGGTGTGGCAGCGGATCTACGCGGCGGGCGACGACGGGCCCGACGGCGGCGCGCTGCTGCGGCTCGGCGAGGCGCTGACCGAGGTGGCCGAGCTCGTGTGGCGCTGGCGCAACGACCACCTGGCCGCCACGCGCCGCGCGATGGGCGGCAAGACGGGCACGGGCGGCTCGCCCGGCGTCGCGTGGCTGGAGAAGCGGGCCGCCCGCTGGGTGTTCCCCGAGCTGTGGACCGCGCGTGGCCAGGTCTGAGGCGCGGGGCGCCGCGGCGTCGCGGGACGCGGCCGATCCGCTGCGGGCGCTGCGGGGGCGTTTCGTGCTCGACGACACCGTCTACCTCGACGGGAACTCCCTGGGCGCCCTGCCGCGCGACGTCCCCGAGCGGCTTGCCGGCGTGCTGGCCCGCGAGTGGGGCGAGCTGCGCATCAGGTCATGGAACGAGTCGGGCTGGTGGACGGCGCCCGAGCGGGTCGGCGAGCTGATCGCGCCGCTCGTGGGCGCGGCCCCTGGCCAGGTCGTGGTCGGCGACTCGACGAGCGTCAACGTGTTCAAGGCGCTGGTCGGCGCCGTGCGCCTGGCCGGGCCCGACCGGGACGAGATCCTGGTGGACGCGGCGACCTTCCCCACCGACGGTTATGTCGCGGCCTCCGTGGGCCGGATGACGGGCCACGCCGTGCGGCCCGTGCCGGTGGAGCGGATGCCCGCCGAGGCGGGCCCGCGCACCGCGGCCGTCCTGGCCAACCACGTCGACTACCGCACGGGCGAGCTGTACGACCTGCCCGCGGTCACCGCCGCGGCGCACGACGCGGGCGCGCTCGCGGTGTGGGACCTGTGCCACAGCGCGGGGGCGCTGCCCGTCGAGCTGGACGCGTGGGGCGTGGACCTGGCGGTCGGCTGCACCTACAAGTACCTGAACGGCGGCCCGGGATCGCCCGCGTTCCTCTATCTGCGCGCCGCGCACCAGGAGCGTTTCGACTCGCCGCTACCCGGCTGGAACTCCCACGCCGACCCCTTCGCGATGGAGCCACGCCACACGCCCGCGGCGGGCGTGGCCAGGGGGCGGGTGGGGACGCCGGAGATCCTGTCGCTGCTCGCGCTCGAGTCGGCGCTCGGCGTCTGGGAGGGCGTGGACCTGGCGGCGGTGCGGGCCAAGAGCCTGGCGCTGACCGACTTCTTCATCGAGCGGCTGGCGGCCGAGCTGCCGCCGGGCGTGGACGCGGGCCCGATCACGCCGATCGAGCACGCGCGGCGCGGCAGCCAGGTGTCGGTGCGCTGCCCCGACGCCGAGGCGGTGCACGCGCTCCTGGTGAGCCGCGGCGTGGTGGGCGACCAACGGCCGCCCGACCTGCTGCGGTTCGGGTTCACGCCGCTGTACACGACGTTCGCCGACGCCGAACGCGCCGCGTGGGAGCTGGGCCTGGCGCTGGGGGGCGGGTGAGCGAGGGGGCGCCGGAGACCGGGCGTGACGCCGAGGAGGCCGACGCCCTGCTCGCGGCGGCGCGTGGGCCCCTTCCCGCGCCCGACGCGACCGTGGCCTACGGCGACGACCCGGAGCAGCGCGTCGACCTCTACGGCGCCGAGGAGCCGGGCGCGCCAAGGGCGGTGCTGCTGCACGGGGGGTTCTGGCGGCAGGCGTACGACCGCGGCTACCTCGTGCCGTTCGCGGCGGCGCTCGTGGCGCGCGGCGTCGCGGTGGCGCTGCCCGAGTACCGGCGGGTGGGCGGGGGCGGCGGGTGGCCCGCCACGTTCGAGGACGTGCGGGCGGGGCTCGCCGCGCTGCCGGGGAACGGGCCGCTGGTCCTGGTCGGGCACTCGGCGGGCGCGCACCTCGCGCTGCTCGCGGCCGCGCGCCGCCCCGACCGGGTGGCGGCCACGGTCGGGGTGGGCGCGCTGGCCGATCTGCGGCGCGCGGCGGAGCTCGGCCTGGGCGCCGGGGCGGTGGCGGCGTTCCTCGCGCAGGGCGCGGCCGATCCGCTCGACGGGCCGCGGCCGCCCGCGCCCGTGCTGCTCGCGCACGGCGCCGAGGACGCGCAGGTGCCGCCCGAGGTCGCGCGCGGCTACGCGGAACGCCACGGTGCCCGGCTCGCGCTGCTGCCGGGCACCGGGCACTACGCGCCGTTCATCCCCGGGTCGACCGCCGGGACATGGCTGCTCGCGGAGATCGTGGAGGCGGTGAGGCGGGCGTAGGCGACGATGTTGGAGTCGTAGCCGCCGCCCTCGGTCCAGCGCCCGCCGCAGGTGATCAGCCGCAGCTGTGGGCTGTCGACCGAGCCGTAGACGCGCTCGTCGGGGAAGTCGGACTTGGGGTACTGCTCGACGGAGTCCACCGTGAAGACGGCGATCTGCCCATCCGCGCGGTCGATCTCGATGGTCTCGCCGGGGCGCAGCGAGCCGAGCCCGGCGAACGCGGCGGGCCCGTCATAGGTGTCGAGGTGCCCGACCAGGATCGCGGCGCCGCGCTCGCCGGGGGAGACGCCGCCCGAGTACCAGGCGGCGCGTTGGGCGTCCTCCTCGGACGGCGATGGCGGGCCCCCGTCGGGGGAGAGGTCGGCACCGAAGACCTCGACGTCGGTGCTGAGTTGCGGGATGCGCACGCGGACCGGGTCAGCCCTGGTCAGGGGCGGGGCGACGACGGCCGACGGCTCGCCCGATATGGACGGGTCGAGGTCCGCGGTCGAGCCCGCGTCGGGGGCGGCGGCCGGGGCGTCCACCGCGCCGGGCCTGGAGACGCCGTCGGCGATGCTGCTCGACGCGCGGGCCTCGCTCATCGAGCCTCCCGCGTCGGGCCAGAGCAGCGCGGCCAGCAGGCCGAGGGCGATCGCGCCCCCGGCCGCCGCCACCTCGAACCGGCGGCTCGACGCGGCGAGCCGCTGCTGCCGGGTCCTGGCGGGCGGGCGCGGCGGGGGCCCGGGGGGCGCCGCGTTCGCCTGGCCGGTGACCTGGCCGTTGGCCTGGCCTGTGGCCTGGTCGGCCGCCCGGTCGGTGGCCTTGGTGAGGACGACGGCCCGTGGCCGCTCCTTCAGGGTGAGGCGTCCGCGGCTGACCGTGGCCAGGGCGCGCCCCGCGTGGCGGCGGCACGCGGCCCCGGCGCGCGGCGCGCCCGCCCGCCACCGGGCGAGGGCGGCGGCGACCACGCGGGCCCGGCCCACCTGCCGCGCGCGCTCGCGCAGCAGGCGGACGAGCCGGCCGAGACCGGGGACGGTGGGCACCCGCGGCATCAGTAGTGGTTGCCGGTGGAGCGCCGACGGCGGGACAGGAACACATAGCCGACCGCGCCCGCGACCGCGAGGCCGCCGCCGACGGCGAGGGCGGTCGCCTGGGTCGAGCCGCTGTTCGCGCCGCCCGAGCCGCCGAAGCCGGCCGAGGCGCCGCCGCTCGGCGTGCCCGCGGTGAACGTGAACGTCGTGCTCAGCGTCACGCCGTCGGTGCAGCGGACGGTGACCTGGTAGCTTCTGCCGACCTGGAGGCCGCTGGTCTTGATGCGGCCCGTGCCGACCCAGCGGGTGTCTTCGTCCTTGCGCAGGGTGATGTTCTCCTGGAACGCCTGCGACGTGGCCGGACCGGCGGGCTGGCATGAGGACTTGACGGTGACCGTGGTGCCGGCGCCGCCCGAGCTCGGCGAGATCGTCAGCGGGGACGTCCCCTGGTCCGAGACGGACTTGGCGTCGTCGGCGGCGAGTGCGGCGGGCGCGGCCAGGCCCAGGGCGAGCACGGATGTGGCGGCGGCCGCGGTCAGCCGGGTGGCGGTGCGGTGCAGGTACTTCATGGACGAGTGACCTCCGGTCGTCAGCCGCACGCGGGGGGCGTGACGGGTTGTCACTCATGCGAACAGTCCGTGACTCCTCGCGCATCCGGAGAGATCTCTACGGGTGAGGGCCCGGCCGCCGAACGGGGAGGTGGCGGCCGGGCCCTGTGGCGTTGCCAGGTGGCGCTACTTGAGGTCGAGGTCCCTGCGGCGGAAGCCCGCGAGGCCCAGGGCGATGAGCCCCGCGGCGAGCGCGGTCAGGATCAGCAGCGGGGTCCACTCCAGGTCCTCGGCGGGCACCTGCGGGACGTGGCTGAGGGGCGAGAGGTTCAGCAGGAAGTCCGGCGTGTCCATCAGCTGGCCCAGATAGACGGTGAAGAACATGTACGCCGGCGCGGCCCACGCCGCGGCGGACGCCCCGGGGAACCAGCCGACGAGCACGAGCGCGATCCCCGCGGTCACCCACACGGCGGGCGCGTACGCGGCGGCGGCCCACGTCAGGCTCCAGATGAGCCCGCTGTCGTCGGCGGGGCCCGCGCCCGCGAGGCCGAACCCGAGGCCCCCGAGCACGCTGATCAGGCTGCCCCCCGCCAGCGCGACGACCAGGTGGCTGCCGAGCCAGCGGGTGCGGGAGAGGCCGGTCGACAGCAGGGGCTCGGCCCGGCCGCCGGTCTCCTCGGCGCGCGCCCGCAGCACGGTCATCACCGCGTAGCAGATGGCGATGAGCACCAGGATGGCGAGCACGACCGAGGCGAACGCCTCCTCGAGGCTGCCGCCGAGCTCCTCGACGGTCTCCCTGAACTCGTCGCTGCTGTCCAGCACGTCGTCCGTCTCGCCGAGCAGCGAGCCGAAGGCCACGCCCATCAGCAGCGCGCCGAAGCCGAACGCGATCAGCACGCCGCGGTGCAGCCTGAGGGCGAACGCCACCGGGTGCGCGAGCCGGTCCGTCGCGCTCGGCCTGCCGGGGCGCGGCGGGCGGAGCCCGGCGCCGACGTCGCGGCGCGTGGACAGGAACACGGCGAGCGCGACGCACACGGCGGCGAGCGCGACGTTGAGCAGCAGCGGCCACCAGCGGTTGTCGACGTAGACGTAGGTGCGCTGGGCCCAGCCGATCGGGGAGAGCCAGGAGAACGTGTCCGCGCCGACGTCGCCGACCGCGCGGAGGGCGTACGCGACGCCGAGGGCGGCGATCGCCATGCCGGACGAGCCCCGGGCGAACGGGGTGATCTGCACGGTGATGGCCGCGATGGCGGTGAAGACGACGCCGATGCCGACGCTGGTGGCGCCGTAGAGCAGGGAGCCGCTCGCGGTCACGCCGTCGACGCCGAGCGAGCCGAGCCCGGCGGCGAGCAGCACGCCGAGCAGGACGTTGGCCGCGACGGCGACGACGAGCGCGGCGGCCAGGTGGGCGTGGCGGCCGATCACGTTGGAACGCAGCAGCTCGGCGCGGCCCGTCTCCTCCTCGGTGCGGGTGTGCCGCACGACGGTGAGGATGCTCATGATGCCGATCACCAGTGCCATGTAACTGATCATCTGGTGACCGGTCATGGCGCCGTAGTGATACTCGCCGCTGAGGTAGTGATCGGGCCCGGACATGGCGAGGCCGGCGGGCGCCTCGAAGGTGGCCTTCGCCGACTCGATGTCCTCGGGCTCGGGGTAGGTGGCCTTGAAGGAGCTGACGGAGCCCACGGTGGCCAGCAGCGAGGCGCCGATCCAGACCGGCAGGCGGACGCGGTCGCGGCGCAGGTTGAACCGGATGAGCGTGCCGGTGCCGGCCAGCGGGCTGCGTGGCCCTCCGGTCCTGTCGGCCCGCTCCCCTGTCGTGGGCGCGGTGGCGGTGGCGGTCATCGCGAGGCCCCCGCGGCGTGCTGCCCGTTGTGCCCGTTGTGCCCGTTGTGCTCGAGCTCGTCGCCGTAGTGGCGGAGCATCAGCTCCTCGAGCGTCGGCGGGTGGCTCACCAGGCTGTGGACGCCGAAGCCCGCCAGGTGGCGGATCACGCCGTCCAGGTGGTTACCGTCGACGCCGAAGCGGATCTTGCCGCTCTCCGCGCGCACGTCGTGCACGCCGGGCAGCTCGTCGAGCCCGGTGACCGGCGTGGACGTCTCCGCCTCGATGCTGGTGCGGGTGAGGTGCCGCATCTCGCTGAGCGTCCCCGACTGCACGATCCTGCCGAGCCTGATGATGCTGACGCGGTCGCACAGCTTCTCCACCTGGGCCAGGATGTGGCTGGAGAGCAGCACGGTCTTGCCCGCGTCCTTGGCCTCGGCGATGACGTCCTGGAAGACGACCTCCATGAGCGGGTCGAGCCCGGCCGTCGGCTCGTCGAGCAGCAGCAGCTCGGCGTTCGACGCGAGGGCGGCGATGAGCGCGACCTTCTGGCGGTTGCCCTTGGAGTAGGTGCGGCCCTTCTTGGTGGGGTCGAGGTCGAAGCGGTCGACGAGCTCGGCCCTGCGCTCGGCGTCGAGGCCGCCGCGCAGCCTGGCCAGCAGGTCGATGGCCTCGCCTCCGCTCAGATTGGGCCACAGCTCCACGTCGCCCGGCACATAGGCGAGCCTGCGGTGCAGCTCGACGGCGTCGTTCCAGGGGTCGCCGCCGAGCAGGGAGACGGTGCCCGCGTCGGCACGGAGCAGCCCCAGCAGGACGCGGATGGTGGTGGACTTCCCCGCCCCGTTGGGTCCGAGGAAGCCGTGCACCTCCCCGGTCCCCACCTCGAGGTCAAGGCCGTCAAGGGCGCGGGTGCGGCCGAAGGTCTTCACCAGACCGCTGACGGTGATGGCGTTGCTTGCCGTGTTCATGGTTTTGAATCTACAGTGGCTTCACAAGTTTGTGAAGTTAGGGAATCGTCAACCTCTGGGAGACCAATGGGAGGATGGCCCGGTGATCAATCACGATGTCCCCGCACAGCGTCCCGAGGAGGAGGCACCGCAGTCACCCCCGTTCACGGAGGTCATGGCCCAGTGGGTCGAGCGGTTCGCCGGTGACCTGGCCAGCGCGGGGATGCCGCGCATGCCGGCCCGGATCTTCTCCTGCCTGCTGGTGTCGGAGGAGCGCTCCCTCAGCTCCGCCGAGCTGGCCGAGCGGCTCCAGGTCTCCCCTGCCGCGATCTCAGGGGCCAAGCGCTACCTCGAGCAGATGCACCTGATCGGCAGGGAGAGCGAGCCGGGCTCGCGCCGCGAGCGCTACCGGCTCCACCACGACGTGTGGTACGAGGCCGTCGCCAACCGCGACACCCTGCTCACGCGCTGGGTGAGCACCATGCAGGCGGGCCTCGACGCGGTCGGCCCCGAGTCGCACGCGGGGGCGCGGATGGCCGAGACGGCGGCGTTCCTGGCGTTCCTCAGGGACGACCTCGGCAGCGTCCTCGAGCGCTGGCGCGCCTTCCGCGGGGAGTCGTCATGACGGCGCGCGGCCCCCTGCCCGTTCAGCCGCCCGTTCACCGGCCCGTTCAGCCGCCCGCGGGCACGGTCAGGCGCAGCGCCCCGGGGCGGACGGTCCAGGTGCGCTCGCGCGTCGGGCCCACGTCCACCGTGTCGGCCCGGTAGCTGAACGCCGCTCCCGACACCGTCACCGACCTGGCGAGCGCCGAGACGTCGCCCCCCGCCTGGCTCGGCCGCACCACCACCTCGGCGCGGCCGCCGCCCGCCGCGCGCAGCGACACCCCCGCCACGGGCCGGTCCACGTCCGCGAGCACCCGGCCGTCCGCCTCGACCCGCAGCCGCTGCCGCGGCCGGTGCACCGTGCGCCACCACAGCCCCGAAGCCCCCGACGCGCGCGGCGCCGGGATGCCGAGCGGCCCGAGCACGACGCCACCCGCGTCGTCCGTCAGCAGGTCGAGGCGCCTGACCGTCCCCGTGAGCACCGCGCGCGACGCGGCCACCGCGTCCGTCGGCACCCCGAGCGCCCGCGCCACCGCGACCGAGGGGCCAGGGCCCACGGGCACCATGGCGAGCGGGCTCGCCCCCAGCTCGCCCGTGCCGTGCAGCAGCGTGACCGCGCGCAGCAGCGCGCCGTCGTCGCCGACGATCACCAGCCGTCGCCCGCCCCGGCGTTCGAGCACGCGGGTGAGCGAGCCCGGCCCGTCGAGCACGCACACCTTCGCCTCACCCTCGCCGGCGCACAGCACATCCCTGGCGATGCGCACCGATTCCCCGTCCGTCCGCCGAGCCGTCGGGTCGATGACGATGAGCACCTGACTGTTCGCCTCCCGGCTGCGTCTCCCGTAAGCTCTCTGTGCAAGAGCCCCTGTCGCGATTGCGCCAGGGGTTTCGTCGATCCGGGGCAGCCCTTGCGTAGATGCCCCGCTCGAAAGGGGTGTACGCCTGTGCCCGCACTTGTGCTGCTCGGCGCTCAGTGGGGTGACGAAGGCAAAGGCAAGGCCACCGATCTGCTCGGCGGTTCGGTCGACTACGTGGTGCGTTACCAGGGCGGGAACAACGCCGGGCACACCGTCGTCGTCGACGACCAGAAGTACGCCCTCCACCTGCTGCCGTCCGGCATCCTCTCGCCCGGCTGCGTGCCCGTCATCGGCAACGGCGTCGTCGTCGACCCCAAGGTGCTGCTCGCCGAGCTGAGCGGCCTCGAGGAGCGCGGCATCGACACCTCGCGCCTCCTGATCAGCGGCAACGCCCATCTGATCACCCCGTACCACCAGACCATCGACAAGGTCACCGAGCGCTTCCTCGGCACCCGCCGCATCGGCACCACGGGCCGCGGCATCGGCCCCGCGTACGCCGACAAGATCAACCGGCAGGGGATCCGCGTCCAGGACCTCTTCGACGAGTCGATCCTCAGGCAGAAGGTCGAGGCGGCGCTCGACCACAAGAACCAACTGCTCGCCAAGATCTACAACCGCCGTGCCTTCGTCGCCGACCAGGTCGTCACCGAGCTGCTCTCCTACGCGGAGCGGATCGAGGGCTATGTCCGCGACACCGCGCTGATCCTCAACCAGGCGGTCGACGAGGGCAAGGTCGTGCTGTTCGAGGGCGGTCAGGGCACGCTCCTCGACGTCGACCACGGCACGTATCCGTTCGTCACGTCGTCCAACCCCACCGCGGGCGGCGCCTGCACGGGGTCGGGCGTCGGGCCGACGAAGATCAGCCGCGTCATCGGCATCCTCAAGGCGTACACCACGCGCGTGGGCGCGGGCCCGTTCCCGACCGAGCTGCTCGACGCGGACGGCGAGGCGCTGCGGCGCATCGGCGGGGAGTTCGGCGTGACCACGGGGCGGGACCGGCGCTGTGGCTGGTTCGACGCGGTGATCGCGCGGTATGCGACACGGGTCAACGGGCTGACCGACTTCTTCCTCACCAAGCTCGACGTCCTCACCGGCTGGGACCGGATCCCGGTGTGCGTCGCCTATGACATCGAAGGGCGGCGCGTGGACGAACTACCGTACAGCCAGAGCGACTTCCACCACGCGAAGCCAGTCTACGAGTACCTGCCGGGCTGGAGCGAGGACATCGGCAAGGCCCGCTCGTTCGAGGACCTGCCGAAGAACGCGCGGGTGTATGTGCGGGCGCTCGAAGACCTCTCGGGCGCCCCCATCTCGGCCATCGGCGTGGGCCCAGGGCGCGACGAGACGATCCAGATCAACGCGTTCGTCTGACGCGTCCGCCCGTACGTCAGCGGGCCGGGCGCCCCGCGCCCGGCCCGTTCCGCGGTGTGGCTGCCGCGGTCACGCGCGGCGACGGCGGCCGTCACTGCTCAGCCACCGTGCTCCCCGCAGGCGGGAGTGACCTGGCCCGCATTGCCACAAGCCGCCGTGTGACGGCGACGGCCGTTCAACGTCCCCGCACGTTCACCGGCCGAGCGCCTCGATCGCTCGTACGATCAGCGTCCGCGCTTCGGAGCCGTACACCGCCAGCTCGCGCAGCTCGTCGAACGCCTTCTGATAGAGGACCACTTCCGAGGGCTGCGTCACCGTCACACGAGCGGTCAGCAGTTCCACCGCCACCAGCTCGTCGTATATGTGGAACGCCTCCAACGGCCGGATCGACCGTTCGGGCAGCCCTGCGGGGATGACGCCCAGCGACACCGCGGGGAGGGTCCCGACCGAGAGGAGGTGGCCGAGCTGAGCAGCCATGGCGTCGGCGTCGGCGAGCTGGTAGCGCAAGACGGCTTCCTCGATGAGCAGCAGGAAGCGCCTTCGTCCCGGGCGGTGGATGATGCGCGAGCGCTCCACACGGGCGGCGGCGGCCTCGCTCACATCGTCGGGGGCCTCGTGGAAGCGCGCCACGCCGCCAAGGAGCGCCGCGGCGTAGCCCTCGGTCTGGACCAGCCCCGGAACGATCCGCGCCGAGTAGACGCGGAACAGCGTTGTCCGGTCGAAGAGATCGGCATAGCTCTGCTGGAGGTGCCGCAGCCCGGTACGCATGGTGCGTCGCCATTCCACGTACAGGGACTCGGCGTTGCGTGATGCGGCGATGATGTCGGGCGCTTGGTCCTCGACTCCGCAGGCGCGGCACCACACCCGGATGTCCGGTGTCGTAGGCGAGGAGCGGGCGTTCTCGATGCGGCTGGTCTTCGAGTGGTGCCAGCCGCAGCGGCTGGCCAGCTCCGTGATGGTCAGTCCGGCGTCAAGGCGCAGGTCTCGCAATCTGGTGCCGACTGCGGCGCGCGCGGCCTGCGCTGACGAGGACGGGGATGTGGGCATGTGCTGGCCAGCCGGTGCGGTCAGTGAATGCGGTACTGGTCGTGCGGGACTGCGCGGGACCATACGGTCTCGAACGCGGCCGAGCACAGTTCGAGGACGGCCGGTTCCTCGGTGAGCTCGTGTCCCGTGAGTGCGCCGTCGCCGTTGAAGTGGCCGAAGCGGACGAGTCGGCCGTCGAGAAGCCAGAAATCGTTCCCCGGCAGAGCGATGTCCGAGGCGTGGCGGCGTGGTAGCCACCGCACATCCTCACCCGCGGCCAGGTTCACAGGGGTGCCCGCATGCTCGAAGCGGATGTACTCGGTCACCGGCTCGGACACGACGCGGGCCCGGCGCACGGAGACGCCGCGGGCCACGGCCCGACGGACCAGCTCCACCCAGCTGCGCCAGTATGCGGACTCGGGGCCGGACCGCTGTCCCGTTCGCCGCCACGCTGCCAGCTCGGTGGACTCAGGAGCCACCGCGTAGACGTCGCGCATCTCCAGGTGGCAGGCGGACTGCCTTGTCGAGTCGAGCAGTTCAGCGATCGGCGGGACGGGGCTGGTCGAGGGCATTGAGGGCATTCCTGATGGTAGGGGCCATGCGGGCGGGGAGGCGGATGACGGTCTCGTGCGGGGGGACTCCGTTGTCATGGCCGGGGGCGGTGCCGCCCTCGGCGTAGCAGCGCTCGACTTCCTCCGGGCTGGCTGTCCACCCCTGGATCAGCAACTCGTTGGCGTCGGTGTCCACCCACACTGTAGGGCTGTCGCCTTGTTCGCTCTTCGGGTCGATTCCGATGAACAGTAGCGGCACGTCGGGCTCCCACGGTCGCGGTTTGCATACCTGTGCGGCACTCTTCCCCGCCCTCTGCCACCTGGTCAAGAAGGCATCGAGCGCCAGTTTGGCCGGGGGCATTCGTGCGCACAAAGTCGCACATTGCTGGCTGGCGACCACCCCGACTCCCTACCGTCCTTGGCACGGACTTTCCGGGTATTGAGACGGTCACAGGAGCTTGTTCATGACTCGCACACCCCTCACGCCGTCGCCGGAGCATCTGCTGCCCGCTCCGCCCCCGCTTGATGACGACGAGCCGGTCACGGTGATCGTCGGGCGGGACTGCCCGCCCGCGACGCCGCTCGACCTGTGCCTCGGCTGTCGCGACCGCGTTCCTTCGCTGGCCACGCACGTGTGTTGCGGTGGTGGGTCGTGAGCGAACGCTGTGCGTCGTGCGGGACGACGATGCCGCCGTTGACGGTGGTGGCGGTGCACCATGCCGGGTCGGGTGGCGGGTGGACGCATCGCGCGTGCGCGAGCTGCCTGGCGCGTGAGCGGCTGATCCCGCTCGCCTTCCACCCGCTGCGCCACGACGGGTCACGGCTCCCGTACCCGGAGATCGTTCCCGGTGAACTGGTCGCCACGCTCGCGCCGTTGGGCGAGTCCTCCGTGCTCGCCGCCCCGATCGGGCGGCTGCTGGCGGCCGTGGCCCGCACGAAGGATCGCACGCTGGACGCCGACCAGCGGCACGCCGCCCACGACGACGCCCGCGCCGCCGTGGCGCGGCTGCGGGAGGCCGCCCGACGGGCGAGCCGCGCCGCCTGGGAGGCGCGGTGAACGGCGCGATCGAACGCGACCGGCCCGCCCACCTGGCCGAGTAGCCGCGCGGCCACCCCTGAACCCCCTGTCGTCGCCGTGAGGCCGCCCCGCTGGGGACGGTACGGCCCGGACGGCGGCAGGGGCTCCATCTGGACCGGCCGCACGAGATCGCCCGGTATGACGCGGCGTTCGCCGACATGTGGGACACGTCGCTGAGCGAGGAAGCCTCCAGGAGCCTCCTCACGAATCTGGCAGGGACCCAGGGCAGTTGAATCCCCCCGGCCGTCACCTCCGCGACGGCCGAGGCCCGCCCTACCATCAAGGGAAGGACACCACCACCATGGCCCATGACGAGGTCAACGGCTACGACCTGGCCGATCAGGAGACGATCGTGCCCGCCGAGCCCGAACCGGACGACCAGCAGCAGGACGACACCGAGGATGGCAAGTAACCCACTCGATCCGGCCGAGCCACCGCGCGTGCGGGACATGTTCCACCGCCCGCTGCTCGACACCGCGCCCGAGCCTCCCGTGTGCGAGCGGCACCCGGACACGCCGCCGCGGCGGGTGCTTCGCGCCGCCTGGGCCTGCCCCGCCTGCGTCCGCTCCGGCGCATCCGGCACACCGGGCGAGCCCGAGGAGCCAGCGGCGTAGCCTCGGCACCACAACGCCCCGCCCACCTGCGGAACTCGGTGGGCGGGGCGTTCGTCAGCCGGTGTACTCCGCGGTGAACGAGTCGCCGCCGCCGTTGCCGAAGCCCGTGAACTGGAGCGTCTGGGCGTCGCTCTCGCTCGCCCCGAGCGTCCAGGTGATCGTGTACGACGGCAGCGGGTCGCAGTCGCCCGACGTCGCCTCGGCCGGGCCGAGCATCATCGTGTCCGTGGGGTTGGCGACCAGGTGCGCCTCCCATGTGCAGGTGCCGTTGGTGTAGGTGGCCGCGACCTCGCCCGCCGAGGCGCTGTGCGCGATGGTCACGTTCCAGTCGGGCCCCTCGTAGGTGTTCTGGTAGACGGCGATCGGGATGCCGTCGCCGCTCTGGGCCAGGGCGGACATCGTCAGCTCGGCCGTCAGCGAGCCCGACGACCACAGCAGCGTGCCGTCGCTCTGCGCCTCGACGGTCTGCTCGCCGTAGGGCTCGCACCGGTCGGGGTCGCTCGAGGGAACGGTGTGGGTGGTGCCCGTGCCCTCGAGGGTCAGCGTGTCACCGCCGGAGACCAGCTCGGACTCCTCGGTGCACAGCAGCGTGCTGAGCAGCGTCCACTGGGTGGCGACCGTGTCGCCCGCGGAGCCCTCGGTGATCTCGATCCGCTGGAACCAGCCCTGCGCCTCGCCGTCGCTGAAGACCTCGCCCTCCCACGCGCCGATGAACTGGTAGCCGACGGTGCCGCCGCCCGTGGTCGGGTCAGCGGTGGGCTCGTCGGTCGGCTCGTCCGTGGGCTCGTCCGTCGGCTCGCCGGTCGGGCCCTGGGACGGCTGGGCCGTGGGGTCGTCGTCCGGGTCGTCGTCGCCGCCGCTCATGGACATCACCGCGATGCCCGCGGCCAGCGCGAAGACGGCGACGGCGGCGACGATGAGCCAGGTGACGTTCTTCCGGTTCCCGCCGCCGCGGTGCCCCGGGCCCTGGCCGCCCGGCGGCACGCCGCCGGGGTAGCCGGGGCCGTAGGGGCCCTGGACCGCGCCGACCTCGGGCGAGCCGTAGCCCGGCGTGCCGGGGGCCTGCGGATAGCCGTAGCCGCTGGTGGGCGGCGGGGTGCCATAGCCCGCGCCGGGGTGGGGCGTTCCGTAGCCCGCGGGCGGCGGGGTGCCGTACCCGGGCATCTGCGCGGTCATCGTCGCCATCGGGTCCACCGGCGCGTTCGGGTGCGGCGAGGGCGGCGGGGACGGCGGCGGCGTGGCCGGGGTGGCGAGCTGCGTGGGCGCGCTCGGCGGCGGCACGGGTATGGACGTGGGCGGCGCGGGCGTCGGCGGGACCTGCGGCATCGCGGGCGGCGGCTGGTTCGCGGGCTTCGGCGGCGCCTGGAGCGGGTCCTCGGAGTCGAGCAGCTCGACCGCGTGCCGACCGAGCTTGGCCACGAGCGCGCCCGGCAGCCACGGCTCCTCGTCGTCGGGGTCGGACTCGGTGACCGCGATCAGCTCGCCGAGCTCGGGCCGGTCGGCCGGGTGCTGGGCCAGGCAGCGCTCGATCAGGCCGCGCAGCCCCTCGGGCACCTCGGTGAGGTCCTGCTGGCCCTGGACGATCCGCAGCATGAGCGCGGTCATGGCGCTGTTGGCGTCGCCGAACGGCGTGGACCCGGTGGCCGCGAACGTCAGCACCGAGCCGAGGCAGAAGATGTCGCTCGCGGTCGTCAGCACCTCGCCGCGGCACTGCTCGGGCGACATGAAGCCGGGCGAGCCGACCGCGGCCCCCGTCCTGGTGAGACCCTCGCCGCTCGCCTCGAGGGCGCGGGCGATGCCGAAGTCGATGACGCGGGGGCCGTCGATCGTGATCATGACGTTGGACGGCTTGAGGTCGCGGTGCACCAGGCCCGCGGCGTGGATGTCGCGCAACGCCTTGACCAGGCCGTTGGCGAGGATCCGCAGCGAGCGCTCGGGGAGCCGCCCGTAGGTGTGCGCGACGACCTCGTGGAGCGAGGGCCCCGCGACATACCCGGTGGCCACCCAGGGCGTCTCCGCCTCGGTGTCGCAGCCGAGCACGGGCGCGGTCCACTCGCCGCCCACGCGCCGCGCCGCCTCCACCTCCTGCTGGAACCTGCGGCGGAACTCCGGCTGTGCCGCGAGCTCGGGCTGGACCAGCTTGACGGCGACCGTGCGTCCGCGGTCGGAGCGGGCGAGATAGACACTGCCCATTCCGCCGGCGCCCAATTTCCCCAGCAGCCGGTAGTGGCCCACTCGTTGAGGATCTGTCGGCCCGAGCGGTTTCATGTCGTGCTACTCCCCTTCGCTCCGATAAGCCTCATGAGAATACGGGGGGACCGTACACAAGGAGGGGGACAGAGGCCGAACCGTGATCGGTTCCCGTCCGGCCTGCCAGAGGCGGTAACCGTACTGATTCGTGACCTGGCGCTGACAAAGCGCAAACAGGAAAGAGACCTATTCGATACGTTCGAGCTCCGCGGGGTCGTCGTCGAGACGATCCAGCCAATTGATCTTGAGGGTGTCCTCGTCGTCCTCGTCCTGGAACACCCGGAAGCCCGGATAGACGTTGCAGTCCGCGTCCTCGCCGGTCTCCACCAACTGGTCGGGCCCCAGGGTGATCTGCCGGTCCCCCGTGGCCACCAGGTGGTTCTCCCATGTGCAGGTCATCTCGTCGTCCTGCGAGCGGGCGAAGCGCAGCACGACGTCGCCGACGCGGCCCTGCGAGATGGTGACGATGTCCTCGCCCTCGATGTCCTCGTCGCGGTCCTCCCACTCGTCACGCCACTCGCCCACGAGCGCCTCGGGGACGTTGGTGGCGGAGGCCGCGGGGGCGCGGTGGAGCTCGGCGCCGCGGTCGTTGTAGCTCCAGTCGAGCGCGTCACCGGCCGCGTTGAGCGAGAGCGACTGCACCGTGGCGTTGTCGCGACAGGACTCGTCGGACTGCTCGGGGGGCGCCGCCCACTCGGACTCCTCGGTGAAGTCGAGCCGGTCGTCGAACGCGTCGAGGCGTATGTGGTAGACGCACAGGGTCTCGGGGGCCAGGGTCAGCGCCCGCCCCACGATGTCGCCCTCGTCGCCCTGCTCGATCTCGAAGCGCAGCTCGTGCACGTCGCCGCCGCTCGAGGTGTACTCGCCCTGCCAGGCGCCTAGATACCCGTCGTCGATCGCGTCGCCGCCGCCGGAGTCACCGGCCAGCTGCGTGGCGACCAGCACGCCGAGCACGGCCATCACCACGAGCACGGCGGTGGTGGCGAGGATGGCGGTCGAGCGCTTGAGGCCGCCGCGCGAGGGCGGGGGCGTGGTCCAGGGGGAGCTGGGATAGCCGGCGCTCGACGGCAGCGAGGGCGGCGGCGGGCGGTAGGAGCCCGAGGGCTGCGAGTACGGCGACGGCATCGGCGTCGGACGCGGCTGCGGGGAGGCGGACCAGGGCCACGCGGGGGCGGGGCTGGCCGGGCCCGCGTCGGTGTGCGGCCCCGGCGCGGGCGCGGGCGAAGGGGTCGGCGACGGCGTGGCGTCCGCGGGGGGCACGACGGGCAGGTCGGTGCGGCTCTCGGGGTTCTCCGAGTCGAGCAGCTCGATCGCGTGCCGCCCCAGCTGGGCGACCAGGGCGCCGGGCAGCCAGGGCTCGCGCGAGACCGCCTCGGGCGTGGTGGCGCGCAGCACCTCGTCGACGGGGAGGCGCTGGGCCGGGTCCTTGACCAGGCAGCCGGATATGAGCTCCCGCAACCCCTCGGGCACACCGGTGAGATCGGGCCGCTCCTCGGCGATGTTGAACATCAGGATGTGCACGCCCGAGTCGAGCGCGCCGAACGGCGTGCGCCCCGTCGCCGCGTACGCGAGCAGCGAGCCCAGGCAGAAGACGTCGCTCGCCGGGCTGATCCGCCCGCCGCGCACCTGCTCGGGCGACATGAAGCCGGGGGAGCCGACGGTCGCGCCGGTGCGCGTGAGGTTCTCGCCGGGGGCCGGGTCGAGGGCGCGGGCGATGCCGAAGTCGATGACGCGGGGGCCGTCGATCGTCATGAGGACGTTGGACGGCTTGAGGTCGCGGTGGACGAGCCCCGCGCCGTGGATGTCGGAGAGCGCGTGCGCCAGGCCGTTGGCCAGCAGCGAGACGCTGCGCTCAGGCAGCGGGCCGTAGTCGCGGCCGACCACCTCGTGCAGCGAGGGCCCCGCGATGTAGCCGGTGGCCACCCAGGGCGTCGCCGCCTCGGTGTCCGCGTCGAGGACGGGCGCGGTCCAACGCCCGCCCACCCGGCGGGCGGCGGTGATCTCCTGCGCGAACCGCCGCCTGAAGTCCGGCTCCTGGGCCAGCGCGGAGCGGATGGTCTTGACCGCGACCGTGCGGCCGCGTTCGGAACGGGCCAGGTAGACCTGCCCCATCCCGCCTTCCCCGAGCTTGCCCAGCAGCCGGTACTCCCCGATCCGGTGCGGGTCCTGTGGCGTCAGCCGATCCATATCGCCGCAAACTCCCCCGATACTGACGTTGGTTGCCCCACCGAGAATAGAGGTGAACGGTTCATCCGCCCATGCCGGTCGGCCGCGGCCCCCTTCACCGTGCCACGCCGGTGAGCCAGCGGCTCTGGTGGGTGCTGATCCTGCGGATGAGTACCAGCGCGAGCAGGGCGGCGAGCGCGCCGACGGCGTTCTCCGCCAGCTCGATGGCCTCTCCACCGGGCTCGCGCCGGGTGCCCACCACGTTCGCGTTCCCTTCCGAGACGACGCTGAGGGCGAAGTACCCGAGCAGCAGCGTCCACCAGGCGTTGACCAGGGCGAGGGACGGGCGGGGCGCCGGGTGCGAGACCCGGTAGATGTCGTCGGCGATCTGCTTGGGCAGGGCGAGGTTGACAAGGGGGACAAACCAGAGCCACACCGATGCGGCCCCCGAGTAGCGGATGCGGCCCGGCGCGATCGCCTCGGCGTTGCGGCGGACGCGCCGGAACCAGACGAGCCACACGACGGAGACGGCCAAGCCCAGGACGCTCTCGGCGCCGTGGATCGCGGCATCGGGGTCGGCCAGGTGCCGCCCGAGGAGCCCGATCCCGTCGTCGTCCCAGCCGGGGATCTCGCCCAAGGCGGCGGCGTGGTGCAGCACGAGGGCGGTCAGGAGCACCGTCAGCCCGGCGAACATCCAGGTCAACGCCGTGGTCAGGCCCCGCACGCGCACCGGCGGGGGCACCGCTGGTGCAACGGGGGTGGCGGGGGGCGCGGATGACGCGGGGAAGTCCCAGCCGTAGGCGGGCGCGGCGGAGGGGTGCGCGTGCGGCGGCGCCGCGTGCGCGGGCGGGTGCGCCGCGTGCGCGGCCTGGGTCGGCGGGTGAACGGCCGCCGCGGGACGGGCCGTTGACGTGGGCTGAGCCGTTGACGTGGTCTTGGCGGCGAGCGCGCCGTCCCGGCGTTCCCCGGCGTCCGGGTCCTCGCTGTCCAGCAGCGCCACCGCGTGCCTGCCCAGCTGCGCCAGCACCTCGGCGGGCAGCCAGGGGCCGCGCGGCTCGTCCCCGCCCGGCTCGTTCACGCCCGTGCGCTCGAGCAGCTCCGCGACGGTGGGGCGTTGCTCCGGTTCCTTGTGCAGGCAGTCGGCGATCAGGCCGCGCAATGGCTCGGGCACCCCTTCGAGGTCGGGCTCCTCCTGAACGATGCGGAACATCAGCGCGTGCCCGCCGCTGTCGCCCGTGCCGAACGGCAGCCGCCCGGTCGCCGCGTAGGCCAGCACCGAGCCGAGGCTGAAGACGTCGCTCGCCGGGCCGAGCCGCAGCCCGCGCACCTGCTCGGGCGACATGAACCCCGGCGACCCGATCACCGCGCCCGTGCTGGTCAGTCCGCCGCTCGTGATGCCGTCGAGGGCGCGGGCGATGCCGAAGTCGATGACGCGGGGGCCTTCGATGGTGATCATGATGTTGGACGGCTTGAGGTCGCGGTGGATCAGCCCCGTGCTGTGGATGTCGCGCAGCGCCTTGACCAGGCCGTCGGCGAGGATCCGCAGCGAGCGCCCGGGCAGCGGCCCGTGGTCGTGGGCGACCACGCGGTGCAGCGTCGGCCCGGCGATGTAGCCGGTGGCCACCCAGGGCGTCGCCGCCTCGGTGTCCGCGTCGAGGACGGGCGCGGTCCACTCCCCGCCCACCCGGCGGGCGGTGGCGATCTCCTGCGCGAACCGCCGCCTGAAGTGGGGCTCGCGGGCCAGCCCGGGCTGGATGGTCTTGACCGCGACGGTGCGGCCGCGTTCGGAACGGGCCAGGTAGACCTGCCCCATCCCGCCCGCGCCCAGCCTGCCGAGCAGCCGGTACCCCCCGATGCTGCGCGGGTCATCGGGCGCGAGGCGTTCCATGTGTGGTGTCCCCTCCCGAAGGGCCCGGTGCGCGGTCGATGGCGACGAGGACGAGGATAAGGGCAACGCCCCAGGCGGGGGCGGCTCCCGGACGTCACGACTCGTCACCCGTTCCGTAACGCCCCCTGTCACACGGCCCGTTCACCGGCGGTGCGCGCCCGGTCACGATCGCCCCGCGCCGCGGGCCGTTCCTCGAAGTCCGCCCGGACAGGGCCTAGGCTGGGCCGCCGTGATTCAACGCAGCACCTTGCGCGAGCAACTCGCCGACGCCCTGCGGGAGGAGATCCTCGCCGGGCGGCTCGCCCCGGGCGGGGAGTTCACCGTGCGGGAGATCGCCGAGCAGTACGGCGTCTCGGCGACCCCGGTCCGCGAGGCCCTGGTCGACCTGTCGGCGCAGGGCCTCCTCGAGGTCGAGCAGCACCGGGGGTTCCGCATCAAGCGCCTCTCCCTCGCCGACTTCCGCCACATGGTCGAGGCCCAGACGATCGTCAGCGACGGCCTCCTGCGCGCCCACCGCGAGCTGGCCCTGCGCGAGGCGAGCTCCTCGGCGTTCACCTCCATACGCCGCCGCGCGGCCGCGGCCCGGCAGGCGGCCGTCGCGGGCGATCTGGACATACTGATCGCCTATGACCTGCGGTTCTGGCGCGAGTTCGAGGCGCTGTTCGGCAACCCCCCGATAGGGGACTTCCTCGACCGGCTGCGCGTCGCGTGCTGGGCCTTCACCGTTCCGTATCTGCGCCGCGAGCCCGCGCTCGCCGGGCGGCTGTGGTCGGGACACCTCGAGCTCGCCGACGCCGTCGAGCGCCAGGACGTGGGGGAGACCCACCGCCTGCTGCGCGCCCAGCGCGAGCACGCCCTCGAGCTCGCGGCGCAAGTCGCCGACGCGTGAAGCCGTTTCAGGCTCTACGCTGACCCGGAGCGCCGACTACGAACGCGTCCTCCCGACCGGGGTCCCTCCCTCCCTCCCTCCTTCCCTCACTTCCTGACAGAGAGCAGTTACGTGGCCTGTGACCTGTGGCTGGTCCCCCTCGTCGACGTGCTGTGCCACAGCCCCGACAACCCCTTCGCCGACGAGCTGGCCGAGTACGACCGCGCCCTGGCCGACGCGGGCCTGCCGCCCGTGCCCGTCCAGGGGTATGTGCCCGGCACCTCGGGCGCGGTCGCGCCGGTCGCGGGGTTCGACTACGCCGCGCTCCACCTCCTGCGCCGCGCCTATCTGCTCCAGCTCAGCGGCCTGCCGGTGGAGCCAGCGGTGGAGCTCGACGGGGACTACCAGCAGCTGCTCGAGATGTTCGAGGCCAGCGCCCAGCAGTCCCACCTGGTGTGGCACTTCGACCACGCGGGCGCGTATGTCCCGGTGGACTTCCCGCACCCGCTGGTCAACGAGACGCTGCTGGCGGGCGGCGGGCCGCTCGGCTCGAGCCATGGGCTGCTGCGCGAGCTCGAGGTGGTGGCGCCGGTGCTCGGCATCGACCCCCTGAAGCCGCCACCGCCGCCCGCGCCGCCCGAGCGCCCGACCACGCTCGAGGAGCCCGCCGCGCTCCCGGCCCAGGCGCCTGGCCCGTTCGTCAGGGAACGCCATGTGTGGCTCGGCCTGCACGCGGCGGCCACGCGGAGCCTGGCGCAGGGCTCCATGATCGTCTTCAGCTGATCCGGCGGGCGCGCGCGCCGGGCGTGCGCCGCGGCCCCGAGCAGCGCCGACGAGGTACCACTCCGCCGTGCGCGCCGCTTCCGACCCGGCCACGCCGCGCGCTCACCCGAACGGGTGGGTGACGCGGACACCCCCTAGTCTTGGGCCCCGTGAGGATCCTTGTCATCGGCGGCGGCGCCCGCGAACACGCCCTGTGCCACGCCCTCTCCCTCGACCCGGCCGTCACGGAGCTGCACTGCGCCCCTGGCAACGCCGGCACGGCGGAGCTGGCGACGCCGCACGCCGTCGACGCGGAGAACGGCCGCGAGGTGGCCGCCCTCGCCACCCGCGTCGGCGCGGACCTGGTCGTCATCGGGCCCGAGGCGCCGCTGGTCGCCGGGGTCGCCGACGCCGTGCGCGAGGCGGGGATCCCCGCCTTCGGCCCCTCCGCCGACGCCGCGCGCCTCGAGGGCAGCAAGGCGTTCGCCAAGGAGGTCATGGCCGCCGCGGGGGTGCCGACCGCGCGCGCCTATGTGTGCGCCACCCCCGAGGAGGCGGACGAGGCGCTCGACGCGTTCGGCCCGCCCTATGTCGTCAAGGACGACGGGCTGGCCGCGGGCAAGGGCGTCGTGGTGACCGACGACCGCGAACGCGCCCGCGCGCACGCCCGCGCGTGCGGCCGGGTCGTCATCGAGGAGTACCTCGACGGGCCCGAGGTCTCCCTGTTCGCCGTCACCGACGGCGAGACCGTCGTCCCGCTGACGCCCGCGCAGGACTTCAAGCGCGCCCACGACGGCGACGAGGGCCCCAACACCGGTGGCATGGGCGCCTATTCACCGCTCCCCTGGGCCGATCCCGACCTCGTGGAGCGCGTGCTCGACACCGTGCTGCTGCCCACCGTCGAGGAGCTGCGGCGGCGCGGCACCCCGTTCGCCGGGCTGCTCTACGCCGGGCTCGCGCTGACGTCGAACGGCGTGCGCGTCGTGGAGTTCAACGCCAGGTTCGGCGACCCCGAGACCCAGGTCGTCCTCGCCCGGCTGCGCACCCCGCTGGCCGGGCTGCTGCTCGCGGCGGCCACCGGGCAGCTCGCCGCGTTCCCCCCGCTGCGCTGGAGCGCGGGCGCGGCCGTGACGGTCGTGGTCGCCGCCGAGGGGTACCCCGACAAGCCGCGCACGGGCGACCCGGTCGAGGGCCTGGCCGAGGTGGCCGAGCACGACGGGCCCGAGGCGTATGTGCTGCACGCCGGCACGCGCCGTGACGACGAGGGGCGCGTGGTCAGCTCGGGGGGGCGCGTGGTGTCGGTGACCGCCGCGGGGCCCGCGCTCGCCGACGCGCGGGCGCTCGCCTACCGCGCCGTCGCCCGCGTCCGCCTCGCGGGCTCCCACCATCGCACCGACATCGCGGCGCGTGCCGCCTCAGCGGTTCCCTCCTCTCCCCAAAGCCCCACCATCGAGTGACCGTCCGACCGTTGTGCTGACGGGCCGGTGGCGCCCCCTCTAGGGTGCGGTGCGGCGTCCTCCACCGCGCCGACGCGATCGGCCCCGCGCACGTTGCGGTGTCGGTCCCCGGTGCGACAGTGGAGAGCGGAACGGCACACGGCACACGGCACACAGCGGCATCGCGCGGCGAGAGGCAGGGCATGGTGCAGCGGACATCGCGGGACGCCGGGCGCTCCGCGCGGGACGACGCCCTCGCCGTCCTCCGCGTGCGGAACGGCGCGTTGGCCCTCGCCCTCATCCCCGCCGCCTCAGCGGTGGTGCTCTTCGCCGCGGGCGCGCCCGGCGCGCTGCGCTGGCCGGTCACCGCGCTGGCCGCGGCGACGGCCGCCGTCGCGACGGCCACCGGCCTGTTCATCGCCCGCGCCCGCCCCGCCGTCACCCCCACGATCGAGGTGCCCGAGCGTTCGGCGCCCGCCCTGCACGGGCTGATACGGGAGTTGGCCGACCGGCTCGACGTGCCCCCGCCCAGCGGCATCGCCCTGACCCCCGACTGCGACAGCTGGCTCGAGGAGCCGCCCCGCGTCCAGGGCGCCGCGGCGCCGCCCGGGCCCGTGCTGGTCATCGGCTCGCCGTTCCTGTGGTGGATGCGGGTGGGGGAGCTGCGCGCCCTCCTCGCGCCCGTCGTGGCGGGCACGGGACCCGCCGCGCACCCCGACATCGCGTCGGCCCGCCGCTGCGTCCGCGCGTGGGACGCCGCCGCCGGTCTCGCCCGCGGCGTTCCCCGGCACCGGCGTCCGCTGACGGCGTTCTCCGGGCTGGTGGCGCGCGTGCTGCTGCGGCTCGGCGCCGGATACGGCGCGGAGATGGAGCGCGGCGTGGCGCGCGCCGCCGCCGCCCGCGCCCAAGGCGTGGACGAGGGGCTGCGCAGCGCGGCGCAGGAGCAGGTCGGCCTGGCGTACGCGGGCTGGGACCGGCTGCTGACCCGCGTCGCGCTGCCCGCCTGGCGCATCGGGCGCTGGCCCAGGGGCCTGGACGCGGGCGTCGTCTCCGCGCTCACCGAGCTGTCCCGCAGGGACCGCCTCGCCGAGGGCTTCGCCGCCAGGCTCGGCGAGCGCCCCGCGTGCGACCTGCTCGAGGAGCCCGGCGCGATGGACGAGGCCATCTCCCTGCTCGCCGCCCGCCTCTTCCACGGCACCCAGGGCCGCGGGGACGCCGACTGGACGCCGGTCGACTGGACCGCGTACCCCGACGAGGTCGTCGACCGGATCTGGCGCGACCGCGCCGCCCGCCTCTTCGCCGCCCTCGACGCCGCCGAGACCCCCACCCTGGCCTGCGCCCTCCAGCGGCTCGCCGACGCCGCCGCCGCGCGGGACGGCACCGCCGCCCTCGCCGCCAGGCTGGTCGCCGAGGCCGCCCGCGCCGAGTCCCGGGCGCCCACCGGGGCCGCGGCGCAGGGGCCGCCCCCGCCCGGCGACCGCGAGGCCCTCGTCGAGCACGTGTCCGCGGCGATCTGCTGCGCGGCCGCCGACACGACGGGCGCGGCCCCCGGGCTCGACTGGCTCGACGGCCCGGTGCTGCTCACGGGCGGCACCCGCGAGCACGACCTGGCCGCCCCCGTCCACAGCCTGGTGGACGACGGCGACCCCGGACCGTTGCGCGACTGGCTCGCCGGCGCGGGGGTCCGCCCCGACAAGCCCGTCCGGCTGGTCTGAGGCGGCCGCCGCCCGCCCGGATCGCGCGACGCGTCCCCCTCGCGGGGGCTCGACACTCCCCGCCCCCGGCGCCACCATCGGGCCATCGCCAACGGTTGACGGTGCGACGACTGGTGACCGTTCGCTCGCGGGATGTGATGTGCTGGGACCGGCACTGCCCGTCCGTCAGGCGCAGGGAGGGGAGCTTGGACAAGAGCACGGAGCACATCCGGCGCTGGGAGGCGGGCGCGCTCACGCACGCGGTCTCGGATCCGTTCGGGCAGGGGCCGGTGCCCTGGGTCAGAGCGGGCGACGGCCATCTGCGGGGCGCGGACCAGGTCCTCCTGCCGGGCCGTGACCGCGGGGCGCCGACCACGCTGCGCGCCGCCGACGACGTCGGCTGCCAGATCAAGGGCTTCGTCACCGAGGCCGTGGTCGCCCCGGGGCAGCCCCTCGACTTCCGGGTGACGGTGGACCCGCCGCGCGAGTTCACCATCGACATCTACCGCATCGGGTACTTCGGCGACGAGGGCGCCAGGCTGCTGCTGAGCAGCCCCAAGCTCATGGGCATCCGCCAGCCTCCCCCGCTGGCCGCGGGCCGCACCGTCTCGTGCCACCACTGGTGGCTGTCCTGGCGCCTCCAGGTCCCCACCGACTGGCTGCCCGGCGCGTATGTCGCGGTGCTGACCACGGCGGACGGCGCGTTCCGCTCGCACGTGCCGTTCGCCGTGCGCGACGACAGGCCCGCCGACCTGCTGCTCGTCCTGCCCGACGTCACATGGCAGGCGTACAACCTCTTCCCCGAGGACGGCAGCGGCGGTGCCAGCCTCTACCACGCGTGGGACGGCGCGGGGCGGCTGCTCGGCGAGCAGGACGCGGCGATCACGGTGTCCTTCGACCGGCCGTACGCGGGCTCGGGCCTGCCGCTGCACGCCGGGCACGCGTACGACTTCATCCGGTGGGCCGAACGCTTCGGCTACGACGTCGGCTACGCCACCGCCCGCGACCTGCACGCCGGGCGCGTGGACCCGGGGCGCTACCGCGCGCTGGTGTTCTCCGGCCATGACGAGTACTGGTCGGCGCCCATGCGGCGCGCGGTCGAGGAGGCCCGTGACGGCGGCACGTCGCTGGTGTTCCTGTCGGCGAACACCATGTACTGGCAGGTCACCCTGGCCGCGCTGCCCTCCGGCGACGAGGATCGGCTGCTGAGCTGCCGCAAGCGGCAGGGCCCAGGGCGCGCCCCGCTCTGGCGCGAGCTCGGCCGTCCCGAGCAGCAGCTGCTCGGCATCCAGTACACGGGCGCGGTGCCGCACCCGCACCCGCTCGTGGTGCGCAACGCCGACCACTGGCTGTGGGAGTCCACCGGCGCCCACGAGGGCGACGAGCTGCCGGGCCTTGTGGCGGGGGAGGCGGACCGTTACTTCCCGAGGACCGGGCTGCCCGAGTGCACCAGCCGCATCCTGCTGGCGCACTCCCCGTACCGCGACGCGTCGGGCGCCCGCCGCCACCAGGAGACCTCGCTGTACCGGGCGCCGAGCGGCGCGTGGGTCTTCGCCTCGGGCACCTTCGCCTGGACGCCCGCGCTCAGCCGCCCCGGGCACGTCGACCCGCGTGTGCAGAAGGCAACGGCGAACCTCATGGACCGCATCTGCAAACGTGACGAGGCCCTGTCGCCCCGATCGGGCCTGAGCCCCGCCCCTGGCCCCTGACGCCGCTGCGCGAGAATGGGCCGGGGCGCCACCGCGCCCCTCGAACGACCGGGAGGCCAACGGTGCCAGGATTCGTCGACAAGCCGGAGCCCATCCGGGTGCCGGGGCTCACCCATCTCCACACCGGGAAGGTCCGCGACCTCTACCGCACCGAGTCGGGCGACCTGGTGATGGTCGCGAGCGACCGGGTCTCCGCGTTCGACTGGGTCCTGGCCACGCCGATCCCCGAGAAGGGGAAGATCCTGACGCGGCTCTCGCTGTGGTGGTTCGACCAGCTGGCCGACCTCACGGCGCACCATGTGATCGGCACCGAGCCGCCGTCGGGCGCCCCCGACGACTGGGCGGGCCGCACGATGATCTGCCGCCCGCTGTCGATGATCCCGGTGGAGGCCGTGGCCCGTGGCTATCTGACGGGCTCGGGCCTCGTCGAGTACGAGCGCGACCGCACCGTCTGCGGCCTGGCCCTCCCCGAGGGCCTGGTCGACGGCTCCGAGCTGCCCGGGCCGATCTTCACCCCCGCCACCAAGGCGGCCGTCGGCGACCACGACGAGAACGTCAGCTACGAGGAGGTCGCCCGCCAGGTCGGCAGCGAGACGGCCACCCAGCTGCGGCAGGCCACCCTGAGCCTGTACGGCCGCGCGCGCGACATCGCGCGGGAGCGCGGGATCGTGCTGGCCGACACGAAGTTCGAGTTCGGCAGGGTCCCCGGGGCCGCCGCGGGCGACCCGCTGATCCTGGCCGACGAGGTGCTGACCCCCGACTCCTCCCGCTTCTGGCGCGCGGACGAGTGGCGGCCAGGGCGACCCCAGAAGCCCTACGACAAGCAGTACATCCGCGACTGGCTGACGTCAGGGGCCGCGCGGTGGGACCGCGCGTCCGACACCCCGCCGCCGCCCCTCCCCACGGACGTCGTCGCCCAGACCCGCGCCCGGTACGAGGAGGCGTACCGCCTGCTGACCGGTACCGACTGGTCCTGAGCCGCGGGCGCCCCGAGCACCCGCGCACACCCCCGAAGGCGCCGACGTCCAGTCGACGGTAGTGTCCTCAGCCCTCGTACACGCTGCCGCACGCCGCCAGGACGGACCTGGCCTAGAGCCACCCGCGCTCGCGCGCCATCCGCGCCGCCGTGTGGCGATTCTCGGCACCCAGCTTGGCCGCCGCCGACGAGAGATAGTTCCGTACGGTCCCGGCGGCCAGGCCAGCGCGCGCGGCGATCTCGTTGATCGGCGCCCCGTCCTCCGCCATCTCCAGCAGCTCCGCCTCACGCGCCGTCAGGGGCGAGTCGCCCGCGCTGATCGCGTCGGCCGCGAGCTCGGGGTCGATGTAACGGTGGCCCCCGTGCACCGTACGGATCACCTCGGCCAGCCGCTGCGCCGACACCGTCTTCGGCAGGAACCCCCGCACCCCGGCCGCGAGGGCCCGCTTCAGGTGCCCGGCCCGCCCGTGCCCGGTGACGATCATCGTCGCGCAGCCCGGCAGCTCCCTGCGCAGCGCCTCCGCGACCGAGACGCCGTCGCCGCCCGGCATCTGGAGGTCGAGCACCGCCACATCGGGCCGGTGCGCCCTGGCCATCGACAGCGCCTCGGGCCCCGAGGCCGCCTCAGCGACCACCGCCAGGTCGTCCTCGAGCGCGAGCAGCGCGGCCAGGGCCCCTCTGATGAGGTGCTCGTCGTCGGCGAGCAGCACCCGGATCGCCGTCATGACTCCGCCGTCCCCTTCATCGGCACCCGCGCGACCAGGCGCCATGTGTCGTCCTCAGCCCGCGCGGTCAACGAGCCGCCGAGCGCCGCGAGCCGCTCCCGCAGCCCGGCGAGGCCCGTGCCCCCGGCACCGTCGCCGTCTCCCCGCCCGTCCCCGTCGCCCTCCCCCGGCGCCGAACGACCGCCGCGCACCCCGTCGTTCACCATGTCGAGGATCGCCTCGCCGCGCGCGGTCCTGCGCACCCGCACCGTGCACTGCGTGGCGTCGGCGTGCCTGAGGACGTTCGTCGTGCCCTCCCTGACCACCCAGCCCAGCGTGGACTGCACCCGTGCGGGCAGCGCGCCCGAGTCCTCCGAGGCGTTCATGTGCTCGATCCGGCAGCGGATCCCCGCCGCCTCGAGCACCCCCCGCGCCCCGGCCAGCTCCGCGTGCAGGTCCACCTCGCGATAGCCGCGCACCACTTCCCTGATCTCCCGCTGCGAGTCCCGCGCGATCTCCTGGACCTCGGTCATCTGGGCCGTCGCCGCCGTCACGTCCCGCTGGGCCAGCTGCGCGGCCAGCTCGCTCTTGAGCGCGATCACCGAGAGGTTTCGGCCGAGGATGTCGTGGAGGTCACGCCCGAAGCGCAGCCGCTCCTCCGCCACCGCGAGCCGCGTCTCCGTCTCGCGCGCCGAGTCCAGCCTGTCCACCACCCGCAGCATCCAGGCCGAGGTGCGGGCCGTGAACCCCAGCAGCACGGCGATCAGCGCCGCCGCGACCACCGTCCCCAGCTGGAGGCCGCCCCGGCCCCCGGCGATCAGCGTGGCCACCGCCGCCGACGCCACCAGGCCCCCGCTCAGGCCGATCGCCTGCCGCAGCGGCAGCGCCAGCAGCACCGGGCTACAGGCATACCCGGCGGCATAGGAGATGATCAGGTGCGAGCCGGGGGAGAGCGCCCCGGTGGCGATGGCCACCGCCGTGCCGGCCACCGTCGCGAGCGTCAGCGCGCACAGGACCGTCAGCAGCCGGTCGGGGCGCTCCGCCGCCCCCAGGTAGTGGGCGAGGCCCGCCCTGGTCAGCCGCAGTGCCACCACGGCCTTGGCCAGGGCGACCACGGTGATCGGGATGAAGGCGAAGGCGCTGCTGTCCTCCGCCGTGACACCCACCACCGCGAGGATCACGACCAGCTCGGTCACGCAGATGGCGTCGAGCGAGTACCGGAAGTACTGGTGGATCCTCCGCTGCTGGCTCGCGCCGCGCAGCCGCCCCAGCCAGCCGAACCCCCGCATGGGTCCTCTCCTCGTCAGTGCCGTGGCTCCCAGCGGAACCACCGGCGTACAGCAAACACCGCGAACGCCGTCCAGGCCACCGCGACCACCAGCGCGCGCAGCCGCTCCGTCCCGTCGAGACCGCCGAGCCAGCCGTCCCTCATCAGCTCGGTCAGGGACGTCACGGGAAACACGCGGCACACGGCCGCCATCGCGTCCGGCATGACCTCGAGCGGGACCATGAGGCCCGAGCCCACGAGCGACACCATGAGGAGCGGCATCGAGGTGATCTGCGCGCTCTCCACGGTCTTGGTGAACGCCGCGGTCGCCGCCGCGAGGGCCGTCAGCATCACGAAGCCGAGCACGATGCCGACCAGCAGCAGGGGAAGGGACCGGGGCGCCGAGACGTCGAACGCCAGCACCCCGCACGCCACCAGGATCACGCACTGCGCCAGGGCCAGCGTCGCCGCGGGCGCGGCCGAGCCGACGAGGATCTCGCCGTCGGTCAGCTCCCCGGTCCGCAGCCGCTTGAGCGTCCGCTCCTCGCGCCTGGCCACATACGTCGGTATCAGCCCGGTGTAGATGACCAGGACGAGCACGATGCCCAGGCCGCCGGTCAGCACCACCTCGCCCGCGCTGAAGCCCGTGCCCTCGAGGTCGAGCTCGCCCACCGTGGACGAGGTCGCCCCCATCATCAGCACGGGCATCGCCAGCGAGACGAACACCGCCGTGCGATTCCGCAGGAGCAGCGTCAGCTCCGCCCTGGCCAGCGCCCGCATCCTGCGCCACGCGCTGGGGCTCGGCAGGCCCAAGACCGACCAGAGGCCCCCGGACTTCGTCGCGCCTTCGGCGCCGGTCACGCTCATCGGGCCTCCTCCGCCACGGCGAGAAACACGTCTTCCAACGAGGCCGAGCGGGCGTCGATCCCGCCCAGCTCCAGCCGCCGGTCCCTGGCCCACACCAGCAGGTCCGTCAGCGACGTCTGGAGATCGGGCGTCTCGAACTCGATCTCCTGCCCGCGCACCACGGCGCCGCCCACCGGCAGCACCGCCGGGTCGACCCCGTCGGGCAGGGTGAAGCGGATCCGGGACGGCAGGGCCGCGGTGACCTCCCCCGGGGTGCCCGCGAGCACGATCTGCCCCGCGCGCATGATCGCCAGCCGGTCGGCCAGCGTCTCGGCCTCCTCCAGGTAGTGCGTGGTCAGCAGGATCGTCGCGCCCTCGTCGCGCAGCTGCTGCACCAACTGCCAGGTCGTGTGCCGCGCCTGGGGGTCGAGGCCGGTCGTCGGCTCGTCCAGGAAGAGCACCCGCGGCCGCCCCGCCAGCGCCAACGCCAGGTCAAGACGGCGTCGTTCGCCGCCGGAGAGCTGCTTGACCCGCACCGTGGCCCGGTGGCCGAGGTCCACAAGATCGAGCGCCTCGGCCACGGGCCGCGCCGCGGTGAGCGAGTCCGCCCACATCCTGGCCGTCTCGGCGACCGTCAGATCCGAGGGGAACCCGCCCTCCTGAAGCATCACCCCGGTGTGCCGCCGGACTTCGGCCCGCTCGCGGTACGGGTCGCGCCCCATCACCCGCACGGTGCCCTCGGTGGGCGGCGCCAGCCCTTCGAGCACCTCGACCGTCGAGGTCTTGCCCGCGCCGTTCGTCCCGAGGAGGGCGAACACCTCGCCCCCGCGCACCGAGAAGTCCAGCCCCCTGACGGCATCGAATCCGCCCTCGCCCCGCGGTCCGTAACGCCGCCGCAGGCCTCGTACGTCGATCATCGTGTCCATGTGATCAAGCGTCGGGCCCCTCGCCCCCCGGCGGTAGTGCCGATCGTCATGGCCTCACATGACAAATGTCAGTCCTGGCCAAAGCTTCAACGCCCAAGCCCCGACGCGAAGTCGACCTCCGACGCGGAGTCCACTCCGACGCGAAGTCCACACACGCCGAAGGGCCCGATCCGAAGACCGGGCCCTTCACATGAGCGGACGACGAGATTCGAACTCGCGACCCTCACCTTGGCAAGGTGATGCTCTACCAACTGAGCCACGTCCGCACGACGCTCACTATACCCCCACCCCGAGGATGAGGGCCCCACCCTGAGGTGGGGAAGTGGCTGGAGCGGGTGACAGGAATCGCACACTGCGCCTCCCTCTTGGAAAGAGGGTGTTCTGCTACTGAACTACACCCGCCTGGCTTCCGGGGCTTGCGCCCCTCGGCGTGCTCCAGACTCTAGCGGATCAACCGGGGTTCATGGCAAGTCGGCTCAATGGACGGCGGCGTGTGCCTCGTTGAACGCGTCGTAGACCTTCTTGGGGATGCGCCCCCTGGCCGGGACGCCGAAGCCGTTCGACTCGGCCCAGGCCCGTACCGCCTTGGGGTCGGGGGCGACGGCGGTGTGGTGGAACGCCTTCCCCGACCGCGCCCGCTTCCGCCCGGCCTCCACGTACGGGGCCAGCGCGGTGCGCAGCTTCTCGGCGTTGTGCGAGCTGAGATCGATCTCATACGTTTTCCCGTCGAGACCGAAGGCAACCGTTTCCGACGCTTCTCCCCCGTCGATGTCGTCGGAGAGGGTGACCACTACACGCTGTGCCACGGGATATCGGTCCTTCCGGGAGTCTCGCCGCCCGACGGTGCCCGAGCCGGTGACCGCCGAATCACACGCAGCGATGCTGACGCTCCCTGGTTCGCGACTGTGCTTCATTTTATTTGTTCCGCGCTCTCATGAGAATGCGCGGCAACGGAATTCCCGCTCTCGCGAGATCCCGCAAGGCGGACCTTACTTTTCCTCGGGGCTTCCTTGCAGGGGTTTCCGCCCTCGATACCTTAACGTGACCGAAGCGCCCTATCTACCCGGGTAGATTCGCCGTCCCGGTACGCTGAGCGGTGCAGCGTCAAGCACCACCACCACCGCATCACCACCGGGAGTACCAGTGGCTCGCGTCGTAGTCGACGTCATGCTCAAGCCGGAGATCCTCGACCCCCAGGGCCAGGCCGTCCAGCGCGCCCTGCCCCGCCTCGGCTTCGACGGCGTCGCGGACGTCCGTCAGGGGAAGCGTTTCGAGTTGGAGCTGGCCGACCCTCTGGACGAGGCCGCCATCGAGCGCGTCCGCGAGATGGCCAGGACGTTTCTCGCCAACACCGTGATCGAGGACTTCACCGTCCGCGTCGAGGAGCCCGTTCATGTCCGTCCCGAGGAGCGGCTGTGACCACTCGTGTGGGTGTCGTCACCTTTCCCGGCTCCCTTGACGACGGCGACGCGCGGCGCGCGGTAAAGCTCGCCGGGGCCGAGCCGGTCGCGCTCTGGCACGGCGACAAAGACCTTCACCAGGTCGACGCGGTGATCCTGCCCGGCGGATTCTCCTATGGGGACTATCTCCGCTGCGGCGCGATCGCCCGTTTCTCGCCCGTCATGGAAACGATCATCGAAGGGGCCCGCGCCGGTCTCCCGGTCCTCGGGATCTGCAATGGCTTCCAGGTCCTGTGCGAATCCCATCTCCTCCCCGGCGCCCTCACCCGGAACGATCACCTGCACTTCATCTGCCGTGACCAGCGCCTCCGCGTCGAGAGCACCGCGACGGCCTGGACCCGGGCGTTCGCCGATGGCCAGGAGATCACCGTCCCCCTGAAGAACGGCGAGGGTGGGTACGTCGCCGACGAGCGCACCCTCGACGAGCTCGAGGCGGAGGGCCGCGTGGTCTTCCGCTACCTGGACGCGAACCCCAACGGATCCCGCCGCGACATCGCCGGGATCACCAACCCCCAGGGGAACGTGGTGGGCCTCATGCCGCACCCCGAGCACGCCGTGGAGTCCCTGACGGGGCCCGGCACGGACGGGCTCGGCTTCTTCACCTCGGTCGTCGGGGTCGTCGGGGAGCTGGTGGCCCGATGAGCGCGCACGCCCGCGTCGACACCGTCAAGCACGCCGAAGTCACCCCCGAAGCCCCGCAGCCCTGGGCCGAGTTGGGCCTCAAGGAGGACGAGTACGCCAGGATCCGCGAGATCCTGGGCCGCCGCCCGACGGGCGCCGAGCTGGCCATGTACTCGGTGATGTGGTCGGAGCACTGCTCCTACAAGTCGAGCAAGGTCCACCTGGCGCAGTTCGGCGAGAAGGCCCCGGCCACCGACGCCCTCCTGGTCGGCATCGGGGAGAACGCCGGGGTGGTGGACATCGGCCAGGGCTACGCCGTGACGTTCAAGGTCGAGTCGCACAACCACCCGTCGTACATCGAGCCCTACCAGGGCGCGGCCACCGGCATCGGCGGCATCGTGCGCGACATCCTCGCGATGGGCGCCCGCCCGGTCGCCGTGATGGACCCCCTGCGCTTCGGCGCCGCCGACCACCCCGACACCCGGCGCGTGCTGCCAGGCGTGGTCGCGGGCATCGGCGGCTACGGGAACTGTCTTGGCCTGCCCAACATCGGCGGCGAGGTCGTCTTCGACCCCTGCTACCAGGGGAACCCCCTGGTCAACGCCCTGTGCGTGGGCGTCATGCGGCACGAGGACATCCACCTGGCCAAGGCGTCGGGCACCGGGAACCGAGTGATCCTCTACGGCGCCCGCACCGGCGGCGACGGCATCGGCGGCGTCTCGGTGCTCGCGTCCGAGACGTTCGACGACGCGGGGAAGCCCGCCAAGCGCCCCGCGGTCCAGGTCGGCGACCCGTTCCAGGAGAAGCTCCTGATCGAGTGCACCCTGGAGATCTTCGCCGAGAAGCTGGTCGCCGGGATCCAGGACCTCGGCGGCGCGGGCCTGTCCTGCGCCACGTCCGAGCTGGCCTCCGCGGGCTCGGGCGGCATGCGGATCGACCTGGACGCCGTTCCGCTGCGCGACTCCTCGCTCTCCCCCGAGGAGATCCTGATGAGCGAGTCGCAGGAGCGCATGTGCGCGGTCGTCGCTCCGGAGAACGTCGAGCGCTTCCTCGCCGTGTGCGCCAAGTGGGACGTCATCGCCACCGTGATCGGCGCGGTCACCGACGGCGACCGCCTGGAGATCCACTGGCGCGGCGAGCAGATCGTGGACGTCCCGCCGCGCACCGTCGCGCACGAGGGCCCCGTCTACCGGCGGCCCTTCGCGCGCCCCGCCTGGCAGGACGCCCTCCAGGCCGACGACCCGGCCGGGCTGCCGCGCCCCGCGGACGGCGACGAGCTGCGCGACCACGTGCTCGCCGTCGCGTCCTCGCCGAACCAGGCGTCGAAGTCCTGGATCACCGACCAGTACGACCGTTACGTCCTCGGGAACACCGTGCTGTCCCAGCCCGAGGACAGCGGCATGATCCGCGTCGACGCGACGACGAACCTCGGCGTCGCCATCGCCACCGACGGGAACGGCCGTTACGCCAAGCTCGACCCGTACACCGGCGCGCAGCTCGCCCTGGCCGAGTCCTACCGGAACGTCGCGGCCACCGGCGCCCGCCCGCTCGCCGTCACCGACTGCCTGAACTTCGGCTCGCCAGAGGACCCGGCCGTCATGTGGCAGTTCGCTGAGGCGACGCGCGGCCTCGCCGACGCCTGCCAGGTGCTTGGCACCCCGGTGACCGGCGGCAACGTCTCGCTGTACAACCAGACGGGCGACGCCGCGATCCACCCCACCCCGGTGGTGGGCGTGCTCGGCGTCATCGACGACGTCACGCGGCGCACGCCGATGGCGTTCGCGACCGAGGGCCAGCTGCTCCACCTGCTGGGCGACACCGCCGACGAGCTCGGCGGCTCGGCCTGGGCCCAGGTGGTCCACGGCCACCTGGGCGGCCTGCCGCCGCGCGTCGACCTCGAGAGGGAGCGGCTGCTCGCCGAGATCCTGCTCGCCGCCTCGCGCGACGGCATGATCGACGCGGCGCACGACCTGTCCGACGGCGGCCTCGTCCAGGCGGTCGTCGAGTCGTGCCTCAAGGGCGGGCACGGCGCGCGGCTCGTCGTTCCCGACGGGCTGACCCCGTTCACCTTCCTCTTCTCCGAGTCGGCGGGCCGCGCGCTCGTCGCCGTGCCGCGGAGCGAGGAGGTCCGCTTCACCGACATGTGCGCCGCGCGCGGTCTCCCGACGGCGCGCGTGGGCGTGGTGACGGGCGAGGCGGTCGAGGTGCAGGGCCAGTTCACGCTGGGGCTCGGCGAGCTGCGCGCCGCGGTGGACGCGACGCTGCCCGCGCTCTTCGGCTGAACGACGGGCCTGAACGACCGGCCTGGCCCGTCCTTCACCGGCCCGGCTTGGTCTCGAAGCGCGGCCCCTGGTCGGGCCGGTCCGTGCCCTGGAGCTCGGTGGCAAGGCGGTGCACCGACACCAGGTCGTGCAGCAGGACCCGGGTGCGCTCGCGGGGCAGACCCGCCCCGCGGGCCACCTCGTCCACGTACACGCCGCGCCCCGCGTGCCGCCGCTGCGCGTCGCCCAGCGCGCGGAACACCCGCTCGTGCTCGGGCCCGTAGTCGGGCGCGCGCCCGCCGAACGTCCGCTCGGGCGGCGGCTCGCGCCGCTCGCGCCCCGGCCCTGGGTGCCGCTGCTTGCCCTGGTGGAGGGGCGCCGTGCGCTCCTCGTGGCTCAGCGACGAGCGGTCGGGCACGTGCGTGCGCTGCTTCGAGCCCCCGGTGGTCGACCCGGTCTCGCTGGGCCGCTCGCCGCTCCGCTCGGCGTCGCGCGCGGCCCTGCGCCGCTGCTCCTCGTTGCCTTCCATCTTCTTGCGCACCATGCCGTGCACGCTCCTCTCGACCTCGGGCCCTCTCGCCCTGCCGCTCAGCGGTCCAGCTCCTCCTGAACGGGCGGCTCGGGCACGTCCCGCATCCACTGCGACTGACGCGGCCGCCCGCCCTCGCGCGCCTGCTCGGCCCGCACCGCGGGGCTCACCTCGCTCCCCGCGTCCGCGGGCAGCCGCACGGAACGCGCCACCTCGGAGCGGTTGCGGTACTGGTCGGGCGGGATGCCGCGCAGCGCCTTGATCGCGGCCTGGGACGCCCCGGCCCGCTTGGCCTGCGTGACCAGCTCCTCCTTGCCCGCGGGGAAGTCCACGTCCCGCACGGCGCGCAGGATCTCGTTCATGTCGGTTCCGGCCATGGGAATCCGCCTCCTCGTCTCGGCCGGTCAGCGCTGGTGGAGCCCCATCAGCGTGCCGCTGGCCAGCTGCCGCCTGCCCAGCGCGCGGTGCACCTCGTCGGCCGACGCGCGCTCGGGGAAACGGACCGGCTCGGGGAGCGCGAACAGCCGGAAGAAGTAGCGGTGCGCCGGGTCGCCCACCGGCGGCCTCGGCCCGTCCCAGCCCTCGTCGCCCATGCCGTTCCGGTGCTGCGTGCCACCGGGCGGCACCCGGCCCGTGGCCACGCCGTCACTGTCCGGATCGATGCCGGTGACCAGCCAGTGCAGGAACGTGCCCGAGGGCGCGTCCGGGTCCTCGCACATCAGCACGAGCTCCTCGGTGCCCGCGGGGGGCCTGCTCCAGGTCAGCGGCGGCGACAGGTTCTCGCCGTCCAGCGTGTACCGCGGGGGAATCGGCGCGCTGTCGTGGAACGCGCTGCTCATGAGTTCGATACCAGCCATGGGCCCGGAGTACCCGCCGATGGACGGCCCATGCGACTGCCCCCGCCCGACCCCCGTCAGGGCCCCCGCCCCGCCCGCCACCGGGCCTTCGCGGGGCGACGATCGTTAAGCTCCGTGCCATGTCTGCCGTCCGGCGCAAGCCCCGCGCCTACCACCCCGACCGGGTCCGCGACGCGCTGCTCGCCCAGGTGGAGATCGTACGGCTGGCCGCGCCCGACCTCGGCGGGGAGCGGCCCGACGTCCGCGCGCTGCTCGCGGACGTCGCGGGCCTGATCGACGCGCTGCCGCGGCTGCTGGCCGAGCCGCCCCCTGCCGCCACCCGCCCGACCGCGGACCCGGTCACCTGGGCCCTCTCGACCACGGCGGCGGCGCCGACGGCCCCCTCCGTGGACGAGCCCGCCGACCCCGCCGCCGCCGTCGACGCGGCGGCGCAGGAGCTCGAGGCCGTGCTGGAGACGGGCGTGCGCGACGACGTCCTCCTGCCGCACGCGTCGGGGCCCATGCGGGCGCTGGACTTCACGGTCACCCGGGTCGTCGCGCTGGCCGTCCGCACCGACGACCTCGCCCGCGCCACCGGCCACCCCGTGCGCCTCGACCGGGGCGCGCTGGCCATCGCCACCCGCGTGCTCGCGGACGGGCTGGCCGCCAAGGCGCCCGGCGCGTCGACCGAGCTGCGGGTGCCGCCGTTCGTCGCCGTCCAGTGCCTCGCGGGCCCCCGGCACACCCGCGGCACCCCGCCCAACGTCGTCGAGACCGACCCCCTGACCTGGCTGCGCCTGGCCACCGGGCGCACCCCGTGGGAGGCGGCCACCGCCACGGGCCGCCTGCGCGCCGTCGGCGAACGGGCGTCCGCCCTCGCGTCCGAGCTGCCCGTGATGGGCTGATCACACCGGTTCGGTATGGGCCATCTCTCATCCACGAGGGGTTCTCGCCACACCGGGGTCCTGGCCTAGACTCGGGAACGTGCCACGTGGTGACGGACGACTCAGCCACGACCTTGACCCCGGCGAGCAGGGCCCGAGGGACGCGTGCGGCGTCTTCGGTGTCTGGGCCCCGGGCGAGGAGGTCGCCAAGCTCACCTTCTTCGGGCTCTACGCTCTCCAGCACCGCGGACAGGAGTCCGCGGGCATAGCCGTGAGCGACGGTTCCAAGATCCTGGTCTTCAAGGACATGGGCCTGGTCTCCCAGGTCTTCGACGAATCATCCCTCGGCTCCCTCACGGGCCATATCGCCGTGGGCCACGCCAGATACTCCACGACGGGCGCCTCCACATGGGAGAACGCCCAGCCCACCTTCCGCGCCACAGGGCATGGCTCGATCGCCCTGGGCCACAACGGCAACCTGGTGAACACCGCCGAGCTCGCCGACCTCGTCGCCGCCCTCCCCGGCGGCCGCGGTCCCCGGCAGGGGGCACCTCCCCGCCGTCAGGGCGGGGGGAGTGTCGCGGCCACCAACGACACCGACCTCGTCACCGCCCTCCTCGCCGGGCAGACCGGCGACGAAGGGCGTCCGCTGACCGTCGAGGAGGCCGCGCCGCTCGTGCTCCCGCGCGTGCGGGGCGCGTTCAGCTTCGTCTTCATGGACGAGACCACCCTCTACGCCGCCCGCGACCCCCAGGGCATCCGCCCGCTGGTGCTCGGCCGCCTCGAGCGCGGCTGGGTCGTCGCATCGGAGACGGCCGCCCTCGACATCGTCGGGGCCTCGCTGGTCCGCGAGATCGAGCCGGGCGAGATGATCGCCGTGGACGAACGCGGCCTGCGCACCCTCCGTTTCGCCGAGGCCGCGCCGCGCACCTGCGTCTTCGAGTACGTGTACCTCGCGCGCCCCGACACCGACATCTCGGGCCGCAACGTCTACCTCTCGCGCGTCGAGATGGGCCGCAGGCTGGCCGCCGAGGCGCCCGTGGACGCCGACCTGGTGATACCGACGCCCGAGTCCGGCACCCCCGCGGCCATCGGGTACGCCGAGGCGAGCGGCATCCCCTACGGCTCGGGCCTGGTGAAGAACGCCTATGTGGGGCGCACGTTCATCCAGCCGAGCCAGACCATCAGACAGCTGGGGATCAGGCTCAAGCTCAACCCCCTGAAGGAAGTGATCCGCGGCAAGCGCCTGGTCGTGGTGGACGACTCGATCGTCCGCGGCAACACCCAGCGCGCCCTGGTCCGCATGCTGCGCGAGGCGGGCGCCGCCGAGGTCCACGTCAGGATCAGCTCGCCACCCATCAAGTGGCCCTGCTTCTTCGGCATAGACTTCGCCACCCGCGCCGAGCTGATCGCCAACGGCCTCTCGGTCGAGGAGATCGGGACGTCGCTCGGCGCCGACTCGCTGTCCTACATCTCGCTCGACGCGATGGTCGAGGCCACCACGATCCCCAAGTCGAGCCTCTGCCACGCCTGCTTCGACGGCGTCTACCCCATGGAGCTTCCCGACCCCGCGGTGCTCGGCAAGGATGTGCTCGAGCAGCCGCGCGACGAGCGGCCCAAGCCCGCCGATGCCCCCGAGGCGCGCCCCCTGCTGGCGACGGGCCCGGGCGCCGCCGACGCGCTGCGGCGCCCCTGACGCACGGGCCCGCACGCGGCGCGACGAGCACCGGCACGAGCGACGAGCACGAGAGATCTCCCGTCCCCGAACCCATGGCAGAGTCCGATGACTGAAAACGCGCTGCCCGGCGCAAGCTACGCTGCGGCCGGCGTCGACATCGAGGCGGGCGACACCGCCGTCGAGCTGATGAAGGAGTGGGTGGCCAAGGCCCAGCGCCCCGAGAGCGTCGGCGGCCTCGGCGGCTTCGCCGGCCTGTTCGACGCCTCGGCCCTGACCCGCTACCGCCACCCGCTGCTCGCCTCCGCCACCGACGGCGTGGGCACCAAGGTCGCCGTCGCCCAGCGCATGGACGTCCACGACACGATCGGGCACGACCTGGTCGCCATGGTCGTGGACGACCTGGTGGTGTGCGGCGCCGAGCCGCTGTTCATGACCGACTACATCTGCGTCGGCAAGGTGCGCCCCGAGCGCGTCGCCGCGATCGTCAAGGGCATCGCCGAGGGCTGTGTGCTGGCCGGCTGCGCCCTGGTCGGCGGCGAGACCGCCGAGCACCCCGGGCTGCTGGGCCCCGACGAGTACGACGTGGCGGGCGCCGGCACGGGCGTGGTCGAGGCGGACGCGGTCCTGGGCGCCGAACGGGTGCGCCCTGGCGACGTCGTGATCGCCATGGCCTCGTCGGGCCTGCACTCCAACGGGTACTCGCTGGTGCGCCACGTGTTCTTCGACCGGGCGGGCTGGGCGCTCGAGCGCGAGGTGCCCGAGCTCGGCGGGACGCTGGGCGAGGAGCTGCTCACGCCGACCCGGATCTACAGCCTCGACTGCCTCGCGCTGATCGCCGCCACCGATGTGCACGCGTTCGCACATGTGACGGGCGGCGGGCTTGCCGCCAACCTGGCGCGCGTCGTTCCCGAGGGCCTGCACGCCCGCGTCGACCGGACGACCTGGACCCCGCCGCCGATCTTCGGAACGGTCGGCCGACTGGGCGACGTGGCCACCGAGGAGCTGGAGAGAACGCTCAACATGGGCGTCGGGATGGTCGCCGTCGTGCCCCCCGACGCGGTCGGCACCGCCCTTGCCACCCTCACGGAGCGCGACGTGCCCGCCTGGGTGGCGGGCGAGCTGGTGCCGGCGGGCGACGGGCTCCCCGGCGGCGGCGCGAGCCTCACCGGGCGCCGTGCGGGGTGAGGGACCGGCGGTCGGCCGGGCACGACTGAACCCGGTCCGGCGCTGCCGGACCGGGTCGAAGTCTGCCTCGTCGTCTCGTTCGTCTCGTCGATCGGTGTGTGGATCAGAGAGCTCGGAGAGTCGTGTCAGGCGCCGCGGCGTTTCGAGGAGGTGTCGGACGCCGGCTCGTCGCCGTCGTCCTCCTCCTCGTCGCTGTACATCTCCGCGTACCGTGCGTACAGGTCATCGTCCTGATCATCGTCGTCCTCGAACCGCTCGCCGTTCGGCGGTTGGTGGTCCGGCGTCGATGCACCCAGCTCCTCGGCCAGACGAGAAAGGTCCGTCCTGCCGCTGTTGTACTTCAGCTGGCGGGCGACCTTCGTCTGCTTGGCCTTGGCCCGGCCGCGCCCCATTGGCTCGACCCCCTCAACGACGGGGCGCAACGGCCCCGGAGTGTTGACATCCGTTCATGATTGAGAGCGAGCTCTCGGACGAGAGCCCGGTCCATCGGCCTTCAACCGTACCTGCTTCCGCGGGCCTGCGGTACGCCGTCCGCAGGACCGGGCCGCGCGCACGGCGACCGATGGCCCTCTCCTTGCTGGTCAGCCGCGATTTTACCTTCTTTCGGCGCGCGACTCGCGCGAGGGGGGTGACATGTCTTACGCGACCGCGCTTTCAGCGGGTGCCGGCCTCGGCCATTCGGTGCTCGGCGATCCGGTCGGCGGCCACCGCGGGGGGCACTCCCTCGGCCTCGGCGCGGGCGAAGATCTCCAGCGTCGTGTCGTGGATCAGCGCGGCCTTTTCCTTCGCACGCGCGAAGTCGAAGCCATGGAGCTCGTCCGCGACCTGGATGACGCCGCCCGAGTTCACGACATAGTCGGGGGCGTAGAGGATGCCGCGGTCGGCGAGGTCCTTCTCCACTCCCGGGTGGTCGAGCTGGTTGTTGGCCGCGCCGCAGACCACGCCCGCCGTCAGGAGCCGCACGGTCCTGTCGTCGAGCGCGCCACCGAGCGCGCAGGGTGCGTAGACATCGAGACCGGGGGTGGCGATCAGCTCGTCCGTCGAGGCCGCCACGGCCGTCCCCGGGTGCGCGCTCAGGACGCGCCGCACCGCCTCGTCGCGCACGTCGGTGACCACGACCCGGGCCCCCGCCTCCACGAGCAGGTCCACCAGCAGGTGGCCGACCTTGCCCACGCCCGCGACGCCGACCGTGCGGCCTCCCAGGTCGGGGGAGCCCCAGCGGTGCGCGGCCGAGGCGCGCATGCCCTGGAAGACGCCGAACGCCGTGAGCACGGACGAGTCGCCCGCGCCCCCCCGCTCGGGTGAGCGCCCGGTGGTCCAGCGGCACTCGCGCGCGACCACGTCCATGTCGGCGACATAGGTGCCGACGTCGCACGCGGTGACATAACGGCCGCCCAGCGCGGCCACGAAACGGCCGTAGGCGAGCAGCAGCTCTTCGGTCTTGATCAGATCGGGATCGCCGATGATCACGGCCTTACCGCCGCCGTGCTCGAGACCGGCCATCGCGTTCTTGTAGCTCATGCCCCTGGCGAGGTTGAGCGCGTCGCGCAGGGCGGCCTCCTCGGGCCTGGCCCGGTCGGCGTAGGCGTGGAAGCGGGTGCCGCCGAGGGCGGGGCCGAGCGCGGTGGAGTGGACGGCGATCACGGCCTTGAGGCCGCTCGCCCGGTCCTGGCAGAGCACGACCTGTTCGTGGCCGCCCTGGTCCGAGTGGAACAACGCGTCCAGCACGCCGGCCTCACCGAGGCCGTCGACGCGGACAGCGGGACGTACGTCAGTCACGGTGGTGACTCCTGTATGTCGATGTGGCTGCTCTCCGGTGGGGTCGGGAGGGCATGGTTGTGAGATGAGACTACGGCGATCGGGGGCGGGGGGGTGCCCCGGGATCCGCACACTGACACGATCGGGGGAGGCGCGCGGGACGCGCTGACCGTTGGTGAGCGAGGGAGTGGGAGGGTTGCGTGCCGAAGGTTCCGTACGCGGCATATCTCAGGGTCTACGAGCCGCTCGCGGCCTTCCCCGAGCCGGAGCGCTCGCACTGGGCGGCGTACGCCAGGCGCGAGCGGCTGCCGACCGCACAGGACGAGGCCGAACGCGCCCTGGCCGCGCTCGCCGCCGCGCCCCCGCGGGCGGCCCCGGCGCGGGAGAGCGGCGACGCGTTCGTCGCCACGGTCGACGGCGTGCTGTGCGTGTGCCCGTGGCGGACCCGGCTGCGGGCCTGGCAGGCGCTCGGCGAGGTGGACCACTGGCTGCTGCCTGGGTCGGTCCTCGACACCGCGCTGCCGCCCGAGGTGCGGCGGCGCGCGGCGGCCGAGTACGCGGACTGGCGGGAGCGCAACCCCGACGCGCGGCCCTGGATCCGCTCGGCGCTGTGGCACGTGCCGGTGCGCTGGTTCGCGCTCTTCACGGACGAGGAGCGGGTGTTCGCCAAGGCGGGGGACGGGGCGGAGGGCGAGGGCCGCGGGGCGCCGCGGCTGCGGTACCGGACGAAGATGGTCGAGGCCAGGCGGCGGGTGGCCAGGGGGCTGCGCGCGGTGCGCGAGGCGATGCCGCAGGGGCCGCTGGCCGAGGCGCTCGTGGATGTGGGGCGCTGGCTCGAGGAGTTCCATCCGCGGTCGCTGGTCGAGCTCGACTACGGCGGGCTCGTGCACACGATCGACGAGGACCGGCTCGCGGCGGACCGTTCCGCGGCCGAGGTCGCCGAGGGGCTCGCCGCGCTCGCCGCGGACGACCTGGAGCGCGCGAGCCGGGTCTACGAGGAGCTGACCGATCGCTGGATGGCCATCAGGGAACGCCAGTTCGCCAACTGATCACGGGACTAAAGCCCCAAGCGTGATGGAAGGCACTGTAAGGAACTCTTGCCAACAAGTAGTCTCCTCGTGTCAAAATAGGACAAGGAGTCCGGGAGGGTGCTCACCTGTCCGTCCGGTCATCATGTCGTGACTGGGCGTTACGGTCGAGTGACTGTCCGTTATGGCATGGTCCAGTGGGCTTCCGCCGAGGTTGAACACCTGAGAGGGCAATTCCATCGGTTTGGCCGACCCGGCTAGACGGATGGTGTAGTTGTAGTGCCGAGGACAAGCCGTTCGTCCTATAACCGACTCGACCCCCGTCTCCCATTTCGGGCAACGTGGGTCAAGGTGCAGAATTTAGAGGAAAGAACCGTTTGGTTCGGTTCTCCCGAGGAGGCCGCTCATGACCGCTCGCACCCCTGATGCCGAGCCGCTGCTGACCCCGGCTGAGGTTGCCACGATGTTCCGCGTCGACCCCAAGACGGTCACACGCTGGGCAAAGGCGGGCAAGCTCACGTCCATTCGCACGCTCGGCGGGCATCGCCGCTATCGCGAGGCGGAGGTGCGCGCACTGCTCGCGGGCATCCCGCAGCAGCGCGGCGAGGCCTGAGCAGCACAGCACGACCCAGGCGCCGGGGCCCCCACCCCGGTCCGTCTGGACCCCGATCGCGTCGGACTCCGCCGGGTCCGACGCGATCTTTTTGTGCGTCCTGGCCATGTCCGACACCCCGTACAATTGCACATATTAAATTGGCGGGTGTCTCTACGGGGTCGGACGAGCTCAGCCCGCAATCAAGTTCAGTGACTCCCGTCACACCCCCCGCGCCTTGCCCACGCAGATGATCTTGCGGTAGGAAGCGCCGTTCATCCTCTCCTTCCCCTTCCCTTACCCAACAAGAGAGCCCGGATCCCCACTGTGGGGGATCCGGGCTCATGTGAGCGGTCCTGACGGGATTTGAACCCGCGGCCTCCACCTTGACAGGGTGGCGAGCACTCCAAACTGCTCCACAGGACCATCTGTGCGAGCGAGACTCTACCGCAGCGCGGGCGCGCTGGGCCAATCAGTTCACCGAGGGGGCGCCAGGGCGTCCACGGCCTTCACGATCCGCTTGTCGGAGACGGGATACGCCGTGCCCAGGGCGTGCGCGAAGTAGCTCACGCGCAGCTCCTCGAGCATCCAGCGGATCTCCCCCGCCGCCGCGGGCACGGGCCGCCCAGGGCCGAACTGCTCGAGCAGCCACGCGTATTCGTCCCGCATCTGGTGCACCTTGGCCATCCGCGCCCGGTCCTTCTCCGCCTGGTGCGGCAGCTGTTGGAGCCTGCGGTCCGCGGCCATCAGGTAGCGCAGCAGGTCGGGCAGCCGCCGGGCGCCGTGCGCGGTGACGAAGCCGGGGCCCACCAACGCGTCCAGCTGCTCGCGCACATCCTCGACCGCGGGGCGCAGCACCGGGCTCGTGACGGTCGCCAGGCGGCGCTCGCACGCCTGCCACGCGCCGAGCACCTCGCGCACCTGGCGCACGATCCGCTGCGTCAGGTCGACGATGTCGGCGCGCACCGCGTCGAACAGCTTGGTCCAGCCCTCCTCGTCCCACGCGGGGCCGCCGTGCGCCGCGATCAACTGGTCGGCCGCCGCCGTCACACAGTCGTCGAAGAGCGCCCCCACGCTGCCGTGCGGGGTGCTCGAGAGCGCGAGCTTGGCGGCGTTGTCCAGCTGCCGCTGCGCGAACTTGGCGGGATCGGAGGGGAGGTTGATGAGGATCAGCCTCCGGGTGCCGAGGGCCATCGCGGCGCGCTGCTCGTCCTCGGTGTCGAAGAGCCGCACCGCGACCGACGTCCGCTCGTCCACCAGCGCCGGATACGCCTTCACCGGCTGCCCGCCGCGCCGCGTCTCGAACGCCCTGGGCAGGGTCCCCACGGTCCAGGTGGTCAGCCCCGACGCGGTGGCCGTGAACGCCTCGGTGAGCGCCTGTCTCGCCTGCGGGCGCAGCCGCTCGCGCAGCGCGTCCAGGTCCTTGTCCTCGGCGTGCTCCCGCGGTCCTGGCAGCGGGCGCCCGCGCTCGTCCACGACGCGGAACGTGATCCGCAGATGGCCGGGGATCCGTTCCTCGTCGAAGTCGTCGGCCGCGACCCGCACCCCGGTCATCCGCGTCAACGAGCGGGCCAGCGCGGCGCGCAGCGGCTCCCGCGCGGGGTCGCCCGCCGCGTCGGCGGTCTCCGCGAGGAAACGGCGCGCCACATCGGGCGCGGGAACGCAGTGCCGCCTGATCGGCTTCGGCAACGACCTGATCAACTCGGTCACCAACTGCTCGCGCAGGCCCGGGATCTGCCAGTCGAAGCCGTCCGCGGTCACCTGGTTCAGCACGGGGAGCGGCACATGCACCGTCACGCCGTCCGCGTCCGCCCCCGGCTCGAACTGGTACGTCACGTGGAACGAGAGCCTGCCCTGCCGCCAGGTGTCCGGGTAGTCGTCCTTGGTGACACGCCCCGCCCGCTCGTTGATGAGCATGGACTTCTCGAAGTTGAGCAGATCCGGCTCGTCCCTGCGCTTCTGCTTCCACCATGCGTCGAAGTGCGCCCCGGAGACGACCTCTTCGGGAACGCGCCGGTCGTAGAAGTCGTAGAGCGTCTCGTCGTCCACCAGGATGTCGCGGCGCCTGGCCCGGTGCTCGAGCTCCTCGACCTCGGCCAGCAGCTTCCTGTTGTCGTGGAAGAACTGGTGCCTGGTCCGCCAGTCGCCCTCGACCAGGGCGTTCCTGATGAACAGGTCGCGCGAGACCACCGGGTCGATCCGCCCGTAGGACACCTTCCGCTGCGCCACGATGGGCACCCCGTAGAGCGTCACGCGCTCGAACGCCACCACCGCCGCCTGCTTCTGCTCCCAGTGCGGCTCGCTGTACGTGCGCTTCACCAGGTGCCCGGCAAGCGGCTCGATCCACTCCGGCTCGATCTTCGCGTTGATCCGCGCCCACAGCCGCGACGTCTCCACCAGCTCCGCCGACATCACCCAGCGCGGCGGCTTCTTGAACAGCGCCGAGCCGGGGAAGACGGCGAACTTGGCGCTCCTGGCCCCCAGGTACTCGTGCTTGTCCGGGTCCTTGAGGCCGATGTGCGACAACAGCCCCGCGAGCAGCGACTGATGGACGGGCCCCGGCTCAGCGTCCCGGTCCGACAGCTCGATCCCCAGCGACCTCGCCACCGTCCGCAGCTGCCCGAAGATGTCCTGCCACTCGCGTATCCGCAGGTAGTTGAGGAATTCGGTGCGGCACATGCGGCGGAACGCCGAGGAGGACAGGGCGCGTTGCTGCTCGCGGACATATCCCCACAGGGCGAGCAGCGCCAGGAAGTCCGACTCCTCGCCAGGGCCCTCGCGGAACCGCGCGTGCTTCTGGTCCGCCTGCTGCTGCTTGTCGGACGGGCGCTCCCTCGGGTCCTGGATGGAGAGCGCCGCGGCGATCACCATGACCTCGCGGGCACAGCCGTTCCGGTCGGCCTCCAGGACCATGCGCGCGAGGCGCGGGTCCACGGGCAGCTGCGCCAGCTTGCGGCCCGTCTCGGTCAGCTTGCCGCCGGGCCCCAGGGCGTTGAGCTCCTCGAGCAGCTGCACGCCCGCCTTGATCGACCGGTGGTCGGGCGGGTCGATGAACGGGAAGCGCTCCACCTCGCCCAGGCCCGCGGCGTTCATCTGGAGGATCACCGACGCGAGGTTGGTGCGCAGGATCTCCGCGTCCGTGAACTCGGGCCTGGAGAGGAAGTCGTCCTCCGAGTACAGCCGGACGCAGATGCCGTCGCTCGTGCGCCCGCAGCGGCCCTTGCGCTGGTTCGCGCTGGCCTGCGACACCGGCTCGATCGGCAGCCGCTGCACCTTGGTGCGGTGGCTGTAGCGCGAGACGCGGGCGGTGCCGGGGTCGATGACATACCTGATGCCGGGGACGGTGAGCGAGGTCTCGGCGACATTGGTGGCGAGCACCACCCTGCGGCCCGCGTGCGCCTGGAAGACGCGCTGCTGCTCGCCGTGCGACAGGCGCGCGTACAGCGGCAGGATCTCGGTGTGCGGCAGGCGGCGCTTCTCCAACGCGTCGGCGGTGTCCCTGATCTCGCGCTCGCCGGAGAGGAACACCAGGATGTCGCCCGGGCCTTCGGCCTGGAGCTCGTCGACCGCGTCGGAGATCGCGGTGATCTGGTCGCGGTCGGGCGCGTCGCCCTCCTCCTCGAGCAGCGGCCGGTAGCGCACCTCGACGGGGTAGGTGCGCCCCGAGACCTCGACGATCGGCGCGTTCCTGCCCTCGCGGTCCTTGAAGTGACGGGCGAAACGTTCCGGGTCGATCGTCGCGGAGGTGATCACGACCTTGAGGTCGGGGCGCCGGGGGAGCAGCTGGGCGAGATAGCCGAGCAGGAAGTCGATGTTGAGGCTGCGCTCGTGCGCCTCGTCGATGATGATCGTGTCGTACGCCCGCAGCTCGCGGTCGTGCTGCACCTCGGCCAGCAGGATGCCGTCGGTCATCAGCTTGACCAGGGTGGTGTCGCTCGCCTGGTCGGTGAACCTGATCTTGAAGCCGACCGTCTCGCCCAGCGGCCCGCCCAGCTCGTCCGCGACACGCTGCGCCACCGTGCGGGCGGCGATCCTGCGCGGCTGGGTGTGGCCGATCAGGCCCTTGACGCCGCGGCCGAGCTCCAGGCAGATCTTCGGGATCTGCGTCGTCTTGCCCGACCCGGTCTCACCGGCGACGATCACCACCTGGTGATCGCGTATCGCCTCCAGGATCTCGTCCTTCTTCCGGCTGACCGGTAGCTGCTCGGGGTAGGTGATCGCGGGAACGGCCGCCCGCCTGGCCTCGACGCGCAGCTCGGCGGCGTCGATCGCCTCGGCGATCTCGGCGAGGACGGCCCGCTGGGCCTCGGGCTTGCGCACGCGGCGCGCTCCGTCGAGCCGTCGGCCGAGCCGCCGCTGGTCGCGCAGCGTCAGCCCGGGCAGCCGCGTGGCCAGGCCCGAGAAGGAGGGCGATGCGGGGGAGGGATGTGTAGACATACGCACCCAAGCGTCTCACCTCCGCGCGGTGAGCGGCGAGCCGTTATCCGGCTGGGCGTGTTGTGGTGAATTGCCCGCATAGGGTGACCGGGTGGGTCGTTCCCTGCGCGCTTTCCGTCACTCTCGGTACTTTCCGGACTCTCGGTACCTTCCGGCCGCGGTCGTGGGGCTGCTCACGGCCGCATCGGCCGGTCTCTTCGCGGGCTCCTACACCTACGCCATGGCCAACCCCACGCCGCGCCACGTTCCGGTGGCGATCGTGGACCGCGCGGATCCGGCGTTCGTCGACGCCCTGGGCGATGGCCTCGGCACGTCGCTCGAACGTCACCACTACCGCACGCGTCCACAGGCTGTGGACGCCGTCCAGGATCAGCGGGTCTTCGGGATCGTGAGCGAGCGGGGCGGCGTCGTCGAGCTCGACACCGTGGGTGCTGCGGGCTCCGAGGTGGCCGCGCTGCTCGCCAGGACGGGGCGCGAGGCGGCGGCGGAGTCCGGCACCCGCCTGCGGGTGCGCGACATCAGGCCCCTGCACCGGGGCGACCCGCGGGGCCTCGCGCTCTTCTACGTCACGATCGCCGCGGTGATCGTCGGCTTCCTCGGCGCCGTGCAACTGGCGATCAACGCACGGGAGTTGCGGCCGCTTGAACGCGTCGCCTGCACGGCGGGCTACGCGGTGCTCGGCGGCTTCGCGATCGTCGGGGTGGTCAGCTGGCTCACGGGGGCCGCGGGCCTGCCGTTCGTCCAGTCCTGGGTGATCCTGTCGCTCACGATGTTCGCCTCGGGGATGATCTACACCATGTTCAACGCCCTGGTCGGGCGGTGGGCGCTGCTGCCGACGTGGGTGCTGATGGTGATGCTGGGCAACCCCTCGTCCGGCGGCGCGGTCTCGTGGCCGCTGCTCCCCGCGCTGCTCGGCGCGATCGGCCGCTGGCTCCCCCCTGGCGCGGCGGTCAACGCCCTCCACAACGCCGTCTACTTCCCGGGGCACCAGCACGCGCAGCCCTACGCGGTGCTGCTGGCCTGGACGCTGCTCGCCACGACGATCTTCGCCGTCCGGCGCGATCGCCACCCGGGCGGGAGGCCGGGGCGCTGAGCGGGGGAGGAAAGAAGGTGGCTGGGGCCGGGGTCGAACCGGCGACCTTCCGCTTTTCAGGCGGACGCTCGTACCAACTGAGCTACCCAGCCAGAGCGGTCCTGACGGGATTTGAACCCGCGGCCTCCACCTTGACAGGGTGGCGAGCACTCCAAACTGCTCCACAGGACCTGGCTTGTGCGACGCCCTGATCCGGGCCGATGTCGCTGAAGCAGCCTATCACGGGACGGGGGGCGGCCCGTTCGCGTTGTCCGAGGCAGGGCGCGGGGCGCCGACCCCAAAGTCCGGGTTGTGACGTTGCAAGGGGTGTGTCAGGATGCGGCGGTTCGTTCAGAACCACACCCGGAACGACGCGCAGGACGAGGCAGAGACGAGGGAGAATCGTGACATACGTCGCCTCCGAAGGCCGCTATGGCCCCATGCCCTATCGACGCAGCGGCCGGTCGGGCCTCCGGCTGCCCGCCATCTCGCTCGGCCTGTGGCACAACTTCGGGGACGCCCACCCGCTCGAGGGCCAGCGGGCCATCCTGCGGCGCGCGTTCGACCTCGGGGTGACCCACTTCGACCTCGCCAACAACTACGGCCCCGAGCCGGGCGCCGCCGAGCGCAACTTCGGGCAGATCCTCGCCGCGGACTTCCGCCCCTACCGCGACGAGCTGATCATCTCCACCAAGGCGGGCTACCACATGTGGGCCGGCCCCTACGGGGAGTTCGGGTCGCGGAAGTACCTGCTGGCCAGCCTCGACCAGAGCCTGGGCCGCATGGGCCTCGAGTATGTCGACATCTTCTACTCGCACCGCCCCGACCCGGACACGCCCCTCGAGGAGACCATGGGCGCGCTGGACACGGCCGTGCGCCAGGGGAAGGCGCTCTACGCGGGCATCTCCAACTACACGGCCGAGCAGACCCGCGAGGCCGCGCGGATCCTGCGGGAGCTCGGCACGCCGCTGCTGATCCACCAGCCGTCCTACTCGATGGTCAACCGATGGGTCGAGGACGGCCTGCTCGACGCCCTCGACGAGGTGGGCGCGGGCTCGATCGCGTTCTCGCCGCTGGCCCAGGGGCTGCTGACCGACCGCTATCTCAACGGCGTTCCCGAGGGCTCGCGGGCGGCGGGGGCCAGCCCGTTCCTCACCGAGGACCGCGTCGTCGGCGCCGTGGAGACCGCGCGGGCGCTCGACGAGATCGCCAAGCGGCGCGGCCAGACCCTCGCGCAGCTGGCCCTGGCGTGGGTGCTGCGCGGGGGCCGGGTCACCTCGGCGCTGATCGGCGCGAGCAGCGTCCGTCAGCTCGAGGACAACGTCGGGGCCGTCGCCAACCTCGGCTTCGAGGACGAGGAGCTGGCCGAGATCGAGGCGGTCCTCGGCGCGCGGGGCTGAGGCGCGGGGTCAGGATCTCGAGGGGGCGCGGGGCCGGGCTCACGGCCCCGCGCCCCTTCGCCGTGCGCGTCAACGGCCGGGGTGGCGGCGTCGAGGAGGGTGCGCGGAAACGGTTCGGTGCCCTCGTGGGGCGGAAGGATGGCCGAGTGGCGCCGGGAGATCGGCGACCGGATCCGTGCCGCATGCGAGGACCGAGGGAGAGCTTGCCGTGACCGACCCCCTGACCCGAGCCCCCGACCGCGCGTTCTGGACCGCGGCCGCCGACCGGCTGCTGCTCGCGCCCCGCGCGCACGCCACCGAGCGCCATGCCCAGATCCACCTGCCGGGCCCCGCCAGCGCGAGCGGCCGGTGGAGCGACGGCCTCGAGGGCTTCGCCAGAACGTTCCTGCTCGCGGGCTTCCGGCTCGGCGGCGCGGGCGGCGACGACCCGCACCACCTCGCCGAGTGGTACGCCGAGGGCCTGGCCGCGGGCACCGACCCCGAAAGCCCCGAGCGCTGGCCCACGTTCGCCGAGGTCAACCAGGCCAAGGTCGAGGCCGCGTCGATCGCGATCGCCCTGCACGAGACGCGCCCCTGGATCTGGGACCGGCTCGACGACCGCGTGCGGGGACACGTTCTCACCTGGCTCGGCCACATGGTGAACACGGACATGCCGGGCAACAACTGGGTCTGGTTCCAGGGGATCACCGAGGCGTTCGCCCGCACGGCAGGGGGGCGCTGGGACCAGGCCGACCTCGACCGCGCGATCGAGCTGACCGACCTCTGGTACGCGGGCGACGGCTGGTACTCCGACGGCCTGACGGGCGGGGCCCACCGCAACTACGACCACTACAACGGCTGGGCGATGCACTTCTACCCGCTGTGGTTCTGCCGGATCCTCGGTGACACCGTCGGCGACGTGGCGCCCGCGGGCCTGGCCGACCGGTACCGCGCGCGGCTCACCCGCTACCTCGACGACCACCGCCACCTCACGGGCGGCCATGGCTCACCGTTGATCCAGGGCCGTTCACTCACCTATCGGTTCGCCGCGCTCGCGCCCGTGTGGGCGGGCGCGCTCTTCGACGCGACGCCGCTGCCGCCCGGTCAGACCCGCAGGCTGGCCGGGCTGACGCTGCGCCACTTCGTCGACAACGGCGCGGTCGGCGACGACGGCCTGCTGCCGCTCGGCTGGCACCGTCCGTTCCCGCGCATCCGCCAGCTGTACTCGGGGCCCGCCTCGCCCTACTGGGCGTCCAAGGGCTTCGCCGGGCTGCTGCTGCCGCCGGAGCACCCCGTGTGGACCGGGCCCGAGGTGCCGCTTCCCGTTGAAGAGGGCTCGTTCACCCGGGTGTTGAACGCGCCCGGGTGGCTGGTGTCGGGCACGCGCGCGGACGGCGTCGTCCGCGTCGTCAACCACGGCAGCGACCACACCGACCCCGCCCGCCTCGTCGCCGACGACCCGGTCTACGCCCGCCTCGCCTACGCCACGCACGCCGCGCCCGAGATGCCCGCCGACCCCGCCCCTGGGCCGCTCGACTCCACGGTCACGCTGGTGGACGCCAGGGGCCGCGCCGCCCATCGCCGCCCGCTGGCCAGGATCGAGGTGGCCGGGCACACCGGCGTCTCGCGCAGCCGCGCGCACTGGCCCGTGGACGCGACGTGGGACCCGTTCGGGGGGCCCGAGATCGAGCAGCGCACCGGGCCCTGGATCACCGTGGCCTCCGTGGTCCGCGGCCCCGTCGAGGTGCGGCTCGCCCGGGTCGACCCGGGCGAGGACGACCTCGAACGCGGCCCGTTCACGCTGCGGTTCGGCGGCTGGCCGCTGACCGGACCCGGCGGGGCCGCGGTGTCCCAGGGCGCCGACGCGGCGGCGTCGTTCACCGGCGCCGGGGGCCTGGTCTCCGCGGTGGTCGCGCTGCGCGGCCTGCCGCACGCCGATGTCGCCATGGCGAAGGGGAGCAACGCGCTCGGGCCCGAGTCCGCCACCCCGCTGCTGACCACGGGCGGCGACGCGCCACGCCCGGGAGCGCTCCACGCCGCCGCGGTGGTGCTGGGCGCGGGGCCGCTCGACCCCGCGCGGCTCCCCACGCTCGCCGAGGGAGCCGACCCGGACACGGCGGTGCTGAGCTGGCCCGACGGGACGACCGACACCGTTCGCCTGCCCGCGCCCCCGGGCGCGCCCACCCCTCCGTAGCCGGACGCCTCACCGCGCCCGATGAGATCGACGAGCACGCCGCCGCGTCGGGCCTCGACCGGGTGGCCCCGTGGTCCGACCGGTCACACGCCCCGTACCGCGAGGACGCGGGTCCGTATATCGCCGTCTACCGCCGCCCTGCGGGGTGAGGACAACTCCTGGACAACTCCTGGGTCTTTCTTTGCCGTTCTTTGTTGTGATCGTGCGCTGGGCTTGACCGCACGCGAGCAAGGCTGGCGCCATGCAGATCACCTTCCGCGCCCGCCCGGCGCGTGTCGCCCTCGCCGTCGTCGCCGCGGGAACCCTGCTGGCCGGAGCCGCCTCCGGTGTCGGGGCGGCGGCGCCCGAGCAGCGCTCGGCGGGGCACCACCAGCCGAGCGAGGCCGAGATCCGGGCCCTCTTCGACGACTGGAACGACGCGCTCGCCACCGAGGACCCCGAGGCCGTGGCCGACCTCTACGCGCCCGACGCCGTGCTCGAGCCGACGCTGTCCGACGTCATACGCACCGACCGCGCCGGGATCGTCGACTACTTCGAGCACTTCCTGCTCCAGCGGCCTTCGGGCGAGATCGACGCGTCGTACGTCGAGCTGCTCGGCCGCGACGCGGCCGTCGACTCGGGCGCGTACACGTTCACGTTGACCGACCCGGAGACGGGCGAGGTATCCGAGGTGCCCGCCCGCTACACGTTCGTCTACGAGCGCGACACCCACACGGGCGCGTGGCGGATCGTGAACCACCACTCGTCGGCCATGCCGGAGGGCTGACGCCGGGTCAGCCGTTGACCGGCCGGGGGTGGTCGGGCGTTGGCCCTCCCGGTGCTCAACCGGCGGGGCGGCTCGCCTTCGTGCCCCCGGCGCGGGGTGGTTCCGGAAAGGCCGACGGGGCCCGAAGCCGGTGCGGGCAGCCTTCCTTGCCGCCGGACCTTGTGCCTATCATCGCTGTGCGTCTGCGTGTTCGCTGAAGGGGGCGGAAGCGGTGGGCATCGTGCGGAACGCGGGGGGAGTTGAGCTCGCCCCCGTCGTATTCACCCTGCTGTCAAAGGTTCAAGCACCACTGCGTATCGATTGACGTTTCATCGGTGCCGTTCCGACCAGGCGGCACTTCGCGGAGGCAACCGCACCGGGGGAATTCACATGATGGAGAGTGTCGAGGAATCCAGGCTCTCGGCCGATTCGACTGCGCGCCTCGCGGCCCTTGTCGTCGGATTGATCGGGCTGAGCGCCGTGGCACATGGCAAAATCAACTGGCTGAACAGCGGCCCCGCCCCTTCCCTGCTCCTTCCCGCCATCGTGCTCACCACCATTCTGGCGGTGACAAGTTACCGATTGGTCTCGTCTTCGGTGACCGACGGGTTCGATCCCGCCGATCACCCGGTGGACCTGGCGCTCTTCTCGTGCTCGACGCTGCTGCTGATCGCGGTGCTCGGCGTCTACGCCCAGAGCGTCGCCATCGCCTTCGTCGGCATCGCGTCCCTGGTGCTCCGACTGGTTCTCGCCGTCCTGCTGTGCCTGCCCGTCCTCGGCGTCGCCGCGGCGGTCCTGACGTCCAACGGCTTTCCGCCCGTCCATGTGCTGACCGTGATCGCGGCGGCGGTGACCACCGGCGGGGCGTGCTACTTCCTCGGCTGGCTGGCGTTCCGCTACCGGGAGATGCTCAGGGCCGCCTCGTGGGAGAAGCGCGCGGCGCTCGTCGAGGAGCGGCTCCGCTTCGCGCGTGACCTGCACGACATCCTGGGCCACAGCCTGTCGGTCATCGCGCTCCAGAGCGAGCTCGCGTCGCGGCTCGTCGGCTCGGACCCCGAACACGCGCGCGGCGCCCTGAAGTCGGTCGCCGACCTCTCCCGGCGGTCGATCGCCGATGTGCGCGAGGTCGTGGTCGGCTACCGGATGCCGCCGCTCGCCGCCGAGATCGACGAGGTCGCGGCGGTGCTGCGGGCGGCCGGGGTGGCCGCCGAGGTCAGCGTCCCCCGTGAGGGTGTGCCGCAGCCGGTCGAGCAGGCGCTCGGCTGGGTCGCCAGGGAGGCCACGACCAACATCCTGCGGCACAGCGACGCCGGGCGCTGCCTCATCCGGCTGTCCACGGAGGGCGGTCGGGTGCTCTTCGAGGTGCGCAACGACGGCGCCGGGCGCGGCTCGCGCGAGGGCGGCAGCGGGCTCGTCGGGCTGCGGTCCCGCGTCGAGGCGGTGGGCGGCACCCTCACCTGGGGGCACGACGACGGCTCCTGGTACGGCGTGCGCGCCGACATCCCGCTCGGCGGCGTCCCGGACGGCTGCGGATGATCAGGATCGTGGTGGCCGAGGACGAGGGGCTGACCCGCGAGGCGCTGGTCGCGTTGATCGGACTCGCCGAAGGGCTGTGCGTCGTCGCGAGCACGGGGCGCGGGGACGAGGTGCTGGTCCTGGCCGAGGAGCACGCCGCCGACCTCGTGATCCTCGACGTGGAGATGCCGGGCATGGACGGCATCCAGGTGGTCGAGCGACTCCAGGCCCTGCGAGCCGGGTTCCCCACCCTCATGCTCACCAGCCACGCGCGTCCCGGCAGCCTCCAGCGCGCGCTCAGGGCGGGCGCCCGCGGCTTCCTGACCAAGGAGGTCTCGGCGGAGCGGCTGTGGGACGTGATCCGCCGTGTGCACGGGGGAGACCGCTACGTGGACCCCGGGCTCGCCGCCGCCGCGCTCGCCGCCGGCGACAACCCCCTGACCGCGCGCGAGGCCGAGGTGCTGCGCTGGGCGGGCGAGGGCAACCCACTCGGCGTCGTCGCCGACAAGCTGAACGTCAGCGAGGGCACCGTGCGCAACCACATGTCATCGGCGATCAGAAAGCTGGGCGCGCCGAACCGCATCGTCGCCTTCCACCGGGCGACCGAGGCGGGCTGGATCTGAGCCCATTCCGGCCTGAATTCCCCTTCTCGGCCCCCGGCATGACTTTGTGCGCGCGGCGCCCATGACGCATGTCATGGGTGGGTCCCGGCGTTTCTCACGGTGAATTCCCCACCCAGCGTTCTCTGTTGACACCCGAGGACGGCACGTGTCACGCTCAATTCGGCAGGCGAGGTGTGCCCATATCCGCCCCGCCTCTCGGGCGCCGCCCTTTCCCGGCGGCGCGCCGCATTTCCCCGCGAGCCACCTTCAGGCCGCACTCCTCGCCCGTGGTGTCCCTTCCCGCCCCGGGTATTCCGCCGCGCGGGCGTGGCGATCAGGGGAGCCCGTTCCCGCAGAAAGGTCGGCCGTCATGCCGCCCTCCGCTTCCGCACGTCCGCAGGAGAACACCGAGAGCCGCGTGATCGCCTCCGCGCTGTCCCGCGGGCCCGATGGCTCGGGGACCGCGCGATTCCTCGCCGAACGCGAGCGTGTGGCGAGCCGCCGCTGGACCAGGACGACGCGCGTCCCGCTGGCCGAGCTCACCGGCTGGCACTGCGCCCCCGGGGCCGCCGCGTTCACCCACGAGAGCGGGGGGTTCTTCGCCGTCGAGGGACTGTCCGTCCACGCCGAGGGCGCCGCCGTCCCCCGGTGGCACCAGCCGATCATCCACCAGCCCGAGGTGGGGATCCTCGGCATACTCGCCAGGGAGTTCGACGGCACCCTGCGCTTCCTCATGCAGCTCAAGGCCGAGCCGGGCAACGCCGGGGGCCTCCAGCTCTCGCCCACCGTCCAGGCCACCCGCAGCAACTACCTGGGCCTGCACCGCGGCAGGCCCGTCCCCTACCTGGAGCACTTCAGGAACCCCGACCCCGAGCGCGTCCTGGTCGACGTCCGGCAGTCCGAGCAGGGCGCGTGGTTCCTGCGGAAGCACAACCGCAACATGGTGGTCGAGGCCACCGAGGACGTGCCGGTGCTCGACGGCTTCCACTGGCTGACCCTCGGCCAGCTCGAAGAGCTGCTGTTCGTCGACGACCTCGTCAACATGGACACCCGCACCGTCCTCGCGTGCCTCCCCCGCTGCGGCCCGCCGCCCGCGGGGGCCGACGCCCTCGCGGGAGACGCGTTCACCGCCGCGCTGTGGCGCTCCCTCGACCCGCGCCAGGGCGCGCTCCACCCCATGCGGTCGATCCTCAGCTGGCTCACCGGCACCCGCACGGGCACCCGACTCACCGCGGAGCGCGTCCCGTTGACCCGGCTGCCGGGCTGGGAGCGGGACGGGGAGCGGCTGTACCACCGCAGCGGGCGCTTCTTCGAGATCGTCGGGATGCGCGTCGAGGCGGCGGGGCGCGAGGTCGGCGGCTGGGACCAGCCGATGCTCGCCGTCGCGGGCACCGGGCTGCTGGCCCTGCTGGTCACCCGGATCAACGGCGTCCTGCACGCCCTGATGCACCTGAGGCCCGAGCCGGGGCTTCGCGACGTGGCCGAGCTCGCGCCGACCGTGCAGTGCCACGTCGACAACTACGACGCGCTGCCCCGCGCCGCCCGGCCCCGCTTCCTCGACGTGGTGCTCGACGCCGACCCCGCGGGCGTCCGCTTCGACACCAGGCTCTCCGACGAGGGCGGCAGGTTCGACCGGGTCGGCAACCGGCACCTCGTCATCGAGACCGAGCGGCTGCCCGAACCCCCCAGCCACCGCTGGATGCCCGTGCACCAGCTCGGCGCCCTGGTCGACCACAGCGGCTACCTCAACGTGCAGGCCCGCAGCCTGCTCGCCTGCCTGCACGCGCTCGCGGCCCACCGCCCCGCGCCCACCCGAGGAGGACCACGACCATGAGCGGCAGCGCACCGCGGGGCCTTCCCCCTCTCATCACCGTGCTCGGCGCCTCGGGGTTCGTCGGCGCCGCCGTCACCGCCGCCCTGGCCCGCCGACCGGTCCGGCTGCGCGCCGTCTCGCGTCGGCCGCCCGACGTGGCGGGGGCGGGCGCCGCGTCCTTCGAGGTCCACCCGGCCGATGTCACCGACCGGGCCGCCCTCGCGCACGCCGTCGACGGCGCGGACGTCGTGGTGAACCTGCTGCTCAACAGCGGCGGTTGGCGCGCCGCCGAGGAGGATCCCCGCAGCGAGCTGGTCAACGTCGGCGTCATCCGCTCCACCGCCGACCTGCTGCGCCGCCGCCGTGGAACGGGCCGGCCGCCGCTCGTCGTGTACAGCGGCTCCGCCTCGCAGATCGGCGTCCCGCCCGACGCGCCCATCGACGGCGGCGAGCCCGACCGGCCCGAGACGGCGTACGACCGGCAGAAGCTGGCGGCGGAACGGGCCCTGAAGGAGGCCACCGCCGAGGGGGTGCTGCGTGGCGTCAGCCTGCGTCTGCCCACCGTGTACGGCGAGCCCACGGGGTCGGGCAACGCGGACCGCGGCGTCGTCTCCACCATGATCGGCCGCGCGCTCGCGGGGGAGCCCCTCCGGATGTGGCACGACGGCACCGTGCGCCGCGACCTCGTCCATGTGACGGACGTCGCCCGCGCCGTGGAGGCCGCCATCGACCACCCCGACCGGCTGGTCGGCGGTCACTGGCTGATCGGCTCCGGCGAAAGCCCGGCCCTGGGCGACGCGTTCCGCCTCATCGCCGACTCCGTCGCGCGCCACACCGGGCGGCCACCGGTCCCCGTGCTCTCCGTCCCGCCGCCCGACCACGCCCCGGTGACGGACTTCCGCAGCGTCCTGATCGACCCCTGGCGGTTCCGCGCGGTCACCGGCTGGAAGCCGGAGCTCTCCCTCGCGGAGGGCGTGGACCGCACCGTGGCCGCGCTCACCGCCCACGCCTCTTGAAGGAGACACCCATGTACGGTCCCGAGTTCGCCAGGGTCTACGACCACGTCTACACCCTGCGCGGCAAGGACTACGCGGGGGAGACGGCCGACCTCGTCAAGCTCATCCGCTCGCGGGCCCCCGGGGCCGACTCGCTGCTCGACGTCGGCTGCGGCACCGGCGGCCACCTGGTGCATCTCGCCGGTCTCTTCGGCGAGGTGGAGGGGCTCGAACTCTCCCCCGACATGCTGGCCGTGGCCACCGAGCGGCTGCCCGACACCGTGCTCCACCAGGGGGACATGCGGGCGTTCGACACCGGGCGGCGCTACGACGCCGTGATCTCCCTGTTCGGCACGATCGGCCACGCCTACACCGAGCAGGAACTGCGGGCGGTGTTCCACGGCTTCGCCCGCCATCTGCGCCCCGGCGGCGTCGTGGTGACCGAACCCTGGTGGTTCGTCGAGGACTTCATCGACGGCTACATCTCGGCCGACGTCATCGAACCCGATGGCCTCACCGTGGCCCGCGTGTCCCACACCCGGCGCGACGGCGACAGCTCGCGCATGGAGGTGCACTACCTGGTCTCCGACGCGGAGCGCGGCACGCGGCACTTCTCCGAGTCCTACCGGCACCGGCTCTACACGCGCGAGCAGTACGAGGAGGCCCAGCGCGACGCGGGGTTCGCCACGGAGTACGTCCCAGGGCTGGCCCAGGGCCGCGGCCTGTTCGTCGCCGTGCGCGACGCCTGACGCCGACGAGCCGCGAGCCGAGCACGTGACAGGAGGAGAGATTCGGATGACCACACGCGTGTGGGACTACCTGCCGGAGTACGAGAAGGAGCGGGCCGAGATCCTCGACGCGGTCGAGACGGTGTTCAGGTCGGGCCAGCTCGTGCTGGGCGCGAGCGTCCGCGGCTTCGAGGAGGAGTTCGCCGCCTACCTCGGCACCGCCCACTGCGCCGGGGTCGACAACGGCACCAACGCGGTGAAGCTCGGCCTCCAGGCGCTGGGCGTGGGCCAGGGCGACGAGGTGATCACCGTGTCCAACACCGCCGCGCCGACCGTCGTCGCCATCGACTCCACCGGGGCGCGGGCCGTCTTCGTCGATGTGCGCGAGGACGACTTCCTGATGGACACCTCCCAGGTCGAGGCGGCCATCACCCCGGCCACGACGTGCCTGCTGCCCGTCCACCTCTACGGCCAGTGCGTCGACATGGCCCCGCTGCGCGCGCTGGCGGACCGGCGCGGCCTCGCCGTTCTCGAGGACTGCGCCCAGGCCCATGGCGCCGAGCACCACGGTGCCAAGGCGGGCACCCTCGGGGACGTCGCCGCGTTCTCCTTCTACCCGACCAAGGTCCTGGGCGCGTACGGCGACGGCGGCGCCGTCGTCACCGACGACGCGGAGACCGACGCGGCCCTGCGGCGCCTGCGCTACTACGGGATGGCCGAGCGGTACTACACGGTCGGCACCCCCGCGCACAACAGCCGCCTCGACGAGGTGCACGCCGAGATCCTGCGCCGCAAGCTGACCCGGCTCGACACCTACATCGCCGACCGCCGCCGCGTGGCCAGGCGCTACGCGGAGGGGCTCGGCGACACCGGGCTGCGGCTCCCCACGACCGCCCCCGGCAACACCCACGTCCACTACGTCTATGTCGTGCGCCATCCCCGGCGCGACGACATCGTCGAGCGCCTCAAGGCGTACGACATCCACCTCAACATCAGCTACCCCTGGCCGGTGCACACCATGACGGGGTTCGCCCACCTCGGCCGTGGGCGCGGCAGCCTGCCCGTCACCGAGCGCCTCGCGGGCGAGATCTTCTCGCTGCCCATGTACCCCTCGCTGCCCTTCGACGTCCAGGACCGGGTCATCGACGCCCTGCGCGAGGTGCTGTCCACCCTCTGAACGCGCCCAACCGCGCCCCTTTCTTCCCTCCCTCCCTCCCTCCCTCCCGTATCCCGTCCGTACCGCTGAGAGGCGGAAAGAGACATGAAAGCCAGAGAACTCGCCGTCGCAGGCGCCCTGGAGTTCACCCCGCGCGTCTTCGACGACGAACGCGGCCTGTTCGTCTCGCCGTTCCAGGGCGACGCGTTCGCCAGGGCGCACGACGCGCCGCTCTTCCCCGTCGCCCAGACCAACCACAGCGTGTCACGGCGCGGCGTGGTCCGCGGCGTCCACTACACGCTCACGCCCCCCGGCAACGCCAAGTACGTGTACTGCGCGCGCGGCGCGGCCCTCGACATCGTCGTGGACATCCGCGTCGGCTCGCCCACGTTCGGCAAGTGGGACGTCGTGCTGATGGACCAGCGGCACTTCAGGAGCATGTACTTCCCGGTCGGCGTGGGCCACGCGTTCGTCGCCCTCGATGACCACACCGTGATGTCCTACATGCTCTCCGAGGGCTATGTCCCCGAGAACGAGCTGGCCATCAAGGCGCTCGACCCCGCGCTCGGCCTGCCGATCCCCGACGACCTGGGCGCGCCGGTCCTGTCGGCCCGCGACACGGCCGCCCCCACCCTCGCCGAGGCGCGTGAGCGCGGCGAACTCCCCGACTACGGCAGGTGCCTGGAGATCGAGCGGGCCCACGCCGCGCGGCGGGAGGTGGCGGGCCGATGAGCGCGCGTGACGCGATCGACACCGGGGTGGTCGTCGTCGGCGCGGGGCCGACGGGGCTGATGCTCGCCGGGGAGCTGCGGCTCGCCGGGGCCGACGTCATCCTGCTCGAACGCCTCCCCGAGCCCACGGGGCAGTCCAGGGGCCTCGGCTTCACCGCCCGCACGATGGAGGTGTTCGACCAGCGTGGGCTGCTGCCGAGGTTCGGCGCGTTCCACGCCTCGACCGCGGGGCACTTCGGCGGCCTGCCCCTGGACTTCGGCGTCCTCGACGGCATCCACTTCCAGGCGAACGGCATCCCGCAGTGGCGCACCGAGCGCGTACTCGCCGAGTGGGCCACCGAGTTGGGCGCCGACATCAGGCGCGGCACCGGGCTGACCGCCCTCACCGACCACGGCGACCACGTCGAGGTCGCGACCGAGGGGCCCGGCGGCGCGGGGACGTTGCGCGCCGCCTTTGTGGTGGGCTGCGACGGCGGGCAGAGCACCGTCAGGGAGCTGGCGGGCATCGCGTTCCCCGGCTCGGCCGCGACCATGGAGATGTTCCTCGCCGACATCGAGGGCGCCGGGCTGCCGCCGCGCCCCATCGGGCAGCGCGTGCCGGGCGGGATGGCGATGAACGCGCCCATCGGCGACGGCATCGACCGCGTCATCGTGTGCGAGCGCGGCACGGCCCCGAAGCGGCGCGCGGAGGCACCGCCGTTCGCCGAGGTGGCGGCCGCGTGGCGGCGCCTCACCGGCGAGGACATCACGGGGGCGACCCCGCTGTGGACCAGCTCGTTCACCGACTCGGCCCGCCAGGCCGAACGCTACCGGCGCGGGCGGGTGTTCCTCGCGGGGGACGCCGCCCATGTGCACCTCCCCGCCGGTGGGCAGGGCCTCAACGTCGGCGTGCAGGACGCCGTCAACCTCGGCTGGAAGCTCGGCGCCGCGCTGCGCCGGGACAGCCCCGTGGACCTGCTCGACACCTACCACGACGAGCGCCACCCGGTGGGCGCCAGGGTGCTGATGAACACCCAGGCCCAGGGCCTGGTCTACCTCGGCGGTACCGAGGTCGATCCGCTGCGCACCGTGCTGGCCGAGCTGATGGCGTTCGACGAGGTCAACCGGCACCTCGTCGCCATGGTCAGCGGCATGGAGATCCGCTACGGCGACGTCGCCGAGGACGACCACCCGCTGGTCGGCCGCCGCGTGCCGCCGGTCGAGCTGGTCGTCGAGGGCCGCGCCACCGACCCGGTCGCGCTGCTGCGCGACGCGAAGGGCGTGCTGCTCGGCCTGGCCGGTGGCGACAAGCTCGCGCGCGTCGCCGAAGGCTGGGCCGACCGCGTCACGTTCGTGCGGGCGACCCGCAGGTCGGACGCGGGGCCCGACCCGCTGGCCGGCGCCGACGCCGTGCTCGTGCGCCCCGACGGCCACGCCGCGTGGGTCGCCCCCTGCGCCGCCGACGCGGCGCAGGCCCTCGAGCGCTGGTTCGGACCGCCCACGCGCTGACGCGGCACGCCGGGAGAAGGCCGGGAGAAGACCGGGAGAAGGCCGGGAAAGGCAGACAAGGCCAGCAAGGCAGACAAGGCCGTACGACGAGAGAGGCACCCATGTACAGCACGCTGATCGTGGCGCGGATGAAGCCCGGCGCGGCCGATGACATCGCGCGCGTCTTCGCCGAGTTCGACGCCACGGAGATGCCCTCCCGCATGGGCACGAGGCGCCGGGAGCTGTTCACCTACCAGGGGCTCTACTTCCACCTCCAGGACTTCGACACCGAGAACGGCCCCCGGAACATCGACGAGGCCCGCTCGCATCCGCTGTTCGTCAAGGTCAGCGCGGACATGCGGCCGTTCGTCGACCCGTACGACCCCGACACCTGGCGCTCCCCCGCCGACGCCATGGCCACCCGGTTCTACCGGTGGCGGGGCTGAGGGCGGGGACCGCGGCCGACGAGCGAGGGGGATGGCAGTGGCACGACGCGCAGTGATCACCGGGGTGGGCGTGATGGCCCCGGGCGGCACGGGCACCAAGGACTTCTGGAAGATGCTGGTCGAGGGCAGGACGGCGACCCGGGGGATCACGTTCTTCGACCCCTCGCCGTTCCGGTCCCGCATCGCCGCGGAGATCGACTTCGAGCCCGAGGCGCACGGGCTCGGCGGACGCGAGACGCGCCGCATGGACCGCGCCGCCCAGCTGGCGGTCGTCGCCGCCCGCGAGGCCGTCGCCGACAGCGGGTTCGACCCGGCCGCGGCCGAGCCGTGGCGGGTCGGCGTGAGCGTGGGCAGCGCGGTGGGGGCCTCGATGAGCCTGGAGGAGGAGTACCGGATCGCCAGCGACGAAGGCCGCCTCGCGGCGGTCACCGGCGCCTACCTCCCGCCGTTCTTCCACCACCACTTCGTGCCCAGCTCGTTCGCGGCCGAGGTCGCGTGGGCCGTCGGCGCCGAGGGCCCGGCCACGGTGGTCTCCACGGGCTGCACCTCGGGGCTCGACTCGGTGGGCCTGGCGGCCGAGCTGATCCGTGAGGGCACGGCCGACGTCATGATCTGCGGCGGCACCGACGCGCCCATCTCGCCGATCACCGTGGCCTGCTTCGACGCCATCAAGGCCACCTCGCCGCGCAACGACGACCCCGAGCACGCCTCACGCCCGTTCGACGCGTCGCGCAACGGCTTCGTGCTGGCCGAGGGCAGCGCCGTGTTCGTCGTCGAGGAGCTGGCCGCCGCCAGGCGCAGGGGCGCCCATGTCTACGCCGAGATCGCGGGGTTCGCCTCGCGGTGCAACGCCTACCACATGACCGGGCTGCGGCAGGACGGCAGGGAGCTGGCGGACGCGATCAGCTCGGCCCTCGACGAGGCCGGGCTCGACCCGTCCGACATCGACTACGTCAACGCCCATGGCTCGGGCACCAAGCAGAACGACCGCCACGAGACCGGGGCGTTCAAGCGGGCCCTGGGGGAGCACGCGCGCCGCACGCCCGTCAGCTCCATCAAGTCCATGGTCGGGCACTCGCTCGGCGCGATCGGGTCCATCGAGATCGCGGCGTGCGTGCTCGCGATGCGCGACAACGTGGTGCCGCCCACCGCCAACCACACGACTCCCGACCCCGAGTGCGACCTCGACTACGTCCCGGTCACCGCCAGGGAGTGGCGCACGGACGCGGTGCTCACCGTGGGCTCGGGCTTCGGCGGCTTCCAGAGCGCCATGGTGCTCGCCGACGCGGAAAGGGCGGCGCGATGAGGGCCGCGGCGAACGCCCCGCCGAACGCGCCCGCGAAGGCGCCCGCCGTCCTGGTCACCGGATGCGGCGTCGCCGCGCCCAACGGCCTCGGCACCGACGCGTACTGGGCCGCGACCCTGGCCGGGCGGTCGGGGATCGGCCCCGTCACGCTGTTCGACGCGCGCGGCTATCCGTCCCGGCTCGCCGGGGAGATCCAGGACTTCGCCCCGCGCGACCACCTCCCCGTCCGGCTGATCCCGCAGACCGACCGTATGACCCAACTGGCGCTCGCCACGGCCGAGTTCGCATTCGACGACGCCGGGGTGCGCCCGTCGGACGCGGGCGACTACGGCGCCGGCGTGGTGACGGCTGCCACGGCGGGCGGCTACGCGTTCGGCGAGCGCGAGCTGCGGAACCTGTGGAGCGAGGGCCCCGACCATGTGAGCGCCTACCAGTCGTTCGCCTGGTTCTACGCCGTCAACACCGGCCAGATCTCCATCCGCCACGGCATCCGCGGCGCGAGCGGCGCCCTCGTCACCGAAGGGGCGGGGGGCCTCGACGCGCTCGGCCAGGCCCGCAGGCTGATCCGCGGCGGGCAGCCCCTGATGCTCGCCGGAGGCGTGGACTCCTCGCTGTGCTCCTGGGGGTGGGTCGGCCACCTGTCCAGCGGCCGGATCAGCGGGAGCGCCGCGCACGACCGCGCCTACCTGCCGTTCGACCGCGCGGCCGACGGGCATGTCCCGGGCGAGGGCGGCGCCCTGCTGGTCCTCGAGGACGCCGACGCCGCGCGCCGCCGCGGCGCCCGCGCCCTCGGCGCGATCGCCGGGTACGCCGCCACGTTCGACCCACCGCCCGACAGCGGCAGGCCGGGCAACCTCGCGAGGGCGATCCGCGCCGCCCTGGCCGACGCGGGCGTCGGCCCAGGGGACATCGGCGTCGTCATCGCCGACGCCGCCGCCGTCCCCGACCTCGACCGGGCCGAGGCGGACGCCGTCACCGCCGTGTTCGGCCCCGGGGGCGTGCCGGTCACGGCCCCCAAGACGATGACGGGCCGACTGGGCGCGGGCGGCGGCGCGCTCGACGTCGTCACGGCGCTGCTCGCGCTGCGCGACGGGGTGATCCCGCCCACCGTGCACAGCGTCCCGGACCCCGCCCACGGCCTCGACCTGGTGACCGTGGCCCGCAGGGCGCCGCTGACCGCGGCGCTCGTCCTGGCCCGCGGCTCCGGAGGGTTCAACTCCGCCGTCGTCGTCACCGCCCCCACCCGTTGAACGGCCCCACCCGTGGAAGGTCCAGGTGAGCAGTCCATGGCCCAGCAGACACCGACACCGGCACGGCCCGCGCGCGTCGCGCTCGTCACCGGAGCCACGAGCGGCATCGGCCTCGAAGTCGCCCGCACCCTGGGCGCGCAGGGACACCGCGTGTTCCTGTGCGCGCGGGACGGCGGAAGGGTCGAGTCCACCGTGGAGCGGCTGCGCGACGAGGGCCACGACGTGGCGGGCCGGGCGTGCGACGTCACGTCCCGCGCGGACGTCACCGCGTTCGTCACCGCCGCCGTCGAGCGCTTCGGCCCGGTGGACATCCTCGTCAACAACGCGGGCCGTGGCGGCGGTGGCGTCACCGCCGACCTCACCGACGAGCTGTGGGCCGACGTCATCGCGACCAACCTCACCAGCGTGTTCGTCGTCACCCGCGAGGTCCTGACCACCGGGGGCATGCGGGACAGGAGGTGGGGCCGCGTCATCAACATCGCCTCCACCGCGGGCAAGCAGGGCGTGCTGCTCGCGGCGCCCTACACCGCGTCCAAGCACGGGGTGGTCGGCTTCACCAAGGCCCTGGGCAAGGAGCTGGCCCCCGCGGGCATCACGGTCAACGCCGTCTGCCCCGGCTATGTCGAGACGCCCATGGCCCAGGGCGTGCGCCGACGCTACGCGGCGGCCTGGGGGACGACGGAGGACGACGTCCTCGAGCGGTTCGAGGCCAAGATCCCGCTCGGCCGCTACTCCCTGCCGCACGAGGTCGCCGGGCTCGTCGGCCATCTGGCCACCGACACCGCCGCGTCGATCACCGCGCAGGCCCTCAACGTCTGCGGCGGCCTCGGCAACTTCTGAAGGACAGGGCACGGCGCCCGCTCCCACCACCGCACACCGAGGAGGCACCATGGGCCCCACAGGCCCCCAGGAGGTCGAGCACGGGATCACGGTGGCCGCTCCGGCCGCGGCCGTCTACGACCTGATCGCCGACGTCGCCGCCTGGCCTTCGGTCTTCCCGCCCACCCTGCACGCCGAGCGCGTGGCGGGCGACGACAGCGACGAGCGCATCCGCGTCTGGGCGACCGCCAACGGCGCGCCCAAGAGCTGGACATCGCGCCGCCGCCTCGACCGCGAGGCGCTGCGCGTCGACTTCAGGCAGGAGGTCTCGTCCCACCCGGTGGCCGCGATGGGCGGCGCCTGGATCGTCGAGCCGCTGCCGGGGGACCGCTCCAGGGTGCGGCTGCTGCACGACTACCGCGCCGTGGACGACGCGCCCGAGCACCTGGAGTGGATCGCCACGGCCGTCGACCGCAACAGCCGCGCCGAGCTCGCCGCCCTCAGGGACAGGGCCGAGCTGGCCGCCGCTGCCGACGAGCGCACCCTCACGTTCGATGACGCCCTGCGCGTCGACGGATCGGCGAAGGACGTCTACGACTTCCTCGACCAGGCGGGGCGTTGGGACGAACGCCTCCCACACGTGGCGCGCGTGAAGCTCACCGAGGAGGCGCCTGGGCTCCAGCGCCTCGAGATGGACACCCGCTCCCCCGACGGCTCCCTCCACACCACCGTCTCCTACCGGGTGTGCTTCCCGCACCACTCGATCGTCTACAAGCAGACCACGCTGCCCGCCCTGATGACCCTGCACACCGGGCGCTGGCTGCTGACCGAGAACCCCGACGGCTCCACCACGGCCGTCTCCCGGCACACCGTGACGATCGCCGCCGAGCGGATCACGGCCGTGCTCGGCGAGGGCGCCGGGCTCGACGAGGCACGCGCCAGGGTGCGCGACGCGCTCGGCGCCAACAGCCGCGCCACCCTCGGCCTGGCCAGGGCGTACGCCGAGGGGAAGCGTTGATCCGGTGCGCACGCAGGTGATCGTGGTCGGCGCGGGCCCCGTGGGGCTCATGCTGGCCGTCGAGCTGCGGCTCGGCGGCGCGGACACCGTCGTCGTCGAGCGGCGCACGGCGCCCGACGCCGCGTCACGCGCCTCGACGCTGCACGCGCGCACCATGGAGCTCCTCGCCCAGCGAGGACTGCTGCCCGCGTTCGGCGGACCGCCGCACACGGGCACGGGGCACTTCGGCGGAATCCCGCTCGGCCTCGACGAGGTGCCGAGCCCCTACGCGGGCCTGTGGAAGATCCCGCAGGCCCACGTGGAGCACGTCCTGGCCGGAAGGGCGGCCGAGTTGGGCGCGGTCGTCCTGCGCGGGCACACGCTGCGCGCGCTGGCGAACCGGCCGGACGGAGTCACCGCTGAGGTCATGGGCCCCACCGGGCCGATGACCGTCGAGGCCGGTCACCTCGTCGGCTGCGACGGCGAGGACAGCGCCGTACGGCGGCTGGCCGGGATCCCGTTCCCCGGCACCGAGGGGCGCAGGGAGCTGCTGCGCGCGGATGTCACGGGGGTCCGCGTCCGGGCCCGCCGCTTCGAGCGGCACCCGCGCGGCCTCGCCGTCGCCGGGCCGCTCGGCGACGGCGTCACACGGGTGATGGTCCACGAGTACGGCGCCGCGCCCCGCGACCGCGGCCCGGGCGGAGCGGTCGCGTTCGACGAGATCGCCGCCGCCTGGGCCCGCGTCACCGGCGACGACATCGCCGGGGCGACGCCGCTGTGGGCCAACGCGTTCGACGACACCGCCCGGCAGGCCGCGTCCTACCGGCGTGGCCGCGTCCTGCTCGCGGGGGACGCCGCCCACCGCCAGCTGCCCGTCGGCGGTCAGGCCGTCAACCTCGGCCTGCACGACGCCGTCAACCTCGGCTGGAAGCTGGCCGCCACGGCCCGCGGCCACGCGCCGCCGGGCCTGCTCGACACCTACCACTCCGAACGCCACCCCGCGGGTGCGCGCGCCCTGACCGCGATCGCCGCCCAGGCGCTCCTGCTGCTCGGCGGCCCCGGCGTGGACGGCGCGCGCGAGGTCGTCGCCGAGCTCCTCGCCCTGCCGACCGCCCGCGCCCAGCTGGCCGCCGCCATCGGCGGCTTCGACCCGGCCGCACCGCCCGGTCCCCGCCTGCCGCCCCGGGCCCTCGACGGGGCCGCCCCGCGGACCACCGCCCGCGGCCTGCTCATCGACCTCACCGGCGAACCCGCCAGGGCAGAGGCGCTGCGCGCCCGCGCCGCCGGGTGGGCCGACCGCGTGGAGGTCGTCGGCCGACGCCCCCTCACCAGCGGCCCGCTGGCCGGGGCGGGCACCGCGCTCATCCGCCCCGACGGCCACATCGCGTGGCGCGGCGGCCCTTCGGCCGGGCCCGACGAGGCGCTGACCGGGTGGTTCGGCGAGCCCGACCGCACCCAACGGAGGCAACCGTGAAGGGAATCATCCTCGCGGGCGGCAGCGGTACCCGCCTGCGCCCGCTGACCGGCGCCCTCTCCAAGCACCTGCTGCCGGTCTACGACAAGCCCATGGTCTACTACCCGCTCTCGGTGCTCATGCTGGCCGGGATCCGGGACGTGCTGGTCATCTCCTCCCGGTCGCACACCGAGCTCTACCAGGAGATCCTCGGCGACGGCGGACGCCTGGGCATCCGCATCGCCTACGCCGAGCAGGAGGAGCCGAGGGGCATCGCCGACGCGCTGGTCATCGGGGCCGACTTCGTCGGCGACGACCCCGTGGCGCTCATCCTCGGTGACAACATCTTCCACGGCCCCGGCTTCTCCGCGCTCCTGCGGGACAGCCGCCGACACCTCGACGGCTGCGCCCTGTTCGGCTATCCCGTGCGCGACCCGCGGCGGTACGGCGTGGCCACGGTGGACGCCACGGGCCGCCTGCTGTCCATCGAGGAGAAGCCACGGGCGCCCCGCTCCAACCTGGCCGTCACCGGGCTGTACTTCTACAGCAACGACGTGCTCGGCATCGCCAAGAACCTCGGCCCCTCCGCGCGGGGCGAGCTGGAGATCACCGATGTCAACCTCAGCTACCTGGCCCAGGGCCGGGCCCGGCTGACCGAGCTGGGCCGCGGGTTCGCCTGGCTCGACATGGGCACCCATGACTCCCTGCTCCAGGCCGGGCAGTACGTCCAGCTGCTGGAGCGGCGGCAGGGCGAGTGGATCGCGTGCGTCGAGGAGATCGCCCTGCGCATGGGCTTCATCGACGCCGACGCGTGTCACAGGCTCGGCCGCGAGATGGCGGCGTCCGACTACGGCAGGTATGTGATGGAGGTCGCCGCGCGGGGCGCCGCCTCCCCCGCGGCCTCGCCCGCCGCCGCCCCCGCCGACTGACGAAAGGCAGCGGAGACCATGCGTGTTCTGGTGACCGGAGGCGCCGGCTTCATCGGCTCCGCCTTTGTGCGGCAGCTGGTGCGCGGCGCGTACCCCGGCCTGTCGGCCTCCCGGGTGACCGTCCTCGACCTGCTGACCTACGCGGGCAACCTGGCGAACCTGGCCGAGGTCGCGCACCACCCGCGCCTGCGCTTCGTCAGGGGCGACATCTGCGATGTGGACCTGGCAGCGGCTCTGGCACGGGACGCCGACCTGGTGGTGCACTTCGCGGCCGAGTCGCACGTGGACCGTTCGATCGCCGACTCCCGCGACTTCGTCAGGACCAACGTGCAGGGGACGCAGGTGCTCCTTGACGCCGCGCTCGCGGCGGGCACCCGGCGTTTCGTCCATGTCTCCACGGACGAGGTGTACGGCTCGATCGAGCGCGGCTCATGGGCCGAGGACCAGCCCCTCGCACCCAACTCCCCGTACGCGGCGGCCAAGGCGGCGTCCGACCTGCTGGCCCTCGCCCACCACCGCACCCACGGTCTCGACGTCAGGATCACGCGGTGCTCCAACAACTACGGGCCCTACCAGCACCCCGAGAAGGTGCTGCCGCTCTTCGTGTCCAACCTGCTCGACGGGCTGCCCGTGCCGCTCTACGGGGACGGCGGCAACGTCCGCGAGTGGCTGCACGTCGACGACCACTGCCGCGCCATCGCGCTGGTCGCCACGTCGGGGCGGCCGGGGCGCGTCTACCACGTGGGCGGTGGCGCCGAGCTGAGCAACCGGCGCCTGACGGAGCGCCTGCTCGACCTGTGCGGCGCCGACGCGTCGGCCGTGCGCCGGGTGGCCGACCGCAAGGGCCACGACCGCCGTTACTCCCTTGACTCGTCCCGCATCACCCGCGAGCTGGGCTTCGTGCCGCGCGTCCCGTTCGAGCGCGGCCTGGCCGAGACGGTGGCCTGGTACCGCGAGAACCGCGCCTGGTGGGAGCCCCTGAAGCCCGGCGGGCGCGCCCGCGCGCTCGCCACGGGCCGCTGAGCCGCTGAGCCGCTGAGCCGCGCCCGAGCCCACCGAACGACCGACAAGGAAGGAGCGCCGCGTGCGCTACCTGTACGCCGTCATGCCGGGCCTCTCCCACCTGTATCCCCTGGTCCCCTCCGTCCGCGCCGCGCGGCTCGCGGGCCATGACGTGCTGGTCGCCACGTCGGGTGGCGCCGTCGGGCCCGCGGCCGGCGCGGGTCTGCCGGTCGTCGATGTGGCCCAGGACCGGGAGATCGCCCCCGTCTTCGACCGGCTGCTGGTCGATGTCCTCCGACCCGGCCTGAGCGACGAGGAGTTGATGGGGCTGATGGGCGCCGCGTTCGCCACCATCGGCGACCGCATGATCGACGGGCTGCTGTCCACCGCCCTGGAGTGGCGGCCCGACGCGGTGGTCTACGAGCCGGGGCTCGCGGGCGGCCTGATCACCGCGCGCCGACTCGGCGTGCCCGGCGTCGTCCACGGCGTCGGCCTGCGGCACCCCACCAGCTGGGGCATGTACGGCATGGGCCCGACGGCGGCGCGCCTCGGCATCGCCGAGCTGCCCGAGCACCCTGACGTCGAGGTCCGGATCAGCCCCGACTCGCTCGAGGAGCACAACGAGGCACCGGGCGAAGACCTCTCCGTCGTCGCCGAAGTGCCCATGCGCGCCTGCCCGTTCAACGGCGGCGGCGAGGTGCCCGACTGGGCCCTGTCCCGCGGCGACCGGCCCCGCGTGGTCGTCACCATGGGCTCGTCCGCCGCGACCACGGGCGAGGGCCGCGTCCTGGCCGACATCGTGCGCGGCGCCGCGGGGCTCGACGTCGAGGTGGTCGTGACCACGGGCAGCGGGGGGCTGCCCGACGCGCTCGACCCGCTGCCGAAGAACGTGCGGGTCGTGTCCTGGCTGCCGCTGAGCGAGCTGCTGCCGGTCTCGGACGCCGTCGTGCACCACGCGGGGATGGGCACGATGTTCGCCGCCTACGCGGCCGGGGTGCCGCAGCTGTCCGTTCCGCCGACCGGCGGCAGGCCCGCGCCGCACGAGGTGACGGAGGCACGCGGCGCGGGACTGACCGTTCAGCCGGGCGCGTTGACGCCGGACGGCGTGGCCGCGGCGCTGCGCGACCTGCTCGACGACCCCGGGTACGCGGCCGCGAGCCGCGAGGTCGCCGCCGAGATGGCGGCCATGCCGGGGCCCGACGCCGCGATCGACCGGCTCACCCGGCTCATCGGCTGAGACGGAAGGAAGGACACGCCATGCGCCTGCTGTTCACCACCACGCCCGGCTTCTCGCACACCACCCCCCTGCTGCCGCTCGCCCATGGCGCCCGGCTCGCGGGCCACCGGGTGCTGGTCGTCGCGGGCGGCCCGGCCCTGCGCGCCGCCGCCGACTCCGGGCTGCCGACCGTCGACGCGGTTCCGCACGACGATGTGACGCGCCCCTACGCGGCGCTCGCGGCCGCCGCTGCCGAGCGGGACATCCCGCCCGATGAGACGATGCGCCTGGTCTTCGGCGCGTTCGGCGAGATCTCGGCCATGATGCTGGAAGGGCTGGTCGCGGCCGCCCGCCGCTGGGGCGCGGACGCCATCGTGTACACGCCCATGCTGTCGAGCGGCCCGATCGCCGCGCGTGCCGTGGGGGCGCGCGCGGTCCTGCACGGCATGGGCCTGCGGCACCCCGCGTTCCCCGCCACACCCGCGCTGATCGAGGCCGCAGGGCGGCGGTACGGCGTCGACGCGGCCGATCTCCGCCCCGACGCCGAACTGGTCCTCGCGCCCGCCTCGTTGGAGCGTGTCAACCCCGCCGCGCCGCCCCCGGACGCCGCCGTGCCCACGCTTCCGACGCGCCCGGGGCCCGACAACGGCGGCGGCCGGGTGCCCGGCTGGGCGCTGTCCCGCGGCCGCCGACCCCGCGTGGTCGTGACCCTCGGCTCGGTGCCCTCGCACACCGACGGGCGCCAGGACGTGATGGCCGCGGCGCTCACCGGCCTCGCCGACCTGGGCGTCGAGGCGGTGCTCACCACCGGAGGGGCCGCGCTCGACACGCTCGGGCCGCTGCCGCCGTGGGCCCGCGCGGTCGGCTTCGTGCCGCTCACCAGCCTGCTGCCGTCGTGCGACGCGGTGGTGCACCACGGCGGCATGGGAACGATGTTCAGCGCGCTGGCCGCGGGCGTGCCGCAGGTCATCGTCCCGACGACGAGCGGCGACGCGCTCAGCAACGCCGAGGTCGTCGAGAAGCGCGGCACCGGCCTCGGCCTGATGCCCGCCGCGCTGTCCCCGGCGAGCCTCGCCGCCGCGGTGGGGGAGCTGCTCGACGAGCCCCGCCACCGCGCGGCCTCCCGCGAGGTCGCCGCCGAGCTGACCGCCATGCCGCACCCGGGGACCGTGGCCGACCTGCTGGCCGCGCTGCCCTTCCGACACCGGATCCGCACCGCCACGTGACAGCGACGACACGGCGACGGGACAGCCACGAGACAGCGACGAGACAGCGACGAGAAGAGGACGACGATGAGCGCGTTGAGCCTGGACAGCCTGCTGGAGACCATCAACCGGTGCCTGGGGGACGACGAGGAGGCCGTGGTCGGCCCCGACGCCGTGGACACCGACTTCGACGACCTCGGCCTCGACTCCCTCACGGTGCTCGAGACCCTCAACCAGATCGAGCGGCAGCTCGGCCTCAAGGTGCCCGAGGAGCTGCTCGCCGAGGTCCGCACCCCCGGCGCCCTGCTCACCCTGGTCAACGACCGCGCCGCGGCCCCCGACGCGGCGACGGGCGCGGGCTGATGACCGTCGGCGACATCTTCCTGGCGGGCACGGGCACCCGGCTGCCCCCCGCGGTCCCGGTGGCGGACGCGGTGGCCGCCGGGCGGTGCGACCCGGCCCTCGCGCGGGCGGCCGAGCTGCGGTCCGTCGTCGTCTCGAACGACGAGTCGGGCCCCGAGATGGCCGCGGCCGCGGCCATCTCCGCGCTGGAGCGCGCCGGGGTCGCGGGCCCCGACGTGGACCTCGTGCTGCACGCGCACGTCTACCACCAGGGCCACGAGATCTGGGCCCCCGCCTCCTACGTCCAGCGCGTCGCGCTGGGCAACCACTGCCCGTCACTCCAGGTCAAGCAGGCGTCCAACGGCGGGCTCGGCGCGCTCGAGCTGGCCTCGGCCTATCTGCTGGCCGACCCCAGGCGCTCGGCCGCGCTGGTCACCACGGGGGACCGGTTCGCGCCGCCGCGCTTCGACCGCTACGGCAGCGACCCCGGCACGTTCTACGGCGACGGCGGAACGGCGCTCGTGCTGTCGCGGCGCGGCGGGTTCGCGCGCCTGCGGAGCCTGGTGACGGTCGCCGAACCCGAGCTCGAGGGGATGCACCGGGGGGACGACCCGTTCGGGCTCGCGCCGTTCGACCACAGGCCCGTGGTCGATCTCGGCGCCCACAAGCGGGACTTCGTCGAGCGGCACAGCATGTCGTTCAGCATCGCCAGGGTGGGCCTCGGCCAGCGGACCGCGATCAAGGAGGCGCTGAGCCGCGCGGGCGTCGACCTGGCCGACATCGACCGTTTCACGCTGCCCCATCTGGGCCGCCGACGGCTGCGGTCGGGCTACTTCGGCAAGCTCGGCATCGACCAGGACCGCACGACCTGGCACTGGAGCAGGACCGTGGGGCACCTGGGCGCGGGGGACCCGATCGCCGGGCTCGACCACCTGGTCACGTGCGGCGAGCTGCGCCCGGGCGACCTGGCCCTGCTGGTGAGCGTCGGCGCGGGCTTCAACTGGTCGTGCGCCGTGGTCGAGATGCTCGACGAGCCGACCTGGGCGACGGGGCGCTGCGCGGTGGAGGCGGCCGATGGATGACCCCGCCGTTCCTCCCGTGGCGTTGCTGCTGCCGGGCCAGGGCGCGCAGTACGCGGCGATGGCCGCCGGGCTCTACCCCGGCGAACCGGCCTTCGCCGAGGCGATCGACGCGGTCTTCGGCGCGCTGGGCGCGGAGGGCCGTCGCCTGCGGAACGACTGGCTGAGCGACAGGCCCGAGGTGCCGCTCGACGCGTCGATCCGCTCCCAGCCGCTGATCTTCGCCGTCGGCCACGCCCTCGGCAGGCTCGTGCTGAGCTGGGGCGTGGCCCCGGCCGCGCTGCTCGGCCACAGCGTCGGCGAGTTCGTGGCGGCGACGCTCGCCGGGGTGTTCACCGTGGAGGACGCGGCCCGGCTCACCGTGGAGCGGACCCGCGCGCTCGCCGCCACGGCCCCAGGCGGGATGCTCGCCGTCTCCGCCGCGCCCGAGCGGGTCGCGCACGTGCTGGGCGGCGACGTGGTGGTCGGGGCCGTCAACGCGCCGCGGCAGACGGTGCTCGCGGGACCCGATGACGGCCTCGACAAGGCCGCGCGGACGCTGGCCGATGAGGGGATCACCTGCCGGCGGGTCGCCGCGCGCACCGGGTTCCACAGCCCGATGCTCGCGGCCGCGGCCGTCGCCACCGCACCCCTCTTCGCGGCCGTGCCGACCGCGCCGCCCCGCATCCCGGTGTGGTCGGCGTACACCGGCGGCCCGTTGACGCCCGAGCACGTGGCCGACCCGCTGTTCTGGGCGCGGGGCCCCGCCGAACCGGTGCTGTTCCGCGACGCGTTGGGCGCGTTGCTCGCCACCGGGGACCACCTGCTCGTGGAGGTCGGCCCAGGCCAGGGGCTCACCCAGGCCGCCCGCCGCCACCCGGCCGTGCGCGCCGGGCGCAGCCGCGTCCTGCCCCTGCTTCCCGCCCGCGCGCTGGGCGGGGAGGCCGAACGCGCGTCGGTGCGGCGGGCCGAGGAGGCCCTGCGGCACGTGGCGTCGGCCTGAGCCCGGCCGTTCGTCCCCTCCCACATGGGGGAGAGGACGAACGGCCGGGCTTCTCGGCGTTCATTCCCGGGCGTTCATTCCGGGGCGTTCGGGCGTTCGCGCGGTCAGCCCCGCGTGGTGCCGCCGCGGCTGACCGCGATCGCCACCAGCTCGTCGAGGTCGTACCGCGCGCGCCGTGCGCTGCCGTAACGGGTGATCTTGCCGCGGCTCGCCCACTTGCGGATGGTCGCCTCCGAGACGCCCACGGCCAGCGCGGCCAGCTCGGTCGGCAGCGTGCGCCGCGGGGCGCGCCCGCCGCTCATGCCGACAACCGCAGGCGGTGGGCCAGCAGGAGCAGTTGGGCGGGCTGCCAGCGGTGTCCCGCGGCGCAGCCCGCCTCGCCGCCGGGCAGCGGCAGCAGGACGCCCGAGCAGCCGGGGTGGACGCAGGGACCCAGCTCCGCGACCGGCACGGCGGGCCCGGCCGCGTGCCGGGCACGGGCGAGCACCCCGGCGATCTCGGCCGCGAACTCGCCCGCGGCCCGATGCCCCCCGAGCCAGTCGAGGCGGCGCAGCAGGAACGCCGCGAGCGCGCCCGCCTCCCGCGGGGGCGCGGGCTCCGCGCGGCCCTCGGCCACCACGCCGGACCACGACGCGAGCACCGCGAGGGTCTCCCCGCGTGACTCGACGGCCGCCGCGGCCATGGGCGCTGGGCGCGAGCGGCTGCCGCTCACCCGCTCCCGGCGCGGCCCGCAGGACCGCCCCGGTGGCATGGCCAACGCCTCGTACAGCGTGGGCAGTTCGATCAGGGCACGGGCGGCCTTCCCCCGGCAGCCCTCGCACAGCCCCCCGACCCTTCCGCCCGGGCTCGGCACCTTCTCGCACTCCGGGGCGGGGCAGCGACACGTGGTCATTCGTCCGTGCTCTCCTTCGGGCATCGTGCTGGCTCTCACGGTCACCCAGCCTCGCCCGCGCTCCCCCGAGCCGGAACGGAAGTGCGGAAGGCGCCCGGCCCACCCCCCTGACCAGCGGCGGCGTCGGCGCGCGACGTTCCGCAGACGGTTTCTGCGGTCGCCAGACGCGAACTCGCGCCTTCGGGGCGACGGTCGGCACCGCGGCGCGCCATCGAAACGGCACGCCACCGAAGCAGGCGCGTCACCGGAACAGCACGACGGAGAAGAGGAGTCGCGGTATGGAGCGAACCCCGGGGAAGGGCGTGGGCGACGACGTCGGCGCCGCCATCGTCACCCGCGGTCTGGTGAAGGTCTTCGGGGCCCACCGGGCGGTCGACGGCGTCGACCTGACGGTCCCGGCGGGCACCGTGTACGGCGTGCTCGGGCCCAACGGCGCGGGCAAGACCACCATGGTCAGGATGCTGGCCACGCTGCTGCGCCCGGACGCGGGCCAGGCCCGCGTCTTCGGCCACGACGTGGTCCGCGAGCCCGACACGGTGCGCTCCCTGGTGAGCCTGACCGGGCAGTACGCGTCGGTCGACGAGGACCTGACGGGTGTCGAGAACCTCGTCCTGCTCGGGCGGCTGCTCGGCTTCGGCAAGGCCGACGCCGGGCGCCGCGCCGAGCTGCTGCTCGACGCGTTCGGGCTGGCCGACGCCGCGGGGCGGCAGGCCAAGACCTACTCGGGCGGCATGCGCCGACGGCTCGACATCGCCGCCAGCCTGGTCAACCGGGCGCGGCTGCTGTTCCTCGACGAGCCGACCACGGGTCTCGACCCGCGCAGCCGGGCGCGCGTGTGGGACGTGGTGCGGATGCTCACCCGCAGCGGCACCACGGTGCTGCTGACCACCCAGTACCTGGAGGAGGCCGACCAGCTGGCCTCCCGCATCGCCGTCATCGACCGGGGCGGTGTCATCGCCGAGGGCACCCCGGGCGAGCTGAAGTCGCGCCTCGGCGCCGGCACCGTGCGGCTGCGCCTGGTCGACGCCACCCAGCGCCTCGAGGCCGAGTACACGCTGCGCCGCGTGCTCAACGTCCCCGTGCAGTCCGGCGGCGAGCCGGGGACCCTCTACGCCCTGCTCGACCGCGAGGACCTGGCGGGGAAGGCGGCCAACCACCGCATCGGCCACGCGCTGGCCGAGCTCACCCGCGCGGACATCGCCGTCGCGGAGTTCGCGCTCGGCCAGCCCAGCCTCGACGAGGTCTTCCTCGCCCTCACCGACCGCCCCGCCGCGGCCTCGACCGCGGCGCCCTCCCTCGCGGCCAAGGAGGCCGAATGAGCATCGAGGACCGGGTGTCGCCCACGGCGGCGCCGCCGGAACCGACCGACCTCGACGCGTTGCGCACGCTGATCGAAGGCACCCGCGTGCCCCGGCGCCCCGGGCCCGTGTCCACGTCGCTGACGTTCGGCTGGCGGGCGATGCTGAAGATCAAGCACGTGCCCGAGCAGCTCTTCGACGTCACCGTGTTCCCGGCGATCATGACGCTGATGTTCACGCACCTCTTCGGGGGCGCGCTCGCCGGGTCGACCGAGGAGTACCTCCAGTTCCTGCTGCCCGGCATGATCGTGATGAGCGTCATGATGACCACGATGTACACCGGCACCGCGCTCAACATCGATGTCCACAAGGGCATCTTCGACCGTTTCAGGACCCTGCCGATCTGGCGCCCCTCCGCGCTGGTCGGCGCGCTGCTCGGCGATCTCGCGCGCTACACGATGGCGTCGGTCGTGATGGTCGGCCTCGGGCTCGCGATGGGCTACCGCCCCGACGGCGGGGCGCTTGGCGTGCTGGGGGCGCTCGGGCTGCTGCTCGTGTTCTCGTTCAGCTTCTCGTGGATCTGGACGATGTTCGGGCTGCTGATGCGGTCGGAGAAGTCGGTGCAGAGCGTGAGCTTCGCGGTGGTGTTCCCGCTGGTCTTCACGAGCAACGTGTTCGTCGACCCCGACACCATGCCCGGATGGCTGCGCGCCTGCGTCGAGGTCAGCCCGATCACGCACATGGTGGACGCGGAGCGGGCGCTCATGGACGGCACGTCGGCGGCCGGGCCCGTGGGGTGGGTGCTGCTGTGGAGCGCCGCGCTGACCCTGGTCTTCGGCGTCGCCACGATGCGCCTGTACAACGGGAGGCGTTGACGGCCGCGCGGCCGTGCCCCGGCGTTCGGGTCTCGTTCAGAGGGTCCAGGCGACGCGGCGCTCGGGGCGGTAGGAGCAGACGGCGCCCGTGGTGACGGTGGCGCTCAGGTGGCGGGCCAGCTCGGGGTGCTGCCGGTCGAGGCGGCGCAGCGCGTAGCGGATGCGGCCCGAGACCGCCTTCCTCGCGCGTTCCGCCTCGTCCCCAGGGGCGCCCCCGTGGCTCGCGCGCAACTCATCGAGCAACGCGGCCCGTTCGCGGTCGGCCGCGGCGGCGGCCCCGTCGTCGCCCGCGGCCAGCGCCCGCGCGACGCGCTCGTCCGCCGCGCCCAGGTGCCGCCGGGCGGCGGCCCGGTCCGAGGGCCATGGACCTCCGCCCTCGCCCTCGGGGAGGAGCAGCCGGAGCGCCGGCACGTCGGCCCCGGGGCGGGCCAGCAGGCGCCGCAGGTCGTGCAGCCCCTTGGCGTCCGGCACATGGACCGTGCGGCCCGCGAAGCGCAGCGTCCAGGCGCCGTCGCCAGGGCGGAACACGTTGCCGCTCGGCGCGCGTTCCCCCGGGGCCTCGACGCCCCCGATGCCCCCGATGCCCATGGCCTCCGCCTCGCGCCGCGCTTCCGCGCGCAGCGCGGCGCCGCGTACGGCGTCGCCGGGCGCGGCGCGCGACGCCAGTGCGTCGGCCAGCCGCAGCCGTGCCGCGACCGACCAGGGGGCGGCGCCGAGGCGTTCAGCGCCCCGCCACGCCGCGGTCAGGCCCGCGACGGCGGCGTCCCAGCGGCCAAGCGCCGCGTCGAGCACCGAGGCCCACAGGACATACGGGCCGTGCACGTCGTAGCCCGCGATCGACACCGCCCACCTGTCGCCGAGCGGCGCGAGCTCCTCGCGCACGCGGCGGCACAGCTCCGCGTCGCCCGAGGCCGCGGCTGTCTGCGCCCTGAAGCGCAGCCACAGCGGGGCGAACCACTCCGGGTGCCGCGCGCCGCCCGCCTCGCACTCCCCCAGGTAGCGCACCGCGCGGTCCACGTCACCGCGCTGCACCGCGGTGAGCGCCACGATGAGCCCATCGGCCGCCTCCGCGTCCTCTCCCGCGGCGGACTCCCACAGCGCGTCGATCTCCCCCCACCGCCCCGAAGCCAGCAGCAGCGCCCACCGTTGGTGCCGCCAGAGGCTCGCCCGGTCGAACGCCCACTGTTCACCGCCGGGGCGGGCGCGCCCGATGAGCTCCTCCGCCTCGTCGAACCGCCCGGTGAGCGTCGCCACCGCGCACCGGCTGAGCAGCGCCTCGTCCCGGTCGCGTGGCAGCCCGGAGCGCTCCGCCCGCTCCACGAAGGCGCGGTGCTCGGCGAGATAGCGCGGGTCCCCCTCCTCGAGCAGCGCCCCGAGTCGGCGCACCGCGGCCTGCGACTCCAGCTCCGCGTCCCCGCCGCGGCGCGCCACTGCGAGCAACTCCTCGGCGAGGGACCGCCGTTCGGCCGTGGTGGCGGGGGACCAGATGGCGTCGTGCCGCGCCAGCAGGGCAAAGCCGAGCGCCGTTTCGTCACCGTCGGCCCTGGCGAGCCGCACCGCGCGCAGGCTCAGCTCCCGCGCCGTGCGGTCGAGCGGAAGCCGGTCGAGAGCAGGGCGGTCGAGGGGAGGGCGCCCCCGTACCCCGCCGCCGTCCCCGGCCAGCGCCTCGTGCGCCTCCCGGATCGCCTCCGCGTGCAGCGGCTCGTGGCGCGCCGGGTCGCGCAGCGCGTGCAGGGTCAACGCCGCGCGCGCGAGCAGCTGATGGTCCCCCGCCTCCCGCGCGAGGACCAGCGCCTCGTGAAACGCCGCCCGCGCGCCCGCGGCGTCGCCCAGGGCGTTGAGCGCGGCGGCCAGGTCGAGCGTGACCCGCGCCCGGGCGCCGCGTCGGCCCTCGGGGATCCGCGCCTCGGCCCTGCCGTAGTGGTCCACGGCCTCGTCGAGCGCGAGCCGCCCCACCGCGTCGCGGGCGGCGGCGAGCAGCAGGGCCACGGTCTCGGCCGCGGGGACCTCGTCCCCCGAGGCCACGGCGTGCCGGGCGAGCTCCGTCGGCAGGGAGTCATCGCGCGCGGTGCGCAGCACCCGCAGCGCGGCGGCGTGTGCGCGGCGCGCCTCGGGCGGTGCGAGCCCGGCGTACAGCGCCTCGCGGATCAGGTCGTGGGCGAAGCGGAACGCCCCTTCCTCCCCGGGCGCGAGCAGCCGCGCGGACACCGCGAGTGCCACGAGGGCGTCGGCGCGTTCCGCCGCGAGACCCAGCGCCGCCCCGGGGTGCTCCGCCCTGAACTCCCGCCCGAACACGGCCGCGGCCGAGAGGAACGCGCGGAGCGCGGGCGGGAGTTGGGCCAGCCGCCGGTCCAGCGTCCAGCGCAGGCCAGGGGCCATGCCGGGCACGGGGCTGCCGCTGGCCCAGAGCCGGGCGGTCTGCTCGACGAAGAACGGGTTGCCCCCGGTGCGCCGCCACACCTCGTCGGCCGTCGCGGGCTCGGGGCGCCGCCCGGTGGCGCGTTCCATGAGCGTGGCCACCTCGTCGGCGCCGAGCCCGGTCAGGGGCAGGAGGCGGGCCCGCGCGAGCAGCGGCGCGAACAGCGCCCGAACGCCCTCGGCGCGCGCGTCGACGGTCAGGTCGGCGTCGCGGTAGGTGCCCACCACCAGGATCCGTTCGGACCAGGCGTGCCCGACCAGGAACTCGAGCAGCCGCAGCGAGGCCGCGTCGGCCCGGTGCAGGTCGTCGATCACCACCATGACCGGGTGCAGGGCCGCCGCCGCGAGCAGCAGGTTGGTCACGGCGTCGTGCAGGGGGAAGTCGCCCTGCCCGTGCGCGCCGTCACCGCGCGGCGCCTCCTCGCCGAGCAGCGCCGCGAGGCCACGCCCCGCCCCCTCGGCCAGGCCCGGCCAGCGCTCGGGGCCGACCGCGCGGCGCAGGGCCCGCGCCACCTGCGTCCAGGGCCAGTAGCCCGGGCTGCCGTCGTGCTCCCAGCAGGTGGCGGGGAGCACCAGCGCGCCCCGCGCCCGCGCGTGCCCGAGCACGCTGGTCACCAGCGTCGTCTTGCCGATCCCCGCCTCGCCCGCGACCAGCACCAGACCGCCGTGGCTCTCGGCGGTGCGGTCGATCTCGGAGCGCAGGACCGCGGCGGGGTGCTCACGCCCCGGTGGATCGGATGACTTCACGGTGCGCTGACTCTCCCCGGCAACTCCGCGTACACGTGCCACGTCCCGCCCTGACCGTCCCGCCCGAACACCGAGCGTAGCAGGGGGAAATGGCGCCTTCCGCAGTTCTGCTGACGGCCCCTGGCCCCGCTGTGACGCTGGATCACCGACCGGTGAACACCGGGATCACGGCCGCGCGAGCGGCCCTCCGAAGGGATGGATCCATGGCAGAACGGGGGAGCCGAAGGCTCCGAGGACTGCGCGGCAGAGTGGCGCTCGTGTGCACCCTGGTGGCCACGCTCGCTCTTGGCGGCAACGCCACCGCCGACCCCTCCGGCGGGGACGACGGGTTCGACTTCCGGCGGGGCAACGCCGCCCTGGAGATCGTCGTGCCCACCGCGCAGGAGAAGATCAGGGAGTCGCTTTCGCCGCACGGCATGGATGTGCCGCTGGTGCTGCGCCATGTGGCGCTGATGGAGACGGCGTGGTTCGACGCGGTGGCGCCCTACCACCCGACCGCCGTCGGGATCTACTCCGACCTGGGGCGGCGCCCGGCGCGCGAGACGCGGGACAACACGCGGCTCAACACGGCGATGCTGCACGCCTCTTACCACACGCTGCGATGGCTGATGCCGGACCATGAGGACGACTGGCGGGAGATGCTCACCTCCGTCGGCCTCGACCCCGACGCCGGATCGACGGATCTCAGCACCCCCGAGGGCATCGGCATCGCCGCGGCCGAAGGCGTCGTCGAGGGCCGGGCGCACGACGGCATGAACCAGCTCGGCGACGAGGGCGGTCGCGAGTACCACCGGGCCCCCTACGCCGACTACACGGGCTACCAGCCGGTCAACAGCGCCTACGAGATCACCGATCCGGGGCGTTGGCAGCCCGACCTGGTGCCCCAGGACAACGGCCTCTTCCGGGTGCAGAGCTTCATCACGCCCCAGTTCGGCCGGACGCAGGCGTACTCCTTCGACGACGTCGGGCAGTTCCGCGCCGAGCCACCGGTCGACAGCGACCCGGCCGACGAGGAGGCGTACCGGGCGCAGGCCGACGAAGTGCTCGAGGCCTCGGCCGGGTTGACCGACCGGGACAAGATGATGGCGGAGTTCTTCGACGACAAGATGCTGTTCCTCGGCGGCTCCTTCACGATCGAGGCCGCCGACGCGCTCAGCGCGGGGCGCGCGGATCCCGTCGACGAGCTGTTCGCCTTCGTCCACCTGGCGACCGGGCTGCACATCGCCGCCTTCGACGGAGCCATCGCGGTGTGGGACAGCAAGCTGGCGTACGACGCCCCCAGGCCGTTCACCGCCATCCGCCACCTCTACGAGGGCGAGGAGGTGTCCGCCTGGGGCGGTCCAGGGCGCGGCACCGTGCACGACATGCCGGGCGAGCACTGGGACAGCTACATACCGGTCGGCGACCACCCCGAGTACCCGTCGGGCTCGGCGGGGATCTGCGCCGCCGTCGCGGCGGCAGGCGAGCCGCTGACCGGCTCGTCCGACCCGATGATGAGCTTCACCTTCCCCGCGGGCTCCTCCTGGATCGAGCCGGGCGTCACCCCGGCCGCCGACACCACACTGGCGTGGGACACCTGGGACGCGTTCGTCAGCGACTGCGGCGAGTCCCGCATCCTGGCCGGCGTGCACTTCAGGCCCTCGATGCAGGCGGCCTGGACCATCGGCGAGCAGGTGGGCGCCCTGGCGTTCGACTTCGTCGACGGCCACATCCAGGGCGAGCCGACGCGCACGCTGCGCTGAACGCCTCCCTCAGCCGGTGCGCCGCCCATGACCGATGTCATGGGCGGCGCACGCTTCCTTCCCGGTGCATCGGTGACATGAACCGCATGGGAAAAGGGCCGTCCCGAACTTAGGCTCATCGCGTAGGAAGAGTTTCTCGGGGGAGGAGCACATTCCATGCGAGACGTCGCGCACGCGGCCGCTGCGGAGCGGACGGGAGATTTTCCCAACGGGCTCAGAAGGCTCTTCAGATCGGTCGAGGGCGAATTCGTCCGTGAGGAGCCGAGGGAGCACGCGTTCGCCTATGTGTGCGGGCTGCTCTCCAGGTCGCCCACGTGGCACTCCGGTGGCATCGACGGGCGCAACAGGCTGCTGACAACGGCGCGTTGGGACGAGGACCGGGTGCGGGACCGCATCAGGGACATCGTGACCCGCCACGGGGGCGCCACCGGTTCCACGCTGGTCGTCGCCGAGGAGGGATTCCTGAAGAAGGGGCGCGAATCCGCCGGGGTCGAGCGGCAGTTCTGCGCCGCCTCAGGGCGGGCGGGGAATTACCAGATAGGGATCTTTCTGCTGTGCTTCGATTCAAGGGGCACGGTAGCCGCCATCGACAGGGAGCTTTTTCTCCCCCCGTCGTGGCTCGATTGCGGAACCCGCAGAAAACGCGGCGGAATTCCCGCCGATCTGGCGCCCGCGACGCGTGATCAGCTCGGCGAGCGGATGCTGGCGCGGGCGCTCGCCGCCCTCACCCCCGAGCGGGTCGTGGCTCCCGCGACGCCCCGGGTCACGGCGCTGCTGCGGGGCCATGGCATCGCCCACACGCCCACCACACCCGCGTCGGCGCGCCGCGCCGCGCGCCACTTCAGGACGGCCCGCGACCGGGCCGGGCTCGACCGCTACTCCGCCCGCAGGTGGCGCGCGTGGTACCGCCACATCACGCTGTCGATGCTCGCGCACACCTTTCTGACCACGGCCCCCGGCTGAGTCAGTACGCCACCCCCACCGCCCGCCCGAAGGTCGCCGGGTCGGTGAGCGCCCCGAGCATCGCGTGGGCCAGATCCGCCCGCGCGAGGGTGCGGCCACCGCGGACGTTGCCGCCGATCTCGCGGCGGTAGCGGCCGGTGAGCGGGGCGTCGACCAGGCGCGGCGGGCGGATGACGGTCCAGTCGGTGCCGCCGCCGCGCAACTCGGCCTCCATGGCGGCCAGGTCCCGGTAGACGTCCCGGAAGATCCCGCTGATCAGCGGGTGCAGCACCGCCCGGTGGAACAGCCCCTCGCCCTCGGGCACCGGGCCCACGGGCACCGCGCTCACCACGACGATGCGGCCCACCCCCGCGGCGGCCATCGCGGCCGTCGCCGCACGGGTCACGGCGGTGACGGCGCCCGCCCCCTTGCGCGTGGTGCCCAGCGCGGAGAGCACGGCGTCCCGGCCGTCGAACGCCGCGCGCAGGGCCCGTTCGTCGGTCTGGTCCGCCACCTCGGCGACCTCGGCGGCTCGGGCGGCGATGCCGGGCGCGAGCCGCGCCGCGCTCCGCACGACGGCCGTGACCTCGTGCCCCGCGTCGAGCGCTTGCCCGACCACCTCGGCCCCGGTGCCCCCGGTGGCTCCGAGAACGGCGAGCCGCACGTCCCCCCACCCCCTCCCTGGTCCGTTCCCCCACGCCCCGGATTCTGTCATCGCGTCCACTTCCCCGCGGTCGTCCCCCGCGAACGCGGCACGCGTCCTCGACGGCCGCCTGCCAGGACCGGCGACCCGCCGCGTTCGTCCTCCGGCGCGACCTCCGCCGGTGGCCCGGGCCCGCCCCTTACCGTGGCGTCGATGACCGAGCACCCCGTCCCCGCCGCCCCCGACCGCCTCGAGCACGGCGAGGGCTCCCGCTGGACCGGCGACCGCCTGGTCCTGGTCGACCTCCTCGCGGGCCGCCTCCTCAGCGCCCCCGACGAGCCAGGCCCGTTGACCGAGCTGCTGCGCGTCGACGAGCCGTTGGGCGCCGTCGCCCCCGTCGCGGGCCACCCGGGCCGCTGGATCGCCGCGGTGGGCCGCGGCCTCGCCCTGCTCGGGCCCGGCGGCGCGACGACGTGGCTGGCCCGCCCCGAGGCCGGGACGCCCGCGCCCTCGCGCATGAACGACGGCGTCGCCGACCCCGGCGGCCGGTTCTGGGCGGGCAGCATGGCCTGCGACGGGACGCCGGGCGCGGGGTCGCTCTACCGCGTGGACCACGACCTCACCGTGACCCGCGTGCTCGAGGGCATCACGATCGCCAACGGCCCGGCGTTCACGCCCGACGGGCGGCTCATGTACGTGGCCGACACGGCCGCCGGGCTCGTCCGCCGCTACCCCGTGGACCCCGACTCGGGCGAACTCGGCGTGCCCGAGCCGTTTCTGACCGTCCCGGCCGACGAGGGCGGCCCCGACGGGATGACCGTGGACCGCGAGGGCGCCCTGTGGGTCGCGCTGTGGGGCGGCGCCGCCGTGCACCGCTACCTCCCCGACGGAACGCTCGACCACGGGCTCCCGCTGCCCGCGCGGCAGCCCACGAGCGTGTGCCTCGGCGGGGCCGACGGCCACCTCCTGCACATCACGAGCGCCACGACGGGCCTCGACGCGCCCACGCCCGATGACGGCGCCCTGTTCACCGCGCGCGTGCCCGTGCCCGGCGTCCCCGCCTGCCCGTTCCGCCCCGGCGTCCCGCTCCCCGGGTGAACGGCACCTGAACGCCCGCCGCCCGAACAGGCGACAGGGGCCGCCTCCCTGGTGGGAGACGGCCCCTGCTTCAGGGGGTGCCGAGCGGTGCGCCGGTCGACGGCCGGTCAGGTACCGGTCAGGGACCGATCAGAACTGGAGCGCCCAGGAGTTGAGCGTCCCGGTGTCATACGTGGCGTTGTCCGTCACCTGGAGGGTCCAGGTGCCGTCGGCCGCCAGGCCTGTGCCGGAGAGCGGGAAGGTGGCGGCCAGGTCCTGCTGGCTGCCGCCCGTCTGGTCCCTGAGCACCGTGGCGGTGCCGTCGGGCGCGACCAGGGTGAGCGTCAGGTCGCCGACCCAGGTGTGCGCGATGTCGACGTCGACCTCGAACCCGCCGGCCAGGGTGCCGACGCCGCTGACCTCGATGGCCGACTCGGCCGTCGCGTTGTCCGCGATGGCGACCGGGGTCTCGTTGGTGAAGCGCTCACCGGTCGGCGGCTCCTCGGGCTCGCCGGGGCCGCCGCCCTCGCCGCTGGTGTTCAGCAGGAGGTTGGCCGTGCCCGAGGGGATGCCGGTCAGAACGTCGGCGACGCCCGTGCCGACCAGCGAGGACGCCACGTCGGCCGGGGTGGCACCGGGGTTGTCGGCCAGGAACAGCGCCGCCGCGCCGGCCACGTGGGGGGTGGCCATCGAGGTGCCGGAGATGGTGTTCTCCGCGGTGTCACCGGTGTTCCACGCCGAGGTGATGTCGGTGCCGGGGGCGAAGATGTCCACCACGGAGCCGACGTTGGAGAAGTCCGATATCGCGTCGGTCTCCGCGCTCGACCCGACCGTGATGGCCGACTCCACGCGCGCCGGGGAGAACTGCGACGCGTCCGCGCCGTAGTCGTTGCCCGCGGCGATCGCGTAGGTGACGCCCGCCGCGATCGAGCTCTCGACGGCCGCGTCGAGCGTGGTGTCCACGCCGCCGCCGAGGCTCATGTTGGCGACCGAGGGGCCCGAGGCGTTGGCGGTGACCCAGTCGATGCCGCTGACCACGGACTCGGTGGTGCCGGAGCCCGAGTCGTCGAGCACCTTGACCGAGACGATGTCGGCGCTCTTCGCCACGCCGTAGTCGCTGCCCGCCACGGTGCCGGCGACGTGCGTGCCGTGGCCCTGGCCGTCGCTGCCGTCGCCGCCGAAGGCGTCGAAGCCGAGCGTGGCCCGGCCGCCGAAGTCCTCGTGGCTGTAGTGGACACCGGTGTCCAGGATGTACACGGTGACCCCGGACCCCGCGCTGTCCGGGTAGGTGTAGGACGAGTCGAGCGGCAGCGCGGCCTGGTCGAGCCGGTCGAGGCCCCAGGACGGCGGGTTGGACTGGGTGCCGCTGGCGTGGAACACCTGGTTCTGCGTCACCTCGGCCACGGCCGGGTCGGCGGCCAGCTCGAGCGCCTCCTGCTCGGTCGCCTCGATGGCGAAGCCGTTGAGCGCGTGCTCGAACACGCTGGTCACCTCGGCGCCATGGGTGTCGGCCAGCGTGCTCGCGGCCGCCTCGGCGCTGGCCGAGAGGCGGCTGTCGTCGAGGGTGACGATGTAGCTGCCGGCGACGGTGCCCTCGGCGCCGGCGTTGGCGATGGTCCCGGTGGGGGCATCGGCGGCCAGGGCGACGCCGGGAAGCGTCGCGCCGAGGCCGAGGCTCACGAGGGCGGCGGTCGCCAACCCCGCGCTTCTGCGGAGCCGGGTCGGCTTTCGCGTCAGTGCCATGAAGAGAGTTCCTTCGGATGGGGGGACTTGTGATGCGTCCATGACAGTTGCAGAGGCATGAACACGAACCCACCTTCTGTCTACGCGGGCAGAATGGCAAGCGACATGGGGGAAGGTTTACTTGATGTCCATAGACGCGCAGCATTCGGTGAGTTGACAGGTGCTCAGTGTCACAGACAGGCCAACGGCCCCGCGAGGCGGGGCCGTTGGCGCGCGACGGTGGTCGCGGGGTGGTCGGACGGGTGGTCGGACGGCTGGTCAGGCGCCCTCGGGGGCGGGGATGCCCGTGCCCTTGCCCGGGCAGGAGATGTTCGGGTTGATGTGCTCGAAGACGCCGTTGGGGTTCTCCTCCCAGACCCAGGCGTGCAGCGTGTAGTAGGGGAGGATGCTGGGCGGGGACAGCTCCTCGCCGAAGAGGGCGGCCTCCCGCTTGGAGACGTAGCCCACCCCGGCGAGCTTCAGGCTGCCGTCCTCCTGGGGCACGTACAGCATGGAGTTGGGCTCGGTGATCTCCAGCTCGTCCTGGCTCTCGGCCACCTGTCTGACGAAGTGGTACCCGAGCCCCGGGATGCAGGACTCGCCCAGCGTGTAGCCGTCGGCCTCGGCGAGCCGCACGTCCTGGTAGCGGACCGTGGCGGCCCGCACCTTCTTCAGCTGCGTCTCGACGGACCCGGTGTCCTGGGGCACGGCGCGGGGCGCGTCGGTCGTGTGGTGGGGCGCGTGGCTCTCGCCCGCCACTTCCGTGGTGGGCCCGGTCAGGGCGGCGCTCGCCAGGGCGGCGCTCGTGGGGGTCAGGGTGAGGGCGGCGGCGAGGCCGAGCACGCCGAGGGCTCGTGCAGAGCTCCTGTTCATGTACAGCTCCATGGTGTCTACGAGGTACGGGGGGCCGCGCGAAGCGGACATGACCGAGCCTCATGCGCGTTCCGGGCCGCCGCATCACGGGCGGTCCGAAAGGGCGAAGGGCTGGCCGGATGGCTCACACCCGCGCACCGGGACGCGGCCCCGACGGCCGCGCGGTGCGGGACAGCCCCTAGGGTCGTTCGACGTGCTCCGTCGCGGAGCCGCCTCCGCCGTGCGGGCCGATGTCCCCCGGCCGGTGTGCCGATCGGACGGGGAGTGTGGCCGGTCGGCCGACGCGGTCGCGCGGAGAGTGCGCGAACGTTGTCCCGAACGGAACGCCACGCAGGGAGAGGGAAGTTGATGGGGCAGGGAGAGACGACCGGGGCCCACGCCGACGGCAAGGCCGCGGCCGGGACGACGACGGAGTTCGAGTCCGAGGTCACGGACGCGTTCATGGAGGCACTGCGCCGCGCGATCAAGCTCGAGATGCCCGTCGTGGGGACGGATACCCTGCTGGGCGTGGTGGTGCTCGAGGACCCGGACATCGGCGCCGCGGTCGCCGGTGGCATGCGCAAGGTGGGCTCCCTCAGCGGCTCGGCGTTCGGCAGGGCGGGCCGCGGCTGGGTGAGCGACGACGAGACGCCCGAGGCCTCGGACGCGGTCGGCGCCGGCGCGGAGGCCGATCAGCGCGAGGTCGACGCCGCGTGGCGCGAGGCGCGGTGGAGCTTCGGCCGCAGGAAGCGTCGGCCCGCCGAGCAGGGGCCCCCTGAGCTGCCGGAGATGACCGGCGCGCTGCGCGCGTCCCTGCTGCGCGCGGTGGCGTCGGCCCGCGCCGAAGGGACGGTCGCGGTGCGCCTGCGGCATGTGGCCCGCGCCCTGCTCGACCTGCCGGGCAGCAGGGCGAGGGAGGCCATGGCGCTCGAACGCCTCGACCTCGACGCCGCGGCGGCCGCGCTCGACCGCCTTGACGCGAGCGCCAGGGCGGAGGAGGCCGGGGCGGAGGGCAAGGGCCCCGAGTCCGTCGGCGTCGCCCTGCTGCGCCAGGCCGGAACGCTGGGCAAGAGCGGCAACCGCCTGACGCGGGCGGTCATGTCGTGGATGACGGGGTCGAGCGTGAACGGCTCACCCGTGCTCACGGCGATGTCCGTCGAGGCCGCGCGGCACGCGCTGCGGTGCGGGCGCGCCGAGACGCAGCCGGTGGACCTCCTGCTGGGAACGCTGGCCCTCGACCGCGCGCTGTTCGTCGCGGGGCGCTCGCTCCCCGAGCGCCTGGCGGCCGTCAACGCCGCTCCCGCCGTGCTGCGTCGGCACGGGGTGCGGCAGGACTCGCTGGTCGTCGCGGCTTCGGTGCACCCGCCCTTGGATCCCGAAGGCGACGTGCCGCCGTCCTCGGACGCCACCCGACGGGCCATGGCCGTCGCGCGGTTGGTCGCCGCCGAGCACGGCTCGCCCACGGTCGGCACGGTCCACCTGATATCGGCGCTGCTCGGCGAGTCGACGTCGTCAGGCGACGCCGAGCCCGACGACGAGGTCGTGCGGCTTCTGGTGGCCGAGGGCGTGGACGTGGCCGCGCTGCGGGGGGAGCTGCGGGCCGGGCTGCGGGCCGAGCCGAGCCCCCGGCCGGGCGCGTGACCGCGGCGGAGCGGGGGGCGTCGCCCCCGACGGCGCGACGGCGGGCCGCCCGGTTGCGGGACACCGTGACCGGCGCGCCGGGGTGGGCGCGCCGCGAGGCGGCCGCGACCTGGCGCGCGGTGCGGGCGGCGGAGCGGCGCGTGGTCGTCGTCGAGTCGCTGCTGTGCGCCGCGACCGCCGCCTTCGCCCTGCTGCCGCTGATGCTGGCGCCGCCCCACCGGCTGGTGTGGGCCGTTCTCGGGGCGCTGTGGGCGGTGTTGCTCGTCCCCGCAAGGCGCGGCCGCCCGGTCCTCGCGGTCGTCGGGTCCTCCGTGCTGGTCACGGGCGACAACGTGTGGACGCTCGCGGTGGTGCCGTTGCTCGTGCTCTCCGCGACGCGCCGCATCGCGCCGCCGCGCCGGGCGTGGCGGGTGGTCGGCCTCGCCTGCGTCGCCACCGGCGTCCTGGCCGTCGTGCTCGCGCCGGTGCGGCCCGATCCCCTGCTGTTGGAGCTGGCGGGGTACGCGCTCTCCGCGGTGCTGGTGCTCCTGCTGCCCACGTTGGCCGGGACCCTGCTCGGCACGCGACGCCCTCTGGTGCGCCTGCTGCGGGAGCGCAACGCCTATCTGGAACAGGCCCGCACGCTCACCGCCGTGGCGGCCAGGCTCGAGGAACGGACGCGCATCGCCGGGGAGATGCACGACCTCCTCGGCCACCGGCTGAGCCTGATCTCGGTGCACGCCGGGGCGCTCGAGCTCGCCGCGGGCCGACAGGCGCCCGCCCTCGTGGGACAGGCCGAGCTGCTGCGCACGGTCTCGGGCACGGCCATGGAGGAGCTGCGCGACATCCTCGGCGTCCTGCGCCGCGACGACATGGACCCGGACGACAGCACGGGGAACGAGAGGGGCACGCGCGAGGACATCGCCGCCCTCGTCGAGGAGTCGCGGCAGGCGGGCAGCGCCGTCGAGCTCGAGTGGTCGGCCGCCGACCTGCCCGGCGTGGGGCCGCGCGGGCTCCAGGCGATCCACCGGCTGGTCCGCGAGGGGCTGACGAACGCGCTGAAGCACGCGGCGGGCGCGCCCACCAGAGTGGTGGTCAGGGAGGCGGACGGCGGCATCGAGGTGTCCGTCACCAACGGCGCCCCGCGCGCGGGCGGCCGTTCCCAGGGCGGCAACCGCAGCGGGCTCGCGGGCTGCCAGGAGCGGATCGCGCTGCTCGGCGGCACCTTCGAGGCGGGCGCCCTGGCCGAAGGCGGCTTCCGCATGGCCGCCCGGCTGCCCCTCCGCGGGAACGGCGCCCCCGAGGTGCCGACGTTCCCCCGGCCCGAAGGCGCCGAGCCGCGCGGCGCGCGCGCCCCGCAGCCCGACGAGGTCCTGACCTGGCCGCGCGTCCTGGGCTCGGGCTGCCTGGCGTTGCTCGTCGTCCTGCCCACGGTCGCCTTCCTCCTCGTGCTGGTGGCGGACGCGGCTCTACGATGAGCCGATGATCCGAGTCCTGGTGGCCGACGACGAGGCGCTGATGCGCGCGGGTATCCGGCTGATCCTGGAGAACGCCGATGACGTCGAGGTGGTCGCCGAGGCGGGCGACGGCGGCGAGGCGGCCTCGGCGTGCCGCGAGCAGCGCGTCGACGTCGCCCTGCTCGACATCCAGATGCCGCACAGGGACGGCATCGCCGCCGCGCGGGACATCGCCCGCCTCTCGCCGCGCACCCATGTCGTGATGCTGACGGCGTTCGGCGAGGAGGAGAGCGTGACGCGCGCCCTGCGGGCCGGGGCGAGCGGGTTCCTCCTCAAGGACACGGGCCCGACCGAGCTGATCCGCGCCGTGCGCCTCGCCGCGCGCGGCGAGCCGGTCCTCGCCCCCCGGATCACCCGGCAGCTGCTGGAACGCCACGTGCGGTCAGGCCGGGACACCGAGGCGGCCCTGCGCAGGACCGAGGAGCTGACCCCCGCCGAACGCGACGTCCTGCGGCTGCTCGGCACGGGCCTGTCCAACGCGGAGATCGCCGCCGAACTCCACCTGAGCGCGGGCACGGTGAAGGCCCACATCAGCCGCATCCTGACCCGCACGGGCTGCGCGAACCGCGTCCAGGCGGCGGTCCTGGCCCACGACGCGGGCCTCCTGACGGACCACTGAGCGAGTGCGGCGCGGGCGCGTTTCCGCGCCGTGGGGCCACCGTTCGGCCACGGTGCTGTGGGGCGCCGGACAACAAGAAGGCCCGACCGCGCGGCCGCCGGTCAGGCACACGTACCCCCGACGGGAGCCCCAGAACAAGGGAACACCCGAAGTGGCCGGTCGACGGCCGTGTGCTGACGATCGAAGCGGTGGTGTCGCTGAAACGCTGACCTAAGGGTTGTCCCGTAACTGATGGTTGCAGGGCAGCCCTTACCCCGACAGCATGGCAACCGGTAAGTACCGACGACCGGAGACTTACCGTCGGCGAGCACGGGAAATTAATGGGTTACATTTGGAATGTTTCATCGAATCCCAATAATTGAGATCCTCCGGTTCCGCTCTTCGTGGAGCGGATGTTGTCCTGGCTCTTACGTGCCGGATAACGGAGGGTCACATGGGTCAATTCCCATTGCTCGCTGATTCGATTTCCGTAGTCGTCGTGACGGCTTCCGCAACGCTGGTCCTTCGAAGGCTGGCAGCGTGCCTTCGCCCGGGGCCTGGACGTCATCGCCGGGTCGCATCGCGGAAGCGTCACGTGGTGTGCGGAGGTGCCCGATGACCGCTGAGGCGGATGCCTCGTACGACCTCTACCGTAGGTGGACGGAGTACACCCCAGACGCGCACTTCCAGGCACGCGCCGCTCTTTCCCGCTTGGCCCGGGATCACGGCTTGTCGGCCGATATGGCCTCGGACGTGGTTCTGGCCGCTTCCGAGCTCATGGCCAACGCGGCCGAACACGCCAGGGGCCCATTCGAGTTGCGGGTACGCGTAAAGGATCTGCGGTTGCTCTGCGAAGTGGTCGACCGCGAGACGCAGATGCCGGAGATTCTCCGTTTCCAGCAGGGCGAAGTCGCGCATCGACCCGGCGACGATGCCGAAACTCCCCTCTCCGCTCTGGAGGAACGAGGACGCGGCCTTCTCATCGTGCACACGGTGTCCCGAGGGCGATGGGGGGTGCGGTTTCACGAATCAACGAAGGCGGTCTGGTTCGCCCTCTCGCTGCTCTGAGGAGTTCGGTGGTGCGTTCAGGTGTCTCTCGGTCGGGGGCGTCTGGTGCGTTTGCGGGGGCTGTAGGTACCTTTCCAGCGTTGCTGGTGCTGGCGGTTTCCCTGGCCCGAGCCGTTGACCTGGGCGATGGAGGTGAGGGGCGCGCCGCTGTGCCAGGAGGCGAAGAGGTCGCGGTGGAGGGCGATGATGCCGTTGGTGACGGCGAACTCCTCGGCTTTCCGCGTGATGCGGGCGGTGGTGACGAAGAGGGCCACGTCCGCGCCGAAGTGGGTGCGGGAGCCGAGCAGTCCGCGCATGTCGGGGCTGCCGATGGCGCGGTGGGGTGCGTAGCGCTTGCACTGGATGACCATGGTCCGCCCGTCCGGGAGGCGACCGATGACATCGGCGCCGTCGTCGCCGGTGCGGCCGACCCGCTCGACCTCGGTGCAGCCGTCGCGGCGGCAGAGCGCGGCGACCAGCTGCTCGAACGCTTCGCCCGGCAGGGTGTCGACCTCGGCGAGCGAGTGGTGGTTCTCAAGGACCCGCTGCTCCTCGCGCCAGCGCCGGTCCTTCTCTCGTAACGCCCGATGTGTTCGCCACCCCCACCATCCCGCCGTGCCAAAGCCGCTCGCCAGCGCCACGATCAGCAGGACGAGCCAGATCTTCGCCCCCAGCACGGCCACCGTTACCAGGGCGACGGCAGCGGCGAAGATCGTTGCGCGCCGCCGCTGTTGACGCCTGCGTGCTTTGCCTCGTCGCTTCGTCATTACTCTCCGCCCCTTCGTCGGCGCCGTCCGCGACCACCTTGGCGAACGTGCTCGCGATGCGGAAGACCGCCTCGGGCGTAGGTGGGTCCGGCGACGTCGGCGGTTCCGTCGTGGATTTCTGCTCTGTCCGGGGTAATCGGCACCCCTGCGAGGTTGCTCCTGGTGCATGATTGGGCGCGTTGAGTAGCAGTGGCGAGTTGATCGTGGGGGTAGGTGCCGTGCGCTGGAGGTGCCGTTTGGTGTTCGCCGTCGCGGCGAGCCTGCTCGTCGCTGGATGCGGGGGCAGGACGGAGGTTGACGGTGCCTCGGGGGACGGCTCCGGGCAAAGCACTTCCGGGGAGCACCCCTCAGAGCACGGTGACGAGGGCGTGACCGCCTACCTGGCCATGTGGGAGGACGCCACCGTGGCTTCGTGGACTTCTGACGCCAACCATCCGCGTTTGAATGATCACGCGACTGATGAAGCTTTGATGCTTCTGGAATTCGTCCTAGAGGAAAACGCTGGACGCCAACAGGTCTCCCAAGGTGCTCCGAAGCATGACGTGCAGGTCGTGGAGTCTTCAGCCGAGCGCCGTAGGCTCCGCGATTGCATGGACGAGACGGACTGGCTGCTGTACGACTCCGACGGTGAACTGGTGAATAGCGTGCCGGGTTCGCATCGGTGGGTACACGCAACGGTCGAGCGTAGGGACGCGCAGTGGATCGTCACCGACCTCGTCCTTGAAGAGCAGGCGACCTGTTGACACCGCGAACCACTGGAGTAGGCGGCGTGGTGGCAGTCGTTGTGCTCACCACGGTTTGGGGCGCGGAGGCGGCCTTCGGCGATGCGACGCTTCCGGGTGGAGGCGTGCGTTGCTCAGAGAGTGGGTGCGAGGTAGTTGCCGCCACCAGAGCGCACTCGGCGGGCGCAACCGAGGAGCCGGTTCGCGCTGAACGTCGCTCGCGAGAGACGGGTGGTGGTGGCGAAGTCGCAGTGCCTTTTGTGTCGCCTTCAGCGCGGCGCGGCGAGCGCGGGATCGAGTACGAGACGGGTGGTTGTCGGGTGGAAGTTCCCGAGGCCGGGTTCACCGAGATCGATTGCTATGGCGCCGAGCCGAAGGAGTCGGATGCCGGTCGGTTGTCCGCTGGTGAGGTGGCTCGGTTGGCGGTGGAGGAGTTGCGGTTGCCTTCGCCGGTGGTTCGGTTGAGTCCGTCGGTGGATGCGGTGCAGGTGGTGCGGGTGCCGACGTGGTTGTGGGTGGAGGGTGGGGTGTGGCGTCCGGTGTCGGAGACGGCGGAGGTGCCGGGGGTGTCGGTGACGGCGACGGCGCGTCCGGTGCGGGTGGTGTGGTCGTTGGGGGATGGTGGCGAGGTGGTGTGTGGGGGGCCCGGTACGCCGTGGGACGGGTCGTTTCCGGCTGATGCCGCGTCGCCCGACTGTGGTTACACCTACGTGCGGTCCTCGGTGGGCGAGCCGGGAGGCACGTTCACGGTCTCGGCGGCGGTGGTCTGGGATGTGACGTGGGAGGGCGATGGCCAGTCCGGGCGGGTGCCGGGACTGGTGACGGTCGATGAGGTCGCGGTGACGGTGGACGAGATACAGGCTCTGGTGCGTTAGCGGGCTCGTTCTTTCGTCGTTCCTCTCTTGTGGAGTCGGGTGTTGGGTACCTCGTTGTCTTCTCCCGCGTCGCAGCGACGCGTTGGTGCGTTGGCCGCCGCCCTGAGTGAGGGCCGCGCGTCCGGTGGGGCGCCGGTGTCTGGCGGTGTGCGGCGGCGACCCGTGTGGATCTGGGGCGGGGCGTCGGTGGTGGTGGCGTCGGCGGTGGGCTTTGCGGCGGTGGTCGCTGTGGCGGGCGAGCGTGATCCGGTGCTTGCCGTGGTGCGGGATCTTCCGGCGGGGCATGTGATCGAGGCGGGCGACCTGCGAGAGGTGCGGGTGGCGGCGGACGACGCGGTGGTGCCCGCCGGGCGGGCGGAGTCGGTGGTCGGGAGAATGACGGCCGTTCCCCTGGTGGCCGGGTCGCTGCTGGCTCCCGGGCAGGTCGGGCCGGAGGGGAGCTATCCGCCGCGGGGACGGTCGGAGGTGTCGTTCGCCGTCGCCTCCGGTGACGCGCCGCCGTTGGAGCGTGGTCAGCGGGTGGCCGTCTTCGCCGGACCTTCCGCCGCTGGTCTGCCGGGCGCGGGGGAGGAGGCGTTCGCGCCGGTGGTCGGGACGGTGACCGGCGTACGGGAGGGCGACTCGGCCGGTCAGCCGTTCACCCTGACCATGCTGATCGAGTCCGTGGGGGCGGAGCGGGCGGCTGTGGTGGAGAAGCCCCGGGTGGTCGTGCTGTCCTCGGCGAACGGCGATGCGCGATGAGGCGGATGATCGCCTGCGCGTCGGTGAAGGGCGCTCCCGGGGCGACGACGACGGCGTTGGCGCTGGCGGTGGCCTGGCCGGACGTGGCCGTGGACGAGGTGCGGCCTGTGGTGGTCGAGGCCGATGTCGCCGGGGGTGATGTGGCGGCGCGAATGTCCCGGTCGCACGCGCCCGGCCTGCTGGACCTGGCGGCTGCGGCTCGACGCTCCCATCCCGGTTCGGTGCTGGGCGCGGCGCAGGAGCTGCCGTTCGGCGTACGCGCCGTGCTTGCCCCTTCGGGGGCGAGGCAGTGCCGCGAGGCGGTACGCCTTCTGGCGACGGACGGCGGGCGCGTGCTGCGGGGTGGGGAGGAGGACTTCGGGACGGTTGTGCTGGACGTGGGGCGTGTGGGCGACTTCACGGAGGGTGTGGTGGCGTTCGCGGACGTGGTGGTGCTGGTGACGCGGGCCGGGGTGGATGGCCTGGCCCATGTCTTCGCGTGCCGCGAGGCGTTGGCGGCGCGGGAGGGGCGGGTGGTGCTCGCGGTGGTGGGCCCCTGCCCCTTCCCGGCTGACGAAATCGCCGAGGTGGTGGGGATCGACCGGGTGGTGGTGCTGCCGTGGGCGCCGCGTTCGGCCGCCGCGCTCGGGGGCGTGCAGCCAGGACGACTGCGCGGCTCGGGCTGGCGCCGCTCCGCGCTGCTCGCGGCCGCCGGGGAACTCGCGGCGGCTGTACGGCTGGTGGCCTCCGAGCGGGCCGAGGCGCGGGCTGGCGCGGAGGTGGGCGTTCGATGAGGGCGGTGACGGACCCGGCGGCCGTGCCGACGCAGACGGTGTCGTCTGTGTCGTCGGCGTGGGTGGACGCGCTCGCCGGGCGGGTGGCCGACCGGTTGGCCGAGTACGCGCACGCCCGGGAGACGGCGGGTCTGCCGCCGGAGGACGAGGCGGGGCGTCGGGAGACCGTGGCCCGCCTGGTGGCCGACGAGTTGGAGCGGTTCGCGAGGACGGAGCTGGCCGCGGGCCGTCCGGTCCTGGGTGAGGAGGATGAGGCGTCGGTGTCGCAGCTCGTCCTCGACCGGCTGCTGGGGGCTGGCGTCCTGGAGCGGCTGCTGGCTGACCCGCAGGTGGAGAACATCCTCGTCAACGGCGCCGACCGGGTGTGGCTGCGCTGCGCGGACGGCAGCAAGCGGCGCGGGCCCGCGGTGGCGGATTCGGATGAGGAGCTGGTCGAGCTGGTGCGGCTGCTGGGCGCGCGCAGCGGGGTGGAGGAACGGCGTTTCGACCGGGGCTGCCCGAGCCTTAACGTGCGGCTGCCGGACGGCTCGCGGATGTTCGCGGCGATGGCGGTCACGCGGCGGGTGTCGCTGTCGATCCGCAAACACCGCTTCACCACGGTCACCCTCCGGGACCTGGTGCGGCTGGGGGTGTGCGACGAGGCGATGGCCGCCTTCCTGGCGGCGCTGGTGCGGGCGCGGAAGAACGTCGTCGTCGCGGGCGGCACGAACGTCGGGAAGACCACGTTCCTGCGGGCCCTGGCCTCCGAGATCCCTCCGGAGGAACGGCTGGTGACGATCGAGGACACCCTCGAACTCGGTCTGGAGCAGGACCAGCGGGCGCATCCGGATGTGGTGGCGATGCAGGCGCGCGAGGCGAACGTCGAGGGCCAGGGCGCGGTCGACCAGGCGGAGTTGGTGCGCTGGGGCCTGCGGATGGCACCGGACCGGGTGATCGTCGGCGAGATCCGCGGGGCGGAGGTGGTGCCGATGTGCAACGCGATGTCCCAGGGCAACGACGGCTCCCTCTCGACGATCCACTCCTCCACCTCACGCGGGGTGTTCACCAAGCTGGCCGCCTACGCCGCGCAGTCGCCGGAGCGGCTGTCGCCGGAGGCGACGAACCTGATGGTCGCCGCCGCGGTGCACTTCGTGGTCCATCTCGGGTGGGACGCCGCCGGGCGGCGGGTGGTCGACTCGGTCCGCGAGGTGCTGGCCGCGGACGGGGTCCAGGTGGTGTCCAACGAGGTGTTCCGCCCCGGTCCTGAGGGCCGGGCCGTGCCGGGAACGCCGCTGCGGTCGGAGACGCTTCAGGAGCTTGCGGCGGCGGGGCTGGATGCCGAGGCGTTCAGCGTGGGGTGGTGGTCGGCATGATCCTCGACGTCGTGGCCGTGCCGCTGGGCGCGTTGCTGGGGGCCTGCGCGGGGCTTGGCCTGGTCCTGCTGGTCGCGGGCGCCATGCGGCGACCCGCGAACGGTGAACGGCAGCGCGGCCGAAGAGGAATCGCTTCCCGCCTTCCTCGGGCGTTGCGCGGGCACCGAGGTGTCGGAGCTGTCGCGGCCGGGCTGATGGCGGGCGCGTTGACCGGCTGGCCGGTCGCCGGACTGCTCGTGGCGGCCGGGACGGTGACGTTGCCGAAGCTGCTCGGCCCGGATCGCGAGGCCGTGCGACGCGTCGAGCGGATGGAGGCGGTGGCCACCTTCACGGAGATGCTGCGCGACACGCTCTCCGCCGCGGCCGGTCTTGAGCAGTCGTTGCTGGCCGCCGCCGAGGTCGCTCCCGCCGCGATCCGGCGGGAGGCGAGGGCTCTCGCCGGGCGGATCAGGATGGGGCAGCCGCTGTCCAGAGCGCTGGAGGCGTTCGCCGAGGAGATGAACGACCCGGCCGCCGACGCCGTGGTCACCGGCCTGCTGATGGCCTCCCGCAGGCAGGCCGGGCAACTCGCGCCGCTGCTGGGATCGTTGGCCGAATCGGTCCGCGAGCAGGTCGCCATGCGGCAGCGGATCGCGGCGGGCCGCACCAGCGCGCGCACCTCCGTGCGCGTGTGCTGCGCCACGACGATCGCCTTGGCGGCCGGGCTGATCTGCCTCAACCGCCCCTACCTCGAACCGTTCGACAGCCCGGCCGGACAGCTCGCCCTCGCCACCGCGGGAGGGCTGTTCGCCGTCTCCTTCGCCTGGCTCCACTCCATCGCGGCCATCGAGGAGACACCCCGCCTGCTCGCCCCGCACGCCCCAACGCCCCAGGGCGCGCCGTTGGTTGTGCCCGCGCAGGCACGGGAGGCGGTGACCCGGCCATGACCGCGATCCTGCTGGGTGCCGTCTTCGGTACCGGTCTCGTCGTTTTCGCCGCGGGTCTTCGCCCGCCGCGCCCGGCGCTCGCCTCACTGCTCGCCGCACTCAGCCACCCCGCGGCGAACCCGGAGGTCGCCGAGAAGCGACGTCCGGCCAGTGCGTTGGCGCGGTGCGGGGCGCGCGCCGTCCCGGGGCTGCGGGCGCTGGGGCTGCCGACCGCCGCACTTCGTGCCGATCTGGAGGTGGCCGAGCGCACGGTCGAGGACCACTTGGCGGCGAAGGCCGCCAGCGCGGGCGTCGGCCTGTTCGCCCCGTGGCTGGCGTCCGGGCTGTTCTGCCTGGGCACAGCCTCCTGGGTGGGCTGGTGGCTGCCCACGTCCGCCAGCCTGCTGCTGGCCGCCTGCCTGTTCTTCCTGCCCGACGCCGAGGTGCGACAGCTGGCGCGGCGGCGACGAGCCGGGCTGCGGCACACGCTCACCGTCGTCCTGGACCTCACCGTGATCGCGCTCGCCGGAGGCGCGGGCGTACAGCAGGCTCTCGACGACGCTTCCCGCGCCCCCCGCGGTTGGGCCGCCGGGCGGATCCGCCGCGAGATCCAGGCGTCCACCGTCACCAGGACCAGCCCGTGGATCCACCTCGGGCAGCTCGGCGAACGCACCGGTGTCGCCGAACTGTCCGAGCTGGCCGCGACGATCTCCCTCGCCGGGACGGAGGGCGCCAAGGTCCGCACCTCCCTGGAGGCCAAGGCCAGGGCCATGCGCCGCCGCCAGCTCACCGAGGCCGAGGGCGCCGCGCAGGCCGCCACCGAACGGATGGCGCTGCCGATCGTGCTCCAGTTCCTCGGCTTCCTGATCTTCATCGGCACCCCCGCCCTCTCCGCTGTCCTGGCGGGCCTCTGACCCCCTTCACCCGCCCCGAACTCCGTGCGAAAGACATCCAGCCGTGCTCACCATCCTGCTCAACCACCTGCTCGCCGCCATGCGCACCCGCGCCCACCAGCTGCGCCAACGCCTGGCCACCGACGGCGGCTACACCACCGAGACGATGGTCATCACCGCGATCCTGGCCGTGCTCGGCATCGCGGCGGCCGGGATCATCACCTCCAAGGTCCTCGCCCGCACCCGCGGCATCGACCTCGACGCCGAGTACACCGGTGAATGACCCGGGCGACCGGGGCGCCGCCAGCACTCAACTCGTCGTCCTCACCCCCGTGCTGATGCTGCTGACCCTGCTCTCCGTCCAATGCGCCCTCGCCTGGCACGCCCAGCACATCGCCCAGGCGGCGGCCTCCCGCGCCCTGGCCGACACCCGCGCCGCCCAGGGCACCAAGACCACAGGAGCCGCCACCGCCCGCGCCACGCTCGACGCGGCCGGAGGCCGCGTCCTGCACGACCCCACGGTGCGGGTGCACCGCACACCCACCTCCGCCTCGGTCGACATCCACGGCAACGTCCTCCCCGTCGTCCCCGGCCTCGACCTCACCGTCCGAGGCCACGCCGAGGGCCCCGTCGAACGCTTCCTCACCCCGGGAGATGAGGCGACCGATGGGTGACCCACGCCGCTTCCGCCGCAACGGCAACGACGCGGGCACGGCAACCGTCGAGCTGGTGCTGGTCACACCGCTGCTGGTCCTCCTCGCCCTGCTCGCGGTCGGGTTCGGCCGCGTCACCGACGCCCGCGTCCGCGTCGAGGACGCCGCCCACCACGCCGCCCGCGCCGCCTCCCTCACCCACACCACCGCACAAGCCGAACAGGCCGCCCGGAGCGCAGCCGCCTCCGCCCTCGACGCCTCGGGCGCCAGCTGTGCCTCCCACGCCGTCGCACTCCGCCACCAACGGCTCGCCCCCGGCAGCACGGTGACGGCCACCGTCTCCTGCCACAGCGACCTCAACGACCTCCTGGGCACCGGACTCCCCGGGAACGTCACGCTCTCCGCCGCCAGCACCTCGCCCGTCGACACCTACCGGAGCACCCCGTGAACGCCCCGCGCCCCCTCCGGCGAGCCGCCGACGACGACCGGGGAGCGGTCACCGCGTTCGTCATCGGCGCGTTCCTCGGGCTGTGGCTCTTCACCGGGATCGTCGTCGACGGCGGCCTGGCCCTCGCGGGCAAGACCCGCGCCATGGACAACGCGCAGGAAGCGGCCCGCACCGGAGCCCAACGCCTCGACCTGGCCGCCCTCCGCGCCAACGGCACCCCCCGGCTCGACCCCGACCGCGCCGCCGCGGCGGCCCGCGACTACATCACCTCCACAGGAGACACCGCCCGCGTCGAAGTCCAGGGCGACTCCGTCACCGTCCACGTCACCCACCGCACGCCCACCCAGATCCTCCAACTCGCCGGACTGCGCCACCTCACGGTCACCGGCCGCGCGACCGCACACGCCGAACGCGCCACCACCACCGCCACCGAAACGGAGTCCACGCCGTGACCGCCACCGGCGCACCCGGTCGGCGGCGATCCGCGGCGTCGGCGAGCCTGGCCGCACTCGCCCTCCTCGCCCTTCTCGCGGGCGTTCCGACCATCCTGTGGACGGCGGCCGGGGCGCCCTGGCCCGACCCGTCCACGTCGCCGCAGGACGTGGCCCACCGCCTGCGCCAGCCCCTCAGCGACCCCCTCGCCGTCGAACTCCTCGCCCTGCTCGGCTGGATGTGCTGGGCCACCTTCGCCGCAACGGTCCTCCGCGAGGCCGCCTGGTACCTGCGCCGCCTGCCCCACCTGCGCGCCGATCGCTCGCTCCATGCCGCGCACCTGGAGACGGTGTCCGCACCGCGACTGCTGGTCGCCACCTGCATCGGCACCCTCGTCCTCGCCGCACTCACCCCGCGCACCCCAACGGCCATTCCCTCGCCGGAGCTTGCCTCCGCGACCGTGGCGACGGCCACGTCGCTCGAGGAAGTCGCACGCGCCTCCGCGGAGCCCGAAAGCCCGGTCCGCCACGTCGTCCGCCCCGGTGACACGCTCTGGAACATCGCCGCACACCAGCTCGGCGACCCGATCCGCTGGCCGGAGATCTACGCGCTGTCCACCCCCCTCACCCAACCCGACGGCCGCAAGCTCACCGACCCCGATCTCCTCACCCCCGGTTGGCACCTCCACCTGCCAGCCGACGCACGCGACCACGCTGTGCAGACCCCACCACCCGACCGAGCCGCCGCGCCCCCGGAGACGACCCACGACCGTTCAACCGCACGCGACGAAGCGACCGACACGTCCGGCACGCCGCGAGCTTCCACGCCTGAAGACCGTCCGGTGCGGATCACCGTCGGCACCGCCTCCCTGATCGGCATCACCACCGCCGCTGGAATCGCCGCCGCCGTCACCCTCGCGCGCCACCGAGCCAGGCGACACGCACCACCTGACCTCGCAGCCGAACCCCCGAACCTCTCCGACGCCGTCCGAGCCGCCACCCAGGCCGCCCTGGCCGCGCAACGCGCCGACCAGGACGAAGCCGACGCCCACCAGGCCGACATCACCCGCCGCCCACCCCCAGCGCGGCCCGCCCCTCCCGGCACCGTCACCTGCGCTCACCGCGACGGCACCGAGATCCCCCTCGCCGCCCTCGCCACCCCCGGCGGATGGAACCTGACCGGCCCCGGCGCCCCCGCAGCCGCTCGCGCCCTCGCGATCGCCATCCTCAGCGCCGCCCCCCGCGTCTCACCACGCTCCCCGCACGTGCGCCTCATCACCACACGAGACCTCGCCGACACCCTCCTGCCCGGCCTGCACCCCGAAGTCCCCGGCTGGTACCGGGCCGAGAACACACGCGAAGCGCTCCACACCGCCCAGGCCACCACCGTCGAACGAGCCCGAGCCTCCCAGGACGGCCGCCACCCCACCCCGCGGCTGATGGACGTCCTCCTCGACGCCGACCTCCCGACACAGGCCGCGGCCACCGCCGACCACCTCGTCGTCCTCTCCCTGGGCGGTGACCAGCTGGCCAACACCGCCCGCCTGGCCCCCGACGGCACCGTCGAGCACGCCTCCGGACCCGACCATCAACTCCTCGCCCGATGCGGCATGTTCGCCCTTGCAGAGGCACCCGCCCGAGAACTCATCGACGCGCTCAACCCCCCAACGATCGCGGTCCCGGACCAGACAGCAGTTCAGGAACGGCCGAAGACAACCGCGAAGCCAGCCCTGACCATCAGCCTCTTCGGCGGCCTCGCGCTCCACCTCCACGGCGAAGAAGTCGCGCTCACGATGAAAGAGGCGGCCAAGGAATTCCTCGCCATCCTCGCCGCCCATCCCAACGGCCTGCGCACCGAAGCCCTCACCGACGCACTACGCCTCTCCCACGACCCCGAACGCGCCACCAGAGACCTGGTCAACCTCCGCCGCGCGGTACGCCGCACCCTGCGCCAGGTCACCGGAAGCCGAAGCGCCGCCTTCATCCTCCACACCACGGACCGCCACCGCCTCGACCCCCAGGTCGTCCACAGCGACGTCGACACCTTCACCACCGCCATCACCACAGCGAGCCGCACCAAGGAGCCCACCGCACGAGCAGCCGCGCTGCACCAAGCACTCGACGTCTACCACGGCCCCCTGTGCGAAGGCGCCGACTACCCCTGGGCCGACGAGGCACGCGAGCACTACCACCACAAGGCCATCGACGCCGCCGTCTTCCTCACCGACCACACCACACCAGAAGAAGCCCTCGCCCTCCTGGAACAAGCCGCGACCTGGGAACCCACGAACGAGACCATCTGCCAACGCCTCATGCGCCTCCACCACGACCTCGGCCACCCCGAAGCCGCCCGACACACCTACCAACGCCTCACCCGCCACCTCGCCGAAATCGACGCCACCCCGACCGAAACTACTGCATCACTGGTTTGTCCCGAACGCGGGATGATCTCCTCTGAGGAATTGAGGATTCGCACGTCGAGCAATGGCATCCGAGGTTGATGACTGCATGGATATCGCTGCCGCATTAGTAGGGATCGCGCCTTGTCGATTTAAGTGCTCCGAGTAAGGGGGGTGGCGAGCGTAGCAACGTGACCTGAAATCGACACCCGTCTCAGCTTGATCATCCCTAGAGGGATTTCAACATGCAGGGCGTTCGATTGCCCATGAATCATTGATCAGCCCTAGAGGGTTTTGGCGGGTCGAGCCAGCGTGCAAGGGCAGTGCCCTCATGAATCGGTATACCGGAGGTGCGACTACGCGAGGCGGAGAGCGCTGCTTTGGGCCTTAGGAGCAACCTGGGTGCCAATCAGGGGCGTGGACGCAGGTGTGCGCGCAAGCACTACAGATTGTGATCTTCTCCTTCCCGCACCTTGGCTGTCGAAGGAACGGCAGGCTGCTTCGAGGGGGGTAAAAACCGGTGATCAGGGCGCCTAGCGCTCCGCCTGCGATGAGCCCACTGAGAAGAAGTGCGACACTCTCTTCCACCCTTTCGCTCCCTTCTTGTTGTGGCCAGAGCCTAGAGGTGACGTCGCTGAGCCTTGGGAGGCTCGGCCGTCCAGATGGGTGATCTTCTTGGCTGGAATCCTCGGGTACTCGTACGTCGTGCATCGAAGGCAGATGCACTCGGGCACCGACCATGCGCTGGTGGAGGGAAACCACCGAAGCGTGAAAGTCGGACTTTTTCGGATCTGCTGACCTCCGGGGTTGATGAGGACGCATGGTGACACGCCCAACGTCCGGGCGGCAGGCCAAGTTGCGAACCCTCCGGGGTTGATGAGGACTCCCTTTCTGGCGGCGCCCGACCAGGGCGATGGGCATCCGTTGCGAACTCTCCGGGGTTGATGAGGACCCCGGGCGGGGGACGTCAGGAGCCACTCGGCCTGCGTTGCGAACCCTCCGGGGTTGATGAGGACACGTCGGACTACTGCGCGCAGGTCAAGGGCGCCACCGAGTTGCGAACCCTCCGGGGTTGATGAGGACGGGAAGAACGGGGCCGTGAACTCCTGCAACCTGCTGGGTTGCGAACCCTCCGGGGTTGATGAGGACCTCCGAGGCCGAGGTACGGGAGGAGCTGGGAGACGTGGTTGCGAACCCTCCGGGGTTGATGAGGACCAGGTGTCGTCAAATCCGGCAGCACGGGCGCCGGGACGACGTTGCGAACCCTCCGGGGTTGATGAGGACACCACCGCCCCCGCGCTGCTGCACCTGGTCGACCGCGCGTTGCGAACCCTCCGGGGTTGATGAGGACTCGCGGCCCTCCTCCACCACGCCGCGCACCGCCTGAGTTGCGAACCCTCCGGGGTTGATGAGGACGGCGAGAGCCTTCCCCCACGGGGATCGCAGCGGATCCGTTGCGAACCCTCCGGGGTTGATGAGGACGTGGCCTGGACGTCGGTGGAGCCGCGGCAGAACCCCTGTTGCGAACCCTCCGGGGTTGATGAGGACCCGCCCGGCTGGGGTGCGGTGAGACGACGGTGCGCCGGTTGCGAACCCTCCGGGGTTGATGAGGACACGCCGACGCCCTCGGTGGCCCCGGCCGAGGTTCCGCGTTGCGAACCCTCCGGGGTTGATGAGGACGCAGGGACGAGGAGTCGTGGGATTTCGTCGCGATGCGGTTGCGAACCCTCCGGGGTTGATGAGGACACGATCCAGCACCTCACCACCACCCGCACCGCCAGGAGGTTGCGAACCCTCCGGGGTTGATGAGGACCCGTGGCCTGGCTGCGCATCAGGTCGGCGAGCTCGGGTTGCGAACCCTCCGGGGTTGATGAGGACCCCGAGGGTAAAGCCGCAGGTCGGGGGGTTCCGACGTGGGGTCCTCGGGAGTGTTTTTGCAGCGGTCAGGCGGTTGTGCATCTGTGCAGGTCAGGCCGGGTGGGTGTTGGCGCGGGCGCGTTGTCAGTGGTGGCGGTTAGCTTACGTGTCGAGGCACCTCGTCGCCGAGGAGCTTTTTGCGACAGATTCTCACATTTTTAAGCTATTTGAGTCTATAAGTTCAGCCTCGCAGATGGTTCGGCTACCGTCTGAATGCATGCCGTCACCTTCCTCGGCGGCGTGAAAGTGCGTTTCGGGATAGTTGGGGTGGTATGCGAGTCAGGGTCGACGTGGCGGCCGATGTGCCGAGCCTGCGGTGGGAGGACGTGCACGGTCCGGCGCGGGCCGTTGTGTATGGGCTGCTGGGGAGCCAGGACGCCGGTCTGGCACGGTCGTTGCACGATGAGGGGTGGCGCGGGCATGGGTTGAGGCCCCTGGGGCTGACGAGTCCGCAGTTCAAGGGTGCCCCGCGGAAGAACGGTGTGTACACCACCTCCCGCGACGGGTCGGTGTGGTTCGGGTCTCCGGTGCCGGAGATCGCGTCGCTGCTCATCACGTCGTTGGCCTCGCGGGCCGAAATCGTCTGGGGAGCGGCTCGGTTGAAGATGCGGGGCTTCACGTTGGACGTCGATGTGCCGCAACCGAGCGGTCCGGTCGTTCTCGACACGATGACCCCGGTGATCGTCAAGCGTGAGAGCCGGTATCTGCTGCCGGGGGACCCCTTCTTCGTCGAGCGGTTGCAGCACAACCTCGTGCACAAGGCGGATGTGCTCGGGCTTCCGGCGCCGGAGGGGCTCCAGGTGCTGGAAGCCGGGCCGCGGCGGAGGTTCACCGTGCGGGGGGCGCCGAGGATCGGTGCCAGGGTGCGGGTGGCCATGGAGGCGGACGCGCGGTTCGTCAAGGCGTTGCGGTCGTGGGGACTTGGACTGGACACGGTCCAGGGCTTCGGGTGGGTCCGGTGAGCGCGCCTGTCGTGGCCTCGGCTGTGCTGCCGTTGACGAGTCATCCGCTTCAGCGTGCGGGTGCGTGGGCCGTCGCGGTACTGGCGGGGCGTGAGAGTCCGGGCGAGGTGACGGTCGCCGATCTGGACGCCGTCGCGGCCCGCGTCGTCGACGACGTGTGCGCCGCCGCCCTGGCCGGTAAGGACGAGGCCGTCTACGACTGGTGGAAGGTCCTGTTCGCGCTGTACCCCAACTCCAAGCCCACGCACAGCAAAAGGACTCGGGACCGCGCGGTCATGGAGGAGGCGGTCGCGGCGCTGTTCGCGCCGGATGGGGCGGACGGTGCGGCCCACCCCTGCACGTTCTGCGGGGCGCCGACGCCGGTGGTGTGGACGAAGTCGAACCTGCCGATGTTCGACACGAGCAAGGCGTTGAACACCCTGCCGCCCGGCGTGCCGGGCTGGCCGGTCTGCCGCGGGTGCCGGGTGGCGGTCTGGGCGCTGCCGTACGGGGCCTGGGTGACGGCGGGGTCGGCGAGCGTGCTGTCGTGCGAGAGCGAGCGGGCGGAGCGCGCGTTCGCCGAGCGCAACGTCCTGCGGGCGCGGCGGGTGATGCAGCTGGGGTTCGGGAAGCTGTCGGCCGCGGCACGCCCCGAGCTGGTGGCCGTGCGCGCTCTGCTTGCCGTGCGCGAGGAGTTGTCGGCGACGACGCTGTGGACGTTCAAGAACGACAACCAGGAGCCATGGCTCCGGGTCACCTCCACCCGCCGGGCGCTTCCTCGCTTTCTGGCCGTGGTGCAGGGTAACGCTCCGCTGCGCCGGGGCTGGCGGCTGCTCGAAGTGGCGCTGACGCGGCGGGACAAGGACGGTGTGGTGGTGGCCGGTGGCGCCGCGGAGGCCGCACGGCTGCTCTTTGAGGCTGAGGACGGTCGCAGCCGTTCCCTGCTGTGGCAGCTTCACCACCTTCTCACGCAGGACGCCGGTCGGTCGTGGGGTGCGCGGGATCGCGCTGATCTGACGCGGCTGGCCTTTACCTATGCCAAGGAGATTCTGGGAATGGAGCCCGATCCGACGCCCGTGGCGACCGTGATCGCCGACTGGATCCAGCATGGCTCGGGTAACCCCCGGGGGCGGCTGGCGGAGTACCGGAACGTCGCGTTGAGCGACTACAAGCTGGGGGCGTTGCTGACGCAGGCTCACTTCCGCCTCGTCTTCGACGGTCGGTCTGCCGCGGCTGGTCCGGATGACTGGGCGCCGTTGATCAGCCAGCGCCCCCGCGCCTGGGAGCAGCGCATGCTGCTGGCCGCCCGGGTGCTCGAGCTGCTTCAACAGCGGGGCGTCGCGGTGAACGCCCCGCCCGCCGACGAGGTGGAGCGGGACAGGGAGGAACGGTTGCTGGAGCAGCCGATGCTTCGCGACGAGGACGACGACTACGACATGGGAGCGGCGTGATGGCGTACCTGGCGGGCAAGATGGTGCTTTCCGTGCGGGCGAGCGCCCCCAACAACGGCAAGGGCGAGGCGACGACGGGGCGGGTGAAGAGCGCGCGGATCCGCGGTGGCCGTTACCCCTATGTCTCGGCGCAGGCCGTGCGCCGCTGGACGCGCGACAGCATGATCGAGCTGGGGGCCGTGCCCTCCCCGGTCACCCGGGTGGGCAAGGCGCAGAACAAGGCGCAGAAGGCGAACACTGCGGCCGATCCGGTCCGGTACGCGGACGACGACCTCTTCGGCTACATGAAGGCCGGTTCGAGCAAGGACGGGGCGGCCACCACCCTGCGGGACAGCCCGTTCATGCTCGGCACCCTGCTGTCGGTGGAGCCCGCCTACCCGACGGAGGACTGGGGGGTCATGGCTCGGGGGGTGGCCGAGCCGGTGCTCCACGGCCACGAGTTCTACACCGCGGACCTGGCCGCCCCGTTCCTGCTGGACGTGCCGAGAATCGGCACCTTCACCCTCCCCGACGGCGGTGGCGTCGGTCGGCCGAACTATCTCAGCCAGGAGCAGGCGCTCCAGGTGGCGCAGGCGGCTGCCGCCGGAGCCACCACCGTCACCTTCAGGGACCAGGCGGCCGTCCGGCTGCCCATCGAGGAACGCCGGGCGCGCACGGCGCTGCTGCTCGAGGCGTTGGCGCAGCTCAGCGGCGGGGCCAAGCAGGCGCTGCACTACGGCGACCGCGTGCCCGACCTGATCGTGCTGGTGCCGTTCAAGGGGGGCATCAACCCCCTGGCTCACGTCATCGACGGCGAGCCCGGCACCGGCCTGCGCGTCCGCGGCGACGTGCTGCTGGATGAGCTGCGTGCCTGGGAGGGGGAGTGGGAGACGCCGGTGCGGATCGGCTGGCGCCCGGGCTTCCGCGAAGCCCAGCGCGAGGACTTCGAGAAGAAGTGCGCGAGTGAGATCGCGAAGGATCACATCGTGATCGACCATCCCCGCACGATCCTGCGCGGCTTGGCGAAGGAGCTCCGCGAGGGGCGGCACAACGCCTGGTTCGACGACCCGGCGCGGTGATGAGGATGTCGAACGAGCCGGTCCCGGCGTGGCGGGCGGAGTTCTACGCGCCCCTCGCGTCGTTCCGGGATCCTCTCTTTCCCGGGGTGAGTCGCTGCCTTCCGCTGCCGCCTCCCTCCACGGTCCGCGGGCTGCTGGCGGCGGCCACCGGGAGGCCCGTTGAGGATCTGCCCCTGGGGATGGCCGCTTGGTCGGAGGGGAGCGGGGTGGACGCGGAGACGTTCCACCCCATCGCGGCGGATGGCTCCAACCCGGCGGTCGCCGGCCGCGTGCGCGCGGTCAAGGGCGGCATGACCATCCGGGAGCGCCCCTTCCTCGCCGACGTCCACCTGTCGGTGTGGCTGCCGGGACAGGAGGGCGAGCGCGTCGCCAGGGCGCTGCGGCGGCCGCGTTGGCCCCTGCGGCTGGGCCGATCCCAGGACATCGTGCACCTGACCTCGTTGCGGCCGGTGGAGTTAGTGCCCGCCGCGGAGGCGGTGGTCGGGCACGCACTGGCGCCGCGGGGTGGACACGACGTCGGAGAGGCGTTCTTGCACCGCATGGCGGCCAGCATCTCCGCCGACCGCCTCACCACCTCGTGGGCCGACTACCTGTGGTGCGACGTTCCTCCCGGACGCCGACCGGTGCGTGGCGCCTTCCGGCAGACGACGGACGGCGGATGGGAGGGGCAGGCGGTATGGCTGCTGGGCACGTGAACGGCGGCGCCAGGGCTCGCACGTTGGCCGACACCCGCGCCAAGTCCAAGCCCTGGGAGGACCCGGAGCGGCTCACCACGCACTCGCGCATCGTCCATGACACGGTCGCCGAGATCGAGGGCCGGGTGGCCCGAGCGGGAGTGCTCGCCACCGCCCCCTCCTTCTGGGACTGGGTGCGCCGCTCCGCGATCCTCCACGACACGGGCAAGGTCGCCGAGGGCTTCCAACGGCAGCTGCCCCCCGGCGGGCCCCCGTGGGGCGAGCGGCACGAAGTACTGTCCCTGGCCTATGTCGACCTGGCGGCCGAGGCCGCCGGTTGGAGCGACGCGGACCGGCTGATGATCGGCACCCTGGTCGCCACCCACCACCGGTCCCTGCACTCCGCATCCGGGCACGCCAACGGGAAGCCCAGCCTGTCGCAGCTGTACAACGCCCACACACGGTGGGACGAGGCGTTCACCCTCACCCCCGGTCCCCAAGGCCCTCAGGTCCAGGTCCCGCGAAGCCTCCACCGAGAGCTGCTGGCCTGGCTCGCCGGGGCGTTCGCCATGGATCCGCCTCCGCAGGCGCCGGGCGCCCCCACCCTCGCCGAACGCGCCGGTCGTTTCCTCCACCACCTGCTGGACACCTGGCGGGAGCCCGTCAAGCCGGACCATGGCTTGCTCGCCGTCCTGGCCCAGGGCGCTCTGACCCTGGCCGATCACGCGGGCTCGGCACACGTCCCGTTGCAGACCCATATGCCGCTGGACGCGGACTACTTCGCCCGCCTCCCCTACCCGCCCTACCCCCATCAGCGGCAGGCCGCCGCCACCGAGGGTCACCTGATCCTGATGGCCCCGACCGGAAGCGGCAAGACCGAGAGCGGCCTGGCCTGGGCCGCCCGCCAGCTCGCCACCATGCCAGGGCGGCCACGCCTGGTGTGGACGCTGCCCTACCGTGCCTCCCTCAACGCCGCACGCCTCCGCCTCCAGCGCGACCTCGTCCCGGCCCCGGGCGACAAGGCGGCGGACATCGGCCTGCTGCACGGCACCGTCGCCCACGCCCTCCTCACCCAGGCCGTCGACGACGACTGCGGACCCGAACAGGGCGAACCCACCGCGGCCCAGGCGAAGCAGGCCCGCGCCCGCGCCGCGGCCATGCGCCTGTTCACCCAACGCCTCCGCGTCGCCACCCCGCACCAGCTCCTGCGCGCGGCCATCGCGGGCCCCGCCTACTCCTCCGTTCTGCTGGAACAGGCCAACTCCCTCTTCGTCCTCGACGAGTTGCACGCCTACGAGCCGGAGACGTTCGGCCGCCTGTGCGCGGCGATGGCCCTGTGGGAACGGCTCGGCAGCCGGGTCGCCGTGCTCTCCGCCACGCTGGCCCCGCCCATGACCACGCTCATCGACGAGAGCCTCACCCAGCCGGTCACCAGCTACCGCGCGCCACCGGGCACCAGCCCCGTCAGGCACCGGCTCGTCCTGGACGACGAGCCGCTCGACTCACCCGTGAGCCTGGGCCGCATCCGCGACCGGCTGGCCGAAGGCCACAGCGTCCTGGTCGTCGCCAACCGGGTCGCCACCGCCCAGCGCGTCCACGCCGAGCTCGCCGACGACGCCCGCAAGAGCCGCCCCGACGATCCGCACGCCGCCCTCCTGCTCCACTCCCGCTTCAAGTACCGCGACCGCGACGCCATCGAGAAGAACCTCCTGCGCCGCCACCCCGAACGCCGCCCCGGCGAGACGGACCGACGCGGCGGACTCGTCGTGGCAACCCAGGCCGTCGAGGTCTCCCTCCAACTCGACTTCGACCGCGCGGCCGTCGAGTGCGCGCCCGTCGAAGCGGTCGCCCAGCGAGCGGGCCGCGTCAACCGCCGCGGCCGCCACCCCGAGGGTCCCGTTGAGTTCCGCGTCCACCGCGCCACCACCGACCGCCCCTACGACCAAGGCGCGATGGCCGCGGCCTGGCACGCGTTGACCGACCTCGTCGCCGACGGCGTCGACACCCTCAGCGAAGAGGACATCGACCGCCTCCTCGCCGCCGCCTACGACAGCCCCTGGGGAACGGAGTGGGCCGAGGCCGCCCGCCGCGCCCGCAACGAGTTCGCCACCAGCTTCCTCACCTTCACCGACCCCTTCCAGGACCGCGGCGAGTTCGCCGACCGGCTCAACGAGCAGTTCGACAGCGTCGACGTCCTGCACCACGAGAACACCGACGAGTACCGCAGCCGCACCACGGGGAAGAGGGGAGACCCCCTCCTCGCCACCGGACTCCTGATCCCGCTGCCCTACCGCCAGTTGAAGACGTACGACGCAACGTGGGACCGCACCCTCCGCGTCCATGTGATCCACCAGGGCACCTACGCCCCGGACACCGGGCTGACACCACCGGACGCCGACCCGGAGACGGTCCTGTGAACCAGCCCGCCCACGACCTGAACGATGAGACCACCCAACTCGGCGGCGTGCACATCAAATACCTCTACCACTGCCCCCGCCAACTGTGGCTCTATACCCGCGGCTACCGACCCGAGCAACGCAGCGACCTCGTCGCCTTCGGCGAAGTCGTCGACGACACCACCTACACCCGCCGCCGCGACATCGACCTCGGCGAGGCCAAGATCGACTGGGTGACCACCGGCGCCGTCATCCACGAGACGAAGTCCTCCCGCGCCCCCGCCGAAGCACACACCGCCCAGGTCCGGCACTACTGCCTCCTCCTGGAACGCCGAGGCGTCGCCGTCCGCGGCGGCACCGTCCACTACCCCCTCATCCGCCGCACCACCGACGTCCCATGGGACACCGCGGCGCGCGCCGAGGCCGAAGACGCCGAAGCCCGCGCCCGCACCGTCATCGCCGCCCCCACCGCACCCGCCCGCCTCGCCCGCCCCCAGTGCCGCGGCTGCTCCTACCTCGACTACTGCTGGGGAGACTGATGCCCGCCGTCGGCCGCACCTACTGGCTGACCGAACCCTGCCGCATCCGCCGCGAGGACAACAGCGTCCGCGTCGAACGCGCCGACGGCAGCCCGGTCCGCATCCCCATCACCGACATCCGCGACCTCGTCGCCTTCGACCACGTCGACGTCAACACCTCTGCCCTGTCGCTCCTCAGCCGCAACGGCGTGACGCTCCACGTCCTCGACCACTACGGCAACCATGCGGGCCACTTCGCGCCCTCGGAATCAATGTCCTCGGCCAGCGTTCTACGCCGGCAGGTCGAACTCACCGCGGACCCCGACCAACGCGCCACCGTGGGACGCGCCCTCGTCACCGCCGCCGCCGAGAACCTCCGCTGGGCCCTGGACACCGACCTACTCGACGCCGCGCTGGACACCCTGCGAGGCGCCCTACCCGACTGCAAGGACAGCGACGCCATCATGGGCCAGGAGGGCAACTACCGCCGCACCGGCTGGGCCGTCCTCGACACCCAACTCCCCACCTGGCTCCGCCTCGAAGGACGCACCCGCCGACCACCCACCAACGCGGGCAACGCCTTCATCAGCTACCTCAACGCCCTCGTCTACGCACGCGTCCTCACCGCCCTGCGCACCAGCCCGCTCCACCCGGCCATCGGCTTCCTCCACTCCGACACCGACCGCCGCCGCAACACCCTCGCCCTCGATATCTCCGAGCCCTTCAAGCCCCTCTTCGCCGAGCGCCTCCTCAGGCGCGCCGCGAGCCAGAAGGCGCTCAAGCCCAGCGACTTCGAGACCGAGGTCGGCAGAGCCTCCCTCAGCAAGAGCGGACGGAAGAAGGTCGCCATGATGGTGAAGGAGGAACTGGCCACGACCGTCCACCACCGCTCGCTCAAACGGAAGGTCAGCTACGAGGAGATCATCCACCTCGAAGCCCTCAAGCTCGTCCGCCTCTGCCTCGAAGGCACCCCCTACAAGCCGTTCCGCCCCTGGTGGTGATCCACATCTTCGTCATCCTGGTCTACGACACCGCCGTGGAACGCAACCCGAAGGTCCTCAAGACCTGCCGCAAGTACCTCCATTGGACCCAGCGCAGCCACTTCCAGGGCGAACTCTCCACCGCCCAGTACCGTGCCCTGATGGCCGCACTCGACGGCGTGATCGACCCCGAGCACGACAGCATCGTCGCCTACACCACCCGCTCCCCGGACCTCGTCGAATCCACGACCCTCGGCCTCCCCCTCGGCGGCCCCGGCGAAATCCTCTGACGAGCAGCACCCCATCTGACCTGCACCGATGCACTACCGCCGACTCGCTGCAAAATCCGGCCCGGACCACCGCCCAGGACACCTCCTGACCAGCGGTTTTACCCTCGGGCCGTCATCAGCCCTGGAGGGCTCGCAACCTAGCTCATCAGGTGGGTGCCGTCGGGGAGTTGGCGCGCCGTCATCAGCCCTGGAGGGCTCGCAACCCGCACTGCCGGGTCAGGTCAGCCACCACGATCCACTGGCCGTCATCAGCCCTGGAGGGCTCGCAACGCGGAGGCCCGACGAGCCCTGAAACGGCGGCTGTCGAGCCGTCATCAGCCCTGGAGGGCTCGCAACAGGAACGCGCCCACCACGACCGGGCGTACGACAACGCGCCGTCATCAGCCCTGGAGGGCTCGCAACACGCTCATGGCGGCGGACAGCAGCACATAGGGGCGTGCCGTCATCAGCCCTGGAGGGCTCGCAACGCGCCCGTCCAGTCGGCGGGCACCCGGACCTTGAGGCCGTCATCAGCCCTGGAGGGCTCGCAACGGGCACCGGTCCGGGCCGCAATCGCGGCCTGGGACAGGCCGTCATCAGCCCTGGAGGGCTCGCAACTGCGGCGCTATGGCACCGGACGGATGGGGGTGATCAGCCGTCATCAGCCCTGGAGGGCTCGCAACCCAGGCAGCTCGTGGACCTCCGCGCCCGTGTCTCCTAGCCGTCATCAGCCCTGGAGGGCTCGCAACCTCGATTTCGGCCGTGCGCGCTCTGCTGGGGGATGAGCAGGCCGTCATCAGCCCTGGAGGGCTCGCAACCCGAAGTCGGGAAGACCGTACTCCCGGCACACCACCACGCCGTCATCAGCCCTGGAGGGCTCGCAACGCCAGCGCGGGGGCGCCGGCGACGTCCTCGTCGCGGAGCCGTCATCAGCCCTGGAGGGCTCGCAACTCGAGCATCCTGGTCAGCCGGTCCAGGACGGCCCGGCGCCGTCATCAGCCCTGGAGGGCTCGCAACCGGTACTGGCAGAAGACGAGGGTGTGCTGCCCGGCCACGCCGTCATCAGCCCGGGAGGGCTCGCAACGGCAGATCCGTCAGCGCGTGAACCTCAATCCCATAGGGGCCGTCATCAGCCCTGGAGGGCTCGCAACACGGTTTCGACAGCGCCAGGGTCCAGGACGGCCCGGCGCCGTCATCAGCCCTGGAGGGCTCGCAACACCCGCAGTGCCACCTCACCCAGCAGCTCGGCCACGCCGTCATCAGCCCTGGAGGGCTCGCAACCACCGAACGGTCTCCTGCACGTGGACGTCGGCCAGCCGTCATCAGCCCTGGAGGGCTCGCAACAGCACCTTTCCCATGGCCTCCACCAGCTGCGGTCGGGGCCGTCATCAGCCCTGGAGGGCTCGCAACTGGGTGAGGGAGGAGATGTTCCTGGGGGACACCTGCGGCCGTCATCAGCCCTGGAGGGCTCGCAACCAGGAACTGCGGCGTCACGCCCTCCGGAGTGAGCGGCCGTCATCAGCCCTGGAGGGCTCGCAACGCGAACCAGCGGACCGCAAAGTCCGCAGTACCGCTGCCGTCATCAGCCCTGGAGGGCTCGCAACCAGTGTGGTGCCTGCCGTACGCCGCGGGCTACGACCGCGCCGTCATCAGCCCTGGAGGGCTCGCAACGTTGTATCCGGGGGCTTGCCGACGCTGGGTAAGGACGCCGTCATCAGCCCTGGAGGGCTCGCAACGCCGTCATCCGCACCCGCAGGCGGCGCTGCCACGCGGGGCCGACATCAGGCCGTCATCAGCCCTGGAGGGCTCGCAACGGCACCAGCAGGTACGGCGACGGGCCGCGCATCCACACGCCGTCATCAGCCCTGGAGGGCTCGCAACATCGGCGGCGCGATCTGCCGCAGAACCACGGTCCACAGGCCGTCATCAGCCCTGGAGGGCTCGCAACCGGACGTGGGCCCAGTCAATTGCACCCGAGACGCCGTGCCGTCATCCGCCCTGGAGGGTTCGCAATCGCTGTTTCCACAAGGACTTGGGGACCGGAACACGAGGCCGTCGGGTCACGTGAGTTGGAGTCGAACGGGTTGAGTCACGTGTGATCTGGCCGGAGGTCTTTTCATGTCGATCGATCCGGTGGTCTTGCTTTGAAAGGACCATGCGCCCGGCGTGTCGATACTGGTGGGGTGCCCGTGTGCCGCGCGCAGTTGGGGCCGACTGTATATCGGTACAGGAACGTATCCCGATCCACCCCACAGCGTGCCCAGCCCCCGTACCTCGGTGTCCTGTATCGCTGTTGTCTCTCCCGCTGCCTGTTCCTTCCGTCTTTCTCCTTTCTCTTTTCAAGCCCAATTTGGGTTCTTCCTCTCTCCTGGGGTGAGGCGCGCCTCGGTGGCCTCCTGCTGGGGCGAAGGGCTGCCTCCTCGCCCGCACCCTCATGGCCGAGCCCGCACCCGCCGCCTGCCGCCTCCGGGGCACCTGCCCCCGGGGGCGCGCCCATGACAGCATGTCAGTGCCTTGGAAACGGTCGTGGGGCCTGCCGACGGCGACGGCTTGTGTCGTGCCTTTATCGAATTCCCTGAATTCCCGTCGTGAATTCGTGGGAATTCCAGGAATTCAGAGCCGAATTCGGCGCCCGGCGGGCGCGGCATCGAGATATATTGGTGTTGTTCCCGAAGGGGCTGAACAAAAGCCCCGCCCATGGGAATGGCCCGAAATTCTGGAATGCGAATGACGGGTGACGTGTGTCCGGATTTGGATAGCTGTGCCGAATTCCAGTACCCGGCCAGCAATCCGTTGTTGCTGAAAGGCGCGACCGATGACTGCCTCCTCCACGCCCCCCTCCCCGCCGCCCGGTCCCCCGATGCCCCCGCCCGTGACAGCGGCGAAGCCTCCTACGGGGGCGGCGGGGCCGCTGACCGGTGCGGGGCGGAAAGCGCGCCCGGGTGAGCTGCGCGCGCGGATCGCGCAGGTTCTCGTGGCGAACACGTCGGCGAGGTTCACCGTGACGGCGCTGGCGAACCAGCTGGGGCACTCGGGCGGGGCCGTGGGCAACGCGTGCGAGACGTTGGTGGCCCGGGGGCAGGCCGAGCGGGTCAGTACGAACCCCCGTATGTATCGGGCGACTTCGGCGACCGCCGCCGCCGCGCAACGCCCCGCCGGGCCACCACCCGGCGCGGCAAGTGCGCCACAACCGTCTCGCCCCGTGCCGACGCGGGCGCCCGCGCGTTCCTCCTCCCTCGGGAGGCCGCTGCCGGTGACCCGCCCGAACGGGCAGACCTACCACCCTCGGGCGTTGGCGGAGTTGCCGGACGTCGAGGCGTTGCGGCGGTTGCGTGAGGCGGGTGTGCCGGTGCTGCTGTACGGGCCGCCGGGAACCGGGAAGACGAGTCTGATCGAGGCGGCCTTCCCCGACCTGATCACGGTTGCGGGGGATGGGGACACCACGGTCGGCGATCTGATCGGCGAGTACACCCAGGACGAGCACGGCGGTTACGCGTTCGTCCACGGTCCGTTGATCACGGCCATGCGGGAGGGCAGGGCTCTCCTGCTGGATGACGCCACGTTGATCTCGCCGAAGGTGCTCGCTGCCCTGTACCCCGCGATGGACGGCCGCAGGCAGATCCAGGTCAAGGCGCACAAGGGCGAGACGATCACCGCTGCCGACGGCTTCTATGTCGTGGCCGGTCACAACCCCGGTGTGCACGGCGCGGTCCTGACCGAGGCGTTGGCGAGTCGGTTCAGCGTGCAGGTGCAGGTGGGGTCCGACTACGACCTCGCCGCCTCGCTGAAGATTGACCGGACGGCGGTGCGGATCGCCCGGCGCCTGGCGAAGTTGCAGGAGGCGGGCGACATCGGGTGGGCCCCGCAGCTCCGCGAGTTGATCGCCTTCCAGAAAATCGCCGATGTCCTCGGCGTTGACGCCGCCTTCGCCAACCTGGTCGGTATCGCCCCGCTGGAGGACCGCGACACGGTCGCCGAGATCGTCACCAGGGCCACCGGTCGCGCGGTGAACGCCTTGGCTCTGGGCCGTCAGCTCTGACCCCCTCCTCACCCTGCGGCCACCGGCCGCCCCCTCCGAATCAACCCCCCGGAAGGGACTGATCCCGCCATGCCCGCGAGCACCCGAGCCCACGTTCAGCACACCCCGCCCGCCCTCACCGAGGACGAACGGGCCGCCGCCCGCTGGGAGAACGACGGCGGCCCCGCCGCCCCCGTTCTGCCGCGCCCGCATGCCGAGGAGTGGCTGCGCATCGCGGCGGCCCTCTCCGCGCGGCTGCCCGAACTCGCCGAGAGGGAAGACGTGTTGGTCGCTTGCGAGCACCAGACCCGCTCGGGGGCACCGGCGGCGTTCTTCCCCACCCTGGCCGAGTTGGAGATCGACATCGGCCTCTTCGCCCCGCTGGATCCCGCCACGATCGACCCGGCCCTCCCCGGGGACGAGGAGCGCTACCCCGTGGCCTGGGGTGCGTTCACCCACGAGGCGGCGCACGCGGCCCACACGCGTTGGGCCACGCCGGTCCCGCTGCGCGGGACGGCGCTGGACGCGGCGGGTCAACTCCTGGAGGAATCGCGGGCCGAGCGGGCTCACCTGGGTCGCCGCCCCAGGGACCGCCGCTTTCTGCGCGCCGCCGTGCGCGCCGTGGTCCTTCCGGACTTATGCTCCCCGCCATCGCCGCCCACGCCATCCGCCGCTACACCCGCCCCGGCGACCTCGTCCTCGACCCCATGTGCGGCATCGGCACCACCCTCGTCGAAGCCATCCGCCTGAGCCGCGACGCCATCGGAACGGAGTACGAACGCCGCTGGGCCGACCTCGCCCGCGCCAACCTCCACCACGCCATCGACGCCATGCGCCACGGCCGGGGAGACGTCGTCCACGGCGACGCCCGCCACCTCGACACCCTCCTCGCACCGCACCACCGCGGCGAGGTCGCCCTGGTGGTCACCTCACCGCCCTACGGCGACTCCGCCCACGGCCACGTCCGCTCCACCAGCGAGACCGGCACCCCCGGCGTCACCAAGCGCAACGCCCACTACAGCCGCGACCCCCGCAACCTCGCCCACGCCAGCACCGACCAACTCCTCGTCGCCTTCGCCCACATCCTCCGACAGGCCACCCTCTTCCTCCGCCCCGGCGGAACCGCCGTCGTCACCGCCCGCCCCTGGCGCACCCGCGGCGAACTCATCGACCTCCCCACCGCCGTCCTCGCCGCGGGCCGCCACGCCGGACTCCTCCCCGTCGAGCGCTGCGCCGCCCTCCTCGCCGGGATCCGCGACGACCACCTCGTCCTACGCCCCTCGTTCTTCCAGATGAAGAACACCCGCGACGCCCGCCGCCGAGGACTGCCCCTCCACCTCATCGCCCACGAGGACGTCCTCATCTTCCGCAAGCCGGGAACCGACACGCGGACGCGGCGTTCGTGCTCACAGCCCCGGCGCTCGGCACCAGCGCGCATCTGCGTGCATGGCTGCCCCGTGAGCCAAGGCTCGCCGCACCCGTGTCCGGCGGCACCGGAGCTGGGGTGAACGAAGCGGGTTCGGGTGCCGTCACCCGTGAGGGGGATGGCGGGCTTGAAGTGCTCGGCGAGACGGAGCGTCCATGGTCGTCGATCACCCACGACGGGGCTGGGCCTCCCAATGACGGAAGCAAACAGCCAAGAGGAGGACGGCTCCGGGTGATTGTCCACTACGTCGTCATCGACGGCGAGGACGGTGACGCTTTGCGCGAGCGTCAGGCCACAGCGATCCGTGCGGTGCTGGAGTGGGCGACCGCTCATCCCAGCGATGACCGGACCGCCTGAGGCTCTGAGTGACAGAGGCGCGGGTCTCATCCGGTGCTCGCCGCGGCCGGAGAAGGGTCAGCAGTCGTATGCAGCAATCATCAACTGGGGGAACGACTTGGACATCGCCCGCGCCTGACCGACCCTGGGCCGCAGCGGCTGCTCCCGACGCGCTCCCGGTCACTGTCCCGGTCGCTTGGCTCGGCCGCACCTCCACCGAGGATCAGCAAGACCCGACGCTTTCCCTGCCTCGCCAGCTTGGTAATTCCAGAGCGGCCCTGCCGCCAGGTTGGGTGATCGTAGCCCACTTCTACGACGTCGAGTCTGGTCGGAAGGACCTTGACGCACGTGGGCGTTCCCTCGCCCACAGCCGCTTCAAGATCCCGATCCCTCGCGATGGGGGAATCGCCGATCTTCTCGCTGAGGCCGAACATCCCGACCGGCGCTTCGCCGTTGTCATCTGTGAGTCCATCGAACGAGTTGCTCGGCGGACCTACTTCGGCACAAAGATCGAATACGACCTGGAACAAGCCGGGGTTGCGCTCTGCGCTGCGGACGAGCCCATCGTCACCGGCCGCCGAGCTAAGCGGGCAACGCCCGTCCTGACCCGTCGGGTCAAGCAAGCCGTCTCCGAGTGGTACGTCCTGCAGATGTTGGAGCTGTCGTGGGATGGCCTCGTCGAACATACCCGGCAGGGTTGGAATACCGGGAAGCCGCCATACGGGTACCTGGCCGAGAAGGTTCCCCATCCGGTGCCCGCTCGTCGCGCGGAGGGCCGCACGAAGCACCGCCTCGTGCCGGACCCGAAGCGCGCGTCGACGGTCACGCGGATCTTCCAGCTCCGCGTCGTCGACAAGCTCGGCTACGACAGCATCGCCGACTGGCTGAACAGAGATCCTGACCACTACCCGCCGCCGGAGGCAACCCGTAGGGGGGCCACGCTCGGCCGGTGGAGTGGGTCGGCCGTGCGCGAGATCCTGCACAACCCGAAGTACACCGACTACCAGGTCTGGAACCGGCGGGCGATGAAGCAGGGCGGACGTCACAACGACCCGAAGGAATGGGTCTGGTCGCCTCGGCCCTGCCATGAGCCCCTCATCACGAAAGAGCTGTTCGACAGGGCGGCAGCCGTGGCACGGACCCGGCAGGGATCCCGCAGCGGCGCCGGGATCAACCACCACCCGGCCAGTCGCCGTTCGTACGCGCTGCGTTCCCGCGTCCGGTGTGACATGTGCGGGCGACGTATGGAGGGTAAGGCTCGCCACCAGCGTCTCTACTACGCTTGTCAGCCAAACAACCACCATCATCGCGACGAGGACTGGTATCGAGTCCATCCACGAGGACTCTGGGTCCGTGAGGACGTACTTCTCGGCACGATCGCGGACTTCTTCGCTTCCCGGGTCTTCGGGCCCGACCGCCGCGCGCATCTCGGCCGTAGCCTCGCCCTCACGAGCGCGTCGGCCAAGGCAGAGTCCTGTTGGGACGAACGAGCGGCGCTTGAACGGTCGGTGGGAGCGCTTGAGGCCAAACAAGTTCGGCTCATCCGGAGTCTCGCAGCGGGTGCGGCGAGCGGGGATGACCAGCAAGGCCAGGAGGCCGTCGACCCGGCACACGAGGATCGGTTTCGTGAGGCGATCCGAAAAGAGCACGCGAACCTTGAACAGCGACGGCAGGATCTCAAGCGGCAGATCAGCGAGCTTGTCAACCCTCCCACCGACGACGGACCGGGCGACCCCGCGCTGCTGGACGCGCTACCCGAGGTCGGCCTACGCGTGGACCGCTGCCCAGAGACTATCCAGTGCAAGCTCTACGACGCCTTCGACCTAGAGGTGCGCTACAGCCGTCCCCGGGAGGAGGTCGCGATCCGAGTGCTCATCACGCCCGACGCAGCGGAAGAGGTGTCGGCCACCGTACGGACCTGGCAGAGGGGCGGCGGACGCTTCAGCGGCTTGATCGAGGGGGCTGACACAACGGACCGCTCCGGCCACCCGACACGTTCCCTTGTTCTGGGTACCCCCGACGGGATTCGAACCCGCGCTACCGCCTTGAAAGGGCGGCGTCCTGGGCCGCTAGACGACGGGGGCCGGAAGACCCGAGCAGCATATGGGATGCCCGGGGGGATCACCAAAAGACTTCCGCTGGCGGAGAATGGCCCCTGTGCTGGAGATGACGCGTGAGGAGTTCGAGGGGCTGGTCAGCGAGGCGCTTGACCGGATTCCGCCGGAATTGACGCGGCTCATGGACAATGTGGCCGTTTTTGTCGAGGACGAGCCTCCGCCCGACGATCCCGAGCTGCTCGGGCTCTACGAGGGTACGCCGCTCACCGAGCGCGGCGAGTGGTACGCGGGCGTGCTGCCCGACCGCATCTCCGTCTACATGGGCCCCACCCTGCGGCTCTGCCGACGCGAGGGCGGCGACCGCGAACTGGTGGTCGAGGAGGTCGAGATCACCGTCGTCCACGAGATCGCCCACCACTTCGGGATCGACGACGAGCGGCTGCACGCCCTCGGCTACGGGTGAAGCGCCCGGGGCGCGGATGACCGGCGCGGGCGCGTGTCCTCCGTCCGGGTGCGGGAGTTGAGAGGGCGGAATCCCGCCCGCCCCGCCCCGGAGGTGCCACCGTGCGCCGACCCCGCCCCGCCCCCGCCGCCGCGCTGCTCGTCCCGGTCGCCGCCCTGGCCGCCGCGTTGGGCGGCTGTGTGACCGTCGAGCCCGACGACCGGCCCGTGCCCGAGTCCACCGACGCCGAACGCGCCCCCCGCGGCGCCGACCCCGACCGCCCCGCGGGGGACGCCGAGCGCGACGGCGGCCCGCCGCCCGAGGTGCCCACGCCCGTCGAGGACGACGCGAGGCCCGCGCCCGAACGGTCCGACGCGCGTGCGGACGCCGAGGACCAGGCCGGTTCCGAGCAGGACTCCCCGACCCCGGCCGACGACCCAGGGCGCCCATCGGAGCAGGCGCCCCCGCCGCCGCCCGAGCCCGCGCCCGAGCCGGGTCCCGCGCCCGAGCCCGCACCGGCGCCCGAGCCGTCGCCGTCCGCCACCGCGCCCACCGAGGCCCCACCCGTCCCCGAGGGGGCGAGCTGACCCATTTGCGTGTCCACCCGCACCCTGCGTATGCTTGTAGATCGTTTGATCCCACTTCCCGGCGCCCCGATGCAGCGCGCCGTGTGGCGCGTTCCTCGTCCAGCCGTGGCTGACCGCATCCAGGCGGTCCAGAGCACCTACGGAGCTAAGGCGCGTGCCGACCACCTCACTCCGGAAGGTTCTCACTTCGCATGTCCGTGTCCACCCCTGAAGCTCTTCTCCCCCTGGACGACGAGCCGACGACCACCTTCGCCGACCTCGGCCTGCCGCAGCACATCGTGCGCAAGCTCGCCGAGAACGGCGTGACCACCCCGTTCCCCATCCAGGCCGCGACGATCCCCGACGCGCTGGCGGGACACGACATCCTGGGCCGCGGCCGCACCGGCTCGGGCAAGACGTTGAGCTTCGGGCTCCCGCTGCTCGCCCGCCTCGCGGGCGGCCGCACCGCCGCCAAGCGGCCCCGCGCCGTCATCCTCACGCCCACCCGCGAGCTGGCCATGCAGGTCTCCGACGCGCTCGAGCCCTACGGCGACGTGCTCGGGCTGCGGCTGAAGGTCGTGTGCGGCGGCACCTCCATGGGGAACCAGATCTACGCCCTGGAGCGCTGCGTCGACATCCTGGTGGCAACGCCCGGCCGCCTCCGCGACGTCATCGGCCGCGGCGCGTGCTCGCTCGACGACGTCGAGGTCGCCGTCCTCGACGAGGCCGACCAGATGGCCGACCTGGGCTTCATGCCCGAGGTCACCGAGCTGCTCGACCAGGTGCCGCCGGGCGGCCAGCGGATGCTGTTCTCCGCCACGCTCGAGCACGAGATCGACACGCTCGTCAAGCGGTACCTGGTGGACCCCGTCAGCCACGAGGTCGACGCGGCCCAGGGCGCCGTCACGACGATGTCGCACCACGTGCTGATCGTGAAGCCGCGCGACAAGGCCCCGCTGACCGCCGCCATCGCGGGGCGCGAGGGGCGCACGATCGTGTTCGTCCGCACCCAGCTGGGCGCCGACCGGGTCGCGGGGCAGCTGCGCGAGTCGGGCGTGCGCGCGGACGCGCTGCACGGCGGGATGACGCAGGGCGCGCGGACGCGCACCCTGGCCGACTTCAAGGACGGCCACGCGAGCGTCCTGGTCGCCACGGACGTCGCGGCCCGCGGCATCCACGTGGACAACATCGACCTGGTGCTCAACGTCGACCCGGCCGCCGATCACAAGGACTACCTGCACCGTTCGGGCCGCACCGCGCGCGCGGGGCGTTCCGGCACGGTCGTCTCCCTGGCGCTGCCGCACCAGCGGCGGACGATCTTCCGGCTGATGGAGGACGCGGGCGTCGAGGCGTCGCGACACATCATCGGGCGGGGCGACCTGTTCGACCCTGACGTGGCCGACATCATCGGCGCGCGCTCGCTGACCGAGGTCCAGGCCGAGGCGGCGATGGGCGCCGTACGGCACGCGGAGGGCGAGGTCGCGCGGCTGAGCCGCGAGCTCGAGCGCGCGAAGGAGCGGGCAGGCGAGCTGACTGAGGAGGCCGAACGCCTCACCGGGCGCGCGGCCCGCGAGCGCGGCGACGACCCGGCCGAGGCGATCGCCGCGGCGGCCGAGGCGCGCGCCCTGGCGCTCGCGGAGGCGGAGCGCGAGGCCGAGCGTGAGGCGCTGCGCGAGGCGCGGCGCGCGGAGAAGGCCGCGCGCGCCGAGGCGGCCCGCCACGAGGAGGGCCAGCGGGGCCGGGGTCACGGAGGGTTCCGCAGGGACGACCGGCGCGACGACCGCAGGGACGACCGGCGTGAGGGCCGCGACGACCGCCGTCCGTTCCAGCGCCGCGACGACGGCAGGGGCCGGGGCGGCGGCGGTGGGTTCCGCCGCGACGACCGTCCGTCCTACGACCGCCGTGACGACCGTCCGTCGTACGACCGGCGCGACGACCGTCCGTCGTACGACCGCCGCCCCTACGGGCGCGGCGACGACAACCGCCAGCGCGGCAACGGCGGCGGTGGCGGCAACGGCGGCGGCAACGGCGGTGGGTTCCGCCGCGACGACCGCTCGTCGTACAAGCCCCGCTGGAAGCGCGACAGCTGACACGGGCCCCCGGGCCCGGCCCTCGAACGCCCCCAAAGCCTTCGAGGCCGGGCCCACCCCCCGGCTATGCTGCTCCGTGCGGGCCGTTAGCTCAATTGGCAGAGCAGAGGACTTTTAATCCTTTGGTTGTGGGTTCGAGTCCCACACGGCCTACCGACCAGCCCCAGGTCAGAGACCTGCTGGCGCGGGCCCCTCAAGCCTGCTTGGCATGAGCATGCTCGCTGCTGGCGCCCTGCTGGCGCGAAACGCAGACGATCACGAACGAGGAGCACCGGCGGCGCCTGGGGGGCGTTCCGCCGGTGCTCCGTCTGTGGGGCATGTCCATCGCCGCGCGAGGAGCTTGCGAGACTCCGCGTCAGCAGCAGTACCCGATTTCCATGATCACTTCAGCGTGGCAGGGTGTCCGATCCGCTGCCCGACTGGCTCCGTGCCGAGCGCCTGGAGATCGGTCGGCGGATCCGCACGGTGCTCGAGCACGCCGACCTGACCCAGGAGCGTTTGGCCGAGCGGCTGGGCGTCGATCGCATGACGCTCGTCCGGATCGAGCTGGCGGTCACGAGCCCGCGGGTAGTCCGGCTCCTCCACATCGCGCGCGCCCTCGGCATCCCGCCCGCCCGGCTGACCGGTCGGGCGGGGCGTTGAGGTGCTGGTTCTACTGGTGGGGTGCGGCCCCGCACGCTCTCAGCGGCGCGTTCTCTCGTAGCGTCTGGGGCGGGGTGGGATGAAGCCGGGGAGTTGGGAGATGTGGCGGCTGGCCCACAGGGCGGTGAAGCAGCCCATGTGGAACGACTCGCCTCCGTGGAAGTGGAGCAGTTTGCCGCCGCTGGCGAGTGCGGTCATGTCGCAGACGGTGTAGGGCCGTCCTCCGACGACGAGTTGGTCGCCGATCTTGACCGTGGCGGCGGTGATCTCGATCGCGACCATCCCGGTGGGGTTCATCGCGCGATCACCGCCAGGGCGATGACGATGACGAGGGCGCAGCCGACGGCGGTCTGAGCGATGATCTCCGCCCGGGTGGGTGGGGGTTGGCGGAGGGCTGTCTCCCAGAAGGAGCGGGGCCGTAGGCCGGGCGGGTCGGCGCGCCAGATGGTGAGGGTGGTGCGGTGGGACATGACGAACAGGGCGCCCGAGGTGAGCCGCAGCCTGACCCCGCCGTGGACGCGGGTGCGCGTCATGACCTTGAAGTGGCGCTCGCCGATGGTGAGAACGTCGCCGACGCGTATGGACTTCGATGTGCCCTCGACGCGTCGCACGCTCGTGGCCCTACGCCCTTTCCGCCGCTGCGGGCGGCGAGTGGGGTGGCGCTCGTCGTGTCGGTGGGGCCGGGTAGGGGGCCAGAAAAGGAACGGCCAGAAGATGGTGAACTCCGGGTCGTGATCGTGGTGGGTATGGCCGCGTGCCCGGCGGACACGTCGGCCGGGGGGTTCAGCGGGTGGCGACCGCGCACGAGGCGGCGCCGAGCAGCAGGCGGGCGAGCACGGTGCGCTCCTTACTCGGGGATGGCGTGGCGAGTGGCCACGCTTGTCACCGGCTGCCCGGGGCATCCGGGTGTCCGGTTGTACGGGTCGCGGAACTCCTCGGTCCTGGTGGGCATGCGCCGTCCTCTCGTTTGGATGTGGGGCCCGCCCGCTCCGGTGTGACCAGGCCGAGGCGGGCGGGTGGCCCGGCACCCCGGGCAGTGGGTGCCGGGCCGGATGCCCCGGGGGCGCTCAGGGGAAGCGCGCCGGGGCGGGCCGCCCGGGACCGCCCGGGCGGGGGTGGGCCCCTGCCGCCGTCCGGACCGCACCCGTCCCCAGCGGGGCGGCCGCACGGACGACGGCAGGGAGTCAGGGGCGGTCGGCGGCGGCGGCGGGGGGCGGGCGGCGCGGTATCGGGCGAGGGGGGCAGCGCCGATCGCACGCCCACAGCTGCACCGGGTACCGGCCGCGTAACTGCGGCCTCGGGCGGCCGAGTTTGCGCGCCCACGCCCCCAGGCGTCGGCCGCAGTACGCGCAGTCGGCGCCCCCGAGCTGGCGTCCGGTCAGGTGCGTCAGGGCAGGGATCCGCTCGTCCTGGGGCGCCGCGGCGGGCGGCGCCATGACGGCGCTCACCGCGCCTCCCCCGGCACCGGGTGCAGCCCGCCTCTCGCGGCCAGGCCCCGCAGCCGCGCCACGATGGCGCGCGCCTCGTCGTGCGCGGCGTGGAACTCGTCGGCGTCGAGCGTGCGGTTCTTCGTGCGGGCCACGGCGGCCAGCAGCCGCCCGACCGGGGCGGCGAGAACGGGCGACTCGCCCAACACGGCGAGCTTGGCCACCAGTTCGTTCGGGACGACCTCCGGGTAGAGCAGCCGCGTCCCGTCGTGGGTGAGCGGGTGGAAGACGAACGGGATCAGCCGCTCCCGGATCAGGCAGTTCCGGCACGCGCGGTGCGTCCAGCCCGCGCCGCTGCTGCTGTGCTTCACCGCGACCACGACCAGCGGCGGCAGCGGCGTCCGGCACTCGACGCAGTCCTCGGTCACCGCGCATCGCCCGCGCACACGTGGCTGGCGAGGTCGGCAACGCGATCGCGGCAGCCGAGGCACAGGTCGAGCGGCGTCGCGGGCGGGCAGTCCCGCCCGACGATCACCGTGATCGGCTGGTCGTCGCTCAACGGCGGCGGCGCGGGCGGCAGATGCCCCGGCGCCTGGCTGCGCACGGCGGTCACCGGTCATCCCCTACGACTTGGAGGAAGGCGCCGTGCTCAGCGAGCCAATCACGCTCGCTCGCCAGGGCAGGTGCCTCGCGCGTAGTGGTGAGTATCCCGTGGGCTTGGCGCAGCAGGACGTAGCTGCGCGCCCGCTCCACCCCCGCACGCGGCACCACGGCCGTGACGTCCAACACTTCGGCTGCGACCGCCCAGTCGCGTGCGTCGGCGTGCGCTCGCAGGCGCGCCGCGGCGGCGAGGGTCGTGCTCTCGGACGGGTGACAGAGGTAGATGACCACAGCGGTCGGGGGGTGGCCGCTGGAGGCGTCGGCGATGTTCCGGCGTCGCAGGCTTGTTGCTGCTGTCCTCGGCATGGGAGTAACGATGCAACTACCCAACGCATCAGTACAGAAAGGAGGCGGACGACTACGCAAACCGGCGAAGCCGCGTGTCGTCCGCCCCGGACGACTATGGAGAGCTCCTTGACCGTAGTTGTCCCCTAGGGACGATTACGGTTCAGAGAGCCGACTTCTCCGTCGCCGTGTCGAACCCGCCAGTCACCGGGTTCGACACTCCCAACAGCTTCGACACCCGCCGGAGACGGGCCGTTGAAGCACGGCCCACCTTCTCCACGATGACGCCAGGGAGAACTTGGTGTCGCGACCACTCCGGGGCCTTGGTCAGTGTCTCTTCCAGGGTGTCCAGGCTCGCATCCCACTGCCGAGCGTGTGCTTGGGCCAGAGCCAGATCCATCGAATACCGGTTCTGCGCGGCCGGACTGAGCGCAGAGACGTCCTTGATGTCGTCCGCCAGCGCCAGCGCCTTGCCGATCCTGCCCAGCCCGACGTTGACCCCCACGGCCTGAGTGGTGGCCGACACCGGCCCCCACCGCGTGCCGTGGGCGGCAATCTCCTCTCCGAGGCGCGCACCGGCCGCGTGGGACTGAGAGAGGAATTCCTTCGCTCGCTCCTTTTTCTCCAGCCGTGCCGCCACGACCGCCGCGAAGTTGACGTGTGAGCCGTAGGCCACCAGCTCGCCCGGGGTGGCCCGGCTGAACCTGGGCTCAATGTCCACGGCGGACTTCTCCGCGAGGTCGAGCGCTGCCTTCAGCCTGCTGTCCCGGAGGTAGACCCAAGCGCGGCCGGACGTGACCAGGGCATGGCGCATGTTGTCCGCAGCGGACTCCGCGGCCTCTTGGGCGTGGCCGATCGCGGCGTAGGCGAGATCCCTTGCCCCCATCAAGTTCGCGACATAGGCAGCCAGTCGGTGTGCGTCGGAGATCAGGCCCCAGGCGGTTGCCTGCCGGTCGTGCGGCTGTTCGTGGCGATGCGCGGTGGCTGCCTCAAGGAGCGGCGCCACGATGGCGCCAGCCTCCGCGTAGTGCCCCTCCCAGTACCGGGCCCAGCAGGCATCAACGGCCGCACGCAACTCGTCGGCTGACGGCGCGGCGACTGTCCTCGGCAGCAATCCCACCCAAGAGTCGTGCACAGCTCGCGACAGTTCGCGGAGCATGGCCCGGTCGTCCATGGACATCGCCCGGCGGGGCGCCTGTTGGCCCAGGATGACGCTCGTGTCAACACCGAGCGCTCCGGCGATTCGCAACAGGGTGGTCAGCGACAACACCTTGTCCTGCTCGGCTTTCTGGATAGTGACGACGCTCAGGCCGCATCGCTCAGCGAGCTGCGGCTGGGTGATCTCCCGACCGCGAAGGATCTTGATCCGCTGACCGTTGGTGTAGTCCGACCACTGGGGCATAATGGGCCTCCCGTTCTGACCTAGACAGTCAGACGGTACTCCCGGGTGCGCGACGGGGAACAGCGAACGGCCCCCCATCACCCGGTGAAGGCGAGGCCGTTGTGCTGCGGGCTACCAGGGGCCGGGGTACTCCCGTTCGGTGAGCCACGCCACCACGTCGTCGAGCACGGCCTGGTCCTCGTCGGCAAAGAGCGCGCGGGCGAGGGCGGGGAGCAGCGCCCAGCACGCGGTGCGCGTCTCCTCGGGCTGGTCTGCGGTGGCCCAGTCCGCTGCGGAGACGACGAGTTGGCCTACGCCGCGTGCGGTGAGCTCGTGCTCGGCGCCGTAGAGCAGCGCCCTCCGCAGGGCCTTGGTGAGGACCCGGTCGGAGTCGGCACGGTCCAGGCGCTCGCCGAACGCCAACCCCTCGGTCGGCGCCCGGACTTCGGCGACCTCGTCGCGTCGGCCCGGGCGGGCGCTACCCCCTGCGCAGGGAGCAGGCCGGGCAGCGGTGTCCCTCGCCGCCCTGGGTGACGTGCCAGCCCATGTCCCGGATGTAGGGCCGCGCCTGCCCCGCCTCATGGGGTATGCCCCCGCGGTGGCCGTCCGGGGCGTCGGGTTTGGAGTCGGGCGGGGAGTCGGCAATGACCAGGTCGAAGCTGACCTCGGCCCGGCAGCCCATCCGGTCACAGGCCAAGTGGAACCGCACCGGTCCCGGGGCGATGCCGTTGGTCATCAGGCTCATGACCCGCATCGTGGCTCAGGGGCGCCCCACGGTGCAACGGGCGCACGGGGGCGCCCCGTTCACATCTCGGGGCGCAGTGCGGCAAGTGCGGCGCGGACCTGGCCGAGCGGGTCATCGCCGATCGGCCTGAGCACCACCGTGGTGGCTCCCGCCCGCCACAGGGAGCGGACCCGGTCGGCGGCGGTGGCCGCGTCGCCGGTCGCCAGGAAGGCGTCCGCGGTCGGCACCCCGAGGAAGCCCGCCGTCTCCTCGGCGACCGGGGCGACCTCGGCCGCCAGCAGGGCCGGGTCGTCGGAGACCCGGAGGTGGGTGAAGACGATCAGCTCGTGCGGGCGGGTCGGGGCGATGTGGGTCAGCGCGGTGGCCACCCGGGCGGGCCCGTTGCCCTCGGCCAGCACGGTGCCGTCGGCGACGCGGCCCGACAGCTCGAGCGAGCGGGGCCGCACCACGCCCGCCACCACGGGCGGCGGCGTCGCCGGGGGGTGGACGAGGCGCAGCTCGTCGATGCGCACGGCGCGGCCGTTCACGCGGACCGTCTCGCCCGCGAGCAGCGCGCGCAGCGCGGTGATGGTCTCGCCGAGCAGCGCCAGCTTGGACGGCGTGCCCGCGCCGACGCCCTCCATCCACGCGCCCACGCCATGGCCGACGCCCGCGACCAGCCGCCCGGGGAACACCCGGGCCAGCGTGGCGACCTCCATGGCGAGCAGCCCGGGGTTGCGCAGGGGCGCGGGCATGATGCCGATGCCGACGCGCAGCCGCCGCGTCGCCGCGAGGGCCAGCGCGGCGGACGAGACGCCGCCCGCCCACGAGAGGTCCTCGACGACCCAGAGGTCGTCGAGGCCGCTCTCCTCGGCCTCGGTGGCGAACGCCGCCAGGTCCTCGGGCCGTTGGCCCCTGTCGAACATCACGCCGACGCGTTCGATGGTCACGCGGTCAGCGTAGTTCCCGTCGGCTTCGTCGTTGTCGGGCCCACTCCGCCCGGCTGACCGCGTACTCGACGTCGCCGTGCTCGGCGCCCTGGATCGGCTCGGGCCAGTCCTCGAAGAACGTCCTGACCAGGCGCAGCCCGGTCTTCTCCAGCACCCGACGGGATGCGGCGTTGACGGTCATGGTGGTGGCGACCACCCGCGTCACGGACGGGTGCGCCGCGAACGCCGCGCCCACCACGGCCCGCGCGCCCTCGGTGGCGAGCCCGCGCCCCCAGGCGCGGGGCATCAGCCGGTAACCCAGCTCGGTGCCCCCGGTGAGCCCCCGCGTCACCGCGGGCCGCAGCGCGAACCAGCCGACGAACGCGCCCCCATCGCGTTCCTCCGCGGCCAGTGCGCCGAGCCCGGGCGGCAGCGCGCGGTACTCGGCGAGCAGCGCGGGCAGCTGCTCGGCCCTGACGACGTCGCGGGGGACGGGGCGGCCGTTGTCGATGTGGCGCATCACGGCCGGGTCGCCGTGCAGCGCGGCGAGCACGTCCCCGTCGTCCCCGGTGAACGGGCGCAGCCTCAGGCGGTCGGTCTCCACCGCCCGAGGCTACGCCCTCGCCCGGCCGGTCAGACCAGGCGGACGAGGGCCTGGACCGGGGCGTGGTCGGAGGGGTAACGGCCCTGGTGCGTGTAGGTGTTGATGGCGACCCGCCGGACCTCGACGCGCTCGTTCGCGAGGACCCAATCCATGCGGCTGCCGCCCTCGACCGGGGCCTGGTAGTCGGGGAAGGTGCCCCAGGCCGGGGTCAGGCGCTCGCCGGTGTTCCAGGTGTCGGCGAGGCCGCCCTCGGTCACCAGGACGCGGTAGGACTCGGAGCTCTCGGCCGGGGTGTTGAAGTCGCCGGTGAGGACGACGGGGAGCGCCGGGTCGAAGTCCGCGATCCGGTCCCGCACGAGCGCGGCGCCGCGCTGTCGCGCGTTCTCCGACCGGTGGTCGAAGTGCGTGTTGACGTGGATGAACTCCTTGCCGGTGCGGCGGTCGGCGAAGCGCACCCACGTGGTCATCCGGATGACCGTGTTCCCCCAGTGTGCGGAACCGATCACATTCGGGGTGTCGGACAGCCAGAAGTGGTCGTAGTCGAGCGGCTCGACGCGCCGCGTGTCGAAGTAGACGGCCATGAACTCGCCCCGGCCGCCGCCCTCGCGCCCCAGGCCGATCCAGTCGTAGTCGCGGTCCAGGTCGCCGTCGAGCTGCTTGACCTGGTGGTACAACGCCTCCTGCACCCCCATCACGGTGGGCTGCTCGACGCGCAGGAACCGTTCGAGCACGGGCCGCCTGTCGGTCCAGGAGTCGGGCGTGCCGGGGGCGGCGCCCGCGTCGTAGCGGATGTTGAAGCTCATGACGTGCAGCCGGTCGCGCCCCGCGGGCCCGATCACCGCCCGCCCGTGCGCGCCGGTGGCGGGCGAGGCGGGCGAGGTGGGCACGGCGCTCGCCGCGGTCGCGCCGGCGACCCCCGCGATCCCCGCGGCGCCCGCCGCCCCCGCCGCACCGAGCACTCCTCTGCGTGACACAGCCATGACGGTACTCCTCACCTGTGCGCTTCCGTTCGACGGCGACTGTCCCGCCTCCCGACGAAGCCCACCCGTCGCCCCGCCGAACTCCAGCGGAAGCCGAACGGAAGCACCCGCCAGGACCGTCCCTGACTGCCCCTGACCGTTCCGGACCACCTCCGACCACCCCTGACCATGATCGACTCGCCGCCTCCGGGTATCGGGGGCAGATTGGGGGGCGTGCGTACGACGGCGCCATGGGGGGTTCGGGCCTGGGTGTATGCCGTGTTGCCCGCGGCGTTCCTCCTGATGGGGCTGCTGTTCGACCTCTTCACCCCGCCGCACGTCACGCTCACCGCGTTCTACTGCGCCGCCCCGCTGCTCGCGGCGCCGGTGCTGTCGTTCCCTGTCACGGCCCTCTACGGCGCGCTCGCCACCGGCGCGGTCGTCGCCCAGACGTACTGGCACGTCTCCAGCGCGTTCAAGACCAGCACCGTCGCCGTCATCTCCGTGCTCGCCCTCGCCATCAACCGGATCGTCGCCCACCGCGACCAGCGCGTCGTCTCGGCCACGAACGTCGCCGAGGCCGTTCAACGCGCCGTCGTCCCCGAGCCGCCGGAGCGCGCCGGATCCCTGCGGGTCGCGGCGCGCTACCGGGCGGCCCAGCGCAACACGCTCATCGGCGGCGACATGTACGCCGCCCGCGAGACCCCGTACGGCGTGCGCCTGCTGGTCGGCGACGTCCGCGGCAAGGGCCTGATCGCGACCGAGGCGGTCGCCGTGCTGCTCGGCGCGTTCCGGGAGGCGGCCGAGAACGAGCCGCGCATCGACGAGGTCGCCGTGCGGTTGGAGAGGGCCCTGGTCAGGGAGCGTGCCGACCGCGCCTCGCTCGACCCCGTCGAGGGGTTCGCCACCGCCGTCGTGGTCGAGGTGGACGAAGGCCCGCCGCTCGGCATCCGCTTCGTCAACCGCGGCCATCCCCCGCCCGTGCTGCTCGGTCCCGGCGGCGAGGCGTGCTACCTCGCCGCCGAGCCCGCCCTCCCGCTGGGCCTCGGCGATCTGCTGCCGGGGCCCGAGCGGGTGGAGCACGCGCGGTTCCCGCCGGGGAGCCAGCTGCTGCTGTACACCGATGGGCTGAGCGAGGCCAGGAACGCGGTGGGCACGTTCTACGACCCGGTCGCGCGGCTCAACGGGCGGGCGTTCTGCGGGCCCACCGAGCTGCTCGACGCCGTGGTCACCGATGTCGTCGCGCACTGCGACGGGGCGTTCGACGACGACATGGCGCTGCTGGCCGTCCACCACCCCGTGCCGGACGGCCACCCCGCGACCCCGCGCGCCGTACCGTGATCCGCGCGCTACCCCGTGACCGCCGGCGTGGCGGCGTCCTCGCGCGCCCTCTCGCGCGCGGGCCCGTTCCGCCGCAGCCCCGACGCGGTGACGAGCGCCCCGAGCACGGCCGCCCCCAACGGCACCAGCAGCGCCGCCCGGTACCCGTCGAGCATCCCGCGTTCCCCCGCGCCCCCCACCGCGACGCTCACGGCGGTCGCGGACGAGAGCCCGAGCGCCGCCCCGAACTGGAACGACGTGTAGAACAACGCCCCCGCGAGCCCCTGCTCCTCCTCCGCGATCCCGTCCGTGGCCGCGATGGTCAGCGGGCCGTAGGCGAGCGCGAACGAGATGCCGACCAGCAGCATCGTCGGGAACATCGCGAGATAGACCGTGTCCATCCCGATCGGCAGGAACAGCGCGTACCCGGTCGCCGCGACGACGAGGCCGCCGAGGATGACGCGGGTGTTGCCCCAGCGGTTGACCAGGCGCGGGGTCAGCAGCGGCGCCAGGATCGCGTCGATGCCGAGCACCAGCATCGCGAAGCTCGTCTCGAGCGTGGACCAGCCGCGCAGCTCCTGGAGGTAGAGCACCGCGATGAACTGGAAGCCGAAGAACGCGGCCGCCACCAGCAGGCCCCCGACGTTCGCCCGCACCAGCGCGGACGAGCGGAGGATGCCGAGCCGCACCAGCGGGGCGGCCGAGCGCCGTTCGATCACCACGAACGCCGCGAACAGCGCGAGCGAGGCCGCCAGCGTCGTGACGCTCCTGGCGGCGGTGGTGTGGGTGGCGCCTTCGACGGTGGCGACCAGCAGCAGGATGGCGCCCGTCACGGTCAACGCGCCCAGCACATCCACCCCGCGCCGGCGCGCGCGCCCCACCGCGGCCCCCGTCGCCCCGTTCTCCTCTGCCCCGTCCTCTCCCGCATCGGCCCGCGGCAGCAGCGCCAGCGCCGCGACCAGGATCACCGCCGACAGCAGCACCGGCGCGAAGAAGACCCAGCGCCAGCCGATCGACGTCAGCAGCCCTCCGGTCACCAGGCCGAGCGAGAAGCCGCCCGCGGCGGTCCCCGAGTAGACGAGCAGCGCCTGGTTCCGCCGCGGGCCCTCGGGGAACGTCGTGGTGATGATCGAGAGCCCGGCCGGGGTCATGAACGCCGCCGCCACCCCCGTCACGAAGCGCGCCGCGATCAGCATCCACGCCTCGGTCGCCAGCCCGCCGAGCCCCGAGAACAGCAGGAAGACCGCGAGCCACCCCACGAACATCCGGCGCCGCCCGAACAGGTCGGCGGCCCGCCCGCCCAGCAGCATGAAGCCGCCGTAGCCGAGGACATAGGCGCTCATCACCCACTGGAGCTCGCCGGTCGACAGGCCGAGATCGGCCCGGATCGAGGGCAGGGCCACATTGAGCATGGCGAGGTCGATGCCCTCGAGGAATATGGCGCCGCACAGGACGAACAGCATGCCCCAGGCACGTGTGGACACGTCAGAAATCCCTTCGGAAGATGCGTATCGGTCGATCAGAGGTGGTTCCCTCTTGTAACTGACAGCATCATCCGGAACCATCAAGGGTCATGGAAGAAGGCACTTCGGAATTCCCCAGGCACCGCACGGGTACCGAGGCGGTCGGCCCCGCCCCCTGCGTGGACGACTACGCCTACGACGCCCGCCAGTGGGACACCCGCGAGGACTGCGAGGTCCGCCAGATCCTCGACCGCATCGCCGACAAGTGGTCGCTGCTGGTCATCGCCCTGCTCGACTGCCAGGGCCTGCGCTTCACCGAGCTGCGCCGCGAGGTGGACGGCATCAGCCAGCGCATGCTGACCAAGACGCTCCGCCAGCTGGAGCGCGACGGCCTGGTCAGCCGCACCGTGCACCCCACCGTGCCGCCCCGCGTCGACTACGCCCTCACCCCGCTCGGCTCCACGCTGCACGCCACCATCCAGGCGCTGGTGACCTGGACCGAGCGCCACCAGTCCGAGATCGCCACCGCCCGCGCCGCCTACGACGCGCGCGAGGCCGTCGGGTCGGCGGGGGCCGCCGCGCCCGCCCTCGAAGCGGCCACCACCCCCGTTGATCACCGTGCGTAGGTGAAGGACGCCGCTCCGCATAACAATTGACGTACCGTCAGATGCGACGTGCCGCACATCGCCCCGCAAAAATGCCCGGTTTTGCGGGACTTGAAGGGTTTAAATCCTGGTCATGGACTCGTTTATTTTCCGTGGGCACTTGGAATCCGGTGGCCGCGTCTATTAACGTTCGATAACGCAGCGCGGTCGTCACCGCCGTCGCACAGGGACGGCACCGTGCTCCATCGCCGAATCCGGCGTGTGCGAAACAACTGCACCAAAGGAACCGGGGACCCAACACTTGGGGTGAATCGGACTGCCGGCAGCCACCCAGGCCGGCCGACCGTAGGAGACCTTCCTGCTCCGAACCCGTCAGCTAACCCGGTAGGCGAGAGGAAGGAAAGGAGAACGCCTCCGTGGCGTCGAACCGGCATGCCTCGCTCGAGGACACCCACCAGGACACGTTCGGCCCGCACGACCCGCACGGCGCGCGCGACACCCTCGACGCGTACCCCGCCTTCTACGGCCCCACCACCACGCCGGACGAGCCCTACGCCGAGTGGAACCCCAGCGAGGAGACGCTGCGCCCCGTCCGCGGGAAGCACCGCGTCGCCCGGCAGCGCGGCGGCACGATCGCCCGCAGCCGCGCGGTCCTCGGCGTCGGGGTGATGGCGGCGGTCGGCGCCGGTGGCATGGCCACGGCCAACGAGGAAGGCGCCGCCGGGATGCCCGGCGTCGGAGCCGCGGCCGACAAGGTCAAGGAAATCCCGGTCCTCGGTGGCCTGTTGGGCACCCCGGACACCGCGGAAGCGGCCCCCGCCGCGGCGCCTTTCACCTCGGCGGGCGTGACCCAGGCCGACATCGCCGCGGGCCACACCGACGCGGGCGAGGCCCTGCGCGCCCGGATCCTCCAGCAGGCCGACCAGCAGGAGGCCACCGCCGAGGCCGAGGACAGGGCCGCCGCGCTCGAGGCCGTCCAGGCCGACGCCGCCGCCGAGGCGGCCGAGGCCGCGGAGGCCGAGCGCGCCGCCGAGGAGGAGCGGCAGCGCCAGGCCGAGGAGGAGCGCCAGCGCCGCGAGGAGGAGGAGCGGCTGCGCCAGCTCCGCGAGAGCTACGCCCTCCCCCTCTCCGACTACCGCATCTCCACGACGTTCGGCGAGAGCGGCCCGATGTGGCAGACCACCCACACCGGCACCGACTTCGCCGCCCCCGCGGGCACCCCCGTGAAGAACGTCCACACCGGCACCGTCCAGGAGGCCGCGTGGGCGGGCTCGTACGGGTACCGCGTGATCATCGAGCTCGAGGACGGCACCGAGGTCTGGTACTGCCACCTCTCCTCGATGAGCGTCTCCGCGGGCCAGGAGGTCACCACGGGCGACACGATCGGCGCGGTCGGCTCCACCGGGAACTCCTCGGGCCCGCACCTCCACCTGGAGGTCCTGCCGAACGGCACCGACGCGATCGACCCGCTCGCCTGGCTGCGCGACAAGGGCCTGTCCATCTGACCGGCCCCCTCAGGTTCCGGCGGCCCTGGCGGCTCCCCCCGACGTCAGGGCCGTCGGTCTCTCATCAGGCGTTCACGTAAGGCGCCTACGCTGAACGCATGCATCCCACACGCACCGTCGGTTCCCTCCAGGTCTCCCCGCTGTGCCTCGGCGGGAACGTCTTCGGCTGGACCGCCGACGAGTCCGCCTCTTTCGCCGTCCTCGACGCCTACGCGGCCGCCGGCGGGAACTTCATCGACACCGCCGACTCCTACTCCCACTGGGCGCCCGGCCACGCGGGCGGCGAGTCCGAGGCCGTCATCGGGCGCTGGCTCGCCCGCCGCGACCGCGACTCGGTCGTCATCGCCACCAAGGTCGGCAGCCACCCCGAGCTGACCGGCCTGGCCGCGCCCACGATCAAGCGCGCCGCCGAGGAGTCCCTGCGCCGCCTCGGCACCGACCACATCGACCTGTACTACACGCATGTCGACGACGAGACCGTCGAGGTCTCCGAGATCATGACCGCCCTGGACGACCTGGTCACCGAGGGCAAGGTCCGCGAGATCGCCGTCTCCAACATCACGCCCGAACGGCTGCGCGCCTCCCTGGAGTTCTCCGTCGCCGAGGGCACGGCCCGCTACGTGGCCATCCAGCCGCACTACAGCCTGGTGTCCCGCGACACCTACGAGGGCGAACGTAGCGCGCTCGCCGAGGAGTTCGGCCTCGCCGCGCTGCCCTACTGGGGCCTGGCCGCCGGGTTCCTCACCGGCAAGTACAGGCCGGGGGGCGCCGAGGTGGACAGCCCGCGCGCCGGGAGCGCGGCCGCGCACCTCGCGACCGAGCGCGGCCCGCGCGTCCTGGCCGCCCTCGACGAGGTCGCCGCGGCCCACGGGGCCGCCCCCGCGACCGTCGCCCTGGCCTGGCTCGCCTCACGCCCCACGGTGGCCGCCCCGATCGCAAGCGCGAGCACCCCGTCCCAGCTCCCCGCGCTCCTGGCCCTGCCGGACCTCACCCTGAAGGACACGGAGCTCGCCACCCTGACCGAGGCGGCGGCGTAGCCCGCGACCCCACCCGCCCGACGCGCCGGCCACGCCCGCGCGTTGCCCCGACGGCTCACCCCGCCCGCCGTTCCCCCACCACGCGCGCCACCTCGCCCGCCACGACCTCCGGGGACTCGTGCTCCCAGAAGCGCAGGACGCGCCAGCCCTCATCGGTCAGCCGCGCGGTCGTCTCCCGGTCCCTGGCGACGTTGGTGTCCAGCTTCGCGCGCCACCACGCCCCGTTCGCCCGGGGCGAGGTGGCGTGTTCGGGGCAGCCGTGCCAGAAGCACCCGTCGAGGAACACCGCGACCCGCGCGCCGGGGAAGGCGATGTCGATCGTCCGCCGCGGCATGCCGGGGACCTTCCGCTGGAGGCGGTAACGGTGCCCCGCCGCGTACAGGAGGCGGCGAACGGCCAGCTCGGGGCGGGTGTCACGGCGGGCCTGGCGGCTCATCCTGGCGGCGACGGCGGGGCTCGACGCGGTGGGCATCCGCCCATCATGCCGCGCCCCGCCGAACGCCCTCACGGCGCCCGGGTCAGCAGGGTCAGGTCCGTCGCCGTCGCGACCGCGAGGGTCTGGCCCGTCGGGGAGAAGCCCGCCGTGCGGAGGGGCGCGTGGGAGGTGTGGTGGATGTGCCACCACACGCCGCCCGCCGGGCCGTGGCACAGGCCGCCGTCGGTGGACAGCAGCACGCGGTGGTGGGGCCAGTCCGGGCTGACGACATCGAGGGACCAGCCGTCGTCCGTCGTGGCGTGCAGGCCGCCGCCGTGCAGGCCCGCGATGCGGATCTGCGCGCCCGCGAGCGGGCCGAGGCCCGGGCACGTCAGCAGGGGCCCCACCGGGTCGGAGACATCGGGGTCGGGGTCGCGGTCGCGGGCGAGCAGCTTCCCCGTCGTCGTGTCGAACACCCCGTGCCCGCCCTGTGACACCACCATCACCAGGTCGTGCCCCGCCGCGGGGTCCGGCGCGAAGCCGATGCCGAGCAGCCCGCCGATCGGCACGGTGGGGCGGGGATGGAAGACGGGTCGCCAGGGCGCCGGGGCCGGGGAGACGGGAGCGGCGAGAAAGCGCTCCCGCAGCTGCACTTCGTAGTCGGTGAACATCGCGCTCCAACCCACGCGTACGGTGAGGGGAACACTACGGTCGGTTGACGCGAAGCGCTAGACAGGCAACGTTCACCTTGCCGGTGCTTGGCAGTCACACGGGCAGCCCGACCGGCGTGCACAGTCGAGAGTATGAAGGTCAGGCTGCGACCCGGAAGCCTCGCGCGCGCGGAGGATCTCCTCACGGCGTGCGTGCGCGAGTGCGCCGCACACCTCGTCTCCCTCGAAGGGCCGACCCCGGCGGAGCGCACCGAGCTCGTCGCGGCCGTCGGCGCGCTCGTGGCCGAGCACACGACGTTCGAGCCGTCGGTCGACCGCTCGTTCGAGGCCCTGCTGAATGTCGGGCGCCGCGCCCTGGACGCCGGGGAGATCCGGCTGGCGCGCCGCCTGGCCGACAGCGCCGTGGCGCTGCGCCCCGGCGCGGGCGGCGCGTGGCGGCTGCGCGCGGAGGCGCTCGAGGCGGACGGGCGCGAGGAGGACGCCATGCACGCGCAGGGACGGTTCGAGACGCTCACCGGCCACCGGCTCGACCACGAGCTGCCGCTCGACGGCGGCGACCCGATCGGCGTGGACGCGTTCCGCGCCCAGCTCGCGGGCCGCTCCGTCTGCGTCGTGGCCAACGGCGAGAGCGTGGCCGCCAGCGGCCTCGGCGCCGCGATCGACGCCTACGACTTGGTGGTGCGCGTCGACTCGTTCCAGACCCACCGCGAGGGAACGGGCGAACGCGTCGACGTGCACGCCGTATCGCACCGCAGCGGCGGCCCGGGGTGGCGGCGGCGGGCGCGCACGCGGCTGGTGTTCGGCGAGCGGCCCGCGCAGTGGCGCGCGGCGATCCGCGGGCGGCTGGTCGCGGGCGCGCAGTCCTACGTCGGCGACCTGTCGCTCAGCCGCCCGGTCCGCGACCCCGCGCTGATCGGCGAGGTCCGCTGGGCCGCCGAGCCGACCACGGGGTTCACCGTGGCCCGGCTGCTCGACCACCTCGACGTGAACCCCCGGATCGACCTCTTCGGCTTCGCCGTCCCCGGTCAGCTCCGTGCCGAGGAGCGGCAGTGGATCCTGGGCCACGCCAAGAGCCGCGACGGCCTGCGCCTGTCGCTGCGTTGACCGGCAGCCCTCTGGGGCGCCGCCGCCTCAAGCCCCGCAGCGGCCCTTACGGCGCGCTCACCGGCGGCGTCACCGCCGCCCGATGCTCCGCGAGCCGCGACAGCAGCTCCCGCTCGGCCGCCACGAAGTCGGGCCGCACCGCGCCGCGTTCGGCCCGGTGCCGCAGGAGCGCCAACGACGTCGCCGCCGCCTGGTAGCCCGCCATCGCGCGCCACCCCGTGGACCCGTGCGCCTCCCGCGCGCGCCGGCGCGCGGCCGAGCGCGCCCGCAGCGACGCCAGCGCCTCGGGATCCCCCGGCGCCACCCAGCCCGCCGCCGCGTAGAGCGGCAGCGTCTTCCGCACCACCCGCAGCTGCCGTTGCCGCGCGGAGGCGACCAGCCAGCACAGCACGCAGAACGCGGGCATCATCACGAGCCCGTAGACCGCGCCGAATCCCGTCAGGCTCAGCGAGGCGGCGGCGTTCCACGCCGAGTGCAGCCCCATCGCGAGCGCGAGCCCGCCGAGCGGCAGCAGCCACCGCCACGACGGGGGCCGGTGCGGCGCGAGCGTGGCCGCGAGGCCGAGGCCGATCCCGGCGAGCACCGTGAACATCGGGTGCGCCAGCGGCGCCATCACGATCCGCACGAAGAACGCCACCAGCGTCCCCGAGTGCATCCCGCCCCCGCCGTCGGCGCTGTCCTGGGTGAAGGCGTTGCCCAGGTAGAGGACGTTCTCGGTGAACGCGAACCCCGTCGCCGCCAACCCGGCCGTGACGACGCCCCCGATGACGCTGTGGAACGCCCGCGGCCGGTGGAGGAAGAGCAGCAGCACCGCCACCGCCTTCGCCGTCTCCTCGACCACGGGCGCGATCACCGTCAGCTCCAACGTGTCCGCGCGCGTGGGTCTGATGGTGGCGGGGTCGTCGGTGAGCCAGCTCACCAGCAGGTTGTTGGCCAGCAGCGCGAACAGCGTCGCGACGCACGCCCCCCAGCCGAACGCGAACGCGAGCGGGCGCCACGGGCGCGGCGCCAGCGCGTCCACCCAGTGGAAGACGCCGATCAGCACCGGCACGGGGAGCAGGGCGAGGCCGAGGCCGACGAGGAATCCCGGCGCGCCGGTCTCGCGCCACACCAGGACCGACACGATCAGGCCACAGACCACCAGGGGCACCACGGTGGCGAACGTGGGGGAGAGCGACGGGCGCACGCCATGACCTTACGGTGTGCGCCCTGGCGTTGACAGATGCGCCCACGGCGGCGGCGAACCGTTTCACCCGCCCGTCGCCCCCGCGTCGACGGGCCGTCAACAGCGCGGTCGTCTGCTCGGCTCGCGGCTCGGCTCGCGGCTCAGCCGTCTGCTCGGTCGTCGAGCCGCCTGAAGAGCAGGTCCCGCACCTCGTGCCCCTTCGCCAGCCCCTGCCGCTCGAACCGGGTCAGCGGCCGCACCGCGGGTCTTGGCGCGAACGCCCTGACGCCGTCCGCGCCTTCGGGCGCGGCGTTGGCGAACGACGGACTGGCCGTCAGCACCTCGAGCATCGACGCGGCGTAGGGCGCCCAGTCGGTGGCGCAGTGCAGCAGCGCCCCCGGCGCCATGCGCGAGGCGGCGAGCTCGACGAACTCCGGCTGGATGATGCGCCGCTTGTGGTGTCGCTTCTTGGGCCAGGGGTCGGGGAAGAAGACCCGCACCCCGGCGAGCGCGCGCGGCGGCAGCATCGTGCGCAGCAGGATGAGCGCGTCGCCGTTGGCCACGCGGACGTTGGTCAGGCCGCGCTTCTCGGCGAGCCGCAGCAGATGGCCCTGGCCCGGGGTGTGCACGTCAACGGCGAGGATGCCGGTGTCCGGGTCGGCCGCGGCCATCTCGGCGGTCGCCTCGCCCATGCCGAACCCGATCTCGAGCACCACGGGCAGCCCGCCGAACAGCGCGGGCAGGTCGAGCGGCGCGAGCCCGTCGATGTCCAGGCCCCAGCGCGGCCACAGGCGCAGCAGCGCGTCCCGCTGCGAGGGCGTGACCCGGCTGCGCCGCGGCTGGAAGCTGCGGATCGTCCGGTCGTGGTGCGCCCCGGCGGGATCGGGCGCGGGACCGGCGCCCCGCGGGAACATCCGGGCGCGTTCAGTCGTGAGAAAGGTGAGGTCGCTGTCGGTCTCGGTCACAATGCGTCCGATTTTACGGCGATTCGGCGAGGAACCGAGCGGCGGCTGTGCGGCGTCGGACACGGTGAGCCGGTCCGACGGGCGTTCAGCGCGCCCCGGGCAGTGACGTGTGGGACTTCGGGGGATGTGCCATGGGTGAAGGGCAAGGCCGCACAGGACTGTTCGTGCTGCCCGTGGCGGTGCTGCTGCTGGCGCTGCTGACGGTCTGGGTGGTGGTGTTCAGCCGGGAGAACGGCTCGGCGGGCGCCGAGGACATGGTCGCGGCCACGGCCACGCCGACCGGCGAGCCCGAGGAGCTTGTGGAGGCCTGGGACGCGCCCCCGGTGCGCGCCGGCGCCGACGAGTCCGACCGGCGCGCGACGCGCCTGTGGGCGCACGACAGCACGGTCACGCTGGTCTCGACCGCGGGCGTGACCGGCTATGACACGGTGGACGGGGTGCCGCGCTGGCAGGTGGACCCGCCGATGGGCGGCACACGGCCCTGCGCGGCGTCCGACGCGACCAACTCCGCGGGCGTCGGCGCCGTTCTCTACCGCGCCGAGGGCGCCGCGAGCCCGGACGCGACCCCCGCCGCCGACTGCTCCGTGCTCGCCGTGATCGACACGACGACGGGCGCGCTGCTGTGGTCCGAGCGGTTCGAGCGCCCGGTGGTGGCCGCCGACGCGACGGTGACGGTCGGCGAGGAGGCCGTCACCGTGGGCCTGGAGGCGACGGGCGCCGTCGAGGGCTTCCACCGCTTCGCCGTCGGGACCGGCGAGCCGCTGGCGTTCCCCGCCCCGCCCGAGGACGGCGGCATCCCCCTGTGCCAGGGCGGGCGCGAGCCGCTGTCCGCGACGCACGTCGGCTCGCGCGTCGCGGTCCTGACCCGCTGCGGCGGTGCCGACGACCCCGGGGGCGAACGGGAGTTGAGCGTCTACCACGCGGACACCGGGGCCCTGGAGTGGACGCACCCGGTCACCGACCCCGCGCTCGGCCTCAGCGGGATCCTGGCGGGCGACCCGGTCCTGCTGTTCCAGGGCGATGACCTGGTGGCCTACGCGGAGACCGGCGAGGAGGCGTGGCGGCTGCCGCGCGACCGGGTGCGCCCCGAGATGGCTGCGGTGACGGGCGAGGTGCTGTTCACGCGGGAGAGCGACACGTCGTTCGCGGGCTACGACCTGGCCACGGGCGAACGCCGCTGGAGCGCCGAGCTGCCGTCGGCCACCCAGCTGTTCGGCGTGGACGGCGACGGCAGGCCGCTGCTCGCGCACCCGGTGAACGACGACGGGCTGCGGCTGTTCCGGCTCGACGCGCCCGACGGCGCGGAGTCCCCGGCGGGGCGCGTCCCGCTCGACCCCGAGCGCTCGTCGGACGAGGTGACGGTGGCGTTCGACGGCCACCAGCTCTACACGCTGACCCCGGTGACGCGCGAAGGCTCTGAGGGCCTACGCCTCGCGGCCTACGAGCGCTGAGGGCGCGCCGGGGGCGCGCGGGGACAGCGCCGGGCGCGCGCTCCCGCTACGCGAGCCCAGGCCCGTCCAGCAGGCGTGTGGCGACCTCGCGGCCGATGGGGAGGCACGCCGTGGCGGCGGGGGACGGCGCGTTGAGCACATGCACCGTGTGGGGGGCCTCGGCGATCTCGAAGTCGTCGGCCAGGCTCCCGTCCGGCAGCACCGCCTGGGCGCGCACCCCGGCGGGGGACGGCAGCAGGTCGCGCTCGGTGATCCCGGGCAGCAGCCGCCGCACCGCCGCCGTGAACGCGCGCTTGGACAGCGAACGGCGCAACTCCCCCGCGCCATACCGCCAGTGGCGCCGCGCCATGCGCCACACGCCGGGGTACGCCAGCTCGTCCGCCAGCTCGCGCGCCCCCACCGTGCGCCAGTCATAGCCCTCACGCGCCAGCGCGGGCACGGCGTTGGGCCCGATGTGCACCTCGCCGTCGAGCCCCGCCGTCAGATGGACGCCCAGGAAAGGGAACGCCGGGTCGGGCACCGGGTAGACCAACCCCCGCACCAGCGACGCCCGCTCGGCCCTCAGCCGGTAGAACTCCCCGCGGAACGGCACGATCCGCAGCCCCGGGTCGTCGCCCGCCAGGCGCGCGATCCGGTCGCTGTGCAACCCGGCGCAGTTCACCAACGCGCGCGCCCTCAGCACCTCCCCGCGCCGGGTGCGCACCGCCACACCCCGGCCCACGCGCCGGTCCACGGCCACGACCTCCGCGCCGGTCCGCAGGTCCACCAGCCGCGCCAGCTGCCGCGCGACCGCCGCGAAGTCGCACTGGCCCGTGCTCTCCACGCGCAGCGCCGCGATGCCCGCGACCGCCGGCTCGTACTCCGCGATCTGCGCGGGTCCCAGCTCCCGCACCGGAACGCCGTTGCGCCGGGCGCGCTGGGCCAGCTCGTGCAGCCTGGGCAGCTCGTCGGGCTCGGTGGCGACGATCAGCTTCCCCGGCGTGGCATGCGGGATCCCGTGCTCCGCACAGAACTTGACCAGCTCGGCCGACCCGCTCACCGCGAACCGCGCCTTGCGCGACCCGGGCCTGTAGTACACGCCGCTGTGGATGACCCCGCTGTTCCGCCCGGTCTGGTGGAGGGCGGGCGCCGCCTCCTTCTCCAGCACGGTCACGGCGAGCCCGGGGCGCGCCTCACGCAGCGCGTGCGCCGTGGCCAGCCCGACGACGCCGCCGCCGATCACCAGCACATCGCATCCGTACCCTGCCAGTGTCATGTGTCACATCATGCCGGAGCGGTCAGGAGCGGGCGGGCCTGCTCCTGGAGCTCCTTGACCAGCGGCTCGTCCGCGTAGGGCGCGAGGCGGGAGAGTAAGTCGCGCACATAGTCCGTCGTGCGGGCCGACGAGATGCGCCCCGCGACCTCGACGGCGCGCGCGCCCTTGGCGCACGCCGCGTCCAGGTTCCCCTCCTCGAGGTCGGCGACCGCGGCCACCACGAGGCGCAGCCCGTGCGAGCGGACGAACTCCTCGGTCGGCTCGGACAGCGCGTGCTCGGTGAAACGCCGCACCTGCCCGGGGACGTTGAGGTCGATGTAGCACTCGGCGGCGTCGGCGGCCAGGCGGTTGTAGCTGTAGAAGTCGAGCCAGCCGGGGTCGCCGTCGCCGTCACGCGACCGTTCGAGCCAGCCCTCGGCGGCGTTGAGCGCGGACTCGCAGCCCGGCGCGTCCTTCGCCTTGGCCAGCGCGCGCGCCTCCACCAGCTTGAAGAAGCTCATCGTCTTCGCGGTGGCCAGCGAGCGGTTCCGCTCGAGGGCGGCCTGGGCCAGGTCGACGGCCTCCTCGGCGAAGCCCCGGTAGACCGCCTGGAGCGACATCGACGCCAGCGCGTACCCGCCGAGCGGCACGTCGGCCGCCGCGCGCGCGAGCCTGAGCGCCTGGATGTAGTACCGCTGGGCGGCCTCCTGCTGGCCCGTGTCGAACGCCATCCACCCGGCGAGGCGGGTCAGCTCGGCCGTGGCGCGGAAGAGGGAGCGGCCCACCTCGTCGGTGTAGCTGCCGAGCAGGAGCGGCGCCGCGTCGGTGCGGAGGCACTGCGGCACCATCGACGAACGCCAGTCGCCGCCGCCGTACTTGGAGTCCCAGCGGCGCGCCTCCTGCGCCGCCTCGCGCAGCTTGGAGACGTCCGAGTGGCCCACGCGCCCGATCCCGCCGTCGCGCGGCGCGGCGACGCCGTCGCGGGCGACGGAGACGTCGGCGGGGCTTATGAGCCAGCGGGAGACGGGCGTCGCGTAGGCGCTGATGGCGAACGACCCGGCCAGCGTCTGCCAGATGCCCTTGCCCGGCGAGACGTCGAGCCGGTACAGCTCGGTCGCGGAGGCCACGGCCCCCGGCACGTCCCGGGTGAACGCGAGCCCCACCTCGGGCGCCGGGTCCGTGTCGGCCAGGCCGATCTCGTGCAGCGGCACGGGGCGGCCCAGCTTGCTGCTGATGGCGGCGGCGATCAGGTGCGGTGCCGAGCCCTGCGGCACCATGCCCTTGGTGACCCAGCGCGCGACCGATGTCTTGTCATAGCGCAGCGTCAATCCCCGCTGTGCGCCGAGGTCGTTGACGCGCCGGGCGAGTCCGGCGTTGCTGATCCCCGCGAGGGCCAGAACCGCGCCCAGCTTTTCGTTCGGCCCGCGTTGTTCCCTGGACATGCGCGCACCCCTGACACACACCAACGGCAGCCCCGCGACCAGCGCAGGGCTTTTCCGTGCCTCCGCCAACCCAGCGTAGTTCGGCGCCTGCTGACCGTTAAGGGGGTGGATCCCGGATGGCGTGTTTATGACCGTACATGTGTACGAGCGTCGGGTCGGCGCCGTGACTGTGCTCCCGGCATGTGGCCGTGCGCCCGCCCGTGCGCTCTGGGCAGTCGGGGGCGGGGCCGCTTCGATGGACAGCGCGTGGGTCGGCCCGTTGTCCCGAGGGACCAGCGGGCCGGGGGAAGCCACCGTCTCATTCCCCGCGGACGGTGGCCTGGTCCGGGAGGCGGCCAGCGTCTCCCGGACCACGACGTCACCTGCCCCCGCGCGCCCGCGCCATGGGCCGTTCCTCGGCCAGACTTTGGCCGAAAATGGTCGGTTTCCCCGGAGTCGCCCCACGGGCCCCGGTAATCCCGTCCTTCACACCGGGGAGCGCACAGGGTAGTTCGCCACGCGGGCGAACTACCTCACGGTCATGCCCCGTTCCCGCCCCTCCCGTGGCAGCATGGGCCTGTCAGCAAACACCCATGCGGCGGTCCATGCATTCTTTCAGTGGGGGAGGCGGCGATGCGGTGGTTGGTGGGGTGGTGCGGCGCATCCGCCAGCGCGGCCCGGGAGATCCAGCCCCTGGGCGCCCAGTTGCTGTGGGAAGGGCCCGATCCCCTGTGGGCCGTGGGCGATTGGCGCCCCGACGAGGTGCGCCTCGTCTACGCCGACGGCGACACCCACCTGGCCGTCTTCGGCTACTGCGGCGCGGATGACGAGACGTTGCGCCGCTCGCTCGTCTCGGCGCGCGCCGGCGCGCTCCGCCAGCTCACGACGTGGCCGGGGAGCTACACCGCCGTCGCGCGCTTCGGCCGGCGCACCGTCATCCCCGCCGACCTCGCGGGCACAAGACCGGTGTTCCACACCAGTTGGGCCGGCGGCACCGCGTACTCCACCGCCGCCCTCCCGCTCGCCGACCTCACCGAGGCCCAGCTCGACGTCCCCCACCTCGCCGCCCTGCTCGCCTGCCCCGACGCCCCCGAGGCCGTCGGCGACGGCACGCCCTACCGAGGCGTCACCCGCGTCCCCCCGGGCCACGCCCTGCGGCTGCGCGAGGGCGGCAGCCGCGACATCCTCGGGTACGAGCCCGCCACCCCCCTCGTCGTCGCCGCCCCGCCCGTCGAGCGCGAGGCCGCCGTCGCCGGGGTCCGCGACGCGCTCGTCGCCGCGGTGCGCACCCGGCTCGCGGCCCCGCGCCACGCGCCGGCGCGCGACCCGGGGCCCGTGCCGGGCATGGGCCCCGCCGACCGCCGCGCGGCGCGCATGGGCCCCGAGCCCGCCCCCGGCGTCGGCGCCGACCTCTCGGGCGGCAGCGCCTCGGCCACCGTCGCGCTCCTCGCCGCCGGGCTCCCCGGCATGCCGGGCACGGTCTACGGCACCGGCGCGACCCTCGCCGGCGAACGCCTCCTGGCCGTGACGTTCAACGACCTGACCGCCACCGGAGGCCACGCGGGCGTCGACCGCGCCGCCGAGATGGAGCGCGCGCGGATCATCGCCGAGAGCCCCCGGCTCCACCACGTCGTCGTGGCCGCGGGCGACGAGGCCCTGCCCTACGCCGACCTGGAGGGCGGCCCCCTCACCGACGAGCCGGGCCCCTCCCTCGTCAGCGCCGCCCGCCACCGCCACCGGCTCGCCGCCGGGAGCTCCGACCACCTCATCGGCAACGGCGCCCGCCAGGTCCTCGACGCCCACCCCGCCCGCCTCGCCGACCTCCTGCTCGACCGCCGCCGCCGCCATCTGGTCCGCCCCGTCACGGCGTTGGCCAAGGCCAGCGGGGGCGGCGGGCGCGCGATCCGCGTCCCGTTCACCGTCTACCGCGCCGCCCGCAAGCTCGCCCGCACGCCCTACCCCGAGGGCCTCTCGAGCGCCGCCGTCCTGCTGCGCCGACCCATCGATGACGAGCTGCTCTCCGACGGGGCGCTCGGCGCCTCGCTCGCCGCGCTCGCCTGGTGCAGGCCGGGGCCCGCGGCGCGCTGGCTCACCGGCGAGGCGCTGGCAGAAGTATCGATTCGACTCGAGGCCGTCGCCGCCCACCCCAGGGGCGGCGCCACCACAGGGCGCCCCGGCGAGCAGCTGGCCCGCGCCGTCCTCGCCCGCCACGCCGCCGACCACCGCGTCTTCGAGCAGGCCGCGGAGGTGCGCCACCAGCGGCTCCACGCGCCGTTCTACGACAACCAGGTCGTGCGCGCCTGCCAGGCGCTCCCCGAGAGCCACCGCGTCCAACCCGGGGCGCGCGCCGAGGTGTTGCGCGCCGTGCTCGAGGGCGCGGGCGTGCGCGACCTGCCCCCGGGCTGGGGCCACACCACCCACGCCTCACACGCGGACTCCGTGCGCTCGGGGCTGCGCGCGTACATCAGCGACGTGGTGGGCCTCTTCGAGGCGCCGCTCCTCGCCGACGCGGGCCTGATCGAGGCCCGCGTCGTCCGCAAGGCGCTGCGCGCGGCGGCCGAGGGCGAGCCGCTGCCGCTCGACGGCCTCGCCGAGCTGGTCTCCACCGAGGTGTGGCTGCGCCGCCTGCTCACCCGCCGCGGCTCCTGCTGGACGGCCGAGGGCCACCACGACCCCCGCGCCGTCACCAGCGGCGTCAGCCCGTGACGCCCCTCAGGCGCAGCTGATCTCCGACTCCGCCCAGTCCGCGAGCGCGGCCGCCCCGAGCGGGCCCCGCGGCTCGACCGTCAGCCGCAGCGTCTCCACGCCCGTCAGCGGAACGTTCACCCGCACCGCGTCGTCCGTGCCCGCCACCACGTCCGACGTCCACAGCAGCGTCCCGTCCCCGTACACCCCGAACACCGCCGCGCCGATCCCGTGCGTCAGGTCGTCGAGCCCGGCCAGCGCCTCGTAGGTGACGCAGTCGCGGTTGAGGTCGATCGTCACCGACGACCAGGCCGCCGACACGCTGATCCCGTGCTCGTACGCCCGGCCGTTGATCGACACCCCGTCCCGCTGCCACACCGGCGTGCTCTCCAGCGTCCGCAGCGCCGGGGTGGTGCCGTCGCTCAGGAAGTCGAACGCGAGCCGCCGCAGCTCGAACCCCTCGGCGGGCGGCGGCGGCTCGGGCGGCGCGGGGGGCGCGGGCGACTCGGGAGGCTCCGGCGGCGCGGGCGGCTCGGGCGCGGGCTCGGGCTCCGGAGCGGGCGGCTCGGGCTCGGGCGTCGGCTCGGGCGCAGGGCCAGGGTCCGGTTCGGGCTCGGGCTCCGGAACCGGCTCCGGAACGGGCTCCGGCGCCGGGTCGGGCGGCGCGGGCGCCGCCGCCGGGGGCGCGGGCGTCCGCCGCGGCGGCTCCTCCTCCGCCGCGGGCGGCGCAGGATCGGGCTCCTCCTCCGCCTCGCCCCCCATCAGGGCGAGCGCGAGCGTCGCCGCCGCGGCCGCGACCACCGCCCCGCCCACGATCCCCACCTTGGCGGGCGCGCCGAGCCCTTCGGCCGCCGCCCCGCCACCCACCGATCCCGCGCCACCGGCGGCGCCACCGGCCGCGCCGCCCGCCGCTGCGGCCGACCCCGCGGCCCCCGCTCCCGCCGCCCCGAGGAACACCCCGGCGCCCTTGAACGAGAACTCCGCCGCGAACCACCCGACCACCGCGATCGGCAGGATCGCTCCGATCCGCTCGTTCAGGTCCCGCACCTCGGACGCCGCCAGCGCGCAAGCCCCGCACTCGGCAAGGTGCTTGCGCAGCCCCCGCTCCGCCCGCGCCCGCAAACCCCCCCGCGCGAACGCCCCGAGCCGGTCCGCGTACCGCGCGCACTCCCCGCCGTCGCTGCCCGCCCGGTTCACGTGCTGTTGGAGATACGCCTGCCGCAGCCCCTCACGCGCCCGGTGCGCGAGCACCGACGTGGCGTTCGGCGTCAACCCGAGCAACGGCGCCACGTCCTGCGGCGACGCCTCCTCCACCGTCGTGTGCCACAGCACCGTCTGCCAGCGCTCGGGCAGGCTGCGGAACGCCCGCATCGCCATCGACTGCTCGGCGTGGTGCATCGCCCTGACGTCAGCGCCCAGCTCGAGCGCGTCCGCGTCCCCCGCCCGCGCCGCCGCGTCCGACGCCGCGAACGTCGCGAAGTCCTCGACGAGCTGCTCCCGCCGCGCCGTTCGCCCCCAGTCCGCCGCCACGCGCCGCACCGACGTCAGCAGATACGCCCGCACCGCCGTCCTCGGCCCGCCACCCCGGCGCACGGCCTGCAACGTCGCCGCGAACACCTCGTTCGTCAGGTCGTCCGCCGTGTCGGCGTCCCGGCAGCACGTCCGCGCATAACGGCGCACGGCCTCCGCATGGCGCCGGTACAACTCGTCGTACGCCTCCGGCGCACCCCGACGCATCCGGTCGACCAACTCCAGGTCGCCCGCCTCACCATGGGGAACGCGCTGCCGCGGCACCACGGACTCACCGGCGTCCTCGCCATGCCCCTCAACGCCGTCAACGCCCATAGCCGGAAAGCCCCTGTTTACATAGCTGTCAGCGACACCGGCAAGGCTGCCACAACGCTCCGGTGGCCCAAGGGCAGTTCACCGGAGAACCACCCGTTGGTGGGGCATCCACCTCGCTTCGCGCGCTCTCCGTCACCGCTCCCTTACGCGCCCCTCACCTACGCGCCCCTCGCCGCTGGCCCGCAACCCCTGGAGCAATATCTCGAGCAGCCGCGACTCCGCCGCCGTCTGCCGCGCCGGATCCTCGAACCTGGGCGGCGTCGTCGCTATCACCAGCATCAGGTCGGCCACCGTCACATCCGCCCGCAACTCACCCGCGGCCCGCGTCCGTTCCACCAGCTTCCCGACCACCGAGAGCAGCTCCCGCGTCCCCGCCCCCCTGCCCTCACGCGCCTCGCCCGCGTCCCCCTCGGGCACCGCCCGCTGTATCGGGACCCGCTCGCGCCCCCCACCGCCCGCCGCGACGCCCGCCCCCGCCGTCAACAGTTCGGGAGGCAGCAGCCGCCCGGCCCCCGAAGCCGCCGACCGCTCCACGAAGCCCGCGAGCGCCCGCCACGGCTCGTCGTCCCTCGCCAGCGCCTCGAGCGCCCGATCCGTCAACCGCCGCGTCTCCTCCGCGGCGATGTGCCGCACCAGCGCCTCCTTGTTCGGGAAACGCCGGTACACCGTCCCCACGCCGACCCTGGCCCGCCGCGCCACCTCCTCCATCGGCGCCCCGTACCCCTGCTCGCCGAACACGTCCCGCGCCGCGCTCAGCACATGCCGCAGATTGCGCTGGGCGTCCACGCGCAGCGGCGCGGACGACTTCCCCGCCGCCGCCCCGCCCGCCGCCACACGCCCACCGGCACGCTGGTGCTCGACCGAGGGCGGCACTTCAGAACCGTCCCCGGATCCACTGATCCGCATATGAAATTCCCCCGGTGCTGCGGTCGCTTCCCGAAAAGACGCCGCGTGTAGTAAGAGTTACGAACCAAGAGTTACGAACATAGTTGAGGCCACTGACAGCGAGAGGGCTCCCTTCCGACCCCGCCGCGCCAGGCCCCCGCCGCCCCCGATCGGAGCAGCGCCGTGTCCCGCCTGTGGACAAACGGCCACCCACGGGTGCCTTATGGACAGGTGACCAAGCAACCCGCCCACATCGTGGTGGCCGGCGGCGGCCATGTCGGCCTGTTCACCGCACTCCGCCTCCAGCGCGGACTCCGGCGCGAGCTACGGCGCGGCGACGTCCGGATCACCGTGATCAGCCCGGATCCGTACATGACGTACCAGCCCTTCCTGCCCGAGGCCGCGGCCGGATCGCTCTCGCCCCGCCACGTCGTGGTCCCGCTCCGTCGTGTGCTCTCCCGTTGCCGCTTCCTCCCCGGCGAGGTCACCGCCGTCGACCCGGGAAGGCGAACGATCTCCGTGCGGACACCCGCCGACCAGGAGACCGGCGGCGAACCGCTCCGGGTCGACTACGACGAACTGGTGCTGGCCCCCGGTTCCATCTCCCGCACGCTCCCCGTCCCAGGCCTCGCCGACCACGGCATCGGCTTCAAGACCATCGAGGAGGCCATCGGCCTGCGCAACCACGTCCTGGAGCAGCTCGACATCGCGTCGTCCACCCGCGACAGCGCCGTCCGCGACGCCGCGCTCACGTTCGTCTTCGTCGGCGGCGGCTACGCGGGCGTCGAGGCCCTCGCCGAGCTCGAGGACATGGGACGTTACGCGTGCCGTTACTACCACAACATCCGCCCGGAGGAGCAGAAGTGGATCCTGGTGGAGGCCACCGACCGCATCCTCCCCGAAGTGGGTGAGCAGATGGGCACCTACGCGCTCCGCGAGCTCCGCGGACGCAACGTCGACGTCCGGCTCGGCACCCGCCTCGAGTCGTGCGACGACCGCGTCGCCACCCTCAGCGACGGCTCACGGCACCCCACCCGCACCCTCGTGTGGACCGCGGGGGTCAAGGCCCACCCCGTCCTCGCCTCGTGCGACGTCCCCCTCGACGGCCGCGGTCGCGTCCGCTGCCGCCCCGACCTGCGCGTCGAGGACAGGGAGCACCTCTGGTCGGCGGGCGACGCCGCCGCCGTGCCCGACCTCACACGCGAGGACACCGGCGGACCACGCGCCCTGTGCGCCCCCACGGCGCAGCACGCGACGCGCCAGGCCCGCCGCCTCGCCGACAACATAGCCGCCGCCCTCCGCGGCGAGCCCCTCACCGACTACCGTCACCGCGACCTCGGCTCGGTCGCGTCCCTCGGCCTCCACAAGGGCGTCGCCCGCGTGCGCCGCCGCCGCGTCAAGGGCCCGGCGGCCTGGCTGATGCACCGCGCGTATCACCTCGGCCGCGTCCCCACCGCCCACCGCAAGGCGCGGATCCTCGCCGAATGGGCCCTTGCGGGATTGTTCAGACGTGAGATCGTCTCACTCGGCTCGCTCGAACACCCCAGGGCCGAGTTCGAGCTCGCCGCCGGCACCGGACGCCACCCCGAGGGCACCTGACCGAGACCCGGCATGTGACGATGGGTGCGCTGCCGCTCAGCGAAGAGTAGACGTGCAAACCAGAACGAATCAGATCGGAAAGTCGTGAATTTGACGCGCTGGGGCATCCGGCTGCCCGGGGCACAGCGGCGCCACGGCGGCGCCACCGGAGCGGACGCGGGCGCCGTGCCCGCCGCCCGCGGAGGCGGCGACCGCCAGGACCCGGCGGCCAGACCGAGGAGCGGCCACGGCGTCGACGCGTCGGCCATCGACGAGCTGCTCGGCCACGTGCAGGCCCCCGTCGTCGTCGTCCGCGGCCCCGACCACCGCGTCGCCTACGTCAACGACGCCTACGCCGCCCTCTTCGGCCACCGCACCCCCGGCGCCCCCGCGCGCACGGCCCTCGAGGAGCTGGCCGAGGTCGGCCTGCTGCCCCTCATGGACCAGGTGCAACGCAGCGGCACCCCGCGCACCCTGAAGTCCCGCGGCGTCCACGGCACGGGCCGCGACAGCTACTTCACGTTCACGTGCACCCCCGTCGAGCTCACCGCCACGCCCGACGCCCCCGCGCAGCGCGGCGTCCTCGTCTTCGCCGCCGACGTCACCGACCAGGTCGTCTCCGCCGAGCGCCTGCGCGAGAGCGAGAGCCAGCAGCGCGCCGCGGCCGTCACGTTGCAGCGCAGCCTGCTCCCCCAGCGCCTCGAACAGCCAGACGACCTCCGCGTCGCCGCCACCTACCAGCCGGGCGGCACCGACGCCGCCGTCGGCGGCGACTGGTACGACGTGATCACCCTGGGCGCGGGGCGCACGGCCGTGGTGATCGGCGACGTCATGGGCCGGGGCGTGCGCGCCGCGGCGATCATGGGCCAGCTGCGCACCGCCGTGCGCGCCTACGCGCGTCTCGACCTCCCGCCCCACGAGGTCCTCCAACTCCTCGACGGCCTCGCGATCGACATCGACTCGACCCAGATCGCCACGTGCCTCTACGCCGTCCACGACCCCAACGAGGGCAGCCTCACCTACGCGTCCGCGGGCCATCTGCCCATCTTCATCCGCGAGCCCGACGGCGGCGTGCGCCGCGTCTCCGAGCCCACGGGCCCCCCGCTCGGCACCGGCGGCTGGGTCCATACATCGGGCACGGTCCCCTTCGGCCAGGGCGCCACGGCCGTGCTGTGCACCGACGGCCTGGTGGAACGGCGCGACGCGGACATCGACGAGGGCCTCGACGCGCTCGAACGCGCCGTCGCGGGCGCGGGCGACACCCCCCAGATCATCTGCGACCGCCTGCTGCGCGCCCTGGGCATCACCGAGGAGCACGACGACGACGTCGCGATCCTCGTGCTCAGCTGCCCGGCCCGCGAGGGCGAGGAGGCCGACCTCTTCAGGGGCGCGGCCCTCGACCTCCTCGGCGGCATCGAAGCCGCCCCGCGCGCCCGGGCGTTCGCGGACGGCGTGCTCGCCAGCTGGCGCTTCCCCGAGGAGCTGCGCGAGCTCGGCGTGCTCGCGGCGAGCGAGCTGGTGGCCAACTCCCTCAAGCACGGCCGCGCCCCCATGGGCCTGCGCCTGCGCCGCACGGACCGCCGCCTGATCGTGGAGGTCACGGACGGCGACGAGCACCTGCCACGCCGCCAGCAGGCGCAACCCGCCGACGAGGCGGGCCGCGGCATCGCGGTCGTCGCCACGATCGCGGCCGAGTGGGGCGCCCGCCGCCTCCCCGAGGGCGGTAAAGCGGTGTGGGCGGAGTTCGCCCTCCCGGGGTCAAGTTGACGCACCGGAGTCGGGGGCGTAACGTTGCCCGAGCGCTCTTGACAGGGCGCACTCCACCACAAGCGTTCAAAGGCCCGTGAGGGTTTCTTTGGTCTGCCTGGAATGGGGATCCCGGGGCCGGATTTGGAATTCGGCGGGGATTGCTTCTAGAGTGGTGGACACAGCGAAGGGAAACGCCCGGAGGGTCCTGAGAGGGGCTTGAAGGAAGTGTCCGTTCCTTGAGAACTCAACAGCGTGCCAAAAGTCAATGCCAGTTGTATTGATGAAGTATGTTCAGCGAGAATCTGTTCTCGGTGGATTGCTTGGTTTGAAGCATTCACGGAGAGTTTGATCCTGGCTCAGGACGAACGCTGGCGGCGTGCTTAACACATGCAAGTCGAACGATGATCCGGTTTCGGCCGGTGATTAGTGGCGAACGGGTGAGTAACACGTGGGTAATCTGCCTCGCACTCTGGGATAAGCCCGGGAAACTGGGTCTAATACCGGATATACATCGGTGGCCTCATGGTCTGTCGGTGGAAAGCTTTTGCGGTGTGGGATGAGCCCGCGGCCTATCAGCTTGTTGGTGGGGTGATGGCCTACCAAGGCGACGACGGGTAGCCGGCCTGAGAGGGTGACCGGCCACACTGGGACTGAGACACGGCCCAGACTCCTACGGGAGGCAGCAGTGGGGAATATTGCACAATGGGCGGAAGCCTGATGCAGCGACGCCGCGTGAGGGATGACGGCCTTCGGGTTGTAAACC
>NZ_RBDY01000001.1 GCF_003626575.1 Streptomyces radicis | reverse complement strand
CATCCCGCCTGGCTGCGTTGCCGAATCGCGCGAGTACGGCTGAGTACGAGCTGCGATCCGGCGCCTTGCCAGGCGGGCGCCATCCGCCGCTCGCTGATCCACCGGGAATTATCAGACAGGCCCTAGGCGTTCAGGCGCGTTCCCACGCGTTGCCGCGTTCCCGCGCGAAGGGGCCGCCCCCGCGACGGCCCCTTCCGATGCTCGGCTTCGGCGCTGCCCGGCGTCAGCGCTGCTCGACGACGCGGAACGTCAGCACGTCGGTGAACCGGCGCCCGTACGCGTCGGTCGCCGTGACCACCGCGCGGTGGCGGCCCGCGTCAAGGTCCTCGGGCAGCTCGAGGCGCCACAGGTGCATGGTCCGGTCGGCGACGCTGCCGCCGTGGACCAGCTGCTGGGCCACGGCGTGCGGGTCGGACCACTCGGGGCCGATCAGCTGGTCCTCGCCGCGCATCGGCTGGGTGCGGGTGGCGGGCCGGGACGGGCCGTCGTCGATCCGCACCCGCACCGTCGAACCGGTCGAGCCCATCCAGAAGTTGGTGGTCAGCCAGGTCTGCCCGGCCAGGTCGTCGCGGCTCACCACGAGCGGGTCGCCCAGCTCGGGGGCGGCGCCATCGGGTGCGTCGTTCCACTCCTGGCGCTCGGCGTACCAGTCGCGGTAGGTCGGGCTGTTGAGGCCGAGCCGGGTCCCCACGCGGTCGCTCTCGCCGGTCACGGTGTAGCGCTCGCGGAACGCGTTGCCCCTGATGTCCAGGGTGAGCAGCCCTGGCCTGCCGCCGTCGCGGCCGATCGCGGTGGGGTAGCCGTCGTCGGTGACCTCGCCCGAGTACCAGTCGCCCGAGATGGCGCCCGCGGTGATGTGCGGGAACGGCAGCCCCTCGACGCCGAAGAGGTCGTTCCAGCCCTGGACGAGGTCGCCGGTGCGCATGTTCTCGATCGAGTGGGTGTGCCCGGCGACGGAGACGGCCCTGCGGCCTTCGAGCAGGTCGTAGACCTCGCGGACCTGGTCGACCTGGTGGATCGCGCTGCCCTCGTCGGCGAACGTCAGCAGCGGGATGTGGCCGGCGACCACGACGAGCGTGTCGTCGTCGACCGCGGCCAGGTCGCGCTCGAGCCAGGCGAGCTGGTGCTCGTCGAGGCGGCCGTTGTAGCGGGGCGCGTTCTCGGGGTCGTCGCACTCGGGGCGGCGGCCGTCGGCGTTGTCGACGTCCGGAGTGCAGGGGTAGCGCACGGTGTTGAGGGCCACGACGTGCACGTCGCCGATGTCGTACGAGTAGTACGCGGGCGCGAGCTGGGCGCGGAAGGTGTCGAACGAGTGCTCCGCGGTCGTGGCGTCGAAGTCCAGGTCGTGGTTGCCGGGCAGGAAGCGGGCCGGGCCGTTGGTCAGGCTCGTCAGCTCCTTGACGTCCGGATAGAGCGACAGGTCGTCGCCGACGACGTCGCCGATGAAGAGGGTGCCACAGCCCTGGTTGTCGCGGCGCTCGGCGAGGTCGGCGATCGCGCCGCGGCGGGCGTACTCGACCTCGGTCCTGTCGTAGGTCTGGAGGTCGCCCGCGATCACGCAGTGCTGCTCCTGCGCGCGCGTGAGCTGGCTGCGGACGACCGGGAAGTTGACCGCGTCCGGCAGGGCGCCGGTGGGCGCGATGCCGCCGTAGCGCAGCTCGGGCGAGCCCTCGGGGAGGTGGTTGTAGTGGAACTGGGCGACGTTGGATTCGTCCACCGGCACCTGGTAGCCGGACGGCTGGGTGATGAAGACCGTCATATTGTCGTACGCGGGCAGCCGGTAGCGGCCCTGGCGGTCGGTCGTCACGACGTCGCGGCCGTTCGACACGGTGACGCCGGCGAGGCCGCGCTCCCCGCGGTCGCTCTCGCTGTCGCGGTCCTGGTCGACGAAGACCGTGCCGGTCAGGAACGCCGGGTCGGCCGGGCCTTCGGAGGTGCGGACGACCTCGATCCGGCCGCGGTAGGCGGAGTCGTCCCAGTCCTCGGGGGCCGAGTGCGGGGTGGCGGTGGAGGGGGTCGGGAACGTCGCGACCGCCGCGGCGACCGCGAGGGTCGTGAGGGCCGTGAGGGCGACGCGGAGGCTGCTGTGTTTTCGCGAGGGGAAACTCAACATGGGGGGTTCTCCGGTGAGTCGTCGGCGCGAGTGCCGGCGCCGTCGGCCGGCGCTGAACGGATCTTTCGCGACGCGACTGGACGCAGGCCGCAGCGCGGGAGAACACCAGCCGTCCCGGGGTCGGCCCGGGTGCGAACGTTTCACGAACCGGTAACGCCCCGCTCGCCCCTGACGTAACGTCAGCCTTCGCCGTTCCTGGGTGCGAACGGCGCGAGCGGGCCTGGGCCTTCGGGCGGCGCGAGGTGGGCCAGCTTGTCGGGGTTGGCCACGAGGTAGACGGTCCGCACGCGCCCGTCCTCGTCCACCCCGAGCTGGAAGACGCCGAACGGGCGGCCCTCGGTGGTGACCAGCAGCGCGGGGGCGCCGTTGATCTCGACCACGTGGAACGCCGGGGCCGCGGGCGGGCGGCGGGCGATGCCCGAGAGGAAGCGGCCGACCTTGTCCGCGCCCGTGATCGCGCGGGGCGGCGCCTTGGCCTTGCCGCCGCCGTCGCCCACGAGCGTGACGTCGGGCGCCAGGATGGACATCAGCCCTTCGATGTCGCCCTCGAGCGCGGCGGCGAGGAAGCGCTCGGTGAGGTCACGCCGCTGCTCGGCGTCCACGGTGTAGCGGGGGCGGCGCTCGGCCATGTGGCGGCGCGCGCGCCCGGCGAGCTGCCGCACCGCGTCCTGGCCCCTGCCAAGGGCGGCGGCGATCTCGGCGTAGGGCAGCCCGAACGCCTCGCGCAGCACGAACACCGCGCGCTCGAGCGGGGACAGCGACTCCATGACCAGCAGGACCGCGTACGAGACGGTCTCGGCCATGACGGCGCGGTCGGCGCCCTCGGGCGCGGCCTGTTGCCAGGCGACGGCGCGGTCGGTGGGCAGCGGCTCGGGGAGCCAGGGACCGACGTAGGTCTCCTTGCGCGCCGTCACCTGCCGCAGCCGGTCGATGGACAGCCGGGTGACGATCCGCACGAGATAGGCGCGGGGCTCCTCGACGTCGTCGCGGTCGGCCGCCGACCAGCGCAGCCACGCCTCCTGAACGATGTCCTCGGCGTCGGCGACCCGCCCGAGCATCCGGTAGGCCACGCCGAACAGCGTCGGACGGTGCTCCTGGAAGACGGCGAGCGCCGGCTCGGGCGGGTCGTGTGCCACGGGGTCATCCCACCCGAGTGGCCTCGGCGCTGTCCAGTCGGGGCGCTGCGGCCTCGTCGGGCGCGGGGGCGTGGGGGCGCGCGGCCGGTCGCCGCCGTCGAGCGCGAGGCCGAGCGGTTCCTGAAGTGGGCGGCCGAGGCGGGGGTATCGGTGCGCACACCACGGGAGTTGGGAGGTACGGTGTCGGGGGACGACCGGGTGCGGCTGGTTCTCGGTTACGCCCATGTGACGCCCGCCCGGATCGTTCGGGCGGTGAGGTTGCTCGGCGAGGCGGTGCGCGAGCCACCAGCCGCACCACGGGCACCAAAGAGCGCAATTCACGCGTAAGCGCCTTTACCCTTCGGTCACAGGGCGTTCGTGATCACGCAATAACCGAACGCGAGAGTGCTTCCATGGCAGCAGACTCCGACACTTCCGGCTCCTCGATCCGCTTCCCGCACGGTCGACTTCGGACCACGGGAGGCTACGCGTCGGGGCGTGCCTGTCCGCCGCTCGTGGCCCGGGGCGTGGACGCCGTGCCAGAGCCCCGCACGGCGGTGACGGCCGAGGGCCGGGAGATCCTGCTCAGGGCCGCGGGTCCCGGCGACCTCCCCGACGCGCTCGCGCTGCACGCCCGTTGCTCGGAGCGCACGCTGGCCGGGCGTTACCGCGCCTCCTCGCCCGAGGCCGACGCACTGCTGCCGCACCTGCTGCACCCCGCCATGGGCCGCAGCGTCGCCGCGGTCACCGGCGAGGGCGACATCGTGGGCCTCGGACACCTGCTGTTCGACGGCGAGGAGTCGGAGGTCGCGCTGCTGGTCGCGGACGACTGGCAGCGGCGGGGCATCGGCTCGGCGCTGCTGCGCCGCCTCATCGGGCTGGCCGTCCACGCCCGCCACGAGGCCGTGTACCTGGTGACCGGCCCGGCCAACGCCGCGATGGCCGCCGTGATGCGCGCCGTGGTGAACGCCACGGGCCTGCCGCTGGAGCGGCAGACGACCGACGGCAGCCTGGTCCTGTCCGCGCGCCTGGCGCCGGGCGGCTGCCAGCCGCAGCTCCCCGTGGTGCTGCCCGCCCAGGGCGGGTGGTGACGAACACCCGTCCGACGTATCAGGATGGGTGCATGTCAGAAGACCCCCGTGCTCCGCTTCCGCGTCGGCTCGCCGACTCCTATGTCGACGAGCTGGTCGCGTTGGACCCGATCCTCGGCACCTGGCTCGGCGTCCCGGAGACCGCCGACCGGCTGCCCGACTTCTCACCCGACGGGCAGCGGGCCCTCGCCGACCTGGCCCGCGGCACCCTCGACCGGCTGCCCGCGGCCGAGGCGCGGCCCGGCGGGGACAGCGACGCCGAGCGGCGCTGCGCGCGGCTGCTGCGCGAGCGGCTGACCGCCGAGCTCGCGGTGCACGACGCGGGCGAGGGCCTGCGCGCGGTCAGCAACCTCAGCTCCCCGGTCCACTTCGTGCGGGAGGCGTTCACCATCGCGCCCACCGAGACGGACGACGACTGGGCCGCGGTGGCGCGGCGCCTGCGGGCGGTGCCCGAGGCGCTCGAGGGGTACAGGGCGTCGCTCGCCGAGGGCCTGGCCCGCTCGCTGCCCGCCGGGCCGCGGCAGGTCGAGACGGTGATCGGGCAGCTCGGGGAGTGGACGCGGGGCGGCGACGGCGGCTGGTTCGGGACGTTCGTGGCCGCGGGGCCCGAGGCGCTACGCGCGGAGCTCGACGCGGGGGCGCGCGACGCGGCGGCCGGGGTGGCGCGGCTCGCGGCGTGGCTGCGGGACACCTACGCGCCCGCCGTCGACGGCTCCCCCGACATCGTCGGGGCCGAGCGCTACGCCCGCTGGGTGAGGTACTGGAACGGCACCGACCTCGACCTCGAGGACGCCTACGCCTACGGCTGGTCGGAGTTCCACCGGCTGCACGCGGAGATGGTGGCCGAGGCGGGGAAGATCCTGCCGGGCGCCTCGCCCTGGGACACGCTGCGCCACCTGGACACCGAGGGCGAGGCCGTCGAGGGCGTCGAGGAGGTGCGGCAGTGGCTCCAAGCGCTGATGGACGACGCGATCAGCGCGCTCGACGGCACGCACTTCGAGCTGGCCGACCGGGTCAAGCGGGTCGAGTCGATGATCGCCCCGCCCGGCAGCGCCGCCGCGCCCCACTACAGCGGCCCCTCGCTCGACTTCTCCCGGCCTGGCCGCACGTGGCTGCCGACCATGGGCCAGACCCGTTTCCCCGTCTACGACCTGGTGTCCACGTGGTACCACGAGGGCGTGCCGGGGCATCACCTCCAGCTGGCGCAGTGGGTGCACGTCGCCGACCAGTTGTCCAGGTACCAGACGACGGTCGGCATGGTCAGCGCGAACGCCGAGGGCTGGGCGCTGTACGCGGAGCGGCTGATGGACGAGCTCGGCTTCCTGTACAACGCCGAGCGGCGCCTGGGCTATCTGGACTGCCAGATGATGCGGGCGCTGCGCGTCATCGTGGACATCGGCATGCACCTGGAGCTGCGGATCCCCGACGACTCGCCGTTCGAGCCGGGCGCGCGCTGGACGCCCGCGCTGGCGCAGGAGTTCTTCGGGCGGCACAACTCGCGCCCCGCGGACTTCGTGGAGAGCGAGCTGGTGCGCTATCTGGGCCTGCCGGGGCAGGCCATCGGCTACAAGCTGGGCGAACGCGCCTGGCTGCGCGGCCGGGAGGCGGCGCGGCGGGCCAGGGGCGCGGCGTTCGACGCCAAGCGCTGGCACATGGCGGCGCTGTCGCAGGGGTCGCTCGGCCTTGACGACCTGGTGGCCGAGCTGTCGATCCTCTGAGGCGTCGTCCCGTCGGCGTCGCTCGGGAGGCGCTGCTCGGGAGGCGTCGCTCGGGAGGCGCTGCTCGGGAGGCGTCGCTTCGGAGCATGGCGGGGCGCGTGCGTTGTGGTGCGCGCCCCGCGGGGTCAGGGGGCTTCGGGCGTGGCGCGGTGGACGACGGTGGAGCCCCGGCGCGTCTTGAGAACCTGGAGCTGGGCGGGGATCCGGCCGCGCAGATCGGGCACATGGCTGACGATGGCGACGCTGCGGTCGTGCTCGCGCAGCCCGTCGAGGACGTCGAGGACCTCGTCGAGGGACTGCTCGTCCAGGCTGCCGAAGCCCTCGTCGATGAACAGCGTGTCGAGGCGTCGGCCGCCCGCCTCCTCGGCGACGACGTCGGCGAGGCCGAGGGCCAGGGCGAGGGACACGAAGAACGACTCGCCGCCCGACAGGCTCCCGGTGTCCCTGGCGCGCCCGGTCCAGGAGTCCATCACGCGCAGGCCGAGGCCGGAGCGAGCGCGGTGGGCCGCCCTGGCGTCGGAGTGGACCAGGGCGTAGCGGCCGGCGGACATGCGGTGCAGGCGGACGCTGGCGGCGGACGCGACCTGTTCGAGCCTGGCGGCCAGCACATAGGTCTCCAGGCGCATCCGGTACTCGTTCTCCGGGGCGGTGCCCGCGGTCAGCCCGGCCAGGCGCGTGATGTGGCGGCTCTCGTCACGCAACGGGGCCAGCGCGGCGGCGTCATCGGCGGCGCGGGCGCCCAGGGCGTCGAGCTCGGCGCAGCGGGCGGTGGCGGCGGACTCGGCCGCGGCGGCGGCGCGCAACCGGCCGGTGGCGGCGGCAAGTCGGGCCGCCGCGGCGACGGGGTCCGCGGGCGGCGCGTGGGCGGCGGCCGCGGTGTCCGGGTCGGTGAGGACGGCGGCGAGGGACGCCTCCTCGGCCGTCCATGTGTCGAGGCGGTCCTGCGACGCCCGCTGCTCGGCGCGGGTCAGCAGGGCGTCGGCCGCGGCCCCTGGCGTCTCGAACCCCGCGCCGTACGCGGCGTCGGCGGCGGTGGCGTCCGCCTGCTTGAGCCGGTCGGCGCTCTGCTCGGCGGCGCGGGCGGCGCTCGCGGCGCGGGCGAGCGCGTCGGCGAGGCGGGAGGCTGCGGCGACGCGCGCGGCGAGGCCGACCCGTCCGCCGCCCCCGTTGCCCTCGGTGCTCTCGTGCGCGAACTCAGGGCGCAGCGCGGCCCGTTCGGCGGTGAGGGCCTCGTGGCGCGAGGCGCGGGCGGCGGTGCGGCGCCGGATGGCGTGGCCCAGGGCGACCAGCCGCTCGTGCGCGCGCTCGGCCTCGGCGAGCGCGGCCTGGGCGGCGGGCGCCCCCGCGGCCTCGGCCCGCGCGGCGGCCTCGGCGTCGGCCAGCGGGGCGACGGCGGCGGCCAGCTCGTCGGCGCGGTCCCCGCCGGTGGCGGCCTCGGCCGCGGCCAGCTCGGCGCGGACGGCGGCCAGCGCCCGGTCGGCCGCGCCGCGGCGCTCGTCGGCCGCGCGGTGTGCGGCGAGGGCGGCGTCCTCGGCCGCGCGGTCGACATGGCCGTCGGCCTGGGGCGTGGGGTCGGGGTGGTCGGGCGAGCCGCACACGGCGCAGGGGCGCCCCGGGATCAGCCCGGCGGCCAGCTCGGCGGCGATGCCGCGCAGCCTGCGCTCCTTGAGGTCGAGCCAGTGGGCGGCGGCGTCGGCGGCCGACTCGCGGGCGCGCAGCAGCCGCTCCTCCGCGTCGGCGACGGCGGCGGCGAGCCGGTCGCGGTGGCGTGCGGCGGCCAGGCGCTCCCGGGCGCGGGCCAGGCGCTCGGCGGCGCGCTCGGCCTCCGCCGTGGCCCGCTCGGCGCGGGCGGCGCGCTCGGTCAGGCGCGCGTGCTCCTCGGGCCAGGGCGCCAGGCGCCGCTCGGCGTCGGCGAGCAGCGCGGCGTCGGCGGCGGCCTCGGTGGCGAGCCGGTCGAGCTCGGCGGTGAGGTCGGCGGCGCGCTCCTCGGCGCGGCGGGCGGCGGTGAGGGCGCCGAGCCGTTCGCGCGTGGCGCGCTCGCGCTCGGCGAGCGCCGCGGCGGGGGCCTCGGCCAGCTCGGGCGGCAGCGGGGCGCGGGCGGCGCGCTCGGCGCGGGCCGCCTCGCGGTGCTCGGCCTCGGCGCCCTCGCGCAGCGCGAGGGCGGGGGCGACCGCGTCGGCGGCGCGGGCGCGGGCCAGCAGGGCGCGGGTCTCCTCCCGCTCGGGGGCGCGCAGGGCCAGGGCGTCGGCGCGGCTCCTGGCCTCGGCGTGGGCGCGTTGGAGCCTGGCGCGCTCGGCCGTCGCGTCGTGGTGGGCCTGGGCGGCGGCGTGCCCTTCCTCGGCGGCGTGCAGGGCGAGGGCGGCGATGTCGCGGAACTCCCGTGCGGCGCAACGGGCCTGGGCCGCTCGCGCCAGGACCGCGTCCGCCAGGTGCGGGTCGCCGGGGGCCAGGTCGCCGGGGGCCACGTCGCCGGGCGCCTCGGGCAACGCGCCGCGCGGGGCGGCCTGTTGAACGCGGTGGGCGGTGGCGAGCAGCCGCTCGTCGCCCGTCCGCACGCGCTGCGCGGCGGCGGCGCGCAGCTCGGCGAGGCGCGCCTCGGCCGCGGCGAACCTGCGGGTGTCGAAGAGGCGGCCGAGCAGCTTGGCGCGGTCCTCGGCGCCCGCGCGCAGAAAGCGGGCGAAGTCGCCCTGGGGCAGCAGCACGACCTGGCAGAACTGGTCGCGGCTCATGCCGAGCAGGAGGCCGAGCTCCTCGGCGATCTCCTGGTGGCTGCCGCTGAGCGCGCGCCACTCCCCGGTGGCGTGGTCGCGCTCGCGCAGGACGCTGCGGGCGCGGTCGCGGGTGGTGCCGGTGCCCCGGCGCTTGGGGCGCTCCTGCTCGGGGCGGCGGGTGATCTCGAGGCGCCGCCCGCCGACGGTCAGGTCGAGGACGACCTCGGTGGGGGTGCCGGGGTCGGCGTGGTCGCTGCGCAGCGAGACGGCGCCGCTCTGGCGGGCGCCGGGGACGGAGGCGTAGAGGGCGTAGCAGACAGCGTCGAGGATGGAGGTCTTGCCCGCGCCCGTCGGCCCGTGCAGCAGGAAGAGCCCGGCGGCGGAGAGCCGGTCGAAGTCGACGCGTTCGGTGGCGGCGAACGGGCCGAACGCCGTGAGCGTGAGCCGGTGGAGTCGCATCCCTTCACTCCTCCCGGGGGCGCGCGGCGTCCAGGGCGGCGCGCAGCGCGGCCCGCTCGCGCGGGTCGGGGCCCTGGCCGCCGCGGACATGGGCGACGAAGTCCTCGGCGATCTGCTGGTCGGTGCGGTCGCTCAGCCGCCGCGCGTAGGTGGCGGGCGCGCTGGGCGGGCGGTCGGGCTCGAAGACCAGGCTGAGGATGTGCGGGAAGCGGTCGGCGAGGCGCGCCATGGGCTCGTCGGGGCGGGCGGGGTCGGTGAGCGTGGCCTCGACCCACGCGGACTCGTGCGGGGCGAGCGCGGGGTCGGTCAGCAGGGTGTCGAGGCGCCCGCGGACGCGGGCCAGCGGGCGGGGCACGGGGCAGTCGACGCGCTCGGCGCGCACGGCGCCCGCCCCGTCGAGGTCGACCAGCCATGTGCTCTTGCGGTGCGCGGCCTCGGAGAACGAGAACGCCAGCGGCGAACCCGAGTACCGCACGCGGTCGGTGAGGGTCTGGCAGCCGTGCAGGTGGCCGAGCGCGGCGTAGTGCGCCCCGTCGAACGTCGCCACCGGCACGGCGGCGGCGCCCCCGACGGTGATGTCCCGTTCGCTGTCGGAGCCTTGGCCGCCGGTGACGAACGCGTGGGCCAGCGTGACGGCGCGCGTGCCCTTCGGCCGACCGGCCAGGTCGGCGCGGACGCGGTCCATCGCGGCGCCGATGACGGCGGCGTGCCCGGCGCCCGCCACGCCGAACTCGTCGCGCACCAGCGTCGGTTCGAGATAGGGCAGGCCGTAGACGGCGATGTCGCCATGGCGGTCGGACAGCAGCACGGGCGTGCCGCACGCGGCCGGGTCGGTGCGCAGATGGATGCCCGCGCGCCCGATGAGCCCGGCTCCGACGCCGAGGCGGCGGGGCGAGTCGTGGTTCCCCGAGATCATCACCGTGGGCACGCCGAGCGCGGCCAGCCGGTGCAGCGCGTCGTCGAACAACTCCACGGCGGCCAGCGGCGGAACGGCCCGGTCGTAGACGTCCCCCGCGACGAGCACCGCGTCGACCGCCTCGGAACGCGCCGTGTCGATCAGGTGGTCGAGGAACGCGGCCTGCGCATCGAGCAGGCCGACCCGGTGCAGGGAACGGCCCAAGTGCCAGTCGGATGTGTGCAGGAAGCGCACCGGAAACCCACCCCTCTCAGCCGCTCACGCCGTTGTCGATCAACGACGGCCATCCTGCCACCGCCCACTGACAACGCCCCCTCAGCCGGATCCGAAGGTCTCCCCGCCCAGCTCGAGACGCGCGCCACCCGCCGTGGCCCCGGCCAACCACGCGGTGAACGCGTCGACATCGGCCTCCGGCAGCCCGATCTCGATGGTGACCTCGGCGCCGTAGGCCACGTCCCGCACGGACCGCCCGGTCGCGCGCAGGTCGTTCTCCAGGCGCCCGGCCCTCCCGTGGTCCACGGTGATCCGGGCCAGCCGCTGCCGCTCGCGGGCCACCGTGCCGAGCGCGTCCAACGCCTCACCGACGGCGCCGCCGTAGGCGCGGATCAGGCCGCCCGCGCCCAGCTTGGTGCCGCCGAAGTAGCGGGTGACGACGGCGACGGCGTACCGGACGTCGCGGCGCAGCAGCATCTCCAGCATGGGCGGCCCCGCGGTGCCGCCGGGCTCCCCGTCGTCGCTGCTCTTGCGCACGGCGGCGTCGGCGCCGATGACATAGGCCCAGCAGTGGTGCGAGGCGGTGGGGTGCTCGGCCCTGATCCCGGCGATGAAGCCGCGCGCCTCGTCCTCGGTGGCGGCGGGCGCCAGGGCGCACAGGAAACGCGAGCGGTTGACCTCCGTCTCGTGCACGCCCACGCGCGCCACCGTCCGATACCGATCACCCATCGGGCCAGACTAAGCGGTCGGCGCCCTTCGGGAATGACCGGGCGGGAACGGTCGTTGACCGGGCATGTACGGAGACGACAAGACGGTCGACAAGATCCTCACCGAGCTGGGCGACACCTGGGCGGTGGTGGGCCTCTCCTCCAACGCCACCCGCCCGGCGTTCGGCGTCGCGGCCCGCCTCCAGGCGTTCGGCAAGCGGATCGTTCCGGTGCACCCGAAGGCGGAGACGGTCCACGGCGAACGCGGCTACGCGTCGCTGGCCGACATCCCCTTCCCCGTCGACGTGGTCGACGTCTTCGTGCACAGCGCCTGGGCGGGCGCGATCGCCGACGAGGCCGTGGCGATCGGCGCGAAGGCGGTCTGGTTCCAGCTGGACGTGATAGACGAGGCGGCCTACGCCCGCACCCGCGCGGCGGGCCTGACGATGGTGATGAACCGCTGCCCGGCGATCGAACTCAATTCCCCACGCCATCTGTGACCTGGGACGATGCACCAGGGGTGGTCACCCGAAGGGTGAGACTCCGCCCTGCAACCCCGAAAGGTGACGGTGACCCCGGGAGGGCTCCCACGTCCGCTCCAGCCACCGCCCGCTCTCCGGTTGCCAGGTCGCCGAGCCCGCCGCTGGCCGGGGCCCGCGCCATCGCCGACCGCCGACAATCCCCCGGCGCCTACTCGCCCATGCTGGAAGACTGCTGTGGTTGCTTCTTCGGGAGGGGTGAACCTGGTGGAGGTCGTTGTCTGGCTGCTGCTGCTCATAGCCGGAGGGATACTCTTAGTTGGTCGGCAGCTCTACCACTATCCAGGCAACCGCAACCACACCTTCGGGGCCGACCACAGCGCGGCGCGGCAAGAGGTCGCCGCAGCGCGCACCCGGCTGCGGCGGGTCGAGCGAGGCCTGAGCAAGGAGCTGGCGACGGCACAAGCGGAAGTCTCCCGGGTCAAGCAGGACGGACGCGGCCGGATCAAGGCACTCGATGCCGAGCAGCGTCGGTTGCGCAGGTGGGAGCCCGGCTCGGAGCTCGACAGGCTCGGTCCTCTGCGTCTGCACCAGCACGCCGTCGTGATCGCCGGTCAGGACAGCCGGGCCCCCGACTCGGAACCGGAGCCGGAGGACACAGTGCCTCTGCTGGGTCTCCAGCCCGATCTCGCCGGTACCGCACCGGGTTCGCTCTACCTCTACCTGCGGCCTCCACGCGGCAAGCGCAGGATGGTGGAGTTCCCGCCGGACCAGTACAACGAGACACGGCTACGCGCCTTCGTTCTACAGATCGAAGAGGCGGCCGAGAACGAAGAGGACCACTACACACGGCGAGACGCCCGGCTGGCGGAGATCGCGCAGGAGCGGCGTGAGATCAAAGAGGAACTCCCCCAACAAGTGGAGGAGGCCGACGCCCAGTACGCACAGCTGAAGAAGGCACACAGGGACGACCCCGAACTGATCGCCGCTCGCAAAGCATGGACCCAGGCGGCGGCCCGGTGGAAGGAACTCACGGGCAGAGCTCCCCGGCTCTGACAACGGGAAGTCACCAAGACGGGGTGCCACCAGCAGATCACCCGTCAGGGGCACTCGGCGGTGAGGCATAGCTGATCGTCCGATCACTGATCGCCGCCCGGGTCGCGGTTCGACCACAGCATTCTGCGGTAGCCCCCGTGTGTACATCGGCCCTGGCCAACGACAGTGCTGCCCGGGGAGGGCGACGGCGTGGCCATGAGGGCCCACCACTCTTCCTGATCGAACAGCGGAGGAATCCCTGACGCTGAGGTGGGTCCAGGCCGAGCTGTCGGTCACGATGGGAGGGCAGGCAGGCCCAGGCTTCCACCTTGCCGTGGGCGATAACCTGCTCGACCACCGCGTGGTGGCGGTGCTGGCCGCCGGGTCAGGATCGTCTCGGAACGGCCTACCAGCCCTGCTTCGGCTCGGCACGCCCCTGGAGCAGGCGGGCTGGGCCCTACGCGACAGCGGCCGGGGCGAAGCCGTCTACCGCTCCCCCGACCGCCTCGCCCAGGTCCGGCTGAACCGCCACCACCTGACGCACCAGGCCGAGATGACGGGCGAGGAGGAACGGTGGCTCATGAGCGGCGGCGGCTCCGGAAACCGCTGGTTCGCCACGGCCACCTCGCTCATCCCCGAACACTTGGTCGCCTCGACGCACAAGGCCATCGTCGACCCCGCCCCGGTCATCCGCCACGGCGAAGACCTGCGTCGCCTCCCACCCGAGGCAACCATCGCCCCGGTCCGACCAACCCCCTCGAACTCCCCCCGCACCCAAGCCGCCAACACCCGATCAACAACGGGCCCACGCAAGCCCTCAACCATCCCCCCCGGACCTCCCAAGCCCGAGCCGGGGCCGTTGACCATCTCCTTCCCGTTCTCCAGGCTTTCGACATGGCCGACGCAGTAGTCTTCCGTCGTGGTGGATGAGGCGGAAGGCCGGAGACAGCGGCTGGAGCACATGTTTCCGATCACCGAGGATTGGGAACGTCGGGCAACGCCTGATGCCGCCCGGGGCTCGTAGGAGCTGCCCAAGCCGTGTGGGTTCTCTCCCCGAAGAAGAGACGGGAGCGCCAGACACGCGCCTTGAAGGTGGCGAAGGAGAACTACTCCGAGGAGAGGAAGCTGGTCAACGACGTTCCACAGCTCGCGGGATCGGAAGCCTTGGTGGCCAGGACGCTCCAGTTCGTGCAAGAGCGCACCACAGCTGTGGTCGACGCAGCGGTCTCGCTCGGGCACGACCCGAAGTCGGTGGTGGGTTGGCGACTCAACGTCACGGAGATGATCCGCGATGCATCCAAGGTAGCGTTCGCACATGATGACCCACAACCTGCCCAACTGGGCAATGGTGTTGTGGAGGATGAACAGTGGTCACGCCCACGGCCATGCCATACTCGCCTTCGCCGGATAGAGAAAATCGCCACGGATCGACACGGCACCCGATGGGCAAAAGCGGGAGCGTCCCTCAAGCAAGTGGGTACGTTCGCGGCTGCTGTGATGCTCCTGCCCCAAAGAGCCTGGCACCTGTGGGACCAGCGAATGCAGAGCCCTGCTCCCTTCTCTTCTTGATCGGAGCGAATCTCCCGCCACCTGCACTCTCCAGGATGCGGCCGATCAGCCCCGCCTCGGGTGCGAACCGATAGGCTTGGCGGGCAATCAAGGGGAGATGATGGCTTTAGACCCAGCAAGTGCATTCATCGTGAACGCGGCCGGTACGGCTGGCAGTGAAGCGGCTCGATGGCTCAGGACGTCATTATCGGCGTTCATCGGGCGAGTGCTCGGAAGGCATGGCGCGGCTGCGGAAGGGGTTCCTCCCGTAGCAACGCTCCTGAGGCTCTCGGGCGAGACATCCAACAACCCCGCAGCTTCCACACAGCTCGCAATCCTCGTCGGGCTCGCTCAACAACAGCTCACCCCTGGGCCAGCCTCGCCCGACTTCCCTCCGTCCGTTCACGCCGACTACTTCACCAACGCCGAGAAGGCGCTGCGCATGTTGGACCAAGCCGCCGCACGTCCGTTCGCAGGTTCTGCCCGCGGTGTCCTACTGCTCGGCGACGATGGTTCGGGAAAGACGACCATCGCGGCCCGCTGGGCCCTGCGGGGGTATGCACCCCTCCGAGGCGGGCCAGTACCGCTGTACGCAGACCTGCGCCATGTCGATACCTCCGAGGAGGCTCAGGCTCGCGTATACCGCCTGCTGCTCCGCCAATTGGGCATGCGCGAGGAAGACATGCCCTCCGGAGTGGAGGAACGCGCCTGGCTTTACCGCGGTCTGATGGCACATCGCCACATCATCATGGTGTTGGACAATGCCCGAGGATTGGAACAACTCAAGCCGTACATCATCTCGACGGCCAGCGTGTTCACGATCGTCACCACCACCACCCGTGACGACCTGAGGGACCTCTTTCAGACACAGATACCGGTGGGTCGGCTGAGCACACACGACACGAAGCGGCTCTTCATCCGGCTCATGGGCAAACGAGCCTTCGAACAGGCACTTCACGAACACCCGACTCTCGTAACCGAATGCCAGGGAGGAGCTGCTGTGGTGCATCGCACTGTGGCGACGTTACGAGCCGGGCACAACAGCATTGATGGACGCCTTCGTGCCGAGGACACATACCACCGGTTGCAGACAGACCTGGCTCGATTCCTCAACCTGCTCTCGTTCCTGCCATGGCCGGACATCAGCCTCGGTGCCGCAAGCGCAGCCGGGGACGTACCGCAGTCCGACGCCGCACGGTGGCTCACACAGCTGGCCGACTTGCAGTTCCTCGAACGGCAGTCTGGACATGAGGACCGCTACAGCTTTCGGCCAAGCATCCAGGAATACGTCGCCAAGACAGCCCTGGGTCGCGAAGGGCTCATCGTGAAGAAGGCCGTGGTCAAGCGATCCTTGAACTGGCTTCTCCACTTCGCCGCTCGTGCCGACCATGACGCCCACCCGCTACGATGGCCGGTGAACGACCTACGGGAACGACTCACCCAGACGCCGTTTGCCAGCAGCGCTGAGGCGTTGAACGCCCTCGTCTCGGAGATCGACACGATCACCCGAGCCGTGGCGATCGCCAGGGACGTCAGGGAGTTCGATACGGTCTGTGGGCTGTGTGATGCCATGTGGTCAGCACAACTGAAGGCTGGCCGCCAAGTAGAAGTCCTGCCTGCACTCCGCATCGGCGTGGCAGTGGCGGATAAAAATCTCCCCGACTCTTTGCTCGCCGCTCGGATGCAGACGCTCCTCGGGCTAGCTCTGACCGAGCTTGGTCGAGACCGGTGGGCAGAGGCCAAGCGCGTCCTGCGACGCGCCGTACGTACCGCGCGGGCCTCGGGACACGTCCTCAGCCACGCCACGGCTGTTGAGTCGCTGGGCCTGCTCAGCTTGCGCCAGGGGAACGGATCGCACGCTTTCAGCCGTTTCGAGGAGTCCTACGACATCCTTGCCCAGATTGGTGAAGGCCACCCCGACGCCGTCCATGCCAAGCGCGCCCGGGCACTGCTCCGCCGCCACATGGGAAGCGCGCTGCGCTGTCAGAGCCACTTCTCGGAGGCGCATGCGCAATTGAATACAGCGCTGGACTTCTTCCGCAGCGCCGGTGACCGATACAACGAGGGGCGTACCCTCACAGATATCGCCTGGGCCCATCTCGACAAGTACGAATTCAGCGAGGCGCTGCCGCCGATCGACGCGGCACTTGCCCTCCTCACTGACGAGGCAGCGGAGCCCCATATCGAGCAGCTCCGCAGACTGCGTCGACTGTGCGTGGCGGCGCAAGGTTGAAGATCTACTTCAACCGGAGCAGGTCGGTGAGTGACGGACGCCGGGGCATCGACACGGTCGAGCACGGCAGTCAGTCGGGAGAGCGTGGCTTCGGGGTCGCGCCCGGGATCGGGGGCGAATCCGTCCCAGCTCGCGACGAGGTGCGGATCGGTGTGCTCGTCGCGCCTGCCCGGTCCATAGAGATGGGCGAGCAGGCCGTGGGTGCGCGAGCCACGCCGGACCTTCGGGACCATCAAGCGCGCCTGCGCACTTGGGCATCGGCCGCCTCGTCGACGCGTGCGAGGACGCGGTGGAGAACGGTGAGGGCGTGGAGAAGCTCCGCGGGACGGAACTGGCCGCCCGCGTTGTGGAGGCGGGCGATCTGGTTGACGTTGTTGCCGACGCGGGCGACTTGGGTGCGGAGGGCGGCCAATTCGTCGATCGCGGCGTCGAGTCGGTCGTTGGTGTGCACGGTGATCGTGCCTCGGGCGGCCGCGAGGGCGGCGGTGGCGATCTCCGCCTTCTCGTCGGTCGAGAGGCGGACGGTCAGCTTGTGGACGCGCCGCGTGGGATCGCGTGGATGGCAACGCGGCGTGCGGGCGGGGAACGCGGGGGTGGGCGGTGGCAGTTGCGCGTCACGTTCGAGGTCGTCGTCCGGGGTCGCGGAACGAGGGCGCCTGCGTACGACGGGCCATAGGACCGTCGTACGCGACAACTTGCTCCGCCGGTGGCCGGACCGCGGTCAGGATCCGGCTCCGGGGCGGCCCCACCCGATCGACGTCGTTCACCGGCTCGTGTCCGTGTCGCTCGGCCGGATGTCCCAGACGATGTCCTCGATCCAGTCCATGGCCAGGGTCGGGCGATGCAGTGTCCAAGGAGGGCTGTCCCGGTGGCGTCGCACCGTCCAGGAACCATCCGGTCCCCGCTCGGCGCGGTGCAGGTGACCGCGGCGGCGCAGGACGGTGAGCCAGGCGTCCACCTCGGCGGGTGTCGTGGGTGTCCTCCGCACGGCGCTGTCCTCCGATCACGGTGGGGTGTCGGGCGGGTGAGCTTGCCGTGCACGTCGGCCGCTGTCCCGGCGATCTCCAGAAGTCGCTCGGTGTCCGTCTCGCGTCGGCGGACACCGGGTGACCGGCCGTCTGAGGAACCGGCGGCCGCGTCGTCGTCCGCCGTGGCGGCGTCATCCCCGGCCGTTGTCCGGGGGCGGGACGGCACTCCTCGCCCGGCCGACCGAGCCGACCGTCCTGAGTGCGTGGCACCGACGCCCCCCGGGGCGAATCCGATGACGCCAAACTTCTCGGTGATACAGCTCTTGGCCAGCCCACGGCTGGCTGCCAGGCCGCCGAGGACGCCGGAGCCGCCGGGGGGGTGAAGACCACTGAACCCTGTGAGTCGCCTCGGGCCTTGCCGGCATGACCGCAACGGATGCGGTGGTTCCCCGGGGGATCGTTGTAGTTGAGCAGCACTGTCAATCGCGCGCGCTGAGCCGCGGGATTCGCGAGGATCTCCGCTTACCGCTTGCTGGTGGCGAACTCGGTGCAGCCCTTCCACTCCAGCTTCCGCGCGTAATATTCGGACAGACCGACTGGTGATGAGCTGGCCCCTGGAGTTGGTTGTCCGTTCCCTGCCGACGTGCAGCCCATGGCCGACATCGCGCAGGGCGGCAGGGCGAGACCCATGGGGCCGAAGCGGTGGTGACCCCGGATTCGCCGACTTCTTTCTCTGGCCGCAAGCCAAAACCATGTTCCGGCCACCGAGTCAAACCGGCGACCAGCTCCCGATGTCAGGCGGTCAGTTGCTCACGCAACGCGGCCGAATCGTGCAAGTTCGTCATCTTCACGAATCGACCGTCGCCGACCGTGTAGATGACCAGCTCGTTGATCTCGAAGGATTTCCCGGTGGCGGGAACACCGAGCCACTCCTTGACGGGAGTGCCGGTGTTGATCGTGCGTACCGCGATGCGGTCGCCATCGATCAGCACTTCCTTGAGTTCCCAGTGGAAGTCGGGAACGGCGTCGAAGATGCCCTGGAGGGCGACGACGACATCGTCGCGTGTGCCGGGGGCGCCGTCCAGCAGGACCTCGTCGTTGATGAACTCGTCCATGCCGCCGAGTTCGTGGTTGTTGAGCGTCTCGGCGAAGCGCAAGTACCAGCTACGCAAGTCGTTCTCAGTCATGAGACGGCCTCCCCCACCCTCACATGTGTACCGATCAGCGCTGACGACGCTACGTCGGCACTGATCGGTACGCAAGGCAGGGTCTTCGCACGGGCGCGAGGGGCCGGTCCGCGCGTGACGTGGTGACATGTCTCCTGGCGTGGCCGGGAAACGGCGCAGGCACCGCCTCGGTGATCACGTGGGTGTCGAGTCCGCTGACCACCGAGCGAGTCCATGCCCACCTCTGCGTCATCCCCCCGTACCCGCCGCGTCGGAGCACGTGGCCCACACCGACGATCCGGCACCCTGCGCCGCCCGCTGGTCCGACACCGCGCGCGCCGAGAAGCCGGATGGTGACGCCGACCCGCCGCGTGGGCCTTGGCCGTGCCGAGGGCACATGGCGGTGACCGCCATGAACGGTGGATCAACAGTGGGGATCCGCACCATCGAGGGCGATCACCGTGGTTCCTACTGTGCGGCCATGGACAGCGCCCCCCACCGCGGCGGCCCGTGCCGCGCGCCGCCTCCCGCACCCCCCGCACCGCTCCCGCTGCCCGGCGGCCGGGACCGCGCGCTCACCGGTCCCGTCGCATCGCCGCCCCACGGGTGAGTCACCCCCACGTCCCCCCACACCCCCACGGAAGTGGTGTTCATGTCCTCATCGGAGTCCCCTCCGGCGCCCCCCTCGGCGTCCGCTCCCCCGCCGACCCCCGCCAAGCTGCGCCGCGTCGTCGCCGCCAGCCTGGTCGGCACCACCATCGAGTGGTACGACTACTTCCTCTACGGCTCCGCCGCCGCCCTGGTCTTCGGCGACGTGTTCTTCCCCGAGTCCGACCCGTTGACCGGCACCCTGCTCTCCTTCCTCACCTACGCCGTCGGGTTCGCCGCGCGCCCGCTGGGCGCGCTGGTCTTCGGCCACTACGGCGACCGCGTCGGCCGGAAGAAGCTGCTGGTGGTCAGCCTGCTGCTGATGGGGTGTGCCACGACGCTCATCGGCTGCGTGCCCGGCTACTCGACCATCGGCGTCGCCGCGCCGCTCCTGCTGACCGCGCTCCGGCTGCTCCAGGGCTTCGCCCTCGGCGGCGAGTGGGGCGGCGCCGTGCTGCTGGTCTCGGAGCACGGCGACGCGGAGCGGCGTGGATTCTGGGCGTCCTGGCCCCAGGGTGGCGCCCCCGCGGGCAACCTGATCGCCGTCGGCGTGCTCTCCCTCACCACCACGCTGCTGAGCGACGCGGCGTTCGAGTCGTGGGGGTGGCGGATCCCCTTCCTGCTCTCCGCGGTGCTGGTCCTCGTCGGCCTGTGGATCCGGATCTCCGTCGACGAGTCGCCCGTCTTCCAGGAGGCGCTGGCGAAGGCCGAGGCGCGCAAGGCCGAGGAGCGGGCCGCGCAGGAGGAGCAGCCGCCGATCCTGGCGGTGCTGCGCAATCACTGGCGGGACGTCCTGGTGGCCATGGGCGCGCGGATGGCCGAGAACATCTCGTACTACGTCATCACCACCTTCGTTCTCGTCTACTGCGTCGACCACCTCGACCTGGCGGAACAGACCGCGCTGAACGCCGTGCTGATCGGCTCGGCCGTCCAGTTCGGCCTGATACCGGTGTTCGGGGCGCTGTCGGACCGGGTGGGTCGCAAGCCCGTCTATCTCGGGGGCGCGGTGGGCACCGGGGTGTGGGCGTGGGCGTTCTTCGCCCTCATCGACACCGAGTCGTTCGCGGCGTTGGTGCTCGCGGTGACCGTGGGCCTGGTCTTCCACAGCGCGATGTACGCGCCCCAAGCCGCGTTCTTCTCCGAGCTGTTCGCGACGCGGATGCGGTACTCGGGGGCGTCCATCGGCGCCCAGTTCGCCTCGGTGGCCGCGGGTGCTCCCGCGCCGCTGATCGCCACCGCGCTCCTCCAGTCCTCCGGCGGCTCCTCGCTGATCTCGCTCTATGTCACCGCCGCCGCGGTCCTGACGGTGCTGGCCCTGCTCGCGGCCCGCGAGACCCGGGGCCGCGACCTGCGCGAACTGAACGCCGAGCCGACGAGGGCGACATCGGCCGCCACACCCGCACCCCACTGACCCGGCCGCCGGGCGCGGGCCGCCCGCGCACGCCCTGCGCGGGGGCCCGCCTCGGGAGGCGACGTCCGGACCTTTCCCTCACCCGCGTCAAACGCGCCACACGAAAGCCGACCGTCCGGAAACCGGCACAGAAACTTTAGGAAAGCGCTGATACAGTCGCCCCATGGCCAACCGAAAGCGGGTAACCGCGCGCGATGTCGCCGCTCTGGCCGGCGTCTCACCTGGCACCGTGTCCAAAGCCCTGTCAGGCAGAGGAGCGGTCCACCCCCACACGCGTGAACGCATTCTCGCGGCCGCCAGGGAGCTCGACCTCAGGACCAGGCATGTGCCCAACGAGCGGCCTGCCGCACGGAACCTCACCGTTGGCCTGGTCACGCAGGAGGCGTTCAGCAAGCGGCGCACATCGCCCCTGCTGCTCGGGGCGATGGAGAAGTTCGCCGAGCACGACATCGCGTTCCTCCTGTGCGACGGCCGGGGCGACCCCATTCGCGAGCAGCACTTCGTCGAATCGCTGCTCAGACGTCAGGTCGACGGCATCCTCGTGGCCGGGAGCGGCAGCGGGGGCCCGAGACGTCCTCCCCTGCGCGGCGCGATCGACGTGCCCGTGGTGTACATGATGCGCGCCTCGACCGATCCCGACGACGTCTCCGTCGTGCCGGACGACCGGGGCGGGGCGGAGATGACCGCTCGCCACCTGATCGCGACCGGTCGGCGCCACATCGCCTGCGTTTTCGGCCCCCGGCGCGAGGACGCCGCCAAGATCAAGACCGCCGCCGTGCTCTCGGTGTTGGCCGAGCACGGCCTCTCCCTGGCCGCCGAGCCACTCTGCGGCCCGTGGGGCGAGCAGTGGGGCCGCCAGGCCACGATGCAGCTGATCCACAGCGGCACCCGGATCGATGGCCTGATCTGCGGCAACGACATGATCGCCCGGGGCGCCACCGGCATGCTCCAGACGTTGGGGATCATGGTCCCCCACGAGGTCGGCGTCATCGGCTTCGACAACTGGACGGTGATGGTCGAGGCCAATCGCCCGCAGCTGTCGAGCATCGATCTCAACCTCACCGAGGTCGGCATGGTGGCCGCGGAGAAGATGGTCGAGGCGATCCAGAAGGGGACGCGAACGGCCGGGGTCACCACCATCGAGTGCGACCTGATCCCGCGGGAGTCGACCGCCGTCGCCCTGGCCGCGCCCCTCCCCGACTCGTCGCCCCGCGCCGCGCGGGTGGACGTGGCGCGTCAGCAGGCGGGCGCACCAGGAACGCTCGACGTCGGCGTCGCCGCGCGCGCCCGGGCGGACGAGTCGCCCTGACGACCCGTCCTGACGCCTGACCCGTTCGGCCCGCCTCAGGCACGCCGTTCGGTGAACCGGGCCCGGTGGACGAGGACTTCGCCCGAGTCGGCCCACACGCCGACCAGGCGGCCGGTGAACCCGCCCGCCACCTCGGTCGAGAGGTAGCGTCCGTCGAGTCGGCCGAGCACGTCGGTGCCGGTGCCGGTGCCGTCTCCGATGCCCAGCTCGATGTCGTCCGGTCCGTTCCAGGTCGGCTCCGTGGAGCGGACGCGGAGGGTGACAGGGGAGTCGGGCAGGGGCCGGGTGCCGAGGACGGTCAGGAGCTGTCCGACGCGCGCGACGGCCGTGACCTCGCCGCCCGCGGCCCGCAGCCCGTACCAGTGGCGGCCGTCGAGCCGGAGCGCGACGGTGCAGTCGGCGCTGCCAGGCGTGAGGACGAACTCGGCCTCCCAGTGGTCCCCGGCGACCCGGGCGAACAGCCCTGACGGCTCGCCGTTCCCGCTCGGCGCGTGCCCCACGACCACACCCTCGGGCACGCCGCGGGCGAATCGCTCAGGGCGGGCCCCCGGCGAGACCCACCTGAGGTCGAGCGCGGGCGCGGCGAACGCGTCCTCGAAGTCCCGCTGCCCCAAGGGGACGCGCGCCTTCGCCGGCGCGAAGTGCGGCCAGTCCTCGGCCCAGGACACGTCGGCGAGGAACGTCTCCCGCCCGTTGACGTGGAAGCGCGGGGTGCCGCCGCGCGGGCGTGTGCCGAGATGAACGGCCGCCCATGTCCCGTCGGGGCGCTCCACCAGGTCGGCATGGCCGACGCTCTGGACCGGGTGCCGGATGCCGCGGTGGGTGTAGACGGGGTTGTGCGGCGCGGACTCGAAAGGGCCGCGCGGGCCGCGTGAGCGCGCGACCGACACGACGTGGCCCCGCTCGGTGCCGCCCTCGGCGATGACCAGGTACCACCAGCTCCCGCGCCGGTACAGGTGCGGCCCCTCGGGATGGCTCAGCCCGGTGCCGTGCCAGATCCATCGCGGCTCCTCGATGAGCTTGCCGCTCGCCAGGTCCACCGCGACCTGCCGGATACCGGCTGCGCCGTGGGACCATGAGCAGTAGGACACCAGGCAGACCCCCTCGTCGTCCCAGGCCAGGTCGGGGTCGATGCCGTTGAGCTCGGTGAGGTGGACCGGCGCGGACCACGGGCCCGCCGGGTCGGTCGCGCGGTAGACCTGATGGCCGCCGCGTGGGTCGTCCATGTTCGTGGTGATCAGCCAGAACGTCCCGTCGCGGTGTCGCAGTGTGGGGGCCCAGATTCCGCGGCTCGCCGACGACCGGCCCGCCGGGAACTGGTCGTCGCTCGTCAGCGCGTTGGCGACCTGGCGCCAGCTCACCAGGTCGGGCGAGTGCCAGACGGGCACGCCGGGGCTGTACTCGAACGACGAGTGCGCCAGGAAGTAGCCCTCGTCCGTCCGGCAGATCGACGGATCGGGGGACATCCCCGACACGATCGGGGTGCTTTCCGCGTCGGCACGACCCGTGTCATCAAGCGGCATCGCATGCGACCTTGCCTTTCCTCGACCGGAGGGACGCGCGACGCGCCCGGCGTCCTCGGGCTGTCGCGGTCTCGTCGCGTGGGGTGACGCGTCCCGTCCCGCGGGGTGCGACACCCTCTGGAGTTTCCGAAGGTTTCCGTGCAGGCAGGCTTGACCGACCCATCTGGGCGTGATGTTATCCGGCAGCAGAAATTTTTGGAAGACATTTCCAGAGGCGACCACAGCGCGCCCACCCGCACGCCAGGCCGCAACCGTCCGTGCCCGAGGGCCTCAGGGAGGAGGGGGATGTCCCATGGAGAAGATCGGACTCGCGCGCCCAGCCGCGGTCGACGACGTGTCACGCTCGGGCGAGCACTGGACCATTCGGCTGTACGAGGCGTGCTCGGTCGTTTCGCTGATGGCGCGGCTGAACGCCCTGTGGTTGCTCTTCACGCTGCTCGGGGGCGTGGTCCTCGGGGCGGCCCCCGCGACCGTCGCGGCCGCGCACTGCGTCCGCGAGCACCTCGCCGGGCGGCCGCGCCGACCGGTGGCCACGTTCGCCAGGACCTGGCGCGCCGAACTGGTCGGGGCGAACGTGGCGTTGCTGCCCCCGGCCGTGCTGGGGGCGGCGCTGGGCTGGAACTACGTCCTCTTCTCCGCCGCCGGGCCCGAGGCCGCGGTGCCGCGGCTGTCCACCCTCGCCGCACTCGTGGTGCTGGTGGCGGTCGGCTGCTGGCTGCCCGGCCTGTATGTCCACTACGACGTGCCACGCCGACAGTTCCTCACGAAGGGACTCAGGTTCGCGCTGGCCAACCCCGTTCCCAGCGTCCTCCAGCTGCTCGTGCCGGCGGCCCTCGCCTACGCGTCGTCCCGCCTCACGATCCTGCCGCTGCTCGTCGCGGTGGGCGCGTGGTGCTTCCTCAGCACATGGCTGGCGCTCCGGTTCTTCGCCGAGAACGAATCCCGGCTCGCCGATCCGCGCCCGGCGGCGAAGACCACCCCCTGACATCTGCTCGAAGGCACGAAAAGGGCGCGATGACGCGTCCTGAAACGGAGCTCGACATGACCGCAATCCCCGGACGATCCACCCGTCCCGCGCTCGGCCGCCGCACCTTCCTCGCCGGTTCCCTGTCCGCCCTGGGGCTCGGCCTCACCGGCTGTGGCGGCGGCGGGGGCGGGGGCGCCGAGCGCGCCGACGACCCCGAGGGGCGTCACCGCGCCGCCTTCCAAGGGCGGGTCGAGTCCGTCCGCGTCGAGCAGAGCGGGCCGGTGCGCGCGGTCGTCCTGGCGACGGGGCGGCACACCGACGGCAGGCCGACGCTCGGGGCTCCCGACTCGTGGCGGCGGATCATCCGGCACGTTCCGACGTGGAACGACTGGACCCTGGAGCAGCTGAGTGCCGACGGCTACACCGTCCGCAAGCGCACGGGACGTGGCCACGGCTGGATCACCGTGCCGGGCGGCACGCGCTCGCGCGGCTACGCCTACCTCGGCAGCGGCGACGGCGGCCTCGAGATGGGGCTGCGCGGATTCTGGCAGTCCCACCCCACCCAGATCGACGTGCGCGACGCGGCCACCGACGTGGCCTCCCTGACGACCTGGCTGTGGTCGCCCGAGGCCCGCCCGATGGATGTGCGCTTCTACCACGACGGCGAGCACCAGCGGACGCGGGACGAGCAGCGCGAGGCGGTCGGGGTGACCTACGAGGACTACAAGCCCGGCTTCGGGGACGCGCACGGCGTCGGCCGCACACACGAGTTGACCCTGCGAGCGGCCGGTGCCACGGCGGACCACGCGTCCCTCGACGCCCGCGCCGACGCCTGCGCCAGGCCGCCCCAGCTCGTCTGCCCGCCGGAGCGGATCAAGGCGGCGGGGGTCTTCGGCACCTGGTCGCTGCCCGACCGCTCCAGCGCGACGGCCGCCGCGATCGAGGACCGGCTCGACCTGCTCGTGGACCACTACCGTGACCAGGTCGACGAGCGCAGGTGGTACGGGTTCTGGGACTACGGCGACATCATGCACACCTACGACGCCGACCGTCACACGTGGCGCTACGACATCGGCGGGTACGCCTGGGCCAACTCCGAGTTCTCGCCCGACCTGTGGCTGTGGCTGTCGTTCCTGCGCACCGGCGACGCCGCCACCTTCCGCCTCGCCGAGGCGATGACCCGCCACACCGGGGAGGTCGACGTCTACCACGCGGGCCCGTTCGCGGGGTTCGGCACGCGGCACAACGTCCAGCATTGGGGCTGTTCGTGCAAGCAGCTGCGCGTCTCGAGCGCCGTCTACCGCCGGTTCCACCACTTCCTCACCGCCGACGAACGCACCGGTGAGCTGCTCGACGAGGTCGCCGTCACCGATCAGACCCTGATCGACCTGGACCGCAACCGCGCGGTCGGATCCCGCAAGGGGCTGAGGCCGCTCGACCCGGGGGCCCTCGAGGTCGACCTCGGCATCGACTACGGCGCGCTGCTCGCCAGTTGGCTCACCCAGTGGGAACGGACAGGCGACCCGCTGGCCCGTCGGCGCATCGTCGAGACGATGACGGACATCGGGCGCATGCCGCGGCGTTACCTCACGGGCATCGCGCACTTCGACACGGCCACCGGGCGCTTCGACACCACAGGGGACCGCAGGTACATCTCCCATCTGAGCGCGCTCTTCGGGATCGTCGAGGTCGTCACCGAGATCCTCGACCTGGTGGACGTGCCCGAGTTCGAGGCGGCGTGGCTCGACTTCTGCCGACTGTGCCTGGCGCCCGCCGAGCAGCAGGAGACGGAGACCTGGGCGGTCTGGCTGGACAGCGGCGAGGCGTTCTCCGAGGTCCCGCACACCCGGCTGCTGGCCTGGGCCGCCCACAAGCTCGGCGACCGGAACCTGGCCGAGCGGGCCTGGCGGATCTTCCTCACGGGAGCGGGGAACCGGAAGAACCTCAACGAGCTCGACCCCGACCGGCTGCCCGTCCACGTCCAGGGCCCGAACGTCGCCGAGCCCGTGACGGAGCTGCCGGGCGTCACCACGAACGACGCCGCGCAGTACGGGCTGGCCGCCATCCAGAACCTGGCCCTGATCGGGGAGTCGCTCGAAGACGTCCGACGTGCCCTGTGACACCCGAGGCATGAAGAGCTGGCAGGCATGAAGAGCTGGCAGAAGAGAGGAAAGCGCATGTCCCACCCCGACCGCGCCGAGGAGCGCCTCACCGGCCTGAGGCACCGCCTTCGGGGCCTGGCGTTCGGCGGTGACTACAACCCCGAGCAGTGGCCCAAGGAGGTGTGGCGTGAGGACGTCCGCCTGATGCGGGAGACCGGGGTGAACCTGGTGACCGTGGGGGTCTTCTCGTGGGGACTCCTTGAGCCGAGCCCTGGCGTCTTCGCGTTCGGCTGGCTCGACGAGGTCATGGATCTGCTGGCCCAGGCGGACATCGGCGTCGACCTGGCCACGCCCACCGCCGCACCGCCGTCCTGGCTGGCCCATGTCCACCCCGAGACGCTGCCGGTCGACGCCGACGGCCATGTCTACCGGTTCGGCGCCCGCAACCAGTACTGCGTCTCCTCCCCCGTCTTCCGCCACCACGCGGCGCGGATCACCGAGCGGCTGGCCGAGCGCTACGCCGACCACCCGGCGCTCGCCATGTGGCACATCGGCAACGAGTACATCGGCCGGGCGTGCCACTGCCCCGCCTCGGTCGCCCACTTCCGCCGGTGGCTGGCCGCCCGCTACGGCACCGTCGACGCCCTGAACGAGGCGTGGGGCACGGCGTTCTGGGGGCAGCGCTACGACTCGTTCGACCACGTCGGCACCCCGGTGGGCCGACAGCTGTCCGGCCCGAACCCGGGGCAGCGACTCGACTTCCACCGGTTCGCGGACGCGGCCTCGCTCGAGTGCTTCCTCGCCGAGCGGGACATCGTCCGCCGCCACAGCCCGGACCTGCCGGTCACGACCAACTTCATGGGGGCGTTCAAGGAACTCGACTACCGGCGTTGGGCCGCCGATGAGGACGTCGTCTCCATCGACGTCTACCCCAACACCTGGGATCCCGAGGGCCAGATCCACGCGGCCTACCAGTTCGACCTGATGCGCTCCCTGCGCGGCGGCAGGCCATGGCTGGTGATGGAGTCGGCCACCGGCGCCAACGTCCAGCGCCGCCGCAACTCCGCCCGCGCGGCCGGGCGGATGCGCGTCCTCTCCCTCCAGGCCGTCGCCCGCGGCGCCGACTCCGTCATGTTCTTCCAGTGGCGCCAGTCCCGCGCCGGGGCGGAACCCTTCCACTCCGCGATGCTCCCGCACGGCGGCACCCGCACCCGCACGTGGCGTGAGGTGAAGGAGCTGGGCCGGGACCTGACGCACCTGGCGGACCTGGTCGGCGGCACATGCGACCCCGCCGAGGTCGCGATCGTCTGGGACTGGGAGAACTGGTGGGCCGTGGAGGGGCCCAACCACCCTTCCCAGGACCTTGACCTCAAGGCCCGCGTCCTCGACCACTACCGCCCGCTGTGGAACGCCAACATCCCCGTCGACTTCGTCCACCCGCACGACGACCTGGGCGCCTACCGGCTGGTCGTCGTGCCGAACCTGTACCTGGTGGACGACGCGGGCGCCGCCAACCTCACCGCCTTCGTCCATGGCGGACGGCATCTGCTGATGTCCTACTTCTCGGGCATCGTCGACGAACACGACCGGGTGCGGGACGGCGGCCACCCCGGGGCGTTCCGCGACGTGCTGGGCATCCACATCGACGAGTTCAACCCCCTCCAGCCGGGCGAGACCCATGGACTCGGCCACGCCGGGCACCCGGGCACGGCCCACGACTGGCAGGACGTCATCGAGCTCGACGGCGCCGAGGCCCTGGCCACCTACACCGAAGGCGAGCTCAAGGGCGTGCCCGCCGTGACCCGCCACCGTCACGGCGCGGGCACCGCCACCTACCTGGGCACCTCGCCCGACCCCGACACCCTGCGCCGCGTCGTCCTCGCGAGCGTCACCGGCGCCGGGGTCACCCCGGTCCTCGAGACCACCGACGGCGTGGAGGCCGCCCGCCGCCGCGGCGCCGACGGCACCGAGCACCTCTTCCTCATCAACCACACCCCTGAGGAGGTCACCGTCGCCCTGGGCGACACCCCGAACGCCCCCGTCGACCTCCTCGAACCCCCCGGCGCGATCACCGGCGGAAAGCTGCGCCTCCCGCCCTATGGCGCGGCCGTCCTGCGCGAGTCCCGGGGTACGAGGAACGCGGATCCCACGGAACACGAACGCGGGGACGACCGATGAGCGAGGACAAAACCTTGACGCCTGCACCCGCCCCGCGCGGCCCGCTCCCGCCCGACGACACGCCCCTCGCCGTCGAGCCCGTGCGCCTCCACTGGCTCGACGGCGTTCCCTCGACCACGACGGGCGCCCGCTGGGGCGTCTCATGGCCACGCGGCCGGGTCGCCGCCGACACCGAGTTCGCGCTCACCGACCCCCGTGGTCGCGGCGTTCCCGTGCAGAGCTGGCCGTTGGCCTACTGGCCCGACGGCAGCCTCAAGTGGAGCGGGCACTGCGTCGGCGCCGACGCCGGGCGCGCCGACGGTCTCCACCTCGCCCCGGGCGCGCCCACGGCTCCCGAGCGGCCGGTGACCGTGCGGCACGACGGCGGGGACATCGTGGTGTCCAACGGGCTCGTCGACGTGCGGGTGGCGGGCGGCGGCCTGACCCCGCTGCGCTCCCTCGGCCGCGACGGGCGGATCACCGCGGTGGACGGCCGGTTGACGCTGCTGCTCCAGGAGGGCCCCGACGAGGGGGACGCGGCCACGCTCCGCCGCACGGCCTGGACCGGGGTGGCCACCGAGGTGGACATCGAACAGTCGGGCCCGGTGCGCGCGGTGGTGAAGCTGAGCGGCCACTACGCCCAGGACGGCGACGGCGACGGAGGTGACGGCCACGGAGGTGACGGCCACGGAGGTGACGCCCCAAAAGGCGACGGCCGCGCGCTCTTCCCTTGGACGCTGCGGATCTTCCTGTCCGCCGGTGCCGAGTCGATCCGGCTGGTGCACCACTTCGTGTGGGACGGCGACCCGGAACGGGACTTCGTGAAGGGCCTCGGGCTGCGGCTCACGGTGCCGTTGACCGACGAGCCGCACGACCGTCATGTCCGCTTCGCCGGGCGGGACGGCGGGGTGTGGGGCGAGCCGGTGCGCGTCCTGACCGGCCTGTGGCGGGACCCGGGCGAGGAGGTCACCGCCGCGCAGGTGGCCGGTACCGCCACGCCGCCGGTCGCCGAGTGGGACGAACCGGTCCGCGACGGCCACCTCGATCTCGCGACCTGGAACGAGTTCCGGCTGGCCCAGGACTCGGCCACGCACTTCTCGATCGCCAAACGGACCAGGCCGGGCGTCAGTTGGCTGCGCCACGCCGGTCACGGCGACCGGGCGCCCGGCCTCGGCTACGTCGGCGGCGTCGGCGGCGGCCTGGGGTTCGGGCTGCGCGACTTCTGGCAGCAGTACCCGCGCGCCCTCGACATCACCGGCGCCGCCACCGACCGGGCCACCGTCACGCTGTGGTCCTGGTCCCCCGAGGGCCACGCCATGGACATGCGGCCCTACGACGAGGGGGGACACAGCGCCCCCCTGGCCTACGAGGACAGCCGCGACGGCTGGGGCGATCCGCGAGGGATCTCCCGCTCCACCGACATGGAGCTGTGGGCGTTCCCCACCACCCCGCCCCGGGCCAGGATCGCCGAGCTCGCCGGGGCGCTGACCGCACGCCCCCAGGTGGTGGCCGCGCCCGGGACGTACCTGGCCGCCGGGGTCTTCGGCAGATGGGGCCTGCCCGACCGTTCCACCCCGGCGCGCCGGGCGCTCGAGGACTCCGTCGACGCCACCGTCGCCTTCTACGCCCACCAGGTCGAGCAACACGCGTGGTACGGCTTCTGGGACCACGGCGACGTCATGCACACCTACGACTCCGACCGCCACACGTGGCGCTACGACGTGGGCGGATACGCGTGGGACAACGCCGAGTTGGGCACCGACGCCATGCTCTGTTACGCCTTCCTGCGCACCGGCGACCCGCGCACGTTCCGCCTGGCGTCCGCGATGACCCGGCACCTCAGCGAGACCGACACCTACCTCACGGGCCGGTTCGCCGGTCTCGGCTGCCGCCACAACGTGCTCCACTGGGGCGACGGCGCCAAGGAGGCCCGCGTCTCCGAGTCCGCCACCCGCCGCTTCCTCCACTACCTCACCGCCGACGAGCTCATCGGCGACCTGATGCGCGCCTCGCTCCAGGCCGACGCCACCCTGCAACGGACCATGCGGGGCCGCATCCGCATCGGGCCCGACTGGTACGCGCTGGTCAGCAACTGGCTCACCGAGTGGGAACGCACCGGCGACACCCGCTGGCGCGACCGGATCACCACCGGCATGCGCGACATCGCGACCTTCCCGGCCGGGCTCTTCACCGGCGAGGCGGGCAGCCACGTCGGATGGGACCACACGACCGGTCACCTGACGGACCTCGGCGTCGGCGACTTCGACGGGGGCTACAACCTCACCATGGCCTTCTGCGGCGAACAGATCATGTTCGAGACCATCGAGCTCGTCGACGAGCCGGAGTTCCGCAGGACCCTGCTGGACTTCGCCCGCTACGCCCAGGCACCGGCCGAGGAGCGGATCGAGCGCTACGGCCGCGACTTCGACCCCGGTCTCTTCCCCACCATCTACTCCAAGGTCACCGCCTGGGCCGGGGAGCAGCTCGACGACCCCGCCCTCCGCCAACGCGCCTGGACCCACTACCTCGACGACCCCCGGGGCCGCCCCTGGGACCCGCCGGTCCGCGTCGATGGCGACGCCGTCCTCCACCCGGTGGACGAAATCCGCGCGCCCTCGCCCCCCGACAGCAACAACTCCGTCGCCACCAACGACGCCGCCCAGCGCGTCCTCGCCCTTGTCGCCCTCCTCGCCCTGGCCCCCGAAGAGGCCCCCTGACCGCACCCCCACCGAGGGCCGGATCAATAAAATCAAGATCTCCGCGTTGACTCCTTAAAAATCTCAAGGTACAAATAAACGGCAAGCGTGTCGTCGCCGAGAGCAGGGAGCCGCGGGTGGACTGGCAGGAGTTGACGGACCTGACGCGCGGACAGCCGTTCGTGGTCGAGCGGGTCCGCCTCGCGGGCGGCGGCGTCGCGATCGAGGGGCAGTTCGAGCCGCCGCAGCTGGCCCAGCTCGGCATCGACGACCAGGTGTTCGTCGCCGCGTTCGTGCGATCGCACGGCTCGATCAAGGAGATGGAGCGGATCTTCGGGGTGAGCTACCCGACGATCAAGTCCCGGCTCAAGCGGATCTCGGAGCGCCTCGACTTCGTCGACACCGACCCGGCGCCCACCCCCGCCGCCGACGTCGTCGACCGCCTGCGGCGGGGGGAGATCAGCGCCGAGGAGGCGCTGGCCGAGTTGGAGGGCCCCAGATGATCCCGCACCTGGTGACGGTGCGCCGTCGCCGCCGCAACGGCCGTCGGCAGCGGCTGTACATCCCTGTCCTGCCGGTGCTGCTCGTGCTGTCACCGCTGCTGCTGCTCGCCGTGCTGGGCGGGCTGGTCGCGTGCCTCGTCACCCGGGTGAGCCCGGTGGGCGCGCTGCGCGGCGCCGGACAGCTGCTGTGGGCGCTGCCCGGCACCCGGATCGAGATCGCGCGGGGCCGAACGGCCGTGCTCGTAAGCGTCAGATGAGCCCGAGGGGAAGAGCACCCATGAACGAGCAGCGCCGCCAGATCCTCCAGATGCTGGCCGAGGGCAAGATCACCGCGGACGAGGCCGAGCGGCTCATCGACGCCATCGCACGGGATCGGCCCGAGTCGCCGCCGGGAGCCGCGTCACGCCCGAAGGCCCGCCCCAAGTATCTGCGCGTGGTGGTGCACGCGGTGGACGACTCCGGCGGCGACGGGCCGAGCCGGGTCAACGTCCGCGTCCCGCTCCAGCTGCTGCGCGCCGGGGTCCGGCTCGCGACCCTCGTCCCTCCGCAGGCGCTCACCAAGGTCAACGCGGAGCTGGCGAGGTCGGGGGTGCCGATCGACCTCGCCGAGCTCAAGCCGCAGCACCTCGAGGAGCTCATCGAGCACCTCGACGACGTCAACGTCGACGTGGACGACCCCTCGGCCAAGGTGCGGGTCTTCTGCGAGTGAGGCCGCCGCGGCGCGGGGCGGCCGTCCGGTGCGACCCTAGGGCCTGTCTGACAATCCCCGGCGGGCTCGCGACGACTGGCATCCCGCCTGGCTGCGTTGCCGAATCGCGCGAGTACGGCTGAGTACGAGCTGCGATCCGGCGCCTTGCCAGGCGGGCGCCATCCGCCGCTCGCTGATCCACCGGGAATTATCAGACAGGCCCTAGAGTCCCGCGGCCCTGCGGGCGCGTTCGTCCCAGACGGGCTCCACCGAGGCGAACGTCGGGCCGTGGCCGCGGCGGTAGACCATGAGCGTCCGTTCGAAGGTGATGACGACGGTGCCCGTCTCGTTGTAGCCGACGGTGCGGACCGTGACGATCCCGACGTCCGTGTGGCTCTTCGAGTCCCGCGTGCTCAGGACCTCGGACTGCGAGTAGATCGTGTCTCCCTCGAACACCGGATGGGGCAGCCGCACGCGGTCCCAGCCGAGATTGGCCATCACATGCTGGGAGATGTCGGTGACGCTCTGCCCGGTGACCAGGGCGAGGGTGAACGTGGAGTCCACCAGGGGCTTGCCCCAGGCCGTCCCCGCGGAGTAGTGACGGTCGAAATGCAGCGGCGCCGAGTTCTGGGTGAGCAGGGTGAGCCATGAGTTGTCGGTCTCGAGGACGGTGCGCCCCAGCGGGTGGCGATAAACGTCCCCCACGGCGAAATCCTCGAAGTACCGGCCTGTCCAGCCGACGACCGGTCGGCGCGCGGAGGGGGCGTCGGGGCGGCTCTCAGCAGTCATGAGGTGATTATCGAGAGGGGCGCTCGGCGTTGTGAAATGACCGTTCTTCGCCACGACTATGCGTAGGGCGCATGAGCTGTGGACCTGACGTGGTCGAAGAAGCGGTGCACGACGGGCGGCCTTGTGCCGGTCGGCGAGCTGATCATCCCCACGGTGCGCAGGGCCCCTCGATCGCCGAGGGGCACGGCGGTCACCGGCCCCCGCCCCTCGGTCGGGCTGCCGGTGATGGGCACGATCGCCACCCCGAGACCGGCCTCGACGAGGGAGCGGAGGGTGCTCAGCTCGGTGCTCTCCAGCGCGATACGAGGGGTGAAGCCGGACGCGGCGCAGAGCCGGTCGGCGATCTGCCGCAGCCCGAACACCGGTTGCAGGGCCACGAAGGTCTCATCGGCCAGCTCGGCGGTCCTGACCTGCCGCCGCTCGGCCAGCCGGTGGCCGAAGGGGACGAGCAGACACAGCGGTTCGTCGCGCAGGGGCGTCCACGTGAGGTCGTCCCCGGTGGGGCGTGGGCTGGTCAGGCCCAGGTCGAGGCGGCCGTGCCTGACGTCGTCGACCACGGTGTCGGCGGCGTTGCCGCGCAGCTCGAACGTGGTGCGCGGGGCGATCGTCCGGTAGCCGGCCAGGAGCTCGGGCACCAGCCATGTGCCGTACGAGTGCAGGAAGCCGAGCGCCACCGTTCCGGCGTCGGGGTCGACGAGCGTGGCGATGCGCTGCTCGGCCGCCTCGATCTCGGCGATGGCGCGGAGGGCGTGGGCGCGGAAGACCTCGCCGTACTTGTTGAGCCGCAGGCGGTTCTGGTGCCGGTCGAACAGCCGCACCCCGACCCGCTGTTCCAGGCGGCGCACGGCCCTGGACAGGGTCGGCTGCGAGATGTTCAACCGCTCGGCCGCGAGCGTCACATGCTCGTGCTCGGCCAGCGTGGCGAACCACTGAAGCTCCCGGATCTCCATCCTCGGACTATACGTCCCACGCATGAGGTCGGCGCCAATCCGTCATTTCACAGGGACCACGAGGCGGCCCACAGTGTCCTCACCACCGAGCAGATCTCCATGGGAGGGACCCCATGCCCGAGCCGCGTCATCGTGACATCCGCCCGGCCCCGGACCCTGTCGAAGGCCCGCTGAGCGGACTCGTCGTCGTCTCACTCGAGCAGGCCGTCGCCGCTCCGTTCGCCACCCGTCAACTGGCCGATCTCGGGGCGCGGGTCATCAAGATCGAACGCCCGGGGAGCGGCGACCTCGCCCGTGGCTACGACCGCACCGTCCGAGGCATGTCGAGCCACTTCGTGTGGCTCAACCGGGGCAAGGAGAGCGTCCAGCTCGATGTCCGTTCGCCCGAGGGCAATCGGCGGCTGCGCGCGCTGGTCGACCGGGCCGACGTGCTGGTGCAGAATCTCGCGCCCGGGGCCGCGGCGCGCCTCGGCATCGGCCACCAGGCCCTTGCGCTCTCCCATCCGCGGCTGATCACCTGCGACATCTCCGGGTATGGCAGCACGGGGCGTTACCGCGACCGCAAGGCCTACGACCTTCTCGTCCAGAGCGAGGCGGGCCTGCTCGCCATCACCGGCACGCCGGACACCGCGTCGAAGGTCGGGCTCTCCATCGCCGACATCTGCGCCGGGATGTACGCCTACTCGGGCATCCTCACCGCCCTGCTCGAGCGGGCCAGAACCGGCGAGGGCTCCCGGCTCGAGATATCGATGCTCGAGGCGCTGGGCGAGTGGATGGGGTACGCCGAGTACTTCACGCGTTACGGCGGAACGGCTCCGGCCCGCACGGGCGCGAGCCACGCCACCATCGCCCCCTATGGGCCGTTCACCACGCGCGACGGGCAGGTCGTCGTGCTCGGCCTCCAGAACGAACGCGAGTGGGCGTCCTTCTGCGACATCGTGCTGCGCCGCGGGAGTCTGCGCGATGACCGCCGCTTCGCCGGGAACGCCGACCGCGTGGCCCACCGCGGCGAGCTCGACACGCTGGTGGGAGAGGTGACCGGCGGGCTCACCGCCGATGAGCTCGTGGCCCGCCTGGAAGAGGCCAGGATCGCCTATGCGCGCCGGCGCGACGTTCACGAGTTCAGCGACCACCCCCAGCTGCGGGAACGGGGTCGCTGGGCCCCCTTCGACAGCCCCGTGGGGCAGTTGGAGGGGCTCATCCCCCCGGTCACCGTGCACGGCGGCGCCGCGGAACCGCGGCGGATGCGCCCCGTACCGGCGCTCGGTGAGCACACCGAGGCCGTACTCGCCTGGCTCGACGCCCCAGGGACGAGCGCTCCCGCGGCGGCGGACCTGGGCGGGGGCGCGCCATGTCCACGGAGCTGACCGGGGTCCTGATCCTCGTCGCCGTCTTCGTGCTGTCCAGCGTTCGAGGGCTCAACATGGGGGTGCTGGCGCTGGTCGCGGCCTTCCTGTTCGGCTGTGCCGGACTCGGCCGCACGGCCGAGGACGTGCTGGACGGGTTTCCCGCGGAGATGTTCGTCGTCCTGGTCGCCGTGACCTTCCTGTTCGGCATCGCCAGGGTCAACGGCACGGTCGACTGGCTGGTGCACGCCGCCGTGCGGGCGGCCGGGCACCGCGCGGGCGTGGTGCCCTGGATCCTCTTCCTGGTCGCCGCGCTGCTCTGCGCGACCGGGGCCGCGTCGCCCGCCGCGGTCGCCATCGTCGCGCCCATCGGTGTCACCTTCGCCGTGCGGCACGGGCTCGCCCCGCTCTACGCGGGCCTGATGGCGGTCAACGGGGCCGCGGCGGGAAGCTTCTCGCCCACCGGGATCCTGGGCGGCATCGTCAACTCCACCGTGAGCCAGAACGACCTGTCCATGAGCGGCGGGCAGCTCTTCGCGGGCACCTTCGCCTTCAACCTGGCCGTCGCCGGGGTCACCTGGCTGTTCTTCCGGCGCCGCCACGTCGAGAGCCCGCCGCCGACCGCGCCTCGGGAGCGGGCCGACACCCCCGCGACCGCGGTGGGGGTGGAACAGGCGGCGACCCTGGCCGCCATGATCGGCCTGCTGCTCGGCACCACCGTGCTGTCCTTCGACACCGGCTTCACGGCTCTGACCCTGGCCGCCGCACTGGCCCTGTTCTTCCGGCCCACCGCCCAGAAGGCCACCCAGGAGATCGCGTGGCCCGTGGTGCTGCTGGTGTGCGGGATCGTCACCTATATAGCGTTCCTCCAGACGATCGGCGTCGTGGACTCGCTGGGCACGATGATCGCCGACATCGGCGCGCCCCTGCTCGCCGCCCTCATCATCTGTTACGTGGGCGGCGTCGTCTCCGCCTTCGCCTCCACCACCGGCATCCTGGGCGCGCTCATGCCGCTGGCCGTTCCCTTTCTCGCCTCGGGAGCCATCGGGACGACCGAGATGGTCATCGCGCTCGCGGCCTCGGCGACCGTCGTCGACGCCAGCCCCTTCTCGACCAATGGCGCGCTGGTCATCGCCAACACGCCCGAACCGCGGCGCGAGGACACCTACCGGGGCCTGCTGCGCTGGGGCGCCGGTGTCTGCGCCCTCGCCCCCGTCACCGCGTGGTTCACGTTCGTGGTCCTGTGACGCCCCTCCCTAGGAAAGGCAACGCCATGCAACGCCACGCCCGCACCCTGCTGTTCGTCCCTGGTGACCGGCCCGACCGCTTCGCCAGGGCGGCGGCCAGCGGCGCCGACGGTGTGCTGATCGATCTGGAGGACGCGGTCGCTCCTCAGGACAAGGCGCGGGCGCGCGAGGCGGCCGCCGCGTGGCTGACCGGACATCGCGCCCTGGTGCGCGTCAACGCCACCGGCACCGTCTGGCACGACGACGACCTCGCCGCCCTCGCCGAGGCCCCGGGGCTCGCGGGCGTGGTGCTGCCCAAGAGCTCGACGGCGCCGCACGTCGCGTCGGTGGTGGCACGACTGCCGCCCGGTGCGGTCCTGTTGGCCCTGGTGGAGAGCGCCGTCGGGCTGCGCGACGCGGACGCGATCGCGGGCGTGCCTGGCGTGGGCCGACTGCTCTTCGGCAGCGTCGACTACGCCCTCGACGTCGGCGTCCTCCCGTCCGAGCCGGGTCAGCCGGAGCTGGACTGGGCGCGTTGCTCCCTCGTCAACGCGTCGCGGGCGGCCGGGCTGCCCGCGCCGCTCGACGGTGTGTACACCCGACTCGACGACGAGCGAGGGCTGCGCGAGTCGTCCCTGCGGGCCAGGGCCCTCGGCTTCGGCGGCAGGCTCTGTGTCCACCCCGCCCAGATCCCCACGGTGCACCGAGCGTGGCGGCCGACGGGCGAGGAGGTGCGGTGGGCTCGACGGATCCTGGAGGTGGCGGGCGACTCCCTCGGCGCGGCCGTGCGGGTCGACGGCCAGATGATCGATCTGCCGCGCCTGGAGTGGGCGCGCGGCGTCCTCGCCCCGCACCAGGACGCGGACGCCCGGTCACGCGGCCCTTCGGGCCCGGGAGATGACCGGCCGGGGGGCGTCGGCGGGTCTCAACGCGCGGCCGACGGATGACCGACGGACAGCGCGGCCCGCGCGCAGGCGTCGGCCTCGCGCAGGACCGCCGAGTCCGTCCCCGCCACCGGCGCGATGACGGTGAAGATCCGCAGCGACTCCACCGGCAGGCCCACCGCGAACAGCCGCCGGTGCCGCGAGCCGTCGGCCCTGACCACCGCGCCCGTCGCGGCGTCCACGTCGAGCCCGGGGCGCGCCAGGCCGCCCACCCGGTGCGGCCGCGCCTCGCGCCGCGCGCACAGCGCGTCGAGCACCGTGCCGGTGCCGTCCCCGCGCCCCGGCGGCGGCAGATACGCCTCGACCACCGCGTCCACCGCCACCCGGCGGCCCGGCACCGCGTCCGACCAGGCCACCGCGGTGCCCGCCGCCGTGTCGACGCGCATGCCGGGGGGCAGCAGGCGGACCACGTCGGCCCGTAGCAGCGCGAGCAGTTGGCGGACCCGGAACGCGGGCGGCACCCCGCACACGACCCCGGCGAGCCGCAGGAACGGCAGCAGGTCGGCGTCGTAGGAGCGCGCGGTCAGCCGCCCGTCGCCCGCGGCGGCGGGGAGCAGGGGCCGCACCGCGCCGTAGCAGGCGAGCGCCGCCTTCAGCGGGCTGTCGGGGCCGCGTTCCGCCTCCCGCAGATCGTCCGTCAGGTAACGCGTCGCCCACGCCCGGTACGCCGCCCAGCTCCGCACGTCGGGCACCGGGCGCTCGGCCGCGGCCAGGTCGAGCCGGTCCGCCGCCCTGGGCACCGCCCGCGCCACGCGCGCCGCCGCGTCGCGCGACGCGGCCGGGTCGACCGCGTCAGGCGCGGCCAGTGGGCCGAGCAGCGCGACCGGGTCCCCGGCGAACGCGCCGGGCGAGACGCGGGCCAGCGTCGTGTAGTAGGCGAGGGTCGCGTCGCGGCGCAGCGCGGGCAGCACGGCGGCGCCGAGGTCCGCGTCGGCCGCGGGCAGGGCGGCGATCGCCCCGCGGGTGTGCGCGAGGTCGGGAGCGGCCCATGGGCCGCGCAGCTCCGGCTGGGCGCGGAACGGCAGTCCGCGCCGCGAGCCCGCGTACACGATCGGCTCGTCGCCCCCGCGCCGGTACGCCAGGCCGCCGGAGCCGTCCGCGGTGAACGAGCCGCCGCGGCCCTGGGTGAGCAGGATCAGGGTGTCGAAGAAGCTCATGCCGAGCCCCTTCAGCGCGATCGGCGCACCGGGCGCGATCCGGTCGAGGTCCTGGTCGACGGGGCTGTCCGCGGGCACGAGCCGACCGGTTCCCGCGCCGCCCGACCCGCCGCGTCCCGACCCGCCGCGCCCTGCCCTGCCGAGGTGCCAGCCGAGGGCCAGGATCACCGCGTCGGCCGGGAGCGCGGTGCCGTCGTCGAGCAGCACCCGCGCGCGTTCGTCCCCGTGCGCCGCGCGCACATCCACCGCGCGCCGCGCGTGGTGGGCGACGCGCACCCCGGGGGGCAGCCGGGCGATCACATCAGCGAGCGCCCAGGCCAGGTAGCGGCCGAAGAGCGCGCGGGACGCGAAGTCCCAGGGGCGCAGCCGTGCGGCCTCGGGCGCCGCGGCCCCGAGGCCGCCGGGGCGCACCCGGTCGGCGACCTCGGCCAGCGCGGAACGGCGTGGCTCGGCCAGCGGGGCGCCCGCCGCGAGACGGGCCCACTCGTAGAGCGTGGGCGCCGGTGGGTCGGCGGGGCCGCGCACCGCCGACTCGGGGCCCGTGAACACCGTTGTGGCGTCGGCCCTGGTGTTCATCACCAGGTGGGGCGACTGATCGGTGCGCCAGATCCGTCCGGGGCCCGGCCGGTGCGGGTCCACGAGGTCGACCGTGAGCCCTTCCGCCGCGCTCGCCGGGGCGCCGCCCGCCGGGTCGAGCAGGGCGCGCAGCCGGTCGAGCAGGATGGTGCCACGCACCCCGGCGCCGACCACGCACAGTCGTCTGTCGCCCCCTGGCTCGTCGGTGTCCACGGGCGTCTCCCTCTCCCTCTCCGAAGGGGTCAGTAACCGGGTCAGTAACCGCCATGAATTTCACGCAGACGTTACAAGCGTGTTTTCGATAGGCGCTCTTAATGGCTCTACCAGGGATATAAGGTGTGCCTTCCGTCGCCGTGGATCACGGAATTGACGCCACGTATCACCAGCTCAGCGCGGGTTCTGAAGCGTCCTCTTTCCTACCGGGAAGAAAAACGACCTACCCGGTGCGCCCGGCTTTCTGCAAATCTCTTGCCACTTACCTCCTCGCTCGGAGAGTTCACGCACAGGCAGAAGGAGTTTGCCGCTCATGACCCGCATGACCGGACGCACCGCCCTCGTCACCGGGGCCTCGCAGGGCATCGGCGCGGCCGTCGCCCGTCGCCTGGCGGCCGAGGGCGCGACCGTCGCCCTCACCTACGCGCACGACGCGTCCGGGCCCCTGGCCGCCGAGGTGTGCGCCGCGATCGAGGCCGAAGGCGGCAAGGCCGTCACGCTGCGTTTCGACGCGGAGGACGACGAGCAGGTCCGCACCCTCATACCGAACGCCGTCGCGGCGCTCGGCCGCCTCGACGTCCTCGTCAACAACGCGGGCGTCGGCATCTACCGGCCGGTCGACGAGATCACCGACGAGGACGTCGCCAGAACGCTGCTGATCAACACCGCGGTGCCCTACCGGCTGGCCCGCGACGCGGCGGCCGTCATGACGGAGGGCGGCCGCGTCATCTCCATCGGCAGCACCGTGGCCACGCGCGTGCCCAGGCGGACCTCGTCGGTGTACGCGATGAGCAAGGCCGCCCTGATCGGCATGACCAAGGGCATGGCGCGCGACCTCGCCGACCGCGGGATCACCGTCAACCTGGTCAGCCCCGGACCGACCCGCACCCGGTTCACGCCGCCCCCCGACTCGCCCGCCGCCGAGGCGATGATGCGGCTCAACGCGCTGCCCCGGTTCGCCGACCCGGCCGAGATCGCCGGGCTCGTCGCCTATGTCGCCTCGCCCGAGTCCGGCTATGTCACGGGCGCCAACCTCTGCGTGGACGGCGGCTACACGGTCTGATGAACGACGAAGCCACGCGCACGCGAGGGATCGCCGACCCGCGCCCGGGCGGGGACGGCGCTCTGACCCGGCGGGTGCGCCACGACCTCGCCGCCTTCGCCTATCCCGCCGTGCCCTGGACCCGTGGCCCCGATGGCGTCCTCGACGTCCTGATCGTCGGCGCGGGCCAGGCCGGGCTCGCCACCGCGCTGCGGCTGGCGCGGGAGTCCGTGCGCGACGTGCTGGTGCTCGACGCGGCCCCGACAGGGCGCGAGGGACCGTGGTCCACCTGGGCCCGGATGCCCACGCTGCGCACCCCCAAGGAGCTGTACGGGACCGAGGCCGGGATCCAGGCCGCGTCGTTCCGCGCGTGGTACGACGACCGGCACGGCGTCGGCGCGTTCGACGAGCTCCGTCTGATACCCCGCCTCGAGTGGAGGGACTACCTGTGCTGGCTGCGCGAGGCGGCGGGCCTCGAGGTGCGCAACGACACCCGCGTGACCGCCGCAGAGCCGGACGGCGCGCACTGGCGCGTCACCACCGAGGGCCCGGGCGGCACGGAGACCCTCCGCACCCGCAAGATCGTCGCCTGCACCGGCATGACGGGAGCGGGCGGGCCGCGGGTGCCCGCGTTCCTCGCGCCGCTGCGCCCCGGTCGCGCCGCGCACAGCTCGGACGCCATCGACTTCGCCGCGCTCGCCGGGCGCGCCGTCGCGGTCCTCGGCCTCGGCGCCTCCGCGTTCGACAACGCGGCCACCGCGCTCGAGCACGGCGCGCGCCGCGTCGTCCAGCTCGGCCGCCGGGCCGAGCTGCCGACCAGGAACGCGTTCCGCCAGCTGGAGCGCAAGGGGCTGTTCCGCGCCTTCCACACGCTGCCCGACCACATCAAACGCGCCTTCGCGCGCGAGGAGTTCGCCCTGCCGACCCCGCCCACGGGACCGTCGCTCGAACGGTGCCGCGCGCACGCCGGGTACGAGCTGCGTCTTGGCACCGATGTCACGGGGGCGACCGCCGCCGACTCGGGCGTGCGGCTGCGCACCGGGCCAGGGACCCCCGACGTCGACGCCGACTTCGTCATCGCGGCCACCGGATTCCAGGTCGATCTGGGCGCCGTCGACTGGCTCGCCCCGCTCGCCGGACACATCCTGCGCTGGAGCGACGTGCTGCCGACCGCCGAGGGCGGCGCCGCGCGCGAGCCCGACCGGCCCGACCGGCCCGACCGCCTCGACCGGCTGATCGGCGCGCACCCCAAGCTCGGGCCCGGCATGGCCTGTCGGCCGCGCACCGCCGAAGCGCCCGCCGCCCTGCGCAACCTCCACCTCTTCAACCTGGCCGCGCACGTCGACTACGGCATCGCCTGCATCGGCCTCAACGGCCTGCCCCAGTCCGCCGACAACGTCACGCAAGCGGTCTGCGCCGACCTCCTGGCGGAGGACGCGCCCCGGCTGCTCGCCGGGTTCCGCGCCTTCGCCGACGGTGCGAGCGCCGCAGGCCCCCACCAGGAGGACGCCCGATGAACACGGCACTTCCGCTGCGCCCCACGCCCCGTTTCGACCCCGCGCCGTTCGAGGCGCTGACCGTCGCGGACCTCACGGCCCGTCGCAGCGACAAGTGGACCCGTTTCCCCGGCCACATCGGCGCGGGCATCGCCGAGATGGACTTCGGCACCGCCCCCGCCGTCGAGGACGCCGTCACCGAGGCGGTCAGGTCGGGGCTGCTCGGCTACCTGCCGCGCTGGCTCTCCGCCGACCTCGCCCGCGCCACCGCCGAGTGGCACCTGCGCCGTTACGGCTGGCCCGTCGACCCGGCGCACATCCGGGCGATGCCCGACGTGCTGGAGATCCTCACCGTCGTCCTCAGCCAGTTCCACGACCAGGCCGCGCCGGTCGCCGTGCTCACGCCCGCCTATATGCCGTTCCTCACCATCCCCCGCGTGATGGGCCTGACCACCGTCGAGGTCCCGATGCGGGAGGACCACACCGGCTGGTCGATCGACGAGGCCGCGCTCGACCGCGCGCTCGCCGCCGGGGCCCGCACCCTCATCCTCTGCAACCCGCACAACCCGCTCGGCAAGGTCTACACCGCCGCCGAACTGGCCCGTGTCGCCGCCCTCGTGGACCGGCACGGCGCCCGCGTCTTCTCCGACGAGATCCACGCCCCCATCACGTTCACCCCGAGCCGCCACGTCCCCTACGCCTCGGTGCCGGGCGCCGCGGGGCACAGCATCACCGCGGTCTCCGCCACCAAGGCGTTCAACATGCCGGGGCTCAAGTGCGCCCAGGTGATCATCCCCGACCCCGCCACGCGCGACCGCTGGGCCGAGGTCGCGCACTGGAACGAGCACAAGACCTCGACGCTCGGCGCGCTGGCCACCGTCGCGGCCTACGACCGGGGCGAGGACTGGCTCACCGATGTCCTCGCATACCTCCGCCGCAACCTCACCCTCCTCGACGAGCTCCTGCGCCACCACGCGCCCGGCGTGCGGATGCGCGTCCCGGCCGCCACCTACATCGCGTGGCTCGACTGCCGCCCGCTGCTCGCCGGGACCGGGCCGATCGCGCTGGACCGGCACTTCGGCGCGTTCGGCGTGGACCTCGTCACCGGCGCCGAGTGCGGCGCCGCGGGCGCCGGATTCGTCCGGTTCAACTGCGCGATGCCCCGCCCGATCCTCGAACAGTCGGCGGAGCGCCTCGCCGAGGCCGTCGCCGCGCTCCATCAGCCGCAGCACGAGCAGGGCCGCCCCTTCCACCCGCTCGACGCGGCGGGGGGCGACCCGCCGTGACCGGGGCACGTCCCGCCAGCTCGCCCGCCAAGGGAGGAACCATGTATCCGGAACTCGACCCGAAGCTGCTGATCACCTTTCGCGCGGTCGCCCTCAAGGGGTCGCTGTCCGCCGCCGCGCGGGACCTGGGCTGGACCCAGCCGGCGCTCGGCCAGCAGATGCGGCGCCTCGAACGCTCCCTCGGCACCAGGCTGCTGGACCGCAGCTCCCGTGGCGTGCGGCTGACCAGGGCGGGCGAGGTGCTGCTCAAGCACGCCGACGCCGTCGTCGGGCGGCTCAGCCTCGCCGCCTACGACGTGCGCGCCGTGCTGCGGGAGCGCGACGAGGTCGTCCGGCTCGCCTCGTTCCCCTCCGCGTGCGCCGCGCTCGTCGCGCCCGTCATCGTCGACCTCTCCCGCTCAGCCGACGGCGCCGAGATCCGGCTCACCCAGAAGGAGCCGCCCGAGGCCACGCGCGCCGTGCTGCGCGGCGAGGTGGACGCCGCGCTCGTCTTCCACTACGACGACGTGCCCGAGCCCGACCCCGATCCCGGCATGGACCGCATCAGCCTGGGCCGTGACGACCTGCTCGCCCTCGTCGCGGTCGGCCATCCGCTGGCCGCCGCGCCCGCCATCCGGCTCGAACAGCTCGACGCGGCCACCTGGATCAGCGGCTGCCCGCGCTGCCGCGCCCACCTGCTCACCGCCACCGCCAAGCGCGGCTTCCGCCCCGACATCCGGCACGCCACCGACGACTACATGGTGGTGCAGCAGCTCGTCGCCTCGGGCGTCGGCGTCTCCCTCGTGCCGCGGCTCGCGCTGCGCGCCTACCAGCACCCCGGCGTCGCCCCGCTGCCCGTCGACGCGCTGCCGCCGCGGCACCTCTCCCTCCTGGTCCCGCACGCCAGCCAGCACCCCTCCGTCCACCGGCTGGCCGACGCACTGCGCGACGTGCTCGTGAACGAGGCACCCGCCGCGCCGCCGACTCCCGCCACGCTCCGCCCCGTTCCCGCCTCCCCCGCGGCCGCGCTGCCGGTCAGGAGGCCCGCATGAGCGCCCCGCGCGTCGCCGTCGTCGGCGGCGGAGCCATCGGCTCCATGGCCGCATGGCAGCTCGCCACCCGTGGCTTCGCCGTCACCGTCTACGAGCGGTACTGGCCGGGCCACAACGAGGGCGCGGGCGGCGGCGGCACCCGGATGTTCCGCCGCGTCTACGCCGAGGGCCCCGCCTACGGCCCGCTGCTCGACGCCTCCTGGCACCTGTGGCGCCGACTCGAACGCGCCACCGACACCGACCTGCTGCACCGCACCGGAGGGCTGTCCATCGGCCCGGCCCACCACCCCGTGCTGGCCGGTGGCATCGCCTACGCCGAACAGCGCGGCATCCCCTACGAGGTGCTGGACGCCGACGCGCTCACCGCCCGCTACCCGCAACACACCCCGCTCGACGGCGAGATCGCGCTGTTCGACCCCGAGGCCGGGGTGCTCCGCTCCAACCTCGCCATCCGCGCCGCCCTCGACGCGGCCGTCGCCCATGGCGCGGAGCTGCGCACCGGCACGACCGTGCACGGCGTCGCCGAGGCCCCGGGCGGCGGGGTCGAGGTCGCCACCGCCACCGGCACCGCCACCGCCACCGAACGCCACGACCACGCCGTCGTCGCCGGGGGCCCCTGGGCCCGCACCCTGCTGCCCACGCTTCCGCTGGAGACCCGGGCCATCTACCACACCTGGCACTTCGTCGAGGACCGCCAACTGCTGCGCCCCGAACGGTTCCCCATCACGCTGCGCCGCAGCGGCCCCGACCTGTCCTACGGCGCGATGTCCGCCCTCGACGGCACGCGCGTCAAGCTCGCCCCGCACGCGGACTACCCACGGGACGTCGAGGACGTCGACACGATGCGGCGGCATGTGCGCGCCGACTGGCAACACCGTTCCGCCGCGCTCATCAGGGCGCTGCTGCCCGGCGTCAGCCCCGACCCGGTCGAGTCCCAGATCTACCCCGAGTCGTTCACGCCCGACGGCCACGCCGCGGTCGGCGCGCTCGACGCCGACGCCAGGGTCGTCGTGCTCGCGGGGTTCTCGGGGCACGGCTTCAAGCTCGCGCCGGGCTTCGGTCGCGCCGCCGCCGATCTCGTCGCCACCGGCACCAGCGCGCTGCTGCCGCCCGACGTCGCGCTCGACCGCGACTTCCGCGCCCAGGTCTCCATCCGCGACCTGGTGCTCGACGCCGACCCCGCCTGACCCGACTCCACCCCGCCCCGCCCCGCCACACCGCGCCACCGCGCCACACCGAGGAGAACCACCGTGCACCACCACCTCAGACGGGCCGCCGCGCTCGCCGCCTTCGCCGCCACCCTCACCCTCAGCTCCTGCGCGCAGGACGCCGACGACCCGGACTCCGACGAATCCCCCGCACCCGCCGCCGACGCCGACCTGGCCGCGCTCGTCCCCGACGACCTGCGCGGCGCGACGCTCAGCGCCGTCATCGGCGACTCCAACCCGCCGCTGTACAGCCGCACCGAGTCGGGCGACCTCACGGGCATCACGTACGACCTCGGGATCGCGGCCGCCGAGCTGCTCGGCGTCGAACTCGACGTGGAGGCCAACTCGTTCGAGTCCTCCATACCCGGCCTCCAGTCCGGCACCTACGACGTCAGCCTGTGGGGAACCGACATCACCGAGGAGCGCATGCGGGTCATCGACCAGGTGCCGGTCGGCCGCATCGGCTACACCTTCCTCACCGCCGAATCGGCCGAGCCGCTCGCCGACACGATGGACGCGATCTGCGGCCTCACCGTCGCGGCCATCGCGGGCCAGACCACCATCGGGCTGCTCGAGGAGCAGTCCGCGGCCTGCGAGGCCGCGGGCGACGGGTCCGTCACCGTCTCCACCTTCGACGACCAGGCGTCCGCGGGACTCGCCGTCAAGTCGGGCCGCGCAGACGCCGCCACCGTCAACAGCGTCTCCGGCATCTACATCGCCGCCCAGGACGAGGAGCTCGCCCTCACCGGGCCGACCTTCAACGAGCACCTGACCGGCATCGCCACCGCCCAGGACTCAGGCCTTGGCGAGGCGTTCGCCGCCGCCCTCCAGCAGCTCGTCGATGACGGGAGCTACGAGGAGATCATCCGCTCCTACGACGCCGACACCTTCCTCATCGACGAGATCGCCGTCAACCCGCCGACCGACGGCTGATCGCCACCCCGCGACACACCGCGCGGCACCGCGCAGGAACGGAGGCCAAGCCGATGAGCGCGACGCACCGCCCCACGGAGACCCCGACGCCCACGAAGACCCCGACCACCCCGACCACCCCGACCACCCCGACGACCACCCGCACCTCCCCCATCAGCCCCGATGACTTCGCCAAGGCCGTCGCGGCCGAGCGCGCGGCGGGCGTGATCCCCGTCCGCCACACCGGACGCGTCGTGCTGGGCGCGCTCGCCGCCCTGGCCACCGTCCTCGCGACCGCGTCGGTGGCCCGCAACCCGTCGTTCCAGTGGGGCACCGTCGGCGACTACCTGTTCAGCTCCCGCATCATCGACGGGCTGATCCTGACCATCTGGCTCACCGCGCTCTCGGTGGCCCTGTCGTTCCTCATCGGCACGGTCCTCGCCGTGATGAGGCTGTCGGCCAACCCCGTGCTCCAGGCGATCTCCTGGGCCTACACGTGGTTCTTCCGCTCGGTGCCCCTGCTGGTCCAGCTGCTGTTCTGGTTCAACATCGGCTACCTCTATCCGCGGCTGAGCTTCGGCATCCCGTTCGGCCCGGCGTGGTTCTCGTTCGAGACCTCCGAGCTGATCAGCAGCGCCGCGGTCGCCGTCATCGGCCTCACCATCCACGAGTCGGCCTACGCCGCCGAGATCATCCGCGGCGGCATCCTGTCCGTGGACACCGGCCAGCTCGAAGCCGCCGAGGCCCTCGGCATGCACCCGCGCCGCGTCCTCGGCCGGATCGTCCTGCCACAGGCCATGCGCGTCATCCTGCCGCCCGCAGGCAGCCTCCTCATCAGCACCCTCAAGTCCACCTCGATGGTCAGCGTCATCGCCGTCACCGACCTGCTCTACGCGGCACAGCTGATCTACAACCAGAACTTCCTGGTCATCCCGCTGCTCATGGTCGCCACCCTCTGGTACCTGATCATGACCAGCCTGCTCTCGATCGCTCAGCACTTCGTCGAGAAACGGTATGCGCGCGGCTTCGCGCGGACATCGGGCCGCGGCCCGGCGCGCGTCCCGAAGCCCGACTCCCTGTGAAGCCGCCCGTTCCCCACCGAAGGAGCCCGTCATGGCAGCCGACGTCATCCGCGACGACCTGACCGCGCGACCGCCCGCCGAGGCGGCGGAGGCGGCCGGTGCCGCCGCGGGAGGCATCCTCATCCGCTCGCTCACCAAGAGCTTCGGCGGCGGCCCCCGTGTGCTCGACGGCATCGATCTCACCGTCGAACGCGGCCAGTTGATCTGCCTCGTCGGCCCGTCGGGCTCGGGCAAGAGCACGCTGCTGCGCTGCGTCAACCTGCTGGAGTCGCCCGACTCGGGGATGATCTGGGTGAGCGGCATGCTGATGGGCCGCCACTTCGACGGCCACCGGGTCCGCGCGCTGCGCCCTGCCGAGTACCGGCGGCAGCAGTCGAGGATCGGCATGATCTTCCAGCAGTTCAATCTCTTCCCGCACCTGACCGTGCTGGAGAACATCATCGAGGCGCCCCTCTCGGTCCGCGGCGTCCCGCGCGCCGAAGCGGTCGCCCGCGCGGAGGAGCTGGTGGCCCGCGTCGGCCTGGCAGGGCGCGAACGGGCCTATCCGCGCGAGCTGTCGGGCGGCCAGCAGCAGCGCATCGCCATCGCCCGCGCCCTGGCGATGGACCCCGATGTGCTGCTGTGCGACGAGCCGACGAGCGCGCTCGACCCCGAGCTGGTCGGCGAGGTGCTGAACGTCCTGCGCGACCTGGCCGCGAGCGGCATGACCATGGTCGTGGTCACCCACGAGATGTCCTTCGCCCGTGAGGTCGCCGATCGCGTGGTCTTCATGGCCGAGGGCCGGATCGTCGAAGAGGGCGCCCCCGAGCAGATGTTCTCCCACCCCCGCGAAGAACGGACCCGCAACTTCCTGCGCCGGGTCCTGTGACCCGGCGGACCTCACCCCTGGAGTGACCATGCACCACGTCCGCCCCGGCCGCGCCCTCCGCCTCGCGGCCCTCGCCTTCACCGCCCTGACCCTGGCCGCCTGCGCGGCGGACGACGCCCTCGAGCCCGCGGCCGACGCGGACGCCGACGCCGACGCGAGCGAGCTGGCGGGTCAACGGTTCACCGTCGCCGTGCAGAGCGCCTGGCCGCCCATCGGCTTCCTCGACGAGGACGGCGAGCTCACCGGCGTCGCCCTCGACGTGGCCGCCGAGCTGTCCGAACGCCTCGGCATCGAGTTCGCGTTCGAGAAGCCCGCGTTCGCCGACATGATCCCCGGAGTCCAGTCGGGCCGGTACGACTTCGGCCTCTGGGGGGCCGATGTCACGGCCGAGCGGCTGGAGATCGTCGACCAGCTCTCCTGGATGGTCAGCGGCTACTACCTCCAGGCCCTCGACGGCACCGAGCACCGGGCGGGCGACGACCTGTCCGGCATCTGCGGCCTCGACATCGCGCTGGTCAACGGCCAGACCACCGAGCCCACGCTCCGCGCGGCATCCGAGGCGTGCGTGGCGAGCGGCGATCCCGAGATCGGCATCCTCACCTTCCCCGACCAGCCCACCGCGGAGCTGGCCGTCGAGAGCGGCCGCGCCGACCTGGCCACCGTCGGCTCGCAGAGCTACGCCTACGCCTCCGAACAGGAGCCGGGCGCCTGGCGGTTGGCCAGCGACATGATCGAGCCGCACCACAACGGCATGGTGTTCACCCAGGGCGACCCCGTCGCCCCGGTGATCGCCGAGGCGCTCAACGCCATGATCGACGACGGCACCTACGCCGCCATCCTCGAGGAGTGGAACGTCACCGACTCCGCCGTGGACGAGGCCATGCTCAACCCCGAGCTGCCCTGAACGCGCGCCCGCGGCGGATAGCCTGCACCCATCGGTTGCGCGTCGGCCTGGGAGGTGCCGTTGGACGCCCGGCAGCTCGAGTACTTCGTGGCCATCGTCGAGCACGGCGGCTTCAGCAGGGCCGCCGCCGCGCTCCACGTGGCCCAGCCGTCGCTGTCCCAGGCGATGGCCAACCTGGAGGCCGAGCTCGGCGTCGCCCTCTTCCACCGGCTGGGCCGCGGCGTCGTCCTCAGCGAGGCCGGTGCGGAGCTCATCGAGCCGAGTCGGCGGGTGCTGCGGGACATGGCGGCCGTCCGCGACACCGCCACCGCCCTGTCGGGGCTGCGCCGCGGCACGGTGGAGGTGGCCACCATGCCATCGCCCGGCATCGAGCCGCTCACCACCCTCATCCGCCGCTTCGCCGAGCTGCACCCCGCCGTGACGGTGAGCACGCGGGCCGCCTTCACCCCCGATGAGGTGGTGTCCCTGGTGCGCGGCGGCGCCTGCGAGCTCGGGCTGCTCGGATCGGCGCGTCCCTTCGCCGCCTCGGGCGTGGACGTGCTGGCGATCGAGGCCCAGCCGTTCGTGGTCGTCGCCGCGCCCGGTGGCCCCGTCGAGGACGGGGTCACGATCCGCCCCGATGACCTGGCGGGGCGAAAGCTCATCGCGTCCCGGCACGGCAGCCTCATGCGCGGCATCGTCGACGACATCACCGCGGGCGGCACCGGCGCCGAGATCGTCACCGTCGTCGACCACCGCACGTCGATCCTTCCCCTGGTCATGGCCGGGGTCGGGGTCGCCGTGCTGCCCGCGTCCTGGGCCCGCCTGGCGCGGCGTTGCGGGGCCGTGGTGGCGCCCATCGACCCCACCGCCCACCTCCATGTGGCCATGATCAACCTCGGGGCCCATCTCACGCCCGCCGCACGGTCGTTCCTCGCCCTGACCCGTTCCCTGGCCGGGCACCAGCAGGACCAGGGCACCCCCGCCGCCGTGCCGCCGAACTGATCGGCGGCGCCTATGGGGGGTATCGGAAGCCGGTCTTGGACGCCGCCGGGAGCGGTGTGTTGACTCGGACGCGGCAGACGCAGCGTGTCGAGACACCCGCCGGAGGCACCCATGACCCCACCCCGTACGTTCCGCATCGCCGCCATCCCCGCCGACGGCGTGGGCCGAGAGGTCGTCGCCGCGGGCCGTGCCGTCCTCGACGCCCTGGCCGGGGACTCGGGGGGCGCCTTCGCGTTCGACTGGGAGGAATTCCCCTGGGGCTGCGAGTACTACGCCCGTACCGGCACGATGATGGCCGACGACGGTCTTGAGCGGCTCAAGGACTTCGACGCCATCTACTTCGGCGCGGTCGGCTGGCCCACCGTCCCCGATCACATCAGCCTGTGGGGGCTGCGCCTGAGGATCTGCCAGAGCTTCGACCAGTGGGCCAACGTCCGCCCCGTGCACTTCCTGCCCGGCGTGGTCAGCCCGCTGCGCAAGGCCGACACCACCGAGCTGGACTGGGTCGTCGTCCGCGAGAACAGCGAGGGCGAGTACGCGGGCCTCGGCGGGCGCAACCTCTCCGGGCGTGGTCCCGGAGGCGAAGTGGCGGTCCAGTCCTCGCTGTTCACCGAGGTCGGCTGCGAGCGCGTCATCCGCTTCGCCTTCGACCTCGCCCGCACCCGCGACCGGCGCAAGGTCTCCTCCGTCACCAAGTCCAACGCCCAGCAGTACGGCATGGTCCTGTGGGACGAGGTGTTCCGGCGGGTCGCCGCCGACCACCCGGACGTGGAGACCGAGAGCGTCCTGGTCGACGCGATGTCCGCGAAGTTCGTGCTGCGGCCCGAGGAGCTGTCGGTCGTCGTCGCCTCCAACCTCAACGCCGACATCCTCTCCGACCTCGGCAGCGCCCTGGCCGGGAGCCTGGGCCTGGCCGCGAGCGCGAACCTCAACCCCGAACGCCGCTTCCCCAGCATGTTCGAGCCCGTGCACGGCTCCGCCCCCGACATCGCCGGGCGGGGACTGGCCAACCCCATCGGGGCGGTCGGCAGTGGCGCCCTCATGCTCGAGCACCTCGGCCTGCCCGACCAGGCCGCCCGCCTGCACCGGGCGATCGAGGCAACCACCGCCGCCGGGATCCTCACGGGCGACCTCGGGGGCACGGCGTCCACCGACGATGTGACCAAGGCCCTCATCGACGCGCTGGCCCGTTCCACGCCGTCCTGACCGGCGGCTCACCGAGGGCCGCTGAGGCCCTCGTCGGCCGGTGCGTACGATGGCCCTCGTGTCAGCGCAGCGTTTCCCGGTCGTCGCGCCCTTCGGGGCGCGCGGACGAGTGGCGCTGCTGACGCTGGCCGTCCTCCTCGGCCTGGTCGCCATGCACGGGCTCGCGCCCGGCACCGCGGCGCCGTTCACGTCGTCGACGGCGGGCCACGGGTCAACACCCTCGGCCGCGGCCATGGGCGCCCAGGCCGACGGTGAGCACGCGCACCAGGGGCGCGGCGGCCACGCGGAGCACGCCGACGCGCAGTGCGCCGCGGGCGGCGTGAGCACCGCACCGGCGCTCGGCGCCCCGCAGCTCGACGTGCTGCCGTGCGCCCTGGCGGGACCCTCGCCCGCGCGCGTGCTCGTCGACCCGGGCGGCGGGGGACGAGCCCCTCCCTCGTTGAGCGCCCTCCAACTCCTGCGCATATAGGCGCGCCCGCGGGCGCGGCCGGTGACCGGCCGCGACCGCCGTCAGGCACGTCCTTGACCACCTTCACGCAGGAAGTCGCACCACCATGAGCACAACGCGTCACCACCGATCACCCCTGCGCCTCGCCGCCATCGCGGCGAGCGCCACGGCCGCGGCGCTGCTGCTGACCGGCTGCGGGGGCGACGACGGCGGCTCGGGGCACGGGGAGCACGGCCAGGACCGCCCCACGCCCGAGGCCGCCGGCTCGGCGCCCGCCACGAGCGGCGAACACAACGCGGCGGACATCGCGTTCGCGCAGGGCATGATCCCGCACCACCGGCAGGCCGTGGACATGGCCGACCTGGCCCCCGAACAGGGCGCGTCCGACGAGGTCCTGGCGCTCGCGGAGCGCATCAGGGCCGCGCAGGACCCGGAGATCGAGACCCTGTCGGGCTGGCTCGCCGCCTGGGGTGAGCCGGTCCCCGAAGAGGGGATGGACCACGCGGGCCACGACATGGGCGGGATGATGTCCGCCGAGGAGATGGCGGAGCTGGAGAACGCCACGGGTGCCGCCTTCGACGCCGCGTTCCTCGCGATGATGGTCCAACACCACGAGGGCGCGGTCGAGATGGCGGGGACCGAGCTGGCCGACGGCTCCTACCCGCCCGCGCTCGACCTGGCGGAGGACATCGTCGCCTCCCAGTCCGCGGAGATCGACCAGATGAACGAGATGCTCGGCGCGAGCTGACGTCTCCGGGGCGGCGGCCGGGTCCCCGGCCGTTCGGTCACCCGGCCGTTCGGTCACCCGGCCGCCGTCCCTGGTCGCCGCCCGTGGGGCGAGGGGCCCGGGCCCCTCGGCGGGGCCTTCAGGCCCGGTGCCTCGGCGGCCCGATGGAGTCCCTGACCACGACATGGGTGCCGAGGAGCGCGTGCTGGTCGGGGCCGTCGGCGCCCGGGGAGCGGTCGAGGGCCAGCCGCACCGCCGTGCGGCCGAGCTCCTCGTAGGGGACATGCACCGTGGTGAGTCGCGGCCGCAGGTCGGTGGCCGGGGGGACGTCGTCGTAGCCCGCGAGGGAGATGTCCTCCGGCACGCCCAGGCCGTGCTCGGTGAGCGCCCTGAGCACGCCCGCGGCGACCGCGTCGGTGAGGGCGAACACCGCGGTGAAGTCCACCGGCCTGGTGAGCCGTTGCCGCATCGCCAGATAGGCCTCGCCGCGCTCGAAGGTCGCCTTCTCGACGAGCCCGGGGTCGAACGCGACGCCGAAGTCCGCGAGCGCCCGCCGGTATCCGGCGAGCCGCTCGGCGGATGTCGTCAACGCCGCGTCACCCCCGAAGCACAGCACCCTGCGGTGCCCCGCGGCGAGCAGCCTGCTGGTGATCGCGTGGGCGCCGCCCTCGTTGTCGTACTCGACCACGGTGGTCGGCACCGCGTCGCCCAGGGGCGGCCGCCCGCACAGCACCAGGCGGGAGCCCGACTGGTCGAGGGACGTCGCGATGGCGGCCATGCGCGAGCGGTAGACCTCGTCGTCGTGGACGCTGCCGATGAGGATGACGGCCTCGGCGCCCTGCTGGCGCATGAGCCCGACCGCCTCGAGCTCCCGCCGCGGGTCGCCGCCGCTGACGAAGACCAGGCACAGCCGTCCCCGGCGCGTGGCCTCCTCCTGGATGCCGTGCGCGACTTCGGCGAACGACGGCCCTCGCACGTCGTTCAGGATGAACGCGACCGTCTTGGTGCCCTGCCCGCGCAGGGCCCTTGCGTGGGTGTTGGCGACATAGTCGAGCTCGCGCAGCGCCCGCTCCACGCGCCGCTTGGTGGCGGTGGCGACCGGGTAGTTCCCCGCGATGACCCGGGAGACGGTGGGCACCGAGACACCGGCCCGGTGCGCGACGTCCTTGAGTGTGGTCCGCCCGGGGCTCGCCTTCCCCGTCCCACCGTTCTGTGTGGTCACGGCGTCAGTCTACGAGCGGCGCGGCCCACTACTTGAGGCTGCCGAGCGTCACGCCCGTGCGCCAGTAGCGCTGCATGGCGACCATGAAGACGGCCAGGGGCACGATGGACAGCAGGGAGCCGGTGAGCACCAGGGCGGAGAGGTCGATCTCCGCCTCGTCGCGCTTGGCGTTCCAGGCGTACAGGCCGAGGCCGAGCGTCCACTGCTCCTCGCCGCGCAGCATCGTGAGCGGCAGGAAGAACTGGTTCCAGTTCTGCACGAACGCCAGCAGGAAGACCGTCGCCCCGCCCGTGGTCATCATCCGCAGCACGATCTGGACGAAGATCCGCAGCTCTCCCGCGCCGTCGAGCCGCGCCGCCTCGATCAGCTCGTCGGGCACGGCCCCGTCGATGTACACCTTCGCCAGATAGACGGAGAAGGGGCTGATGAACGAGGGGATCAGGACGGCCCACACGGTGTTCACCAGGCCGAGCCGCGAGAAGAGCAGATACAGCGGCAGGGTGAGCATCGCGTAGGGGATGAGGAACGAGCCGATGACGGCGCCGAGCGCCGCGCCCCGCCCGGGGAACCGGAAACGGGAGAGCGCGTACCCTGCGCCGAGCGCGATCAGGGTGCAGACCAGGGCCCCTCCCCCGGCGTAGAGAAGGGAGTTCAGCAGCCAGCGGAAGAAGATGCCGTCGTTGTAGGTGAAGACCTGCTCGAGGTTGTCGACGAGGTGGAAGTCGGCGAACCACATCCCGTTGCTGTGGAGCAGGTCGCGCTGGTCCTTCGTGGCGGACACCAGGAGCCACCACACGGGCGCGATCGAGTAGAGCGTGAACAGGCCGAGGCCGAGCAGGACCAGGCCGCCCGCCACCCTGGACCGCCCGGCGCCGACCGGCATCCCCTCGCGGCTCCGCCGCGCCCTGCGCCGGTCGGCGCGCGACGCGCGCCGCGCCCCGGCGGGCTCGGTGGCGTGGGCCCCGGGTGCCGTGGTGATCTTTTCGGAGAGAGTCATGCCTGCGGCCTGTTCGTGAGCTTGTAGAAGGCGAAGGAGACGGCGCCGACGACGAGCGCGAGGAGGATGGAGAGCGCCGCGGCGTAGTGGTAGTCGTTGGCGTCGAACGCCTGGTTGTAGATCATCAGGATCGGCGTGTAGTTCTTGGTGACCGTCTCGGGGGCCACCTGCCGGAACAGCAGCGGCTCGTTGAAGATCTGGAGCATGCCGATGATCGAGAGCATGCCCGTGAGCACCAGCGCGCCGCGCACGAACGGCACCTTGACGGTCAGCGCGATCCGCAGCTCGGACGCCCCGTCGACCCGGGCCGCGTCGAACAGCTCGCGCGGCACGGCGAGCAGCGCGCCGTAGATGATCAGCATGTTGTAGCCGAGGCCGTGCCAGGTCAGGAGGTTGCCCATGGAACCCCACAGCATCTCCGACGCGTAGAAGTCCACATGGACGCCGAGCACGTCGAACGCGTCGGTGAGCGGCCCGAGGCGCGGGCTGTAGAGGTACATCCACATCAGGGCCGCGACGACGCCGGGGATCATGTAGGGGATGAGAAAGGCCAGCCTGAACCGGTGCGCGGTGCGGGTGGCGAGGGTGTCGATGAGCAACGCCATCACCAGGGCGAGGCCGAGCATGACCGGGATCTGGACGCAGGCGAAGGCCAGCACCCGCGCCATGGAGGCCCAGAACGCCCCGTCGGACAGGCCGCGGGTGAAGTTGTCGAGCCCGACGAAGACGCGTTCCTGGCCGCCGATGCCGAGCCCCGAGCTGCGCTCGGAGAACAGACTCTCGTAGGCCGCGTACCCCACGGGCACGACGAAGACGAAGAGGAAGCCGAGGAAGAAGGGCGCCGCGAAGCTCGCCCCCTTGATCGCGCGGAGGGTCCGCCAGCGCGGGCGGTGCCGGTGGCCGGGCCGGGGGCCCGCGGTCCCCTTCGGCTCCCCGGTCACAGGGGTGGTCGACATGGTGGTCGACATGGTGGATGCCTGCCGTTCTGCCGTTGTCCGGAAGCGGCCCGGGTGGCCGCCGCCCTCGGGGGGCGGCGGCCTCGGGTCACTCGATGACGTCGATGCCCTCGCGTTCGAGGTCCTGGACCGTCCACCGCTGCATGTGGTCGAGGACGGCGGCGACCGTGGTCCCGCCGTTCATCGCCTTGCCCCACTGGTCGGCCAACTCCTCGTACATCGCCGTGGAGTTGGGTCCGTAGAGCCAGCCCTCCGCATACGTGGCCGCGCCCCGCATCACGGGGACGGCGCGGTCGGCGCGGTCGCCGTAGAGCTGCTCGGGCACCAGGGCGTCGGCGTAGGGCTCGGGGTCGGCCACCGCCGGGTACCAGCCGGAGCCGCCCACCGGGTCCGCCATGGTGGTGACGGGCTCCTCCTGGATGGCCAGCCAGACGGCGGCCTCCACGGCCTCCTCGGGGTGCTCGCACAGGGCGGGCACCACGTAGCCGCCGGTGTCGGCCGCCGACAGGGGCGGGTCCTGGCCCGGGGCGGCGAGGTTCGGCGCGGGCTCCCACTGGCCGAGCGAGGCGTCCATGTTGCGCTGGTGGCCCGCGAGTTGCCAGGTGGACAGCTGGCGCATGGCGATCCTGCCCTGGTCGTACTCCCGCATCATCGCGGCGTACTCGGCGTAGGAGATCCGCTCGACCAGGTCCTCGTCGAGCAGGGTCTGCATGGTCTCGGCCGCCCACCGCGACGCGTCGTCGGTGAAGTCCACGCGCCAGGCGTCGCCGTCCACGCTGTACCAGCGGGCACCGGCCTGCCACGCGAGCCCCATGAACGTCGAGGGGTCCTCGCCCGCCAGGTTGAAGATGTGGACGCCGTCCTCGCGCAGCTCGCGGCCCACCTCGATGGCCTCCTCCCACGTCGTGGGGTACGCGAGGCCGCGCTCCTCGAAGGCCGGGCGGTGGAACATGGTGAAGATCGGCTGACGCTGGGTCGGGACGCCGTACACGGCGTCGGCCAGCGAGAGCGCGTCGACGGCGCCGTCGGAGAACGCGTCGGCGCCGGGCTCCAGGTGCTCGGCTATGTCGGCGATGACACCCTGGGCCAGCAGCATGCTGCCGTGGCGGTTGTCCGACGCGGCCAGGCACGCGGTGCCCGACGGGTCCCCGGCCTCGTGGGCGTTGTTGAGGTTGCCGGGGATCTCGGCGTAGGGGACCTCGACGAACCGCAGCTCGATGTCGTCGTGGGCGGCGTTGAACGCCTCGGTGCTCGCCTCCGTACCGGCCTTGTCGCTCCACACCTCGAGGACGACGGGCCCGTCGCCGCCGCCCCCGTCCCCGCCGCCGCACGCGGCGGTCCCGATGACGAGGCCGAAGGCCAGGCCGCCGAGCATCCAACGCTTCTTCGCGCTGTTCATCCTGTGCTCCTGATTGTCTGTCGAGAGGCTTCCGCGCGTGATCCGCGACCGTTCCCGGCTCCGGGTGCCGCTCGATTCCTCGTCATCGGTCTCTCTCGGACGACGCGCGCGCGACGTTCGACAGATAACGTTTGTCAGAACGTAGCGATGGCGGCGATGTCCGTCAATGAAATCTCCCTGTATCAAGGGCTTCACAGGGTGTCGGCGCCGTTCTACGGTCTAGAAGACGTTTGCTGTCAGGCTGCTGTCCTGTGTGCTGTCACGCCCGGAGCTCCTCGCCCGAGAGGAAGGGATGGACGTCATGATCAGATCGGGGAACGCCAGCCCGACCCTGGCCGTGGTGGCCCGGGAGGCCGGGGTCTCGGTGCCGACGGCCTCCAAGGTGGCCAACGGGCGGGAGGGGGTCGCGCCCGAGACGCGGCGCCGGGTGGCGCAGGTCATGCGCAGGCTCGGCTATGCGCGGCGCCCGCCGTCCGCCGCCCGGCGGAGCGCGCCGCTGGTCGAGCTCGTGGCCGACCGGCTCGACGGCCCGTGGTCGGGCGCGGTGCTGCGCGGCGTCGAACAGGCCGCGCAACGGGCCGGTGTCGGCCTGCTGGTCTCCGCGGCGCCCACCGGGGACGGGCTCGGCTCCGCACGGCACGAGTGGTTCCACCTGTTGCGCGGGCGGGGCCCTTCCGGCGTGCTGTTCAGCGTCGACGCGCTGCCGACCGCCGCCCACGACCGGCTGGTCGGGCACGGCGTCCCGTTCGTCCTGATCGGCCCCGCGCTCGACCCGCCGCCCGACGCGCCCTCGGTGGTGGCCGCCGACCGGCTGGGCGGGGCCGACGCCGCGCGCCACCTGCTGGGCCTTGGCCACCGCAGGCTCGCCGTGATCGACGGCGGCGCGCGCCCCCGGCGCGACGGCGCGCGCGTGGCGGGGTTCCGCTCGGCCGTCGAGGCGGCCGGGCTGGCGCTGCCCCTGGCGTATGTCCGGCACGCCCGCGGCGACGCGACGCTCGCGCGGCGTGGGGCCGCGGAGCTGCTGGCCATGGCCGAGCCGCCCACGGCGCTCTTCGTGTGCTCCGACGCGGCGTGCTCCGACGCGATGGCGCTCGGCGTGTGCGCCGAGCTCGCCGGGCGAGGGGTGCGGGTGCCCGAGGACGTCAGCGTGGTCGGCTTCGGCGACCTGTCGCCCGCGCCATGGAGCTTCCCCCGGCTGACGACCGTGCGGCAGCCGGTGACCGAGATGGCGGCCAGGGCCCTCCACCTGCTGCTGCGCCTGATCGACGGCGGCCCCGCCCCCGACGCGCCGACCGAGGTGCCGACGTGCCTGGTGGTACGCGACAGCACGGCGCCTCCCGCGGGGTGAGCGAACGGCGGCCCGCGGCGCGGTGACACGGGTGTTGAGCGCGGCAGGGCGTGGGGGCGCCACGGGCCGTCCCCGCGACGGGCGGCGGAACCCGGGCGCCCGCGCGGCTCGTTCCTCAGCCCCCGGCCGTGCCGCGGCGGGTGCTCGGCAGCGTGGTGCCGCTGAGCTCGGCGAGGTAGGCGTCCAGGGGTTGGAGCCGCCCTGGCAAGGCCTCCCGAAGGTCCCACCACCGGATGGCCGCGATCTCGTCGTCGGGCCGGAAGGACGGTGAGACGTCGGCGGCCCGGCCGGTGAACAGGGCGCCGTACTCGGCGTGCTGGTCGGGGGCCAGGCTGAAGCGCGCGAAGCCGACGAAGGAGAGCTGCCCTTCGGGCGGGTGGCCGGTTTCCTCCAGCACCTCGCGCGCGGCCGCCCGGCGCGGGGTCTCGCCGGGGTCGATCCGCCCACCCGGCAGCTCCCAGGCCCGCCGGAACCGGTTGAAGGCCATCAGAACGCGATCACGGTGCCACAGGGCCGCCAGCGCGAGGGGCAGCGGCGCGTCACCGGGCGGCGTGTCCTCCGCCCCCGGGACGAACGAGACCAGAACGTTGCCGCGGTCGTCGACGGCGAGCGGCGGAGGGTGAGGAGCGGCCACGTCGCCATGATGCCCGCGCTGCTCCGGCGGGAGCCCGACGCAGCCGGGCCGCGTCGATCCGGCCCTGATCGAGCCCGCCGCACCGGGCACCGTGCTCGCGGCGGTGCTCCGGCGCGAGGGCCAGGTCGACCGGCGACCGCACGGGCCCGTCCGTGCACAGCATTGCGTCGGTCGATTCGAGCAACGCAGTGGCGCGGGCGGCCAGGTGGTCGTAGAAGTCGGTCCGGAATCGGGACACCACGGTCGGGGACTCGACGCGGACATCGTCGTGCGGCAGACGAACTCAGAAGCGGGTGCGATCCGTGCTGCGCGGGTCGGCGACACGACGAGCTTCGTAGATCCGGCCGACCCGGGCCGACTCCCGCCAGGGGCGCGCCTTGTTCAGCGCGGTGTCGAGGCTCGGGTCGCTCCGGTCGAGGTCCACGCAGGCCAGGGCTGCCGTGCCATCGGCTGGGCATCGGCCCAGCCAGGATCCATGAGGCCCGGTGACGCCTGAGGGCATGGCGGCACTGCACTGCGCCGGAACGGACACGCTGACCCAGTAGGTGTGTGCGGCTGCGTGTCCACGGGCCAGTACGCCGAACACCGGGTCGTCGGAGAACGACGACAGCAGGACGCAGTCCACTCCCAGCTCGCGGTATTCGATGAAGAGCTCAGGGAAGTTGACCTCGATGCACAAGGCGCTGCCGAACCGGAAGCCGTCGACGTCGAAGGTCAAGGGTGCGAACCCGGGTGAGTACCAGTCGGTGATCTCCGTATGGGAGCACCGGCGCTTGTCGTAGCGGCCGACCAACTGTCCCCCGTCGGAGATCACATACAGGCTGTTGTGCGGCCGGTTCGGCGGGGTCAGGCGGTGGCTGGAGCCCACGACGGCCCAGAGGCCGAGATCGGCCGCCGCCTTGGCGGTCAGCTCCAACTGGTTCTGTACCGCCGCCCAGTCGATGGACCAGCCCGCCAGCGCCTGTTTCGCCTCGGTACCCGAGGGATAGCCCGAGATCGCGCCCTCTGGGAAGTGCACGAGTCGGGCACCCGTCTCCCGGGCCGCCACCATCAGCTCACGGACCGCCACCCCGTTGACCAAGGGGTCACAGGTGACCGGGCTCTGCGCGACTGCTATCCGAACGCGGATTGTCACGCCGACAGTTGTACCCCACCGTCACCAGCCCGGGAGGTCGGCGACCGGCCCGGGACGAGGAGCAGCGGGCTTCGGAGTTCGTGACAGCTCTGGTGCGAGGCATGCCGCAGACCCTTGCCATGCACCGCAGCCCCCGAACCCGGCCGGGACCTGCCGGGACCATCCCGCTCGGGTCCATCGTCGTGCTCGTCTTCCCCTGCGAGGCGGGTGACCGAGGAGCCAACGACCACGGCCCGCCGCGAGCAGTGGACCCCGTTCAAGACCGGGGGTCACAAACGGGCACTCGGCCGCGAGAGGACCCTCATCGGCCCACGAGCCCAGCGGGTGTGTGGAGTCCACGGTGATCGAAAACCTGTCGACACAGGTGATCGCTCCGGGGATCGTTTGACGGCGTGCGGCACGAAGAGATCTGGGACGCCGAAGTCGCCGAGGGCTACGACACGCCCGGCATCGGCATGTTCGCGGCGGAGGTGCTCGAGCCCACGGTGGATCGCCTGGCCGAGCTCGCCGATGGTGGATCGGCGCTCGAGTTCGCCATCGGCACCGGCCGGGTGGCCGTCCCCCTGGCGCGACGTGGGGTGCCGGTTGCTCGCCCAGGCCGAGCAGGTCGCGTGCTTCCGCAACGCCGCTCGGCGGCTGAGCCCGCCGCACCGGGCGCTCCGTCCGCTCATCCCGCCGCGGCGCGGCCGCCCGCCGCCGAGCAGACGAGCGCGCGGTCGGGGGTGTGGTCGGCCATCGTCGGTGGGCCGCTCTCGCCGGGGTCAGGGGCGACCTGGACGCAGAACGACCACGACGTGGCCTCGGCCGGCACGGCGCTCGGTCCCGGCACCACGAAGACGTCGGGGTCGGGCACGATCCGCCGCAACGGGGTCAGGGCGAAGGCCCGGGCGGTGACGCTCTCGCCGGGCTCGAGCCGCACCGCGGGGGCCCGGTGAGCGGCCCCGGCGTCGGCGTCGACGGGCGCGAACATCTCCTTGGTGACGAGGACGCGCCCGGAGTCGTCCGCGTAGACCCAGCTGGACTCGGCGGTGTCCGGGAGCGGCACGTCGACGGTCGGCGTGATGTCCGCGGGCCGCCGTTCCACCACGAGCACGGGGACGTCGGCGTTGTTGGTGACGGTGTAGTCGGCGACAAGACCCGACGTGCCCGGCGGGTGGTCGGGCCCGGTGGGCGCGCCGACGCCGAGGTCCGCGTCGAGGGCGACGTCGAGCGGGACGGGTGGCGTCCGCGCGCCGTCGCCGCCGGGGTCGCCCCCGCCACAGCCGACGAGGGTGCCCACGGCGACCGCCGCCGTGATCGCCAGGCCCAGGCGCATCGCCGGTCCTCCCTTCGCCGCAGGGTCTCCGTCCCTTCGACGCGTCAACGGCGCCCTCGGTTCGCGCCGTTCAGCCGCCCCGGTCCAGCTGCGGCTCGGGCGCCCCGACGGAGCGGGCGTACTCCTGGGCCGGGCGCGTCCACACCGTCGGCCGCGCGCCCGTCGCGCGGGACTGCGCGAACGGGCCCGTTCAGGCGGCCCTGTGCAGGTCGCCGTGCTCGACGCGGTGGTGCAGGGGGCGCCCGGCGAGGAGCCGTTCCAGCTCCTCGACGGCGGTGAGGCCGAGGCGGCGCAGCTCGTTGCCGTGGGAGCCCGCGATGTGCGGGGTCAGCAGCGCGTTGGGCAGGTCGTACAGGGGTGAGGCGGCGGGCAGCGGCTCCGGCTCGGTGACGTCGAGGATGGCCCGCAGGCGCCCGGCGACCAGCTCGTCGGTCAGCGCGTCGTGGTCGATGAGGCTGCCGCGCGAGGTGTTGAGCAGCACCGCGCCGTCCCTCATCAGCGCGAGTCCGGCCCGGTCGACCAGGTGGCGCGTCTCCGGGGTCGCGGGCGCGTGGACGCTGACGACGTCGCTCTCGGTCAGGAGCTCGGCCAGCTCGACCTTGCGAACGCCGAGGGCGCGCGCCTCGTCCCCCGTCACATACGGGTCGTGGAGGAGCACGTCGAAGTCGAAGGGCCGCAGCAGCTCGACGACCCGGCGCCCGATGCGCGAGGCGCCGATGAGGCCGACCCTGCGGCCCACGTTCCCCAGGGACCTGTGCACCTGGCCCAGCACGAAGGAACGCTCGGCCCGAAGGCGCTCCCGCAGCTCGAAGACGCCCTTGCCGGAGAGCAGGATCATGCCGAGCGTGTACTCGGCGACGGGCAGGGCGTTGGCCGCCGCGGCCGATGAGACGACCAGGCCGCGGGCCCAACCCTCGGGCGCGAGAAGGGACTTCACGGACCCGCCGGTGTGCAGCACGGCGCGCAGGCGGGGCGCGGCGTCGAGCATGTCCCGGCCGAGCGGCGGGCAGCCCCAGCCGGTGATCAGGACGTCCACGCGCGCCAGCGGATCGAGGGACGCCGGGTCCCGCGGGTCGAGGACGACCCCGGGGTCGACGTCGGCCAGCGCGGTGAGCCGCGACATCACCTCGGGTGGGAAGAGCAGGGGAAGGTGACGCCGCTCCAGGGCGAACACCACCGAGGGACGCTCGGACATGGGGAAAGTCCCTCCTGGCCATCCGGAGAACCGGCCATCTAGAAATCGTTCTCTAACCTATGTGGCCGCGGACGGCCGGTCAACCTGCCCCGTTCGCCGACCCGTCGAGCGCGGCGAGCGCGGCGAGCGCGGCGCGCAGCCCTTCCGCCGCGGCGTCCACGGCGCCCTGCTCCGCCGCCCCGATGGCCTCCTCGGCCGCGGCGACGGCGGCGTCGAGCGCGGCCAGCGCCTCGGCGGGGTGCCGGTCCCGCTCGACCTCGGCCGCCCGGCCGAGCAGCAGCGCCGCCAGCGTGGTGTCGACCGTGCGGGCGCGCAGCTGGACCTCGGCCAGGTTCGCCCGGCCGTCGTGGTCGTCGAGGATCCTGATCAGCCGGTGGCTCACCGGTTCGTCGAGCGGCATGTCGTACCAGCGGACCTCGGCGACGCCTTCGACGGTGTGGAACGTCTCCCAGGTCAGCCCGCCGTCGTCCGACCCCTGGAACACGGTGCCGTTGGCCCGCGCCGGATGGCTGGCGCGGGGGTGGAGGCGCACCGCGTCGACCGGGATCGGCCCCAGGTCGCCGGGGTCGACGGTGATCCAGCTCGTGGCAGCCGTGGTGTCGGTGAACGTCGCGGTGTCCCCGTCGAACGCGCGCCAGGCGTTGTCCCCCGGGGTGCCGCCGCCGCCCCATGGCGGGGTGGAGGCGAGCACCATGTCCTGGGTGACCGGGAACGGTTCGCGCAGGGTGTCGCGGGAGACCAGCAGGTCGTGGGCCGCGTGGAGGCGGTCGACCAGGGCGGGCACGTCGGGCTCGGGCTCCGCGGCCGCCGCCTTGACGGCGGCGACCTCCTCGGCGAAGAGGAAGTGGCTGCCGCGGGTGTGGGCGTCGGGCGGCAGCGCCTCGGCCCTGGCGATGACCTCCGCGAGGGACTCCGCGGTGGCCAGGACCGGGCGTTCGGATGTGCGGTGCCCGCCGTCGGCGAGCCGGGCGACAACCGTGTAGAAGGCGTTCCCGGTGCGCAGCCGGTCGGTCGCGGTGGTCTCACGCCCCTCCGCGACGCGCTCCCAGCCGCGCGGGTGCCTCGCGGGGTCGCGCTCCGCGGTGCGGGCTTCGCCGGTGCGGTACACCTCGAACCACACGGCGTCCTTGGGCTTGTTCCAGGCGAGCGTGACCCGGTCCGCGTCGCGCCGCGCGTGGGGCAGCACCGCGCCCGGCGCCGTGCGGTCCACCTCGACGGCGCCGAACGAGCCCGCCCCGGCCGCGGTCACCCCGGCGTGCACGCCCGGCGCGAACGGCGTGAACAGCTGCCCGGCGTACTCCCACGCCGCGCCGTCCGCCGAGGCGAACGCCGTCACGAGCCCGGTCTCGGCGTCCCTTCGGAGGCGGAGCCACGGGTGGGAGGCGGCGTTCATGCCGTCGGCGGGGACGGCGAGGGGGCTGCGGATCTCGTCCTGCCAGTCGTGGCGGCTGTCGCGCGACCTGTTGGCGAGTACCAGGTCGCCGTCCTCGTCGGCGCCGAAGTAGACGTAGCGGTCGTCACGGGTGTCGGCGTCGTGGGAGTCGCGCAGCATCACACCGGTCGCCGGTCCCTCGTGGGCGTCGAGCCGCGCGGTGACGGTGCCCGTGCCGGTGAGGGGGCGGCTGACGAAGTGCAGGGCGTCGTCGATGTCGCGGCTCTCGACCCGGTAGTCGTCGCCCTCGCCGAGGCCCGCGCCGTCGCCGCCGGAGATGGCGATCCCGTCCGGGGAGACGCGGGCCCGCCCCGACGTGATCGATCCGAGTCGGTCGTCGCGCCATCCTGAGCCCGCGAGCCGCCGGGAGACCGGCTCGGTCAGCTCGGCCTCGGCGCGGTAGGAGGCGTTGCCCGCGCCGTGCCGGTTCACCGGCGTGACGGTGTAGACGTACGTGCGGCCGTTCCGCGCGTCCTCGTCGACCCAGTCCGTCGCGGTGACGCCGCGCGCGACGATCCGGTGGTCGCCGCCCTCGCGGGTCGCCCGCCGAACGGTGTACGACTCGGCCCCCGCCGACGGGCTCCAGCTCAGCGCGACCTCGCCGTCGCCAGGGACGGCGCGGGTGAAGTCGACGTTGGACGGCCTGCGTTCGGTGACGGGTTCTTCGAGCACGAGAACGGCGGCGGAGTGCGGCGCGAGGCTGATCGCGCCGTCACGGACGGGCAGTTCGTCGCCCGAGACCAGGTCGAGGACCCGCCCGCCGACGCCGTCGGGCAGCCGGACGCGGTGGGTGGTCTCGTTGCCGTACGCCTCGCGCGTGGTGTTGAACGCGAAGAAGTAGGTGCCGTACTGGGCCGTCAGCAGGTCGGGGTAGCCGGAGTAGGCGTGGTCGGCCTCGAAGTTCTCCCGCCGCACCTCGCCGACGCCCGGCTGGAGGACGATCGGCGCGATCTCCCCCGCCAGGGCCTGCGGGGCGTCGCCGCCGCCGGTCTGCTGGTCCTCCATGAAGTCGACGTCGATGTTGTCCATGCGGCCGTAGTAGTCCTCGTAGGGGAAGACGCCCTCGGTCTCGATCTGCACGACCGCGTCGTGGTCGCCGCGCTGGACGTGGAGGCGGCCGTTGCCCGCGTAGCCGCGCTGCCGCTCGTTGAGCGCGGCGAAGACGCGGGTGTCGCCGTCGCGCAGCGAGACGAACGCGTTGTCGATGTCCACCCAGGCGGAACGCTCCTGGTCGGCGCGGTCCACGCCCAGCTCGGCGAGCTGCTCGTCGGTGTAGCGGCGGAAGTCCGTCTGCGGCAGCACGACGCCCGCGAGCGCCTCGCCGTCGAACCGGTCGTGGGCGGCGCGTCCGCCGGTGACATAGGCGTAGGTGTCGGCGAGGCGCAGGTCCTCGCGCCACTTGGCGCGGGTGTTGGTGGCGAAGTGGTTGAAGTACTGGTGGTCGGCGAGCTGTTGCTGCATGGATCCGACGGCCTCGGCGGCGTGCCGCCAGGTGTCGGACCACTCCGCACCGGCGTAGCGCCCGGCGTTCTCCGCCATGTGCCGTTCGAGCGACGCGTAGTGCATCGGGCGGTCCACGCTGGTGTAGGCGAGCTTGCCGGGGAAGGCGGTGTTGCGCTCGTCGACGACCTGGTTCATGCGCATGACGCGGTCGCCGTTCGCGTCGGTGTCGCTGTAGCGGGTGTGGGCCCTGGCGTGGAAGTTCCGCAGGGTGATGCGCAGGATCTCGTCGTTCAGCTCCTCGTCGCCCTCGTGCCCCCAGGTGCGATGGAACCACTCGGGGTAGTAGTTGGTGGACTCGCCGTAGTTGCCGACGTAGCCGTTCTCCCGGGTGAGGCCCGCGGCCGTGATGGTGGGGTGGTGCTCGCCCAGCGGGAGGCGGCGGCGGACCGCGCCGTCCTCGTCCAGGTCGCTCGTGGCCAGGCCCTTCATCACGATCAGCCGGTAGTCGTCGGTGTAGCGCGCGGTCCTGTCGTGCTGGAAGAGCGAGTGGAAGAGGTCGAGGTCCTGGCCGTCGGGGCCGACGAGGATCTCCTCGCCGAGGAACGGCGCGATGCCGAGCGCCTCGCGGACGATGGCGTGGCTGCGCTCCTTGCCCTCGTAGAAGTCGCTGCCGATGACCCGCAGTCCCTCGTGCGCCTCCCAGGCGCCCTCGTAGGTGTACATCACCTGGTTGAAGATGTAGGACAGCCGGGAGCGGGCGAAGTCGAAGTTGGCCTTGAGGGTGCGCTCCCACGCCGCGCGGCGGGTCAGCTCGCCGCCGTCGAGGTCGGCGGAGGCCAGGGAGGTCTCCCCGGCCTCGGTGCCGGTGTCGAACGGCTCGTCGAGGAACGCCTCGAACCGCTCGCGCCCGTAGACGTCCTCGTCCGCGATGAGGTTCTCCACGATGTAGAGCGCCTCGCCCAGGGCGCCGTAGTAGCCGCCCCAGTCGGACTGGTGGCCGCCGTTGCCGAGAAGCATCGTGTCGCCGTAGTAGTCGATGACGTGGTTGTCGACGGTCTGGAAGATCCGCTCCAGCGCGGCGGCCTTCTCCTCGGGCGTCCGCGCGGGCGACCAGTCCGTCGTCAACGCGCTGGCGTAGAACCGCAGATCGTCCTTGTACCGCTCGATGCTGAGCCGCGCGGTGCGGGAGGCGTCGATCGAGGCCGACATGCCGTTGACGTTGTCGATCTGGGTCCGCGTGTACCCGTCGACGAGCGCCTGTTCCTCCTGTGGCGACAGGGCGTCGGCCACGTCGGTCGGCGGCTCGAACGCGGGCAGCGTCTCCCGAGAGATGTCGACCTGGGCGTCGGTGTGCGTATACGCGCGGTAGAAGCCGCGCGAGGGCGAGGTCAGGGGCGTCGCGAAGTCGTCGGCGAACGACGCCAGCGTGATCTCGACCGCCTCCTCGCCCCGGGTGACCGAGAGCGGCAGCATGGCGGTCGCATACAGGAACCGGCCCGGCGCCGGTGCGGCGTGCCCGGGGTTGATGGCCTCATAGTCGCCCTGGCGCCGGTAGCCCACCTGCTCGCCGTTGGCATAGAGGATCGTTTTCTCCGCGCTGGTGTCCCCGCCCCAGAACCTGACGGTCAGATAGTTCTGGTCCAGGGGGTCGACGGCCATGGTGAACGTCAGGTCCGCGCCCCGTGGCCCCGGCGGGTCGAGCGGCTGGGCGACCCTGGCGCGCTCGCCGGGCTCGCCGGTCTCGACGGTGGTGCCGGGCGCGTCCAGGCCGTGCGCGGCCTCGGACTCCTCGTCGCCGAAGACGATCAGGTCGAGGTTGCGGCCGCGGTCGGCGGGGGGCGCCGCGGCGGCCGGTCCTGTGCCCGTGGCGGCGAGCAGCCCGGCCAGCAGCGCCAGCAGGACGGTCACGGTGAGCGCCCGCCGGGGTCCCCACGCGGCTCTGTGCGGCATGCCCATGTCGGCTCCTCCGAGCGGTACGACGTCATGGCGGCACGACGTCACAGCGGTCATAGCAAACGATTTCTAGCGGAGGACGGTACCGCCGGTCGCCGCCGACGAGAACCACCTCGACAAGGAAAAGTGCGCTGGGACTTTCCGCCGCGACCCTCGGTCGGTCCCCGAGCCCCTGGCAGAGAACGTTGATCCTGGGCGGGCGCGGCGGGAGGCGGCCCGCCGCCCCGTGGAAAACTTTCCGATTCCGCGCGCGGACGGGCCCGGACGCGTGGACCGGCCCCACGATGACGGCACGTCGGTCCCCCCACCGAACCCCCCACACTCCGGAGGTATGTGCTCATGCAGGGACAGCACGCGCGCCCCACGCCGAGCCGACGCGGGATGCTCAAGGCCGCGGTGCTCGGCACCGGCGCCGCGGTCGTCGCGGGAGCCGCGCACACCGCGCTCGCCGCCCCGCCCACCGGCGCCCAGCCCACCGCCGCCCCGACCACCGGCGCCCCGGACGTGCGCCCGATGGCGTTCACCCATCCCGGGATGCTGCACAGGGAAGCGGACTTCGACCGCATGAGGGCCCGCGTCTCGGCGGGAACCCAGCCCTGGATCGCGGGTTGGGACCGGCTGGTCGCCAACGGCCACTCCTCGGCGAGCTGGACCGCGCGCCCGACGGACACGATCATCCGCGGCGGCGAGGGCCAGAACTACCCGCAGCTCTACAACGACATCCACGCCGCCTACCAGAACGCGCTGCGCTGGAAGATCAGCGGAGCCGCCGCGCACGGCGACACGGCGCGCGACATCCTCAACGCCTGGTCAGGAACGCTCACCACGGTCACGGGCAACGCCGACCGCTTCCTCGCCGCGGGCATCTACGGCTACCAGTTCGCCAACACGGCCGAGATCATGCGCGGCTACCCCGGCTTCGACCTGGCGCGCTTCCGGTCGATGCTGCGGAGCGTCTTCCTCCCCCTGTGCGACGACTTCCTGCGCAACCACAACGGCGCCTGCATCACCAACTACTGGGCGAACTGGGACCTGTGCACCATGGCCGCGCTCATGGCCATCGGCATCCTCGACGACGACCAGGCGCTGTTCGACCGCGCCGTCGACTACTTCCACAACGGCGAGGGCAACGGCTCACTCCCCCACGCCGTGCCGTTCCTCCACGGCGCCGACCTCGCGCAGTGGCAGGAGAGCGGCCGGGACCAGGCCCACAGCATCATGGGGATCGGCCTGATGGGGACCGTCTGCGAGATGGCGTGGAACCAGGGCGTCGACCTCTACGGCGCCGACGGCAACCGTTTCCTCAAGGCGTGTGCGTATGTGGCGCGTTACAACCTCGGCAACGACGTGCCGTTCACGACGTACCGCTGGGGCAACGGCCAGAACTGCGCGCAGCGGGAGCAGACGGTGATCGGCGCGGGCGGCCGCGGCCAGGTCAGGCCGGTGTGGGAGCGCGTCTACCACCACTACTGGGGACGGCGGGGCCTCGCCACCCCCGATGTCGCGGCCATCGCCAGGGCGAACAGCCCCGAGGGCGGCGGCGGGGACCACGGCACCACGAGCGGCGGCTTCGACGACCTCGGCTTCGGGACACTCACCCACGTCCAGCGGTGAGCCGTCCCTTCATGGGGCATCCGGGCCCGCCGCTCCCAGGGCCTCGATGATCGGGCGGGCGACCGGGGTCGGCGTCGTGGTGTCGAGGGCGAGCGGGGCGGTGGGGACGAGCGGGGGCTGGGCCATGAACCGGGGCACCGTGCCGCGGTGCGGCTGGGCCGCGTGGACCAGGAACGGATGGCACAGGTACACGTCCCCGCGGCGGCCCGTCGCCGTGGCCTCGGGACGCCCCTCGCTCGCGGCCACCGCGTCGCCGCACAGCTCGAACCACTCCCGCCCCTTCTCGCCCGCGCCCGCGAGCAGCGGCGGCACGTCCCGGTGCGAGCCGACGCGGACCCGCGTCGGCGCGTCGGCAGGGCCGACGTCGGAGAAGAGGAACAGCATCAGCAGCGCCCGCCCGCGCGAGCGCACGTTGACCCGGCCCTCGCCCTCGTCGCCCGCGAAGCTGGCCTCCAGGTGCCAGCCGTCGTCGCCCGGCTCCTTGTCGCTGGGGAAGCGGACGGGAAACGTCCCCAGCCCCCCTGGCGCCCGCCACCGCCCCTCGCCCACCAGCTGGTCGAACGCCTCGTGCAGCACCGGGGTGTTGGCCGCGGCGCGGAAGGGCGGGGTGGCGAAGCCGCCGAGCCGGATCACCGGCTCGGTCCAGGTCGCCGGGTCGTCCGGGTCGAGGCCGGTCGCCTCCCACAGCTCGCCCCTGCACCGGTCGGCGACATCGGGCGGCACGGCTCCGGCGACCCGGACGAAGCCGTTGTCGACGAACTCCTCGATCTCCGTGGGCGTCAGCACGGTCACCCAGTCTCACCACGGCGCGCGGGCGCGGCAATCGGGTTTCCCCGCCGGGCCCGCCCATGGCGCCGAGTGGGACGCGCGGCTGGGCTGGGCGTTCGGGCTCGTCGCGGACGAACCCGCCGTCAGGGCCGCGGCGCCGGCACGCCTGGCCGAGGGGCGTGCGCGTTTCGGGGAAGCCGCGCGGCGGTTCAACGCGGCGCTGCTCGAGACGCGTTCGGATTACCGGAATCCGGCCGTCCGCGAGGCGTTCGCGCGGCGCGTGGCCACGGGCAGGTTCCTGCCGCCCGACGCGTTGTGGAACCGCCCGCCCGGGGACATCAGGTCATGGGCGGGTCTTCCCTCGTCGAGAGCGCGGACCGACGCCCCCCGGGCCCGGCGCCACGCCGGTTACGCGCTCCGGCTCCTCGACCACCCCGAGCTGCCCAACACGCGCCATGTCCGGCGCACCTGGACGGCCGCCCACGGAGCCGGGGGCGGGGGCGAGCGGGGGCCGGGGCGGGAACCGGCGTGACCGCTCCTCCGTCAGAGGGTCATGCGTATCCGGAACCCGCGGGCGGAGTGGGGAAGTCGGGGCGGGTGGGGCAGGCGCCAGGCGACGGGGCTGCTCGTCGCGGGGGTCCTCATCGCCGGGGTCATGGGCTGCGGCGCGGACCCGGAGGCGGGGCGGGAGCCGGGGCCCGAGCCGAGCCGGGGCCCTGACGTCGGCCCGTGCCCGCCCGAGCCCGACGCCCGGCACGACCGCATGGCGCGCCTGTGCGCCGTGGCGGGCGCGTGGGAGGGATCGGACGCGGCGCGCCGGTGGGCGGAGGAGTTCCACCCGCTCGACTCCGTCGTCCAGCTGCCCGAGGGCGGCCTGCGCGACGACTCCGACGTGCGGGCGTTCGAGAACGGCAGCGTCAGGGCGTCGACGTCGCTGCCCGACGAGGCGGCGGACGGCTCGATCCGGTGGGAGAACGGGGAATCGGGGACCGTGCCGCTGATGTCGGCCGCCGCTGCCTTCGGGGCGATGGACAGTGGGATCGCCGACGGCTCCACCGACGTCCACGCGTTGGAGGTGACCGGCGTCGAGCGTGGCGAGATGCGGCTGCGCACGAGCCGGGGACCGGCCCAGGTCCCCGCCTGGCTCTTCACGCTCGACGGCTACGACACCCCGCTGCGGCACGCGGCCGTCGCCCTCCCCGAGCCACCGGCCGCGCCCGTCGACCCGGTGGACGACGAAGACGGGAACGGCGGCGAGGGCGAGTTGCAGGGGGTGGGGGCGCTGGGGCCCCTGAGCGAGGACGGCCTGAGCGTCACCGTCAGGTGGCTGAGAGGGGGCTGCGACGGCCGGGACTTCGACGTGCTGGAGACGGACGCGAGCGTCGTCATCGCCGCGTCGGCCGTCCCGGGGCCACCTGACAGGGTGTGCACCACCGAGGTGCGCCCCGTGTGGCAGACGGTCGAGCTGGAGCGCCCCCTCGGGGAACGGGCGCCGCTCGACGCGTTCACGGGCGAGGTGCTCCAGCCCGAACCCGCCCCGGAGTAGGCCCGGGGCCGTGGGCCGTGGTCAGCTCCTCCGCGAAGACTCCGCACTCCGCCGGGTGGCGGCCAGGTCGGCCAGCAGCGCGAACGCGTCCGCCGAGTCCGACTCCGGCGGAACGCTGTAGGTCACGATCTGGAGCCCGCTCTCCCCCGGCATCGCGAACACGTCGAACGCGACCTCGATCAGGCCCACCTCCGGATGCCGGAACGACTTCACACCGGTGCGATGCTCGTGAACGTCGTGCCCCGCCCAGTCCGCGCGGAAGTGCAGGCTCCGCGTGGAGAGCTCGCCGACCACCGCGGTCAGCCGGGCGTTGAGCGGATCGCGCCCCGCCTCGAGACGCATCATCGCCGCGGTGGTGCGGCGGGCCAGCGGCCAGTCGACGTAGTACTCCCGGGCACGAGGGTCGAGAAAGATGAACCGCGCGACATTCGGCGTCCCCTCCGTGTCGAAGTGCGGCGCGTACAGGGCCCGGCCCAGCGCGTTGGCCGCGACAAGGTCCTGGTTCGCGTCGTGCACGATCGCCGGAACCGTCAGGTGATCCAACACCCGCCGCACCGACGCACGCACCGACCGCACCCCCGGCTCGACCGCACGCGACGACGCCCCGAACGGAACGCCCCGGGCCAGATCGAACAGGTACTCACGCTCGACGTCGTTCAGCCGCAGCGCACGAGCGATCGCGTTCAGCACGCTCTCCGACGCCCCACGGATGCCGCCACGCTCCAGCCGTGTGTAGTAGTCGACGCTCACACCGGCCAGCAGGGCCACCTCCTCACGCCGCAGGCCCGGCACACGCCGCTCCCCGCCCCCGTACGGAAGACCCACCTGCTCGGGCGTGACCAGCGCACGCCGAGAGATCAAGAACTCCCTCACCTCATCCTTCGAGCCCATGCCCCCACGGTAAGACCACCGCGCGCCCGGCCGGGAGGCCCTCCCCGGGCCCCCCGGTCGTTCGACGGGCCCGGCTACGCCGCGAGCGTGGAGATGTCGATGACGAACCGGTAGCGGACGTCGGCGGCCAGCACCCGCTCCCACGCCTCGTCGATCTGGTCGGCGCGGACGATCTCGACGTCGGGGGCGATGCCGTGCTCGGCGCAGAAGTCGAGCATCTCCTGGGTCTCGGCGATGCCACCGATCTTGGAGCCCGCGAAGGAGCGGCGGTTGTCGAAGAGGGTGAACAGCGTCGCCCGGACCGGCTCGGGCGGGGCCCCGACGCTCACGATCGTGCCGTGCAGCGTCAGCAGCCGCAGATGGGCGTCCAGGTCGATCGGGGCGCTGACGGTGTTCAGGATGAGGTCGAACGTGTTCGCCAGCTCGTCGAACGTCGCCGGGTCGCTCGTGGCCCGGTAGTGGTGCGCGCCGAGGCGGAGGCCGTCGTCCCGCTTGTCCAGGGTGCGGGAGAGCACGGTCACCTCGGCGCCCAGGGCGCGGGCGAGCTTGACGGCCATGTGGCCGAGGCCGCCCATGCCGACGACGGCGACCTTGGTGCCGGGCCCGGCGTTCCAGTGCCGCAGCGGCGAGTAGGTGGTGATGCCCGCGCACAGCAGCGGGGCGGCCTTCTCGAACGGCAGCGCCTCGGGGACGCGCAGCACGAAGTGCTCGTCGACGACGATGTGTGTCGAGTAGCCGCCCTGGGTGACGCCGCCGTCGCGGTCGACGCCGTTGTAGGTGTCGGTGAACCCCTCGAGGCAGTACTGCTCGTGGCCCGCCAGGCAGTTGGCACAGCGGCGGCACGAGTCGACCATGCAGCCCACGCCGACGCGGTCGCCGACCCGGTGGCGGGTGACCTCAGCGCCGACCTGGGCGACGACGCCGACGATCTCGTGCCCCACGGTGAGGGGGTAGGTCACCTGCCCCCAGTCGCCGCGGACGGTGTGGATGTCGGAGTGGCAGATCCCGGCCCAGGCGATCTCTATGAGCACATCCCCGGGCCCCACGTCGCGCCGTTCGATCGTCAAGGGGGCGAGGGGGTCCGTCGCGGAGATCGCGGCGCGGGCACGTACGAGAGTCATCGGTTCCTCTGGTGCGAGACGTGGTGGGACGTTGCGGGGACGGGGCGGACCGCCCCGACGCGTTCCAGCGAACCACCGCCACCCCCCTCAGCGGGAGGCACTCTCAGATCCCCCCGCGGAAGCGGCCTCCTTTCGCGGGCGGGGGTCGGGCTCCTGGGCCCTGGGGCGGTGTCGCGGGGGGAGCACCCCGGCGAGGACGACGACCAGGACGCCCGCGGCGGGGACGACCAGGAGACCGGCGCGCAGCCCCGCGGAGTCGGCGACCAGGCCGACCAGCGGGGGTGAGAGCAGGAACCCCAGGCGCATCAGCCACGAGACGAGCGTCAGACCGGTCCCGGCCCGCAGCCCCGGCAGCCGGTCGGCCTCGTGCATCGCGGCGGGCACGAGCGTGGCCACGCCGAGGCCCGCGGCCGCGAACCCGGCGATGGTGCCGGGGACCGTCGGAAGGGCGAGGGCCAGCCCCATGCCAGCGGCGACGACCAGTCCCCCGGCCCGGGCGACGGCGCGTTGCCCGAACCGGTCCACCAGCCGGTCGCCGATCAGTCGGCCGACGAACTGGGCGCCCACCAGGGCGATGTACCCGGTCGCGGCCAGGGCCGTGGCGGCGCGCAGGTCGGCCGAGAGGTAGAGGGTCGCCCACGAGCTCCCGGCGTCCTCCACGATCGTGCCGCCGATCGCGATGAGGACCAGCGCGGCGACGAGGAGGACGACCCCCGGTGTGACGGCGGAGCCCCGCGGCGCGCGCGGGCCCTCGTCGCCGGGGGCGGGGTCGCCGACCGGCTCGTCGTCGCGGCCGGGCAGGCAGAACCGGAGCGCCACGAAGGAGACGAGCGAGAACAGCGCGGCGGCGATCCCCAGGTGCGCGTCGGGCGGCACGTCCAGGGCGATGGCGCCCGCGGCCATCGAGCCGCCGAGCACGGCGCCGATCGACCAGACCGCGTGGAAGGAGTTGATGATCGAACGGCCGTAGCGGCGTTGCACCCGCAGGCCGTGGGCGTTCTGCGCGACATCGGTGATCGCGTCCATCGCCCCGGCCGCGAACAGGGCGGCGGCGAACGCGGCCGATGACGGCGCGAGGGCCGCCGTCAGCAGGCCGAGGCCGGTCAGCGCCGTGCCCGCCACCGCGGACCGCGCCGAGCCGAACCGCCGGATCACGATCGCCGCCGCGAGCCCCGCCGCGATCGCGCCGGCCGGGAAGGCCGCCACGGTCAGCCCGTAGACGGTGGTGTCCATGCCCAGGTCGGCCTTGATCTGGGGGAATCTCGGGACCAGGTTGGCGAGCAGCGCCCCGTTGGTCAGGAAGAGTGCCGCCACCGCGGCCCTGGCCCGCCGCTCCACCGGGGAAGGGCGGTCCCGCGCATCGCTCGTCATGCGTACGAGCGTACACTCGGATATGTACGAACGTACACCGCGCGAGCCGCGCACCGCGGGCGCCCACCCCGGGCGCGCACGCCCCCCGCGGCCTCCGCGACGATGTGGACCGTGACACCCCGAACCCACCCGAGCGATCCAGGGCGATCATGACTGACACACCCCGCGCCGACGGCAGGACCCCGGGCGGCACGCGCCGCCGCGACCCCGAGCGGCGCGAGCGCATCGTCGGCGCGTGCCTCGACGTGATCGCCGAGTCCGGTGTCGCGGGCACCTCGCACCGCAAGGTGGCCGCGGCGGCCGACGTTCCCCTCGGATCGATGACCTACCACTTCTCCGGGATGGACGAGCTGCTCCATGAGGCGTTCACGCGCTTCGCCTCGTCCGTCATCGAGCACTTCGAGCGGCGCATGTCCGAGGCCGCGGACGTCGAGGCGGCCAAGCGCGCGCTCGTCGCGCTCATCACCGCCGACGTCTTCGGCACGCAACGCGATCTCGTCCTGACCCATGAGCTCTACACGCTCGCCGCCCGCGAGCCCGCCTTCCGCGGGCTGACCAACGCCTGGATGACCCGCAGCCGCGCCGCCCTCGAGCGCCACTTCGACCCGACCACCGCGCGCCTGCTGGACGCGCTCGTCGAGGGCCTGACCATCCACCGCGCCCTCGACACCGAGCCGCAGGACCCGGCGCTCGTCACCGCCGCCGTCGAACGACTCACCTCGGCCCCTTCGCCCGGGCGGTGACGCGCGCCGGGGGTGCGAGCCCATGGGACGCCGCCCCCTGCGGGGACGTCATGGCCCCTCGGTCGCGGCGGGCAGCCCGGCCAGCCGACGCACGACGGCGAGCCCGTCGGCGGTGCCGGGCCAGTGGCGTTCCAACGCCTCCTCACCCGCGGCCCTGACGACCGAGCGCAGGACGAGCGCGGCCACGATGGCGTCGTCCGCCTGGCCGAGGACGGGAATGAAGTCGGGGACCAGGTCGATCGGCATCGCCAGATAGGCGAGCAGCAGCCACAGCCGCACGCGCACCCCGCGGGGCAGCGCGGGATCGCATCCCGCGCGGCGGCACGCCCGCGCCGGTCGCGGGGAAACGCCGGGTGACCGATCGCGTACGTTGGGCCATGTGATGGTGTGCGGGACCCGGCGGAGTGCGCCCTGGCTCGCGGCGGCGCTGCTCGTCGTGGTGGCCGGTGTGGTGCACCTGCTGGCGTGCGCCCATGGGCCAGGGGGCGCAGGGCAAGGGCGCGTGGACGCGCTGGCGTTGGCGTCCGCGGCTCCCGCGCACGCGCATCTTCCGCCCGGCGGGTCGGCCGAGGCGACCGCGGGGTGCGCCACCCATCACGGCGCGGCCTGCGAGGGCGCGGACGAGCCCGCCGCTCCGGCCGAGCGCGAGTCGTCCGCCCCGCAGCCAGGCGGCGAACAGTCCACGCTCGCGGTTCCTCCGGGCGTGGGCGCGTGCCAGGCGCCGGTGGGGCGCTCCCCCGCGTTCGCGTGCGGGAGAGCGGCCGATCCCGGCGCGGGCCGAGCGGCGTTGGGGGTGTGGCGGACCTGATCGGGACCGGCCGCCGGGGTGAACGCCCGGCGGCCTCCGAGCCGTTCCGATCACATCCGCGCACCACCCGGTCGCCCCGCCCTTCCCGCGTTCCCCGACGGGCATGGGCGACCGTCAGGAGAGCCCCATGTCCTACCCCTCCGAAAAGATTCCCGTGTCAGGGCCCTCACCGGCCGCGTTGCTCACCTCGGCGGGACGCCCGGCCCACACCCCGGCCGGGCTGGTCGGGGACACCCCCGTGCTGTGGGTGGGCGAGCCGTTCACCGCGGCCGGGCGCGGCTTCTGGGCCAAGCTCGAGGGCCACAACCCCGGCGGCATCAAGGACCGCGCCGCGCTCCACATGGTGGCCGCGGCCCGTGAACGCGGCCGACTCGCGCCTGGCGCGCGGATCGTGGAGTCCACCTCGGGCACCCTCGGCCTCGGGCTCGCGCTCGCGGGGGTCACGTTCGGCCACCCCGTCACCGTTGTCACGGATCCGGGGATGGAACCGCTGATGAGCGGCCTGCTCGGGGCCTACGGCGCCGATGTCCGACGGGTCGGCCGCGCCCACCCGTCGGGGGGCTGGCAGCGGGCGAGGCGCGACCGCGTCGCGGAGATCCTGGCCGCGCACCCGGGCGCCTGGTGCCCCGACCAGTACCACAACCCCGACAACGTGGCCGCCTACCGCCCCCTCGCCCACGAGCTGGCCGCCCAACTCGGCCGGATCGACGCCCTCGTGGTCAGCGTGGGCACCGGAGGGCACTCGGCCGGGATCGGCACGGTGCTGCGCGGCCTCTTCCCCGCGCTGCGGGTCGTGGGCGTCGACACGACCGGCTCCACGATCTTCGGACAGCCCGACGCCCCGCGGCTGATGCGCGGGCTCGGCAGCAGCATCCACCCGCGCAACGTCGACCACGCGCTGTTCGACGAGGTGCACTGGGTCGCCGCCGCCGACGCGGTGTGGGCGGCCCGCGCGCTGGCCCGCCGCCGCTACGCCACCGGCGGGTGGAGCGTGGGCGCGGTCGCCCTGGTCGCCCGCTGGCTCGCGGCGACCTCGCCGCCCGAGCGGCGGATCGTCGCCGTCTTCCCCGACGGCCCGCAGCGCTATGTCGGCACGGTCTTCGACGACGCCTACTGCGGGCGGCACGGCCTGCTGGGCCATCGACCGGCCGAGGAGCCCGAGGAGATCGCGCACCCGGGCGAGCGCGTCGTGACCCGCTGGACGCGGTGCGCCACGGTCGTCGACCCGCTGGCGGGAGCGCACGGGCGCGCGCCGGTGGAGGTCGCGCCATGAGGTCGCTGTGGCGGACCACCCGCTCCTTCCCGCCCGCCGCACGGGTGTTGATGGTCAACCAGTTCGCCATCAACCTGGCGTTCTACATGCTCATGCCCTACCTCGCCGCCCATCTCACGGGCGACCTGGGGCTCGCCGCGTGGACCGCGGGGCTGATCCTGGGCGTGCGCAACCTCTCCCAGCAGGGGATGTTCCTCGTCGGCGGGACCCTCGCCGACCGCTTCGGGCCCAAGGGCCCGATCATGGCGGGCTGCCTGCTGCGCACGGCGGGCTTCGCGCTGCTGGGCTGGGTCGACTCCGTTCCCGCGCTGGTCGCGGCCTCGGCGGCCACCGGGCTCGCCGGTGCCCTGTTCAACCCCGCCGTCCGCGCCCACCTCGCGGCCGAGGCCGGGGAGCGGCGGGTGGAGGCGTTCGCCGCGTTCAACGTCTACTACCAGGCCGGGATGCTGCTCGGCCCGCTGGTCGGCCTCGCGCTGCTGGCCGCCGACTTCCGGCTGGTGTGCGCGGTGGCGGCGGGCGTGTTCGCCGCGCTGACGGTGCTGCAAGGGGTCGCCCTGCCCGCGCGGCGACCGGCCACCGGGGCTGAGGGCGACGCGGTCGGGGTGCTGGCCTCGTGGCGGGTGGTCGCGTCCAACCGGCCGTTCCTGCTGTTCTCCGCCGCGATGACCGGCTCCTACGTCCTGGCGTTCCAGATCTACCTCGCCCTGCCGCTGGCCGCCGAGCACGCGCTCGGCGGCGCGGGGACCCGGGTGACCAGCGGGCTCTTCGTGGTCTCGGCCGCGGTCGCCGTGCTGGGCCAACTGCGGCTCACGGACTGGGCGAAACGCCGCTGGGACTCCACCCGGGCACTGGTGCGCGGCCTGGCGTGGCTCGGGCTGGCCTTCGTGCCCCTCGCCCTCGCACCCGCGGACCGGGGGCACGCGGTCGTCGCCGCCCTGGTGGTGGCCGTGGTGCTGCTCGCGGCGGGGAGCGCGTTGATCTACCCGTTCGAGATGGACACGATCGTCTCGCTCTCGGGGAACCGGCTCGTCGCCACCCACTACGGCCTTTACCACACCGTCTCCGGGCTCGGCATCACCGCGGGCAACCTCGCGACCGGCGCGCTGTGGGACGTCGCGGAGCGCCATGACGCGCTGTGGCTCGCCTGGCTCGGCCTGGCGGCGACGGGCGCGGCCTGCGCGGGAGCCGTGCACGCCCTCGGCCGCACCGGCGGGCTCGGGGCGCCGCGTCGGGAGGGAACGGGGGCGAAGGACCTCTCCGTCTCCACATGAGCCGATACATGGATCTATGAATTCACGATCCCGTGTACTAATCTCCCGATGTGCTCACCATCGCTTCCGAGGTCGAGATCCTCACGCGGTTCGGCCGCGCGCTGGCCGATCCGATCCGCTGTCACCTGCTGCTCGCCCTGCGCGAGGCCCCGGCTCATCCGTCCGATCTGGCCGAGGAGTTGGGGATCTCCAGGACCCGTCTCTCGAACCACTTGGCGTGCCTGCGCGACTGCGGCCTGGTCGTCGCCGTGCCCGTCGGCCGCCGCACGCGGTACGAGCTCGCCGACCAACGGCTCGGCCACGCGCTGGACGACCTGCGCACCGCCGTGGTGGCCGTCGAGGCGGACCGCACGTGCCCGGACGCCGACGAGAAGGGCTGCTGCTGACTTGACCGCTGACATGACCGCGCGGATATCCCTGACCCTGGGCCCAGGCCCGGCCCGCCGCGAAGCCCTCGCCCGCAGGGTGCGGCTGCTGGTCGCCGCGACCATCGCCTACAACCTGGTCGAGGCCGCGGTGGCGATCACCGCGGGAACGGTGGCCTCGTCGTCCGCGCTGATCGGCTTCGGCCTCGACTCGCTGGTGGAGGTCTCGTCGGCCGCCGCGGTCGCCTGGCAGTTCTCCGCGCGCGACCACGCCGTGCGCGAGGCCAGGGAGCGGCGGGCCCTGCGGATCATCGCCCTCTCGTTCTTCGCGCTCGCCGCCTATGTCACCGTCGACGCGGTCAGGGCGCTGACCGGCGGCGGCGAGGCGGACGGCTCACCGCCGGGGATCGTGCTCGCCGCCCTGTCCCTGGCCGTGATGCCCTTCCTGTCCGCGGCGCAGCGCAGGGCAGGGCGGGAGCTGGGCTCCGCCTCCGCCGTCGCCGACTCCCGGCAGACGCTGCTGTGCACCTACCTCTCCGCGGTGCTGCTCGTGGGTCTGGTCGCCAACGCCACCCTGGGCTGGGCCTGGGCCGACCCCGTCGCGGCGCTGGCCATCGCGGCCCTCGCGGTCAGGGAGGGCGTCGACGCCTGGCGCGGCAAGGGCTGTTGTGCAACGCCCCCCGCGGCGGCGGCGCTTGCCGCCCCACCGGGTGGGGCGGACGACTGCGCGTGCGGGCACAGATGAGTTCCGCCGATGGCCGCGGTCTGCCTCTCGACGGGAGCGGCCCCGTGGCCGACGTCGACATCGAGAAAGTGGGGACGCGGTCATGGCGGTGGGAATCTTCGCGGGAGTTCCGGTGCGCGACTACGCGAGCGCGCTGGAGTGGTACGAGCGGCTGCTGGGCGCCGAGCCCGCCTTCCACCCCAACGATGTCGAGGCGGTGTGGCGGTTGGCCGAGGACCGCTACCTGTACATCGTCGAGGACGCGGGGCGGGCCGGTGGCGCGGTGTGCATGATCTGGCGGGACGACCCCGCCGCCGAGGTCGAGCGGATCGCCGGACGGGGGCCGCGCCCCGTGGACGTGGAGAAGCACGGGAACGTATGGAAGTGGATCTTCCGCGACGCCGACGGCAACGAGATCGGTCTCGGCGGCGAGGTCTCACCGCCCGGATGACCGGCGACGCGGCGTCAAGCGAGTGGCCACGCGGGGACAAGGCCACGCGCGGACGGCGTGCCACGATCGTTCCGGTGCGGTCACGGGTCGGTCCCGGGGGCGGCCCCGGGAGGGCCGGTGACGCATCGCAGTCGCCGAATCCAGGAAGTGGAATCCAGGAATCCGAAGGGGAGCGGAACATGCGAGGACGGAAGGGGCGGACATTCGCCCGCGGCAACATCTGGGACCAGCACCCGGGAACACCGGGCCCCGACAACTGCCCGGAGTGGGGCGGCTTTCGCGCCTGAGCCTCAGGCCGACGGGAGGCCGAGGGCGCGGTGCCGGTAGTCCCGGGGCGGCGCGCCGTAGGCGGCGCGGAAGGCGCGCGTGAACGTGGCGTGGTCCCTGAACCCACTGCGGGCCGCGATCCGGTGGACGGGCACGGCCCGCAGCGCGGGGTCGGCGAGGTCGCGCCGGGCGCGTTCGAGGCGCAGGCCGCGGATCCAGGCCGAGACCGTGGTGTCGTGGGCCCGGAAGACCCGGTGCAGCTGGCTCAGCGAGATGTGATGGGCGGCCGCGATCACGCCGGGGGCCAACCGCGGGTCGTGCAGGTGCCGTTGGACGAACGCCTGGATGCGCGCGAGGAGCGCGCCCTGCCGGGACTCCGACGGCACCGCGTCCTGGGCCTCGGCGTGGTGGGCGAGCGCCGCGGTCAGCAGGTCGAGGGCGATGGTGCCGAGCCGGGGCACATCGGCCGGGCGGTAGGCGTCGGCGCCCGTGGTCAGCCCCGCGAGGAACCGCGTGAACAGCGCCCCCACGCCCTCCTCCCCCGGCAGCGGCACCGCGAGCAGCCGGTCGGCGTCGCCCTCGGGCAGCGGGAGCAGCGCCCTGGGCACATGGGCGCGCACCAGCGTCGCGGTGTCCCGGTCGGCGGCGATGTGGATGCGGAACGGGCGCGAGCTGTCGTACAGCGCGAAGTCGCGCCCGCCGAGCACCGCTTCGCGGTCCGCCTGGGTCACCGCGACCTCGCCGCGCAGCGCGAACACGACCGAGTACAGCTCGGGGTCCGACTCCCGGATCAGCCGCGGCGTGCGCCACACATCGGCGGTCGAGCACGTCAGCTCCACGACGTTGACCGCCCCGAGCTCCAGCTCCCGCGCCGTGGCCAGGAACTCCCCGGGGCGCTCCGACCCGAAGCGCATCGAGTGGGGGCTCTTCGCCTGTAACGCGTCGAAGGCGGCCAACCGCTCGGCCCGCGGCAGGTCTTCGCCGCGGAACACCGTCCTGATCACCATGCGCCCCCCGGCGTTCACGCGGGTCTCACTCCTGGCCGTCGACGATACCGAAGCCGTCGCCCGAACCGACCGGCGGGCGATGGACAGCCCGGGCTGTGCAGCCCGGACTGCACAGCCCGTATTGAACAGCCTGGGCTGTCGATCTACCGTGGGGGCATGAACGACCACGCCCCTGACATCTCCAGGACGGCGGCCAGGGCGGCGGGCGACGTATGGGTGGTGTTCACCCGGCTCCGCCGCAGGATCAACGCCCTGGAGGAGGCGAAGGGCCTCTCGTCGGCCCAGGCTTCGGTGCTGATGCGGCTCGACAAGGCGGGCCCGGCCTCGGCGAGCGACCTCGCGTCCGTCGAACGGGTCCGCCCGCAGTCGATGGCCAGGACCGTCGCCGCCCTCGAGGAGGCCGGGCTCGTCGAACGGCACCCCGACCCCGACGACGGGCGCCGCCAGCTGATCGAGCTGACCCGCACCGGCCGCGAGCGACGCCTCGACGACCGGCGGGCCCGCGAGGCATGGCTGGCCCGCAGCCTCCAGGAGCACGGCACGCGGGAGCAGCTCGAGGCCGTCATCGCGGCCATGGAGCTGCTCGACGCCGTGGCGCAGTCATGAGCCGCGCCGTGGCGGCGCACGGCCGCCAACGACCCGCGTACGCCACCTCGTTCGACCCGTTACCCGTTCCCTTCCCATGAGAGAGGCCCCGTCATGGCCGTCACCGCCCTCGACCCGAAGACCGCCCTGGTCGCCATCGACCTCCAGAACAGCGTCCTGGCCGCGTCGGGCGCACCGCACACCACCGCCGACATCCTGGCCCGCACGGTGCGCCTCGCCGACGCCTTCCGCGACCGCGGCCTGCCCGTCGTGCTGGTCCGCCTCACCTTCGCCCCCGACGGCGGCGACGCCGTGCCAGGCCGCACCGACCTCCCCCGCCACGCCGCGACCAGGCCCGAGGGCTGGGACCGGATCGTGGACGCGCTCGCCGGACAGCCCGAGGACATCGTGGTCGCCAAGCGCAACTGGTCGGCGTTCCACGGCACCGACCTCGAACTCCAGCTGCGCCGCAGGGGGATCACCCAGATCGTCCTGACCGGCGCCGCGACCACCATGGGCGTGGAGTCCACCGCCCGCACCGCCCACGAGCACGGCTACCACGTCACGGTGGCCACGGACGCGGTGACCGACCTGGACGCCGACGCGCACCACAACAGCGTCGCGAAGGTCTTCCCCCGCATCGCCGAGACCGGCACCACCGAGGAAATCCTCGACCTGCTGGCCAAGACGCACTCCTGACCCACGACCGTGCCCCCGGGTGGGGCCCGGCGGTCGCCGGGCCGCACCCGGGGGCGGATCGCGCACGCGGAAACGCGTCGCTTCCTGAGCGAGGCCGGGCTGCCCGTGGTGCCCGGCTTCCTCTACGACCCCGAGGACGCCCTCCCCTCAGGCCTGCCCGACTCCATCGGCCCCTGGGCGCTGCTCGGCCACTGCTACGGCGACGAGCTGTGCCTCGACGGCGCCACCGGAGCGCTGTGGGCACGCCCCGTCGACGAGCCGGGGTTCACCCCCGCCAACAGCGGCGTCGACCGCTTCGCGCGCTTTCTCGCCGCCCTGTGAACGACCACCTGATCGGCGACGCCCCTGGCGCCGCGGACGCGCCGTTCAACCAGATGATCATCGGTCCACCGTGCGCGACGGGGTGTCAGGGGGTGTCGCCGTTCCGTGCCGCGAAGCGGCTGCGGGCCGCCTCGATCTCGTCGAGGTAGCGGCGGGTCCAGGCGCACATGCCGTTGACCGTGGCGCGCAGGGCCTCGCCCGCCTCGGTGAGGCGGTAGTCCACGCGGGGCGGCACCGTCGCGTGGACGGTCCTGTGCACGACGCCGTCCCGTTCGAGGCCGCGCAGGGTCTGCGTGAGCATCTTGTGGCTGATGCCCTCGACCTCGGTCCGCAGCTCGGTGAACCGCAGCGTCCGCGTGCCCAGGACGTTGATGATCAGCAGCGCCCACTTGTTGGCCACCCCCGAGAAGATCTCGCGCGCCAGGGAGTGCGCGCGCAACACGTCCGCGTCCTCGGGCGCGCGCCCGATCTGCTCGGTTTCCATCAGGTGCCTCTCTCACGGAAAAGTGCGTTCTTCCAGGTCAGAGCATACTCACCTACGGTTCCCCAGTAACCGGAAGAGACCGCGGAGAGCCTGAGAGCCTGGGAGCGCCGTCATGACCATCCTGAAGACCTACGCACGCCTGTGGACCGACGACCTCGACGGCGCGCTGCCGCTCCTGGAGCGGCTCACCGGCGAGCAGCCCCACCTGCGGCTGTCGTTCGAGGCGATCGGCCTCGCCGCGATCGGCGACTTCCTGGTCATCGCGGGCCCGGCCGAGGAGCGCGCGAAGTACCGGCACGCCTCGGCCACCGTCGTGGTCGACGATCTCAAGGCCCTCGGCGCGACGCTCGAGTCCGCGGGCGCCACCCTCACCACCCCCGTGACCGAGGGGCCGACGGGCCGGTTCCTCTACGCCCGCCACGCGGACGGGGCGGGCGTCGAGTACGTCGAGTGGACCCCGGAGCTGGTGCACAGGATCATCGGCGCCTGAGCCCCGCGGGGCCCATGGGCCCCGCGGGGTGGTGGCGTCACCTGGCCAGCAGCGCGCGCAGGCTCTCGGTGACGGTGGCCGGGTCCTCCTCGGCCATGAAGTGGCCGCACGAGACGGTGGAGTGCCTGAGGTCCTTCGCCCACGCGCCCCACAGGGCCGCGGCGTCGTAGCCGAGCGCCGCGCCCCAGTCCTGCTGGAGCACGGTCACGGGCATGGCCAGCCGGTGGCCCGCCGCGCGGTCGGCCAGGTCGTGCGCCAGGTCGATGCCCGCGGACGCGCGGTAGTCGGCGACGATCGACGGCACCGCGTCGCGGCAGGCCCGCAGATAGGCGGCGCGCACCTCGTCGGGGATCGCCTCGGGGCCGTTGGCCCACAGGTCGATGAAGTGGCCGAAGAACGCGTCGGCGCTCGCCTCGATCATCCGCTCGGGCAGCCCGGGCGGCTGGGCCATGAGGTAGAGGTGGAATCCGACGGCCGCGCCCGTGCCGTGCAGGGCCTCCCACATGTCGAGCGTCGGCAGCACGTCGAGGCACGCCAGGTGGGTGATCGTCCCCGGGTGGTCGAGGCCCGCCCTGAACGCCACCAGGGCTCCCCTGTCGTGGCCCGCGAGGGCGAACCGCTCGTGGCCCAGGTGCCCGGCCAGGGTCACGACGTCCTGGGCCATGGTCCGTTTCGCATAGGTGTCGGGGCCGGTCTCGTCGGGCTTGTCGCTGGCGCCGTAGCCGCGCAGGTCGGGGCAGATCACCGTGTGGTCCCGGGCCAGGTCGGCCGCGACGTGCCGCCACATCAGGTGGGTCTGCGGGAAGCCGTGCAGCAGGACGACCGGGGGGCCGCTGCCGCCGACGGCGGTGGCGAGGCGGACGCCCTCGGCCACCTCGACGCGGACGTGGTCGAATCCGGGGATGGTCGGTGCCGTGGCTGAACCCATGTCGATGCTCGTTTCGATGCCGTCGTTCGTGTCGTGCGTGGACGCCCCCAGGCTCGGCGCCCGGGATGAGCAACCGATGAGCGCGCGATAGCTTGAGCCCGGGCCGGGGAACGGGCGGCGCGGGCGGGGGGAAAGGACGGGCGGTGCGGTGGGCGCGGACGTGGACGTGGACTTCGGGGTCCTCGGCCCGGTGATCGCCTGGGGCCCGACCGGCGAGCCTCTCCCCCTGAAGGGGCCACGGCACCGCGCCGTGCTGGCCCGGCTCCTCGTGGCCCGCCGCCGCGTCGTTCCCGTCGCACGGCTGGTGCGGGACCTGTGGCCCGAGCCGCCGGCGGACGCGGTCGGCGCGATCCGCACGTTCGTCGCCGGTCTGCGCCGCGCCATCGAGCCCGACCGGCCGCCCCGCGCGCCCTCCCGGCTCCTGGTCACCGAGGGCCCCGGCTACGCCCTGCGCCCCGCGCCCGACCGGGTGGACGCCTGGCGCTTCGACGACGCGGTGCGCTCCGCCCCGGCGCTCACTCCCCCGCGGCTCGTGGAGCGGCTGGCCGACGCCCTTGATTCCTGGCGCGGCCCCGCGTACGCCGACTTCGCGGACGAGCCATGGGCCCGCGCCGAGTGCGCGCGCCTCGCCGAGCTGCGGCTGCGCGCCGTGGAACGCCTCGCCGAGGCGCGGATCGCGGTGGGCGCCGCCGACGAGGCCGCGGCGGACCTCGACGGGTACGTCGCCGAACACCCGTGGCGCGAGGGCGGCTGGCACCTTCTCGCGCTCGCCCTCTACCGCTCGGGGCGGCAGGCCGACGCGCTCGCGGTGCTCCGCGGGGCCAGGCGCACGCTGGGCGAGCAGCTTGGCATCGACCCTGGCCCGGCGCTGCGCCGCCTCGAGGCCGACATCCTGCGCCAGGCCGACCACCTCGACCCGGGGCCCGGCGGCGCGGCCTCGCAGGTGTGGGCGCTGGCGACGGCGGCGTACGAGAACGCCGTTCCCTCGCACGCCAGGACGCGGCTCGAGTCCACGGCCGCCCTCATGCGTGACCTCGCGGTCACCGGGGGCGGCGGGCTGACGGCGGCCCGCCGCCATCGCGCGGCGGCCGTGGCGGCGGCGGACCGGCTGGGCGACCCCGAGCTGACCGCCCGCGTCATCGGCCTCTACGACGTGCCCGCGAACTGGACCCGCTCCGACGAGCCCGCCGAGGCCCGTCGGCTGGTCGACGTGGCCGAGCGGACGCTGCGGCTGCTGCCCGCCGAGCGGCACGACGCCGCGCGCGCCCGGCTGCTCGCGACCATCGCCGTCGAATCCCGTGGGGCGCTGCCCACCGAGCCGGGAGCCGGGGGCGACGCCCGCCCGCTCCAGGCGGCCCGCCAGGCCGAGCGGATCGCCAGGCGCCTCAACGACGCGGCCCTGCTGGCGTTCGCCCTCAACGGCGTCTACATGCAGACCTTCGCCAGCGCGGGTCTCGCGCCCGAGCGCGACGCGATCGGCGCCGAGCTCGTCTCCCTGGCCACGCCGACCAACCTCGTCACCCACCAGGTCCTCGGCCACCTCGTCCGGCTCCAGTCCCGTTGCGCCGTCGGCGACTTCGCAGGCGCCGACCGGCAGGCGGCGGCCGCGGACGAGCTGGCCGGGCGGCACGAGCTGCCGCTGGTGTCCGTCTTCACCACGTGGTACCGCGCGCTGCGCGTCTCCCTGACCCGGCCGCTCGGCGACGCCGAGGCCGCGTACGAGGAGGCCGCCGCCCTCCTGGAGGGGGCGGGCATGCCGGGGCTCGAACGCGGCCTGCCGCCGCTGGCGCGCCTGTGCCTGTACGTCCGCCACGACCGCGCCGACCTCGTGGGCCTCATCGACCTCGTCGACCGCCGGGAAGGGGCGACCGACTGGGGCCCCTACGAGCCCTGGGCGCGCCCCGTCCTGCTCGCGTACCTGGGCGATCGCGAGGAGGCTCGGGAGGAGGCCCGCGCCGCGCTGCGGGACATCGCCTCGCCGCCGCGCGACCTGCTCTTCGAGGCGCTGTGGTGCCTGCTGGCCAGGGCCGCGCTGCGGGTGGGCGAACGCCGGACGATGCGGCGGGCGTTCACCCACCTCGAGCCCGCCGCGGCCGAGTGGGGCGGCGCCCAGAGCGGCCTGCTCACCCTGGGCCCGGTGTCCACCCACCTCGACGCGCTGGCCGCGGCCCTGAAGCGGCCCTGATGCCGAGACCCCCGCGGGGCGAGCCGCGCTCACGCCTCGGCCGGTAGCCCTCGTGGTCGTTCCACGAGGGCGGGTGGGGCATCAACTGCCCCCGGTGGGGCCGGACTTCCCCCGTCGCCTGCCGGACCGGCCCGCCATGGCACGGTGAACGGCGGGGCCTTGTGCGGCTTGGCCGGGGCCCGGCCGACGATCGCGTCGTGCGGGCGCCGCAGGGCGGGGGAGGGGAGTTCGCGGTGGGCGCTGTCCATCGGATTCATCGGATCCATCGGGGCGGCCTTCCTGGTGCGGGGCGCGGGGTCCGCCGCGCGCTCATGCGCCCGTGGTGGAGCCGGGGCGGACGATCATCAGGACGACGACGATCGCCCAGAGGACGTTGAAGACGCCGGTGAGCATGGTCAGCCGGGCCGCCATGGGGCGCGCCGCGGCCGGGTCGGGCGCGTGCCCGGCGAGGGCGAGCAGGCGGCGTTGGCCGGGCAGGATGGCCAGCGCGAGGAGGGCCGCGGCCGCGGCGGTCAGCACGAGCGACGCGATCAGCCAGGCGTCGGTCAGGACGCCGAGCGCGGCGCCCGTGGCCACCCCGAACACCGGCACGGTGACGCCCGCGACGGCGTAGCCGCGGCATATCCGGTGCAGGAGCGCGGCGACGCCGGTCCCCTGTCCTTCGTCCTGGCCGCCCTCCCGCTCCCCGCCGTCGAGCGCCCGCAGCGCGTGGCGCGGAAACATCGAGGCGGCCACGGTGATCGATCCCACCGCCAGGATCGCCGCGAGGACATGCAGGGACAACAGCAGCTTGGTCACCGGGAGTTCCTTCGGTGCGGTTCGGTTCGGTCGGGACAACGGATGCATTGGCTGCCTATATATACACTGCCTACTCATACAGGAGGTAGGCTGCCTCCCATGAAGGCGGACGTGGTGCGCGGGCACCTGGACGGGTTGCTGCTCGCCGTGCTCGAGGAGGGGCCGCTGCACGGCTACGCGATCATCGCCGCGGTGCAACGCCGCAGCGGCGGCGTTCTCGAGCTGCGCACGGGCACGATCTATCCCGCGCTCAACCGCCTCGAGCGGCTCGGGCTGCTGAGCAGCAGCTGGCAGTCCGTCGGCGAACGGCGGCGGCGCTGCTACGCGTTGACCGACGCGGGGCGGCACACGCTCGCCGGTGAGCGGACGGCGTGGAGCGAGTTCACCGCGGCGATCGGCTCGGTCCTCAACCCCGCCGTCAACCCCGCCGTTCCGCCGCCAGGGCTGGCTCCATGAGCGCCGCGGGCCCGCGCGCCGATGTGATCGATGAGCATGTGGCGGCCCTGTCGGCCGCCCTGCACGGGCCCGCGAGGGCCAAGTCCCGGCTGATCGGCGAGATCCGCGACGGCCTCATGGACACGGCCGCGGCGCACGCCGCCGACGGCGTGCCCCGGCAGCGCGCCGCCCGCCTCGCGGTGCGGGAGTTCGGGACGGTCGACGATCTTGTCCCCAGCTGTCAGCGGGAGTTGACCATCGCCCAGGCGCGGCACACCGCGCGGACCGTCGCCCTCACCTCGCCGTTCCTGGTGGCCTGCTGGTACCTGGCGGGGAGCATCGACCAGGGCCAGGCCTGGCAGCTGCCGCGCACGGCCCAGCTGGTGGCCGTCCACCTGGCCGGGGTCGCGACCTTCGCCGCGCTGTTCGCCGCCGTGGCGCTCGCCGCCACCGGCACCCTCGCGCGGCGGCTGCCCACCCCGCGCGGGCTGCCCCTCGTGGTCGCCTGGGCCGGGACCACCGCGAGCGGCGCCATGGCAGGCGCGGCGCTCGCGCTCGTCACCGCCGCCGCCCTGGCCACCGACTGGCCGCTGTTGGTGTGCGCGGGCGCGCTCGCCGCCGCCTCGCACGCCGCGGTGGCGGCCTCGGCCCGCGCCTGCCGCCACTGCGCCCGCCTGCCGGTCACCTGACGCCTGGCCCGACGCCGCGGCAGGGCCCGCCTTTTCACCGCCCGCGACGGGAAGCGGGCGCGACACCCCGGGGAAACGGGCACGTCATCCGCGTGCCCGCGTCGGCGGCGCGCCCCCGGCGCGCGCCGCGGCAGTGCCCCGACGGGATTGCCTACAACCCGGCGAACGGCCACGGATCGGTGGCCAGATTCTTTGGCGCAACCCATTGACCGGGCGCCACAACGCTCCCTACTGTTCCGACAACACGAACGCCGTATCGCTCACCGGAACAATCGTGACGGGGTCGACGGGCGCACCGAACGAGGAGGCGCGATGGAAGGCACGGATATATCTGGCCTTTTCACGCCGTTCTCCCTGTCCGGGGTCGAGCTGCGCAACCGGGTCGTCGTGCCCGCCCACACCACCAATTTCGGCCATGCCAACCGGCCCACCCGGCGCCATGTCGACTACCACGCCGAACGCGCGCGGGGCGGCGTCGGGTTGATCGTCACCGAGGCCGTCAGGGTGCACCCGACCAGCGCGGGGCGGCACATCAGCCTCGGCTGCTTCGACGACGGCTGCGTCCCCGCCTATGCCGCGGTGACCGAGGCCGTGCACGCCCAAGGGGCCCGCGTCTTCGCTCAGTTGATGCACGCGGGGCGGCAGGCCAACGGTGACGCCACACGCACCGCCGCCTGGGCGCCGACCGAGGTCCCATGGTCATCGGGCGCCGCCGTGCCCCATGTCATGGGCCCGAGCGACATCGCGGTCATCGTCGACGCGTTCGGCGCCGCGGCCCGCCGCATGGCCGAGGCGGGCTTCGACGGCATCGAGGTCCACCTCGGGCACGGGCATCTGATCCAGCAGTTTCTCTCGCCGTTCACCAACCGGCGCGCCGACCGCTACGGCGGCACCCCGGAGAACCGGCTCCGCCTCGCCCGCGAGGTGCTCGCCGCGGTCACCCGTGGCGCCCCCGCGCTGCCGCTCGGCATCCGGGTCAGCGCCGACGAGTTCGTGCCTGGCGGGCTCGGCCCCGACGACGTCCTGGCGATCGTCGCCGCGCTGCGCGCCGACCACGCGCTCGCCTATGTGCACGTCAGCCACTCCGCCTACCACGGCAGCCACTCGCTGGCGACGCAGATGGCGGACATGAGCTTCGGACACGCCCCGTTCCGCCGTCACGCGGCCCTGTTCAAGCGGGAGTTCCCCACGCTTCCGGTGCTGGCCGTGTGCCGCCTCGACAGCCTCGCCGAATCGGCCGAGCTGATCAGGGAAGGGCACGCCGACCTGGTCGGCCTCGCCCGCCCGCACATCGCCGACCCCCACCTGGTCCGCAAGACGCTCGACGGCCGGGCGCACGAGATCCGTTCGTGCCTGGCCTGCAACCAGGGGTGCGTCGGCCGCCTCGAGTCCGACCTGCCGATCTCCTGCGTGGTCAACCCCGAGGTCGGCGCCGAGCGCGAGTGGGCGGCGACCCGCGGCGCCCACCGCCCCGCCCCGCGCCGGGTCCTCGTGGTCGGCGGCGGCCCCGCCGGTCTCGAGGCGGCGCTCTCCGCGCACCGGGCCGGGCACCTGGCCACCCTGGCCGAGGCGGGTGAACGGCTCGGCGGGCAGCTCGCGTCGGCCGCCACCGTGCCGGGCCGCGAGCGGCTTGGGCTGCTCACCGACGAGCTCGTCCGCGACGTCACCGCGGCCGGGATCACCGTCATGACGGGCGAACGGATCACCGCGGCCGACGTGCTGCCCGGCGGGCGCCACGACGGCTTCGACGCCGTGCTCGTGGCCACGGGATCCCTCCCACGGCGGCGCGAACTCCCCGGCGGGCCCCGGGTGTTCGACCTCGCCGAAGCGGTGGGCGAACTGGCGGGGGGAGGGCCCGCGCCGACCGGCTCGGTCGTCCTCGTGCGGGACGACGTGGGCGGCTGGCCCGCGGCCTCGCTCACCGAGCGGCTCGCCCGCCGCGGCGCCACCGTTCACCTGGTCACCCCCCTGGCCGGTCTCTTCCCCCGCATCACGACCTACTCCAGGCTCGGCCTGCTCCAGCGGCTGAGCGAACTCGACGTCAAGGTCCACCTCATGCGCGCCGTCGTCGACGCGTCAGGGGACCGGGTCACCCTGCGCGACACCCTCGCCGGTGACACCGAGGACCTGACCGGCGTCACCGCCGTGGTCGACGCCGGACTGCCGTCCGCCGACGACCGGCTCTACCGCGCCCTCGACGGCGTGCGGGGGGCACCCCCCGTGCACGTGGTCGGCGACGCCAACTCCCCCAGGACCGCGCTCGAAGCGGTCTACGAGGGGCGCATGGCCGGAACGTTCCTCGACTCCACCGTGGCCGCGGCGCGGACCCTCGCCGCCACGGTGGACACCACACCGGCCTGAGAAGACCGCAGCACCACGAGACGCCCGCCCGCAGGGCCCGACACGTCACCTCCGACGGCGTCGCCGCGCAGCCGCGGCAGCGCGCCGCCGCGTCCCTCACCAGGATCAGCACCAAGGAGTTGTCATGATCGACATCGAGGACCAGCTCACCCTCGACGAACGCTCCCGCACCGACTACATCCTCGGCCTGCGCAAGCAGTGGTCGGCCACCGTCTACCCCGCCCTGGTCCGCGAGCACGCCGCCGGGGGGCGGCGGGCCACCACCGTCGACGAGGCGACCGAGCAGCTGCGCGGCCTCTCCCTCTACCCGTGGTTCAGCCACCTGGAGCGGGTCCAGCAGAAGATGCTCTGGCGGGCCGCGGGCGACGCGGTGCTCAGCCGCCGCGAGACCCTGACCGCCCAGCTCGAGACGGCCCCCGAGGGCGCGGGCGGCAGCCTGACGCTCGACCCCGGGCTGCCCCTGCCGTCCTGGTACACGGACTACGACATCCACATCCAGCCCGGCAGCTTCTACTCGGACGCCATGTCCGCCTACGTCTACGAGTTCGGCGCCCGCATCGTGATGCTGCGGGACAACGACGGCTACAAGTTCCACACGCTGTTCACCTCGACAGCCCTGCCCGAACTCCCGGGGGCTCGCCGGGTCGTGGACATCGGCTGCGGCTTCGGCAAGAGCACCAGGCCGCTCGCGGGCCGCTACCCCGACGCCGAGGTCATCGGTGTCGACCTGGCCGCGCCCGGGCTGAGCCTGGCGCACGCGGAGGCCGAGGCCGAGGGCATCGCCATCGCCTACCGCCAGGCCGACGGCCGCGCGACCGGCCTGGAGTCCGGCTCGTGCGACCTGGTCACCGGCACGATGGTGCTCCACGAGATGCCCGCGGAGGCCATGCGCGAGACCCTCGCGGAGGCGGCCCGGCTGCTGCGGCCCGGCGGCGCGCTGCGCTTCCTCGAGTTCCAGGCCACCGGCGACCCGTTCCGCGACGCGACCATCATCGAGCACGCCGAGCGGAACAACGAGCCGTTCTTCCACGACCTGTTCGGCTCCGACACCCTCGCGATGTGCCATGAGGCGGGCCTGACCGACACCTCGTGGACCCCCTTCGACGAGCGCCGCGACGGCGTGCGCCCCGACGGCTGGGGCGAGCGGACCGAGTGGCACTTCCCCTGGGCGGTGCTCTCCGCGACCAAGCCGAACGTCCCGGCGCCGAACGCCGAGGGAACGGGGGCCCGTTGACCATGACCGCGGAACACGACTACTTCCAGGACCCGCGCATCGGCAAGCTGCTCGACCTGATCCTCCAGCTCTCCACCGACCTGCATGTCACCGCCCAGCGCGTGCACGCCCTCGAGGCGGTGCTGGTGCGGCACGGCGCGCTCAAGGGCGGCGAGTTGGACGCGTTCGCCCCCGACGCCGCCGAGCAGCGGGTGCTCGACGGGCAGCGGGACGCGATGCTCGGCCGCCTGATCGCCATCCTCGCCGAGGCCGGTCCCGCCGAACACCCGCTGCGCGACCAGTGGGAGGCCCTTCTCGCGGGACGGCCCGGCTGATGCCGGCAGGGCCGCGGCGCCAGGCGCCCACCGATCCACGCGCCCTGGTGGACCGCTATCTCCGGCTGTGCGAGGAGCGCCGCCTCGACGAGGCCGGTCTGCTGCTCGCCCCCGACGCGACCCTGGTGTTCCCCGGCGGCGAACGCCACGCCTCCCCCGCCGCCATGGCCGCCGCCGCCCGCGCGTCCTACCGCTGGGTGCGCAAGCGCCGCGACCGCTGGTTCACCGGCACCGCCGACGAGGGGGAAGGGGACGGGACCGGCGCGGTCACCGTCGTCTCCCTCGGCACCCTCCACAGCGAGGACCCGGCGGGCCGGCCCTTCGACGGCATCCGCTACGCGGACGTGTTCGTCCTGCGCGACGGCCTCATCCACGAACAGCACGTCTACAACGACCTTCCCCGAACGAGGTGTCGAACATGAAACAGATTCTCAGACTCGGCTGCACCGCGGCCCTGCTGACGGCCCTCGCGGCCACCACCGCCTGCGGAAGCGACGAGGGCGGCGGCGGCTCGGAGGGCGACGACGGCACGGCGAGCTTCGAGTTCGCCATCGCCTCCGCCGTCATCGGGCCCAAGGAGGAGGTGGCCACCTACGCGGTCGGCCAGGAGCAGGGCTTCCTCGATGAGGAGCGGATCGAGATCTCCACCTCCAACGCCGACGGCTCGGTCGCCGCCCTCCAGGCGGTCGCCTCGGGCAGCGCGGACATCACGGCCGCCGACGCCGGGGCGATCCTCGCCGCCCGCGAGAGCGGCGTCCCCGTCGTGGCGATCGGCGGCCTGGTGCAGAACTGGCCCTGGGTGATGGCCGTTCCGCCGGAGAGCGACATCGCCTCCGCCGCCGACCTGGAGGGCAAGCGGATCGGCGTGATCAGCCTGGCCTCGGGCTCCGCGATGTACGCGCGCAGCCTCGTCGCCAACGCGGGCCTCGACCCCGAGCGGGACGTCGAGCTGCTGCCGGTCGGGGTGGGCGCGCAGGCCGCGACCGCGCTGGCCGACGGCCAGGTCGACGTGCTGGCCCTCTACACGCAGGCCTACACCACCATCGAGAACACCGGCACGACCTACCGCTACCTCGACAACCCCGAGGAGTTCGACGGCATCCGCTCCATCACGTTCGCCGTCCGCGAGGACGCCCTGGAGAGCCGCCGCGACGAGCTGGTCCGCTTCCTGCGGGCCTCCTACCGGTCGATGCTCTTCTCCGCCGTGAACCCCGAGGCCGCGGTCCGCGACGGCTACGCCGTCTTCCCCCAGATGCTGGCGGGGGCCGACCCCGACGAGCGCATCGAGGACGACGCCAGGACGTTCGCCACCTGGATGGCGTCCGCCACCCCGGCCACCGGCGAGCCCGAGGACTTCGCCGACTGGGGCGCGATCAGTGAGGAGGAGTGGACCAAGACCGTCGACTTCGCCCGGGAGTCGGGCCAGATCAGCGAGGACGTCGAGATCGACGACGTCTGGGACGGCAGCCTCCTCGCCGAGGCCAACGACTTCGACCCGGCCGCCGTCGTCACCCTCGCCCGCGAGTCCGCGGACTGAGCGCCACGACCCGCACCACCACGGCACCCGCGCGGCCCCCACCCCATCACACGACCGCAGCAGCAAAGGAAGCCAGCATGGGCATCAGAACCCTGGGACGCCACCGGCCGGCGACCGCACCGGCCGCCCCGACCACGGCGGACGCGGCCTCCTGGATCGAGGTGGCAGGCCTCGAGAAGCTGTACCGGCCCCGCAAGTCGGCGCCCACGCACGCCCTGTCGGACATCGACTTCCAGGTGCGCCGTGGGGAGTTCGTCTCCATCGTGGGCCCCTCGGGCTGCGGCAAGACGACCCTGCTGAAGATCCTGGCCGGGCTGCTCCCCAAGACCTCGGGGACGGTCAAGGTGGCAGGGCACGAGGTGGCCGGGCCCATGGCGGAGATCGGCATGGTCTTCCAGGCCGCCACGCTGCTCCCCTGGCGCACGATCCTCCAGAACGTCATGGTCCCGGTCGAGATCCAGCGCCTCGACCGGGCCCGCCACCGCGAACGGGCCCGCGAGCTGCTCGAGATGGTCGGCCTCCAGGACTTCGCCGACAAGTACCCGCACGAGCTGAGCGGCGGGATGCAGCAGCGGGCCGGCATCTGCCGGGCGCTGGTGCACGACCCCGCGGTGCTGCTCATGGACGAGCCGTTCGGCGCCCTCGACGCCATGACGCGCGAGTACATGAACGTCGAACTCCTGCGCATCTGGCGGGAGAGCGGCCAGACCATCGTCTTCGTCACGCACTCCATACCGGAGGCCGTGTTCCTGTCCGACCGGGTCGTCGTGATGACCCCGAGGCCGGGGCGCATCGCCGAGATCGTCGACATCACCCTCGATCGCCCCCGCGACCTGGGCGTCATGTCGTCGGACCGGGCCGGGGTCTACACCGACCGCATCCGGCGGCACTTCCAGGCCACCGGCGTCATCGGCTGAGGAGGCCAGGATGACCACGCACAAGACCGACGTCCCGGTCGGCGGCCCCGCGCCCGACGCGCCCACCGGCGCCCGGCGCGCCCGGCTGCGCGTCCCCGACCCGCGTGAACGCCCCGAACTCCTGCTGGTCCCCGGCGTGTTCGTGGCCGTCATGCTGTTCTGGGAGTACGCCATCAGGCCCATGGGCATCGACGAGTACGTCCTGCCCAAGCCCTCCCAGATCGCCGACGCGCTGTGGCGGCAGCTGACCGACGACCTCTTCTGGGGGCACCTCCAGGTCACCGTGCAGGAGGCGCTGCTCGGCTTCGTCTTCGGGGTGGGCGCCGCGCTGGTGCTCGGCACCGCGATCAGCCAGGTGCGGCTGGTCGAGCGCACCCTGATGCCGTACATCGTGGCGTTCCAGACCGTTCCCAAGGTGGCGCTCGCGCCGCTGTTCGTCGTCTGGTTCGGCTTCGGCATGACCAGCAAGGTGGTGATGGCCGCGGTCATCTCCTTCTTCCCGATGCTCGTCAACGTCATCGAGGGGCTGCGCTCCGCGGACGCCGACCGCGTCCAGATGCTGAAGGCGTTCCGCGCCAGCCGCTGGCAGGTGTTCCGGATGGTGCAGTTCCCCACGGCGCTGCCGTTCATCTTCGCCGGGCTCGACATCGGGATCGTGTTCGCGATCCTGGGCGCGGTGGTCGGCGAGTTCATCGGCGCCAAGGAGGGCCTGGGTTATCTGCTGCTCCAGACCAACTACAACTTCGACATCGCCGGGATGTTCGCGGTGCTGCTCGTGCTCTCCGCGCTCGGCCTGCTGGCGCACTTCGTGATCCGCTCCATCCAGAAGCGCGTGGCGTTCTGGGCGCAGCAGAACACCGTGGTGGCCTCGTGACCGGCGGCTCCACCGGCGCGGCCGACCCCTACCGCCTCGACGGGCGCGTGGCCCTGGTCACCGGGGCGGCGCGGGGCATCGGCGCCGCCGTGGTGGCCCGCCTCGCGGCGCTCGGCTGCCGCGTCGCGGCGGCCGACCTCGCCGACCCGGCGGGCCCGGCGGGCCCCTCGGGCTGGGAGGCCGAGCCGCCGCCGGGCGAGGGCCACACCCGGCACCGGGTGGACATCCGATCGGCCGATTCCTGCGCGGAGTTGGTGGCCGAGGTGCTGGCCGCGCACGGGCGCCTCGACCACCTGGTGAACAACGCTGGCGTGGTCCGCCGGGGCCCCGCGGCCGCCATGACGGACGAGGACTTCGCCGAGGTCGTCGACGTCAACCTCACCGGGACGTTCCGCGTCACCCGCGCCGCCCACCCGGCGCTGCGCGCGAGCGGCGGGGCGAGCGTGGTGAACCTGGGCTCGACCAACGGCCACATCGCCGTGCCGGACACCCTCGGCTACTGCCTCAGCAAGGCGGCGGTCATGCACATGGCCCGGGTCCTGGCCCTGGAGTGGGCGCCGGACGGCATCCGGGTCAACGCGGTGGCGCCCACCATCGTCAGGACCGCGATGACCGAGGACGTCAGGGCCGACGCCGCCTATGTGCGGGACAAGCTCGCCTCGATCCCGCTCGGGCGGATGGCGGGGACGGCGGACGTGGCGAACGCCGTGGCCTACCTGCTCAGCCCGGCCGCGGCGATGACCACGGGCCACACCCTCTTCGTGGACGGCGGCGCGGTCATCCACTAGCGGATCGGGACCCATCGGGACCCACGACGGACGACCGGCGGCGGCCGGTGAGTGAAGGAGAACGACGACCATGCCCCAGCCGGACCCCTCCGCGGCGCTCGACGCGGTGGACACCCATTTCGACACCTTTGTCGAGGAGTTGCGGGCCCTGTGCCGCATCCGCAGCCGACGCCAGGAGCCGGAGAAGATGGCGGAGACCGCCGACTTCCTGGCCGCGTCGCTGCGCCGCTGGGGCGGCAGCGCCGAGGTGATCCCCTGGCAGGACTCGCACCCCTATGTCCTGGGCGAGATCGACGGCGGCGAACGCGCCCTGCTGCACTTCAACCACTACGACGTCGAGGTCGAGCCGACCGGCGACGACGACGCCTGGATCAGCCCGCCCTACGCCGCCGAGATCCACGAGGGGCGGCTCTACGCACGCGGAGTCGCCGACGACAAGGGCGCGTTGCTCTCCCGGGTGCACGCCGCCGCCGCGTGGCGGCTCGCGGGCCTGCGGCCCCCGGTGACCAGCCGGTTCATCATGGAGGGCAAGAAGTGGCTGCACAGCCCGGGCCTCGCCTCCTTCGCCGAGGCGCACCGTGAGCGGCTCGCCGCCGACGCCGCGCTGTGGGAGAACTCCTGGCTCGACGAGCGGGGCCGCCCGCTGCTCAAGCTCGGCGAGAAGGGCGTGCTCTATGTGCGCCTCAAGGCGCGCACCCTCGCCAGGGAGCTGACCAGCCAGAACGCCGCGCTGCTCCCCGCCGCGACGGCGCGGCTGACCGCGGCGCTCGCGTCGCTCCAGCGCCCCGACGGCACCGTCACCTTCGAGGGCTTCGCCGACGGCGTCCGCCCGCCGACGGAGCGGGAGTCCGAGCTGCTGAGGGCGTTGCCGTTCGACGCGGCGTTCCTGCGTGAACGGGCCGGGGTCGAACGTTTCACCGGCGACCTCGACGCACCCGGGGCCGCGGTGGCGATCCGCACCCGCCCCACGTTGACCGTCACCGGCGTCGAGGGCGGCGACAACCGGGACGACATCACGCTCGGCCTGCCCGCCACCGCCACCGCCAAGATCGAGATCCGGCTGATCGCCGGGCAGGACCCCGACCGCGTCCTCGCGGCGCTGACCGACCATCTGCGGCTCGCGGGCTTCGGCGACCTGGACGTCCGGGTGATGGCGTCGAGCCGCCCCCATCTGACCGACCACCGCGACCCGTTCGTGTCCCTGGTCGCCGACGCCGCCCGCCGGGTCTACGGCGCCGAGCCCGTCGCGGAGCCCTACACCCAGTGGATCGGCAACCAGGGCGCGCTGGCCGGGCCGCCGATCGTCGGCGTCGGGGTCTCACGGGCGGACGCGGGCATCGACGGGCCCAACGAGCACATCAGGCTGGAGGACTACCGCATGGGCGTCAAGCACGTCATCGAGGTGATGGCCGCCATGGCCTCGGCACCGGCGACAGCGGCGACAGCGGCCGACGCCCGGAGCACGGGGGAGGCGCGGCGATGAGCGCCACGGCCGCCGCCGTTCCCGAGGTGACGCACCTGCGCGGCGCCGCCGAGCGCGGCTATGTCACCCTGCCATGGGGGCAGGTCCACCACCGGCACGCGGGCCCCGACGACGGGCCAGTGCTGCTGATGCTGCACCAGTCCCCGCTGTCGTCGGCGACGTTCGAGCCCGCCCTCGGCCCGCTCGCCGCCCACGGGGTGCGGGTGATCGCCGTGGACACCCCGGGGTTCGGGATGTCCGACCCGGCGCCCGAGGCGTGGTCGATCCCCCGGTACGCGGAGGCGCTCTGGCTGATCGCCGACGCGCTCGGCCTGGCCGATGTCCACCTGCTCGGCCAGCACACCGGCGCGGTGATCGCGGCCGAGGCGGCGCTGCTGCGGCCCGAGCGGGTGCGCGGGCTGGTCTTCCAGGGGCTTCCGCTCTACTCGGACGCGGAGCGGGCCGAGAAGTCCGCGACCTACGCGCCGGGTTACACGCTGGACGAGGACGGCGGGCACCTGGCCGTGATCTGGGAACGCGTGCGCCGCCTCTACCCGACCATCGGCGCCGCGTCGGCCAGCCGGCAGGTCGCCGAGTACCTCAGCGTCGGCCCCGACTACGCGGTCGCCTACCGGGCGGTCTTCGCGCACCGGCTCGACCCGGCGAGGCTGGCCGACGTCCCGACGCTCCTGCTGCACGGCGGCGACGACGTGCTCGACCGGATGAACGACGTGGTCGAGGCCGCGCTGCCCTGGGCGGAGCTGACCGTGATCCCCGACGGCACCGACTTCGTCGCGGAGGAGCAGCCCGAGCGTTTCGCGGCCGCGCTCGCCGCCCATGTCCTGGCCCACGCCCGCGACGGCCGACAGGCGCCCGCGCCAAGGGCGTTGTACACCGCGGCCGTCGAGGTCGACGAGGGCAGGTCGGGCCGGGCCCGCTCCCGCACCGGCGCGCTCGACGTGGCCCTGACCCGCCCGGCCGAGCGCGGCCCCGGGGACACCGGAACCGACCCCGAGGAGCTGTTCGCCGCGGGGTACGCCGCGTGCTTCCGCAGCGCGCTCGGCGTCGTGGCCAGGCGGCGGCGCGTGGCCCTCGGCGAGGCGTCCGTCACCGCCTCGGTCACCCTCACCTCGGCCGCCGACGGCGCCTACGGGCTCTCCGTCGAGCTGCGGGTGCGCGCCTCGGGGCTGCCGACCGCGCGCCTGCGCGAACTGACCGCGGCGGCCCACCTCGTCTGCCCCTACTCCCGCGCCGTGCGCGGCAACGTCCCGGTGTTGACTGAGGCGATCGGGAGCGGGTGACCGATCCGCCCCCAGCGGGCGGCCGTTGACCGCGACCGCAGCCCCCACCCACCGCCGCACCAGTCGGCCACGACGCAACCGAGGAACCCATGGCCACCGACGACACCCTCACCTCCCCGCCAGGACAGTCCCGCTCCGGCACCGCCAGGGCCCTGGCCGTGATCGACGCGATCGCCCGATCGCCGAAGTCCGGGGTCTCAAGCGTCGCCCGGGAGACCGGGCTGTCCAAGGCGGTGGCCCACCGCATCCTGCGCGAGCTCGTGGCAGGCCAGTTCCTCAGGTTCGACGAGGAGACCAAGCTCTACGGCCTTGGCCCCGGCGCCCTGCGGATCGGCCTCGCCGCGATGCGCGAGCTCGACATCACCGCCGTGGCGCACCGTCACCTGGCCGCGCTGGCCCGGCGGACCGGCCAGACCAGCACGCTGTCCGTCCGGCAGGGCTGGACGCGGGTGTATGTGGACCAGGTGCTCTCCCCGCACGAGATCCGGATGTCGGTCGCGCTCGGCACCAGCCACCCGCTGCACGCGGGCTCCTCGTCCAAGGCGATCCTCGCCGCGCTGCCCGACGCCGAGGTGACGGACTACATCGAGCACCACAGGCTCGAGGGCGTCACCGAGGCCACCATCACCTCGGCCGGGGCGCTCCGTGAGGAGATCGGCCGCATCCGCAAGCTGGGCTACGCGGCCAGCTTCGGCGAGCGGCAGGCCGAGGCGGCCAGCGTCGCCGCGGCCGTCCACGGGGCCACCGGGCAGGTCGTGGGTTCGGTGTCCGTGTGCGGCACGCGCCAGATGTTCGACGACGCCAGCCAGGAGTGGCTGGGCGAGGTGGTGGCACGGGCCGCCGCCGACATCTCCGCCGACCTGGGCGCGGGGCACCGCGCCCAGGACGGCGCGGCCCGGGGCGTGCCCTGGCCACCCGCGCCACGAGAGGAATCCCATGACTGACCCACGCGACGAGCCGCGCGCCCCCTCCCCCGAGGGGGCCGAGGCCGACGGGCCCGCGACCGGGCCGCTCGCCGGTCTCACCGTCATCGACGCGGCGACCATCCTGGCCGGGCCGCTGTGCGCGCAGCTGCTCGGCGACTACGGCGCCGACGTCATCAAGATCGAGCACCCGGTGGCGGGCGACGGGCTGCGCGGCCACGGCCACGCCAAGGACGGGCACCCGCTGTGGTGGAAGGAGGTGTCCCGCAACAAGCGAACGGTGGGCCTGAGCCTGTCCGACCCCGAGGGCGCCGACGTCTTCCGCGGGCTGGTGGCCCGCGCGGACGTGCTGGTGGAGAGCTTCCGACCCGGCACGTTGGAACGCTGGGGCATCGGCCCCGATGAGCTGCACTCGCTCAACCCCGGTCTGGTGATCGTCAGGATCAGCGGCTTCGGGCAGCGCGGCCCCTACGCGGGGCGGGCGGGGTTCGGCACGCTGGCGGAGGCCATGAGCGGCTTCGCCCATCTGACGGGCGAGCCCGAAGGGCCGCCGACGCTCCCCGCGTTCGGCCTGGCCGACAGCGTGTGCGGCATCGCGGCCTCGTCGGCGGCGATGATGGCGCTCTTCGCGCGGGAGCGCGACCCGCTGCGCCGGGGGCAGGTGGTGGACCTGAGCCTGCTCGAGCCGCTGCTCACCGCCGTGGGCCCCTCCCCCACCGTCTACGACCAGCTCGGCGTCGTGGAACGGCGGCACGGCAACCGTTCCACCAACAACGCCCCCCGCAACACCTACCGCACATCGGACGGCCACTGGGTCGCGGTGTCCACCAGCGCGCAGGCCATCGCGGAGCGGGTGATGCGTCTGGTCGGGCACCCCGAGGTGATCGACGAGCCGTGGTTCGCGACCGGCGGCGGCCGGGCCGCGCACGCCGACCTGCTCGACGGGATGGTGGCCGGGTGGATCGGCGCGAGGACCCGTGAGGTGGTGATCGAGGAGTTCACCGGGGCGGGGGCCGCGGTGGCGCCTGTCTACGACGCCCGCGGCCTGGTCGAGGACCCGCATGTGCGGGAGGCCGGGATGCTGACGAGGGTGCGGGACGAGGACCTGGGGCCGCTGCTGATGCACAACGTGATGTGGCGGATGTCCAGGACGCCAGGGGCGATCCGCTTCACCGGCAGGGCGCCCGGCGCCGACACCGACGCCGTGCTGGTCAAGGAGCTGGGGCTGGACCCGGCCGAGGTGGCCAGGCTGCGCGAACGGCGGGCCGTCCGATGAGCCCGCCCGCGCCGCCACCGTCCCCGCCCTCGCCCTCGTCCCCGCCGTCGTCCCCTTCCCGCACCGGCCCGACCAGAACGGAAGCGACCGTGAGCAGTGCCACGCCCCCCGCAGGACCGATGACGCCCTCGACAGGGGACCGTCTGCTGAGCGTCGTGAGGGACGGCGTCAGGATCCACGACCTGGGCAGGCGGCTGTTCGTCGGCATGCCGCAGTCCCCCAACCACCCCGCCTACTGGCACACGTTGCCGCGCCGCCACGGCGACCGGGTGCGGGCGGACGGCGGCTCCGCGGCCAACGACATGGTGGTGATGGGGACGCACGTCGGCACGCACATCGACGCGCTCGCCCATGTCTCGCAGGACGGGCTGCTGCACGGCGGCGCCGACGCGGCGGCGGCGGGGGCGGGCGGCGTCTATCCCGAGCACGGCGTGCACACGATCGCGCCGATGGTCAGGCGCGGCGTCCTGCTCGACATCCCCGCGGTGCTCGGCGAGACGTGCCCGCCGGGCCACGAGATCACCCCCGCCGACCTGGAGGCGGCCCAGAAGCGGCAGGGCACCCCGGTCGGCGCGGGCGACGTGGTGCTGATCCGCAGCGGCTGGGGGCGGCACTTCGAGAACCCCGACCACCGGGTCTACCGGGGCGAGGAGTCGGGGGTGCCGGGCGTGGGCGAGGCGGGCGCGCGCTGGCTCGCCGAGCGCCGGGCGCACGCGGCGGGCGCGGACACCATCGCGTTCGAACGGCTCGCGCCGGGGGCCGGGCACAGCAGGCTGCCCGCGCACCGCGTGCTGCTGGTGGAGTCCGGGATCTACATCATCGAGACGCTGGCGCTCGACGAGCTGGCAGCGGCGGGGGTGCACGAGTTCACGTTCGTGCTCGCGCCGCTGCCGCTCTTCGGCGCCACCGGCTCCCCGGTCCGCCCGCTGGCCGTCGTGTCGGACACCCTCGTGCCGGACACCGTCGTGTCCTGCCGGGGCGGCGCCGGGATCGGGGGCACCGATGGCTGAGCCCGCGACCGCCACGCTGGCGTCGGCGCTGGCCGCGTTCGCCGACGGCACCTCCTACGAGGCGCTGCCCGACGAGGTCGCCGGGAGCGTGCGCCAACGGGTGCTCGACATCGTGGGGTTGTGCGTCGCGGCCCACCGGCTGCCGACCAGCGCGGCGATCACCGCGCACGTCGCCGAGCAGGGCGGCCGCCCGCAGGCGCACGTGATCGGCGGCGGCGCCACGGCCGTTCCCGCTCCGCTGGCCGCGCTCGCCAACGGCGTTCTCGCGCACTCGCTCGACTACGACGACACGCACCTGCCGTCCGTGCTGCACCCCTCGGCCTCGGTGGTGCCCGCGGCGCTGGCCGCGGGCGAGCTGGCCGGGGCGTCGGGGCGGGAGACCGTGCGGGCGATCGCGCTCGGCCTCGAGGTGTGCGTCAGGCTCGGCATGGCGGGCTACGACGAGGAGGCGGGCAACTCCACCTTCTTCGAGCACGGCCAGCACGCCACCTCGATCTGCGGAACGCTGGGCGGCGCGGTGGCGGCCGGGGTGCTGCTCGGCCTCGACGAGGGCGGGCTGACGGACGTGCTCGGCATCGCCGCCTCCACCGCGTCGGGCATCATCGAGTCCAACCGCACGGGTGGCACCGTCAAACGGCTGCACTGCGGCTGGGCCGCCCAGGCCGCGGTGACCGCGGCGCAGCTTGCCGCCCGTGGCTTCACCGGGCCGCCGACCGTGCTCGAGGGCAGGTTCGGCTTCTTCCGGGCGTTCCTGCACGGCGTCTACGAACCGGCCGTGATCACCCGGGGGTTGGGCACGGAGTGGGCGGTGCCCGGCATCTTCTTCAAGCCCTACCCTGCCAACCACTTCACCCACGCCGCCGTGGACGCCGCGCTGGAGCTGCGGCGGCGGGGGCTCGACCCGGAGCGGATCGCGTCCGTCACCCTGGGCGTTCCCGCGCCGGTGATCCGCACCATCGGCCGGCCCATCGAGGGCAAGCGCGCGCCGGAGAGCGGTTACCAGGCGCAGTTCAGCGGCCCGTTCGCGGTGGCCGCCGCCCTGTACGGGGGCGGCGACGGGCTGGGCGTCGGCCTGGCCGACTACACCGACGAGCTGGCCCGCGAGCCCAGGCGGCGCGCGCTGATGGCAAAGGTGGAGGTGGTGCCCGACGACTGGGCCACCGCGATCTTCCCCCATCAGTTCCCGGCCCGCCTGACCGTGGTGGACACCGAGGGGCGCGTCTGGCGCGCGGAGGTGTCCGCCAACCGGGGCGGCCCTCGGCGCCCGCTCTCGGAGCGCGACCTCGAGCTGAAGTTCCGTGACAACACGGCCGATCGGCTCTCCGAGGCGGCGGCGAGGACCGTCATGGAACGCGTCCGGCGCCTCGACACCCTGCATGACATCCGCGAACTCCTCGGCCCGCTGGCGGAGTTCGACACCGACTCGGCAACGGCGGGCAAGGAGAGCGGCATGGGCCGCGCGAACGGCAGGAGGCAACACCGTTGACCGGCTTCGATCTCGTCGTCAAGAACGCCCGCGTGGTGAGCCACGAGCACGACCGACCCCGCGAGGCGGACATCGCGGTGCGGGACGGGCGCGTCGCCCGCGTCGCCCCGGCGATCGCCCCTGGCCCGGATGCGGAAGTGGTGGACGCCGAGGGGCGGTTGGCGTTCCCCGGCGTCGTGGACGCCCACCAGCACTGGGGCATCTACAACGAGCTGTCCCTTGACGCCGCGAGCGAGAGCCGGGCGAGCGCGCAGGGCGGGGTGACCACCGCGCTGAGCTATGTGCGCACCGGGCAGTACTACCTCAACAAGGGTGGCCCCTATGGGGAGTTCTTCCCCGAGGTGCTGGCCGCGACCGAGGGCAGGGCGTATGTCGACTACGGCTTCCACCTGGCGCCCATGAGCCGGGGCCACATCGACGAGATACCCGCGCTGATCGAGGACTTCGGGGTCAGCTCGTTCAAGATCTTCATGTTCTACGGAAGCCATGGGCTGCACGGGCGCTCCGCCGACCAGAGCTCGTTCCTGATGACGCCCGAGGGCGAGCGCTACGACTACGCGCACTTCGAGTTCGTGATGCGCGGCGTCCAGGCCGCGAGGGAGCGCTTTCCCGAGCTGGCCGACCGGATATCGCTCTCCCTGCACTGCGAGACGGCGGAGATCATGACCGCCTACACGCGCATGGTGGAGGAGGCCGGGGACCTGTCGGGGCTCGCCGCCTACCATGCCTCACGACCGCCCCACTCGGAGGGCCTGGCCGTCTCCATCGCCGCCTATCTGGCGCACGAGACCGAGCTGCCGACGATCAACCTCCTCCATCTGTCATCGCGCAAGGCCCTCGACGCGGCCGTGCGGATGGGCAGGGCGTTCCCGCACATCGACTTCCGCCGCGAGGTCACCGTCGGCCACCTGCTCGCGGACATCACCACCGCGCGGGGCCCCGGCGGCAAGGTCAACCCCCCGCTGCGGCCCAGGGAGGACGTCGAGGCGCTGTGGGAGTACGTGCTCGACGGCACGGTGGACTGGGTGGTCAGCGACCACGCGTGCTGCCGTGAGGAGGTGAAGTTCGGCGACCCGGCCGACGACGTGTTCCTCGCCAAGTCCGGCTTCGGCGGGGCCGAGTACCTGCTGCCCGGGCTTGTCACCGAGGGGATTCCGCGCGGCCTGTCCTACGGCAGGATCGCCGCGTTGACCTCGTGGAACCCCGCGCAACGCTACGGCCTCGGCACCAAGGGGGCCATCGCGCCAGGGCTCGACGCCGACTTCTGCCTCGTCTCCGACGACGACCCGTGGATCGTGCGCGCGGCGGACTCGGAGTCCACGCAGGAGTACACGCCGTTCGAGGGCTTCGAGCTGACCGCCCGGGTCACCGACACGTTCCTGCGCGGGCGCCGGGTGCTCCGCTCGGGGAAGGTCGTCGGCGAGCCCTCGGGCGCCTATCTCAGCCGCCCCTCGGCCAGGCCGTGAGCGAGGGCGCGATGGGCGGGGCGACGCGTTCGGCGCTCTATGTCCCGGGCGACAGGCCCGAGATGCTCTCGGGCGCCACGCGGCGAGGCGCGGACGCGCTGATCCTCGACCTGGAGGACGCCGTTCCGCCCGCGAGGAAGGAGTCCGCGCGCGCCGCCGTCGCCGAGTGGCTGGCCGCGCGCCCCGCGGCCTCGGCGGCGGGCCCGCGGATCTGGGTCCGGATCAACGCGGGCGAGCGGGGCCATGACGACCTGCGGGCGGTGGCGGGCCCCGCGGTGACGGGTCTCTTTGTCGCCAAGGCGGGCTCCGTCCGCGAACTCGCCGCGCTGGCCGGGCTGTTGGACGGCGTTCCGGGCGCGGAGCGCATGGCGCTCTGCCCGGTGCTCGAGAGCGCGGCGGCCGTGCTCGCCGCGGCTGACCTGGCCCGTTGCCCCCGGGTGGCCAGGCTCCAGCTCGGCGAGGCCGACCTGCGCGCCGACCTCGGCGTCGACCCGGGGCCCGGCGAGCCCGAGCTGCTGTGGGTCCGCTCGCAAGCCGTCCTGGTCTCGGCCGCGGCCGGTCTCGCCGCCCCGCTGGCCCCGGCCTCGACCGACGTGCGCGACCTCGACGCGCTGCGCCGGGGCACCGTGGCCTTCAAGCGGCTCGGCTTCCACGGCAGGACGTGTGTCCATCCGGCCCAGGTCCCGGTGGTGAACGACGTGTTCACCCCGACGCCCGACGAGCTGGCCAGGGCCCGCGACCTGGTCGCCCGCTTCGACGCGACCGCCGAAGGCGTGATCCTGGACGACCGGGGCCGCATGGTCGACGAGGCCGTCGTCCGCAGGGCCCGCCGCCTCCTGTCCCCCTGACCCGGCGTCCTGACCCGGCGCTCTGACCAGGGTCAGGCCGGGGCGCCGGTGACGGAGGTGCCCGAGCGGGTGACGTGATAGGTCACCGTCGTCCCGCTCCAGTAGTGGAACGTCAGCGTCACGCGCGAGCCGTCGTCGACCTCGGCGAAGAACTCGGGGGTCAGCGTCGTGGCGCCCGCGTCGTAGTCGGGGGCGAACGCGCGGTCGAACTCCTTGAAGGGCGTCCAGTCGTGGGGGCCCGCGTTGGTGCCGTCGTCGTACACGGCCTCCATCGTGGCGAGCCGGTCGCCGCGGAAGTCGGTGGGGACGGCGAACGCGCTCGTGGTCCCGGTCGCCGCGCCGAGCACCGGCGTGTCATGGGTGATCAGGTCGATCCGCCAGGGCACCCCAGAGGAGAAGCGCGCGTGCAGCACCGCGTTCACGCCGTACTCGCGGTCGCCGCTGAGCCGGGTGAGCGCGGCGGCGGTGAGCGTGAGCCGGTCGCCCTCGACCGTGTAGTCGGCGCCCCTGGTCAGCTCGGTGTCGCCGTGCCAGAGCCCGGTGAACGTCGTCCCGTTGGGGTGCAGCGTGAGCGACGCGTCGGCGATGGGCGCGGAGCGGGCGCTGAAGACCTGGTCGGACGAGGCCGTGCCCGACCTGGTGGTCCAGCTCGACGCGATCTGCGCGAACAGCTCGGGGTCGTTCCACCGGAATCCGGTCCGCTGGAAATGCTGGCCGTTGTCCCACAGCATCGTGGTGATGTTCTTGGCGCGGGCGTAGTGGCCGAGGAATTCGAAGAATTTCAGCTTCTCGCCCTGCTGAATGGTGCCGGTGTGCCGGTCGAATCCGAGCAGCCCGTATTCGCCGATGATCACCGGAATGCCACGGGCGACAAAGGTGTCGTGAACGCGGTCGAACGCCCCGGTGAGATCGGCCGTCGCGGTGTCGTCGAATCGCGTCCCGCCCGCGACGTTCACGCTGAACGGCCAGTAGCCGTAGTAGTGCACCGTGGCGATGAGGTTCGGGTCGTCGAGTGCGTCGAACGTGGCGGCGAGCTCGTCCAGGCGCGGCTGCTCGGCCGACGTGTGCAGGCTCGGCAGGACGAGGAGGCGGGTGGCGTTGCCGCCGCCGGAGTCGCGCACGACGCGGTGGAAGGAGGTGTTGAGCACATCGAGCAGCTCGGCGTTCTCGGCGTCGCCCGAACTCCCATTGAACTGCGGCTCGTTGACGCTCTCGAACGTCAGCCGCGGGTCGGCGTCACGGAACCTGTCGGCCAGCTGCGTCCAGATGGCCTCGTAGCGGGCGAGCACGCCCGCGCGGTCGGCGGGCATGTCCGCGATCCACTCCCACGAGTCGTGGTGGATGTTGAGCATGACATGGAAGCCGTCCGCGAGGGCCCAGTCGACGATCTCCTCGACGCGGTCGAGATGGGCGGGGTCGATGGTGTGGTCGGGCGCCAGGCGCTGGGTCCAGGTCACGGGGAGGCGGATCGAGTTGAAGCCCTGGGCCCTGATGTTGTCGAGCAGCTCCTCGGTGACGCGGGGGTTGCCCCACGAGGTCTCGTCGCCGCCGGTGGCGTCGAGCGAGTTGCCGAGGTTCCAGCCCGGCTGCATCGCCGCGACCGCGTCCATGGCGGCCCGGGTGTCCCCGGCACCCCGGACGGCGGAGGGCTCCGCGGCGGCCGCACCCTGGGCCACCGCGCCAGGTCCGACGAGCAGCGCGAGCAGGCCGCCGACCACCAGGCCGACCCACCGGCGCGACGTTCCCTTGCTGCCATGCCGAAAGGCCATGACACTCCTCGAATTCACGCGAAAACGGCGAAGAAGGCCGCGCGGGAACGCCCGGCCGACGGCGGCGCGTCCCGGCACCGCCCGCCGCGATATTGGCAGTAACACGTCAATCACACAAGGCCGGGAAACGGACACGGATTGCCCGGCTTTCCGCCCTGCCGCTTTCCCACCCGGGGCCCGGCGGACCGATGCGCTCCATTTCCGCAGCTCATGACCGTCGAAGGAAATTCGACAACGGATCGTCGAATGCGTTTCGCGGCGGCTACGCGAAACCGGGGATCGGGGCCTGGCGCGTGGGTGTCGCGGGGTTCGAACGGCGGTCGAGGTGTTACCCATGGCGGTGTCCGAGGAGCGGACCGGTGCGCCGTCAGGGCGTCGGCCCTCCCCGCGCACGACGGAAGGACGACACCGATGACCGCTCCTGTGAAGGAGATGCTGGACACCTACCCGGCCGATCTGGGCCGGATCGACCGCCAGGCCCTGGCCCGCTGCATCGAGGAGTGCTTCGCCTGCGCGCAGACGTGTACGGCGTGCGCGGACGCGTGCCTCTCCGAGGAACGCGTGGCCGAGCTGCGCACCTGCATCCGCACGGACCTCGACTGCGCGGACATCTGCGAGACGACGGGGCGCCTGCTCTCGCGCCACACCGGCTACGACGCCAATCTCACGCGGGCGCAGTTGGAGGCGTGCGCGATGGCGTGCAGGGCGTGCGGCGACGAGTGCGCGCGGCACGCGGACGCGCATGAGCACTGCCGGGTGTGCGCGGAGGCGTGTCGGCGGTGCGAGCAGGCCTGCAACGATCTTCTGCGGGCGATGGGCTGAGCGGGTGCGCGGGGGCGCGTCGGCCGGGAGGACGGCGTGCCCCCTCGCGGGTCGGGGGCTTGGCGACGGCGGCTCATGGCTGGACGTCCTCCCGTTCGCCGTCCGCCGGTTGGTCGGTTTCGTGGTGGGTTCGGGTCAGGGCTGGCACCTACGGGGGAGGGGGCCTCGGGTGAGCGGCCGCCCCGGTAACCGGTCCGTCTCGTCGCTGGCCGGGACCGTTCGCCAGCCGGGCGCAGCGGATGCCGCTTTGCTGGTGGCCGGTCTCTGTGTGGTGGGCTGGGGTGGCGCGCACCCTTCGGGCCTGCCCTGGCCGCCGCTCTCGTCGTTCACCGCGCGCACGTTGAGCTCAGGTAGCGGGCCGGTCCTTATCTGACACTTGGAACTCCTATCGAAATACCTTCAGGCGATAGCGGCTGTCGAGCAGCAGTTCACCGAGAGTGTCGCGACGGTGCGGCGAGGGCCGGGCGAGCAGGTTCGTGGATGAGCCCTGGGCGCTGGCCCGGATCGGCTGGGTGACCGTTGAGGTGAACGGCGTCGTCCTGTGCGAGACATGCCGTGATGTCACTTGTCCACACGTCGCTCGTCGTAGTGACAGCGGGCGGCTTCGACCGCGTCGAGGTGATCGACGGCCCATTCCAGCACGGCGTGCACAGGGGGCCGAAGGGTCCGGCCCAGGGGGGTGATGCGGTATTCGATCGCCACCGGTTCCGTGGACACGACCGTTCGCTCGACCATGCCGTTGCGCTCCAGTCGCCGCAGGCATGTGGTCAGTGACTTCGGGGTGACAGCGGGCATGTGTTGCCGGAGTTCGTTGAAGCGTCGGGGGCGGTCGCACAGTGCGGCCAGTACCAGCAAGGACCACTTGTCGAAGAGTTGGTCCAGCAACTGCCGGCCGTTGCCGTTGAGCTCCACTTCGGGCACGTCGGTCTCCCTCGCGATACCTGATTTCGTTGAAGTGTATCCGTACTACTAGATATACATCGGATACCTGCTGCCCAGGCGTGAAGACGGGAATCATGACTGACGCGTACTCGACCCTCAAGATCTCTCTCACCAGCGGCGTGGCGCACGTCGTGATCGACAACCCTCCCATCAATCTGCTCGATGCCGCCCTGATGACGGACCTGGACCGGTTCGCGGACGCCATGTCCGGCGACCACGACATCCGGGTGATCGTTTTTGACAGCGCGGACCCGGACTTCTTCGTCGCGCACGGCGACATGACGACCGCCGACGACCCCGCGACATTCGTCGCCCTCCCCATTGCGCCCGAACAAGACCAGTCCCTCAACCCGATGATGCGGCTCCATGAACGCATCCGGTCGCTGCCGCAGATCACCATCGCCAAGCTCCGCGGACTGGCACGCGGCGGCGGTGCGGAACTGCTGTCCGCGATGGACATGCGGTTCGCATCGCTCGAGCGCGCCGGAATGGCCCAGATGGAGTGCCAGCTGGGAATCATCCCGGGCGCGGGAGGCACTGCATACCTGCCCGGTCTCGTGGGTCGCGCACGCACCCTGGAGATCATCCTTGGCGGGCAGCTGATCGATGCCGCGACCGCGGAACGGATCGGATGGGTGAACCGGGCCGTGCCGGACACCGAGCTCGACCACGTCGTCGACACCCTCGCCGCCCGCATCGCCGCTCTGCCGCCCGGTGTCGCCCGCGCCGCGACCGAAGCGGTCGACACCGCGGTCGAGTCGACCACTCACGGCCTGCGGAAGGCCAACGAGCTCCTCAGCGGACTCTTCAGTGAGCCCGCTGCGGCCCGTCTTGCCAAGGCTGCACTGGCCGCCGGCGCACACACCCGCGACGGAGAGCGCCACCTTGAGGCTCTTGTCGACGACATCACCTGAGAACTCCTACCGGGACACCTTCAGGCGTCGCCAGCAGATGAGTGCGCATCCCAGGGTGAGCAAGGCTTCGTGGATGTCGTCACGTATCTCCCAACGGATCCGCAGGCGACGGAACCAGTGCAGGTGGGCGAACGCGCGCTCCACGACCCGGCGCTGGGCACCGAGCCCTGAGCCATGCTCGGTGCGGCGGCGGGCGATCAGCGGTCTCACGCCGAGGTCTCGGACCAGGCGGCGGTACTTGTCGTGGTCGTAGCTGCGGTCTCCCAGCACGACGTCCGGTCGGCGCCGGGGCCGGCCGCGCTTGCCGCGCACGGGCGGCACGGCCCGGAGGAGCGGGATGACTTCGGTGACGTCGTTGCGGTTGCCGCCGGTCAGGGTGGCGGCGAGCGGGATGCCGGTGGCGCCGGTGATCAGATGGTGTTTGCTGCCCGTCCTGCCCCGGTCGACAGGACTTCGTCCGGTCTTGGCTCCCCCCTTTAACGCCCGGATGTGGGAGCCGTCGACCGCAGCACGGGAGAAGTCCAGGGCGTTCGCGCCGCGGAGCTCGGCGAGAAGGACCTCGTGGAGCCGGGGCCATACCCCGGCCTCGGTCCACTCGGCCAGGCGGCGCCAGCAGGTCATGCCCGACCCGAAGCCGAGCTCCTGCGGCAGGTGTTCCCAGGCGACACCGGTGTGCGGGACGAACAGGATGCCCTGGAACACCAGCCGGTCCGGACGCCGCTTGCGCCCGGGATGTCGGGTCCGACGCTCCACCTTCGGCAGCAGCGGCTCAATCACAGCCCACAGCTCGTCATCGACTTCCCACGGCTTCGGCCGAGCCACCCCACACCCCCGGATCATCAGTCCCGGAGTGATCCAACCACCTCGAAGATCATTTCGTCAGGAGTTCTTATAGGAGGCCGGGGTCTCTTCTGAAACGCGGCACGTTCTGTTCAACACAAAGTGTGCGCCGTTTCAAAAGAGCACCCGCCCCGGCATAAAGCCCAGGTAAGCGCCGCACCGCCGAGACGGCCCGCTCCATAAGCTCGTCGGACATCAGGAATGAAAACGCTTCGGGCGGCCAGGGCAGGCCCGAAGGGTGCGCGCCACCGCAACCGACCACCGGGAGAACGGCCGCCCGCAGACCCTTCGCGGCCGCGCCCGTTCGGCGAACGGCCCCAGACACCCACAAGCCGACCGGTGACCGGGACGACCGCCACCCACCACCCTCCCTCCCGTAGGTGCCTCTTACGTGCATTCGTACGAGACGGTGAACCCGGGATGCGGCGGGCCACGTAGGCCAGGCGTCGTAGCCGCCCCACCCCCTGGAATCCACCCCCTGAGGGGCCCGTGACTACGCCGCCGGGACGCCGAACGTGTCGAGGAGTGACGGGAGTTGGTGGGCGGCGGCCGGGCGGACCAGGGGGAGGGTGACGCCCGCGGCCCGGTAGGCGGCGACGCGAGCCGTGACGTCGGCGGCCGTGCCGGTGGCCGTCAGCCCTGTCACATAGCGCTCAGGGATGGCGCGGGCCAGCTCACCCTTGCCGCCGCGTTCGAACGCCGCGCGGAAGCCCGGCAGGTCGTCGGGGTCGATCACCGGCTCGCCGACCGACATCTTGGCGCGTGGGGTGGAGGCGTAGGTGAACTTGGACGCCACCTCCCAGCGCATGTGCGCCACGGCCGCGGCCGGGTCGTCCTCGATCGAGGTGTTGATCAGCTGGGCCACCGAGAGCTCCGCCGGGTCCCGCGCGGCGCGCTCGCAGCCCGCGTGGACGAGGGCGACCGCGTTGGCCGCGTACTCGGGCGAGGCTCCGGCGTCGAGCAGCACGCCGTCGCCGATGGCCCCCACGTTGAGGAGCCCCTTGCGGCTCGCCGCGGCGATCCAGATGGGGATGTCGGGGCGGAGGGGCGTGAAGTTGAGCGAGGCGTTCTCCATGCGCACCACCTCGCCCGCGTAGGTGACGCTCTCTCCGCGCAGGAGCGCCCTGATGGTCTCCACGTACTCGCGCAGCGTCGTCACCGGGTCGGTGAGCGGAACGCCGTTGCGGGCGGCGTGCTTGGCGGTGAACGCGCCGACGACCAGGACGAGGCGCCCGCCGCTGAGCTCGTCGAGGGTGGCCGCGGTCTGGGCCATCACCAGCGGGCTGCGGAGCTTGACCACCTGGGTGGTGCCGAGCTCGACCCGCTCGGTGGCGGTCGAGAAGGCGCTCAGGGCGGTGACCGAGTCGCGGTTGGTGAACAGCGTCTCGGAGAAGAACGCCATGGAGAAGCCGCGCTCCTCGGCCGTCCTGGCCTGCTCGGCCATCGCGCGGACGTCCGTGCCGGGGTCGTAGCCCATGGCGAGGCCGACGGGCGCGGCCGTGGCGGGGGCGGGTGCGGTCGAGGGACGGGTCATCGGGGGGAGTCCTCGCAATCGGTGCGGTGGGTCGGCCAGCGCGGGTCACGGAACGGCGAGGGCGCGACGGCGCGCCCTTCCACGACGCGTGGCTCGCCGCCGCTGAACACGTGGAGCACGGCGGGCTCATGCGTGGTCACCACCACGTCGGCGGCCGCGCCAGGCGCGATCCGGCCGACGTCGGGCAGCCGCAGCGCGTCGGCCGGGTGCGCGGTCACCAGGGCCAGGGCGTCGTCGAGGCCGAGCACCCCGCCGTCCACGAGGTCGCGGACGCAGGTCAGCAGGCCGAGCTGGTGGGAGAACGCCTCGCGCCCGCCGTCGGGGCGCACCCGGGGAACGGAGGCGTTGCCGTCGCTCGACAGGGTGAGCAGCTCGGCCTTGACGCCCGCGGCGAGCAGGTGCCGCACGGCCGCGACGGGGCCGACCGCCCCGGCCACGCGCCCGGGGTGCAGCAGGGGGTTGACGTCGACGCGGCAGCCGCGCAGCCCCAACGCGGTGGCGGCGGCGAGGGTGTCGCGGCTGTGGTTGGCGTGGGTGAGCTGCACGCGGGCCGGGTCGGCGCCCGACTCCGCGAGCGCCCACTCGAGCGGCTCGGTGCCACCCGGGCGGGTGCCCAGGTGGACATGGAGCAGCGCCGCCCGGCCCGTGGTGGCGGCGACCCAGGTCAACTCGCCCAGCAGCCGGGCGAGTTCGACCCGGTCGGGCGCGGTGGCCAGGCGTTCGCCCAGCGCGATCTTGACGCCGACGAGCTGGGGCAGCGCGTGCAGGTCGCGGCGCGGCTCGCCGGTGAGGACCGGTGGCGGCCAGGCGAAGCCGCCCAGCATGGCGTGGGTCCGCACCCCGGCCGACGACAGGGCGGCGGCCTTGGCGAGCAGCGACTCGACGTTCCTGGTCAGGGTGTCCACGCCCGGCATGGCCACGCACGTGGTGATGCCCGCCTCCAGGACGGCGTCGGCCGGGAGCTCGGGGATGCGGGAGCCGTACCCTGACGCTCCCCCGCCGCCCAGGACGTGCAGGTGGCCGTCGACGAGCCCTGGCACGACCAGCAGCCCGCGGCAGTCCCACTCCGCCGCGTCGCCCGCCCACGCCCTGACGGCGTCCGCCCCGCCGAGCGGCGTGACCGCGAGCACGCGGCCCGCGGCCATCAGCACGTCGCCGTCCGCCCAGCCGACGGGGGTGAGCACCGAGCCGCCGCGCAGGATGGTCGTGCGCACGGGTCAGCCGACCGGCTCGCCGTTGACCGTCACGGCGTCGAGCAGCAGGTCGGAGAGGTTCCACCGCTCGCCGATCTCGGCGTAGGTGCCGTTCTCGACGAGGGTGGCCAGCGCGTCGGCCACCGCGTCGCGCAGCTCGGGGTTGTCCTTGGCGACGGCGATGCCGACCGGGATCTGGCTCAGCGGCTCGTCCACGGTCGCGTAACGGCCCGGCTCCTGCTCGTTCATGAGGTAGGCCACCGACTCGGCGCCGCGGATGGTGGCGTCGGCGCGGCCCTGGTCGAGCTGGATCAGGGCGTCGGCGGTGCCTGAGGCGGCGACGACCTCGATGGGGTCGGCGCCCTGGCACGCCTCGTCCGCCGCGGCGGTCAGCGCGTCGCGGTAGCCGACGTCGCCCGTGTCGAGGACGACGCTGCCGCCGCACAGGTCGGCCAGGGTGCCCAGGTCGGTGCGGTCGGACGTCGTGAACAGCTGCGGGCCGGTGAGGTAGTAGTCGACGAAGTCGACCGTCTCGCGCCGGTCGGGCAGGTCCTGCATGGCCGAGTGCACCAGGTCGAGGCGCCCGGTGGACAGGGACGGCAGGTACTGCTCGTACGCCTGCTGCTCGAACGTGATCCCCACGCCCAGCTCGTCGGCGATGGCGGTGGCCAGGTCCACGTCGAAGCCCTGGCGGTTGGCGGGGTCCTCGTCGCCCTCGGGCAGGAAGGACATCGGCGGGTAGACCGGGCTGTTGCCGACCCGGAGCGTGTCCAGGTCGAGCCCTTCGGACGCGTCGGGGGCGGCTGAGGCGTCGGAGTCGTCGGCGGACGAGCCGTCGCCGCCGCAGCCGGCGAGCACGGCACAGACCGCGCCGACCGCGGCCATCGCGCGCAGGTGCTTCATGAGCGGAATCCTTCCGGATAGCGGAAACGGTGCGGAAATGAGACCGAAACCACAACGATGCGAAGTAACGGGTGGGATAGGGGTGATCGCGGTGGTTGGAGTGGTCCGGGGCGGGTGTCCAACACATTGCTCTGGCGCTCCGCCGGTGTCACCCGACAAAATGTCGAGGGTTCTGGCCAGGGCTGGACCGCTGGTACACCCCTCCGCTCCCGCCTGAGAACGGAAGGTGTCCCCCATGCCCGTCACCATCGAACGCATCGTGGCACTGCCCGATCTCCGCCTCGACCTCGTCGCGGGGCGCGAGGGCCGCGACCGGCAGGTCCGCTGGGTCCATGTCTCCGAGGTCGTCGACCCCACGCCCTGGCTGCGCGGCGGCGAGCTGCTGCTCACCACGGGGATGCGCCTCACCGCCCCCGAGGACTTCCGCCCCTATGTGGACCGGCTGGCCGACGCGGGCCTCGCCGGTATCGGCTTCGGCATCGGCATGGGCCACGCCACCGTGCCCGAGCCGTTGATCGAGCAGGCCGACCGGCGCGGCATCGCCGTGCTCCGCGTCCCGGTCGACGCCCCCTACATCTCCATCTCGGAGGCGGTCTCCGACATGCTGTCCGAGGAGCGTTACCACGCCATCTCCCGCGCCTTCGAGGCCCAGCAGGCCCTCACCAGGGCCGCGCTCTCCGGGTCGACCGAGACGCTGGTGCGGGAGGTCGGCAAGCAGCTCGGCGGCTGGGCGATCCAGGCCGACAGCACCGGGGCCGCCCGCGCCGCGTGGCCCGCGGCCGCGGCCTCGCGGCTGCCCGCGCTGCTGCCCGACCTGATACGGGTCAGGGAGAGCGGCGGGCGCAGCTCCTCCACGATCCTCGGCCCCGGCGAGTCGACCGTGATCCACCCGCTGAGCGTGGACGGCCTGCCCCGCGGCTTTCTGCTCGCGGGCGCCGACCGCCCGCTCGGCACCTACGAACGCCACGTGCTGTCGGGCGCGGTGGCCCTGATGACGCTCGAGATCGAACGCGCCCAGGCCGTCACCTCCCGGCTGCGGCGGCTCCAGTCCGACGAGCTGGCCCAGGTGCTGCGCGGCGGGCGGCTGCCGCTGCACTGGGCGCGGCAGATCAGGGGCTGGGGCCTCGACCCGATGGACCTGCGGGCGTTCGTGATCCTGCCCGCGCCCGCGGGTCGGGGCGCGGGGCCACAGGGCGCCACGGCCAGGACGGCGGCCGACCGGCTGCACGCGCTGCTCGACGGGCGGCGGGCGCCCGGGGTCACCACCGTCCTGCGGCACACGGGCGAGACCCAGCTCGTGCTGGTCAGCGGCGGCGGGCCCGCACCGGCCGAGGCCGTCGACGCGCTGATGGCGGAGCTGCCCGGGGCCCACCTGGGCGTCGGCGAGGCGGGCGCCGTCGAGGACGTGTGCCGCTCCTACGAGGCCGCCGCCAGGGCCGCCGCGATCGGGCGCATCGAACGGCGCCGCGTGACCCGTTTCGAGGACCTGGCCGCGATGCAGCTGCTGCTGCGGTCCGAACAGCCGCAGACCGTGGCGACGTTCGTGCGGCGCGTGCTCGGCCCGCTCGCGGCCGAAGGGGCCGACGAGCGGCACCGCACCCTGCGCGCGACGCTCCAGACGTTCCTCGCGCACAACGGGCAGTGGAACGTCTCGGCCGCCGCGCTCGGCGTGCACCGGCACACGTTGCGCATGCGGATCGACAAGATCGCCGAGCTCACCGGGCGCGACCCGAACTCCTCCTACGCGCGCATGGAGCTGTGGCTGGCCCTGCTGGCCGAGGGCGCGGCCCCCGAGCCGGGCTGAGCCCGTGGTCCCCGGGCCCGGCTGAGCCCCGCGGTGGCCGACCGGATGTCCACCCCGCGGCCCCGGGACAGGACATAAAGGCGGGTGCCGCCGCGCCCGTGGCCGTGAGGAGACTGGGCCCCGACCAGCCATCAGGCCCGTCATGGCCTGTGGCCCCGCCCTCGCGGAAGGACGACATGTACGGGAACGACGCCGCCGCCGCGCTCGGCCTGCGCCCGGTCAGGCGACGGCACTGGGGCCGTTGGGCCTCGGCCGTGATCATCGTGCTGCTGCTCGCCGCCGTGGTGCGGGCGTTCGCCACCGGCGCCATCGAGTGGGACGTGGTCGGCGAGTACCTCACCGCCGACATGATCCTCGAGGGCCTGGCCAACACCGCCGTGATCACCGCGGCGGCCATGCTGCTCGGCGTCCTCGTCGGCATCCTGATCGCCGTGCTGCGCCTGTCGGCCAACCCCGTGGCCAACGCGGTCGCCGCGGGCTATGTGTGGTTCTTCCGGGGCGTGCCCGTCCTGCTGCAACTGCTCATCTGGTACAACCTCGCCCTCGTCTTCCCCAGCATCGGCGTGCCAGGGCTCTGGGAGGGGTCGACGGTCGAGGTGATGACGCCGTTCATGGCCACCCTGCTGGGCCTCGGCCTCCACCAGAGCGCGTACACCGCCGAGATCGTGCGCGGCGGCATCCTGGCCGTGGACCGGGGCCAGACCGAGGCGGCGCTCTCCCTGGCCCTGCCGTCGGGCGCCGTCTTCGGCCGCATCGTGCTGCCGCAGGCGATGCGCGTCATCATCCCGCCGCTGGGCAACGAGTTCATCTCCACCCTCAAGACCTCGTCGCTCGCCGCCGTCGTCACCTATGGCGAGCTGCTCCAGAGCGCCCAGCTGGTCTACTACCGCAACAACCGGGTGATCGAGCTGCTGATCGTGGTGGCCGTGTGGTACCTGGCCGTCGTGTCGGTGCTCGCCATCGGCCAGTACGCCGTCGAGCGCCGCTACGGCCGCGGCTTCACGCCCACGCGCGACGCGAGCGGCCCCGGCGTGCGCGGGCGCGCCCGCGGCGGGGTGCGCGCCCGGAAGACGATGGGGAGCGAAGCATGACCACCGAGACCGTGCTGCGCGCCGTGGGCGTGACCAAGCGATTCGGCGACCTGCCGGTGCTGCGCGGCATCGACCTGACCGTCACGGCGGGCGAGGTGGTCTGCCTGATGGGCCCTTCGGGCTCGGGCAAGAGCACCTTCCTGCGCTGCGTCAACCAGCTCGAACGGCCCGACGGCGGCTATCTGGAGGTGCGCTCCGAGCTGCTGGGCTGGAAGCGCCGCGGCGACACCCTGCGCGAGCTGAGCCACAGGGAGATCGCCCGCCAGCGGCGTGGCATCGGGATGGTGTTCCAGCGCTTCAACCTCTTCCCGCACCTGACCGTGCTCCAGAACGTCACGGAGGCCCCGGTCCGCACCCGCGCCCTGCCCCGCGCCGAGGCCGAGCGGACCGCGCGCGAGCTGCTGGAACGGGTCGGGCTCGCGGAGAAGGGGAACGCCTACCCCGGCCAGCTCTCCGGCGGCCAGCAGCAACGGGTCGCCATCGCGCGCTCCCTGGCCACCCGCCCGTTCCTCATGCTCTTCGACGAGCCGACCTCCGCCCTCGACCCCGAGCTCGTCGGCGAGGTCCTGGCCGTGATGCGCACGCTGGCCGAGCAGGGCATGACCATGATCGTGGTCACCCACGAGGCGGGCTTCGCCCGCGATGTCGCCGACCGGATCGTCTTCATGGACGGTGGCGTCATCGTCGAGGAGGGCCCGCCCGCGCGCCTCCTCAGCGCCCCCTCCCACCCGCGGACCAAGGACTTCCTGGCCCGGGTCACCGCCGCGCACGGCGGTCCCCCCGTCCCGTCCACCGAGACCGCCCGGACGCCCGACACCGTCGACACAGCCGATACCGCCGATACCGCCGAGAAGGGACAGAGATGATCAACCGGCAGGGGCCGCGCTCCTACGACCTGTGGGGTGTCCCCTTCGACGGCGGGTCCACGCTGGGCCGACCCGGCTCGCGCTACGCCCCTGACCGGATCCGTCAGGCGCTCGGCTGGATCACCCAGCGCGTCCAGGACGGGCGCATCTACTCGTTGGAGAGCGACACCGTCTTCGACATCGGCGACGACCTCCTGCGCGACCGCGGCGACGCCCCCGTCACGGGCCACGACCTGGCCGCGACGACGGACGCGTGCAGCGCCGTGGTGACCGAGTCGCTGCGCGCGGGCCGGGTGCCGATCGTGCTCGGGGGCGACGACGCGCTGCTGTTCCCCGTGGCCCGCGGGGTGCACGACGCGTTGGAGGGGCGGGTGGGCATCATCCACTTCGACGCGCACCTCGACCTGCTCGACCACAACCCCCACCAGGGGAAGTTCAGCCAGTCGAGCGGCATGCGGCGCAGCCTGGAGCTGGCCAGGATCTCCGCGGCGGACTGCGTGCAGGTGGGCTCGCGGCACTTCAACTTCCCGACGTCGGGCGACTTCAAGCACACGCACGGGCTCTCGCACATCACCGCGGGGGAGTTCCAGGCGCTCGGCCCCGCGCAGGCCGCCCGGCAGATCCTCGACCATGTCTCGGGCGCCGACCACCTCTTCCTCTCCTTCGACATCGACGCCATCGACCCGGCCTACGCCCCGGGCTCGGGCGCCCACGAGCCTGGCGGCCTCACCTCGGGCGAGGCGCTCGAGGTGGTCAGGCTGCTCGCGCCGCACTGCACGGCCATGGCCCTGACCGAGGTGAACCCCATGGTCGACCTGCACGACGCGACCACCACCCTCGCCGCGTATCTCCTCTTCCACTTCGCCGTCTTCGGCTGCCGCCCCGCCCCCCGTCTCGAGCGCCACTGATGACCGGCGACTCCCCCACCCCGTACGAGGGATTCCGCGGCGCGGGCGTGCGGCTGAACGAGGAGCAGCTGCCGCACCTGAGCACCCACCGCACCGACCTGCTGGGCGACTCGCTGCCCTGGATCCACGCGTTCGACAAGGCCCACCTGGTGATGCTCGCCGAGTGCGGCCTGCTCACGGGCCCCGACGCCGCGGCGCTGCTCGGCGCGCTGCGCGCCATGGAGGCCGAGGGCATCGCCGCGGCGCGCGACCGCGCGGGCGGCGGGATGCACTCGGCCGAGCACCACCTCATCGCCACGCTCGGCATCGAGCTCGGCGGGCGCATCAACATGGGCCGCAGCTCGGGGGATCTGATCGAGGTCGCCCGGCGGCTGACGATCCGCGAGCACCTGACGGCCCTCACCGGCGCCGCGCTCCGGCTGCGCGGCACGCTGCTCGACCTGGCCGCCGAGCACGCGGAGACCGTGCTGCCCGGCTACACGCACGGCCAGCACGCCCAGCCGACGACGTTCGGCCACTGGGCCCTGATGTTCGAACGGGCGCTGGCCCGCGACACCCAGCGCTGCGCGAGCCTCCACGGGCGCCTCAACCGCTCCCCCGCGGGCGCCGCCATCATGACCGGCACCGACTTCCCGATCAGCCGCGAACGCGTCGCCGAACTCCTGGGCTTCGACGCCCCGTTGGCCAACACCATGGACGCGATCCTCAGCCATGACCTGGAGATGGAGGTCGCCGCGGTGTACGCCACGGCCGCCGCCACCCTGTCCCGGCTCGCCGACGACCTGTTCCTGTGGTCGACCGCGGAGTTCGCGTTCGTCGAGCTGCCCGACCGCTACTGCGGCACCAGCTCGATCATGCCGCAGAAGAAGAACCCCGACGCGCTGGAGATCGTCAAGTCCGTGGCCGGGCAGGCGCTCTCGGGGCTGGTCGCGGTCGTCACGGCGGAACGCGGCCCGACCGGCTTCCCCATCCTGGAACGCCGCCGCTCGCAGGACCTGCTGTGGGCCACGGGGCGCGAGCTCGCCGCGCGGCTCGGCGACCTCGACGGCATCATGCGGGACCTGCGGGTGCGCACGGAGGCCATGGCCGAGGCGGCGGGCGCGCACTGGGCCCAGGTCACCGACGTGGCCTCCGCGCTGGTCACCGCGACCGGCGTCGACTGGCGCAGGTCGCACCAGGTGGTCGGGCTGTTCGTGCGGCGCAGCATCGAGCGCGGCCTCACCCCGGCCACCACCACGCTCGCGGTGCTCGACGAGGCGGCCTTCGAGGTCCAGGGCCGTCCGAGCGGCCTGGACGAGGCGGCGTTCCGCGACGTGATGGACGCCCGCGCCTTCGTCGCACGCCGCACCCTCTACGGCGGCCCGGCCCCCGCCGCCGTCCTCCGCGAACGGGCGGCGGCACAGGACGAGTTGGCCGCCGACCTGGCCACCGCCGCGAACCGCACGGCGGCCCACCGCGCGGCGGCGGAGTCCCTGGAACGCGCGGTGGACGCGGTGATCGCGGCCCAGGCGAACGCCTGACCGCTCAGGGCGCCTCGTCGCCGTCCGCGCAGGACGGGGCGCCCGCGGTCGCCTCGATCCGCAGGAGCAGCCGGTGCAACGCGTCGACCTCGCACGCGTCGAGCCCCGCGAACAGGTCGGCCTCGACGGCCGCGATCCCGGCGTAGAGGTCGGCGACCAGGCGCGTTCCCGTGGATGAGATCTCCACGATGTGCCGACGGCGGTCGGCGGGGTCGCGGCGCCGCTCCGCCAGCCCGGCGCCCTCCAGGTCGTTGAGCATCGCGACCAGCACGCTCGGGTCCACGCCGAGGGACTGGAGCAGCGCCTGCTGGCCGGTCGGGCCCCGGTCGTCGAGGACCATCAGCACATGCGCGTGGCCGCGCTTGAGGCCGTGCGCGCGCAGCGCCTCCTCGATGCGCGCGCCCGCGAGCCGCCCCACCAGGGCGAGCGCGAGTCCCGGCCGCTTCTCCATCACGGAACGGATGCTAGCAAAGCCGGAATAATCGAGGATCCACGATCGTTGAGGGCGTTCAATGATCTGCTAGCCTCCTCACCGCCTCTCTTCGTCCCCAGGAGTTGCCATGTTCATCGCCTATGTCATCGTCGGGATCGCCCTCGCCCTGATGCTCACGGTCTCGGGCCGGACCAAGCTCGCGCGCGACGAGCGGATCGTCGAAGGGATCACCGGCCTCGGCGTGCCGCTCGGCTGGTTCCCGTTCCTCGCGGCCTCCGAGATCGCGGGCGCGATCGGCCTGGTGGTCGGCATCTGGTGGGCACCGATCGGCATCGCGGCCGCCATCGGCGTGACGCTCTACTTCGTCGGCGCGGTGGGGGCGCACCTGCGCAAGGGCGACATCAAGGGCCTGCCCCCGGCCGCCGTGCTGCTGCTTGCCGCGGTCGCCACCCTCGCCCTGCGCGCGGCCTCGGCGTAAGCGGGCCGCTGACGCGGTGTCCGTGCCGCCGGGCCACGGAGGGGGCGCCGGGTGACCGGCCGCCTCGGTCAACGGTAGCTCTCGTCGCTGGCCGGGACCGTTCGCCGAACGGGCGCGGTCGCGACCGCACTTGGCGGCCGTTGTCCCGGTAGCGGGCCGGTCCTCATCCGCCGCTTACCTCAGGGCGGGTGCTCGTTGAGCACTCCGTGCACCCCCGCGCATGCGGGTGAACGCCCGACGCCCCGGAGCGGGACCGGTGTTCGCCGACGGCGGCCCGGAGCGGCCGGTCGCGGCATGGCCCTGCCGCGACCGGCGTCCGGGGTCGCCGCCCCGCTGACCCCACCCACACGGCACACGGCCGCGGCCCCTCACCCAGCCGGGCAGGCCTGCCGCACCCCAACCACGCCGCACACAGCCACGACCACTCACCCGGCCGGGCAGACCACCGCCCCGCTGACCCCAACCACACCGGCTGGGACCGCGACCACTCACTCGGCCGAGCAGGCCACCGCACCCGGACCCGCCGCACACAGCCGCGGCCCCTCACCCAGCCGGGCATGCCACCACACCCGGACCCGCCGCGCACGGCCGCGGCTCCTCACGCGGCCGGGCAGGCCTGCCGTACCGAGTCGCGGATGACCAGGCGGGTGCCGAGCAGGACGTGCTCTGGCGTGCCGGGGACCTCGCTCTCCATGGCCAGCCGCACGGCGGTGCGGCCCAGCTCCTTGTGCTGCACATGGACCGTGGTGAGGTCGATGTCGGGCGCCGGGGGCAGGTCGTCGAACCCCGCGAGCGAGACGTCGTCGGGAACGCGCAGCCCCTCCTCGCGCAGCGCCTGGCGCGCGCCCGCGGCGATCTGGTCGTTGCAGGCGAAGACGGCCGTGAAGTCGCGCGGGCCGCCATCGAGGCGGTCGCGCATCATGCGGTACCCCTCGTGCCGCTCCATCGTGCCGTCCACCTCGAGCCCCGGATCGTGGGGAACGCCGTGCGCCGCGAGGGCCGCGCGGTACCCGGCGATCCGGCTCTCCGGCGTGGTGTACCCGGCGCGCCGCCCCAGGAACAGGACGCGCCGGTGCCCGGCCGCGATCAGGTGGCTCGTCATGGCGTGGGCGCCGCCGGTGTTGTCGTACTCGACGACGATGGCCGGGACCTCGGGCCCGAGCGAGGGCCTGCCGCACAGCACCAGGTGGCACCCGGCCAGCGTCAGCGCGCGGGCGTAGCCCGCCATGCGCTCGCGGTAGGCGTCGTCCGCGCTGATGTTCCCGACCAGGACGACGGCCTCGGCGTGCTGCTCGCGCATCAGCTGGACGATCGCCAGCTCCCGCTCCGGGTCCCCGCCGCTCGTGCCCACGACGCACAGCCTGCCCTCGCGCGCGGCCTGCTCCTGCACGCCCTGCGCGACATGGGCGTAGTGCGGCGACGTCACGGAGTTGACGACGATGGCGACGCTCTTGGGCTGCACCCCGGCGAGGCCGCGGGCGTGGGCGTTCGCCACATAGTCGAGCTCCCGCACCGCGCGCATGACCTTGGTGCGCGTGACGGGCGCGCTGGGATACGTGCCGGAGAGGATCCGGGAGACGGTGGCGACCGAGACCCCCGCGTGCCGGGCGACGTCCCGGATCGTCGTGGGACGGGCGCGCCCGTCATCCGGCGTGGGCCGACGAGCCATCCGACCTCCCTGCGTCGCACACCCTTGTGAAACCGCTTCAACAGATCATCGCGGAGGAGCCCCACCCCGTCAATTCCCCGACGCAGCCGGATAATTCAGGGTCGAAGGGGCATCCGAACGAGCCGTGCGCGGAGTATTGACGCCCTATGGAGCTCATGCTTCGCTCCCCTTGTGTAAACGGTTTAACTCTCCCGCCCGGGCCGCTTCACCGAGCCGCGCCCACGGAGCCGGGAGAGCCAGGAGCCGTTCACACACACCCCCACACCACGAAGACGAGGAGGTCTTCATGCAACGCACCCATCGGTGGCGCCCCGGACGACGGATGGCCACCCTGTGGACGGCGCTGGCCGCGGGCACGGCGCTGGTCGTCGTGTTCGGCACCCTGGGCAACGCCTCGCCCGACCCCGCGGACCCCGCACCGGCCGACGCCGCGGCCGCGCAGGCCGCGCGCCCCATGGAGAACCTGGGCCGCGGCGTCGTGGCCGTGCGCTCGAGCGACACCGAAGTGCTGGTCTCCTGGCGGCTGTTGGGCCTTGATCCCGAGGGCATCGGGTTCCATGTGTACCGGTCGACCGGCGGCGGTGACTGGACCCGGATCAACGACGAGGTGCTGACGGGCGGCACCAACATCGTCGACTCCACCGCCGACCTGGGCCAGGACAACGCCTACCGGGTGGCCCCCGTGGTCGAAGGGGACGAGCAGGAGCCGAGCGAGGCGTTCACGCTGACCGCCGACCACGCCGAGGAGCCGGTGGTCCGCGTGCCGCTGCGCCCGGGCGGCGAGGTGAAGTTCACCTGGGTCGGCGACCTCGACGGCGATGGCGAGTACGACTATGTGATCGACCGGCAGGGAACCCCGCAGGCGCTCGAGGCGTACACCGGCGACGGAGAGTTCCTCTGGGAGGTCGACATGGGGCCGAACAGCGAGGACCAGAACAACATCGAGGGCGGCTCGGCCACGATCAACGTCGGCCACAACGACGGCGTCACCGTTCAGGACCTCGACAGCGACGGCAGGGCGGAGGTCGCCGTGCGCGTCGCCGACGGCGTGACGTTCGGCGACGGCAGCGTGCACGAGGAGGTCGACGACGTCCACCAGTCCATCGCCATCCTGGACGGCGAGACCGGCGCGCCCCGCGCCACGGCCCCGGTGCCGGACGACTACATCGACGACGGGCCGCTCTACGCGCGGTTCGGCGTGGGCCACCTCGACGGCAGCACGCCAAGCCTGGTGTCCTACCTCAAGAACCGGATCGGCGACGGCGCCTTCAACCTGGTGATCGCCGCCTGGCGGTTCGACGGCGAGGAGCTGACCCAGCAGTGGAAGTGGCTGCGCGAGGACCAGGACGCGCCCGACGGGCACAACACCCGCGTCATCGACGTGGACGGCGACGGGCGTGACGAGGTCGCCGAGATCGGCTTCGTGCTCAACGGCGACGGCACCCTGCGCTACTCGCTCGCGGAGCACGGCGTGGTCCACGGCGACCGCTTCCACATCACCGACATCGACCCCGACCGGCCTGGCCTCGAGGGCTATGGCGTGCAGCAGGACAACCCCAGTGGCCTGCGCGAGTACTACTACGACGCCGCGACGGGCGAGATGATCTGGCAGCACGTCCAGGACGGCGTCAGCGACGTGGGCCGTGGCCTGGCGGGCGACGTCGACCCGCGCTTCCCCGGCATGGAGGTCTGGTCGTTCTCCGGCCTCCACAACGCGGCCACCGACGAGCTGACCGAGCCCGACACGGAGCTCGCGCCCTGGCCGCAGTCCACGATCCAGTGGGACGGCGACCTCACCACCGAGCTGCTCAACGACGGCAAGATCGAGCAGTGGGACCCGGAGAACCCCACGCCGAGCGGCAGCCTGCCGCGGCTGCTGAGCACGTGGAGCCATGGCGCGGTCAACGCCAGCCAGGACATCAACCCCACGTTCTACGGCGACATCCTGGGCGACTGGCGCGAGGAGGCCGTGTACACCAACGCGGACCACGACGAGCTGATCATCTTCACCACCGACCACCCCACCGACACCCGCCTGTACACGCCGGCCCACAACCCGGCCTACCGCAACGCCATGACGTTCAAGGGGTACATGCAGCCCCACTACCTCGACTACTTCATCGGGGACGGCATGGCCGAGCCCGCGCGCCCTGACATCACCTACGCGGGCACCTGAACGCCCCGCCGCGCGTGGGCCCTCTCCTCCATGGTGAGCACGGTGGGTGTGACGCTGCTCTAGGATGCTCCATATTTGTTCACTGGAGGAACCATGGCCGACATGCTCGTCACGCAGCGACATGAGCTGTTGGTGAGGGAGTTGGAGTCCTCCGGCATCCTGAGGGTCACCGAGCTCGCCGAGCGGCTCGGCGTCTCGCGCGCCACGATCCGCCGGGACCTGATGGACCTGGAGACCGGCGGCCGGGTGACCAGGGTCCGCGGGGGCGCCGTGCTGGCCGCGCAGGGCGCGGGCGCGGCGCCCGCCGGGGCGCCCGAGCGGGCGCCCGGGGCCGTGGCGCGCGCCGCGGGGGCCGCGTCGGCGCAGGTGCTCGGGCTGGTCGTCCCCTCGGCCACGTACTACTACCCCCGTGTGGTGGCGGGCGTTCAGGCGGTGGCGGCAGAGCGCGGCGCGCGCGTCGTCATCGGGCTGACCGACTACGCGCCGCGGCGTGACCTGGAGCAGCTGGACGAGCTCGGCGCGTCCGGGGTCACGGGCCTGCTGATCGCCTCGGCCGGGGGCCACCATCCGCCGTCGGCCCTGCTGGAGCGGCTGCGGGGGCGCGGGCTGCCGTTCGTGCTGCTCGAACGGCAGCCCGAGAGCCCGTTCGAGCCGTGCGAGTTCGTGGTCTCCGACCACCGGCAGGGCGCGTTCGCGGCGGTGAGCCACCTCGTGGGCCTCGGGCACGACCGGGTGGGCCTGTTCACCAACGGCAGCCCCACCGCGCCGCTCGTGGCCGAGGGGCACGCGGCGGCCGTGGCCCGGCTGCCGCTCGACCCCTCGGGTCCGGTGATCGACAGCGGCCGTCCCACGCTCGGCAGCGTGGCGGCGGCGGACTTCTACGACCGTTTCCTCGCCGAGTGCCGGGCCAGTGGGACGCGCGCGGCGCTCGTGCACTCCGACCACGACGCCATCGAGCTGATGCGGCGCATGCGCACGCGGGGGCTGCGCACGCCGGACGACCTGGCGCTCGTGGCCTACGACGACGAGATCGCCGCGCTCGGGGACGTGCCGCTGACGGCGGTCGCGCCGCCCAAGCACGAGCTGGGCGAGCAGGCCGCCAGGATGCTGCTCGACCGCCTCGACGCGCCGGTGCCCGACGCCGTGCCCGTGCGCCAACTCGTCCTGCAACCACGGCTGATCGTGCGCGCCTCGTGCGGGGCCCGCGCCCGCGCCTGACCGTTCACCCCTGTGCGTGCTCATGGACGATGAGCATGCGCTCTGGATGGTCATGCTCACCGGTGACTAGAATGAAGCAATCTGCTCATTAGTTGATGCATGTGGCCACGGTTGAACGGCCCATGCCCGCCGATCGAAGGTGTTCCCTCGCGATGCGCCAGCGCCCCACCGCCCTGTTCGCCCTCGACGGCGGGAACCTCCCGCGGCTCTTCCCCGAGGACGTGCTGTCCTCGCTCGTGGGCCTCGTCGACATCGATCCGGCGCTCACCGTCTCGGACTTCGACGACGCCGCCGTCCGCCCCCGGCTGGCCGACACGGAGATCCTCGTCACGGGCTGGGGCTGCCCGCTGATCACCCCGCGCGTCCTCGACGCCCTGCCCCGCCTCCACACGATCCTGCACACCGGCGGCACGGTGAAGAAGCTCCTGGCGACCGAGGTGTGGGACCGCGGCATCGCGGTCTCGTCCGCCGCGGCGGCCAACGCCCTTCCCGTGGCCGAGTACACGCTCGGCATGATCCTGCTGAGCGGCAAGGACGTCTTCACCGCGCGCGAGGAGTACCGGGCCACCGGGTCCCCAACGGGCCACGTCCGCCGCCACGACATCGGGAACGTCGGGCGCCGCGTCGGCATCGTCGGCGCGTCGAGGATCGGCCGCCGGGTGATCGAGCTGCTGCGGCCCTTCGACTTCGACGTGGTGCTCCACGACCCCTATGTGGACGCCGCCGAGGCCGAGGCGCTCGGCGTGCGGGCGGTGGCGCTCGACGAGCTGCTGGCGAGCAGCGCGATCGTGTCGATCCACGCCCCGGCCACCCCCGAGACCCGCCACCTGCTCGACGCCACGCGCCTGGCGCTGCTGCCGGACGGCGCGGTGCTCATCAACACCGCGCGCGGCAGCCTCGTGGACACCGAGGCCCTGGTGAAGGAGCTGGCGACAGGCCGCATCCGCGCGGTCCTCGACGTCACGGAGCCCGAGCCCCTGCCCGCCGACTCGCCCCTCTTCACGATGCCGCACGTCTTCCTGACCCCCCACATCGCGGGCTCGCTCGGCAACGAGCTGCGCCGCCTCGGGCTCACCGCCCTGCGCGAGGTCGAACGGCTGCTCGCCGGGCGCCCGTTGGCCCACCGCCTCGAACGCGCCGAGCTCGACCGCACCGCCTGAGCGGGCGTTGGGCAGCCGACCCGCGCCCGAGCGCCGTCACCCACCGAAGGAGCCGCCGTGTTTCCCCCTTCAAGCAGCCGCGTCGCCCCGGCCGATGGCTCGCCGATCACGGGCCTCACCCGCGGCGACTGGGAGCGGGCCGCCGGGCGGCTGCTCGACGCGGTGCGCCCGCACGCCGTGCCGGGCCACTCCCTCATCCACCTGCCGGGGCCGACGAGCGGCTCGGGCCGCCTGAGCGACGGCCTCGAAGGGTACGCCCGCACCTTCCTGCTCGCGGCCTACCGCTCCGCGCACGCGGGCAGGCACCTCGCCGACCACGTCCTCGCGCCCTACGCCGAGGGCCTCGAGCACGGCACCGACCCCACGGCGCCCGGGCGTTGGCCGCTGCCCGCCGAGCTGCCGCAGGCCAGGGTCGAGGCCGCGGCCGTCGCCATCGGCCTGCACGAGTCACGGCACCGGCTGTGGGACCGGCTGCCCGACCGGGTCAGGCAGCGGACCGTCGACTGGCTCGGCGGCATCTCCGACACCGAGGTGCCGCCCAACAACTGGCTGTGGTTCAAGGCGGTCGTCGCGGCGTTCCTCCGCTCGGTCGGCGCGCCCCACTCGACGGGCGACATCGCGCGCGCCGTGGAGCGCACCGAGGAGTGGTACGCGGGCGGCGGCTGGTACACCGACGGCGCCAGGGGGCCAGGGCAGCGGCGGAACTTCGACCACTACAACGGCTGGGCGATGCACCTCTTCCCGCTCTGGTACTGCCGGATCTCCGGCGGCCTGGCCGAGCCCGAGCTGCTGCCGCGCTACCGCGAGCGGCTGCGCGCGTTCCTCGACGACGCGGCGCACCTGGTCGCGGGCAACGGGGCGCCGCTGTTCCAGGGGCGTTCCCTCATCTACCGGTTCGGCGCGGCCGCGCCCTTCTTCGTCGGCGCCCTGTTCGACGCCACGCCCCTCGCGCCGGGGCTCACGCGCCGCGCGGGCAGCGGCATGCTGCGCTACTTCATCGACCGCGGCGCCGCCGAGGAGAAGGACGTGCTGTCCCTCGGCTGGCACGCGCGCTTCCCGCCGATACGCCAGAACTACTCGGGGCCCGCATCGCCCTACTGGGCCTCCCAGGCGTTCGCCGGGCTGCTGCTCCCGCCCGAACACCCCGTGTGGACCGCGCCCGAGGAGCGACTGCCGGTCGAGCGGGGCGACTTCACCCGCTCGCTCGCCGCCCCCGGGTGGCTGGTCTCCGGCACCGCGTCCGACGGCGTCATCCGGGTCGTCAACCACGGCACCGACCACACGCCCCCGGACCGCCCCGCGCGCGACGACCCGTTCTACGCCCGCCTCGCCTACTCCACCCACACCGCCCCCGACCTCGGCCTGCGGCCCGACCTCTCGGGCGACCCTCAGGCCCACCCCAGGGACGGCGACGCCCGCGCGCCCCAGGGCCCCGACAACCGGGTCTCGCTCGTCGACGGCGACGGCGCGCTGTCCCACCGCAGCCCGCTGCGCCGCGTCCTGCTCGCCGAGGGGGTCGCGGTCTCCGCACACACCGCGCACTGGCCCGTGCTCGGCGAGCCCGATCGCGAACGCTGGCCCGCGGGCCCCGCCGTCCTGACCGCCTCGCTCGTCCACGGGCCCTGGGAGGTGCGCCTCGTCAGGGTGGCCGAGGGGACGGGCCACCCGGTGGTGATCGGCGGCCACGCCCTCGCCGCCGAACGGCCCCCCGAGGTCACGGCCACCGACGACCGCGTCGTCGTCACCCGCCCCGACGGGCTCACCAGCGCGCTCGTCGTCCTTCACCCGCCGTCGGGCGACGCCGCGCTTTCGGTGCGCCGGGCGACGGCGGTCAACGCGTTCGGCACGTTCAGCGCGACGCCCGTGTACGAGGCGGGGGGAACGCTGCACGCCACGGCGGTCTTCCTCGGCACGACGCGCGACGCGGCCCTGCCACCGCCCCCCGAGGTCCGCCTCACGGCGGGGTCGGCCACGGTGTCCTGGCCGGACGGCACCACGGGGGAGGTCGCGCTGGGGAGTTGACTGGGGAGTTGAGCGCGCGGCCGCCCCGGGCGCGCGGTTCGATGCCGCTTTGGCATAATGCCGCCCCGTGGATCTCGTGGGGGCGTGCCGGGCGTTCGTCCATGTCGGCGAGCGCGGCAGTTTCACGGAGGTGGCCGCGGGCAGCCAGCCCGCCGCCGACGCCCTGAGGGGCCGAGTGGCCCGCCATCTCCACGACCACCCGCGGGGGCACCGATGACGCTCGAAGGGCCGCTCTCCCGCGTGGGTTTGGCGACGACGCGGCTGATCACCCTGCGGGGGAACTCGGCGTCGGGCAAGTCCTCCGTGGCCGCCGAGATCAGGGCGCGGTACGGGCGTGGCATCGCGCTGGTGGGGCAGGACCTGCTGCGGCGCGTCGTGCTGCGCGAGCGTGACGTCCCCGGCGGGGCGAACATCGGGCTCATCGACACCGTGGCCCGTTACGCGCTCGACCACGGGTACCACGTCGTGGTCGAGGGGATCCTGTATGTCGAGCACTACGGGCCGATGCTCGAGGCGCTGCGGCGCGACCACCGGGGGCCCACCTGCTCCTACTACCTCGACGTCCCGTTCGCCGAGACCCTGCTGCGGCACGCCACCAAGCCGCAGGCGGGCGAGTTCGGGGAGGCGGAGCTGCGGGCGTGGTACCGGCCGCTCGATCTGCTGCCCGGCGCGGTCGAGACCGTGGTGCCCGCGTCCAGTGGCCTCGACGCGACCGTCGACCTGGTGATGCGGGAGGCCGGGCTCGTCCCCGCGGATCCGGGCTGACGTGCCGGGGCGGGTGCGGGGTGGGCGGGGGTCGGCGGGTGACACTGTTCCCCGTGTCGGACATGTCAGAAAAAGGGCGGAAGGGCGAGGGGACGGAACAAGGCGGCTCGCCGACCCCTTCCGCGTTGCTTCCGCGGCTCGACGACGAGCAGCTCGGGGTCCTGCGGCAGGTGGGGCACGAGTGGGGGCGGGTGACGGGCGACGCGGAGCTGTGGCGGCGCGCGCTGCCGGTGACGCCTGACGTCGGCAGCTTCCCCCCGCCGGGCGAGGTGGGGCCGACGCGCTTCAGCCGACTTGTCGACATCCCGGTGCTCAAGGGGCAGCCGCCCGCGATCGAGTTCGAGGAGGGCGAGGTCCCGCGGCGCGGCCGCAGGGCCCGCGCCGCGCACCGGGCCAGGCGTCTTGTGCTCGGCGCCCCGCTGCGGAGCAGCGCGATCGCGCGGGAGCGGATGAGCAAACGGGTCGCGCTGCCCGTGCTGTCCGCCGACGCGCTCTCGTCGGTGGCGTACGGCCCTGAGGCGCTGCTCGGCATCCTCGTCCTCGCCGGGAGCGCGGGGCTCGGCTACTCGCTGCCGATCGCCGGGGCCATCGTGGTGCTGATGGTGGCCGTCGGGGTGTCGTACCGCCAGACGATCCGCGCCTATCCGCACGGCGGCGGCTCCTACCTGGTCGCCAGCCGGAACCTCGGCCGCCTCCCCGGGCTGATGGCCGCGGGCGGGCTGATGACGGACTATGTGCTCACGGTCGCCGTGTCGATCGCCTCGGGGGTCGCCGCGTTCTCCGCCGCGTTCCCCTCGCTGTCCCGCAGCCCGGTGCCGCTCGGGGTCCTGGTGATCCTCGTGCTGCTCGCGGGGAACCTGCGGGGAGTGCGGCAGGCGGGCAAGATGTTCGCCATTCCGACGTACGCGTTCATCGTGGCCATGGTGGTGCTGCTCGCCGTGGGCCTGTCGCAGGCGGCCGGGCGCGGCTTCCAGCCGGAGCCGACGCCGCACCTCGCCGTCACGCAGAGCGTCGGCCTGCTGCTGGTGATGCGCGCGTTCGCCTCGGGCTCGACCGCGATGACGGGCATCGAGGCGATCTCCAACGCGGTACCCGCGTTCAAGCCCGTCGAGTGGCGCAACGCGCGCACGACGCTGACGTGGATGATCGGCCTGCTCATCACGCTGTTCGCCGGGACCATCGTCCTGGTGCACCTCACGGGCGTCACGCCCAACCCCCACGAGCCGCTGCTGTCCCAGGTCGCGCACCGGACGTTCGGCTCGGGGCCGCTCTACATCTTCGTCCAGCTGGCGACGGCCGCGGTGCTGCTGCTCGCGGCCAACACCGCCTACAACGACTTCCCGCGCGTCCTCTTCCTGCTGGCCCGCGACTGGTACGCGCCACGCGTCTTCCTGCGGTTCGGCGACCGCCTCGCGTTCAGCAACGGGATCATCCTGCTCTCGGTCTGCGCGCTGCTGATCTTCGTGGCCTTCGGCGGCAGGACCACCTCCCTGATCCCGCTGTACGCGGTCGGCGTCTTCCTGGCGTTCACGCTGTCCCAGGCCGGGATGGTGCTCCACTGGCGCCGGGTGCGCGAGGAGCACTGGCGCAAGAGCCTGATCTTCAACGCCGTCGGCGGCGCGCTGTCCGCCGTGGTGTTCGTGACGGCGGGCATCACCAAGTTCGCGGCCGGGGCGTGGGTCGCGGTCCTCGCCATCGGCGCGTTCGTGCTGGTGACGACGCACATCAGGCGCCACTACGACGCGGTGGGCCGGGCGTTGCGGCTGCACCCGCACGCGATCGAGCTGCCCGCGCGCGACGTCTCGGCGCCCGCCCTGCCCGCGGAGGGCCCGGCGCCGCGCGGCGGCGAGGGCGGGGGCGAGGACGAGCGGGAGAGGGAGCGGGAGGGGGAGAGCGAGGCCGAGGAGTGCCCCGAGCAGGTCCACCACCTGTCGGTGGTGGCGCTCGCCGTCCTTGACCTCGCCGGGATGCGGGCGTTGGCCTATGCCGCCTCGCTCCGGCAGCCGGTGCTCGCGCTGCACGTCGCGCCGAGCGACGACGAGGCGGCGCGCTTCCGCGCGTACTGGGCGCAGTGGGGCGACCACCTGCCGCTCGAGGTCGTGGTGACGCCGTATCGGGCGATCGTCGCGCCGCTGGTCGACTATGTGGAGGCGCTGCACCGCCAGCGCCCCGACCTGACGCTGACGGTGATCCTGCCGGAGATCGTCCCCCGGCGGCGCAGATACCGGATCCTGCACAGCCGGATCGCGGCCCGGCTGCGCCACTCGCTCAGGCCGCTGCCCAAGATCGTGGTCACCACGATCCCGTTCCACGTCTAGCGACGTCCGGCGGGCCCGGGTCGGTGTCCCTCCTCACTCCTCGGCGAGCAGGCCGTCCGCCACGAGGTCGTCCCAGAGCGCGTCGGGGACGGGGGTGGCGGCGCGGCTGGCGTTCTCCTGGATCTGCTCGGGGGACTGCGCGCCGACCGCGACGCCCGTCACCGCGGGGGCGCGCAGGGGGAACGCGAGGGCCGCGGTCGGCAGGTCGACGCCATGGCGTTCGCACACCGTCCGGAGCGCGGTGATCCGCTGGAACACCGCGGCGGGCATCGTCCCGTACTCGTACGGCAGCGACGGGTCGGGCTCGGGGCGGCTCAGCGCGCCCGAGTTGAACACCCCCGCGGCCACGACGCGCACGCCCCGGGCCGCGCACGCGCGCAGCAGCGCGGCGGCGGGCTGTTCGAGCAGCGTGTACCGGCCCGCGACCATGAGCACGTCGGCCAGGCCCGTCTCCACCGCCGCGGTCAGCGTCGGCACCGACTTGGAGCCCACGCCCACGGCCCGCACCACGCCCTCGTCGCGCAGCGCCGCGAGCGCCCGCAGCCCGGAGTGGAGCGCCGCCCGGGGGTCGCCGGGCGCGTCGGGGCCCGCGGCGGCGGCCGGGTCGTACTCGTCGGGGTCGTGCAGATAGAGGGTGTCGACGTGGTCGAGGCCGAGCCGGTCAAGGCTGGCGGCCAGCGAACGTTCGACCCCGGCGCGTGAGACGTCCCACACGCGGCGGTGCAGGGCGGGGACGGCGAAGCCGTTGGCCAGGTCGTCACCCACGAGGCCGTCCCCGGGCCCGCTCACCGGCTCCAGGACGCGGCCGACCTTCGTCGACACCGCGAACTCCCCGCGCGGGCGCCCCGCGAGGGCCGCGCCGAGCCGCCGCTCGGACAGGCCCAGGCCGTAGTGGGGCGCGGTGTCGAAGCCGCGCATGCCCGCGTCCCACGCGGCGTCGACCGTGGCGCGGGCCACCGGGTCGGCGACCTCGTGCCCGAGGTTGCCGATCCCGGCGCCGCCGAACCACCACGGGCCCGCGCCGCCGCCCGTCACGCCAGGCTCCAGACCAGCGGCAGGCCGTCGTTGTCGCCCGCGTAGTCGTCCTCGACCTCGAGCAGCTCGGCCATGCGGGCCTGCCACGCCACGTTCACCGGGTCGTCGGCGAGCGCCCTGCGCATCGCGCGGTAGTCCGCCACCTCGATCTCGTGGAAGAGGTCCCTGCCGCTGCGCCAGATGCGCCACTCGACCACACCGGCGGCGCGCAGGCGCTCGGCGAGCTCGGCCGGGATGGTGGCGTGGACACGGTCGTAGTCCGCCTCGCGCCCGGGCTTGAGCCGGGTGTGGACGGCGACGCGCTGGGTCACTCGGCCTCCTTCGCCGCCGCGTCGTCGGTCAGGAAGATCTCCACGACAGGGACGGCCACGTCGGGCCGCACGACCGGCAGGGTCAGGGTCAACGTTCCCGGGGGCTGGCCGCCCATGCCGGTGAGCGACGCCTTGAGGTCGGGATCGATCTCGCGGAACGCCACCTCGGACGCGTCGTGCAGGAGCTGCGCGTAGGCGACCTTGCCCGCAAGACCCGCCAGGTGGACGTGCTCGAACGGCCAGGTGAAGAGGTGCAGATAGAGGCGGTCGCCGCGCTGCGTGAGGCGGGCGTCGGGCGGCGCGGTGAACGCCGCGGGTCCGGCGCCGCGGATCGACCGCTCGTGGCGGCGCATCCACTCCCCGATCCCCTCGAGCGTGGCCAGCGCGACGGGATCGAACTCGCCGCGCCCCGTGGGGCCGACGTTGAGCAGCATGTTGCCGTTCTTGGAGACGCCGTCGATGAGCATGCGCACCAGCAGCTCGACGCTCTTGACGTTCTTGTTGTCGCGGTCGTAGCCCCAGCTGCCGTTCAGGGTCTGGCACGCCTCCCACGGCACCGGCTCGCCGTCGATCTCCATGGGCGCGTCGGGCTGGTACTGCTCGGGGGTGACGAAGTCGCCCGGGAGGTCGAGGCGGTCGTTGACGACGATGCCGGGCTGGAGGCGGCGGGTGAGCGCGAGCAGCTCCTTGGCGCCCCAGTCGTCCGCGCCCTTGCCGCCCCAGATGTCCTGGTGGTCGTCGTCGCGGTAGGAGAAGTCGTAGAAGAGGTAGTCGACGGTGCCGTAGTTCGTCAGCAGCTCCTCGACCTGGCCGTGCAGATAGGCGCGGTAACGGGCCATGTCGCGGCCCTCGTTGAGGCGGTCGATCTCCTCGCGGGAGTCGTCGCGGCGCGGGTGGTGGCCGTCGACGGTGAAGTCGGGGTGGTGCCAGTCGATGAGCGAGTGGTAGAAGCCGACCTTGAGGCCCTCGGCGCGCACGGCCTCGGTGAACTCCCTGACGAGGTCGCGGCCTATGGGCGCGTGGACGGCCGTGTAGTCGGTCAGCTTGGAGTCCCACAGGCAGAAGCCCTCGTGGTGCTTGGTGGTCAGCACGACATACCGCATGCCCGCGTCCTTGGCGGCGCGGGCCCAGGCGCGTGGGTCGTACAGGTCGGGCTCGAAGCGCGCGAAGTAGCGCTCGTAGTCCTCCACGGTGCGCCGCTCGCGGTTCATGACCCACTCGTGGCGGGCCGGGAGCGAGTAGAGGCCCCAGTGGATGAACATGCCGAAACGGTCGTGGGTGAACCAGGCGGGGACGGACACGGGAGTCTTTCCTTTCGAGATGCGGGACGGACGCGGTCAGCGGCCGCCGAGGCCGCTGGTGACGATGCCGCGGATCAGGTGTCTCTGGAGGAGGAGCAGGATGATCACGGTGGGCAGCATCGAGATGACGGACGCCGCCATGACGAGGTGCCACTGACTGCCCTGCTGGCCGAAGAACTGCTGGAGGCCGAGCGGGACGGTGGCGTGCGCCTCGACGTCGTTGACGATGATGAGCGGCCACAGGAACGAGTTCCAGTAGGCGATGAACGTGAAGACGGCGAGCACGGCGAGCGTCGGCCTGGCCAGCGGCAGCATCACGGCGAAGAACGTGCGCACGGTGCCCGCGCCGTCCATGCGCGCGGCGTCGTCGAGCTCCTGCGGGACGGTGAGGAAGAACTGCCGCGACAGGAACGCCCCGAACGCGGTGAACGCCCACGGGATGATCAGCGCCTGGAAGGAGTCCACCCAGCCGAAGTCCTGCATCATCACATACATCGGGATGACGAGGACATCCTGCGGGATCATCAGCGTCGCGAGGAAGAGCGCGAAGACGAGGTTCCTGCCGCGCCACCTCAGGCGCGAGAAGGCGTAGCCGCTCAGGGCCGCGACCGCGACGTTGAGTGCCGTGCCGAGGACGGCGACGATCACGCCGTTGATGATGAAGCGCTCGAACGGCAGGTAGGTGAAGACGTCGGCGTAGTTCTGCCAGCGGATCTCCGAGCCCCACAGGGTGGGCGGGCTCTCGAACGTCTCGCCCGCGGGCTTGAGGCTGGTGGCCACCATGTAGACGAGCGGCGCGAGGAACGCCAGCGCGATGAGGCACAGCAGGGCGTACCCGATGGCCCGCCGCAGCCGGGACGGGGCGGCGGGCGGTCGGGCCCGAGTGAGGCTAGTCATAGTGCACCCACCGCTTCTGGCCGAGGAACTGGACGGCGGTGACGCCCAGGATGATCACGAAGAGCACCCACGCCCCCGCCGAGGCGAGGCCGAGCTGCTGCACCTGGAACCCGGTGTTGTAGATGTACTGCACCAGCGTCTCGGTCGAGGTGCCCGGGCCGCCCTTGGTCAGCAGGAACGGCTGCGCGAAGACCTGGAACGACGTGATGAGCGTCATCATCGTGCCGAAGAAGATCGTGGGCGAGATCGCCGGGAACTTGATGCGCCAGAACGTCTGCCACGGGCTCGCGCCGTCCAGCTCGGCGGCCTCGATCAGGTTGTCGGGGACCGCGTCGAGCGCGGCCGAGAACAGCAGCATGTTGTAGCCGAAGCCCTGCCAGACGCTCATCGCGACGATGGCGAGCATCGCCCAGTTCTCGTCCACCAGGAAGTTGGGGGCCTGGACGCCGACGGTCGACTCGAGCGTCGCGTCGATGAACCCGCCGGGCTCGTAGAGCATGCGCCAGACCACGACGTTGGCGACGATGGGCGTCACCGTGGGGATGAAGAACAGCACCCTGAAGACGTGCCGGTGCCGGATCCGCGGGGTGAGCCAGGCGGCAAGGCCCAGGGATATCACGAGGTTCAGCGGTACGTAGAGGAGCACGAACCCGACGGTGTTGAGGATGACGGTCCTGAAGACCGGGTCGCCGAAGAGGTCGGCGTAGTTGTCGAGGCCGACCCAGCCGCGTTCGCCGACCATGGGCCAGCTCATGAAGCTCACGACCAGGGACGCCACGATGGGGACCGCGGTGAAGATCGCCAGGCCGAGCGCGTGGGGCCCGGCGAAGACCGCGCCCCACCACGAACGCCGCCCCGGCTCCCGCTTCGCCGGGCCCGGGCTCGCGCCCACCGCCTCGCGTGAGGCGGTGGGCGCGGGCTCGTCGAGCCGCGGGGGGATCACACTCGTCACTTGATGATCACCGCTCACTGCTCGAGCTGGCCCGCGATGGACTCCATCGTGTCGGCGCCCGACTGCTGCCCGTTGACGGCCTGGACCGCGTACTGGGTGAGGAGCTGCGCCAGCTGGTCGCTCTGCCTGTTGCCCGGCAGCGGCACGGACGCCTCCTGCGCCGCGGTGAGCACCTCCTGGGCGCCCTCGATGCCCGCGCTGTCGTACCAGACCTGCTGCACGGCGGTGCGCGCGGGGAACGCCCTGCCCTGCTCGGCGAGCGAGCGCAGCACGGGCTCGCTCGTCATCGTCCGGATGGCCTCGAACGCCCGGTCGGGGTGCTCACACTCCTGGGAGATGCCGAATCCCGAGCCCGCGGAGAACGTCGAGGGCCCCGAGGCGCCCGCCGGGATGGTCGTGACGCCGAGCGTGAAGTCGACGCGGGCCTTCTGGGCGAGCAGCGACCAGGGGCCGTCGACGTACATCCCGGCCTGCTGGTTGACATAGGCGTTGTCGTCCGCGGTGCCCTCGGCGCTGGCCTGGGTGGCCTGGCCGCTCTCGACGAGCGAGGCGATCCAGTCGAGGCCTTCGGAGAACGTCGGGTCGGTGGCGTCGAGCGTGCCGTCCTCGTCGATGACGCGGCCGCCGTTGTGGCCGAGGATCAGCGACTCGAGGAACATGTCCTCGACCGTGGAGGCCAGCAGGGGCGTGCCCGCCTCCTCGAACCGCGCGGCGGCGGCCTCGAACTCGTCCATGGTCCAGCCGGGCCCGGGTATCTCGGCGCCGACCTCGTCGAAGAGGTCCTCGTTGTAGAACATCACGACGGGGCCGGTGTCGTACGGCAGCGCGTACAACTCGCCGTCCACCTTCATCCCGTCGAGGGCCGTCGCGTCGAACTCCGCGAGGTCCACGCCCGCCTCTTCGGCGAGGGAGTCCAACGGCACCAGGACATCCGTGTAGTTGGCGGCGCGCAGGCTCTGGACGCTGACGATGCAGGGCGCGCCGCCCGCGCTGAGCTGGGTGCGCAGCTTGGTCCAGTAGTCGGTCCACGGGGAGCCCTGGATGGTGACCTCGGGGCCGCCGTTCTCGCTGACGGCGTCGGCGACCTCCTGCCACGCCGCCTTGTCCTCGGCTCCCGAGATCCACATCGACCAGACGAGGCTGTCCTCGCTCTGGCTCGCGGCGTTGGTCCCGGAGGAACATCCGGTCAGCACGAGCCCCGTGGTGGTGGCGACGGAAGTGACGCCCAGGATGAGTCGTCGTCTCATTGCATGTTCCACTTCGTTGCGAATGTCGGCCTTGCTCGGTGTGGACGGGTGGGTGCGCTTCCGCTCCGTGGGGGTCGCCGGCCGGGGCGCGAGGTCAGGGACGCCGGGGTCCCCTGAGCGCGTGGTGCCGCGATAAAAACATCCGATGTATGCCGCGTCAAGGCATCGGACAGAACCGCAATTATTCCGTTCGCCGGAAGCGTGACAAGGAAGAGCTTGGATGTCCTGGGTGTAGGCCGGGAAAGGAGCCCGCTCGCGCCCCCGCGCCAGAGGTCGGGTGTCTTGGCCGCGGGTGCTGATCGACCTGACGCCCGCGGACGAGGTGCGGTTCATCGGCGCGGGCACGGGCGTCACGACGTCCGCGGTGCTGCCGAGGGGGCGCTTCGTCGACCTGGTGATCACCTGAGCACCGCGGGCCGACTGACCGTCTACCTCGACGGGGAGCGGCCGAGGTCGGCGACCGGCAGCGCCGCGCGTGCGCGCTCCTCAGCCGTGGGCGTACTCGCCGAGCGACGCGGCCACCATCTCGGTGCCCGCGCCCGGCGCCGCGGGCGCGAAGTACCGTCCGTCGCGCACGTCGACCGGGGTCACGAAGTGCTCGTGCAGGTGGTCGACGAACTCGATCATGCGGTCCTCGACCGTGCCCGAGACCGCGACGAAGTCGAACATCGCCAGGTGCTGCACCGCCTCGCACAGCCCGACGCCGCCCGCGTGCGGGCAGACCCTGACGCCGAACTTGGCGGCGAGCAGCAGGATCGCGACGTTCTCGTTGACCCCGGCGACGCGCGTGGCGTCGAGCTGGAGCACGGACGCGCCGCGGGTCTGGAGGAGCTGCTTGAACACCACGCGGTTCTGGGCGTGTTCGCCCGTGGCGACGGGGATCGGGGCGATCGCCTCGGCGATGGCGGCGTGCCCCACGACGTCGTCGGGGCTGGTGGGCTCCTCGACCCACGCGAGGTCGAACGGGCGCAGCGCCTCGACCCAGCGGATCGCGTCGGCCACGTCCCAGCGTTGATTGGCGTCGACGGCGATGCGGATGTCGGGCCCGCACACGTCGCGCGCGAGGGCGAGGCGGCGCACGTCGTCGGCCAGGTCGGCGCCCACCTTGAGCTTGATCTGCCCGAACCCCTCGGCCACCGCCTCGCGGCACAGCCGGGCGAGCTTGTCGTCGTCGTAGCCGAGCCAGCCTGGCGTGGTCGTGTACGCGGGGTAGCCGTCGGCCAGCAGCCGCGCCTCGCGCCCGGCGCGCCCCGCCTCGGACGCGCGCAGGATGTCGAGCGCCTCGTCGCGGGTCAGCGCGTCGGTGAGGTAGCGGAAGTCGACGAGGTCGACGATCTCCTCGGGGCTGAGCGACGCGAGCAGCCGCCACAGGGGCGTGCCCTCGCGCTTGGCGCGCAGGTCCCACAGCGCGTTCACGACCGCGCCGATGGCCATGTGCATGATCCCCTTCTCGGGGCCGAGCCAGCGCAGCTGTGAGTCGTGCACCAGCTCCCGCCACATCCCGCCGAGATCCGCCAGGGTCGCCTCGACGTCGCGCCCGAGCACGTGGTCCTCGAGCGCGCGCAGGGCGGCTACCTGCACATCGTTGCCCCGCCCGATCGTGAAGACGAACCCATGGCCCTCGATGCCGTCGCCCGCGTCGGTGAGCAGCCGCACATAGGCGGCCGAGTAGTCGGGGTCGGGGTTCATGGCGTCGGAGCCGTCCAGCGTCCGCGAGGTGGGGAACCGCACGTCGTGCGTCTGTATGTCGATAAAGCGAGCCACGGACACACTCCCTTGAACGAGCTGGGCCTTGAACGAGCTAGGCTTCCGGCGACAATAGACATCCGATGTATCGAGCGTCAAGACTGCGCGAAACCGGCGGATTCCCGCCATGTCGCCACCCATGTCGCCGCAACGCCTCGCCCCGACCGGCCAAGAGACCCGATCAATCGGGGGTGTTGGTGGGGGGTGCGCCCGATGCGGCGGCTCAGCGCCGTTCGACGAGGGTCTGGCGGAGCCACTGCTCGACGCCCGCGACGTGCACGGTGGCCGTGGCGCGGGCGATGTCGGCCTGGCGCCCGGCGAGCGCCTGCACGATGGCGCGGTGCTCGGCGAGCGTGCGCGCCACCGCGCCCTCCTGGGTCAGCCCGCGCCATGTGCGGGCGCGCTGCGTGCGGCCCGACAGGGTCTCCACCAGCGAGGCCAGCATGGCGTTGCCCGAGCCCGCGGCGATCCGCCGGTGGAACTCCAGGTCGTTCTCCACCAGTTGGTCGACGGTGGGGGCCTCGCCGAGCGAGTCGAGCAGCCCGGCGAGGGCGTCGATGTCGGCCATGGGCATCTTGAGGGCGGCCAGCTCGGTGGCGGCGGGCTCGATGATGCGCCGGGTCTCGAGGAGCTGGAGCACGGTGTCGTCGCGGTGGAAGTCGACGACGAAGCCCATCGCGTCCATCAGCAACGAGGGCTCGAGGCTCGTCACATACGTGCCGTCGCCGCGCCGCACGTCGAGGACGTGGATGAGCGAGAGCGCGCGCACGGCCTCGCGCAGCGAGTTGCGCGACAGGCCGAGCCGCTCGGCGAGGTCCGGCTCCCTGGGGAGGCGGTCGCCCGGCCGCAGCTCGCCGTCCACGATCATCTGCTTGATCGCCTCGATGGCGTCGTCGGTCACGGACATCGCGTTCCTCCCCACGTCGATGCCCCAGCAGAGTACATCGGATCTTTCTCCCCGCTCCGCCGCGATCGTGGGGAGGCCCTCGCACCGGCCGGAAGGCCGTGCGACGGCCCGCTCAGGCGGTGAAGATGTGCTGGCCGGGGGCGAGCAGGCCATGGGGGTCGTAACGGCGCTTGGCCGCGGCGAACTCCTCCCACTCCTTGCCGTACTGGCCGCGCCAGTCGGCGGCGGTCATCGGGACGGCCCCCACGGGGTACTGGGTGCCGCCCGCGGCGCGTACGGTCTCGAACGCCGCGCGGTTGGCGGCCGTTCGGGCGCTGATCGCCGCGGGGTCCGCGGGGTCGAGCGTCCACAGGACGGCCATCAGGGAGGGCACCGGGTCGTCGGGGACCCGCAGCAGCGGGGTGTGCAGGCGTCGGCGGACCAGCGGGTAGAGCAGCACGACGCCGCCGGGGCCGACGTCCTGCCCCGCGATCCCGTCGAGCAGGGTGCGGGCCAGCTCGGCGGCGCGGTCGCCGGGGAGCACGAGATTCAGCCAGGGGTGGGCCCAGGTCCAGTAGCCGGCGTTCTTGAGGTCGGCCACGCCGGAGGCCAGGCGGTTGAGGAAGTCGAAGTACCCGAGCGCCTCGGCGACGATCGGCCCCGACCCGTCGTACCCCAGGCCGCGCAGCGCCTCGGCCACATCCTCGGCCACATCCTCGGCCTCGGCCACGTCCTCATCCGGAACGGTCCCGGTGGACCCGGCGGGCGGCCCGTAGGCGACGGCCTCGATCACGAACGACGTGTACGCGCCGTTCTCGTCCTGCTCGGCCGTGCCCTCGACATAGGTGAAAGGGCCCGTCTCGGCGAGCCTCCGCTGGTCGTCGAGGAACGTCTCCAGGTCCGAGTACGACAGCTGGTAGCGCCGTACGGTCGCGGGCGCGGAGATCAGCCGCAGCGTCGCCGAGACGATGACCGCGCACTGGCCGAGCCCGGCGAGCACCGCCCGGAAGAGGTCGGGTCGCCGGGTCGGCGAGCAGCTGACGACCTCCCCCGCCCCGGTGACGACCTCGAGGGCGATGACGTTGTCGACCTGGGCGCCGAACAGGCGCGCCTGGCCGCCGAGTCCGCCGACCGAGAGCGTGCCGCCCACCGAGAGCTCCAGGTAGTCCGTGAAGACCGGCGGTGTCAGCCCGTGCCTGAGCGTCTCCTTCACCACCGCGCTCCACACCGCCCCCGCCCCCACCGTGACCTCCCGCTCCCCCACGGGCCCGATCCGGCTCAGCGGCTCGGTCTCGATCACCAGGCCACCGGCCACCTGCGCCTGCCCGAATGTCGCGTGCCCCTGGCCGCGGGCGGCCACCTCGATGTGGTGGGCGTCGCAGAACCTGATCATCGCCGCGATGTCGTCCACGGACCCGGTCCGCAGCACGCTTCCCGGGGGGTGGTGCACGATGTGCCCGAAGTCGTCCCCGTCGTCGGCGAGCGACCCCAGGTCCACGCGCAGCGAGCCGTCCAGGCGCGGCACATACGCCAGGTCGGGCCGCGACGACCCCACCTCGGCCTCCGTCAGCCACACCCGCGCCAGCGGGTCGAACGCCACCGCCGCGCGCGCCGCTCCGGTGCCCAACTCCGTTGTCCGCTCCGGCTGTTCCGCCATGCCTCCCCTTTCGTCGGCGCCCGCGCCCCGGCGGCGCGCCACGAGCCCCATGCCTGGAACGCCGCGATCGTAGCGACGGCGCCGCGCCCGCACGACGGCGCGCGTCCGGATCTCGCCACGCGGCTCCTCCGACCCCGCGCTATGGCGTCCGTCACATCGCGGGGCCCGGTGGCGTTTGCGCGGGATGTGCCCCCCTTCCTGGCATGTCCGCGTATGCACGTGCGGCGTGCGAACGCCCTTGCTGATGGAGGCGCGTAGAGCGGGCCCGTGGCCGGGCGGCGCGGTGGGCGCGCGCCGCGCGGGGGCGGCGTTTGCCGCGTTTCCCCGGGGCATGGGCCAGGAAATTTCCGGGTCGGCCGCGTCAACGCTCGGCAAATTTTTTCGATTGGCTGATGACCAAGGGCTGTTCAGCTCGCCAGCGCGGTCCCCCTCGCCCCGTCCAGGGACGGGGCACTCCCCGGGGGTCGCCCAAGGGAAGGATTCCTCCACGTGAGCCACGACGCTGTGACCGGCGCGCCGCCGCGCCCCGGGTCCATCGGGCAAGTGCCGCCTGCCCCGGGTCGCCTCGCGCGCGAAGGGGAGAGTGATCAGGCGTGAGCCTCGTCCCCGATGTGCCGCCCGGCGCCGACCAGGCCGTCCGCGAGCTGGCCCACCGCTGGCTGCCGACCGCGTTCTGGGCGTTCCACGAGCAGAACTACCGGATCTACAAGGGCTATGCGGAGCTCCAGCTCGGCGACGCGGGAGCGGCGGGCAAGCTGGTGCACCAGGTGATGAACGACCTGGCGATCAGCTGGCACGAGCTGATGCGGGAGGAGGCCCCCGAGGCCACCGCGTGGGCCGTCCTGCGGCTCGCCATCGCCCAACGGCTGAAGGCGGAGGGCCGCAGACCCGCGTTACCCGAGACCGCCGCGTTCCGCCGCGTGGTCCTCGAGGTCTTCCGCGACCGCTTCGCCGTCCTGGAGTCCGGCCTCGGGCTGTACGCGGCGATCGCCCGGCTGCCCGAGCGCCAGTACGACGTGATCGTCCTCCAGTACGTCCTCGGCCACACCCCTCGGCAGGTGGCGGACATCATGGGCATCGCCCTGCCCACCGTCCGCTCCCACCGGAAGGTGGCCCGCCTCAAGCTGGCCAACGACCTCGGGGTGAGCTTCGACGCCGATCATGACGACAAGGAAGACTGACATGACGCCCGAGAGCATCGCGCCCGAGGGCGTCGACGCCTACCTCGCCGACGCGGCCGTGCCGTTCCCCACCCCCGACCCGGCGCACGCCGACGCGGCGGACGAGATCGCCGCGTCGCGCCGCCGCATCGAGCAGGACCTCGCCGAGACCCTCTGGCAGGAGGTCCTCACGCGCGACGACCACGCCCGCGCCCTGACCGGGGCGGCCACCCGGCCGCGCCCCGAGGTCGCCAGGGACCGGCTGCCCGTCGCCCTGCTCGAACAGTCGGCGCAGGACCTCAGCGAGCTGTCCCGCATGGTCATCAGCACGTCCCACGCGCCCGCCGACATCGCCGAACTCGCCCGCTCCACACGTCTCGCGCCCGAGGGCGCGCTCATCTTCGCCTGCCTGCTGCACCTGGCCGACCGGCCGGACGGGGCGCAGTTCTGGTGGCAGTTCAGCGCGGGCGCGGGCAAGTCGACGGCGGCGCTCTGCCTGTATCTGATGCACCTCCAGCGCGGCGAGACGCGCGACGCGGACCACTGGGCGCGGCAGGCCACGGAGCTCGAGGTCCTCGACCACCGCAGGTCGCTCCGGCGCCGAGCGCTCCCCGACGCGCCCCGGCGCGGCTTCTACGCGTGGGAGCAACCGTGCCTGTACCACCGGGGGTTCACCACCGTGGAGTCCATGCTGCTGCGCACCGTCTCGTCGTTGGGGGCCGACACGGACGACGAGCCTTGCGCCCGCAGCGCGCCGCCGTGCGAGGCGCTGACGGAGGTGGTCCAACGCCTGCCGGGCGACCACGACCCGCACTTCGGCGACATACCGAGACCCGATCCTGACCTCGCGGCGCGCCTCGAGGAGTGCATCGCGTCCTGAACGGCAGGACGCGGCGGCTCAAGGCCCTGGGCGGCTCGGGCCCTGGGCGGCTCGGGCCGGGAGCGGACGCTGTCGTGACGGTGGACCGCCTGGACGGCGCCCGGCCCCCCGTTCAGTCGCCGTCGATCTCCACGTCGACGCCGACGTCCTCGAGCGCGTCCTCGGTCTCGTCGAGGGCCTCGTCCACCACGTCATCCAGGAAATCGTCCATCGGAGCTCCCTCTCTCGCCCGGCAACGCCCCGTGGCCCGGGGCGGGTTGATCCTAGCGGTGCGATGGCGTCGTCGGCGCGGGGGCAACCGGAGCGCGGTGGCCCGCGGCGCGAGCACGGCGGCGACTACGGTTACGCGGGCCATGCCCGCCGCCCGAACGGATCCCTCTTGACCGCCTGGACCACCCGCCCTGAGGCCACCGCCGACATCCCCGCGCTCCGCGACATCCTCCGCGCCGCCTTCCCCACGCCCGCCGAGGCCGACCTGGTGGACGCGCTCCGCGCCTCCGACGCGTGGATCGACGGCCTGTCGATCGTCGCCGCGACGCCCGAGGGAACGCCGGTCGGCCACGCCCTGCTCACCCGCTGCCACGTGGACGGCCGACCCGCGCTCGCCCTCGCCCCGTGCGCGGTGCTGCCCGCGTTCCAACGCACCGGGGCGGGCTCGGCGGCCATCCGCGCCGCGCTGGACGCGGCCCGGGCGCGGGGCGAGAGCCTGGTGCTGGTCCTCGGACACGCCGACTACTACCCGAGGTTCGGGTTCGCCCCGGCGTCCGGGCTCGGCATCCGCGCGCCGTTCGAGGTCCCGGACGAGGCGATGATGGCGTTGGCCCTCGATCCCCACCGCCCGGCGCCTGAGGGCACCATCGCGTACCCGCCCGCGTTCGGCGTCTGACCCTGGGACCCCGCCCACCGGGTAAATGCCGGGCGGTGGGGGCGCCTCCGGCGTACGGTCCCGGGATGGACTCTCGGGACGGATACTTCGGGGAACGCGTCGCGGCGGCCTACGACGCCTCTGCGGGCGAGTGGTTCGCGCCGGACGTCGTGGACCCGGCTGTCGCGGTGCTGGCCGAACTGGCCGGGCGCGGCCGGGCGTTGGAGTTGGGCATCGGAACCGGCCGGATCGCGCTGCCGCTGGCCGCCCGCGGGGTACCGGTCCACGGCATCGACCTGTCGCGGGCGATGGTGGACCGGCTGCGCGCCAAGCCGGGCGGCGACGCGATCGGCGTGACGATCGGCGACTTCGCGACGGCGCGGGCCGAGGGCTCGTTCTCCGTCGCCTATCTCGTCTTCAACACGATCATGAACCTCACGACGCAGGACGCGCAGGTGGACTGCTTCCGCAACGTCGCCGAGCACCTGGAGCCCGGGGGCCACTTCGTCGTGGAGGTCATGGTCCCCGACCTGCGCAGGCTGCCACCAGGGCAGGACGCGGTGCCGTTCCAGGTGGGCCCGACCCGGTGGGCGTGCGACCTCTACGACGTCGCGACGCAGTCGATGAGCTCGAACTACGTCGAGTTCACCGAGGGGCGCGGGGAGTACCGCACGATTCCGTTCCGGTATGTGTGGCCCGCGGAGCTGGATCTGATGGCGCGACTCGCGGGGCTGCGGCTGAGCGAGCGCTGGGACGATTGGGGCCGGGCGCCGTTCACCAGCGAGAGTCGTGCGCATGTCTCTGTGTGGGAGAAGCCGGTGGGTTGAACCGGGGCGGCGGCTACGGAGCGTCCGGTGGTTCTTGCCGTTCGCCGAACGGGCGCGCCCGCGAAGGGTAGTTGGCGGCCGCCATCCACGCAGAGATCGGCCACCCGCCAAGCGGTATCCGCCGCGCGCGGCTGGCGAACGGTCCCGGCCGACGACGAGACCGACCGGTGACAGGGACGGCCGGTCACCCGAGGCCCCCTCCCCCGTAGGTGCCATCACTGACCCGCACCCACCACGAAACCGACCAACCGGCGGACAACGACATGCCCCCAGCACGCACCGCGCCCAGCATGCACCGCGGTCGAGGCGTTCAGGGCCTGAGGATGATCTTGTTGCACTTGTCGCGCTCGTGCTTGAGCAGCTCGTAGCCGCGCGGCGCCTCGTCCAGGCTCATGCGGTGCGAGACGACGAACGACGGGTCGATCTCGCCGTCGCGGATCCGGTCGAGGAGGGGCGCCAGATAGCGCTGCACATGGCACTGACCCGCGCGCAGGGTCAGCGAACGGTTCATGAGGGGGCCCATGGGGAACGTGTCGATGGCCCCGCCGTAGACGCCGACGACCGAGACGGTCCCGCCGCCGCGGCAGGCCATGATCGCCTCGCGCAGCGCGTGGGGCCGCTCGGTCGCACGGCGCAGGGCCTGCTTGGCGCGGTCGAAGGCGTGGATCGGCCCGGTGGGGTGGTGGGCCTCCATGCCGACGGCGTCGACGCACGCGTCGGGCCCGCGGCCCGCGGTCATGTCGCGCAGCGCGTCCAGCACGTCGACGTCCTCGTGGTCCAGGGTCTCGGCGCCGGTGTACGCGCGGGTCCGGTCGAGCCGGGCGGGGACGCGGTCGATGACGATGACGCGCTCGGCGCCCTGGATGAACGCGCTCGCCGCGGCGAACTGGCCGACGGGCCCCGCGCCCCACACGGCGATGGTGTCGCCCGGCCTGATGTCGCAGTTCTCGGCGGCCATCCAGCCGGTGGGCAGGACGTCGGAGAGGAAGAGGACCTGCTCGTCGGCCAGGTCGTCCTCGACCCTGATCGGCCCGACGTCGGCGAACGGCACGCGCACATACTCGGCCTGGCCGCCCGCGTAGCCGCCGAGCATGTGGGAGTAGCCGAAGATCCCGGCGAGCCCGTGCCCCATGAATGTCTCGGCCAGGGCAGCGTTGGGGTTGGAGTTCTCGCACACGGAGTACAGGTCGTGCTCGCACGCCCAGCAGTGGCCGCAGGCGATGGGGAACGGGACGACGACCCGGTCCCCCACCCTGAGGTCGCGCACCTGCGCGCCGACGTCGACGACCTCGCCCATGAACTCGTGCCCCAGGACGTCGCCCTTGCGCACGGTCGGGATGTAGCCGTCGTAGAGGTGCAGGTCGGAGCCGCAGATCGAGGTGGCGGTGACGCGGACGATCGCGTCGCGCGCGGTGAGGATCGCGGGGTCGGGGACGTCGGCGACCTCGACCGCGTTGCGCCCCGCCCAGCAGATGGCCTTCATGCGGTGGCTCCCTCTCCGGCGGCTCCTGCGACTCCGGCGGCCCCGGCAGCCCCTGCGGCTCCGGCCGCGGGGAGCGGCCGCCCGGGGAGCGGCCGCCCGGGGCGCTGCCTGGCCTGGCGCGTCGCGCGGACGCCCTCGGGGCTGCCGTCGGAGCGGACCACCTCGCCCGTTTCGAGGATCTGCTTGAAGCGCCGCAGGTCGTCGCGGACCTGCTGCGTGGGGTGCTCGCCCAGGAGGCGGGCGAGGGCGACGCCCGCCCTGCCGCCCGGCGGGTCGTGGGCGAGGTCCACCCGCACCTCGGTGCCTCGGCCCGCGGGGGCGTCGGTGAAGCGGACCGTGCCCGTGTTGCCCACGGCGGGTTCGCCGGTGGAACGCCAGGCGATCAGGGCGTTCTCGTCGTCCCTCACCAGCTCGGCGTCCCACTCGACGGTGCCCTTCCCCGGCGCGCGGGCCGTCCAGTGCGTCCGCGCCCCGTCGAGGGTCTCGACCGACTCCAGGTGGTCCATGAAGAGGGGCAGTCGCGTGAAGTCGCGCCAGTAGGCGTAGACGGCGTCGCGCGGGCGGTTGACCGTGACGGAGGCGCGTGTGCGCCGGGCGGCGCCCGGCGCGGCGAGCCGGGCCCGGCCCGGCGCGAGACCGATCCGGCCGAGGCCGCGGGCCAGGCGGTCGGCCGGGGAGTCCTGGTGTCGCTTCATGGCGTCCTCATCGGGGCGGCGCTGGTGCTTCCCCACCGAGTAGCCCGCGCGCCGGGGACCAAACCGGCGGGCCCCGATGCTCCCGTGGAGGTCAGAGGCTCTCGCGGGCCGGGCCCCCGGGGGTGTCGACAGCTCCGACCTGACCGCGGTGAGGGGGGTGGACGGCGTGCGCGCGGCGGATCGTGGCGGGCCCGCCTCGGACAGCCCGATGTGGCGGACCCGCCTCGGACAGCCCGATGTGGCGGACCTTGCCCTCGGCGATCAGCCTCGGGCAGCGGCCCCTCACGCACGCGGTCGCCGTGCCCCCGTGGCGCGGCCGCGGCGACCGTGGACCACCTCGGGTCGCGCCTCGGCGAGGACGCGTGGCGGCGGGGGATGAACCCCGAGGTCGCCGATACGGGGTTCCTCGACAACCCGTACACCTACACCGACTTCCGCACCGCGGCGACGCACGGCGGCTGATGCCACGCGCGGCTACCGCGGGTTGCCCGGCGTAGCCGGGCTCGGCATACCATCACCTGGACGACAGCCTGGGAGCCCGCGACGCCCACGGGGGCTCGGCTCCCGTGAACCGGTGACACAGGTGAGGGAATTCACGACCATGCCGACCGAGACGTTCGAGTTCCAGGTTGAGGCGCGCCAGCTCCTCCAGATGATGATCCACTCGATCTACTCGAACAAGGACGTGTTCCTGCGGGAGTTGATCTCCAACGCGTCCGACGCGCTGGACAAGCTCCGCATCGAGGCGCTGCGGGACGACGCGCTGGGCGCCGACGTGTCCGACCTGCACATCGCCCTCGATGCCGACAAGGAAGCCCGCACGCTGACCGTGCGGGACAACGGGATCGGGATGTCGCACGACGACGTGGTGCGGCTCATCGGGACCATCGCCAGGTCCGGCACCGCCGAGTTCCTCGAGCAGCTCAAGGAGGCCAAGGCCGCGGGGGCGGCCGAAGGGCTCATCGGGCAGTTCGGCGTCGGCTTCTACTCCAGCTTCATGGTGGCCGACGAGGTCACGCTGGTGACCCGCCGCGCCGGGGAGGACAAGGGCACCCGCTGGACATCCACGGGCGAGGGCACATACACCGTCGAGACGCTCGACGAGGCGCCGCAGGGCACGGCGATCACCCTGCGGCTCAAGCCCGAGGACGCCGAGGACCAGCTCTTCGACTACACCGCGCCGTGGAAGATCAAGGAGATCGTCAAGCGCTACTCCGACTTCATCACGTGGCCGATCCGGATGGTCACAGGGGAGCAGGAGAACGCGGAGAAGAAGGAGGGCGAGGAGGGCGGGGAAGCGGCCGAGCCGGAGACGCTGAACTCCCGCAAGGCCCTCTGGGCGCGCTCCCGCGACGAGGTCTCGGACGCGGAGTACCACGAGCTGTACAAGCACATCAGCCATGACTGGGCCGACCCCCTGGAGATCATCCAGGTGCGCGCTGAGGGCACGTTCGAGTACCAGGCGCTGCTGTTCCTGCCGTCGCACCCACCGCGCGACCTGTTCGCGCAGGACAGCAAGCGGGGCGTTCAGCTCTATGTGAAGCGCGTGCTCATCATGGAGGACTGCGAGGCGCTGATCCCCGAGTACCTGCGTTTCGTCAAGGGCGTGGTCGACGCGGCCGACCTGTCGCTCAACGTGTCCCGCGAGATCCTTCAGCAGGACCGCCAGATCCAGCTGATGCACCGCAGGCTGGCCAAGAAGGTGCTCGCCACGATCAGGGAGATGAAGTCCGCGCGCCCGGACAACTACGCGGCGTTCTGGCGGGAGTTCGGGCACGTCGTCAAGGAGGGCCTGCTCGGCGACTTCGACAACCGCGACGCGATCCTCGCGGTCGCTTCGTTCGCCTCCACGCACGACCCGGAGAAGCCGACGACCCTCGCGGAGTACGTGGAGCGCATGAAGGAGGGGCAGAAGCACATCCACTACATGACCGGCGAGTCCAGGGCGGCCATCGAGAACTCCCCGCACATGGAGGCGTTCCGCGAGAAGGGCGTCGAGGTGCTGATCCTCACCGACCCGGTCGACGAGGTGTGGGTCGGGGCGGTGCCGCCGTTCGACGGCAAGGAGCTGCGGTCCATCGCCAAGGGCGAGGCGGACCTCGACTCGGGCGATGAGGCCGAGGAGGCCAAGGCCGAGCGCGAGCAGCGGCGCGAGGAGTACGCGGGGCTGCTGACGTGGATGGCCGAACGGCTCGGCGATGACGTCAAGGAGGTGCGGCTCTCCTCCCGGCTGACCGTCTCCCCGGCGTGCGTCGTGTCGGACGCGGGCGATGTGACGCCCGCCCTCCAGGCGATGTACCGGGCGATGGGCCAGGAGCTGCCGACGAGCAAGCGGATCCTGGAGCTGAACCCCGGCCATCCGCTGGTCGAGGGCCTGCGCAGGGCGCACGCCGAGCGCGCCGACGACCCGGAGCTGCCCGGCACCGCCGAGCTGCTGTACGGCATGGCGCTGCTCGCGGAGGGCAGCCAGCTCGGCGACCCGGCGCGTTTCACCAGGCTCGTGGCCGAACGCCTGGAGCGCACGCTGTGACGTGCCGCACCCCGGGCACGGTGGGGCCGCGATGAGGCAGCGCGAGGGGCGCGACGGTCTCGACCGCGCCCTCGAACGGCTCGACGGCGCGCCGTACGGCAGGTACAAGGGCCTCGTCGGCCCGTGGAAGCTGCCGGGCGGCCTGACGGTCGAGCTGATCAGGGCGCAGGCGGACCCGTTCGCGCCCCCGGCGCGCGTGGCCGTGCGGGTGCCGGGGGAACGGGCCGCGTTCCCCCGGGACCTGTGGGACTCCCCCGTGCGCCGCCGCGCCCTCGCCGGGTACGTGGTGCGCCGCGCGGCGCGCGAGGCGGCCCCCGAGCGGGCCCTGCGCGTGGACGCGGGCGGCCAGGAGGTGCTCGACCGCTCCTCGTGCGCGGTGGACGCGGCCGACGGCTCGGTCACGCTGCGGCTCGGCGTGGCCCTGCCCGGCCAGGGGCGGCGGATCGAAGGGCGGGCCGCGCGCCGCCTGCTGTGCGACGTGCTGCCGCGCGTCGCCGAACGCGCCCTGTGCCACGCGGCGTCGGACGCGGACGCGGCGCGGGAGTTCGTGGCGACCGTGGAGGACTCCGCCGCCCTGCGGGACGCGCTGCCGGGCCTCGGCCTGGTGGCGTTCGTCGCCGACGGCGCGCTGCTGCCGCGCCGCACGGGGGCTGACGACCGCCCGGCCGATGGCGCGGACGTCGTCCCCTTCACCGCGCCCGACGCGCTGCGGGTGACGGTGCAGCTGCCCCACGCCGGGCCCGTCACGGGGACCGGCGTCCCCGAGGGCGTGACGCTGATCGTCGGCAGCGGCTTCCACGGCAAGTCGACGCTGCTGCGCGCCCTGGAGACCGGCGTCAGGGACCACGAGCCCGGCGACGGGCGCGAACGGGTCGCCGCGCGCGCGGACACGGTCAAGATCCGTGCGGAGGACGGGCGTTCGGTGACGCGGGTGGATGTGCACGCGTTCGTCGACCGCCTGCCGCAGGGCTCGGACACCCGGGACTTCTCCACGCCCAACGCCTCGGGCTCCACGTCGCAGGCCGCGTCGCTGTGCGAGGCGGTGGAGGCGGGGGCGCGGGTCCTGCTCATCGACGAGGACACCGCCGCCACCAACCTGATGATCAGGGACGCCCGGATGCGGGCGCTGGTGTCCAAGGAGCACGAGCCGCTGACGCCCCTGGTGGACACGGTGCGCTCGCTGCACCGCGACCACGGGGTGTCCACGGTGCTGGTGATGGGCGGCTCGGGCGACTATCTGGAGGTCGCCGACCGGGTGTTGATGATGGACGCCTACCGGCTGTCCGACGTCACCGAACGCGCCAGGCGGGTGGCGGCCGTGCCGACCGGGCGGCGCGCCGAGGCGGAGTCGTTCCCCGGCGTCGTCCACCGCAGCCCCGACCCGGCGTCGTTGGACCCGACCGCGCGCGGCCGCCCGCGCGTGCGCGCCAGAGGGCGGGACCAGCTGGTCCTCGGCGAGCACGAGGTGGATGTGCGCGCCGTCGAGCAACTGGCCGACGCGCAGCAGGTGGTCGGCGTCGGCCTGGCCCTCGACCTGCTGGTGCGGCGCGGCCACCTGGACGGGCGGCGTTCCCTCGCGGAGGCGCTCGACCTGCTCGATCGGGACCTGGCGGGCCCCGAGGGCGTGGCGGCTCTTCTGGCCGTCAGGGACGAGGACTTCGCGGTCCCCCGCCGCTTCGAGGTCGCCGCCGCCCTCAACCGGGTGCGGGGCCTCAAGGTGCGCCGCTGAGGCGGCGCGGGCGACGAAGGGACGCGCGCCGTTCGCGTCAGGGCGGGGCCGCTCGGCCCCGCCCTGACATCCCACCCCGGCGTGCGCCGATGACGAGGATAGGGTCGACGACGGCCCCCCATCCATGACGTGGCGTCGCCGCTCCCTTGACGATGCGTGGCAGACGCGCGCGGGAAACGACCCCGGACAACGCCCGTTCCGTCCCGTTGTGTTCCGGACTGATCCGCCGGTAGCGTCGTAGGTCACGCATCTGTTACGTCATTCCGGGGGACGACAATGGCTCGTGCGTCTGACTGGTCGCCGGTGGACATGGACTCGGATCCGACTCCGGGGGATCCGGAGGAGGTTCGGACCCTGGCGGAGGATCTCCAGGAGTTCGCGGACGACGTGGGTGAGGCGTTGGCGCAGATCCGGGGGATGGCGTCCGACCGCGCGGTGCAGGACTGGTCGGGTCTTTCGGCGGACGCGTTCCGCGGGGAGTTCGACGGCGTTCCCGAGAACCTGACCAAGCTCCAGACCTCCTACGACATGGCCGCCGACGCCCTCGCGCGGTACTGGCCGGAGTTGCAACGCGCGCAGGCGCAGGCGGATCGCGCGCTGGACCGGGCGATCGCGGCGCAGGCGGATCTGCGGGCGGCGCAGACGGAGTTGGGCGGCGCGGAGGACTGGGTCGGGCGGGCGGGTGAGGAGGCCGAACGCCTCCAGGAGGAGGGCGAGGACCCCGAGCCGCCGTCGGAGTCGGAGATCCGCTCCGCGATGCGGGATCATGACGCGGCCGAGGCGGCGGCATCGGCCGCGCAGGGGCGGGTGGACGCGGCGCAGGCGGATCTGTCGGCGGCGCGTGAACTGGCCCAGCAGGCCAAGGAGATGCGCGAGGAGGCCGCCCGGATCTGCGCCCGCGACATCGAGGCGGCCTCCGACGCGGGCATCCAGAACCGGTCGTGGTGGGAGGACGCCATCGACTGGGTCGTCGACAACTGGGACACCATCGTCGACATCGCCAAGCTCGTCGTCGCCGTCCTCGGCGTCGTCGTCATGATCATCGGCGGCCCCCTGGCCTGGGTCGTCCTCGCCGCCGCGCTGATCGTCCTGGCCGACACACTGATCAAATACGCCAGAGGCGAGGCATCACTCTTCGACGTCGCCATGGCCGCACTCGACTGCATCCCCGGCATGAAAGGCCTCACCACTCTCGGCGGCCTGGCGAGCGGGGCCGCCCTCCTGGCCCGGGGCGGGCTCCGCGGCATGGCGCTGGGCATGCGCGGTGTGGCCCGCAACGGCCGCCGCATGGTGACCGAGGGCGCCCGCGGCGCGTACGACAGGACCCGGTCCATCGTCCGGAACATCGCCACCGACCCGGTGGACTTGGCCTCGGGGGCCATGTACCTGCCCCAGACGGACATCCGGCTGCCCGGCTCGCTCCCGCTGGCGTTCCGCCGAAGGGCCGAGTCCGGCTACCACGCCGGGCACTGGTTCGGCCCCTCCTGGGCCTCCACCGTCGACCAGCGCCTCGAACTCGACTCCGAAGGCGTCGTGTTTCTCACGGAGGACGGCCTGCTGCTGACGTACCCGATGCCGCAGGACCCGGACATCCCCGTGCTCCCCGACACCGGCCCCCGTCTCCCCCTCACCAGGGGGCACGACGGCGGCTTGGCCGTGTTCGACCCCCTCACCGGCCACAGGCGTCTCTTCACCGCACCCGACGCCGCGGGTACAGCCCTGTTACGCCGCATCGTCGACCGCAACGGTGCGAGCCTCACCTTCGACCATGACGTCTCCGGCGCCCCCACCGGCATCCGCCACTCCGCCGGCTACCACCTCCGGCTGACCACGGAAGGCGGCCGCGTCACCGGTCTGTACCTCGCCGATCCGGACGACGACTCACTCGTGCCGATTCGCGCCTATCACTACGACGACGGCAACCTCACCGCCGTCACCTGCTCCACCGGCCAGTCCCTCCGCTTCTCCTACGACGACCGCCTGCGGATCACGGGGTGGACCGACAGCAACAACCGGTCATACGGCTACCGTTACGACCATCTCGACCGCTGTGTCGCCGAGGGCGGCGAAGAGGGTCACCTCACCCTCACCTTCTCCTACGACGGGACCGACCCCGCCTGGCCCGGCCACCGCGTCACCACCTCCACCACAGCGGAGGGGGCGGTCCGCCGCTTCGTCGTCGACGACCGCTGCCGGGTGGTCGCCGAGGTCGACCCCTGCGGTGCCGTCGCCACCACCGAGTACGACGACCGCAACGACGTCACCGCCCGCACCGATCCCCTCGGCAACGTCACCCGGTACGCATACACACCGATGGGGCTCCCGCTCTCCGAAGCCCGTCCGGACGGCAGCACAGTCATCCACACCCACGACCCGGCCGAGCGCACCACCACCGTCATCCGGCCGAACGGCGGCCGGTGGCTGCGAACGTTCGACGCGCGCGGCAACTGCGTCGCCGTCACCGACCCGGCCGACGCGACGACGCGCTACACGTACGACGAGGCGGGGCACCTCTCCTCCGTCACCGACCCCCTCGGTGCCACGACGACCACGCACTGCAACGCCGCCGGTCTTCCTGTCGAGATCACCGATCCCCTCGGCAACCGCAGCACCCAGCGGTACGACGCGTTCGGACGGTCCGTCGAAATCACCGATCCACTGGGCCAGGTCACCAGGACCCGCTGGACGGTGGACGGCCTGCTCGCCCGTCTGACCCGCCCCGACGGCGCGGAGCAGACGTGGGAGTACGACGGCGAGGGCAACTGCGTGCGGTACACGGACGCGGCCGGGGGCGTCACCGCGTTCACCTACACCCACTTCGACATGCCCGCCAGCCGCACCGGTCCCGACGGCACGCGTCACACCTTCTCCTACGACTCCGCCCTGCGCCTCGTCTCGGTCGCCGACTCCGAGGCGGGCACCTGGCGTTACGCGTACGATCCCGCGGGCCGACTGATCGCGGAGGAGGACTGGGACGGCCGCCGCGTCAGCTACCGGCGCGACGCCATGGGCCGCATCACCGAGCGGGTCAACGCCCTTGGCCAGACCACCGCCTACGCCTACGACGCGGCGGGCCGGACGGCGTCCAAGACGGCGGGAGGCATCACCACCCGCTACACCTACGACGCGGAGGGTCTGCTCCTGCGGGCCGAGGCCCCCGGCTGTCACGTCACGTTCGCGCGCGACGCGCTGGGGCGTGTCACGGCGGAGACCGTCAACGGCCGCACCCTGGCGTTCACCCTCGACGCGGCGGGCCAGCGCACCTCCCGCACCACGCCGGAGGGCGTCCGCACCGCCTACTCCTACGATCCCGCCGGGCTCCCCACCGAGGTGACAACCGCCGGACGCACGCTCGCGTTCCGCCACGACCCGCTGGGGCGGCAGACGACGCGCACCATCGGCGACACACTCACCCTCGCTCAGCGGTGGAACGCCGGAAACGCTCTCGCCGAGCAGACCCTGATCGCCGCCGCACGCACCGTCCAGCACCGCGCCTACACCTACCGCCCGGACGGCGCCCTGACGGCCGCGGCCGACCTGCTGCGCGGCGAGACCCGCTACACCCTCGACGCCGCCGCCCGAGTGACCGCCGTGGAGGCCCAGGGCTGGAGCGAGGCCTATGCCTACGATGCCGTCGGCGACCAGCGCCACGCGTCCTGGCCATCCCGCCAGGCCGGTGCCGCCGCGCTCGGCGAGCGCGAGCGCAGCGGCACCACGCTCACGCGGGCGGGCGCCACCCACTACCGGTATGACGCCGCGGGCCGCGTCGTGGAACGCCGTTCTCCGAAGGGGACTTGGCACTACGCCTGGGACGCCGAGGACCGCCTCACCTCGGTCGGCACGCCCGACGGGAGCCGTTGGCACTACCGCTACGACCCGTTCGGGCGCCGCGTGGCGAAGGAGCACCGAACGGCGGACGGCACGTCCGTCATCGAGGAGACCACGTTCACCTGGGACGGCGACACCCTGGTCGAACAGGTCGGCAGCGTCCCGGGATCCCCGGGGCCGATCGCGCTCACCTGGGAGTACGACGGCTTCCGCCCCCTGACGCAGACCGAGCGCCGGACCGACCCCGCGACCCGCGCGGAGATCGACTCCCGCTTCTTCGTCATCGTCACCGACCTCATGGGCAGCCCCGCCGAGCTGGTCGACGAGTCCGGCACTGTCGCATGGCAGTCCCGGACGACCCTGTGGGGCATCACCGCCTGGCCGGTCGGCAGCACTGCCCACACGCCGCTGCGCTTCCCCGGGCAGTACGACGACCCGGAGAGCGGCCTCCACTACAACAGGCACCGCTACTACGACCCCGCCATCGCGCGCTACCTCTCCCCCGACCCCCTGGGCCTCGAGCCGTCACCGCACCCGTTCGGCTATCCGCCCAATCCGCTGCTGTTCATCGACCCGCTCGGTCTGTCGGCATACGGCGGCTTCCGCGGAAGGATGCGCGCGTGGTTCGGTGGCGAACAGGCCCGGATCCGCGACGCCGACCAGCGGATGCGCGCCGAACGGACACCGATGCGCCTCGGGGATCTGGAGGGGATCGAACTGCCGGACGCGGGTGACCCCCTCAAGAGCGGGGTGCTGCGCAGCATGGACGACGCTAGGCTGCTCGAGGCCATCAACGATCCGGACGAGGTCGGCTCGGTCGTCACGATCCACAACGATGCGGTGATGCAGGGCAATCACCGCATCAGCGAGGCACTGGACCGCATGAACGATCCCGGGAACCCCAACTTCACGCCGGACACGGAGATCCTCGTCCTGGGCCGCCGAGGAGAGGAGACGTCATGAGGCTCGGCCTCCTCAGGGCCCGGTACGAGCGCCGGGTGCTCTCCCCCCTCGGCTGGCCCGTTCCCGCCGGGGCACGCCGGGCCAGTGCCCGGGAGATGGCCACGCTGATCGAGACCGCGCGGGAGCGCGGCTACAGCAGGACGGCGAAGGGGTACGAGCCCGCGGGTCCCGACGCGTGGTGCGCGATCGTCGCCGTGCTGTACGAGAGCACTCCCGAGCCGGCCTGGATCTGCATCGCCCGGCAGTCCGGCGGCGGGGGCACCTACCGCGTCGACATCGCCCCCGCGGACTTCGCCCGCCTGAGGAGGCTGCGCGCGGCGCAGAAGGACGCGCTGATCCAGCAGTTGATGGTCGGCGACAGGCGTGGGGGGAGCCCGCGGGACTGAGCCATCGCCGGGCGAACGCCCCGGGCGCCGGTCCGCCCTGGGCACAGCGCCTATGATGCGAGGGTTTCGGGGCAAGGGGTTTCGGGGCGAGGGAGTGGGACATGGTCGGCACCGGGGAGTCGCCGGTGGGCGGCGCGCGGGGTGGCGAGCGTGGCAAGCCGGGCGATGTGCACTACAACCGGATCAAGGACGACCTGATCCACGGCGCCTATCCCCCGGGCAGCGTCCTGCTCGAGACCGTGCTGGGCGAGCGGTACGGCGTTTCGCGGACCCCGGTGCGTGAGGCGTTGGGGCGGCTGGCGCAGGACGGCTTCATCGAGCGCAGCGCGCGGGGGTTCCTGGTGCGCAGGCGCAGCCCCGAGGAGATCCTGTCGATCTACGAGGCGCGCATCTCGCTCGAGTCCACCGCCGCCGCGCTGGCCGCCGAGCGGCGGACGTCGTTCGACCTCAGCAGGCTCGAGCACCTGGCGGCCAGCCGCAGGGACGTCGCCGATCCCGCGCTGCGGACGCGGCTGAACGAGGACTGGCACCGGGCGCTGCGCGACGCCTCGCGCAACGACATCATCGTCGGCTTCCTCGACCGGCTCGACAGCCTGCTCGCGATGTACCGCCCGGCGCGGCGGGGGCGGGACGGCGCGGACCCGACCGTCGACGAGCACGGCGCGATCCTCGACGCGGTGCGCGGCGGGGACGCCACGCGGGCGCGCGAGGCGATGACCGTCCATCTCACGCGCATGCGGGACCTGCGCATCGAGGGCCTGGCCCAGGGCCACGGCTGACCGGCCACCGTCCCGAAGGCCGTGCGGAAGCGGCCCGTTGCGGAACGCCACACCCCAACGACACCTCACCGGGCGTCAACAGGCCTTGCGCGCCCACCCGTCCGTGTATACGTTACGTATACATGGAGAGTTCGAGCCGAGGGGGCGAGATGCGCGCCACTGACACCGCGGGCCCGCGCCCGTCGGTCGCGCCGTCACCCCACGGCGGGACGGCCTCCGCCCTCGCGCGCGTGACCCAGCACTCCGCGCTGCGCCGCTATGTCGACCAGATGGCCATCTCCTCCTCGCTCTGTCGCTAGGGCCTGTCTGACAATCCCCGGCGGGCTCGCGACGACTGGCATCCCGCCTGGCCGCGTTGCCGAATCGCGCGAGTACGGCTGAGTACGAGCTGCGATCCGGCGCCTTGCCAGGCGGGCGCCATCCGCCGCTCGCTGATCCACCGGGAATTATCAGACAGGCCCTAGCCCCCGCCCTCGGCACCCCCGCACCCGCACCCCCGCGGTCGTCGCGTCCATGGCGTGCCCAGGCCCGGTCGACCGGCGCCCCCGCGCCCGTTCGCCGCGCCACCCCGTTGCGCCCGCACGCGTCGCCGCCCCTTCCCGCCCCTTCCCGGCCCCTCCGCCCGCCAGGAGAAAGACGCTCGCATGCCCTCCCCAACTCGCCCGCTGCACCTGGGATTCACCATCTGGCCCACGGGCTTCCACCCCGGCGCGTGGCGCCTGCCGGGCGCCCCGTCGGACGGGAACTCCAACGCCAGGCTACTGCGCGCCGCGGCCCGCACCGCCGAACGCGGCACGTTTGACTTCTTCTTCATCGGCGACCGCGTCGTCGGCCTGCCGTCCTCGCAGTTCTCGGCGCCCAACGAGGTGCTGCGGCCCGAGGCGTTGACCCTGGCCGCCCATCTCGCCGCCGTGACCGACAGGATCGGGCTGATCACCACCGTCAACACCACCTATGCCGAGCCCTATGCGGTGGCGCGCGCCCTGGCCACCATCGACCACCTCAGCGACGGGCGCGTCGGCCTCAACATCGTCACCGGCAAGAACGAGGAGGCCGCCCGCAACTTCGGCCGCACCGAGCACTGGGACAACTCACGGCGCTACGACTGGGCCACCGAGTTCGTCGAGGTGCTGCGGCTGCTGTGGGACAGCTGGGAGGACGACGCGCGGATCGCCGACGCGGCCACGGGCCGCTTCGTGGACGAGCGGCGGGTCCACCGCGTCGACCACCGGGGGGAGTTCTTCCGCGTCGCGGGCCCGCTGAACGTCGAGCGCCCGGTGCAGGGCCAGATCCCCCTGGTCAACGCGGGCGCCTCGGAGCGCTCACGGCAGCTCGGCGCCGCCCACGCCGACGTCCGCTTCACCAACTCCTCCGTGCTCGGCCTCGAAGGGGCCCGCGCCTACTACCGCGACCTCAAGGGGCGCCTCGCGGCCCACGGCAGGGCGGAGGACGAGCAGTTGATCATCCCGGGCGTCGCCGTCTACGTGCGGCCGACGAGCGCGGAGGCCCACGAGCTCTACGCCCGCGTCCAGCGGCTGACCCGCCCCGATGTCGACCTGGTCAGGCTCTCCGCGGCGCTCGGCCTCGACCTGGCGGGCGAGCGGCCCGACGCCCCGCTCGCCGAGGCCGCCGATGTGGCCACCGCGTCGGACGAGGGCGCGCTGATCGTCGCGGAGGCCCGCGAGCTCTACGGCCGCGAGGAGCTGACGCTGCGTGAGGTGGAGGCGTCGTTCCTGCGCAGGGGCTGGTTCAAGGAGCTGGTCGGGTCGCCCACCGAGATCGCCGACACCCTCCAGCGGTGGCACGAGGAGGGCGCGGCCGACGGCTTCATGATCTTCCCGCCGCACATGCCGGACGGCCTCGACGCGTTCGTCGACCTGGTCGTCCCCGAGCTCAGGCGGCGTGGCATCTTCCGCACCGAGTACGCCGGAACGACGCTCCGCGACCATCTCGGACTCCCGCGCCCGGCCAACCGGTTCGCCGCCGAGCGCGTGGCGGGGGTGGCCAGGTGAGCGCGCCCGTCCCCACGCCGTTCGACACGCCCTCGGCCACGCCGTTCGTCTCGTCGGCCGCGTTGGGGCGCGCGCTGCGCGAGGGCCGCGCGCCCGTGCTGCTCGACGTGCGCCACACCCCGCGGCGCGGCGCGGACCGCGACGCCTACGCGCGGGGCCACCTGCCGGGCGCCGTCTTCGTCGACCTGCCCGCCGAGCTGGCCTCCCCCGGCGGCGGGCCCGGCGGTCGGCTGCCACTGCCCGAGCCCGGCGCGCTCCAGGCCGCCGCCCGGCGCTGGGGCGTCGGGGCCGGGAGCGACGTGGTGGTCTACGACGAGCGCTCGGGTCTCTCGGCCGCCCGCGCCTGGTGGCTGCTGCGCTGGGCCGGGCACGCGCGGGTGCGGATCCTGGACGGTGGCCTGGCCGCCTGGCGGGCGGCCGGGGGCGAGCTCACCGCCGACGAGCCGGTGGTCACGCCGGGGGACCTGGTGGTCGAGCCGGGGCGGCTCCCCGTGGTGGACATCGACGAGGCGGCCGAACGGGCCCTGCGCGGGCTGCTGTTCGACGCCCGGCGGGCCGAGGACCACCGCGGGGGGCACATCCCGGGGGCCCACAGCACCCCGGCGGGGCGGAACCTGACGCCCGAGGGGACGCTGCTCCCGGCCGACGAGCTGCGCTCGCGGTACGCGGACGCCGAACGCGCCTCCTCCGGTGGGCCGTTGGCCGTGCACTGCGGCAGCGGCGTGTCGGCGACGTTCCAGATCGCCGTGCTGGCGAGCCTCGGGATCGACGCCGCGCTCTTCCCGGGATCCTGGAGCGCCTGGAGCGCCGACCCGGACCGGCCCGTGGCCACCGACGCGGGGGACGCGGCCGACGCCGAGGCGGGTGGGACGCCATGAAGTCCACGCCCATCGAACCCCGTTCGACGGCTGGCCACGAGCCGGACGCCGAGCCGAACGCCGGGGCCGTCGACACCGAGGCCGACACCGAGGCCGAGCGGGCCGAGCGCCAGCGGGTCGCCGACCGGCGGTCCGACCGGCGGCGTTTCCTCGCGCTGCACGGCGGGCGGCTGCTGGTCGGCGCGCTCGCGCTGCTGCTGTGGCAGTACGCCTCGGGCCGCTGGGTCGACGACTTCTACCTCAGCACCCCCACCGCCGTGGCCGGGCGGCTCGGCGAGCTGATCTCGAGCGGCGAGCTGTGGCCCCATCTGCGCATGACACTCCTGGAGTTCGGGGTGGGGCTCACGATCGGGCTCGCCCTCGGGGTGGCCATCGGGCTCGGCCTCGCGTTCTCCGGGATCGTCGGGCAGTGGTTCTACCCGTATGTCATGACGCTCTACAGCCTGCCCAGGGTCGCCCTGGCGCCGCTGTTCATCGTGTGGTTCGGGATCGGCCTGACCTCCAAGGTCGTCATGGTCGTGACCATGGTGGTCTTCGTCATCCTCTACAACGTCCACGAGGGCGTGCGGAACATCGACCCCGACCTGATGGACATGGCCAAGAGCTTCCGCGCCTCCCGGCTCGCGACCCTGCGCTGGGTCGTCTTCCCCGCCCTGACCCCCTGGCTGCTCACCGCCCTGCGCCTGGCCGTCGGCCTGGCGCTCATCGGGGCCGTCATCGCCGAGCTCGTCGGGTCGAGCGTCGGCCTCGGCCACTACATCAAGCTGTCCTCCAACCTCCTCGACATCACCGGCGTGTTCGCCGGTCTCGTCGTCATCACCACCGTCGCCATGATCTTCGACCATGCCGTGGGCCGCCTCGGGCGCCGCCTGCTGCGCTACCGGGAGACCCACGGATGAGGAACGCCATACCCTTCGGAAGAGCCGGGCGCACCGGAAGCGGGCCCCTGCTCGCGCCGCCGCTCGCCGCCCTGTCACTCGCCGCCCTGCTGGCCACGACCGCCTGCGCGGGCGACGCGTCGGAGCCGGGCACGATACGCGTCGCGCACGTGTGCGGCGGCATCAACGTGGCGACGATCGCCACCAACGCCGCGACGTTCCCCGAGGGCGTCGAGGTCGAGAAGATCTGCTTCGACGGCGGCGCCGAGGCCGTCCAGGCGCTGGTCGGCGGCGGCGTCGACGCGTTCGTCGGCTCGACCGAGCACGTCGCTTCCACCCGCTCACGCGGCCTCGACGTGCGCGCGTACGCCGCGCTCTCGCAGGCCGTCCCCTACTCCCTGGTCTCCCGCGCGGGCTCGGGCGTGGAGTCCGTCGCCGACCTGGCGGGCGAGACGGTCGCGGTCACCTCGCCCGGCAGCCTGTCGGACACCGAGCTGCTGAAGGCGGCGAGCGACGCGGGCGTGGACTACTCCGGCATGAACGTCATCGGCGCGGGCAGCGGCGCGAGCATGGCCGCCGCGATCCGCGAGGGCGGGGCCGTCGCGGGCATGGTGAGCGAGCCCCAGCTCTCCGACATGCTGGCCTCCGGCGACTACACCCTCACCTGGGAGCCGGACTTCGACTACGCCGCCCTTGTCGTGCTCTCGCGCGCCGACTGGGTCGAGGGCCACGAGGAGGAGCTGACGCGCTTCCTCGAGGGGCTGCGGGAGGCGGAGGACCGCTCGCGGGAGGACGGGGCGTTCGCCGTGGAGAGCCTGGCCGATGAGGACTTCGCGGTGAGCGACGAGGTGCTCGCCGACGCGGTGCGCGCCACGCTCGGCAACACGCCGCGTGGGCTGGCCATCGAGGAGCCGGTGTACCGGGACACGATCGACCTGCTCACCGAGGTGGACCGGCTGGACGCCGAGGACGCGCCCACGTTCGACGAGGCGTTCGACTTCTCCCTGCTGCCCGGCTCATGAGCGGCGCGCCCAAGCTCAGCCTGCGCGGCGTGCGCCTGGACTACCGGCGCGAGCGGCGGCGGACCCCGGCGCTCGGCGGGGTCGATCTCGACGTGGCCGAGGGCGAGTTCGTCGCGCTGGTCGGGCCGAGCGGCTGCGGCAAGTCGACGCTGCTGAAGATCGTGGCGGGCCTCGTCGAGCGCACCGGCGGCAGCGTGGCCTTCGACGGCAGGGAGTCGTCCGGCGTCCCGGCCGAGGTGGGGCTGCTGTTCCAGAACGACGCGCTGCTGCCGTGGCGCACCGTGCTCGACAACGTGCGCTTCCCGCTCGCGGTGCGCGGCGTGCCCGCCGCCGAACAGCGGGCGCGGGCCGCCGAGTTGGTGGAGCTGGTCGGCCTCGACGGCTTCGGCGCGTTCTTTCCGCGCCAGCTGTCGGGCGGGATGCGCAAACGGGTCGCGCTGGCCCGGATCCTGGCCGCCGACCCCGATGTGTTCCTGATGGACGAGCCGTTCGGGCCGCTGGACGCGCAGACGAGGCTGCGGGTCAGCGCCGACTTCCTCGACCTGTGGGAGACGGTGGGCAAGACGGTGCTGTTCGTGACGCACGACGTGGACGAGGCCATCCTGCTCGCCGACCGGGTGGTCGTGATGACGTCGGGTCCCGGGCGGGTCAAGGAGTCGTTCGACGTGCCGATCCCGCGCCCGCGCGCGGTGGACGACACGCGCTTCACCGAGCCGTTCCGCGCGCTGCACCGGCGCGTCACGCGGTCGCTGCGCGACGAGGTGGCGGAACGAGGATCCCGTCACGGGTGAAGTCCACGAGCCGGTCGGTCGCGCGGGACGGCGGAGCCGCGCGGCGGCTGTCCGCCGGGGCGGTCGCCAACGGGCAGAAGACGCAGGCCAGTTGTCATGGCATCGACGGAACCTCATCAGTACCGCACCATGTCTATGCGGAAGACGGTCGCAACCGGTCAACAGGGGGGAACTGTGACGGTCGGTGCCAGTGCACACGTGGACGTGGTCGTCCTGACGGCTCTCGAGGTCGAGTACCGCGCGGTGCGGGCCCATCTGGAGCGGACGGACGCGGTGGTGGAGGAGCGCGGCTCCCGCTTCGAGGTGGGCGTGGCCAGGGGCGGGGCGGACGAAGGACGCGTGGCGATCCACATGGTGGGCCCCGGGAACCCGGCGGCCGCCGCGCTCATCGAGCGGGCCGTGACGCTGTTCGCCCCGCGGACCGTGCTCTTCGTGGGGGTCGGCGGCGGGCGCAAGGACGTGGCGCTCGGCGACGTGGTCGCGGGTGACGAGGTCTACGACTACGAGACGGGCAAGGACACCGCCGAGGGCTTCCTGCCACGCCAGAAGACCCACCGGTCGGGGCACCGCCTCGTGCAGCACGCCAGATCCGTGGTGGCGGCCGACCGCTGGCAGGACCGGATCGATCTCCCGGTCCGGGGGCGGCCCCGGGCGTACGTCAAGCCCATCGCGGCGGGTGGCCGGGTGATCACCTCGCCCGACTCGCAGGTGGCCCGCGCCCTCGCGGCCAGCGCGGGCGACGCGCTCGCCGTGGACATGGAGGGCTACGGCTTCCTCGCGGGCGCCCATCTCAACCCGCATGTGGACGCCCTGGTGATCCGGGGGATCTCCGACCTCCTCGGCGACAAGGGCGAGGCGCACGACGAGCGTTGGCAGCCGGTCGCCGCGGGGAACGCCGCCGCCTTCGCGTTCGAGCTGATCGCGGGGCTGTCCCCGGCCCGCGGGTCCCGCGCGACCGGGCGGGCGGGGCCGCCGGTGGCCGCCGCGCCCCGACCGCCGCGGCTCACCATCGAGCAGCTCGGCGACCTCGCCGACCTCCTGCTCGCCGTGCCGGGGCTGGCGTCGCCGTCCCGGTGGCAGCAGCTGCTCGACGAGCTGCCCTCGGTCGGAACGGCCGTCCAACGCCAGCCCACCAGCCGCGCCGAGGCCCTCGCGCTGCTGCGGAGCTGCGACGACCACGGCGCCTGGGGCGACCTGTTCGGCGTGCTCGGGGTGCTCGCGCCAGGCGCCCCCGCGCTCGACCGGCTCGACCGGCGCGCCGGGGAGCTGGGCCTGCGGTGACCGGGACCCTCAGCGAGAGCCTGAGCGGAGCCGAACCGCCCGATGAGCGCCCCGGGACCGGCGCGGGCGCCGACGACGCCGCGGGCCGGGGGATCGAGGGCCCCGGCGGCCTGAGGTCGATCAAGGCGCTGACGGACGTCCTGCGCGAGTTCGGCTGCCTGGTCGATCCCGGGCCGCGCTCGCTCTGCCTCGACCTCATGGCGGACGAGCTCCCCGCCGTCCTCGGCATCCGCCACCACCACGTCACCAGCTACTTCCTGCCCGAGCTTGCCCGGATCTGCCTCGACGACACGCGGGCGCTGCGGATCCTCTACGAGACGCTGGTCGTGATGGGCCAGAGCCAGCGGGCGCTGCGGCGGCTCGGCGCGGTCATCCACGAGGTCACGGCGCGCCCCGCGTTGCCCGGCCCGTCCCTGGACGAGCTGCGCCCGCTGCTCGACGGACTCGAGGTCCCGGCGCTCGGCCACCTCTGCCGCCTCGCGGCGGGCCCGTTCCAGAGCGTGCCGCCCCTGGACGACCCATGGGTGGCGTTCGAGACCCTGAGCCACATGAACGCCCAGCCCGACGGGCTGCCCCCGGCGCTCGCCCTGATCGAGCACCTGGCCGCCGAGGCGTCCCGCGACCGGGCCGACGCGCTGCGCGCCTGGGCCGACGGGCAGGCCCAGGCCCTGGGCCTCACCGCCCCGCAACGGGAGTTACGGCAACGCGTGGTGCACTCGCCGCCCCCGGCCCCCGTCGACGCCTACCTGGTCGTCCAGTTGCTGCCCCAGGACGACAGCGGCGGCTATCTGCTCACCGCCTGGCGGCAGTTCGACCCCGAGGGCTGGCGGCCCGTGCAGACCGTCAGCGTCGCGGTGGCCGGGCTCGAGGCGGCGGAGCGGATCGTTCAGGACCTGGTGTGGGACGCGGTGGCCGACTGGGCGGGGGACGCCGAGACCATGCATCTCGAATTCATGCTGAGCACGGACGACCTGGCCATCCCCGTCCAGCACTGGCGCCAGGAGATCGACAGCGACTACGCCACCCCGCTGTGCGTGGACCACCCCGTGGTCGTCCGCAGCCTGGAGCGCAGCGAGACCAGGCGCTGGCACCGCCCGTGGAAGCAGCGCTGGCGCCTGCTCGAGAACGAGCCGGGGCGGGCGTCGCCCATGGTCATCGAGGGGCCGCCCGACGCGTCGGGGACGCTGGCCCCCGCCGTCCTCGAGGCCCGCATCAAGGCGGATCCGACCGTTGTCGCGGCCGTACTGAGCGCGCCGCCAAGCACCGAGAGGGGTGCTCTCGAGGCGCGCGCGGCGTGGCGGGCGGGCCTGCCGATCGTGGTGTGGGACCGGCGCGCGGAACGCCATCCGGAAGTCGCCCACCGGCTTGATGGGAACCTAGCAGCGCTCAGGGAAAGCGTGACACAGTTAAGGCTCGACGCCCTGACGGTGGATTCCGCCGCGGAGCGCGAGCGACACCTGGGCAGTCACATTTCTCTCGTGTGGGACGACCCGACCCGCCCCGTCCAGACCCGAGGCCGGTTGGCGGGTCCCGATTAGGCGGTGGGCATTCGATGGGCGACGCGGAAGCCGCGCGCGGGCGCCGGGAGCACATGGGCGGCGAGCCGATCCCGAACGGCCTCTCGGCGGGGATTCCCCGGCCGTGGTGGATATATCAGGGCACGGGTCGCCCGCTGCGGGACGTTCGCCTCGACGACGTCCTTCCGCCGCCCCCGCCCTGGCGCACCTTCGACGGCGTCACGGCGCGGGCCACGGTCGGCGAGGACCCCGCGAGGGAGTTATCAGGCCAGGACGACGAGGCCCTCGTGGAGCCCCCGGCGCCGCCCGAGGACGGCCAGGACGCCACACGGCGCCTGGGCGCGGACCCGCCGGACGTCAGGTCGGGCACCGAGGAGACGGATCTCGTCAACGCCGCGCTGATCCTGCGCAGGCCGCTGCTGGTCACAGGGCGCCCCGGCACGGGGAAGTCGACGTTGGCCTACCGTGTCGCGCGGGAGCTCGGCCTCGGACGGGTGCTGCGCTGGCCGGTCACGACGCGCACCACCCTGCGCGACGGCCTGTACAGCTATGACGCGGTCGGCCGCGTCCGCGCGGCGGCGGCCGGGCGGACCGCGTCGGGCGAGGCGGCCGACCCGCGGGGGACGGACATCGGCGACTTCCTGCAACTCGGCCCGCTCGGCACGGCGATGCTGCCCCACCGGCTGCCGCGCGTCCTGCTCGTGGATGAATTCGACAAGAGCGACATCGATCTTCCCAACGATCTCCTCGACATTCTGGAGTCGGGCGAGTTCACCATTCCGGAGCTGCTTCGCATAAGGAACCAACGCCCGCGCGTGGACATCTTCACGGACGATCCCGAGCGAAGCGCGACCATAGCCGGGGGCCGCGTCCGCTGCCGCGCGTTCCCCGTCATCGTCATCACCAGCAACGGCGAACGGGAATTCCCTCCCGCCTTTCTCCGCCGCTGTCTGCACCTGCGCCTGCCCGATCTCGACACGGAGCGACTCGCCTCGATCGTCGCCGCCCATCTCGGCCGCGCCGACGACCCGCGCGTCCAGGAGCTGATCCGGCTGTTCCGCGAGCGCAGCGAGCGCGAAGGGGGCCTGGCGGCCGACCAGTTGCTGAACGCGGTGTATCTGACGACCTCAGCGGGACCGCACGGCACAGGCCCTGGCTGGGAGGAGCTTCTCCAGGCCATTTGGCACAAACTGGACGCCGCGGACCCGGCATGAGGCGGGACGGCGGTGCGGGAGCCAGGGAGGTCGGCGGCGCGGGGCCCGACTGGTGGCATGTCGCCGACGCCCTGTGGCTGGCGATCAGCGGCGCCGGAGCGCCTCCCCCGCGCGCCCCCGACGCCGCGGCGTCGGAGTCTCCCGAACGCCCAGGCCCCACCGCCCCGCGGCCGCCCCCCGAGCCGCCGGGCGCCGGAGCGGCCCCTGAGGCCGAGCCAGCCCAAGGGGCGCCCGACATCGGAGAGTTCACGCCCCCGCGCGCCGATGCGCCCGCTTCCCCTCCCGTCGCTCCCACACCCGTGGGGCGCGCTCCCGTGGCGGGGCGCCCGGCGTCGGCCCTTCGCGCCCCTGACCCGCGGGGGATCGTCTCCGAGCGCGCGGCGCAGCGCGCGCTCCGGCCGTTCAAGCGCACCGTGCCCTCGCCCGTCGCGCGCGAGCTCGACGAGGAGGCGACCGCGGAGCGCGCGGCCGACGAGGGACTCTGGCTTCCGGTGTCCGTGCCGAGGCGGGAACGCTGGGCCGAGCTGGTTCTCGTGGTGGACCGCGGCGGCGCCATGTCCGTGTGGAGGGGCGAAGTGGCCCGGCTCGTCGCCGCCGTCGAGCGGCTGGGGGCGTTCCGCGACGTCCGCGGGATCGACATCGACGGCGACCGGCCGCTCGCCCCGGCAGGACCCGCGCCCCTCGACGCCGCGGGCGGCACGCGCACGGTCCTGGTGGTGACCGACGGCATCGGGGCGGCGTGGTGGGACGGGACGGGAAAGCGCGCGCTCACCCGGTGGGCGCGCCGGGCCCACGTCGCCGTCCTCCACCCCCTTTCCCCGGCCCGCTGGGCGAACACCGGCCTGGTTCCCGAGCGGATCGGGGTCCGCGTCCCGGGGCCCGGCGCGCCCAACGCCGCCTGGCGCCCGGCCGACGGCCTCCCGTGGCCCGGCGGCGAGCCGCCGGTGCCCCTGGTGGCGCTCGACGCGGGCTGGCTCGGACGCTGGGCCAGGATGGTCGCCGAGCCGCTGCCGCGGACGCGGGAGATCCTTGGCCTGCTGCCCGGCATGCCCATGGAGCCCTGGGACGCCGAGCCCGAGCCGAGCGCCGTCGAACGGGTCCACCGCTTCAGGGCGAACGCCTCGCCGAGCGCCTTCCGGCTCGCGTCGAGGCTGGCGGCGGCCCCGCTCAACAGACCGGTGATGGAGTACGTCCAGCGCCTCCACGAGCCGGTGGCCCGCCCCGGCGACCTCGCGGACATCCTGCTCGGCGGCCTGCTCAGACGCGTGGCCGCGACGGATCCCGCGGACGAGACCCGGATCGGCTACGAGTTCCACCCGGGGGTCAGGGAGCTGCTGCTCTCCGCGGGCCTGCGCGACGAGTCGCTGTACACGCTCCGCAGCGTCCTCGACCGGCTCGGCCGCCGTTGGCAGCCCCTGCACGACATCCGCGACTTCCTCGGCGAACCGTCGGGATCCGCGCACCGGTTGTCGGCCGCCGATGAGCTGCTGCCCTATGTGCGCGTCGCTGAGCAGGTGTGCCGAGCCCTCTCCGGCTCCTACCTCCAGGGCGCGCGCACCCTCGGGGCCCACGTCGCCGCGCAACAGGCGCTCGCTCCTTCGGGTGGGCGACGTGACCCGCGCGACCCCCATCCGGTTGACTCATCCGACGAGGCCGACACCGTGCCCGAACGCAAGCCCCCCCGCACTCCCCCACGCAGCCCGCCCGAGTCCGCCCCCGAGGCGGTCGAGACACCCCTCTCTCCGGCACAGGACCGGCCGGACGAGCACCCGAGAGGAACCCATGTGTCCGTGACCACTTCGTCCTCTCCCCGATCGTCCTCTCCCCGATCAGACGAAGGAACTTCCGTGAGCCCGCCATCGATCTGGGGCAACGTCCCCCCGCGCAACCCCAGCTTCACCGGGCGCGGGGAATTACTCGACGCGCTCCACCGGCGGCTGACCGCGGAGGGCACGGCGGCGGTGCTTCCCGAGGCCCTGCACGGCCTGGGCGGGGTGGGCAAGTCCCAGATAGCGCTCGAGTACGTGCACCAACGCGCCGACGACTTCGACCTGGTGTGGTGGATCGCCGCCGAAAGGCCCGAGCAGATCCGGCAGTCGCTCGCCAACCTGGCCGACCGGCTGAGCCTCCCCGCCGACACCCAGTCGCACATCGCGGTCCCCCGGGTGCTCGAGGCGCTGCGCACGGGGCGCCCTTACCGCAACTGGCTCCTGGTGTTCGACAACGCCGAGGACGTCGAGGCGGTCAGGAGGTTCTTCCCCGCGGGGGGCACCGGCCGGATCCTGGTCACCTCGCGGAACGCGCGCTGGGCACAGGCCGCGCGCACCGTGGAGGTGGACGTGTTCGCCAGGACGGAGAGCGTCGAGCTGCTGCGGCGCCGCGGCCCCGGCTTCTCCGACGGCGACGCCGACCGCGTCGCCGCGGCACTCGGCGACCTGCCGCTCGCCATCGAGCAGGCCGCGGCGTGGCTCAGCGAGACGGGCATGCCGGTGGACGAGTACCTCCAGGTCTTCGAGGACGAACGGGCCGACGTGGGCTCGCGCCGCCACGAGCTGCTGACGGCCGGCGTGCCCGTCGACTACCCCGAGCCGGTGGCCGCGGCCTGGAACATGTCGCTGCGGCGGCTCGCCGAGCACCACCCGGGGGCGCTGCAACTGCTCCAGGTCTGCTCGTTCTTCGCCCCCGAGCCCATCTCACGGCGGCTCTTCTCCGGGGTGCGCGGCATCTCGCTGCCGCCGGAGCTGACCCGTGTCCTCCAGGATCCGATCAGGCTCGGCCAGGCCATCAGGGAGATCAACCGCTACGCCCTGATGAAGATCAATCACCGCAGCAACACCATTCAGATGCACCGGCTGGTCCAGGCGGTGCTGGTCGGCCAGATGTCCCCGCAGCAGCAGGCGGACATGCGGCACGGCGCGCATCTGCTGCTCGCCCACGGAGACCCGAACGAAGTCCTCCCCGCCACGTTCCCGCGTTACTCCGAGCTGCTGTCCCACGCCCGCAGCTCGCGGGCCATGGAGTGCGAGGACCCCTGGGTCCGGCAGATGGTCGCCAACCTCGTGCGCTACCTCTACATCTCGGCCGACCACGAGGGCTGCCGGGTGTTCGCCAGCGAGGTGGTGACGACGTGGCGGCGGCTCCTGGGCGAGGCGCACCTGGAGACGCTCGCGGTGTCCCGGAGGCTCGGCCACGCGCTGGACGCGCTGGGCCACTATCCGGAGACCAGGGAGCTCAACGCCCGCACGCTGCGGCTGCTGCGGGAGAGCCCCGAGGCCGGGGAGGACCACGAGGACACCCTGGCGGCGATCGGCTCGGTCGCCAACGACGCCAGGATCCTGGGCGACTTCGAGCGCGCCCTCGAGCTGAACCACAGCCGTTGGGAGCGCGCCACGCGCCTCCTCGGCGAGGAGGAGCCCTACACGCTGGGGGCCGCGAACGACTACGCGCACGCCCTGCGCGCGGTGGGCGACCACGCCACGGCGCTGCGTGTCTCCGAGCGCGCGCGGGACACCAGCGCCGTGGTCCTGGGCGAGGACAGGCTGCTGACCGTGCTGCTCGCGACCAATGTCACCGTGGACGTGCGGGAGCTGGGCGACTTCATGAGGGCCCGCGCGATGCAGGAGGAGGTCTACGCGCACGCGGCCAGGACCTTGCCGCCGAACGCCTCCATCGTCATCACCGCCCTGACCACCCTGGCCGTGGCCCGCCGCAGGGCGGGTGACGGCACGGGGGCGCTCGTGCTCGACCGCGAGGCGCTGGAGCGCTATCGGCTCCGCTACTCCGACCCGCACCTCAGCATCGCGACGACCGAGCTGCACCTGGCGATGGACCTGCGGCACACCGGCGATCTCAGCGGCGCGAGGGAGGTGGGCGAGAAGAGCCTGCGGGAGCTGCGGGAGGTCCTGGGCGAACGCCACCCGGCCGCGCTGTGCGCCGCGACCGACCTGACCGTCACCCTGCGCCTGCTCGGCGAGCCCGAGCCCGCGGCCGAGCTCACCCGGGAGACGCTGCCGGTGATGCGCGAGATCCTGGGCGACAACCATCCGGTCACCCTGGTCGGCGCGATCAACGAAGGCAGCGACCACTACGCGCTCGCGGACTTCAGACAGGCGCACGACCTGGACGCCGCGGCACTCGCCCGTTGCAGGGAGCACCTGGGCGATGACCATCCGACGACGCTGGCCTGCGCGATCAACCTGTCGGCCGATCTGCGGGCGCTCGGCGAGGTCAGGGCGGCGGACGAGACGCACTCGGCGGCCGTCGCCGGGCTGCGCCGGGTCCTGGGCGACGGCCACCCGGCGGTCAGGTCCGCCGTCCGCGGCATCAGGGCCGAGTGCGACGTGCCGACGTTCGCCTTCTGAACGCGGCCGCCGCGGGGGCGTTCACCCGGTGAGCCCCCGGGCGGCCCAGACGGCGAGTGCGGTCGGGTCGGGGCCCTCGCCCCCGCCCTTCCGCAGGGCCCGGTGCAGGGCGAGGACCAGCTCGGGGCGGGTCGTCAGGGCGGCCTTCGCGGGCCCGGGAGGCAGCGCCAGGGTCAGCATCGACCAGGCCGTCACGTCGTCGGGGTCCCGGTCGAGCACGGCGCGGGAGGCGCGCAGGGCCGCGTCCCGGTCGCCCGCGGCCCAGGCCAGCTCGGCCCTCGAAGGGGCGGTGTGCAGACCGGGCGGCGGGGGCGCCGAGCCGTCCGCCGCCCGGGCGAGCGCCGCGGGGTCCCGCGCGTGGATCCGGGCGAGCGCGAGGCGGAGTTGGGGGCCATGGCCGCCCGTTCGAGCCGTCAGGACCGCGGTGCCCGGCGCGGCCACCGGCGGTTCCTGGCCCCGACGACGGGCGTGTGCCCAGGCGTTCACCCCCTCCTCGTCGGGCCGCAGATGCCGCATGCGGTGCACGATCCGGTGGTCGGTGGCCAGGTCGTCCACGGTGCCGAGCAGGTCGTCGGCGACCGGCTCGCCGAGCCAAGGGGCCAGCCGTTCGGCGATCCCGTCGAGGAAGCGCTCCCCCATCGCGGTCAGCCGCGCGTGCTCGCGCAGCGCCCGCAGGCCCGCCGCGGTCTGCGTCCGCCTGAGGGCGAACTCCAGGGTGGCGGCCCTTCGGGCGCCCCCGGGTGCCGCGGTGGCGCGCCGCGCCTGCCAGAAGCCGGTCACGCCGAGGAACGCGTAGACGCCCTGGAGGATGCCGCGCAGCGGGCGCGGGTCGGAGCGCCATGGCGCGTAGTGGATCTCCTCGAGGCCGCCGTCGATGAGGGGCACCAGATCGAGCAGCGCGCTCAGCTTGATGTGCTGGGTCTCGTGGATGAGCGAGGCGGCCAGGCTCTCGGGGTCGTCGTGCGGGCTCAGCAGGACGCAGCCGTGCGCCTCGGGCGATGAGGCGCTGAACGCCTCGGCGCCCGCCACTCCCGGCACGGGGACGACGGAGGCCAGGCAGGCCGCGACCCCGGCAGGGTCCACGTTCGACTGCTCGGCCACCAGGGGCCACGCCCGCGCGAATCCCGTCGCCCAGCGGGTGACCGCGTCCTCGCCGAGCCGCTCGGGCGGCAGCGGGCGCAGGAAGTTCCGGTAGGGGTCGAGGTCGTCGAGCGGGAACGCGTACGCGAGGGGGCCATGGCCGCCGCGCAGGCGCCTGACGGCGGACCAGCCAGGGGCGTCCCCGGTGAGGTCCCTCGGCAGGTGAACGCCGCCGGTGGCCGCCCTCACCGTCCGCTGCCCGCGCCCGTCGGCGCGGACCTCGGCGATGTCGCCCGCGCCCTCGGGCAGTCGGGCGAATCCGAGCGCCGGGATCATCACTCCGCCGTGGCGCACCGGGACGGTGGCCCGAAAGGCGATGCCGGACCGCAGGGCGGCCGAGGCGGCAACGGCGTGCACATGCCCGACCTCGCGCCACAGCGGCACGTCGGGGGTGCCACGCCCGCGCAGGGCCCGCAGGGCGCGGCTGAGCCAGGCGCCGACCTGGGGGTGCAGCAGGATCCGGTCCACCTCGGCGGCCCTGTGCCGTTCGACCGTGAGCAGCAGCTCCCAGGCGACGCGGGGCGGTGGCAGGGGTCCGGGGAGCCCGGGGTGGCGGGAGGACAGGTCGATCAGCGCCCGCAGCAGGAGCATCGCCCGGCTGCGCTGTCCCGCGCGGAGCCGGGCGACGACGGCCTGGCCGCCCGAGCCGCGGGCCAGCTCGGCGAACGCCGCGGCGGGCAGCCGGTGGCGGCGCGTCTCCCTGGGTTCTCCGCCCGTCCTCGAATCCGGGCCGAACGAGGTCACCGTGACACCGGATTCTCAGCAGTTGTCATCACGCGCGATGGAAAGGGTGGGTGGGGATTCGACGAGTTCGAGCAGGCGCCGCGTCACGGAAGTGAATTGCCGCCCGTCGTCGAGATCGCACAACCCGGCCGCCGAAAGGTCGGGCAGCTCGGTCTCCATTTCGGACGCCGCTCGGTCCATCACGTGATCCTTCTCTCGGTCGGTGCGCGGGCTCGGCAGCGCCCTTCCATGGTGACCCGGCGATCGCGCTCGCGAAAGGCGGTGTACGCGCCAAGGCGGGGCACGGGCGGTGCGGAGGCCCGGTGGGGGGACGCGCCGTTCAGGAGCGTGTGGTGTCCGCGTAGGTGACGATCTGCCAGCCGAGCACGGTGATCGCGGCCAGCTCCCCGAGGGAGACGAGCAGCAGGCTCAGCGGGCCCGCGCCGCTGGACCAGAACACGACGAGCGCGGCGATCGGCGCGAGGCAGAACGTCAGGAGATCCACGGCGAGTTGCAGGCGTTTACGGGTGGTCCTGCGGTCGTCGGCGCGGTGCCTGACCTCCCAGCCGAAGACCTTCGGCGGCTCGTGTCCGCCGGACAGCTCGGCGAGCCGGGGCGCCAGCTCCTCGCGGACGTACCGGCCGACCGCGGAGATCTTCTCGTCGTTGACCACATAGGTCCAGCCGAGCAGCACGGACACGGGCGGCAACAGCAGCAACAGCCCGGGGCGGCCGTCCGCCTGGAGCACGGCGGCGACGACCGCGGCCATGGAGGCGAGCGTGGCGTAGAGGAGATTGTCGCGAAAACTGATGCGGGCGCGCTGTTCCTCTTTGATCTGGTCGTACTCGGCCATGAGTAACTCGCCTACGGTCACCTGCTCCGCCATGAGCACGGCGCCCCTTTCCGTGCCCGTGGCACGACGGGAAATGGCTTTTCCTCGATGACAGCCGTCTCCCCGGTGGACGTCAAGGGGAGCACGGCGGCATTCGGCGTTCGGCGGTGAGGGCTCGGGCATTCGGGACGGGATCCGTCGTTGAAAAGGCGCGGGGCCACCGTCGACGTCAGGTGCCCCCGGCGATCCGACGCATCAGGTGCTCCACGGCCGCCACCATGTCCTCGAGGCCCGCGACCTGGGTGCGCAGGGGGCGTGGCAGGTGCTGGCGTTCCCAGCGGGCGACGCTCTGGGCCGCGGGCCTGCGCGCCCACACGCGGTCCAGCTCGCCCGCGAGGGTCACGGCCGGGTGGAGGGCCGCCCTGGCCGAGACCAGGGCGCCGCCCAGGCGGGGGCCGAACGCTCCCACGCCTGGCGGATGTTGGCGCGTCACCGCGGTGAGCGACGCCTCGGCGCCCGCCAGCCCGCGCAGCCGGGGCAGCCAGCCGCCGCTCGCGCCCTGGGCGCCGAGCGCGGGGACGAGGGTGGCCAGCTGCGCCGTGGCGAAACGCTCGGCGCTGCCCGGCGCCCAGTGCCGCGCCGCGTGGCGTGACGCGATGTCCGCGAGCTGTTCGAGCGTCAGGTCGGCGGCCTCCCGCCAGGCCGGGACGGTGCCGGGGCGGCCCGCCGAGCGCACGGCCCTGGCCCGGTCGCCCCACAGCGCGGGCGGCATGCCGGGCGCACCGCCGTTCGTCTCGTCGGCCACGTCGTCATCGACGGCGGCGGCCAGGTGGCGTTCGACCACCGCGCGGGCGCCGCGCGCCAGCGCGGGGCCGCGCCGCAGGATGCCGCGCCAGCCGGGCGGCGGGCCCGGCACGTCGGCGGGCGGGTAGCCGCGGCTGAGCAGGCCCTCCACGCGGGCGTCGCCGAGCCGCCCCGCCACCGCGGCGAGCGGCACGTCCTCGACCGGGAGCCGCGACTCCCCCGCGACGCGCCACACCGCGAGCGCGAGCAGGTCGGTGGCCAGCCGCCAGGACCGCGCGGACTCGCCCTCGCCCTCGCCGGGATCGCGGCCGATGTGCCACCCGGTGAGCGCCCGCGCCGTCTCCCGCGCGTACCCCCATGCCTCGCTCGCCCGTGACATCACGGCCCCTTCCCCCGTCAAGGCGCGGTCACCCCCCTGTATGGTTCCGCGCCCGACGGGCGTTCACGCCGGTGTGCGCCGGGCGCTCACGGTCTGTTGTGAGGCGCGGGGGCGCGTTCCGGCGCGGGCCGGGGCGCGAGCGCGGTGAGCGCGGGCGCCAGGCGGGCGGCGAGCGCCGGCGCGGACCGTTCGAGCTCGGCGGTCGCGGCGGCCAGGGCGGCGTCGGTGTCCGACCAGCGGTCGCCGTCGGCCTCGGCCCGCGCGAGGACGAGCTCGCGCACGCGCCGCCGCTCGTCGGTCGTGAACAGGGCGGTCTCCACGGGACCTTGACGCCTCGACGCGCTCATCGCCGGGTCAGCAGACCCTCGCGCAGGCGTTTGATCACGCGCGCGAGGAGGCGGGAGACATGCATCTGGGAGCAGCCGAGCCGTTCCCCTATCTCGGCCTGGGTCAGCTCCTCGACGAACCGCAGGTGCAGGATCCGCCGGTCACGCTCGCCGAGCCCGGCGATGAGGGGCGCGAGGGAGTGGAAGTCCTCGACCAGCGCGATGGCGGGGTCCTCGTCGCCGATGAAGTCGGCGAGCGCCGTCTCCCCCTCCTGGTCGCCGTCGATGGCGGCGTCGAGGGACGACGAGGTGTAGCCGTTGGACGCCAGCCGGGCCTCGATGACCTCGTCCTCGGTGAGGTTCATCAGCGCGGCCAGCTCGGGGACCCTGGGGTAACGCCCCAGGCGGGTGTGCAACTCCTCGGTGGCCCGGGCGAGTTGGACGCGCGCCTCCTGGAGGCGCCGGGGCACGTGGACGGCCCACGAGGTGTCGCGGAAGAAGCGCTTGATCTCGCCGACGATGTACGGCACGGCGAAGGTGGTGAACTCGACCTCGCGGGACAGCTCGAACCGGTCGATCGCCTTGATCAGCCCGATCATCCCGACCTGGACGATGTCCTCCATGTCGTCGCCGCCCCGGCCCCGGAAGCGCCCGGCGGCGAAGCGGACGAGGGACATGTTCATCTCGATCAGGGTGTTGCGCGCGTACTGGTACTCGTGCGTGCCCTCATCCAGCGTGGCCAACTGGCGGAAGAACAGCTTCGAGAGCGCGCGGGCGTCCTTCGGCGCGACCCTGCGTGGCTCCGCGACATCCGGCAGCGCGCCCGCGTCGCCCGCCCCGATCGTCCCGATCGTCGACACCGTCATCACCGTCATCGCCCCTTCCACACGTCCGCGACCTCGCCCACCGGCGAGGTCGCCGAGCAACTGAGCAGCTGAGCAACCGGCTCGGCGCCTACCCCCGTTGACCCGTCCCATGCGCGCCCTGGCCGCGCTCAGCGCTCAGCGCTCCGTCGCCGTCCAGCCGTCGGCGACGAAACGGGCGGCGTCCGCGGGGCGTTCGTCCGCCAGGAGCAGGCGGTGCCCCCGGGTGACGCGGATGGCGTCCACCAGGACGCCGCGGCCCTGGTGGTCGGGGTCGGTGCGGTAGGTCCAGCGCAGCTGGGTGGTGCCCGCGGGCACGGTGGCGGTGGCGTGGGCCCAGCGGCGCCCCGACCAGCCGTGGAACGTGCCGTCCGTCTCCCACCGCCAGTCGCCGGAGCGCAGCGCGAGCGGCACGGGCGCCCAGCTCGCCCCGCCGTCGCCCGACGCCTCGAACGCGCCGATGTCGTGGTCGGGTTCGGTGTCGTACCAGAGGCGGAACGCCACGCGCCCCTCGCCCGTGAGGCCGCGCACCGGCGTGGTCAGCGTCGCGGTGGCGCCGTCCGCGGCGCCCGCGCGCCACGCCGTCAGGCCCGAGACGGGCCTGACGGGGAAGGACCTGGCGAACGCGCGGGCCGGGCGCCGCCGGTAGACGCTGTCGGTGCCCCGGGTGCGGGTCGGGTGCACGCGGTTGGTCAGCAGCACGAACACCGTGCGCTCGACCGGGTCCACGGTGATCGACGTGCCGGTGTAGCCGGTGTGGCCCGCCGTCACCGGGGAGCAGAGGGCGTCCATGTAGGAGCGCTGGTCGACCTGCCAGCCGAGGCCGCGTGGCGAGGCGCCGATGTCGGCGTTGTGGTCGGTGAGCACCTGTCTCACGGTGTCGGTGGCCAGCAGCCTGGTGCCCGCGTACTGGCCGCCGTCGGCGAGGAGTTGGCCCAGGATCGCGAGGTCGGCCGCGGTGGAGAACAGCCCCGCGTGGCCCGCGACGCCGCCGAACGCCCAGGCGTTCTCGTCGTGCGCGCTGCCCCTGACCATGCCGCGCCCCGTGGCGGGCTGGTACTCGGTGGCGGCGATGCGCGGCAGCAGCTCGGGCGGTGGGTTGTAGCGGGTGTCGGCCATGCCGAGCGGCCCGGTGACCCACTCGGCGACCAGGGTGTCGAGGGGGTGTCCCGTGAGGCGTTCGACGAGCGTGCCCAGGACGATGAGGTTGAGGTCGGAGTACGCGTAGCCGCTGCCGGGCTCGCGGGCCAGGGGCGAGGCGTGGATCGCGGCGAGGCGGGCCTCGTTGTCGGGCAGCGACCACAGGTTGAGCCATGCGACCAGGCCGGAGCGGTGGACGAGCAGCTGCCTTGCGGTGATCGGCGCCTTCGCCGGGTCGGCGGCGGCGAACTCCGGCAGCGTGGCGGCCACCGGCGCGTCCAGGTCGAGCGCGCCCCGCTCGGCGAGCCGCGTGGCGACCGTCGCCGTGAACAGCTTGCTCACCGACGCCAGGTCGAAGATCGTGTCCCTGGCCATGGGCACCCACGCGTCGCGCGGCAGCTCGACGGGCGTCGCGGTCGCCTCGTCCCAGCCGGAGTAGCGCACGGCATGGCCGCGCGCCTCGTGGGCGACGATCACGCCGTCGCGCGCGGCGAGCAGCACGAAGCCGGGGAACGACGGCGCGGGCCTGCCGGGCCCCGGGCTCAGGAACGCCTCGGCCTCATCGACGATCCGTGCCACCTCGTCGCCGATCAGGCCCACCTCGTCGGGGCGCCCGTACCGCAGCGCCCGTGAGCGGGTGGGGAAGCGGATGTCGTCGGGCGTGAGGGTGGGCGGTCCCGCGCGCCAACGGCCCGGGCCCGCCCGGTCGTCGGCGCGCGCGGCGTGCGGCGCGGCGGCGGTGAGCAGCGGCGCTCCGGCCGTCGCGGTCAGGCCGTGCAGGAAGCGGCGGCGTCTCATCGCTGCGGGGTCCTCTCGGATCGGCGGGGGTGGGGCGCACGGGGATCAGGGGCGTCAACGTGTCAACGGCGTCGGCGGCGTCAGCGGCGTCAGCGGTAGATGAGGTGGTCGCGGCGCAGGCGGCGGAAGGCGGCGAGGTCGTCCTCCCAGAGCGCGGGCAGCTCGTCGGCGTCGGCGCCGTCCTCGATGGCGAGGCGGACGGCCCTGTTGCCGCTGAGCTTGTCGAGCCAGTAGGCGGTGCCGCCGTCCTGGGACCGCCAGCGGTGCTCGGGGAAGAGCCGCCACTGCTCGGTGAGCAGGGTGAGCGCGACGGCGATCGGGTCGTGGGCCTCAGGGTCGGTCACCTGGACCTCGACGCCGCCGCAGGTCTCCCCGGCCCACTTGGCGAACGTGGGGTTGAAGTACGCCTCGCGGAACCGGACTCCGGGAACGCCGCGGTCGTTCAGCGCCTCGGACCAGCGGTGGTCGATGCCGGGGGCGCCGAGCAGCTGGAAGGGCAACGTGGTGCCACGGCCCTCGGAGAGGGCGCTGGCCTCGAACAGGCATGTGCCCACGTAGAGGTCGGCGGTCGCGGGGGTGGGCATGTTCGGCGAGGGCGGCACCCAGGGCAGCCCGGTGTCGGCGTAGCGGTACGAACGGCGCCAGCCCCCGAGCCGTTCCACGCGCAGCTCGGCGGCGCGGCCCCCGGTGGCCTCGGGGACGAAGACCGCGTTGAACAGCCCGGCCAGCTCGCCGATCGTCATGCCGTGCCGCTGGGCGATGGGCTTGAGGCCGACGAACGAGGCGTGCTCCGGGTGCAGGACGGGCCCGGTGGCCTCGGCGCCCGAGAGGGGGTTGGGGCGGTCGAGGACGACGAACCGCAGCCCGAGGCGGGCGGCGGCCTCCAGCGCCAGATACATCGTCCAGATGTAGGTGTAGAAGCGGGCGCCGACGTCCTGGATGTCGAACACCACGGTGTCGAGGGCCAGTTCGGCGAACAGCTCCTCCATGGTGGCGGCGTCGTTGTACGCGTTGTAGACCGGCAGGCCCGTCTTGGCGTCGATGAAGAAGTCCTCACCCTCGCCCGCCTGCGAGGTGCCGCGGAAGCCGTGCTCGGGGCCGAGGACGGCGACGAGGTCCACGCGCCCGTCGGCGACCATGACGTCGACCACATGGTCGAGGTCGCGGTCGACGCCCGTGGGGTTGGAGATGACGCCGACGCGCTGCCCCGCGAGGGAGGCGTAGCCGTCGGCGCGCAGCGCGTCGAACCCGGTGGTGACCCGGCGCCCTGGGCGCGCGGGCCGGGCGGGGGCGGCGGCAGCGGGGGCCGCCGAGGCGGCCAGGGCGGCGGGGGCGGCGGCCAGCAGGTGTCGGCGTCGCAGGAGGTGGCGCGGGGGTTGGCGCGGGGGTTGACGCATCGGTTCCGTCCTTCGCTTCTCGCTCGTTCTCTTGCGCTTCTCGCTCGTTCTCCTGGCTAGGGGTAACGCAGGCCGTGGCCCAGGGGGTGGAGCACCCGGTCGGGGTCGTCCGCGGCGGGGATGTCCACGGGCAGCGTGCCCAGCGGGCCGCGCTCGCCGAGCAGCACGGCCGCCGCGGCGTCGAGGGCGACCGGCACCGACGAGTAGAGCGCGAGGTGCGCGTCGGCCGCCGGGTGGTGGGCGATGTCGTAGGGGACGTCGGTGGAGACGGTGACCACGGGCCTGCCGGTCGCGGCCAGCGCCTCGACGAGCGCGGCCTGCCCGGCGTTGGCGGCGGTGTTGGCGGTGACGACCAGCACGGTGTCGTGGCCATCGGCCGCCGCGACGGCCTCGGCGATCGCGTCCGCGTCCGGGTCGGTGCCCGCGGGGTGGGCGGTGGCGGGCAGGCCCTTCGCGGCGAGCCGGTCGGCCAGGCCGCGCACCGCGCCGCCCGCGCCCGTGACCAGCGCGTCGCCGCCGTCGGCGGCCAGCGGCAGGGTGGCGCCCTCGTTCCGCACCAGGGTGGTGGTGCGCCCGGTGATGTCGAGGGCGGCGGCGCGGTGGTCGGCGTTGCCCACGATGTCGTCCACCCGGTCGACGTCGGCGAACGGGTCGTCCACGACGCCCTGTTCCCACTTGAGGGTGAGCACGCGGCGGACCGACGCGTCCACGCGGTCCTCGGTCAGCTCGCCCGAGGCGACGGCGTCCATGACCGCCCGGTGGGCCAGCTCGAGGTCGGGCGGCATCAGCAGGAGGTCGACCCCGGCCGCGAGCGCGCGGACGGGGACCTCGGCGTCGGGGTAGGTCTCGCGCACGCCCGCCATGCCGAGCGAGTCGGTGATGACGACGCCGTCATAGCCGAGCTCCTCGCGCAGCAGGCCGGTCATGATGGGCTCGGAGAGGGTCGCGGGCGCGCCCGACGGGTCGAGCTCGGGGAACCGGAGGTGCCCGCTCATGACCGCGCCCGTCCCGGCCTCGACGGCGGCGGCGAACGGCGGGGCGTCGAGCGCGCGCCACTCCTCCAGGGTGTGGGTGATCTCCGGGAGCCCCACATGGCTGTCGACGGCGGTGTCGCCATGCCCGGGGAAGTGCTTGGCGCTCGCGACCACGCCGCCGTCGGACTGGTATCCGTCGACCTGGGCGGCCGTCAGCTCGGCGGCGATGGCCGGGTCGCCGCCGAAGGAGCGGACGCCTATCACGGGGTTGGCGGCGTTGACGTTGACGTCGGCGACGGGCGCGTGGTTCATGGTGATGCCGACGGCGCGCAGCTCGGCCCCGGCGATGCGGGCGGCCTCGCGGGCGTCGTCGGGGTCGCCTGAGGCGCCAAGGGCCATGCCGCCGGGGAAGCGGGTGGCGGGCTCGCCGAGGCGGGTGATGACGCCGTGCTCCTGGTCGGTGGTGACCAGCAGCGGCACCTCGGACGGCTGGTCGAGCGCGGCGCGCTGGAGGCCGTTGGACAGCTCGGCGACCTGGACGGGGTCGGCGAGGTTGTCGGACCACGTGAAGTAGATGATCCCGCCGAGGTGGTAACGCTCGACGGCCTCGCGGCCGTTGGCGACGCCGAGCCACTCCTGGTTCCTGGCGACGTCCTCGGGGTCGTCCGTGTCGGCGGTGGCGCCGTAGGCGTAGGTGACGAAGAGCTGGCCGACCTTCTCCTCCAACGTCATCGACGCCAGCCGCTCGTCCACCCACGCCTCGGCGCGCGGCGAGGTCTCGGCGGGCGGGGTCTCGGCGGGCGGGGCGGCGGGGTCCGAGGTGGGGGCCGGGGCCGGGTTCGGGGACGGGTTCGGGGACGCGGTGGGCGCGGGGGTGGCCGTGGGGGCGGGGGTGGTCAGCAGCACCCCCGCGGTCACCGCCGCCGCGGTGAGCGACCGGAGGAGCCTCCTGCGTCGGGCACGGGACATCGCGCACTCCTGTGGGGGGAGGGGAGCGGAGGGGGAGCCTTCGATTCCCGAGAATGGCGTAAATCTCCTCCAGATCAAGGGGGTTGGGAGAGAAAGATTCCTTCAGCGGCGCCGTCAGGGCCACGCGGGCGGAGCGGCGAATGCCGGGGATGGCGGAGCGCCCGGCCTACCCTCGTTCCGTCATGAGCCGATTTGTCGGCAATGCCGGACGTTGAGGAGCCGCACGATGACCCCCGAATTCGCCGCCGTCAAGGACTACCTGGACACCGCCAACACCATCCGCATCGCCACCCCGCTCGCCTCGGGCGGCGAGCGCGAGACCCCGATCTGGTCCGTCACCGTCGACGACGTCCCCTATGTGCGCAGCGCCTACGGCGAGGGCTCCCACTGGTACCGGCGGGCCACGCGCGCGGGCCGGGCGACCATCGTGTCCGACCGCGGCAGGCACCCCGTCGCCGTGACCCGGGTGGACGACGAGGCGACCCGCGCCGCCGTGGACGACGCCTACCGCGCCAAGTACGCGCGCGAGGCGTCCTCGCTCCAGCCGCTGCTCGGCGAGACGTCCCGCGTCACGACGCTGCGCATCGGCGAGCCGTAGGGACCGCCGTTCGGTCAGCGGGGCCGCGTCGGGGGCGGGGCGACGGAGTCGCGGAGCACCACCCGGGTGCCGAGCAGGACGTGCTGGTCGGCGGGGGACGCGGCGGGGCCGTGCCGGTCGAGCGCGAGGCGGACGGCGGTGCGGCCCATCTCCTCGTAGGGCACATGGACGGTGGTCAGCCGGGGCCGCAGATCCGTGGCGGGCGGCACGTCGTCGTAGCCCACGAGCGAGATGTCGTCGGGAACGGCGAGCCCGGCCTCGGTGATGGCCCGCAGCGCCCCGGCGGCGACCGCGTCGGTCAGGGCGAAGACGCCGGTGAAGTCCCGGGCGCGGGCGAGCCGTTCACGCATGGCGACATACGCCTCGCCCCGGTCGAACGACGCCTTCTCGACCAGCGCGTCCCGATGGGGGACGCCGAAGTCGGCCAGCGCGCGGCGATATCCGGCGAGGCGCTCGGCGCTCGTGGTCAGCGCGGCGTCGCCGCCGAACAGCAGCACGTCGCGGTGGCCCGCGGCCAGCAGGCGCCCGGTGATCGCGTGCGCGCCGCCCTCGTTGTCGTACTCGACGACCGTGGCGGGCACGGCCTCGCCCAACGGGGGGCGGCCGACGAGCACCAGGCGCGAGCCCGACCGGTCGAGGGAGCGGGCGAGGGCGGCCATCGTGCGGCGGTAGGGCTCGTCGTCCACGACGCTGCCGATGAGGATGACGGCCTCGGCGCCCTGCTGGCGCATCAGGTGCACGGCCTCGAGCTCGCGCGCCGGGTCGCCGCCGCTCACACAGAGCAGGCACAGCCGTCCCCGGCGGGACGCCTCCTCCTCGATGCCGTGGGCGACCTGGGCGAACGAGGGGCCGCGCACGTCGCTGAGCACGAACGCCACCGTCTTGGCGCCGTGGCCGCGCAGCGCGCGGGCGTGGGTGTTGGCGACATAGTCGAGATCGCGCAGGGCCTTCTCGACGCGGCGGCGGGTCGCGGTGGCGACCGGGTAGTTCCCGGCGATCACCCGGGAGACGGTCGGCACCGAGACCCCGGCCCGGAGTGCGACATCCTTGAGCGTGGCCCGTCCGCGCTCGGCGCGGCCGGGCACCCCGCTCTGTGTGGTCACGGCGGCCAGTGTAATCCGCCACACCGGCCGGGGAGTCCGGCACGGTGCTCCCGAACACCCTTCCGCACCAGGGGCGTTGGGATCGGGGGACGCCGGTCGGCCCGGGGCCCCGGCCCCGTCCGGGCGACCTGGGCTACCGAGGGGTGACGCGGTGGGCGAGGTGGAGACCTGGCCACGGGCCCAGATGCCGGATCAGTCGGGGACCGGTCCGCGCCCCGCGAAGAACGCTCAGCGCCCCAGGCCCTCGATCACCTCGGCGCCCGCGATCTGGAGCAGGGCCTTGCCCGGCACGATCAGCTTGCCCCTGCGGCGGCCGCTGCCGAGCAGCACCCACGGCAGGTCGACGACGGCCGCGTCGAGCAGGACGGGCCAGTCGGCGGGCAGGCCGACGGGGGTGATCCCGCCGTACTCCATGCCGCTCTCGCCGACGGCGACCTCGTGCGGCGCGAACGACGCCTTGCGGACGCCGAGATGGCGGCGGACCGTGCCGTTGACGTCCACCCGGGCCGCGGAGGGCACCACGCACGCGGCGAGACGCGTCTCGCCGCCGCGCCTGCCCGCGACCACGACGCAGTTGGCGGAGGCGGACAGCAGGTCGGAGCCGTGCGCCGCGACGAAGTCGGCGGTGTCGGCCACCGCGGGGTCGCTGTCCACGAACACCAACTGGTCGGCGGGAACGGGCCCCGACCACGCGGCGACGGCCGCGGACACCGGCTCGGGGAGCAGCTCCAGCGCCTCGGGGGCGGGCCGTGCGTCGGGGAAGTCACCGATGGGAGCGCGCATGTCGGCACCGTAGCAGCAGGTCATCCGCGGGGGGACGGGGCCGAGGCGGGGACCGAGACGGCCATGGTGAGCTCGACGGGGTCGGCGTCCTCGTTCCGGTAGCCGTGCGGGACATGGGAGGGGAAGACGGCCGAAGTGCCCGCGTCGAGGCGGTGGTCGAGGCCGTCCACGCGGAGCGTGAGCACCCCTGCGGTGACATGCACCAGCTCGGTGGTGCCCACGAGGTGCGGGTCGGACTCGTGCCCCTCGCCCGGCATCAGGCGCCAGCTCCACAGCTCGAGCGGGCCCGGCGACTCGGTGCCGACGAGCAGCGTGCTGTGGCTGCCCGCCTGGGTGGCCCACAGGCGGACCGTCTCCCCCGGCGGCACGACGCGCACCGCGGGCGGCGCCCCGGCGTCGAGCAGGGTGGCCACGCTCACGCCGAGCGCGTCGCCGATCTTGACGACCGTGCCGACGCTGGGATTGGTCCTGGCCTGCTCGATCTGGATCAGCATGCCGCGGCTGACGCCCGAGCGGGCGGCAAGGGCGTCGAGGGTCAACGCCCGTGCGGCACGCAGGCGTTTGAGGTTTCTGGCGAGCGACTGGGTGAGCTGGTCGAGATCGGTCACGGACGCCTTCCGCACATCGTGGACCCGCGGCGTGGATCACTATCCTGTACCGCAAGCTCATTTCAATGAACTACGCTGGAGTGGACTCTTTCGTTCACCACACTGTACCGATCGTGTGGTCTCCCGTCCCGGAGGTGCCGCATGGTCGCCCTTGCCCTGGTCACCAGCCTGCTGTGGGGCCTGGCCGACTTCGGCGGCGGCCTGCTGACGCGGCGGCTGCCCGCGCTGACCGTCGTCGTGGCGTCGCAGGCGCTGGCCGCGGTGGCGCTCGGCGCGGTCGTGGTGGCCACCGGGGCGTGGCACGAGGCGGACGCGCGGCTGTGGTTCGCGGTGGCGGCCGGGGTCATAGGCCCGGTGGCGATGCTGGCGTTCTACCACGCGCTGGCCCTCGGCCCGATGGGCGTCGTCTCGCCGCTGGCCTCGACCGCGGCGGCCGTGCCGATCGGGCTCGCGCTGCTGCTGGGCGAGCGGCCGGGGCCCTGGCAGTGCGCGGGCCTGCTCGTGGCGTTCGGCGGCATCGTGCTCGCGGGCGGGCCGCTGCGGCGGGGCGCGCCGGTGCGGCGGCGCACGATCGGGTACGCGCTGTTCGCCGCCGTGGGGTTCGGCGCGGTGCTCGCGCTGATCGCCGAGGCGTCGACGTCGGTGAACGGCCTGTTCCTCGCGCTGTTCGTGCAGCGGGTGTGCAACGTCGCGACCGGCGGCGCCGCGCTCCTGGTCGCGGCGCGGCGGGGCGCTCCCGTGCTGCCCCCAGGCGGCCGGGCGACGCTGCTGCGCGCGCTGCCCGCGTTGACGTTCGTGGGCCTTGCGGACGTGGCGGCCAACGGCACCTACGCGCTGGCCGTCGGCATGGGTCCCGTCACCGTGGCCGCCTCGCTGGCCGCGCTCGATCCGGTGGTCACGGCGGTGGCGGCGCGCGGCGTGCTGCGCGAGCGGCTGCGCGCGGCGCAGGCGACGGGCGCGGGGCTCGCGGTGGCGGGCACGCTCCTGCTGGCCTCGGGGTGAGGCGCGCGCCCGCGCCCGACGCGCCGCTCAGCCGGTGGGGCGCAGCGTCCAGGTGATCGTCATCTCCCCGGCGACCGCGCCGTCCTGGCGCTCGATGGCGACCGCCACGGGGAACTCAGGGCGGCCGCCCGCCCGCAGCTCGGCGAGCACGTCGTCGACGGGGCGGCCGAGCGTGGCGGTCGCCGTGACCGGGCCCTTGGCCAGCTTCCGGTAGGCGATCTCGGCGCGCACGGCGAGCGGCACCGCGTCCGAGAGGTGGTCGCCGAACGCCGCGAGCACGATCGCGCCGCTCGCCGACTCCCCCAGCGTGAACATCGCGCCGGCGTGCGGCCCGCCGATGTGGTTGTGGAAGGCGGCCTCGTCGGGCAGGCGGACCACGGCCCGGTCGGCGTCCGCCGCGAGGACCTCGAGGCCGAGCGTGCGGACCATGGGGACGGTGGCGGCGAGGAGCTCGCCGAGGGCGGGGCGGGCGTCGGCCGTCTGTTCGTCGGTCATGAACACAGGTTACCAACGGGTAAGTCGCAGGTGCGTAGCAATACCCGAGGCCGACGTAGCCCCGGCGCACGCCGGGCCGTAGGGTCACGCGCATGAGGGCAGGAGAACAGCAACCGGGGGGCGAGCCCAACTCCCCGTGGTCGAACCCGTATCAACAGCCCGGGTATCAGCAGCAGAACCCCTACCAGGGCGCGACGCCGACCGGGCAGCAGCAGTGGGGCACCCAGCCGGGGCAGCCCCAGCCGGGACAGTGGCAGCAGCCGGGCCCGTTGGGCCCGCCGACCGATGGCCAGGGCGTGCCCGCACCCGACGTCCCACCGCCGGGCGGGAGTTCGGGCGGGCGCAAGGGCAAGACCATGGCCATCGCCATCGTCTCCGCCACCGCGGTGCTCGCCGCCGCGGTGATCACCGGCGTCGTCGTGCTGAGCGGTGACGACGACGGCGGCGACGCGGGCGCGGGCGGCGACTCCTCGCCCAGCCCCTCGGAGGAGCCCACGGCGGAGGAGGAAGGGCCCGACCTCGGCCCCGACGACCCGCGCCAGGGCATCGCCCAGATACCCGACCCGGTGGTCGCGCCCGACTGGCAGGTGCAGACCCTGGAGAACCGCCACATCGCCTTCGACGTCCCGGCCGAGGACTGGACGATCGGCAGCGAGGGCATGTACGTCGGCTACGAGGACCCCGAGGCCGAGGAGCCCGCCGACGACGAGGAGTGGGCGCCGCCCGAGTTGTATGTCTCCATGGCGGGCGCGGCCATCTTCATGGACGGCTGGTGCCCCGAGTCGGAGACCGGCGCGAGCTGGCGCGCGACGGCCGGGACCAAGGGCGCGCAGGGCGCGACCGGCACCGAGGAGGCCGCCTACAACGAGGCGGGCGCGTGGGCCTGGGCGGCCTACGACCCCGACCGCGAGGGCACGATCGAGGTCACGGACGCGGTGCCGTTCGAGAGCGACCACGGCATCGTCGGGCACACCGCGACCGCGACCGTCACGGGCGTTCCCGAGGACCCCGACGAGCCGTGCGGCTCACCCGGCGGCGGCAAGGTGATCACCGTCTCCTACCAGGACCTCAGCAACGACATGGCGACCTGGGTGCTGGTCATGGACACCGGCTACGAGGGCGAGCCCTCCCAGGAGACCATCGACCAGATCCTCAGCAGCCTGCGGCCCTTCCCGGTCGAGGAGTGACGCCAGGTCGAGGAGTGGAGCCCGCCCGCGTCAGCGGATGGTGAACGCGCCCGACGGCGGGCGGGGCGAGGGCAGCGGCGCGTCGTCGGGCACGGGGGCGGCGTCGCCGATGAACCGGTCGAGCACCTCGCCATCGACCACCCGGGCGGGGAACGGGTCGGCGGCGGCCCGCCGCGCGATCCCCGCGGTGTCGAGCGGGCGCCGCGAGGCCGCCACCACCACGTTGCCCAGGCGCCTGCCGCGCAGCACCGAGGGCTCGGCGACCAGGCACAGCTCGGCGAAGTGGGCGCGCAGCGTGGCGAGTTGGGAGCGGAGAAACGCGAAGGGCGCGGCGTCGGCGAGGTTGGCCGCGTAGACGCCCCCGGGGCGCAGCGCGCGGGCCGCGGCCCGGGCGCAGCCCAGGGTGGTCAGGTGCGCGGGGACGCGGCTGCCGTTGAAGACGTCAGCGACCACCGCGTCCACCGTCGCCTCGTCGGTCGCGACCAGCCCGGCCAGCGCGTCCCCCCGCTCCACGGCGATGCCGCCGCCCTCGGGCAGCGGCAGGTGCTCGGCGACCAGCGCGACCAGCCCGCCGTCCGCCTCGACGACGCGCTGCCGCGCCCCCGGGTGGACGGCCGCCACCCGGCGGGGCAGCGTGAACGCGCCCCCGCCCAGGTGCAGCACGTCGAACGCGCGCCCCTCGGGCACGGCGGTGTCGAGCACGTGCGCGAGCCTGCGCGTGTACTCGAACTCCAGGTGGGTGGGGTCGGCCACGTCCAGATACGACTGGGGCGTGCCGTCCATCGTGAGCAGCCAGGCGCCGTCCCTGTCGAGGTCGGGCAGCAGGCGGGCCTCGCCGAAGTCGGTGTCCCTGATCACAGGCAGCCGTTCGTCCACCCACCCATTGTCCACCCCCCGTGGTGGCCCCCCGCCCGGCGGTCACCGGGCGGGGGGCCACTCTCACGGGCGTTCGACCGCGGTCACGGTGCCCGCGCCGACCGTGCGGCCGCCCTCGCGGATCGCGAAGCCGAGCCCGGGCTCGAGCGGCACCGGGTGGCCGAGCCTGACGTTCATGGTCACGGTCTCGCCCGGCAGCGCCATCCCCGCGTCGCCCAGCGCGATGTCGCCGACCACGTCCGCGGTCCTGATGTAGAACTGCGGCCGGTAGCCGGTGACCACGGGCGTGCGGCGGCCACCCTCGTCGCCGCCGAGCAGGTACACCTCGGCGGTGAACGCGTCCCGCGGCGTCACGCTGCCTGGCCTGGCCACCACATGGCCCCGCCGCACCGCGTCCCGCGGCACACCGCGGAGCAGCAGCGCGACGTTGTCGCCCGCCTGCGCCTCCGCCATCGGCTTGCCGAACGTCTCGAGCCCCGTGACCACCGTCTCCGTGTCCGCGCCCAGCACCTCCACGCGGTCGCCCAGCCGCACCGTGCCGCGCTCGACGGCCCCCGTGACGACCGTGCCGCGGCCCGTGATGGTCAGGACGTTCTCGACCGGGAGCAGGAACGGCGCGTCCAGGTAGCGCTCCGGCACCGGGACCCAGGTGTCCACGGCGTCGAGCAGCGCCTCCACGGCCGCCGTCCACCGCGGCTCCCCCGCGAGCGCGCCGAGCCCGGAGACCCTGACCACCGGCAGGGCCTCGCCCGGGTAGCCGTGCGCGGTCAGCAGCTCGCGGACCTCGAGCTCGACCAGGTCGGTCAGCTCGGGGTCGCCCGCGTCGGCCTTGTTGAGCGCCACGACGACGTGTTCGACGCCGACCTGACGGGCCAGCAGCACGTGCTCCGCGGTCTGCGGCATGACGCCGTCGACGGCCGAGACGACGAGGATCGCGCCGTCCAGCTGCGCCGCGCCGGTCACCATGTTCTTGACGTAGTCGGCGTGGCCCGGCATGTCGACGTGCGCGTAGTGCCGGGTCTCCGTCTCGTACTCGACGTGCGCCAGGGTGATGGTGATGCCGCGGGCCGCCTCCTCGGGGGCCTTGTCGATCCGGTCGAACGGGACGAACGTGCCGGTGCCGCGGTCGCTGAGCACCTTGGTGATGGCGGCGGTCAGCGTGGTCTTGCCATGGTCGACGTGCCCCATGGTGCCGATGTTGAGGTGGGGCTTGGTGCGCACGTATGCCTGCTTGGGCATGACGGTCTCTTCCTCGCTGCTGAGGTGGGATCCCGGCGCGCGGCCGGGACACGGACCCCTGGCTTCCGGCCGACCCTCCCCCTGCGGGGTCCGCGGAACGATCCGGGAAGGGTCAGCGTCGGGCGCCGTCGGCTGCGACGAGGGAGAGGCCGGGGAGATCGGCGAGGAGGAACGTGAGGGCAGCCCTCGGCGCGGCCGCTGCTGCGGCCGACGCTGCGGGGAGGGCGTACCGGATCACGGAAGCGATGATGACGCGCCGCGGGCTCCCTGTCGAACGGTTTTGTGGAGGCCGCGGTACGAGGCACTCCCCCGGCTGGCTTAGAGTGATCCCGATCAATCAACCCCACGCGTTTCTCGCACTTCTCACGCTCCTTACGACACTCTCCCCTGGGATGCCGCAGAGTTCATGTCTTGGTTCGAATCACTGATTCTCGGTCTGGTCCAGGGGCTGACGGAGTTCCTGCCGATCTCGTCAAGCGCCCATCTGCGGCTCACCGCCGTGGCGTTCGACTGGGAGGACCCGGGTCCGGCGTTCACCGCCGTCACCCAGATCGGCACGGAGACGGCGATCCTGATCTACTTCCGCAAGGACATCGTCAGGATCATCAGGGCGTGGTTCAGGTCGCTGCGGGACAAGGCGGCGCGCTCGGATCCCGACGCGCGGATGGGCTGGCTGGTCATCGTGGGCTCGATCCCGATCGGCGTGCTGGGGCTGACGCTCCAGGACGCGATCGACGGCCCGTTCCGTGATCTGCGGCTCATCGCCGTGAACCTGATCGTGCTCGGCATCATCCTCGGCGTCGCCGACCGCATGGCGCTGCGGGACGCGACCGGCGGGAAGCACCGGGCCGTCAAGCCGCGCAAGACGCTCGAGCAGCTCTCGGTCCGCGACGGCCTGATCTACGGATTCGCCCAGGCCATGGCGCTGGTCCCCGGCGTCTCCAGGTCGGGGGCCACCATCACGGGCGGCCTCTTCCTCGGCTACACCCGCGAGGCGGCGGCGCGTTACTCGTTCCTGCTGGCCATTCCCGCGGTGCTCGCCTCCGGCGGGTACGAGCTGACCTCCATCGGCGAGGAGGGCTCGCACATCTCGTGGGGCCCGACGATCCTGGCGACGGTCGTGTCCTTCCTGGTCGGCTTCGCGGTGATCGCCTGGTTCATGAAGTGGGTCAGCACCCGGACGTTCATGCCGTTCGTCTGGTACCGCGTCGTGATCGGCGTGGCGCTGCTGCTGCTGATCTTCTTCGGCGTGGTCGAGCCCCACGCGGGCGAGGACGTGGGCACCGGGGACGAGATCACCTCCGAGGAGTGATCCCCGCTCCGTGCTCCTCGAGCGCGGAGGCGACGATCCGTTCACACAACTCATGGGTGCGCAACGCGTCCCGCGCGCCGGGTGTGCGCCCGGCGCGCACGTCGTCGAGGAACGCCACGACCGCCTGCTCGATGCCGCGCTGCCGCGGGACGGGCACCCAGTCGCCCCGGCGGCGGACGCTGGGCTGGCCCTTGTGGTCGATGATCTCCGCGAGGTTGCGGACCTCGCGCTTGGCGTCCTGCCCCGAGACCTCGACGCTCTCCTCGGTCGACCCCGAGCGGTGGTTCATGGCGCCGACGGCGGTGAACCCCTCACCGGCGAGCTGGAGCACCACATGGTGCAGCAGCCCGCCGCTGACCCGCGTGCTCACGGTGACGCGGTCCACCGGGCCCGGCGCGAGGAAGCGCAGGGTGTCCACGACATGGACGAAGTCGTCGAACACCATGCGCCTGGGGTCCTCCGGCAGGCCCTTGCGGTGCTTCTGCATCACGATCAGGTCGCGCGGATGCTCGAGGAGACCCGCGTAGGCGGGCGCGTGGCGGCGGTTGAAGCCCACGGTCAGGGCCACGCCGCGGGCCTCGGCCAGCTCGACCACGCGCTCGGCCTCGGCGAGGCGGTAGGCGAGCGGCTTGTCGACATAGGTGGGTATGCCCGCGTCAAGGAGCCGGGTGACGATCTCGGGGTGGGTGTGGGTGGGCGCGTGGACGAACGCCGCGTCGGGGTGGGCGGCGATGAGCGCGTCCAGGTCGTGGTGGCGCTGCTCGGCGGGGATCCGGTAGGTGTCACCCGTCCGGTCCAGGGTGGCGCGGGTGCGGGTGTGGAGATGGGGCTCGACACCGGGCTGGGTGGTGAGCACGGGCAGGTACGCCTTCTGGGCGATGTCCCCGAGCCCGATCACGCCGACCTTCACAGGGCGCTCCTTCGCGATCGCACAAACATGGACCGGCAGGATACGCGGGCCCGTCGGCCCGCGGGACGGCGCGGGGCGGGCCACCGCGGCGGCCGTCCCCCGCGCCTTCGGCCGCGCCCCGGACTACGCCCCGGGGCGCGCGGCCCGGGCGCTCACCTGCCCAGGTCGGGGACGCGCCAGTCGATCGCGGTGTGGCCCTGGGCGGCGACCGCCTCGTCGATCCGCGTGAACGGCTTGGACCCCAGGAACTTCTTGGCCGAGAGCGGGGAGGGGTGGGCGCCCTCGACCACGGCGTGCCGCTCGGTGTCGATCAGGCGGAGCTTCTTGCGGGCGTAGGCGCCCCACAGCACGAACACCGCCGGGTCGGGGCGGGCGGCCACCGCGCGGATCACCGCGTCGGTGAAGGTCTCCCAGCCCTTGTTCTTGTGGGAGTTGGGCTCCCCGGCGCGGACGGTCAGCACGGCGTTCAGCAGGAGGACGCCCTGCCGGGCCCAGGGCATCAGATAGCCGTTGTCGGGGATGGGGTGGCCGAGCTCGGCGTGCATCTCCTTGTAGATGTTCCGCAGGGAGGGCGGGATCCGCACGCCGGGCCTGACCGAGAAGCACAGGCCGTGCCCCTGGCCCTCGCCGTGGTACGGGTCCTGGCCGAGGACCAGCACCTTGACGTCATCGAACGGCGTGGCGTCGAGCGCCGCGAAGACCTCCTCGCGCGGGGGGTAGACCGGGCCGCGCGCCCGCTCCTCCTCGACGAACTCGGTGAGCTCCTTGAAATAGGGCTTGCCGAGCTCCTCGCCGAGGACGCCCTGCCAGGAGTCGGGCAGCATGCCGGTCACGTCGTGAACCTCCGAAGGTACGCGGTCAGTTGTTGATCAGAACGTACCCGGTGGCACTGACAGCGGAGGAACGGACAGCGGCGGAACGGCGGCTCAGGCGAGGCCCGCGTTGAGGAAGAGGCCGCCGTCCACGACGAGGGTCTGGCCCGTGATCCAGGAGGACGCGTCGGAGGAGAGGAACGCGACGGCGCCCGCCACGTCGCCCGGCACCCCGAGGCGGCCCAGGGGGTAGCGGGCGGCCGCCTCCTCCTCGCGGCCCTCGTAGAGCGGGGCGGCGAACCTCGTCCTCACGACCGCGGGGGCGACCGCGTTGACCCGGGCCGCGGGCGCGAACTCGTGGGCGAGCTGCTGGGTGAGGTTGATCAGCGCGGCCTTGCTGACGCCATAGGCGCCGAGGAACGGCGAGGCGGAGAGCCCGGCGACCGACGAGACGTTGACGACGGTGCCGCCGTGCTCGCGCTGCCAGGCGTGCCACGCCCGGCGCGCCAGGGCGAGCGGCGCGAGGACGTTGATCTCGAAGACCTTGCGCAGCACGCCGGGATCGAGGTCGGCGAGGCCGCCGAGGACGGGGTTGGTGCCCGCGCTGTTGACGAGGTGGTCGACGCGGCCCCAGGCGGCCATGACGCGGGCGATCACCTCGTCCTGGTGCGCCTCGTCGTGGACCTTGCCGGGGACGGCCATCGCCCGCCCCGGGCCGCCGAGCTCGGCGACGGCGGCGTCGAGCGGCTCGGCGTTCCGCCCGGTGACGCACACGCGGTCGCCGCGGGCGGCCAGCGCCCGCGCTATGCCGAGGCCGATGCCGCGGCTCGCGCCGGTGACGACGGCGACGCGGGGGCCTTCGGCCGCCTGAGGATCCGTCATGGTCTCTCCCACCCTTCGGAACGGTCGCGCCCCGGGAACGGTGCGTCAGTCGAGCGGGCCACCAGCCACGTAGAGGACCTGGCCCGAGACGAAGCCCGCCGCGTCGCCCGTGAAGAACGCGATGGCGTCGGCCACGTCCTCGGGCCGCCCGACCCGGCGCACGGGCGTCTCCTCGGCACGCGCCTTCTGGAACTCCTCGAAGCCCACGCCGACCCGCGCCGCGGTCTGCGCGGTCATCTCGGTGACGATGAAGCCGGGGGCGACGGCGTTGGCGGTGATGCCGAACTTCCCCAGCTCGATGGCCAGCGTCTTGGTGAAGCCCTGGAGACCGGCCTTGGCGGCGGCGTAGTTGGCCTGGCCCCTGTTGCCGAGGGCCGAGCTCGAGGAGAGGCTGACGATCCGTCCGAAGCCCGCCGCGACCATGTGCGCCTGGCAGGCGCGCGACATGAGGAACGCGCCCCGCAGATGAACGTTCATGACCGTGTCCCAGTCGGCCTCGCTCATCTTGAACAGGAGGTTGTCCCGCAGCACCCCGGCGTTGTTGACCAGGATCTGCGGCGGGCCGAGCGTCTCGGCGACCCGGGCGACCGCCCGCCGCACCGCCTCGGCGTCCGCGACGTCGCAGCCCACCGCGACGGCGGTGCCCCCGGCGGCGGTGATGCGCCCCACCGTCGCGGCGGCGGCGTCCTCGGCCAGGTCGAGCACGGCGACGGCGCGCCCTTCAGCGGCCAGCCGCTCGGCGGTGGCCGCGCCGATGCCTCGGGCCGCGCCGGTGACGATGGCGACGCGCTGCTCGGTGGGTGCCATGGGGCGTTCTCCTTGCCGTCGGACGACTGACTACCGCACGGTAACCAGGCGGGGGCGATGTGGGGAAGGGGGGTCGCGGTCGCGAGGACCGCTCAGTGGACGAGCACGCGCACCAGGCGGTCGAGCTCGCCGCCGGGATCGGCGGTCAGCCCCGTGTGCACGGGCCCCGGCTGAACGACCGTGCTGCGCGGGGCGATCAGCCAGCGGAAGCGGCGCCCCGGGTCGTCGCCCGCGGCGGCACCGGCCCCGTCGCCGCCCTCGCACACGCACTCGGCGGCGCGCAACGCGGCGCGCACGCCCTCGACGTCGGCGCCCGGGTCGAGCGTCAACAGGCGCCGCTCGTCGAGGTGGACGCGGGCGGCGAGGAAGGACCGGGCGCGGCAGTAGAGGATGACGCCGCCGTTGATGGACTCGCCGCGCTCCACGCGCGGCACGACGCGCAGCACCGCGTACTCGAAGACCTCGCGTCCTTTCACGCGTCCGTTCACCGTGCGGCCTCGCTCTCCGGGTGGGAACGGCCGGTCAGCCAGCCGGGCGCCTGGGAGGGCCTGTCCTCCGTGGGGCGCCCGACGGCGATGGCGCCGGACACGGTGCGCGCGCGGGTGGTCAACGCCTCGGCGTAGGCGGCGCGCACGGCGTCGGGCGCGTCGAACCCGGGCTCGTCGGCGAGCCACTCGTCCGGGACTTCGGCGAGCGTCTCGGCCAGCAGCTCGCCCGTGACCCGCGGGGCCAACTCGGCGGCGGCGCCTGCCAGATCGGGCCCGAACAGCGCCAGCGCGTGGTCGGACGCGTCGTAGGGGCGGGCGACCGAGGCGGCCGCGGTGGGCCAGTTGTGGTGCCAGATGAGCGCGGCGCCATGGTCGATGAGCCACAGATCGCCGTGCCAGACGAGCAGGTTGGGGTTGCGCCACGAGCGGTCGACGTTGTTGATCAGGGCGTCGAACCACACCACGCGTCCGGCCTCGGCGGCGGAGACCCGGTAGGCGAGCGGGTCGAACCCGAGGGATCCTGGGAGGTAGTCCATCCCGAGGTTGAGGCCGCCGCTGGCCTTGAGCAGCTCCTGCACCTCCTGGTCGGGCTCGCCCAGCCCGATGACCGGGTCGAGGCCCATCCGGACCAGCTCGGGCACGCGCAGCCCGAGCCGCCGGGCGAGGCCGCCGCAGATGACCTCGGCCACCAGGGACTTGCGGCCCTGCCCGGCGCCGGTGAATTTCATGACATAGGTGCCGAGGTCGTCGGCCTCCACGATCCCCGGCAGCGAGCCGCCCTCCCGCAGGGGGGTGACATAGCGGGTCGCGAACGTTTCGCGCAGCATTCCCCCAGGTTAGATGGGGCGTTCCCCGGCCGGTCGGCCGGTCAGTCGGTCCTGCGGGCCGCCGGGGGCCGGACCGCGGCGGCGACCGCGGCGGCCAGCGGCGCGAGGTCCGCCGCGGCGAGCGAGGAGACGGTCAGCCGCACACCGGGGGCCGAGTCGAGGCGGAAGCGCGCGCCCGGCGCGGCGGCCCACCCCGCGTGCAGCAGCCGGGCGATGGCCCCGGTCTCGTCGGGCACGGGCACCCAGACGTTCATCCCGCTGCGCCCGCGGCCCTCGACGCCGCGCTCGGCGAGCGCGGCGATCAGGCCGTCCCGGCGCGCGCCATAGGAGCGCGCGACCTCCGCGGGGTCGATCGCGCCCTCGCCCCAGAGCGTGGCCAGGGTCCGCTGGAGCAGGTGGCTCACCCAGCCGGGGCCGAGCCGCTGGCGCCCCTGGACGCGGTCGACGGTGACCGGGTCGCCGGTGAGCACGGCCATCCGCAGGTCGGGCCCGTAGCCCTTGGCGGGTGAACGCACCAGCGCCCAGCGGCTCGTGTGACCCGAGAGCGGCAGGAGCGGGAGGTCGACGACGCCATGGCCGTGGTCGTCCTCGATCAGCAGCGTGTCGGGGTGGGCGGCGAGGACCGCGCGCAACGCCTCGGCGCGCGCGGGGGAGACGGCGGCGCCCGTGGGGTTCTGCGCGCGGGCGGTGACGACGAGGGCGCGCGCGCCCGGCGCGCAGCGCATGGCCCGTGGGCCCGGGCAGCGGCCCGTCGTCGTCCACGGCGACGGGCAGGGGGCGCAGGCCGAGGGCGGGGATGAGGTCGAGGAATCCGGCCCAGCCCGGGTCCTCGACGGCCACCGCGTCGCCGGGGCGCAGATGCGCGGCCAGGACGCGTTCGATGGCGTCGAGCGCGCCCGAGGTGACGGCGATCGGCCCGGCGGGGACGCCGTCGCGGTCGAACGCGGCCCGCGCGACGGCGGCCAGCTCCTCGTCGACGGGCGGGCCCCCGTAGAGCAGCGGGGCCGCGCCGCCGACTGCCGACCGCCGAACGCCAGGGAGCTGGCCGCGACCGCCGTGCTCGCCCTCGATCTGGCCGAGGTCTCCGCCAAGGTCCGCGCCGGCGGGGTGAACGAGGAGCCCGAGGACGTGTCACTGCCGCACTGGGCGGGCGTCGTCCCGGTCGTGACGGTCCATGGCGAGCCCGCCCCCGCGGACGACGGGCGGGCCCCGGATCCCCGTGCCCCGCTATCTCATGGCGCGATCCACGGCGTGAGGCGTGCCACGGCGCGCCCCCGGGAACCCGTTGTGACATGGCCACGTCCCATGGCCACAGCACTCCTCCGCATCGCCGACTCCCCCACCGGAGGATCCCATGGCGTCCCACCCCGTACGCGCCGCGGCCCTGGCCGCACTCACCCTGTTCGCCGTCGCCGCCTGCGCCGAGTCCACCGACTCGCGGGACGGCGGCTCGTCGGCCGACCGCCCGCCCGCCGAGCAACCCCGCGACGCCGCCCCGGAGTCCACGACCGACGACACCGACACCGACGACACCGACGCGGCGGAGGACCAGGACCTGGCGCCCTCCGAGGCCCCGAGGGAGCCCGACCCCGAGCCTGCCCCCGAGCCCGAGGGCGCCGGGGGCGACGCGGACGACGCGTGGTGCTCCCCCGACGCGCTCACCGCCGCCGTTCACCCACTGGACGCGGGCGCGGGCGGCCGACACGCGGCGCTCGTCCTCACCAACTCCTCCGACGCCGGCTGCCGCACCCAGGGCTGGCCCGGGCTCCAACTGGCCGCGGGCGACGGCGACTCCATCCCCACCACCACCGTGCGCGACGACTCCGAGTCCCCCAGGCCCCTGACCGTCGAGCCGGGCCGCAGCGTCTGGGCCCAGCTGCACTGGACCGTGGTGCCGGGCGATGAGAACCCGGCGAACGGCCCCTGCGGCCCCGAGCCCGCGTCGATCGAGGTCATCCCGCCCGACGAGTACGGCGCCACCACGGCCGACTGGTCGCTCGGCGCGGTGTGCGGCGAGGGCCGCATCGAGACCCTGCCGCTCGCGGCGGGCGAGGGCCCGGGGTGACGGCCCCGGGATGACGCGCCCTCGGACAGAGCCCTCGGATCGTGCCTCAGAGGGTGGGAAGCCAGTCGACGCGGCCGGCCAGCAGCCCGTAGCCGACGAACGCCACGATGTCGATCAACGCGTGCGCCACGACCAGCGGCATGACCCGCCCCCACCGCCGGTACAGCCAGACGAAGATCACGCCCATCGCCACGTTGCCGAAGAACCCCCCGATGCCCTGGTAGAGGTGGTAGGTGCCGCGCAGCAGCGCGCTCACGGCCAGCGCGGCCATCGGCGTCCAGCCGAGCTGGTCGAGCCGCCGCAGCAGATAGCCGACGACGATGACCTCTTCGAGCAGGGAGTTCTGGAGCGCCGAGGCGATCAGCACCGGGTACTTCCACCACACCTCGGGCAGCGACTCGGGCACCACCGTGAGGTTCGCGCCCGCGGCGTGCGCCCCCAGGTAGAGCAGCAGCCCACTCCCGCCGATGCCCGCCGCCACGGCCGCGCCCCAGCCCAGGTCGAACGCCGGACGTCTGGCGTCGAAGCCGATCGCGCGCGGCCCTGCGACGCCCGCGGCCCCCGCCTCGGCGCGCTCGCGCAGCAGCAGGTGCGCCACGAGCAGCACGGGGACGATGCCGGTGGACAGCGAGAACAGCTGCCACGCCAGGTCCAGCCACGGGCGCCCGGGGGCGCGCGAGCCGTTGAGCGTGGCCGCCTGGTCGGCGAGCCCTCCCGGGCGGGTCAGGTCCCCGACAAAGCTGATCAGCGCGCTGACCGCGCTCGCCCCCAACGACACCGCGAGGACCAGCAGCAGCTCCTGCCGCCTGACGCGGTCGATCGACAGGGGGAGGCCGCCCTCAGGCGGCCGCTCCGTCGCCCGTTCCGGCTTGACCCACACCTGAGAGCCTCCCGTCCGGCCGCCGGGGCCGCCGGGCGGTCACCCCCCGGTCGGCCAGCTGTGGACGGGTGCCTCCGTCCGTGCCAGCTCACAGTACCGCCGCACCAGATCGCGCAGCGCGGCCGCCCTGTCCGCGCCCCCATCGACCGCGCGGTGGTAGGCGTCGGCCTGCCACGCGGCGCCGGTGACGCCGCGGCGGCAGCGCTCCTCGACGATCGACAGATAGTGGTCGCGGTCGGCCGCCGCGACGCCGCACGCGTCCAGGCCCTGGGCGGCCAGCGGGATCAGCCGCTCGGCGATCAGCCGGGCCGCGCGCAGCCTGACCCGCGCCGACCCCGGCGCCTCGCCCGGCCAGGTCAGCTCGGCGTCGATGCCGTGGCGGCAGGCGTCGAAGAAGTTCCGCTCGGCGGCGGCGAACGGCAGCCGCGTCCACACCGGGTCCGGCTGGTCGGCCAGCGCGCGGACCAGCCCGTAGTAGAAGGCGGCGTTGGCCACCGTGTCGACGACGGTGGGGCCCGTGGAGAGCACCCGGTTCTCCACGCGCAGATGGGGAACGCCGTCGGCGACCGCGTAGACCGGGCGGTTCCAGCGGTAGACGGTGCCGTTGTGCAGGGTCAGCTCGGCCAGCCTCGGCACCCCGCCCGCGGCCAGCACCGCCTCGGGGTCCTCGTCGGAGAGCAGCGGCAGCAGCGCGGGGAAGTAGCGGACGTTCTCGTCGAACAGGTCGGTGACCGAGGAGATCCACCGCTCGCCGAACCACGAGCGCGGCCGCACCCCCTGCGCCGCGAACTCCGGCGGGCGGCTGTCGGTGGCCTGGAGGAAGAACGGCGGCCGCGACTCGTGCCACAGCTCGCGCCCGAAGACGAACGGGGCGTTCGCGCCGACCGCGACCTGCGCCGCGGCGGCGACCTGCGCGGCGTTCCACGTGGCGGCGAAGCGCTCGGGGGTGACCTGGAGGTGGAACTGCACGGAGGTGCACGCCGATTCGGGGGCGATGGACTCGAACGTGCCCCGCAGCCGCTCCGCCCCCGAGATGTCCAGCTGGATGGGCTCGCCGCGCGCGGCCATGATCTGGTCGTTCAGCAGGCTGTAGCGATCGTTGGGCGACAGGGTGCCGGGCAGCATCTGCTCGGCGGTGATCGTCGGCAGCACCCCGGTCATGACCAGGCGCGCGTCACATTCGGCCGCCATTCGGTCGGCGTATCCGATCGCGATACGCAGCTCTTCGGCCAGATCGTCGAAGACCCTTCCCGCGAGCGCGCGCGGGGACATATTCAGCTCCAGCGTGAATTGGCCCAGCTCGGTCTGGAAATCTCGGGTGGCCATTCGCGCGAGCACCTCGTCATTGACCATGCGCGGCGAGCCTTCGGAATCCGCGAGGCACAGCTCGACCTCGAGGCCGATCAGGTCACGCGAGCGCTCGAAGCGGCCGTCGCGCAGCAGGGTCCCGAGCGCCGCCATACACGCGTGGACCCGGTCCCTGAAGCGCTCGCGGGCGTCGAGGTCGAACCGGTCCGCCATCACCTTCTCGCCCATGGCCGCCTCCCTCACCACTCGGTGTCACGGGCTCGATCCTGCCCACGTGACGGGGGTGGCACGCATGCCCCGCACGGCGCTCACCTCCCTCGACGGCATATTCCGGCGGAATAATTGCCGCATCCTTGGTGATTTCTTGGCGCCTTGGCGGCCTGTTTTCCCTCTTGCCGTTACCTCACAGGTCAGCTACTTGAAACGTAGGGAGAACATCCCCCGTATAAGCTCTTCGCCGGCGTGTCTCCCCATACAAGAGGCGACCTACTCCGAAGCGAGAGGCGACCCATCATGCCCCTGTTCATACCGACGGCACCCGCCGCCGCGACGCGCAGCGTACGGACGGCGCTGCACTCGCCCACCGTCAGGTCACCGCACCCGCTGCGCCTGGAACGGGGGGACCTGGATCCGGTCCTCCCCCTCCCCGTGCACCGGCTGGCCCCGGTGACCGGCACGACCGAACCCCCCGAGGCCCGGCTCACCGGCTGGCGCTTCCTGCTGGCCCGCGACGGGCGCCCCGTCGGCGCCGCCGAGACGATGCTCACCGCGGACGGGTGGGCGTTCTCGCACGTCACCGAGGGCCCCTTCATCGCGTCCACGGAGCGGGCCATGCTGCTGGCCGAGTCCCTGCCCGCGGCCTACCAGCCCCGGCTGCTGTCCGTTCCCGAGCTGTACATGCTCACGCTGTGGCTGCACACGGACCTCGGGGCCGACCCCGAGTCCGGCAGCCCGCTGCCCGGCGACCTGCTGATGCCGCTGGCGCCCGCGCCGCCCGGCATCGCCGCGGAGCGCGCGGTCCGCACGGACGCCCTGCTGCCGCTGCTGACGAGCAGGGTGGCGCCGCTCGGTCTGGCGAGCTGACCCGACCGGACGTCCGGGGCCGGCCCGCAACGGCGCGAACCGGTCCCGGCACCATCGGTCCCCCGCGCGGGAGGGCGACCCGTCGCTCAGCCCGCGTAGTCGGCCACCGGCGGACACGAGCAGACCAGGTTCCGGTCACCGAACGCCCCGTCGATGCGCCGCACCGGCGGCCAGTACTTCCCCGCGCCGCCCTGGCCTTCCGCCTGGCCGCCACCGGCCGGGAAGACGGCCTCCTCACGGCTGTAGGGGTGGTCCCACCCGCCGCTCAGCTGGGCGGCCGTGTGGGGGGCGTTGACCAGGGGGTTGTCCTCCTTCGGCCACTCCCCCGAGCCGACCCGGTCGATCTCGCGGCGGATCGCGATCATCGCGTCGCAGAAACGGTCGAGCTCGGCGAGATCCTCGCTCTCCGTGGGCTCGATCATGAACGTCCCCGCGACCGGGAACGACATCGTCGGCGCGTGGAACCCGTGGTCGATCAGCCGCTTGGCCACGTCGTCGATCGTGACGCCGGTCGCCCGCGTCAGCGGCCTGACGTCGATGACGCACTCGTGCGCCACCAGCCCGCCCGGGCCCGTGTAGAGCACGGGGAAGTGCGGCTCGAGCCGCTTGGCGACGTAGTTGGCGCCGAGCACCGCGACCTGCGTCGCGCGGCGCAGCCCCGAGGCGCCCATCAGCCGCAGATAGGCCCACGAGATCGGCAGTATCCCGGCCGACCCCCACGGCGCGGCCGAGACCGCGCCCGTGGTGCCGTCGGCGGGCGAGGGCCGCAGCGGGTGGCCGGGGAGATAGGGCGCGAGGTGGGCGCGCACCGCCACGGGACCCACGCCGGGGCCGCCGCCGCCGTGCGGGATGCAGAACGTCTTGTGCAGGTTCAGGTGCGAGACGTCGGCGCCGAACCTGCCCGGCCTGGCAAGCCCCACCAGCGCGTTGAGGTTGGCGCCGTCCACGTACACCTGGCCGCCCGCGTCGTGCACGGCGGCGCAGATCCCGGCGATGTCCTCCTCGAACACCCCGTGGGTCGAGGGGTAGGTGACCATGAGCACGGCCAGCTCATCACGGTGCTTCTCGATCTTCGCCCGCAGGTCGTCGGCGTCCACGTCGCCGTTCTCGCCCGTGGCCACGACCACGACCCGCATCCCCGCCATCACGGCGCTCGCGGCGTTGGTGCCGTGCGCGGACGAGGGGATGAGGCACACGGTGCGCTCGGGGCGGCCCGCCGCCCTGTGGTAGGCGCGCACGGCGAGCAGCCCCGCAAGCTCGCCCTGGGACCCGGCGTTGGGCTGGAGCGAGACGCTGTCGTACCCGGTGATCTCGGCAAGACGCTCCTCGAGCTCGCGGATGAGCGCCAGATACCCCTCGGCCTGGTCGGCGGGGACGAACGGGTGGAGCGCGGCGAACTCCGGCCAGGTGACCGGCTCCATCTCGACCGCGGCGTTGAGCTTCATGGTGCACGAGCCGAGCGGGATCATGCCGCGGTCGAGCGCGTAGTCCTTGTCGGCGAGGCGCCGCAGATAGCGCAGCATCGCCGTCTCCGAGCGGTACCGGTGGAAGACCGGGTGGCTCAGGAACTCGTCGGTGCGCAGCAGCCCTTCGGGCAGCGCGTCCGGGGTCCTGGCGTCGAGCATCTCGATGCCGAACGCGTCCCCGGCCACGCCGAACGCCGCCCACACGGCGGCCAGTTGGGCGCGCCCGGTCAACTCGTCGCAGGAGATGCCCACATGGTCGTCGTCGGTGAGCCTGAGGTTGACCCCCATGTCGCGCGCCGCGGCCACCACGGCCGCGGCCCCGCCGGGCACCCGCGCGGTGACCGTGTCGAAGAACGCCTCGTGCACGAGCTCCACGCCCCCGTCCCGCAGCCCCGCGGCCACCAGGGCGGCGTAGCGGTGCACGCGGCGGGCGATGCCGGTCAGGCCCTCGGGCCCGTGGTAGACGGCGTACATCCCGGCCATCACGGCGAGCAGCACCTGGGCGGTGCAGATGTTGCTCGTGGCGCGCTCCCGCCGGATGTGCTGCTCCCTGGTCTGGAGGGCAAGCCGGTAGGCGGGGGCGCCGGCGGCGTCGCGCGAGACGCCGACCAGGCGGCCGGGCAGGCTGCGGGCGTAGGCGTCGCGGACGGACATGAACCCCGCGTGCGGGCCGCCGAAGCCCATCGGCACGCCGAAGCGCTGGCTCGAGCCGACCGCGATGTCGGCGCCGAGGTCGCCCGGCGAGGTCAGCAGCGTGAGCGCGAGCAGGTCGGCGGCCACGGTCACCACCGCGCCCAGGGCGTGCGCCTCCTCGATGAGCGCGCGCGGGTCGCGCACGGCCCCCGAGGCGCCCGGGTACTGGATCAGCACGCCGAAGACGCCGCGCTCGGCGACCTCGGCGGGGATGCCCTCGCTCAGGTCGGCCACCACCACGGGGACGCCGGTCGGCTCGGCGCGGGTCCTGACGACGGCGATCGTCTGCGGCAGGCAGTCGGCGTCGACCAGGAAGACGCCGTTCCTGACCTTGCCGACGCGCCGGGCGAGCGCCATCGCCTCGGCCGCGGCCGTCCCCTCGTCGAGCAGCGAGGCGCCCGCGGTCGGCAGCCCGGTCAGATCCGCCACGACCGTCTGGAAGTTGAGCAGCGCCTCCAGGCGGCCCTGGGAGATCTCCGGCTGGTACGGCGTGTACGCGGTGTACCAGGAGGGGTTCTCCATGACGTTCCGCAGGATGACCGGCGGCGTGAAGGTGCCGTGGTAGCCCAGGCCGATCATGGAGTGCAGCACGGTGTTGCGCGAGGCGAGCGCGCGCAGCTCGGCCAGCACGCCGGCCTCGTCCCTGGCCTCGGGCAGCAGCAGGGCCTCGCTGGTCCTGATGGCCTCGGGCACCGCGGCCGCGGTCAGCTCGTCGAGCGAGCCGAAGCCGATGTGGGCGAGCATCTTCGCCTGGTCGGCCGCATCGGGCCCGATGTGCCGGGCGGCGAACGGCGTGCCCTGTTCGAGGGCGGCCAACGGGGTGTGGTCGGTGGTCATCGGGAGGCTCCTCCTGGTCGCGGCGACCTGCGGGGGCGTCAGGCGGCCGTGCCTGACGGGCCTCCCCCTCTGTCATGTCGACCTGAGAGCTTCACCGCGGCACTCGCGCGCCACGGCTTGCACCGTCGGTGAGGGCGGCGAAGGAGCGCTGCCCCGCCACCACCCTGCTTTCCAGAGTGGCCTGACTCACGCGGTACGGGTGCCTGAGAGATTCCGGGGAGGATTTGCTCCTTCGGCGCCCGGGCCCTTCGGGCGCCGGGACTCTCCCGCATGAGGTCGTCAACCGCCTTCGAGCCTACCAGCGGTCCTTCCGGCGGGATCCTGGCCGCCACTCGACTGGCCAGCCCGAGCAATCTGCTCTTACGTAGGTCATACCGGGGCACTCGGTGAACAGTGGCGATCAGTTGGAGGAAGCGTGCAGACCGACATCGACCCCCGCAGTCTGATCGGCCGCAAGGCGTTCGACCGCGATGGCAACAAGATCGGCACGGTGGACGAGGTCTACCTCGACGACGCCACCGGGACACCCGAATGGGCGGCGGTGCGCACGGGGCTCTTCAGCAGGGACGCGTTCGTGCCGCTCGACCCGAGCGAGGTGGTCGACGACGCGCTGCGCGTCCCGTTCACCAGGTCGCTGATCAAGGACGCCCCCGACTTCGGCGTGGGCCGCCACCTCTCCCCCGAGCAGGAGCTCCAGCTCTACCACCACTACGGGCTCGACGTGCCGCGCGGCGGCCCGGTGGACCCGGCGCTCTCACCCGACAGGGACTTCGGGCGGCTCGCCGCTCCCGGGACCGATGAGGACGCCTGAGCCCTCGCCGTCCGGCACCAGCGGCAGGGGCTCGCCCGGCGCGAGCTCGGGGTCGTCCACGGAGAACGTCCGCACCGGGCCCGGCGTCGAGTCGGGCCGCTCGAAGCGGACGGTGACGCGCCCGAGCCCGCTGCCCTGGACCCATCCGGGCCCGAGGCGCGCGTGCGCCACGTCGAGCCCGGGCAGCCACGACCGCGCCGCGGCCCGCCCCTCCCCCGGCGTCGACTCGGGCGAGGGCTCGGCGGCCCCGGCGTCCTCGCCCGCCGGGCGCTCCGGCCCGGCCTGGGCACCGTGGACCGGCTGGGCACCGTGGACCGCCGGGACCGTTCGGTCGGCTCTGGCCGCCTGGGCCGCCTGGGCGAACAGGTCCTCCTGTGTGAAGTCCGCGAGCCCGCTGACGCCCACCCCGAGCAGCCTGACGCCCTCCGTCGTGTCCACGAGCTCGAGCAGCCGCGCGGCCGCCTCGCGCACCACGGCCGGGTCGTCCGTCGGGCCGCGCAGGGTCTCCGAGCGGGTGAGCGTGGTGAAGTCGTAACGCCGCACCTTGAGCACCACCGTCCGCCCCGACCGGCCCGCCTCCCGCAGCCGCCGCGCGCACCGGTCGGCGAGCCCGGCCACCTCGAACCGCACGCGCGCCCGGTCGGTCACGTCGACGTCGAAGGTGTCCTCGACCGAGACCGACTTGGTGTCCCGGTCGGGCACCACGGGCCGCTCGTCGACGCCCGAGGCCATCGCGAACACCGAGGCGCCGTGCGCCTTGCCCAGCAGCCGCAACAGCTCGTCCTCCCCCGCCCGCAGCGTCTCGCCGATCGTCCCGATCCCGGCCCTGCGCAGCGTCTCCGCGGTGGCCGGGCCCACCCCCGGCAGGGTGCGCACCGGCAGCGGGGCCAGCAGGTCGCGCTCGCCGCCCGGCGGGATCAGCTCGAGGCCGTCGGGCTTGGCCCGCTCGGACGCGATCTTGGCCAGCATCTTGGACCCCGCGAGGCCCACCGAGCCGGTGAGCCCCGTGGCCGCCCTGATCCTGGCCCGCAGCAGCGTGCCGACGCGCAGGGCCTCATCGGCCGTCGCGGCGCCCGGGTCGCCCGCCGCCAGGTCGACGAACGCCTCGTCCAGGCTCAACGGCTCCACCAGCGGCGACAGCTCGGCCAGCAGCCGCATCACCGTCTCGCTGATCCCCCGGTACACCCCGAAGCGCGGCACGAGGCACGCGGCGTGCGGCGCCAGCCGCCTGGCCTGGGCCATGGGCATCGCCGAGTGGACGCCGAAGCGCCGCGCCTCGTACGACGCGGTGGCGACCACCCCGCGCGGGCCGAGACCGCCGACGATGACGGGCTTGCCGCGCAGGCTCGGCTTGGCCGCCTGCTCGACCGAGGCGTAGAAGGCGTCCATGTCGAGGTGCAGGACCGTGGGCTGACCTCTCACCCCACCGATGGTGCCCCACGGGTCTGACACCGGGGGCGGCCCGCGCCGTCGGATCAGACGCCGCTCGATCAGATGCCGCGGTGGCGCCTGCGGGCCAGCTCGTCCGAAGGGTGGGTGGCGGGCAGGGCCTCGCCGGTGTCGAGGCGCTCGGCCTGGAGCTGCGCCAACGCGCTCTCCACGTCCGCCCAGACCGCGCCGACCGCGATCCCGAAGACGCCACGGCCGCCGCGCAGCAGCTCGGCCAGCTCCTCGGGGGAGGCGCAGCGGTAGACGGTGGCGCCGTCGCTCATGAGCGTCATGGTGGACAGCTCGGCGAGGTCCACCGCGCACAGGGCACGCACCGCGGTGCGGATGCTCTGGAGGGAGACCCCCGCGTCGAGCAGCCGCTTGACGATCTTGAGGACGAGCACGTCGCGGAAGCTGTAGAGCCGCTGGGTGCCCGAGCCATGGGCCGGGCGGACGCTGGGCTGGACGAGCCCGGTGCGGGCCCAGTAGTCCAGCTGGCGGTAGGTGATCCCGGCGGCGGCACAGGCGCTCGGGCCCCGATAGCCGAGCTGCTCGGGCGCTCCGCGCCCCTGGGTCCCGACGGACGGCCGCGGCCCCGCACCCGCCACCTGAGGTGCCCCCGGGAGGGCGGACAACCCGCCGACCGCTCTGCTGTCGCCGTCACCTGTCACGCCGGCCTCCGTTCCGCATGCCCCTACCGTGTCTTCGTCGCTCACCGGCTGTCACGATGAGCACGCGCACAGCGCTCCTCCCAAGACATGCCCCATCGACGCCAGGCATCCACCCTCAGCGCGTCAACGATCGCCACGCGCCGTCACTGGCTGCTCGTGCCGAAGTCCTCGGGGGAGATCTGGTCGAGGAACTCGCGGAACCGTTCCACCTCGTCCTCCTGCTCGTCCGGGATGATGATCCCCGCGTCGTCGAGCACGGCATCGCTGCCGTAGATCGGCGTGCCCACGCGGAGGGCGAGGGCTATGGCGTCGGACGGGCGGGCGCTGACCTCCACACCGCTGGCGAACACGAGCTCGGCATAGAACACCCCGTCACGCAGGTCGGTGATCCGCACCGCGCTGAGCTCCTGCCCCACCGCTTCCAGCACGTTCTTGAAGAGATCGTGCGTCAACGGCCGGGCAGGGGTCATCCCCTGCTGGGCGAACGCGATGGCGGTCGCCTCTCCCGGCCCGATCCAGATCGGGAGATAGCGATCACCGCCGACTTCACGGAGGAGCACGATGGGCTGATTGTTGGGCATTTCCACCCGTACGCCCACGACGTCGAGCTGATTCACACAGCAACCCTAGGCGGTGCCCGGTGCATTTGGATAGTCGAGCACCGCCGCGCGGCGCCCGGGCGCCGCTCGACGGCTCAGAATCCCTGCCTGCTGGCGAAGAAGACCAGCCTGTACTTGCCGATCTGGACCTCGTCGCCATTCCCCAGCACGGTCGTCTGCTCGATCGGCTCGCGGTTGACATATGTGCCGTTCAGGCTGCCGATGTCGCTCACCGTGAAGCCGCCGTCGGGCTGCCGCCTGAACTCCACATGGCGCCGGGACACGGTCACGTCGTCGAGGAAGATGTCGCTGTGCGGGTGGCGGCCCGCGGTGGTCACCTCGCCGTCGAGCAGGAACCTGCTGCCGGAATTCGGCCCGCGGCGAACAATGAGCAGCGCGGAGCCCGGCGGCAGCGCCTCGACCGCGGCCTGGGCCTCGGGGGAGAGCGCGGGCGCGGGGTGCTGGCCCGTGATCTCGGCCTCGTACGCCTCGAGGCCCGAGATGGAGATCGTGGAGGTCGTCTCCGATGAGCCCTCGAGCCCGGGGCGCAGGCCATTGCCGCAGTTCGAGCAGAAACGGCTGGTCGCGGGGGACCTGTGGCCGCAGCGGGAACACGTCACCGTCGCGGGCTCGCCGCCCTGGGAGCCTATGCCGCCGGGCGATGACACCTCGTCGCGGAACAACGGACGGCCGGGCTCCGCGCCGGCTGCCGACGCTGGCTCGCCTTGCTGGCGGGCGCGGGGCCGTGCGGCACTGTGCATGCCGCTCTGACGCCTGCCGAACAATCTAGCGAAAAAGCTCACCAGCGATCCCCTCGCACCTAGGCCGGCCCGTCGTGGGACGGGGCGGTCCATTCTCTCTCACCGGCCGTGACGGATGTCTCGACAACGTCCACGGCCCCCGTTCAGTTTCCCTCACCGGACACCCCGGGGGTGTGGCACCCCCGCGACATCGAGCGCGGTCACGACGACGACTGAGCGTAGTCAGGCTGCTCCGCCGATCGCAAGGCGTCGATCGTCACCGTCTCGGGCCGCTCGACGACGACCTCGGCCCGCTCGCTCTCCAGGGCCTGCACCACTCCCCCCGGGATGTTGAGCGCGGGCTCCAGATCCTGGGGGCGGCCTATCGCCCTGATCTCGAACGGCGCCCCGACCCGCCGGTCGTCCACGCGCACGCCGCCGTTGTCGTCCACGAGGGCGGTGGCGGCGACGACGCGCACGTCGTTGATCTGGATCGCCTCGGCACCGGCCGCGCGTAGCTCCTGCACGACGTCGAGCAGCATATCCGCCTCCACGGCGCTCAGCGGGTCGTCGATACGCAGGGTGATGCCGGGGCCCTCGGCCGCCACCGTGCCCGCCAGGATGCCCAGCTGCCGCTCGCGCTCCTCGGTCTGGCGCCTGGCCTCCTCGGCCTGGTCCGAGCTGGTCTCCAGCTCCGTGCGCTGGTCCTCGAGGTCCGCCTTCTCGTCCTCCAGGCGGTCGGTGCGGTCCTCGAGGTCGCTCAGGATCCGCACCAGGTCCTCCTGGCGGGCGCCGCGCAGCGCGGTGTCGTCGCTTCCCGCGGCGCGTACCTGGATGGCCAGGCCGAGCCCGAGCACGAACAGCAGGAGCGCGACGAGCAGCTGGCCGCGACCGGCGCGGGGCGGCCACAGGGCGGCCCGCAGCGCGGCCCTTCCCGTGGGCGGGGCGGGGGCGTTCTCCGGCTCGTCGGTCATCGGCTCGTCGGTCATCGGCCTCAGGCCCCGAAGACGTGCCGGCGTATCGCGGCGGCGTTGGAGAAGATGCGGATGCCGATCACGACGACCACGCCGGTCGAGAGCTGGGCGCCGACGCCGAGCTCGTCGCCCAGGAAGACGATCAAGGCCGCCACCGTGACGTTCGAGAGGAACGACACCACGAACACCCGGTCGTCGAAGATCCCGTCGAGCAGGGCCCGCACGCCGCCGAAGACCGCGTCGAGGGCGGCGACGACGGCGATGGGCAGATAGGGCTCCACGCCGGTGGGCACGACCGGGCGGGTGAGGATTCCTACCATGACTCCGATGACGAGTCCGGCGACGGCGATCACTGGGGGCTCTCTCCTGTTTCCCTTGGGCCTGGGTGCCCTGGGCCCGTGTGCCCTGGGCTGCGGCGGTGTCAGGCCGCGGGTCTGGCCACGCGCGGGGTGAGGCCGGGCGCGGCGGGCAGCGACACCTCGTCGCGCACGTCGGTGCCCGCCCTGACGCCGTAACGGTCACGCAGCGCCGCCAGGTGGCGCCCCCCGTCGCTCGCGGCGAACGCGGTGGCCAGGTCGTCGCCTGGGCCCACGGCCAGGACGGAGTAGGGCGGGGCGAGCGGGCGGTTGTCGACCAGGACGGCGTCGCCCGCGGCGCGGATCGCGGAGAGCGCGGTGAGCCGCTGCCCGTTGACGGCGATCGCCTCGGCGCCTGAGTGCCACAGGCCGTTGACGACGCGTTGCAGGTCGCGGTCGCGCACGCGGCCCGCGTCGAACGCGCCGCCGTCGCGCGGATCCCCCGGGGTCCCCGCGGTGCCCTCGGCGTCGTCGACGGTGAGCTCGATCCCCGGGCCCGTCACGGGCGTCGCCCCGGCCAGCAGGGCGGCGAGCTCGGCGCCCTCGGCCCCCGCGCCGCCCAGGGCCTCGCGGCGCAGGGCGGCCACCTCGGCGCGCAGCTCGTCCACGTCGTCGTGCAGGACGTCGACGGCGGCGGTGCCCGCGTCGACCCGGTCGAGCAGCTCGGAGCGCTCGCGGGCGACGGTGGGGGCGGACTCGCGGGCCTGCGCGGCGCCCAGGGTGACGACGAGCCCGGCCAGCACGAGACCCGTGGCCAGCCAGAGCCTGGCGCGCAGCGTGCGCGGCAGGTCCGACCGGCCTTCGGCTCGCCGCCTGGCCGCGGCCTCGGCGTAGCCCTCGTCAAGTGTCGTGCTCATGAGGGTGGTCAGCAGCGACATGGAGGCGTCGGGGCGCGCGGTGGGGCGCGGTCCGGGCTCCTGCTGTGGCATGGCGCACATCGTCGCACGCGTCACTCAGAAGACCGAACCGGCCCCGGTGGCAAGGCCCTTGGGCGAGGGCCCGGCGGAGTGCGGGATCAGCGGTCGGCGCTGTCGACCACGCTCGACCACTCGTCGAGCAGCTCCTGGGCCGCCGCGTCGTCCGGGCCCTCGGCCCACAGGTGGGTGACGGCCTCGGCCGGGTCGGGCAGGACCAGGACCCACCTGCCGTCGGGCTCGACGACGCGCACGCCGTCGGTGGTGTCCACGGAGCGGTCGCCCGCGGCCTCGACCACGCGGCGCATCACCAGGCCCTTGATCGCCCACGGGGTCACGACGTCGCGGCTGACGACGTGGGCGCGCGGGATGCGGGCGTCGATCTGGGAGAGGGACAGCTGGGTGCGGGCGACCAGGCCGACCAGCCGGGCGAACGCCGCCGTCGCGTCGAAGACGGAGGAGAACTCCGGGATGATGAACGCCCCTTGGCCGTCGCCGCCGAAGATCGAGCCCTCCTTGTGGGCGACCCGGGTCAGGTCGTCGGGCGAGGTGGTCGTCCACTCCACCTGTGTGCCGTGGTAGGCGGCGACCTGTTCGGCGATGCGGGTGGTGGTGACCGGCAGCGCGACCTTCCCGCTGCGGCGCTCGGCGGCCACCAGGTCGAGCATCACCAGCAGGGCCCGCTGGTCCTCGATGATGCGGCCGCGCTCGTCGACCAGCGCGAGGCGTTCGCCCACCGGGTCGAACCTGACGCCGAAGGCGGCGCGGGCCGATGCGACGATCTCGCCGAGGCGGACGAGCCCGGCGCGGCGGACGTCGGCGGTCTCGGTGGGCCTGGCCTCGTCGAGGCCTGGGTTGATGGTGAGCGCGTCGACGCCCAGGCGGCCAAGGAGGCTGGGCAGGACGAGACCGGCGCTGCCGTTGGCGGCGTCCACGACGATCTTCAGCCCGGACTCGGCCACGCCCGTGGTGTCGACGTCGCGCAGCACCGAGCCGGTGTAGCCGTCGAAGACGCTCGCGGGGAAACGGAGATCGCCGATCTCGCCCGGGAAGGCGCGGCGGTACTCCTGGCGGGCGTAGACGCGGTCGAGCTTGCGCTGTCCGCCCTGGGAGAGGTCGGCGCCGCGCTCGTCGAAGAACATGATGTCGACGGAGTCGGGGACGCCGGGGGTGGTGCGGATCATCACGCCGCCCGCGCTGCCCCGTGCGGTCTGCTGGCGGGCCACGGGCAACGGGACGTTCTCCAGGTCGCGGACGTCGATGGCGCTGGCCTGGAGGGCGGAGATGACGGCGCGCTTGAGGGCGCGCGCGCCCCTGGAGTGGTCGCGCGCCGTGGTGACCGTGGATCCCTTCTTGAGGGTGGTGGCGTAGGCGCTGGCGAGCCTGACGGCCAGCTCGGGGGTGATCTCGACGTTGAGGATGCCGGAGACGCCGCGCGCCCCGAACAGGTTGGCCTGGCCCCGGGACTCCCAGATGACCGAGGTGTTGACGAACGCGCCTGCCTCGATCGTCTTGAAGGGGTAGACCCGCACGTTTCCCTGGACGATCGACTCCTCGCCGACGAGGCATTCGTCGCCGATGACGGCGCCGTCCTCGATGCGCGCGGCGCGCATCACGTCGGTGTTCTTGCCGACGACGCAGCCGCGCAGATTGGTCTGCGGCCCGATGTAAACGTTGTCATGGACCACGGCCTTGTGCAGGAACGCGTCCGACTTCACCACGACGTTCGAGCCGATGACGGTGTGTTCGCGGATTTCGGCGCCGCCCTCGACCTTGGCGTAGTCGCCGATGTACAGCGGGCCACGAAGCTTCGCGTCGGGGTGGACCTCGGCTCCCTCGGCGATCCAGACGCCGGGTGAGATCTCGAAGCCGTCGATTTCGACTTCGACCTTTCCTTCGAGAACGTCGGCCTGCGCCTTGACGTAGCTCTCGTGCGTGCCGACGTCCTCCCAATATCCCTCGGCGACATAGCCGAAGACCGGCTTTCCCTCCTTCAGAAGGCGCGGGAAGACATCGCCTGACCAGTCGACGGGAACGTCGGACTCGACATAGTCGAAGACCTCGGGCTCCATCACGTAGATGCCGGTGTTGACGGTGTCGGAGAACACCTGTCCCCAGGTGGGCTTCTCGAGGAACCGGTCGACGCGACCGTCCTCGTCGACGATGGTGATGCCGAACTCCAGGGGGTTGGGCACCCTGGTCAGGCAGACCGTGACCAGCGCACCGCGCTCCCGGTGGTAGCGGATCAGGTCGGTGAGGTCGAAGTCGGTGAGCGCGTCCCCTGAGATCACCAGGAATGAGTCGTTCTTGAGTGCGTCCTCGGCGTTCTTCACACTTCCGGCCGTGCCCAGAGGCTTTTCTTCATGGGCGTAGGTGAGATCCATCCCGAGTTCCTCACCGTCACCGAAATAGTTTTTGACGAGGGAGGCGAGGAATTGAACCGTGACGACGGTCTCGGTGAGCCCGTGCCGCTTCAGCAGCCGGAGCACATGCTCCATGATCGGGCGGTTTGCCACGGGCAGCAGCGGCTTGGGCATGCTCGCGGTCATCGGGCGAAGCCGGGTGCCTTCGCCACCAGCCATTACGACGGCCTTCATATCGGAAGTGTCCTCCTTGGGGAGTCGACAGTCACTCCGACTGCGCCCGTCTGGAGGGGCCCGGGCCCGGGGTGGCTCTCCCCGGAAAAGTGCGACACATGCGGGCTCCAAGCCCCTGCGACGCTGCCAGGGCGAGCTCAGTCGGCCGTGGCATCCGCCGCGAGGATACGGCGGACCTGGACCACGTAGAGGATCCCTGCCCACCAGTAGAGCGCTGTACCCCAGCCAGCGAACGCCCATCCGAAAATAGCAGCGAGAGAAGGCACCCAGCCACTTCCCTCACTGAGCAGGAGCAACGGGAAGGCGTACATCAGGTTGAAAGTGGCCGCCTTGCCGAGGAAGTTCACCTGCGGAGGGGCATAACCCGCCCTGTCCAGGCGCCAGACGGTGACCAACAGCACCAGCTCACGGGCGAGCAGCAGCGCGGTCAGCCACAGCGGCAGGATGTCGCGCCACGTCAGGCCGACCAGCGTGGACAGGATGTAGAGGCGGTCGGCGGCCGGGTCGAGGATGCGGCCGAGGGCGCTGATCTGGTTCCACCGGCGGGCGAGCTTGCCGTCCAGGTAGTCGCTGACGCCGCTGGCCGCGAGGACGAGCAACGCCCAGCCGTCCAGGTCGGGGCCGTCGAAGACCGGGGAGAGCACCAGCCACAGGAAGACCGGGACGCCGAGGAGGCGGGCCATGCTCAGGAGGTTGGGGATGGTCAGGATCCGGTCCGTCTGAATGTCTGTCTCCTGGACCTCCACCCGGACGCCCTCCTACTCACCCCGTGCCGGCGCTGTGCGGTGCTGACTCTACCGGCCGCGCGGGGCCGCTCCCCCGGCCGGTCGTCCGGGGCCGGGGGCGGGGCGCGAAGTGGGGTGGACCGGGCGGATCACCTACCCTTTGACATGGCGCACCGCCCGAACGTGGCGGGCCGAGGCGGGTGACATGGAGACCAGGCTCCGCGGTGTCGGCGTCAGCCACGGTGTGGCGATCGGCGAGGTCAGGCAGCTGGGCACGGCCGTGCTCGAGCCGCCGGCCGGGCAGACCTCGGCGCGCGAGGCGCCGCACGAGCTGGGCCGGGCCCAGCGGGCGGCCGAGGCCGTCGGCGCCGACCTGGTGGCCAGGGGCACCCTGGCGGGCGGCGAGGCCCAGGCGGTGCTCGAGGCCCAGGCGTTGATGGCCCGTGACCCCGAGCTCATGGCCGACGTGGCGCGCCGGATCGGCGTGGGTGCCACGGCGGAACGGGCGGTGAGCGACGCGTTCGCCGCGTACCGGGGGCTGCTCGCGGGCGCGGGGGAGTATCTCGCGGGGCGGGTCGCCGACCTCGACGACGTGCGCAACCGGATCGTCGCCCGGCTGCTCGGCGTCCCCGTGCCCGGCGTGCCGGACAGCGACGAGCCCTATGTCCTGGTCGCGCGCGACCTCGCCCCCGCGGACACCGCTCTGCTCGATCCCTCGTTGGTGCTCGGCTTCATCACCCGGGAGGGCGGGCCGACCAGTCACAGCGCGATCCTGGCCCGCGCCATGGGGGTGCCCGCCGTGGTGGCGCTCGCGGGCGCGGAGGACCTGGCCGAGGGCGCCGTCGTGGCGCTGGACGGCGGGACCGGCGAGGTCGTGGTGAATCCCAGCGCCGAGGAACGGGCCGCGATGACCAGGACCGCGGCCGACCGGCGGGCCGCGGCGGCGGCCGTGGGGCCTGGCGTCACGTCGGACGGCCACCGGGTGCCGCTGCTGGCGAACATCGGCGGCCCTGCCGACGTGCCGGCCGCCCTGGCGGCGGGGGCCGAGGGCGTGGGCCTCTTCCGCACGGAGTTCCTCTACTTCGGGCCCGAGGGCGCGGGGGGATCCTCGGGGGCCGAGCCGCCGGACGAGGAGACGCAACGGGCCGCGTACCGCCAGGTGTTCGAGGCGTTCCCCGAGGGGCGCGTCGTGGTGCGCGTGCTGGACGCGGGCGCGGACAAGCCCCTCCCCTTCCTTCGGGGCGCCGACGAGCCCAACCCCGCGCTGGGCGTGCGCGGCTTGCGCGCCCTGCTCGAACGCCCCGACATCCTGGACACGCAGCTGCGCGCGCTGGCCTCCGCCGCCGAGGGGCTGCCCGTCCGCGCCGAGGTGATGGCGCCGATGGTCGCCGACCGGGCGGAGGCACGGGCGTTCGCCGTCGCGTGCCGGGCCGCCGGGCTGCGCGCCGAGTGCGGCGCCATGGTGGAGATCCCCGCCGCGGCGCTGCGGGCCCGCGCGCTGCTCCGTGAGGTGGCGTTCCTCTCGATCGGGACCAACGACCTGGCGCAGTACGCCTTCGCGGCCGATCGGCAGCTGGGGGCCGTCGCCAGGCTCCAGGACCCGTGGCAGCCCGCGCTGCTCGACCTGGTGGCGGCCGCCGCCGAGGCCGCGGCGGCGGAGGGCAAGGGCTGCGGGGTGTGCGGCGAGGCGGCGGCCGACCGCCAACTGGCCTGTGTGCTCACCGGACTCGGCGTCACCAGCCTCTCCATGGGCGCCTCCGCGATCCCCGGGGTCAGGGCGACGCTGGCGCGGCACACCCGCGCGCAGTGCGGGCGCGCGGCCGCCGCCGCGCGGGCCGCGGACAGCGCGGACGACGCGCGCGCCGCGGCCCTCGCGGTGCTCTCGGGGGAGTGAGCCCCGGGGGCCGCGGCTCATGGCCCCTGGCAGTCGGTGGGTGGAAGGGCGGGCGCCGCGCGATAGGCCACGCCGTGCTCGGGCGGAACGGGCTCGCCGGTGAGGACATCCGTGCAGTACGCCGCGAACACGCCGCCCTCGGTCAGCGGGATCAGCCGCCCGTCCCGCACGCTCCAGCCGCGCACCTCCTCGCCCCGGTGCGGCGGCTCGGCGTCCGGGTCCGCGGCCGAACGCAGCACAAGACCGCCGGGATCGCCCGTCGCCAGGCCGACGGCGAGGAGCGTGCAGAGCACCAGCGCCTCCGGCTCGGCCATCTCCAACGAGCCGTCAGCGCCGCGCACCGCGCGCACGGAAGCGGTCAGCGGGCCCGGCTCGGTGATCAGGCTGCACACCACGTGGTGCGTCCCCGGCGGGACCCACTCGAGCGCCGCGGCCAGCAGGCCCGCCGCCCGTCTGAAGGCGCAGCGCGACTGCGGGGCGCCGCAGCGGGGGCAGGGCCCGGCCGCGGCCAGCAGATCCGTGCCCACCTCCCAGGTCTCCCAGCGCATGTGCTCGGCGAGCAGCTCAGGGACCAGCCGGTCGAGCGGCTGCCCGTCGTAGGCCACCGTCGGGCCGCGCGCGGCGATCTCCGCGGTGTAGCGCGCGCGGGCGGCCTGGCTGTCGGGTGACAGGCGCTCCCGCTCGCAGAAGTCGGCGAAGCCGACCGGGTCGAACAGGGCCACGCTCGTGTGCCCGTGACGGCGGGCCAGCGCGCGCAGCAGCGCCTCGGTGCGCCGCAGATAGCTGGGATGGTCGGTGAAGCGGAAGCTGCCGTACCCGCGCATCAGCGCGAACGCGGCCTCGTCGGCGATGACCGCGACCGTGCCTGCCGACTCCCCCAGCGGAACGGCCGCGCGCCGCGACGCGCGCCCCGTGGTGTGTGCCATGACTCCCCCTCGACGGATCGAAAGCGTTCGATCACCGAGAGTAGTCGCCGCCACTGACAGTGGCCCGTTCGGCGGCCAGCTTCTCGAAGAAGCCGAGCAGCCTGGGGTCGTCGACCGAGCCCGGGTTGACCGCCGAGGTGAGCGCGGCGCCCTGGAGGAGGCGTTTGACGGGGACCTCGAGGCGCTTGCCCGTCAACGTGTGCGGGACGCCGGGGATCTCGATGATCTCGTCGGGCACATGACGCGGGGAGAGCGCGGACCTGATGGCGGCGCGGATCCTGGCGCGCAGCTCGTCGTCGAGCGCCGCGCCGTCGGCGAGCGTGACGAACAGCGGCATCCAGTAGCCGCCGTCCGGCTCCTCGACGCCGATGACCAGCGACTCCCTGATCTCCGGCAGCCGTTCGACGGCCTCGTAGATGTCGGCCGAACCCATGCGCACCCCCTGCCGGTTGAGCGTGGAGTCGGAGCGGCCGTGGATGACGACCGTGCCGCGTGAGGTGAGGGTCGTCCAGTCGCCGTGCCGCCACACGCCGGGGAACATGTCGAAGTAGCTGTCGTGGTAACGGCGTCCTCCGGGGTCGTTCCAGAAGGAGATCGGCATCGACGGCATCGGCGCGGTCACCACGAGCTCGCCCACCTCGTCGACCAGGGGGGTGCCGTCGGGCCCGAAGGCGCGCAGGTCGGTGCCGAGCCCCGGGGCCTGCAACTCCCCCGTCCAGACCGGGAGCGTGGGCACGGCGCCCGCGAAGCAGCTGCACACGTCCGTGCCCCCGCTGACCGACGCGATCCACAGGTCGTCGCCGACCTCGTCGTGCAGCCAGCGGAACCCGTCGGGCGGCAGCGGCGAGCCCGTGGTGGCCACGCAGCGGGTGGCGGACAGGTCGAGGTCGCGCCGGGGGTGGACGTCCGCCTTGGCGCAGGCCATGACATACGCGGCCGACGTGCCGAACAGGGTGGCGCGCGTCCGCTCGGCGACCCGCCACTGCGCGCCGGTGTCCGGATGGCCGGGGCTGCCGTCGTAGAGCACCGCCGTGGTGCCCGTCAGCAGCGCCGAGACCAGGAAGTTCCACATCATCCAGCCGGTGGAGGTGTACCAGAACAGCCGGTCCCCCGGGCCGAGGTCGCAGTGGAGGCCGATCTGCTTGAGGTGTTCGAGCAGGATGCCGCCCTGCGACTGCACCAGCGCCTTGGGCAGCCCGGTGGTGCCCGAGGAGTACAGCACCCACAGCGGGTGGTCGAACGGCACCCGCTCGAACTCCGGCTCGACGTCGGAGCCGGTCAGCGCCGCCCACTCGAGCGCCCCCTCGGGCGCGGCCGAGCCGAGCAGCGGGATGTGCACGGTGGCCCGCAGCGTGGGCAGCCCCTCGCGCAACTCGGCGACCGTGGCGGCGCGTTCGTGGACCTTCCCGCCGTAGCGGTAGCCGTCGACGGCGAACAGCACCACCGGCTCCACCTGGTGCACCCGGTCGAGGACGCTGCGCGCGCCGAAGTCGGGGGCGCACGACGTCCACACCGCGCCCACCGCCGCGGTGGCGAGCAGCGCGACGACGGCCTCGGGGATGTTGGGCAGATAGCCGCTGACCCGGTCGCCGGGCCGCACGCCGAGCTCGCGCAGCGCCGCGGCGAGCGAGCCGACGCGGCGGCGCAGCTCGGCCCAGCTGATCGGCTCGGGCTCGTGGCGCTCGTCCACGGCGAGCAGCGCGGGCTCGTCGGCGCGCGCCGGGTCCTCGCCCGTGCGCAGGGCGTGCTCCGCGTAGTTGAGGGTCGCGCCGGGGAACCACTCGGCGCCCGGCATCGTCCGCGCGCCGAGCACCGCTCCGTACGGCGTGGCGAAGCGGACGTCGAACCACTCGGCGACCGCGCGCCAGAACGCCTCCAGATCCCTCACCGACCAGCCGTGCAACGCCGCGTAGCTCGCCGCCGCGTCCCCCTCGACGGGCGCGGGGGCGCCGTGCCGCTCGGCGGCCCAGGCGTGGAAACGGGTCAGCCGCGCGGCGGAGGCCCGTTGCGCCGAGGGCCGCCACAGCGGCTCGGGGGCGGACGGCGGTGCGGACGTGGGGACAGTCATGGCGCCTCCCGGCGGGTACGCGTGGCACGGCTGAGCAGACGATGCCACCAGACGCGGGCGCGCACCAGGGTGGCGCCAGGGTCAGGCCGGGGTCAGGCCGGGGCCGCGCCGGGGTCGCGCCACCCGAACGCCGGGCAGCCGGGCCGCGAGCGCCTGCGGGCGCCGCGGGCCGCTGGTAGGAGTGGTGTGTGCGCCGCCTCACCGCAGCTCTCTGGCTGGTCGCGCTGCTGGGCGGACTCGCCGCTTCGGGGGCGCCCGCGGCGGCCGGGGCCAGGGCACCCGACGCGTTCGTCGACCTCGCCGACGTGGCCCCCGGCATCCGGCAGGAGATCCGCTACGCCACGCGCGACAACTTCACGGGGCGCGTGGTGGACGGCTACCGCGAGCCGGTGTGCCTCCTCACGCGGGACGCCGCGCTCGCTCTGCGCCGCGCGCATCGGGCGCTGGGCGAGCGGGGGTTCGGGCTGCTGGTGTACGACTGCTACCGGCCGCGGCGGGCCGTGGAGTCCTTTCTGCGCTGGGCGGACGACCCCGACGCGACGGGGCGGCGCGAGGAGTTCTATCCGAGGGTGCCCAAGGACCGGCTGTTCGACGAGGGCTATCTCGCCGAACGCTCGGGGCACAGCCGCGGCAGCGCCGTGGACGTCACGCTGGTGCGGCGCTCGGGTCGCCAGGTCGACATGGGGACGGGCTTCGACTTCTTCGACCCGCGCTCGGCCCCCTCGTCCGACGACGTGGACGACGAGCAGCGGGAGGCGCGCGCCCTGCTGCGCGCGGCGCTCACCGCGGAGGGCTTCGCGCCGGTGGACACCGAGTGGTGGCACTTCGCGCTCGACGACGAGCCGTTCCCGAGGCGGCAGTTCGACTTCCCGGTGGACAGGAGCGCGCTCTCCGGCGGCCGTTGACCGCCCGCCGCCCTGACCGCCCGCCGCCCTGGCGCCAGGGACGACGGCGGTCCGGAGCCACCCCCGTCGGTCCCGGGCCGCCGCCGTCATCCGCATCGACGTGACGCGGCGGCGAACGGTTCGCGCCCGGTCGGCGTTGTCACCTGTTCGGGACACGAGCGCGGCGGACCCGAGAACAAGCGGTCGGTCAGAAGGCGTTGCCGGGAATGGTGCGCGGCGCGGTGGACAGGGACGAGCCGAAGCTCTGCACCAGGAGCGTCATCTCGTAGGCGACCGTGCCGATGTCGGCGTCCGACTCGGCGAAGACGGCCAGCGCGCTGCCCGACCCGGCCGCGGCGACCAGCAGGAACGCGTCGTCGAGCTCGACCAGGGTCTGCCGGGCCGAGCCCGTCTCGAAGTGCTGGCCGACGCCTCTGGCCAGGCTGTGGAAGCCGGAGGCCACCGCCGCCAACTGCTCGCCGTCCTCCCTGCTCAGCGAGCGCGAGGCGCCTCGGGGCAGCCCGTCGGCTGCCAGGACGAGGGCGTGGCGGATGCTGGGCACGCGCGTGACCAGCTCGTCCAGGAGCGCTCCGATCTGCCTGCTCTCCTGCGGGCTCCCGGCCTCCGGTGCGGTCATCGGTCCTGCCTCACGGTGATCTGGGTCTCTTAAGGGCGGGCCAGGGGCGGGGAGTCGTCCCCGTCCGGTTCGCTCTGCTGACGGCCGAGCCGCCAGCCGCGTTGCAGGGCGGCCATGCGGGACCGCACCTGCTCGGCGTCGAGCTCGGGTGGTGCTTCGGCCTCCCGGGTGGAGCCGGGGGCCGGAACGGAGGCGGCGGGGGCGACGGGCCCCGCGGGGGCCGCGTGCCGGGCGCGGCGCGGCAGCCCCGCGCCCGTGGTGCCCTCGGTCCCGGGGCGCTGCTGCCGGTGGCGGGCCGGTCCGCGCGCCTCCTGCTCGGCCTCGGGCGGCGGGCCGACCGTGCGGCCGTGGTCGGAGACCAGCACGGGCGCGGCCCGGCGCTGGGGCAGCCGAGGGAGCGGGGTCACCGTGTCGGGCTCCTGGGCCGCGGTGTGCTCCACGGGAGGCTCGGCCGCCGGGTCGTGGTCGTCGGGGCCGACGGGGGCCTCGAGCTCGACCGGGCCGTCCATCGGGCCGTGCAGGAGCGCGGGGCGGTGCGGGGAGCGCGGGAGCCGCTCCCGCTCGGGCGGCTCCTCCGCGGTCTCGGTGAGCAGCTCGCCCGGGATCAGGGTGACGGCGGTGGTGCCGCCGTAGGGCGAGTCCCTGAGCGCGACGCGTATGCCGTGCCGGTCGGCGAGGCGCGAGACGACGAACAGGCCGATCCTGTCGGTGTGGGACAGCTCGAACTCGGGCGTCTCGGCGAGCCGTTGGTTGGCCTCGCGCAGCGCCTCCGCGGTCATGCCGAGGCCGCGGTCGTGTATCTCCAGGGTGAAGCCGTGCGGGACGCGCTCGCCCGTGACCTGCACGGCGGTGTGCGGCGGGGAGAACACCGTGGCGTTCTCCAGGAGCTCGGCGACGAGGTGGGTGAGGTCGGCGACCGCTCCTCCGGTGACGGCCAGCGGGGGCAGCCGGTGGATCTCGACGCGCTCGTACTCCTCGACCTCGTCGACGGCCGCCCTGACCACGTCCATCAGCTGCTCGGGCTTGCGCCACTGCCGCGCGGGGGCCGCGCCCGAGAGGATGACAAGGCCCTCGGCGTGCCGCCGCATGCGCGTGGCGATGTGGTCGGCGCGGACGAGGTCGGTCAGCTCGTCGGCCGTCTCGGTGCGGCGCTCCAACGCCTCGAGCAGGCCGAGCTGACGGTGCAGCAGGACCTGGTTGCGCCGGGCGAGGTTGACGAACACCTCGGAGACGCCGCGGCGGGTCTCCGCGCGCTCGACGGCGGCGGAAACGGCCTCGCGCTGAAGGGTGTTGAGGGCGCGGCCGATCTCGCCGACCTCGTCGGGCGGGTACTCCAGGCGCGGCGCCTCGGTCTCCACGTCCACGTGCTCGCCGACGTCGAGCCGCCGCATCACGCCGGGGAGCCGCAGCTCGGCGGCGTCCCTGGCCTCACGGGACAGGGCCTGGAGGTCCCGGTCGAGGCCGCGCCCGACGCGCAGCGCGACGACCGCGGAGACGACCACGGCCACCAGGCCGACGCCGCCCACCAGGACGGCGCGCCACACGGCGCCGGTGACGGCCGGGCCCGTGTCCTCGTCGGCCGCGCCCCTCGCCTCGTCGGCCAGCTCGCCCAGCGACTCCAGGGCGCCGGTGGCCGCGTCGGCCCAGTGGTCGGCGGGAACGACGGGGGCGCCGCCCTCGAGCAGGCCCTCCTCGGTGGTGACCAGGATGCGCCCGCGGCCGCTGTCCCAGAAGCTCTCGTGGGCCTGCCGGTCGTCGACCGGGAGGTCGGGCAGGAACGTCTCGTACGCCGTCTCGCGCCTGACGATCCGGGTGTCGATCCCGCGCAGCTCGGAGGTGGTGACCACGCCAGCGGCCAGCGCGCCCGCCGCGAGCGCGTCCTCCTGGGACAGGTGCTCGCGGGCCTGGGCGAGGCCGACGACGGCGCGGAACCGCCGGTCGTTGTCCGCTCCCGCGCCGGGGGGGAGGACGGCGAGGAGGCCGAGGCCAGGGCCGGTCACGCCGCTGTAGGCGTCCAGGAGGTCGGGGCGGTCGATGGTGTTGCTGTCGACCTGGTCGCGCAGCTGGTCGAGGTCGTCGAGCGCGGCGAGCAGCGCGTCGAGGCGCTCCTCTCCCGTGCCGCCCAGGTCGCCCCTGCCCCGGCCCGCCGCGTCCCTGAGCCCGGCCATGGCCTCGTCGGTGGCGGCCCGCAGATCCTGGAGGCGGCTCAACTCCTCGGCCCTGCGCGGGTCCCCGAGGTGGAGCAGCGACTGGCGGCGCTCCGCCTGCACCGCGCCGATCACGCCCTGCGTGGGCCCGGTCAGGAAGTCGGCCGCGTCGGAGGCGGCGAGGGCGGACCGGGCGTCGGACACGGTGATGAACGTCGCCACCGCCCAGACCGACACGAGCGACAGCAGGGGCACCAGCATCAGGGCCGCCGTCCTGCGTCGCACCGATGTGCCGCGAAAGCGCATGCCCTCCCCTTGGGTTCTCCCGGCGAGCCGACGGCGGTCACCGACACCGTCCGGCAGCGCGAGCCTACTACCGGTCGGGCGCGCGCTCGCCTATCACCCGGGGATCGCCTGGAGTTGACTCGACGGGGCGCTCGTCCTGGGGCGTCCTGACCCGGCCCGCAAGGCGTTCTACCATGTGGGACGGAGGACATATCCGCGCATCTCACCTGACAGGGAGCGAAGGCGGAGTGTATGCGAGACCCCGCATGCCGGACACGGTCCGCACCGCAGCGGTGCGCGCCGTCATCATCATCGCACTGACGCTGACCCAGGTCGTCGTGGTGCTCCTGTGCACCCTCGCCGGATCCTGGCTGGCGTTCCCCATGGTGCTCTCCTCGGTGGCCAGTACGTTCGTGGCGACCTGGGCGGTGCTCGACATCTGGATCACGCGGCAGGCGTGGCTCCAGCGCAACGGTGTGGTGTCGGCGCCGAGCAGCGCGGCGCGGCGGCGCCCGCTGGCCCGCCGCCGCTGAACGGGCGGGTCGCCGCGGGCCGTTCGGCCGTCACCGCCCCGGCTCGTCCGCGGTGGCGGCGGGACGGCGGAAGACGCGGGTGGCGGTGATCTCGCCGTGCACCGGCTCGGCCGCCCGCTCGCGCGAGGGCAGCCCGGGGCGCAAGTGCTCCTCGACGCTGATGTACTTGAGCCCCGCGCGGAGGTCCGCGTCGTTCCGCAGGCGGATGACCAGCGGGAACTCCGCGAGCGCCGTCGTGTCGAACAGGCCCGTGGTGTACAGCAGCTGCACGCCCAGGGCGTCGGCGACCGCGCGTTGCAGCTCCAGGAGATAGGTGGCGTTGGCGCGGCCGATGGGGTTGTCGAGGAACAGGGTGCCCGCGTGGCGGTGGCGGTCGCGGCCCCGGTCGTTCCCCCTGAGGGCGGCCATCGTGCAGTACAGCGCGATGGCGGCGGTGAGCAGCTGGCCGCCGGAGAACACGTCGCCCATCTGCCCGACGGGGACCCGCTCGGCGCGCAGCACCGCGTCGGGCTTGAGGATCTCGACCTGGACGCCGCGCGGGCCGAGGGCCGCGTGGACGCCGCGGAGCAGGAGCGACATGCCGTCACGGCGCAGGTCCGCGTTCTTCCTGACGGCGGCGCGGGTCGTCTCGTCGACGACCTCGCCGAGGCGCTCGGTGAGGGTGGCCTGGTCGGGGTCGTCGAAGCGGATCCGCAGGAACTCCTGGCCCGACCACTCGCCGAGGCCCTCGGGGAGCCGGGAGAGCCGCTGGGCCGAGCGCAGCGTGTCGAGCGAGGACTCGACCAGGCCGCGCAGCCGGTCGACGATGCCGTCCCGGTTCCGCTCCAACTGGGCCAGCTCGTCGGTGAGTACGCGCAGCCTGGGGGCGAACGCCTCGGCCCAGGCGGCGGAGTGGGCCGGGAGTGCGGCGGTGGGCAGCTCCCTGATCTGCTGGCGGGCGGGGGTGCGGACGTGCTCGAACCTGGTGGCGTTGGCGTGCCGGACCAGGCGGTCGGCGGCCTCCCTGACGGCGGCCTCGGCGGCGGCCAGGCCCGCGGCGCGTGACCGCAGGTCGCGGCGGGTCGCGGTGGCGATCTCGCGGGCCTCAGCGAGGGTGCCGCCATAGGGTTCGGGCGCCGCGGGCTCGGGCTCGCCCGTGGCGGCGTCGGCGGGGGCCTGGCCCGGCGGGGGGTCGCGCAGCAGGTCGCGCAGGAGCGCGGCGATCTCGTCGAAGCCGCCTGCCGCGTCCTGGGCGGCGCGGTGGTCGGCCGACAGCTCCTCGTGGGTCTCGCGCGCGGCCTGGAGCGCGGCCTCGCGCGCGGCGACGTCGGCGGTGGCGGCCCTGCACAGCTCCCTGGCGCGCTCGGCGTCGGCGGGGACCAGCTCGTCGGGCAGCTCGATGTGGGCGCCGCCCTCGGCGGGGGCGAGCCGCTCGGCCTCGCCGCGCAGCCGCCCCAGCTGCTCGCTCGCGGTGGCCGCGCGGCCCTCGATCAGCTGGACCAGGGCCTCGGCGCGGGCGGCCGCGGCCTGTCGTGACGGGCCGTCGGCGCCCTCGGTGCCGTCGAGGAGGCGGGCGGCGCGCGTGCGCACCTTGTTGCTCAGGCGGTCGAGCGCGGCAAGGGCGGCGCTCTCGTCGCCCTCGGCGCGGGCCTGCTCGGCGCGGAGGTCGGCGCCGACGCCGACCTTCTCGTAGAGCTGGGAGGCCGAGCGGTACGCCTCGCGCAGCGCGGGCAGCGACGCCTCGGCCCTCGAGGGGGCGGGCGGCTCGGGGTCCTCGGGGGCGCCGGTGACCTCGGCGCGCTCGGCGCGCAGGGCGCGCGCGGTCCGGCGCGCGTCGTCGGCCGCGCGCTGGACGCCGCGGTGGTCCTCGTCGGCGGCGCGGGCGCGGTCGAGGCAGGCGGCGGATCGGGCCTCGGCCTCGGCGGCGTCGGCGGTCAACTCCCTGACCCTGGCGGCCCAACGGGCCCGCTCGCGCAGCCGGGAGGCCAGGCCTGCCAGGGCGTCGGCCGAGCGGCGGGCGCGCTGGGCGGCCTCCTGCCGGTCGTCGCGGGCGGCGGCGGCCTCGGCCGCGGTCTCATCGGCGGCGGCGCGGGCGGCGGCCGCGTCGGTGAGGCGGCGGGCGGCGGCCTCGGCGGCGGTCGCCGCGGCCTCGGCGCCCGCGGCCAGCTCGGCAAGGCGCCCCGCGGGGCAGCCCGCGCGCCACGACGCGAGGCGGGCGGCCAGGCGGCGGTCGGCGGCGATCCCGGCGGCCAGCGCGCGGATGTCGGCGTCGCGCGCGGTGGCGCGCTCGCGCAGGGCGTGGCGCTCGGCGTCGGCGGCGCGCTCGTCGTGCATCGCGGGGTTGGGCGGGACGAGGAAGACGCCGCTGTCCTGGCCGCCGGGCGGCGGGGTGGGGGCGAGCAGCGCGGCGGCGGTGCCGACGGCGACGGCGGAGCGGGGTAGCAGCGCGGCGGCGCCGAGCGCCTCGCGGGCGCGGGCGTGGCTGTCGGGGTCGGTGATGATCACGCCGTCGACCAGCTCGGGGCGCGCGGCGAGCACGGCGGCGTGGTCGACCGGGTCGACGGCCTGGGCGAGATAGCGCCAGCCCGGCAGCGCGGGGATGCCGTGCTCGCCGAGGAACTCGACGGTGGCCAGCACGTCGGGCCCCGGCGGCAGCAGCCCGCCGTCGCCCAGGGCGCCCAGGATGCGGGAGTCGTCGGCCGCGGCGGTCCGCAGGTCGAACAGGCGGCGCTCGGCCGTCGCGACGGCCTCGTCGAGCAGCTCGCCCAGGGTCTCGGCGGAACGGTCCACCTCATCGGCGCCGAGCGGCGCCTGGCCGCCCGCGGCCTCGGCGCCGTCGGGTCGCTCGCCCGGCGCGGGTGCGGGGGCGAGGCCGAGCAGCGTGGCCAGGCGCTCCTCGCCCGCGAGGGCGGCGGCCGCGCGGTGCTCGGCCGCGTGGGCCGCGTCGGCGGCCTGGGCGGCGTCGGCGGCGCGGGCCGCGGCCAGCTCGGCGGCGGCGTGCTCCGCGGCGGCGGCCCTGGCCTCTTCGGCGGTGCGGGCGGCGGTCTCCCTGGCCGCCTCCCACGCGGCGACGGCGGCCTGCTCGGCGTCGCTCGCGGCGAGCGCCGCGCGGGCCGGGTCCGCGTGCGGGCCCGCGCCCTCGAGCCAGCCGGCGCGGACGGCCTCCGCGGTCTCCTGCTCGACCTCGGCGAGGCGTTGACGCAGGTGCTCGGCCTCGCTGCGGGCGCGTTGGGCCTCGGTGGCGGCCGCGGTGGCGTCGCGGTGGGCGGCCTCGGAGTCCGCTCTGAGGGCGGCGGCGCGCTCCTCGCCATCGGCCGCGACGCCCTCGCTCGCGGCGGCGGCCGCGTGCAGGGCGCGCACCAGCGCGGCCGCCGCCCGGCCACGGGCGGCCAGGGCGGGGGCGGCGTCCCGCTCGGCCTCGCGGATCGCGGCGGCGACGCGGGCCGAACGGTCGGCGGCGGCCCGGTGGGCGAGGACCGTCTCGGCGGCCTGCCAGGCGGCGTGGAGGGTGCGGGCCTCGCTCAGCTCCCTGCGCTGCGCCGCGGCGCCCTTCTCCGCGGCGGCCAGCGCGAGCGACGCGTGCCTGAAGTCCAACTCGGCGGCAGTGCGGGCCGCGTGGGCCCGCGAGCGGTCGGCGTCCGAGGCCGCGGCCGCGGCGGTGGCGACGCGGGCGGCCAGCTCGGCGGCGCGGGACCGCTCGGCCAGGCCCCTGGCGGTCAGCCGCCGGGCGAGGGCGCGGGTGCGGCGCTCGGCGGTGCCGTGCACGGCGCGCGCGGACTCGCGCTCGGCCGCCGCCTCGGTGACGCGGGCCAGCAGGTCGAGGGATCCCGCGGTGAACTCCCGCTCCGCGGACAGCTCGGCGCGGCGGCCCAGCTTGTGGGCGAAGCCGTGCACGAGGTCGGCGAGCCCGTCGGTGTCGCGGGTGTCGGTGACGGCGCGCAGCAGCAGGTCGGTGAAGTCCGAGTCGTTCTTCACGGAGAACAGGCCCGCGGCCTCGCCCTCGTCGGCGTTCATCTCGCGCTGGTACCTGAACAGCTCGGGGTCGAGGCCGAGGCGGCCCAGGTGGTCGACCCAGCGCTCGTGGACCTCCTCCCAGACGACGTCGAGATGGGGGTAGGACCTGCCCGTCTCGGTCAGGACGTCGCGGAAGCCCTTCATGGTGCGGCGCCTGCCCCGGGCGCCCGACGTGCCGTCGGCGGCGTCGGGGCGGGGGCGCAGCACGGTGGACTCGGCCACGGGCAGCGAGTCGAGGCTCATGCCGGGGCCAGGGCGGAACGAGTACCACGCCTCGGCGAACCTGCGCGGGTCGCTGCTCACCTGGCGTCCGCGCCACTCGCTGACCTTGCCGACCACGACGGTCTCGCCGGTGAGGGTGTGCTGCCACTCCAGGGCGACATGGCCGCAGTCGTCGGCGAGCAGGAACTTGCGGAGCACGCCCGAGCTCGCGCCGCCCAGGGTGTTGCGGTGGCCGGGGAGCATCACCGAGAAGATCAGCTTGAGCAGCACGGACTTGCCCCCGCCGTTCTCCAGGAAGAGGACGCCCGCCGGGGCAGGGCGGCGGGGCGGCCCGACGGGCTCGTCCTCGAAGAAGTCCGCCTGGGTGGGCGCGGGGCTCGGCACGGGATCGCCGACGTCGCGCAGGTCGAGCACGGTGTCGGCGTACCGGGCGCCGGCCGGCCCGATGGAGTAGAGGCGGATCCGGGACAGCTCGTACATGGCGGGTCTCTTCGGGGTGTGCGCGGGCGTGGGTCGGACGTGGGTCAGCGGTGGAACGGAAGCCCCGCCCCGTCCACCAGGTCGAGGGAGTCGTCGGTCGCGGCCGGGACCAGGGAGCCCGAGCCGTCGTCGGTGGGGACGACGCCGAGGGCGAGCAGCTCGGACATCGCGGCGCCCGCCGCCATGTCCCTGACCTGCAACTGGTAGCGCGCGGTGGTGCGGTACGCGCCCCCGGCGTCGTCGCCGGTGCGCTGGAGGAAGCCGGAGTCGGCGAGGAACGCGACCGCCTTGCCGACGATGCCGGTGGTCGAACCCGCCAGCCTGCGGGCGTCCTTGGTGGCCCCGGTGGCGCTGCGGCGGTCGAAGACCCGCCAGGCTGCCTCGAGTCCGGGGGCGTCGGTGGCCGGGTCGGTGATCTCGCCGTGCTCGGCGGCGCGCTCCGCCAGGCGGCGGCACGCCTGGCGGACGAACGCCTCCACGCCGTTGACCGTGATCCGGCCGAGGTATCCGTCGTCGGCGAGGTCCTCGGGGCGGGGGAACGCAAGGGCGGCGACGGCGAGATGGGCCAGGCCGTGCAGAAAGCGGTCGGCGGTGTCGGCGGTGGCGCGGCGGGCGTACTCGCCCATGCGGACGGCGAACACGGAGTCGTCGGCGGCGGTGACCGCCATCCCGGCGCGCGGCGAGACCTCGAGGACGACGAGCCCGAGCCCCGTGGCGACGGCGTCGGCGACCCTGGCGAACGCGGGGTCCTCCTGGTAACGCCGCAGGAGCCCGGCGTACTCGGCGTCGCGGGCCGGGACCAGCTTGGGCTGGAGGCCGAAGGAGACCAGGCGCGCGGCGTCGGCGGCGTCCGCCGGGGTGAGCGGGCGCGGGCCCTCGGCGCGCCGGTCCCCGGCGCGCGTGCCGTCGGCGGGGGCGTCGGGGCGTGGCTCGGTGCGGCTCTCTGTCATGGGGCTTCCTCGTGTGCGGCGTGCTCGACCCGGCCGAGCAGGGCGGTGCCGACGATCAGGTCGGCGCCCCCGAAGCCGGGGTCGGCGAGCGGGGTGCCGTCGTCGACGGCGAACAGCAGCCGGGACTCGCCCTGGCGGTGCGCGGTGCCGACCGGCGGGCTCGCGGCGTGCACGGCGAGCAGCGCGACCAGGTGGGGCAGGTCGGGGTCGGCGCGCCGCGCGTCGGCGAGCAGCCCGGAGAGGCGGCGGGGCGCGTCCTCGGGGAGCTGGAGCAACTCGAGGGCGGCGGCGAGCTGTTCGTCGCTGAACCGGCTGTCGTCCGGGGTGGCGACGAGGTCGGGCTCCGGCAGCTCGGCGCCCAGGTGCTCGCGGGGCGTGGGCGGGGTGAGCAGCAGCTCGACGAGGTCGGCGACGCGGACGGCGCCCGGCGGGCGCGGTCCGGTGCCGCGGGCGAAGAAGGCGTCGGTGACGCGGGTGGCCCGCTCGACGGGGAGGGGCAGCAGCGGCGCGAGCAGCTGCCCGTACAGGTCGGTCCCCGCGCGGGCGGCGGGCGCGCGGAACGCCTGCCGGTCCTGCTCGGCGCGGAAGAGGGGCCCGGCCTCGAGCAGCCTGCTCTGGAGGCGGGTGTGGCGGCGGATGCAGTCCTTGACGATGTCCACCAGCTCGGCGGCGCGCAGCTTGTGCCCGGTGTCGACGGCCTCGTCGCGGGCGCGGCGGATGTTCGTCAGGATGGCGTTCTCGTGGCGGTACCGGTCGGCGATGTGGTCGAGGGCCTCGGTGATGAGGTCGGGGACGGTGTGCAGCCAGTCGACGGCGCGGACGTCGCGCCTGGTGGTCTCCAGGGTGCGGCGCAGCGTCTCGGCGTACTGCACCGTGCGGTAACGCGCCTGCTCGGCGGCCAGCTGGGCGTCGGCGAGGCGGCCGCGGCTGATGAGCACGTCGAGCTTGACCTCGGCGGCGATCTGCGCGCTGGTGACATCGGTGTCGAGGGCGCCCACCAGGACGTTGACCGCCTCGTCGGTGGTGCGCAGATAGACCGCGCCGCCGGGTCCCGGGACCTCCTCGATGAGCTTGAAGTCGTAGTCCCTGCGGACATAGGCGCCGTCGGGGTCGAACGTCCCGTAGACCGCGCGGAATCCGCGGTCGACGCTCCCGACGTTGATCAGGTTGTCCAACACCCAGCGGGCGACGCGCTCGTGCTCGGTGGGGGGACGGCCGGGGGCCTGGGCGGCGACGCGGGGCAGCAGGCGGGCGATTATCTCCTCGTGGTCCGCGCCGGTGTCGAAGTCCATGCTGAGGGTGACGTGATCGATCGCGGCGAGCGCCACCTCGGCCATGGCGTAGGTGCCGTACTCGCCCGCGAGGTTGGCCTTGCGGGCGTCGAGGTCGTGCAGCGGCGCGGTGCAGGCGAGGGCGCGCAGCCGACGGGCGAGTCCTTCGTCGGCCGCCGGTCCTGGGGCGGTCCTCGCGGGGGTCGGGGAGCTGGTCGTCCGGGCACGTACGGTCACGAGCCACACCTTAGGCGTTGCCACTGACAACGCCGCCCGGCGGCCGACCCGGTGACGCCCCTACCGGTCGGCCTGCTCCATCAGCTGCTCGGTCCAGATCGTCTTGCCCGAGACGGTGTAGCGGCTGCCCCAGCGGTGGGCGACCTGGGCGACCAGGAACAGGCCGCGGCCGCCCTCGTCGGTGGGGCGGGCGCGGCGCAGGTGCGGCTGCGTCTCGCTGGGGTCGGAGACCTCGCAGATGAGGGTCTTGTCCCGGATGAGCCGGAGCCCGACGGGGCCGCCCGCGTAGCGGATGGCGTTGGTGACCAGCTCGCTGACGATCAGTTCGCTGGCGAACGCGTGCTCGGCGAGGTCCCAGTCCTTCAGCCGGGTGATGACGGCGTCGCGGGCCCGGCCCACGGCGGCGGGGTCGGCGGGGAACTCCCAGTCGGCGGTGGCGTCGTCGGGCAGCGCGTGCACGGTCGCGGCGAGCAGCGCCACGTCGTTGGCCGGGGAGCGGTCGGGCAGCAGCGCGTCGAGGACGGCGCGCCCGACCGTCGCGGGCGCGTCGCCCGCCGCGGCCGACGCGGTCACCCGGTCGCGGAGCAGGGCGAGTCGGCGCGCGCGGCCATGGGCGCCGCCTGCCCGGCCCTCCCCGGATCGGGCGACGAGCTGCTCGCTGAAGAACAGCAGCATGCTGCCGGGTTCGAGGCGCAGCCTCGCCGTCTCGAACGGGGGGCCGCCGGTCCCGAGGGAGGGTCCTGGCTCGAGGGTGACGTCCCTGGCCGGGCCGCCGGGCTCCGCGACCACGGGTGGGACGCGCCCGGCGGCGGCCATGGCGCAGTGCCCGGTGACGGGGTCGTAGACGCAGTACAGGCACGTGGCGCCGATGGCGCCGCCGCGCGTGCCGTCCGGGTGCGGCTCGACGTCGGCGAGGCGGATGGCGAGGTCGTCGAGGCGGTTCAGGAGCTCGTCGGGGGCGAGGTCGAGGTCGGCGAGGGTCTGGACGGCCGTGCGGAGCCTGCCCATCGTGGCGGTGGCGCTCAGCCCGTGCCCGGCGACGTCGCCGATGACGAACGCGACGCGCGCGGAGGAGAGCGGGATGACGTCGTACCAGCTGCCGCCGATGCCCGCCGCGGTGGCCGCGGGCACATAGCCGCCCGCGGCGCGCGCGGCGCTGAACGCGAAGTCGGGCTGGGGCAGCAGGCTGCGCTGGAGGCTCTCCAGGGTGCGGTGTTCGCGGGTGTAGCGGCGGGCGTTGTCGACGCTGAGCGCGGCGCGTGAGCCGATCTCCTCGGCCAGCTCCGCGTCCCAGTCGCCGAACGCCGGGCGCTCGGGCGAGCGCCACACGGCGAGCGAGCCGAGCACCTGTCCCCTGGCGCGCAGCGGGATGGCCATGCGGGAGCCGTGCTCGTCGGGCAGGAGCCCGCCGTCGTCGGCGTCGGGGCGGGCGTCAGGGGCGTCCTCGACGGATCCGGTGCGCAGCTCGGTGACCTCTTCCTCGCGCAGGGTGCGCACCTCGGGCGTGGAGTGGTCCGGCGGGTGGTGGATCCGGAACGTCGCGCCGCAGGCGTGCGCCCCCGGCGGCCACGCGCCGTCGGCCGCCTCGGCGGCGACCCGGCGCACGGGCGCGCCGTGGTGGACCGCGCCGGGCTCGTCGCCGGTGAGCAGCGCCTCGGAGAGGTCGACGGCGGCGAGGTCGGCGAACCGGGGGACGAGCACGCGGGCCAGCTCCTCCGCGTTGCGGGTGACGTCGAGTGAGGGGCCGATGCGCTGGGCCGCGTCGTGCAGCAGGTCCATCCTGCGGTCGGCGAACCGCTGTTCGGTGATGTCGCTGAAGATGCTCAGCACGCCGAGCGGGCGGCCCCTGGTGTCCTGGAGGCGGAGCGCGGACCTGGCGAGCAGCCGCTCCCGCTGCGGGGCGGCCTTCAGGCGCCCCGAGTGCTCCCACTGGATGAGCGGCTCGCCGACGGCGGTCACGTGGCGGAACCGGTCGAGGGTGGCCCGGGCGTCCTCGGCCACCAGGATGTCGTCGAGCGCGGCGGGGAGGGTGAACCCCCGGGGCGCGTCGGTGGGGCGGGCGACGCCCGCGGGGTCGCCGTTCATGCGCGTGATGCGCAGGTCCGCGTCGTGGATGGCCAGGCCGACCCTGCTCTGCGAGAACAGCGCCCGCATCAGCGCGCGGTTCTCCTCCTGGCGGCGGGCCGCGTCGCCCGCGGTGAGGGCGACGAGCTGGCGGGGCGCGCGGTCGGGCAGCAGCGGGAAGACGTCGATCCGCACGTCGGCGCTCCTGCCGTCGGGGCGGCGCAGGGTCGCGAAGCCATGTCCCACCTCGTGGACGTCGGTCAGCTCCTCCAGGTCGGCCCACACCTCCGGCTCGCCGACGAGGTCGGAGAACCGCATGCCGCGCAGCTCGCCGGGGCGGCGGCCGATCAGCCGCTCGGTGCTCGCGGTCCCCGTCAGGATCCGGCCGTCGCGGTCGAGCAGCAGGAGGGCGGCGGCTCCGCCGAGCGGGCGGTTGAGGCGCCCCGGGTGCGGGATCGCGTTCACATTCCTCCTCGGCCACGCGGCGCCCTTCGCCTCCCCCTGAGCCCCCACTGTCCAGGACACGGGGGCGCGCGGCGACTTCACCTGCACCGTTCCGGGATGCGGGAATGGGCCGTTCGGGGTCCAATGGCAGGACGGGGCACCGGCAGGACGAGGGCACCGGCGGGACCGGGAGGAGGCTCGGAGATGACGGCTCCACGGCGGCTGCTGCGCGTGCTCCCCGCCGAGTACCGCGACCGGCTCATGGAGGTGGCCTCCGAGGTCTCGTTCGCGCAGGGGGAACGGATCTTCGAGGAGAAGGGGCGGGCCGACGAGTTCTGGATCCTCCGCTCGGGGACGGTGACGCTCGACCTGCGCCTCTCGGGAACGCGGCCGACGGCGGTGTCGTCCCTCGACTCGGGCGATCTGCTGGGCTGGTCCTGGCTCTTCCCGCCGTACGAGTGGGACTTCGGCGCCGAGGCGCTGAGCCCCGTGCGGGCCTACCGGTTCGACGGCGCGGAGGTGCAGGAGCTGTGCGACCGCGACCCGGCGTTCGGCTACGCGCTGCTGCGGGTGATCGTGGAGATCCTCGCCCACCGGGTGCGGGCGGCCCGGACGCGCCTGCTCGACCTGTTCGCCCCGCACGCCGGTCGGACGGGAAAGGGTTTCGTCTTCTGAACGCCGCGATGGCCGTGGCTAGTCGAGGATCCCCAGGGCGCTCTCCTCGGTGGCCGGGGGCGGGACCGCGGCCGGTGCGCGGGTCGGGGCGGGGGTGGGTGCCCTGGGCGGGCCCGCCGTGGCGCGCAGGGCGTCGCGGGTCGCCTCCCTGGTGGCGCGCTCGAGCGTCTCCAGCGTCCCGGCGACGCGGTGCCTGGTCTCGACCAGGGCGAGCCGCGCCAGTCCTGGCAGCAGGTCGGTGGAGCGGGCCGCCACCCAGCGGGTGCCCCGGGTGGCCAGCCACCAGGCGCTCGCCGTGGGCCTGGGCGGCGGCTGGTCGGCGAGCGGCGAGGGCGGGCGGCCCGCGGCCAGGCCGCGCGCCGCGAGGCCCACGTGGAACTCCCTGGCGAGCAGCCGGTGCCCCAGCTCGCTCGGGTGCAGCCGGTCCACGCTCCAGGCCGCCTTGTCCGCGACACACGGGTGGTCCGCGAGGTGGGCGTGCACGGCGTCGTAGCGCCAGGAGAGGTGGTGCACCACGTCGTTGAGCGCCCGCATGCGCCGCGCGAGGGGCGCGGTGACGGCGCGCGGCAGCCGGAGCATGCGCCCCGGGTCGGGGAGGCACGCGGTGAGCACCACGGCGCCGTCCGCGGTCAGCGCGCCGATGGCCCTGTCCAGGTCGCGGGCCGTGCGGGCGATGTCGAACGGCGAGCGCAGCGTGTCGTTGCCGCCGACGATGACCGAGGCCACCCGTGGCCTGTGGGCCAGCGCGGCGGCGAGCTGGGCGCCCGCCACATCGGCGGAACGGGCGCCGCTGCGGGCCAGGTTGACCGTGCGGACCGCGCCGCCGGGGGGCGGCAGCCCCTCGGCGAGCAGCGGCACGAACCCCCGCCACCGCGGCCCCGCGCCGCCCGACGCCCTGGGCAGGGGGTCGCCGAGGCCCTCGGTGAGGGAGTCGCCGAGGGCGACGAGGCGCGCGCCCCGGTGCTCGGACTCCCCGTTCATCGCTCGCCGCCCGCGGTGGCGCGGACGCGCGGGGCGTCGAGGGCCGTGAGGAACGCGTCCACCGCGGCGCGCCACGGGAACTCCTCCGCGCGGGCGCGCGCCGCCGCGCGCCGGTCGGGCTCGGGGCGGGCCAGCAGGCGGCGCACCCCGTCGGCGAACGAGCGGCCCGTGCCGTCGGCGCGCGTGCCCGCCGTGCCGAGCAGGGCGGGCACCGCGGACCTGGCGCTCGCCACCACGGGGGTGCCACAGGCCAGCGCCTCCATGGCGGCCAGGCCGAACGTCTCCGCGGGGCCCGGGGCGAGCACGACGTCCGCGCTCGCCTGGAGGACGGCGACGTCCGCGGGGTCGCCGACGTGCCCGGCGAAGGCCACGGGCAGCCGCTCGGCCCTGGCGCGTTCGCGGAGCCTGCCGCCGAGCGGGCCCTCGCCCGCGATCACCAGCGCGGCGTCCGTGCCGCCGCGGCGCAGCTCGGCCAGGGCGTCGAGGGCGAGCCCCGGGCGCTTCTCCGGGGAGAGCCTCGAGCACATCGCGAGCAGCACCTGGGCGCCCCCCGCCAGCTCGTCCCGCAGCGCGCGGTCGCGCAAGCCCGGGCGGCAGCGGCGCAGGTCGACGCCCAGGGGGGCGCGAACGACGTTGCGCGCGCCGACGCGCCGGAACTCGCGCTCCGCCCACTCCGTGGTGCAGATCACGCGCGTGTAGGCGTGCGCCGTGCGGAGGTTGAGGCGGTCGGCGGCCCTTCGGCACAGGCTCTCCGGCAGGCCCCAGGTGGCCAGGACGCCGTCGACGCTCTCGTGGGAGACCATCACGGCAGGCACCCGGTGCCGCCTGGCCCACTCCCCCGTCCACCGCAGCGTGGTGCGGTCGGAGACCTCGAGGCGGTCGGGGGCGAGCTCGGCGAGCAGCCGGGTCAGCCGCGGCCTGTCGGTCAGCACGCGGTAGCCGCCGGTACCGGGCAGCACGCGGCCCGGCAGCGTGATCACCCGTCCCTGCCCGGTCATCACGTCCCCCGCGCTCTCGCCGGGGACCACGAGCACGGGCTCGTGCCCGGCCTCGGCGTAGCCCGTGCCCAGCTCGCGCAGCGCGGTGCGCAGGCCCCCCGAGGCGGGGGCCACGAAGTTGGCGAGGCGGACGACGCGCAGCCCCGCACCGTTCCGGCCGCTCACCTGACGGCCACCGCCCTGGCGTCGAGCACGCGGCCGTAGTGGCCGATCAGCTGGTCGCCGACGGCCTCCCACGTGCGGCCCGCCACGGCGGCCAGGCCCGCGGCGGCGAGGCGGCCGCGCCGCGGGGCGTCGTCGCGCAGCGCGGCGACGGCACCGGCGACGGCGGCCGGGTCGCGGGGCGGCACCAGCAGGCCCGTGACCTCGTGGTCGATCAGGTCGAGCGGCCCGCCGACGGCCGGGGCCACCACGGCGACGCCGCTGGCCTGGGCCTCCTGGACGGTCTGGCAGAACGTCTCGAAAGGGCCGGTGTGCACGAACACGTCGAGCGACGCGTACACGCGGGCCAGGTCGTCGCCGGTGCGCCGGCCGAGGAAGTGGGCGCCAGGCAGCGCGGCGCGCAGGGCGCCCTCGCTCGGCCCGTCGCCGACCACCACGACCCGCACACCGGGCAGGGCGGCCGCCTCGGCCAGCAGCTCCACGTGCTTCTCGGGCGCCAGCCTGCCGACGTAGCCGATCAGCTGCTCGCCGCCGGGGGCCAGCTCGCGGCGCAGCCCGGGGTCGCGCCGGTCGGGCGTGAAGCGTTCGGTGTCCACGCCCCTGCCCCACAGCGCGACCCGGGGAACTCCCCTGGCCTCAAGGGCGTTGAGCGAGGCGGTGGAGGGTGCCAGGGTCAGGTCGGCCGCGGTGTGCACGGCGCGTATGCGCCGCCAGGCGGCCAGCTCGCCCGCGCCCAGGTAGGTGCGGGCATAGCCCGCGAGATCGGTCTGGTACACCGCGACGGCGGGGACGCCGAGCCGCACGGCGAGGGAGGCGCCGCGGGCCCCCAGGACGAACGGGCTGGCCAGGTGCACGACATCGGGACGGTGAGCGGCCACCGCCGAGGCGAGCTTGCGGCTGGGGAGGGCGACCCTGACCTGGGGATAGCCGGGCAGCGGGAGGGAGGGGACGTGCACGACGGGAGCGGGGCCGTCGTGGCGGGCGCGGACGCCGGGGGCGGGAGCGGGAGCGGGGGCGACGACCAGCGGGTGGTGGCCGCGCCGCGTCAGGTGGCGGGCGGTCTCCAGCGCGCAGCGGGCCACGCCGTTGACATCGGGAGGGTAGGACTCGGTGATGATGGCGACTCGCATCGGGGAGGTGCGCATAGGGCAGTTGTCACCGGCGTCGGCGTGCCCCCGCCCACATCCGTATGTCCGTTCGGGAAACGTCCCATGAGCATCACCGCCAGGGGCTCATCGGCCGCCCGCGCGACCCGCGAGACGCCCCCGCACCGCGGTCTGCACCCCGGCCTGCTCCGCCGGGTCGGTCGCGAGCCGCCGCAGGCGCTCGACGACGCGGCTGTCCACCGTGGTCGCGCAGCGGGCGCCGACCTCGCGGGTGTCCTCCTCGCAGTCCCACAGGCACTCGACGGCGAACCCCGCCGGGAACGAGCCGTCCGTGGCGGCCAGCGCGGTGGCCGTGTGGCCGCGCAGATGGGAGGACGACGTCTCGCGGTAGACGTGCCGCAGCACCGGCACCGCGCCCGGCACCGCGAGCCGCCCCACGCCCTCGACCAGCGGCCGCAGCTCCCGCGCGTCGGTGCCGTGGGTGCGCACCGCGCGGTAGAGCGCGGCCAGCACCAGGGGCGCGTCCCGCGGTCCGCCGCGCCCGGCGAGCAGGACGGCGGCGCACGCGCCGAGGTCGTCGGCGCGCTCGGCCCACAGCCGCGCCCTGGCGAGCGCGGCGGCCCCGCGCATGCGGGCGAACGCCGTGACCGCGGCCGTGGCCACGTCCTCGTCGGCCGCCACCGCGCCCGCCTCGATCAGCGGGAAGACGTCGGGGTCGCCACGCTCGGCGAGGTGCCGCAGCGCGGCGGCGCGGGCGGCCGGGTGTCCTTCGGCGGCGGCGGCCAGCAGCGTGCCGCGGTCCTCGGGGCCCGCGACGGCGCCGAGGCAGCGCGCGGCCGACGCCTCGCGCCACTGCCGCGGGGTCTGCTCATAGCCCTCGCGGGCCCACTCCAGGACGGAGGCGACGCTCCACCCCGGCTGCGGCCCCGTGGGGCGCAGCTGCCGCTGCCAGCGGTCGAAGTCGCCGTGCTCCAGGGCCCGTTCGAGGCGGGCGCGCTGTCCTGGCCGGGCCGGGTCGCCGGCCCACAGGTGCCAGGGGCGCGGCTCGAACGAGTCGCGAACGGCCCTGGTCAGGGCCGCCTCGCCCGCCGCGTCGGCCGGGAAGCGGGCCAGGATCCGCGGGCCGAGGGCGCGCAGCCCCGCGTCGTCGTCGCGGACGGCCAGCTCGTCGAGCGCCCAGCGCCAGTTGGCGCCCGAGACGGCGTAGCGGCGCAGCAGCCGTAGCGCCCTGCGGTCGCCGTACGACGTGAGGTGGCCGAGGACGGACAGGGCGAGCCCGGTGCGCTCCTCGTCGTCGCGCAGGGCGTCCTCGGGATCGGTGAGGTGGGCCTCGACGGCGTCGAGGTCGGCGCCGAGCTCCGCGTAGAGGCGGGCGTAGTAGAGGGAGCGGTGCTCCAGCTGCCAGTCCTGGCGGGGATCGTGCAGCACGCAGCGCTCGAGCGCGGCGACGGCCTCCGCCCTGGGGGCCGCGAGGGCGTGCAGCCACCCGTCGCCGCGCCCTCGCTGGAGGAGCCCGAGGAGGGATCCGCTGGGCGCTATGTCTGTTTCGGTCGGACTGGCGAACATATGAGTCAGCATCCGGTGCGTGCGATGAGCTGGCAACGGGATTTCCGTTGGGCGGGCTCCTTGCCGGTCACAGCCGTTCTACACCTTCCACACGGGAACCGCCGCCTCGGGCGGCTGAATCTCTCACCGGAAGGGGAAGGCTGTGCAACAGTCTGGAGTCGTCCGCTCCGACCGCTCGGCCTCTCGGGGCCCGACCGCGCCGTATCGGGGATCAGTCATGCTCTCGTCCCACAACCCGGATCACCCCGCGAACGACGTTCCCGCGGGGCCCACGCTCGACGACCTCATCGAGCGCGTCCACCACCTGCGCGACGACCTGGACGCCGTCCGGCTCGCCGAGGCGGCGGCCGGGACCGGGCACGGCATACGGCACGCCGTGTGGGCGATGGTCGCGCACCGCCTCGACGAGGCGACCGACCAGCTCGCCCGGCTGGCCGGGCCCGAGCCGCCGGGCAGGGCCAGCCTCGGCATGCGCGTCGGCAGCGCCGAGTGGAACCTCATGACCGACGGCGTCGCCTGGTCCGACGAGCTGTTCTCGATCTTCGGCAGGGACGTGGACGAGGGCCCGCTCACCCTTGACCAGCTGCCGTCGTGGCTGCCCGATGAGGACCAGCCCGCGCTCACCGCGGCCGTCACCGGGTGTCTGGTGGACGGGCGGCCCGTGGACTGCGAGTTCCGCGTGAGGCGGCCCGACGGGTCGCTGCGCACCGTGCGGATGGCGGGCGAGCCGGTGCTCGACGACCGGGGCGGAACGGTCGCCATGTGGGCGGTGATCCGCGATGTGAGCGAGCTGCGGGCCAGTGCCGTCGCCGCGGTGCGCGCCGGCGCGGCCGAGCGGCCGCGCGCCCCCGTGGGGGCGGCGCACGGCGTGGTGATCGACCTGGAGGAGTCGGCGCTCGCGCCCTGGCTGGGCTCGCCCGAGGCGGGGCGGGTGCGGGGGCGGCCCGGTTCGCTCGAGCTCGCCGCCCGTTTCCTGCCGGCGCGGCGGGGGACGCCGATGAGCGGCAAGTGGTACGACGCCCTCGAACTCCCGGACGGCGGCTGCGTGTTGAGCGTGGGCGACCTGTCGGGGCGCGGCCCGGCCGCCGTGGCGGGAACGGCCACCGCGCTGGGCGCGATCCGCGGCATCGCCCTGACGGGGGCGGGGCCGGGCGCGTTGCTCGCCCATCTCAACCAGCTGCTCGACGGCGGGGTGCACCCGGTGCTGGTGAGCGCCCTGTGCTGCCGCTGGGAGCCCATGGGCGGGCTGCTGACCTGGGCGCAGGCGGGCCATCCCGCGCCGCTGCTGTGCCGCGGGTCCACCGGGTGGGCCCTGCCCCGGCCCGCCGGGCCGCTGCTCGGCGCGGTCACCGACGCGGGCTACGCGGAACGGACCGACCTGCTCGAGCCGGGCGATGTGCTGGTGCTCCACACGGATGGCCTGTTTTCGGACATCCCGCCCGACGGCCGCACGGGCCATGGCGGGGAGCCCAGGCTGATCGGCCTGGCCCCCCGGCTCGCCGCGGCCACCAGCGCGGGCGAGTGCCTGCGCGTGGTGGTGGACGCGTGCGGCGAGACCGGGCGGACGGACGACGCGTGCGTCCTGGTGGCGCGCGTCAGATCCTGAGCCCCGCCAGCCCGGCGCCCCCCGCCAGGTGGGGAACGCCGATGGCGTCGCCCCCCGGCGCCCGTTCGGGCATCGCCTCGGCGATCTCCTCGCGGAGTCGGGCGATGCCGGGGTCCTGGACGTAGGAGCCGGTGAGCCGGTACATCTCGCGCAGCCGGTCCCATGTCCGGTGCGAGGAGTTCTCCCCTATGGCGACGAGCGCCAGCCTGGCGTAGCGGTCGGCCTGGTCGGGGTCGTCGCCCAGGAGGCACGCGGAGGCCAGGGTCAGCTGGTCGAAGATGCGCGAACGCCGCCGCTCACCGGCGCGCAGGTCGAGCGCGCGGCGGGCGTGCCGCTCGGCGGGCGCGGCGGCGGCGGGGTCGTGCTCGGCCAGCGTGCGGTAGGCCAGCGCCTCCATGCCGTGCAGGTCCGCCTCGTCGAACATCTGCATCCAGCTGGGCGGCGGCACGTCTCCCCGGTCGGAGACGAACAGGTCCTCGGCCTCACCCAGCGTCCGGCGCATGCCCTGACCCTGGCCCTTGGCCGCCTGGGCCCACGCCTCGATCGTGCACAGCATGGCCCGGGTGCGGGGCAGCGCCCCCTCGCCCATGCCGGAACGGGCCAGCTGCATCAGGTCGAGGGCGTCGTCGGGCCGCCCCAGGTGGACCATCTGACGGGCCGCGCGGGAGAGCGCCTCGCCCGCGCGGGGGCGGTCGCCGCCCTCGCGGGCCGCGTGCGCGGCGATCACGAAGTACTTCTGGGCGGTGGGCTCGAGGCCCACGTCGTGGGACATCCACCCGGCGAGCACCGCCAGGTTGGCGGCCACCCCCCACAGGCGGCGTTGCAGCGCGGGCGGGTGGCGGTAGGCGAGCATGCCGCCCACCTCGTTGAGCTGGCCGACCACCGCCTTGCGCTGGAGGCCGCCGCCCCTGGCGGCGTCCCACGCGCGGAAGACCTCCACGGAGTGTTCGAGCGCCTCGATCTCCTGGAGGCCGACGGGCGCGGCCTCGTAGCGGTCGAGGCCCACGGGGTCGCCGAGGGCCGAGGCGCCGTCGGGCCCGGCGTCCCCGGCCGGTGAGGCCAGGAGCCAGTCGTGCATGGCGTCGCTGAGTGCGGATCCCGCGGCGAGCGCGGCGCCCGCGCCCACCATGCCGCGTCGGTTGAGCATGAGGTCCATTCCCGTGAATTCGGTGAGGACCGCGGCGGTTCTGCGGGGTGCCCACGGCAGTCCGTCGAGGGACGGCCGCTTGCCCGCGTCGCCTGGCCGGCGCAACCCCAGGTCCTCGGTGGTCACGACACGGCCGAGTCGCTCGGTGAACAGCGTCGCCAACACCTCGGGCACCGGATCGCGCGGGGTCTCCCCCATGTCGATCCACCGCCGCACCCGCGAGGTGTCCGTGGCCAGCTGGGGGTGGCCCTGGGCGGCCGCCTGGCGGTTCACCAGCCGGGCCAGCTCGCCCTTGGACCACCCCGCGAGCCCGAACAGGTCCGCGAGGCGGGTGTTGGGTCGTCTGCTCACGTCAAGCCCCCAGGATCTCGGCTGAGTTGACACTAACCGCAGGAAACGGGGCCCATGACGATTCGCCAGGGTCCGCCATGTCTCGCCACATGGTGTGCCACCCGTGGGAGGGAGTGGTGTGGAGTGTGCGCTCCCCCGGACCGGGGCCGGACGGCACTTCCCCAGGGTGCCGATGACCCCTCCGGGCCGGGGAGCGCGACAGACCTTCCGGCATCCTCCGGCAGACGAAGGGACCATGCCCGCCCATGTATTCAGCACCCCTCCCCGTCATCCCCCGGCAGCGTCCGCGACTGGGGCGCCCGCCGGGCGCGGGACACGACGAGCCCGCCCGCGGGGGCGTGCGGACACCGCGGGGCGCGGGCCGCCTCGACTTCTCCGGCGAACGGGGGGAACGGCTGCGCGCCGCGCTGGCGTCCGTGCACGACCTCTGCCCCGAGTTCAGCCCGGTGCGGCTGCTGGCCGACGGCACGGGGCGCGTGGTCGTCGCGGGGACGGCGGGGCGCCGCGCGGTGGTGGCCACCTGTGTGGCGGGCCCGCCCGACGCGGCCGGGACGGCGGCCGAGGGCCTGCGCAGGGACATCGCGGCGCACCGCCTCTTCGTGCGGCACCGGCCGCCGGTGCGGGTGCCCAGGCTGATCGCCGACGACCCGTACGGCTGCGTGCTGGTCACGGAGTTCGTGGCGGGGCGCCAGGGCGCCGCCGCGCGCCACCCGGCGGCGGGCACGTCCACGACGGACCTGCGGATGGCGTTCAACGCGGTGTGCCGGGTGAACGCCTGGCGGCCCCCGCGGGGCGCGTTCCCCGACGTCGTCAACTACCCGGCGCGGGTGGCGCGTTACCACGCCATGGGGCTGCTGACCGACCGCGACGCCGGGGACCTCGGCGCGCTCTTACGCGCCCTGACCCCGCGCGGGCGCGGCGGGCCGCCCCGGCAGTTCTGCCACGGCGGCGAGCTGCCCGACGACGTGCTGCTCTCCCCCGCGGGCCCGGTGCTCGTCGGCTGGGACGCGGCGGGCTGGTACCTGCCGGGCTACGACCTGGCGCGGCTGTGGACGGCGCTGCCGCACGCGCCCGGCCTCAGGCGGCTGATCAGCCAGACCGCGCAGGGGGCTGGGCCGCTCGGCGCCGACGCGTTCCTGGTGAACCTCATGCTCGTGCTCACCCGCGACATCCGCCGCTGCGAGGAGGCGGTGCAGCGCGCCATGCGCCACCCGGGGCCGGCGGCGCCCGCCGAGCAGGAGCGCGCCCCCGGCGGGGTGTCCTTCGGCGAACGGCGCCGACAGCTGCTGCGGCGGCTCTACGACGACTGGGCGGTGGCGCGCAAGGCGGTGCGGGCCGCGGTGGGGGCGCGTTAGGACGCGCGGGAGAACGGGGCCGCGATCAGCGCTGGAACATCTCCGCGGGCAGGGGCTTGAGCAGCTGGTACAGCTCGTCGGTGATCGGGCGGTCCCAGCTGGCGATGGTGACGAGCACGCCGTCGCTGCGGTCGAACTGGACGCACGAGATCCTGCCCTCCGAGCAGCTGACGCGGCGCACGATCAGCAGGCTGCCCTCGTGCATCACCGGCACCTCCTCGACGCCCGTCGCCGTCACCTCCTCGTCCATCTCCAGGGCCAGCAGCAACTGGTGGACCTCGAACGGCACATCGTCGTCGGCCACCTCGCGCGCCGGGGAGCCCTCGGGGAGGTTCCCGATGACCATGGCGGGGCCGCGCCCGCCGAACAGGTCGTAGCGCAGCACAACGCCCTGGCAGCTCCCGTCGGGCGCGGGCAGCAGCCCGGCGCCGAGCACTCCGGGCCAGTCGCCCGGGTCCATGGCCAGCACGTCGAAGTCGGGCCCGGCGGGTGAAGAGGCGTTGCGGCGGCGGAGAAACGACATGCGGCCATGGTACGTGGGCGTACCCGGCCGCTCAGCGGTCGGCGGCGCCCCGGTCCTCGGGGGCCGCCACCTGCCGGTACAGCTCGACGGCCTCCCCCGCGCGGCCGAGCTGTTCGAGGCAGTGGGCCTCGTCGTTGCGGCTGGTGAGAGCGTCGGGATGGCCGGGCCCCAGCACGCGCTCCCTGGCCTGCCGCACCTCGCGGTACTCCTCGAGGGCCGCCTCCCAGCGGCCCAACCAGCCGAGCGCCACGGCGATCTCACGCCTGCTCACCAGGGTGTCGGGGTGGTCGTCGCCCAGCACGAGGCCGCGCACGGCCCACACCTCGCGCGCCTCGTCGAGGGCCTCGTCCCAGCGCCCGAGCCTGCCCAGGCTGATACCGCGGCCGTGCCGGGCGCGGAGCGTCTCGGGGTGGCTCGCGCCCTGGGCGCGGGAGCGGGCGGCGACCAGGTCGGTGTAGAGGGTGAGCGCCTCGGCGGGGCGGCCGAGCCTGCCCAGGGCGATGCCCGTCTCGTACCGGGCGCCGAGCGTGGCCGGGTGGTCGGGGCCGAGGACGCGGGCGCACGCGTCGGCGACGTGCCGGTGGCCGTCGAGCGCCTCGCGCCAGCGGCCGAGGCGGCCGAGCGCGTAGGCCGTCTCGTAGCGGCTCTCGAGGGTGTCGGGGTGGTCGCCGCCCAGGGCGCGCTCCCGCTCGGCGGCGACGGCGCGGTGCACGTCGCACGCCTCCTCCCAGCGGCCGAGGCGGCCGAGGCTGAGCCCCGCGCGGTGGCGGCTGGTCAGCACGGCCAGGTACTCGGGGGCGGGGCCGCGCCGCTCGGCGGGCGGCGCCTCGACGACGGTGGCGGGCGGCAGCCCGGTCCACTGCCCCGTGAGCCCCGCGGTCCTGTCGGGGGGCGGCAGCCGCAGGGACCAGGAGCCGCTGGCGCGCGACCCCGGGCGCATGCCACGGGTCCACTCGGGCAGCCGCTCCGTGGGCCGGGGCGCGGGGACGCGCAGCGCCGCGGCGGTGTGCTGCCAGGGCGCGACGACCAGGTCACGGGCGAGCGCTGCGGGGTCGTCGGGCCGCTCGCCCGGGTCCTTGGCGAGCAGCGCGAGGATGAACGCGTCGAGCTGCGGCGGCAGCTCGGGGCGGCGGAGACGGGGCGGCTCGGGCGGGGTGTCGCGGTGCCCGAGGAGGATGGCCCAGGGGTCGCCGAGGTCGAACGGGGGCGCTCCCGTGGCGATCTCGTAGAGCACGCAGCCGAGCGAGTACAGGTCGCTGCGGTGGTCGACGGTGAGCCCGGCGATCTGCTCGGGCGACATGTAGTGCGGGGTGCCCATGGCCATCCCCGCGCTGGTGAGCTTGGCGCTGAGGCCGATGTCCTGGGCGAGCCTGGCGATGCCGAAGTCGAGGATCTTGACGGTGCCGTCGGGCAGGCGCATGACGTTGGCGGGCTTGAGGTCGCGGTGCACGACGCCCTGGGCGTGCGTGTACGCGAGCGCCGCGGCGACCTGGTGCGCGATGTCGGCGACCTCGCCGACGGGCAGCGCCTCGGGGCGGCGGGCGCTCAGCAGCTCGCTGAGGTTCCGGCCGTCGAGCAGCTCCATCACCAGGTAGAGCACGCCGTCGGACTCCCCGAAGTCGTGCACCACGGTGATGCCGCGGTGCTGGAGCCCGGCGGCCACCCTGGCCTCGCGCCTGAACCGCTCGCGCAGCACCCGCAGGAACTGCTCGTCCTGCCGCGTGCCCAGCGGCTTGAGGCACTTGACCGCGACGCGCCGGTCGAGCGCCTCGTCGCGAGCACGCCACACCTCGCCCATGCCACCGCGCCCGATGAGCTCGAGCAGCTGGTAACGACCATGGATCAGCGAGCGTTCCACCATCGCCCGTCTCTCGCCCCCGTAATCCGACAGCCGGCGCCCCACCCTCCCCAGTATGGCTTCCGGCCGCGGACGTTCCTATGCCAACGTGTGGGAAACATACCTTTCCAGACCCCGGCGCCCCAGGGAAGAGGGCCCGGTGACTACGATGCCCCCGTGGTGGCGATATCCCCGGATCCGATCGACGCCGTCTGCCTCGGCGAGACGATGGTGCAGCTGACGCCCGTCCCCGGTGGGCGGCTCGACGGCGGCTCACCCTTGGACATGCGCCCTGGCGGCGCGGAGTCGAACGTCGCGATGGGCCTGGCGCGCCTGGGCCACCGGGCGTCCTGGTGCGGCCGGGTGGGCACGGATCCGCTGGGTGAGCTGCTGCTCTCCGAGCTGACGGGCGCGGGCGTGGACACGTCGCTGGTGGCGCGCGATCCCGAGCGGCCGACCGGGGTGTACTTCAAGGACCCGGCGCCAGGGGGGAGTTCGGTCTACTACTACCGGGCGGGCTCGGCAGCCTCGGGGATGGACACGGACACCGGCGATGCCGCCCTGGCGGCCGGGCCCCGGCTGATCCATCTCAGCGGCATCACCCCGGCGCTGTCCGACAGCTGCCGCGCGCTGGTGGAGGGGCTGTTGGGGGAACGGCCCCCCGGCGGGCCGCTGGTGAGCTTCGACGTCAACCACAGGCCCACACTGTGGCGCCGCGACGCCGCTCCCGAGCTGCTGCGGCTCGCGAGGGCGGCTGACGTCGTCTTCGTCGGGCTCGACGAGGCGCAGCAGCTGTGGGGCGTGGCCGACGCGGCGGGGGTGCGCGAGCTGATCGGCGCGCCGGCGTGCCTGGTGGTGAAGGACGGCGCGACCGAGGCGGTGTGCTTCGACGGTGACGCGGTGGTGGCCGAGCCCACGCCGCCCGTCGAGGTGGTGGAACCGGTGGGCGCGGGGGACGCGTTCGCCTCGGGGTGGCTCAGCGGGCTGCTGCGCGGGCTCGACCACGGGGCGCGGCTGCGGCTCGGGCATCTGATCGCGGGGACGGCGCTGCGCAGCACCGGCGACCACGGCCCGCTGCCTGACGTGGACACGATCTGCGAGCGGACAGGGATTCCGCGGGCGCGCTGGGCGGAGGGCTCGCGCCCCCGGCTGGCCCCGCACACGACCGGAGGACGGGCATGACCGACTACTTCGAGAAGGCGTTCGCCGCGGGGCCCGTGATGGGGATCTTCCGCGGCTACGACCCCGAGCGCACCGTGGCCGCGTGCCACCGGGCGTGGGACCTGGGCATCGACCTGGTGGAGGTGCCGGTGCACGTCCCTTCGGCGCTGCCCTCGCTGCGGGCGGCGATCGCGGCGGGGCGCGAGCGCGGCAGGTCGGTCGGGGCCGGAACGGTCACCACGGTCGAGCAGGTCGAGGAAGTGGCGCGGGAGGGCGCGGCGTTCACGGTGGCGCCAGGGCTGCTGCCCGAGGTGGTCGAGGCGTGCGCCGAGCGCGACCTGCCGCACCTGCCCGGGGTGGCCACGGCCACGGAGGTGTCGCGGGCGCGGGCGCTCGGGCTGACCTGGCTGAAGGCGTTCCCCGCGGCCCAGTTGGGGCCGGGGTGGATCACGGCGCAGCTCGGACCGTTCCCGTGGGCGCGCTTCGTGGCCACCGGCGGCCTTGACGCGCACAACGCCCCGGCGTTCCTGGCCGCGGGCTGCCACGGCTTCGCGGTGGGCTCCGCCCTCGACGACCCGGAACAACTCCCGCTGCTCGCACAGCTCATGCCGGGCGGCCACGGGCGGAGCCCCTCCCGCTCCCCGTCGGCCGACCGACCGACTTCACGAAGTGCGGGTCAGAGACAGTAGTTTGTGACCCGCACCACGGGCGACGACACGCGCCAGCGGACCCGCCGTGGCCGTCGCGCGGGCCAGCGCAGCGTTCACCCCTTGCCGCCCGTCGTCGCGATGCCCTGGACGAAGAAGCGTTGGGCCACCAGGAACAACAGCAGGACCGGGACGACGCTCACGGTCGTGGCCGCCATCAGGTTGCCGTAGTCGGTGGCGTAGAGGCCCTGGAAGAAGCGGATGCCGACGGGCAGCGTGAACTTCGACGAGTCCGTGAGGAAGATCAGCGGGCCGAAGAAGTCGTTCCACGACGCCACGAACTGGAAGAGCGCCACGGTGATCAGCGCGGGCTTGGCCAGCGGCAGCGCGATCGTGGCGTACTGGCGCAGCCGCCCCGCGCCGTCGATCCTGGCGGCCTCGAAGATCTCGCGGGGGATGCCGAGGAAGAACTGCCGCAGCAGGAAGATGTAGAACGCGCCGCCCACGCCAAGGAAGTGCGGGACGGTGAGCGGCAGATAGGTGTCGAGCCAGCCGAGCCACTGGTAGATGCTGTAGGACGGGATGAGCAGGATGAACGGCGGCAGCATCATCGTGGCGAGCACCAGACCGAACATCACGCGGCTGCCGCGGGCGCGCAGATAGGCGAAGGCGAACGCCGCGAGCGAGGCGCACAGCACCGTGCCGACCGTGGAGACGACCGCGACCAGCAGGGAGTTGCCGAGGTAGCGCCACAGCGAGACGTCGTCGGCCGCCTGCGTGAAGTTGTCGGCGTTCAGCCGCTCGGGGAGGAACGTCGGCGGATAGTGGGTGATCTCGCTCGGCGCCTTGAACGCCCCGGTGAGCATCCAGGCGAACGGCAGGGCGAAGAAGAACGCCGCGATCACGAGCGGGACATAGAGCGGGACCAGGGCGACCCGGCCGCGGGTGAGGGTGAGGCGCAGGGGCGCGGCGCCGCGCGGCCCGCGCTCGGGGGCGGTGGAGGTCATGGGCGCGGCTCTCCTCAGGATCCCAGGTAGTGGACGCGTCGCCTGGCGAAGCGCAGCACCAGGAAGGTCAGGACGACGATGACCAGGAACTGGACCCAGGCGAGCGCCGAGGCGTAGCCGACGTTGGAGTACCAGAACGCCTCGTTGAACAGGTACATCCCGAAGACGTAGGTCGAGCGCTCGGGGCCGCCCTGGGTCATCACGAACGGCTCGGCGAAGACCTGGAGCGAGGCGATCAGGCCCATCAGGACGTTGAAGAGGATGACCGGCGAGATCATCGGCACGGTCACCGCCCTGAAGCGGTGCCACCAGCCCGCGCCGTCCACCACGGCGGCCTCGCGCAGCTCGAGCGGGACGCCCTGGAGGCCAGCCAGAAAGATGATCATGGTGCCGCCGGTGGCGGTGAGGCTCATCAGGATCAGCGCGGGCATGGCCCATGTGGTGTCGCCGAGCCAGGCCGGGCCCTCGATGCCCACCTGGCTCAACAGGTAGTTGAGGATGCCGAGATCGGGGTCGAACATCCACGCCCAGACCACGAACATCGGAACGCCCGTGACGATCGTGGGGAGGAAGAAGACGGTCCTGAAGAAGGTCCGCCCCGGCAGCCGGGTGTTGAGGATGACGGCGAGCGCCAGGGCCAGCGCGACGCCCAGGGCCACGCGGGCACCGGCGTAGAAGAAAGTGCGGCCGAACGAAGGCCAGAAGTCCGGATCCGAGCCGAACATGACGCGGAAGTTGTCGAATCCGATCCACTCCGGGCTGTTGACGCCGTCCCACCGCGTGAACCCGGCGTACAGCGAGAACAGCATCGGGCCCAGGGTGAGCCCCACCAGGCCGACCAGCCAGGGCGTGAGGAAGAGGTAGAACGCGAACGCCTCGGAGCGGCGCAGCCGTTGCCACCGGGTGGGCGCGGAGGCGGGCGCGGGGGTGCGGGGCGCGGCGCCCGGCGCGCGGGTCGTGGTGGGGGCGGTCATGCGCGCAGCAGCTCCGTTCCGCGCGCCTGCACGCGGCGCAGCGCCTCGTCGACCGGGTCGTTCTCGTTCTCGACGGCCTGCACGGCGACGCCGAGCATGTCCCAGATCTTGTTGAAGACCCCTCCCTGGTAGGCGACGATCTGCCCGGCCATCCGGTCGATCATGGGTTCCCACGGGTAGTCGCGGGCCGGGCCCTCGAGCGAGCGGGACCACGCGGCCGCGGCGCCGCGCAGCGCCGGGGTGCCGTTGCCGCCGAGGATCGCCTGCGCCTCGGGGTCGGTCGACAGGAACTTCGCGAAGTCCCACGCCTCCTCCTTGCGTGACGAGCCCGCGAAGACGGCGGCGTTGTTGTTCTGGTAGGTGCCCGACCACGCGTCGGGGTACGGGGCCACGCCCCACTCGAAGTTGGTGCCGATCTGCTCGGTCCAGGGCAGGAGCGAGTAGCCCGCGAAGAGGCCGAGGCCGAAGCGCCCGCTGGTGAAGTTGAGTACCTCCTGCTCCTGGCCCGAGCCCGCGTCGGGCATCGCGCCATGCGCGTGGATCAGGTCGGACATCAGCTGGAGCGAGCGCGTGACCTCGGGCGACGTGGCGGTCATGCGCCGGGCGACCGGGTCGAACGGCAGCCCGCCGTAGACGGTGGGCACGTCATAGGGCTGCGCGGTGCCGAAGCCGTTGTGCAGCCCGTACACGCGTCCCCCCGCGGCCTCGTGGCCGAGGGCGGCGGCCGTCTCGAGGAACGCGTCCTCGGTCCAGCTCTCGCCGGGCGGTGGGACGCCGCGCTCGCGCATCAGCGTGAGGTTGTAGGCGATGCCCTTGGGATAGACCAGGCACGGCAGGCACAGCGTCTCGCCGCCGATCCGCGCGGGGGTCAGCGCGCCCGGCACCCAGGTGTCCTCGCCGAGCCCGTCGCGCTCCAGGTAGGGGGTGAGGTCGGCCCAGCCGCCGAGCTGGCTGAGCCCGGAGATCCAGCTCTCCGCGGCCACGATGACGTCGGGCGCCGTGCCCGCGCGGAACATCAGCGGCAGCCGCTGGAAGAAGCCGAGCGAGTCGGCGTAGGTGTAGCGGATCGTCACGCCGGGGTTACGGCGCCGGTACAGGTCGCCCACCCGCTGGTAGAGGCCGAGGGCGTGGGTGTCGCCGTGGAACCCGAACACGAGCCCGTCGCCCGTCCCCCGCGTGAACCCGCACCCCGCGGCGGCGAGTGCGGCCGCCCCGGCCGCCGCGCCGCCCAGCAGTCGCCGACGGCTCGGCGAACGCGTCATTGCGCCCAGAGCGGCCACACCACCTCTCTCGGTCAGATCGGCGCCGGGCCAGCCGGGCGCCGCTGATTGAGGTCCGAGAGTAGGAGTCCCCCCGGGGGCCGCCAATGGTCACGCCTGAGCAGTGGTGGTCGATTTTCACCATGAGACGGCTGGGTGGCTTTGCCCTCATGGGCGGGGCGTGCACGAGTGGCGGCGGAACGTGATCGGCTCGTGGTCGATCCGCACCGCGCGCCACCCGTCTGCTGTCGCGACTTCCGCTCTCCCTCCCTAAGGTGGTGAGGAGGCGGTCAAAACGCCGCAAAGGGCGCAGGCCGCAAGGGACATCCCACGCCACCCCGGGAGGCAGCTGTGAAGGCGGTCGTATACCAAGAGCCCTACTCCGTCACGGTCGAGGAAGTGGACGACGCGCGCATCCTGGACCCGACCGACGTCGTCATACGGGTCACCACCTCCGCCATCTGCGGCTCGGACCTGCACATGTACGAGGGCCGCACGGGCGCCGAGCCCGGCCTGATCTTCGGCCACGAGAACATGGGCGTCGTCGAGGACGTCGGCTCGGGCGTCGCGACGATCAAGAAGGGCGACCGGGTGGTCCTGCCGTTCAACGTGGCCTGCGGCTTCTGCAAGAACTGCCTGGCGAACAGGACGGGCTTCTGCCTCACCGTGAACCAGGGCTTCGCGGGCGGCGCCTACGGCTATGTGTCGATGGGCCCCTACCGCGGCGGCCAGGCCGAGTACCTGCGGGTGCCGTTCGCCGACTTCAACTGCCTCAAGCTGCCGCCGGGCGACGTCCACGAGGACGACTTCGCCCTCCTCGCCGACATATTCCCCACCGGCTACCACGCCACCCAGCTCGCCGGGGTCAGCCCAGGCGACACCGTGTGCGTCTTCGGCGCGGGGCCCGTCGGCCTGATGGCGGGCTACTCCGCCCTGATCCGCGGCGCGTCCAAGGTGTTCGTGGTGGACCGCCAGCCGGACCGGCTGCGCCTGGCCGAGCAGATCGGCACCATCCCGATCGACTACACCAAGGGTGACGCGGCCGAGCAGATCATGGAGCAGACAGGCGGCGACGGCACCGACCGCGGCATCGACGCGGTCGGGTACCAGGCGACCGTGCCCGAGGGCCACGAGCAGCCGGCGATGATCCTCAACACCCTGGTCAACGCCGTCCGCGCGACCGGCACGATCGGCGTCGTCGGCCTGTATGTCCCCGCCGACCCCGGCGGCCCGAGCGAGAGCGCCAAGCACGGCGAGCTGCTCTTCCGCATGGGCAAGTTCTTCGAGAAGGGCCAGCGGATGGCCACGGGGCAGGCCAACGTCAAGTCCTACAACCGCCAGCTGCGCGACCTCATCATCGCGGGCCGCGCCACCCCGTCGTTCGTCGTCTCGCACCGGCTGCCGCTCGAGCAGGCGCCCGAGGCGTACGACCAGTTCGACAAGCGCGCCGAGGGCTGGACGAAGGTCCTGCTCAAGCCCGCGATGGCCAACGCGTAGGCGTCGGCGGGGCGCCGGGCCGCGGATCCGGGCCGCCGATCATCTCACCTGACGCACGGTCATACGATGGACGCGGATCGTAACTTCTGAGATGCCCACGTGATTAGCACACGGTAATGCACGGTGCGGATCCCGAGAGGTGCGGCATGAACAAGTGGGTACGGTGGCCGGTCCTGGCGGTGGCGACGGCGGGGGCGGCGGCACTCGGGGCCGGGGCGGCCACCGCGGACGAGCACTACAACGGCGAGACACACGTCGGCTCGCGCTTCGCGCTCGTCGGCACAGGCCAGATCGACGACCCGTTCGAGGACGTGCTGGAGCACGCCGCCATCCTGGGCTCCACCTCGACCGTCGACAGCGAGACCGCGGCCCCCGAGGCGGCGGAAGAGCCCGAGGCCGAGGCCGCCGAGAGCGGCGGGACCGCGGGGGGCAGCGCCGAGCCCTGATCGGCGCCATCGCGCGACGCCGCGGGAGCACCCTCGTGGGGAGGGTGCTCCCGCGGCGTTTTTCCATGGCGCGAACTCGCGCCTTTCCCTTCACCGTTCTTAAGCGGCCCTAAAGCGCGCAACCGCGTCTCTATGGGTTCACGAGGGGCCGAGGTAGCGTGACCGGAGTTCAGGTCCCCTCTCATCGGACCCCTCTCATCGGACGGTGAACAATGATCACCACTTCCCATGACGGCGCGAGAATGGGCATTGACGTCGATCAATTCGATGCGCTCAACGATCCGGCCGACGACCTGGCGGCACTCAAACAACTGGTCTACCGCCACCGCATCGTGGTGCTGAGAAACCAGCGTCTCTCCCCCGCCGAGTTCGTGGAATTCGGCCACAGGCTCGGCGAGGTCGAGACGTACTACCAGCCGATGTACCACCACCCGGAACACAAGGAGATCTTTGTCTCCTCGAATGTGAAGAAGGACGGCGAGCAGGTCGGGGTCCCGCAGACGGGGAAGTTCTGGCACCACGACTACTCGTTCATGCCGCGCCCCTTCGGGCTGACCCTGATATATCCGCAGGTGGTACCGGCGAAGAACCGGGGCACGTTCTTCATCGACATGGCGAAGGCGTACGCCGAGCTGCCGCGGAAGCTCAAGGACGAGATCGCGGGCACCCGTTCGTTCAACAGCGTCAGGCGCTTCTTCAAGATCAGGCCGACCGATGTCTACCGGCCGATCTCCGAGGTCATGGCGGAGATCGAGCGCGAGACCCCGGCCATCGCGCACCCCACCGTCTTCACCCACCCGGTGACAGGCGAGCCCCTTCTGTACATCAGCGAGGCCCTCACCTACCGCATCGAGAACGCCGACGGAACGCCCGCGCGCGACGGGCTCGTCGAGGACCTCTTCGAGGCGGTCGGCCAGGCGGACAGGACGTTCGAGCACGAGAACATCCACCTCCAGACATTCGACAAGGGCGACCTCCTCATCTGGGACAACCGCAGCCTCGTGCATCGGGCGCTGCACACCACCACCTATGAACCCACCGTCTCGCACCGGGTCACCGTGCACGACGAGTACGAGTTCTATCCAGGAATCAACGCGTCGTGAGGGCGGAGCCGCGACCTGATGACGAGAACGCCGCCGCGTTCCCGCACGACAAAGTCCTGCTCGACCAGGTGCTCGAGGTGTACAAGCCGCACTGCCGCTATCTGGAGACGACCTCGGTCACCGTCACGGGAGATCCGGGGGAAGGAGAGGGCCGCATCAGCCTCCGCGGCGCCTTCCGCATCGGCGAATCCTGCTACATCGACGACACGGGGCACTTCAATTCCGTCGAGTTCAACATCTGCTTCAACCAGATGATCTATTTCATCATGGCCAAGTCCCTGAAGGAGCGGGTCCTTCGGGTCTTCGACCAGTGGTCCATGGACGACTACTGGACGCGGCAGCTGCCCGACATGTTCATCGTCGACTTCCAGAGCTCCTTCCGCCAGGCCATGCGCGGGCGCCGCTTCTGGGGAGAGCTCGACATCGTCCGCGCCACCCGGCGGGACGGCGGCAACGGCCCCCTGATCATCCTCAGCACGCTGTGCCGCTTCGGCGAGGGCGAGAAGGCCGCCTGCCACGGCACGGTGCGCCTCGCCCTCAGGAACCCCGAGGCCACCGGCTGAGCGCGCCACCCGCACACCCGTCGCACCGTCTTTCGAAAGGGAGTTCAGCATGCCCGCAGCCCCGGGGGAACCCCTCGCGATCGTGGGTATCGGTCTGCGCCTGCCGGGAGGCAACAGCACGCCGGACGCGTTCGCCGACTTCCTGCGCACCGGGCAGTCCGGTGTGCGCCCCCTGCCCACCGACCGGTGGGACAGGGCACCGGCCTCCGAACCGACCGACCCGACCGACGCCGCCGAGGCCCCCGGCGGCATCCGCAGCGCGCGGGGCGGATTCCTCGACCGCATCGACCAGTTCGACGCGAAGTTCTTCAACATCTCGCCCAAGGAGGCGGACTACGTCGACCCCCAGCAGCGGCTCGTCCTCGAGGTGGCCTGGGAGGCCCTCGAGGACGCCGGGATCGACCCGACCGCCACCCGGCACGGCACCAACGGCGTGTATCTGGCCGTCAGCAACATGGACTACGCCGCCGACATGGCCGTCTACTCCGACGAGGAGCTGACCACCTACATGCCCACGGGGGCCGCGCTCAGCGCGGTCTCGGGTCGGCTCTCGTACTTCCTCGGCTGGCGCGGGCCCTGCGTCACCGTGGACACCGCCTGCTCGGCCTCGCTGGTCGCCGTGCACCTCGCCGCCCAGGCGCTGCGCGGCGGCGAGACCGACCTCGCGCTCTGCGGAGGGGTCAACACCATCAGCAACCCCCGCCCCTACGTCCTCGCCAGCCAGGGGAACATGCTCGCCCCCGACGGCCTGTGCAAGACGTTCGACGACGCCGCCGACGGCTACGGCCGCGCCGAGGGCGCCGCGGTCGTCGCGCTGAAACGGCTGGCGGACGCCCGGCGCGACGGCGACCGGGTCTACGCGCTGGTGCGCGGCTCGGCCATCGGCCAGGACGGCGAGAGCGGCTCGTTGATGGTGCCCAACGGCACGGCCCAGGAGGGCCTGATCCGCTCCGCCCTCGCCGCCTCGGGGCTCTCGCCCCGCGACATCTCCTATGTCGAGGCGCACGGCACCGGCACCCCGCTGGGCGACCCCATCGAGATCGGCGCGCTCAGCGCCGTCTTCGGCGCGTCCCACACGCCCCAGGAGCCGGTCACCGTCGGCTCGTTGAAGACCAACATCGGGCACATGGAGTCCGCGGCCGGGATCGGCGGCATCGTCAAGACCGCCCTCCAGCTCCGCGAGGGCACCATCTACCCGCACCTGAACCTCACGACCCCGTCCCGGCACATCCCCTGGGACACCGCCCCGGTCACCGTCCCCACCACCCGCCGCCCGTGGCGCGCCGAGACGCGCAGGGCGCTGGTCAACTCGTTCGGCCTGACCGGCACGATCGCCGCCGTCGTCCTCGAGCAGGCCCCCGAGCCCGAGCCCCGCGAGGCCGCCGCCGACGACGGGGCCGCCCATGTCTTCACCCTCTCCGCCAAGACGGGCCCCGCGCTGCGCGGGCAGATCCAGCGCTACCAGCGGCTGCTGCGCGGCGCCCCCGAGACGGACACCGGCGACCTGTGCCACGCCGCCGCCACCACGCGCGCCCACCTCGGCCTGCGGATCGCCGGGGTCGTCAGGGACAACGAGGACATCGCCAGGCTCCTGGAACGCGGGCTCACCCGCGCCGCCGCCACCGGCAGGCCGCCCGCCGCGCCGAGGACCGCGTTCCTCTTCTCCGGCGGCGGCTCGCAGTACGTGGGGATGGGCCTGCCCCTCTACCGCCAGTTCGCGGCCTTCCGCGAGCATGTCGACGCGTGCGACCGGCTGTTCGCCCCGCACCTCGGCCGTTCGATCCGCGACCTGATCCTCGGCAGGGCCGAGGACGCCGAGCTGATCCATCGCGTCCGCTTCATGCAACCGGCGCTGTTCACGCTGGAGTACGCGGTGGCGCGCCTGTGGCTCGCGTGGGGCGTGCGCCCCGCCGTCCTCGCGGGGCACTCCCTGGGCGAGATCGCCGCCGCGGCCGTCGCCGGGCTGCTGACCCTCGACGACGCCGTGACGCTGATGGCCGCCCGCGCCCACCTGATGGACACCTCGCCACCGGGGGCGATGGCGGCGGTCGAGGGGACGGTCGACGAGGTCGGCGACCTGGTCGACGCCCACGACGACGTGTCGATCGCCGCGATCAACGGCATCAGGCAGCTCGTCCTCTCCGGCGGCACCGCGTCCCTCGCGCGCGTCGAGGCCGGGCTGGCCGGGCGCGGCGTCAAGACCCGGCGCATCGCCGTGTCCTGCGCCTCCCACTCGCCGCTCATGGCCGAGGCCGCGGACGAGCTGACGAAGGTGGTGGCCGGTCTGACGTTCCACGAGCCCGAGTTCCCGCTGGTCTCCAACCTCTCGGGCCGGCTCGCGGAGCCCGGCGAGCTGTCCTCGCCCGAGTACTGGGGGCGCCACCTGCGGTACTCCGTCAGGTTCGCCGACGGCATGCGCGCCGTCGCCGAACGCGGGCGGCACGCCTTCCTCGAGATCGGCCCGGCGAGCGACCTCGTCGGCATGGGCAAGCAGTGCCTCGACGACGCGGGCGAGCACGTGTGGCTCAGCAGCCTCCACCCGGACGACGGCGACGCCACCGTGGCCCGCCAGGCCCTTGCCCAGCTCTACGCCGCGGGCGCGTCCGTCGACTGGCGCGCCCACCACAGGGGCCGCGAGCGGCGCCCCGTGCGCCTGCCCACCTACGCGTTCGACCGCCGCCGCCACTGGCTCCCCGAGCCCGCGGCGGGTCCTGCCACGGGTGGCGGGCAGCCCGACGCCCACCCCCTCCTCGGCGCCGAGACCTCGACGCCCGGCGAACGGGCGGACGGGGTGCGGACGTTCGCCGCGCGCGTCGGCGCGCGGCAGCCCGGCTACCTCGTGGACCACAAGGTGATGGGAAAGGTCGTCTTCCCCGGCGCCGGGTATGTCGAGATCCTGCTCGCCCTCCAGGACGCGGTCGAGGGGGACGCGGGCGGCGAGATCGCCGACGTCGTGATCCATCAGGCCCTCTTCCTCCCCGACGACGGCACCGTCGAGCTGCGCACCAGGCTGCGGCCCCGCCCCGACGGGAGGGCCGACGCGGAGATCGTCAGCCTGGTGGAGGGCGACGAGCCCGGCTTCGAGCCGTTCGAGAGAACGCATGTCACCGCGGTCGTCGGCGCCGTCGTCGGCGCGGACCCCGGCGACGCGCTCGCCGCCGTCGAGCGCCGCCTGAGGGCCGGGGCCGACGAGCCCGCCCCCGCGGGTGAGGCGCGGGACCGGCGCGGCCCCGACGACCTCTACGCCGACTTCGCCGAGCTCGGCGTGGTCTACGGCCCCCGCTTCCAGGGGGTGCGCGGGGCCGAGCGGCGCGGACCACGCCTGGCCGTGGGCGAGTTGGCCGGGCAGCCCGCCGTCATCGGCGAGCACCTGCCGCCCGTCGTCCTCGACTGCGCGTTCCAGACGCTGGCCGCCCTGGCGGGCGCCGACGACGGCGTGGCCATGCCGGTCGGCTTCGCGCGCTGCCGCCTGCTGCGGAAGCCCAGGGGCGCGACGCTGCGCAGCGTCCTGCTGCTGCACCCGCCCGCCGCCGAAGGCGAGCCGCCCCGCGCCGACCTGCTGCTGCTCGACGGCGCGCGGACCGTCTTCGTGCTCGAGGGGCTGACCCTGCGCCAGGTCGCCGGGGCCGCCCCCGACCGCGACCGGATGTACTCCGAGGTCCGCTGGGTCAAGCGCGCGGCGCGGCAGGCCGAGCCACGGGAGCGCCGGGTGCTGCTGATCGGCGCGGACGAGGCGGGCGCCGCGGCCCTCGCCGAGCGGGCCGCGGCGGACGGCATCGCCGTCGCCACGGCCGCCGACGCCGCCGGGGCCCTCGCGGCGCTGCGCGAGAGACCCACCGACGTCTGCTGGTTCTGGCGGCCGTCGGCCGACCCCGGGGAGACGCTACGGGCCCTGTGCGAGCGGAACTACGACGCGCTGCTCGCGCTGCGCGACGCGCTCGCCCAGGTGGGGTTCGGGCAGGCCGGGTCGGGGCAGGGCCAACGGCTGTGGCTGGTCACCGAGGGCGCCCAGTGGCTCCCGGGGGACGGCGCCGACGAGGGCGGGGTGGCGCCGCCCGCGGCGGCCACCCTGTGGGGGTTCGGCCATGTGCTGTGGACCGAGCACCCCTCCTACCGGGCGACGCTGGTCGACCTGCCGCCGGGCGGCGGCTCCTACCTGCCGCTGCTCGACGAGTGGCGGGCCGGGGAGTCGGCCGACTACCAGGTGGCCCACCGGCGTGGACTCCGGCATGTGCGCCGGGTGTTCGAGGGAACGGGCGGCCCGCGGCGGGACGTCGAGCTGGTCGTCAGGGAGCACGGGAGGTTCAGCGGCGTCGCCGCGGTCCCGCTGCCCGCGGGGCCCGAGGCGGAGCCGGAGAAGGACCGGATCCGGGTCCTGGTCCACGCGGCGGGCCTGAGCCTGCGGGATGTCTTCACCGTCCTCGGGCTCGCCCCGAGGAACGGCGACGAGCCGGGCGGGCGGCCGCTGGGCCAGCAGTGCGCGGGCGTGGTCACCGCCGCGGGCCCCGACGCCGCGTTCCGGGTCGGCGACCGGGTCATGGTCACGGGCCTCGGCTGCCTGCGCGGCGAGGTGACGGTGGACTCCTCGGCCGCCGTCGCCGTCCCCGAGGGCCTCGGCCTGGCCGAGGCGGCGACGTTCCCCGTGCCGTTCCTGGCCGCGCACCACGCCGTTCACCACCTGGCCGGGGTCGGCGCCGGGGACCGGGTGCTCGTGCACGCCACCGCCGACGGCGTCGGGTGGGCCGCGGCCCAACTGGCCCTGCGCGCCGGGGCCGAGGTGCTCGTCGTCACGGGCGCCGCCGACGTGTGGCGCGCGGCGCGCTCCCAGCGGGCGTGCCACGTCATCGGGTCCCCGGCGTTCGACTTCGCCGACGAGGTGCGGTCCGCCACGGGAGGCGCCGGAGTCGATGTCGTCATCGACAGCTTCACCCGGGAGTTCTCCGAGGCGGCCCTGGCCGTCGCCGCCCCCGGCGGCCGGTTCGTCGGCCTCGGCGCGGACGGCACGATGACGCGGGACGAGGTCCGCGCGGCCAGGCCCGACCTGGCCTACCTCGACCGGGCCGCGGTCTCCGAGGACGAGGTGCTCGCCCTGGTCCGCGACACCCTCGCCGCGCTCACCTGGCGCCTCGCGGCGGGCGAGCTGGCCCCGCTGCCGACGACCGTGTACGGGCTCGACGAGGTGGAGGAGGCGTTCGGCGCGCTCAGCAGGGGCGTGGACGTCGGCGCGGTCGCCATCGGCTTCGAGCCCGAGGTCCTGGGCGCGCCGCCCGCCGCTCCCCCGGTGCGGATCAGCCCCGACGAGACGTATCTCGTCACGGGCGGGCTCGGCTCCCTGGGCCGCCTGGTCGCCAAGCGCCTTGCCGACCTGGGCGCGCGCCACATCGCGCTGATGAGCCGCCGCGCCCCCGACGCGGCGACGCTTGCCGAGGTGCGGGCGGCGCTCGGCCCCGAGGCCGACGTGGTCTGCCACAGCGGCGACGTCGGCGACGCGGACGACGTCAGACGGGTGGCCGAGGCGCTCAGGTCAGGGCCTCGGCCGCTCGGCGGCATCGTGCACGCGGCGGGTGTGCTGGCCGACGCGCCGGTGGCCGCGCAGACCAGGGAGAGCGTCGACGCGGTCTTCCGCGCCAAGGTCCACGGCAGCTGGCACCTCCACGAGGCCGCCCGCTCCTTCCCCGGGCTGCGGTTCTTCATCGGCTACTCGTCCGTCTCCGCGACGCTGGGCTCACGGGGCCAGGCCAACTACGCGGCGGGCAACGCGTTCCTCGACGCCCTGATGTGCCGCAGGGCCGCCGCCGGACTGCCGGGGATGAGCGTCAACTGGGGCGCGTGGGGCGAGATCGGCCTGGCCGCGGGGATGGACGCGCAGCACATCGCGAACATCGAGCACCAGGGCTTCTCGTTCTTCAAGCCCGCCTCGGGGATCCGCGCGCTCTTCCGCCTGCTCGACCGGCCGCCCGCCCGGGCCGCCGTCGCCCAGGTCACCATCGCCGAGGTCGACTGGGACCGCTGCGCCGCGACCCGCCCGCAGCCCAACGCGCTCTACGACGAGGTCAGCCGCGCCTCGACCCGCTCGGGCGTCGAGGTCGACCTGGCCGCGCTGCTCGAGCTGTCGCGAGCCGAACGGCGCGAGGCCGTCGGCGACGTCGTGCGGGCGGTCATCGCCGACCTCCTGCACTTCGACTCGCCCGACGACGTGTCCGAGGCGGCGGCGTTCTTCGAGATCGGGCTCGACTCCCTCGCGGCGGTCGAGCTCAAGAACGCCCTCGAGCTGTGCTTCCGCGTCCCGCTGTCCACCGCGAGCGTCTTCGACCACCCCACGGTCGGCGCCCTCGCCGCGTTCGTCGAGGAACGGCTGACCTCGCCCGCGGAGACCTCGCCCGCAGAAGAAGGAGCCCTTCGATGAGCGGCACGACCCGGCCGGGCGGGCCGGACGTCCCCCGTTTCCCCACCCTCTCCGCCACGGCGGCGCACCACGCGCGGGCGCGGCCCGACGCCGTCGCCGTCGAGTGCGAAGGGCGCGCGGTGACCTTCCTCGAGTTCCATCGGCGCGGCAACCGCACGGCCCACGCGCTCATCGGCGAGGGCGTGGCCCCCGGCACCCGGGTCGCCTACCTCGGCAGGGACTCCGAGCACTACCACGAGCTGCTGCTCGGCTGCGCCAGGACCGGGGCCGTCCTCGTCCCCGCCGACCCGCGGCTGACGCCGGGCGAGGTCGCGCACGTGCTGTCCGACTCGGGCGCCGAGCTCCTCTTCGCCGACCAGGACCACCTCGCGACCGTCGCCGCGCTCCGCCCGCGCCTGGACGGGCTGCGGAATGTCGTCGCCCTCACGGACGAGGGCCCCGAGGGCTTCGCCGCCTGGCGCGACGGCCACCCGGACACCGACCCCGACCCCGACCTCGGCAACGGCCCTGGGGCCCCGCTCGCGCAGCTCTACACCAGCGGCACGACGGGCGCGCCCAAGGGGGTCGTGCTGGCGCAGTCGACGTTCTGGGCGATCAACGACCTCCTCGCCCGCCACGCGCTCGACTGGCTCGACTGGCGGCCCGACGACCGCAGCCTCAACGTTCTGCCGGGGCACCACATCGGCGGGCCCTGGTGGTTCCTCCAGGGGTTCAGGGCCGGGGCGACCAACGTCGTCGCGCGGGGCTTCGACGCCCGGCGGACGCTCCGGTGGTTCCGCGACGGCGGCATCACCACGACGCTCGTGGTGCCGTCGATGCTGACGATCCTGCTGGCCGAACCCGGCGTGGGTCCAGGGGACTTCACCGGGCTGCGGAAGGTGGTGTACGGCGGCTCTCCCATGCCGGAGACGCTGCTGAAGCAGTGCCTCGAGGTGATGGGCTGCGACTTCGCGCAGATCTACGGCCTCACCGAGACCTGCGCGTCCGCCGTCTGCCTGCCGCCCGCCGACCACGTGCCCGGCGGCCCCCGGCTCAGGGCCGCGGGCCGCCCCTACCCCGGCGTCGCCGTGCAGGCCGTCGACCGGTCGGGCGCGCCGCTCCCGCCCGGCGAGGTCGGGGAGCTGCGGATCGACACCCCCGCCCTGATGGACGGCTACTGGCGGCGCCCCGCGGAGACCGCGAGGACCGTCGTCGACGGCTGGCTCCTCACGGGCGACGCGGGCCATGTCGACGAGGACGGCTATGTCTTCCTCCACGACCGGATCAAGGACACCGTCCTGGTGGCGGGCGAGAACGTCTACCCGGCCGAGGTCGAGGCGGCGCTGCGCGCGCATCCGGGCGTCGCCGACGCGGCCGTGATCGGGGTGCCGCACGACGTCAGGGGCGAGGCGGTCAGGGCGTGCGTCGTCGCCCGCCCCGGCGCCGCGCCCACGCCGCGCGAGCTGATCACGTTCCTGCGGGGCGTGCTCGCCGACTACAAGATCCCCACGAGCTTCGAGTTCCTCGACGAGCTGCCGCGCAACGCGAGCGGCAAGGTGCTCCGGCGCCACCTGCGCGACCGGGCACGGGAGAAGGGCTGAGATGAACCGACACACCGACACCCCGGCGGGAACAGAGCTGCTCGACCTGCCGATGCCCGAGCCGCGCACATGCCCGTTCGGCCCGGCGCCCGTCTACGACCGCCTCCGCGCCGAGGCCCCGGTGACCCGGGTGGCGTGCCCGACGGGGCTGACGGCGTGGCTGGTGTCCCGGTACGCGGATGTGCGCGATGTCCTGGGCGACGCCGAGCGGTTCAGCAGCCGCCCCGGCCAGGTCGTCCACCTGATGGCGCACGCCGACCCGGAACGCCCCATCGGCGAGGGCGAGTTCACCAGGATGGACGGCCCTGAGTACCAGCGGTTCCGCCGCCACATGGGGCCCGAGATCAGCTCCCCGAGGCGGCTCGCGAAGCTCCGCCCGCTCGTGCGGGCCGTGGTCGACGAGCGGATCGGGGCGCTGGCCGCCGCGGGGCCGCCCGCCGACCTCTACCAGGACTTCGCCATCCCCGTCACGACCGCCTCCATCGGCGGCCTGGTGGGCGTGCCGTACGCCGACCGCGACCTCTTCCACACGGCCGCTTCCGGCGTCTTCAGCGACGTCACCGACCAGGTCCAGCTGGCCGCGGCGGTGCGGCCGCTCCAGGGGTACCTCTTCGAGCTGGTGCGGCGCCGCCGCGTCGAGCCCGAGGACGACGCGCTCAGCCGGATGGTGGCCCGCGCGCCGTCCGCCGAGCCACCGTTCAGCGATGTCGAGCTGGTGGCGATGAGCGCCGTGATGCTGGTCGCTGGCTTCGACTCCACCGCCACGGCGCTGGCCCACGGCGTCCTCGCCCTGCTGAACGACCCGGGGCAGTGGGCCAGGCTGCGCGACGACCCGTCCCTGGTGCCCGGCACGGTGGAGGAGATGGTGCGCCTCTTCGGCGGCGGCGCGGGCATCGTCCGCGAGGCGACGGTGGACACCGAGATCGGCGGCCGACCGGTGGCCAAGGGCGACTACGTCATCCTCGCCATCCAGTCGGCCAACCACGACCCCGAGGCGTTCCCCGACCCCGGCCGCCTCGACGTCGCCAGGGACACCGAGGGGCACCTGGGGTTCGGGCACGGCACCCACCAGTGCTTCGGGCAGCAGACCGCGCGGCTCGAACTGACCGTCGCGCTCGAGGCGTTGGTCCGCCGCGTCCCGTCGCTGCGGCTCGCGGCGCCGCTGGCCGACGTGCCGTTCAAGACGGGCACCTCGGTGGTGGGCCCCGAGCGGGTCCCCGTGACCTGGGACGAGATCCTGCCCGCCGAGGGCGAAGGGCCGTGAGGGTGCGCGCCGACACCGCCCTGTGCGTCTCGACGGGCAGCTGCGCGCTCACCGCGCCCGAGGTGTTCGACCTGGGCGAGGACGACGGCGTGGTCGTCGTCCTCGTGGAGTCGCCGCCCGATGAGCAGCGGGAGACCGTCGGACGCGCGGTGCGCGCCTGCCCGGCCGGGGTGCTCTCGCTCGCCCCCTGAACCGCCCCTGACCCGACGCCCGGGCCCATCGAGCCGGGAGGGCCGCTCGCCGTGGAGCGGCCCTCCCTCCCACCGCGCGGCGCGCGTTCGGGGCCGGGGGTCTGGTCACGCTCTCTCCTCGGGTGACCGGTGCGTTGACGCGGTGATCGCGGAGGTGGTCGATGGCGCGGCCGCGCGGGGGGCGAAGGCGACCGGGGTGTCGAACGCCGCGCGGCGGGCGGCGCGGCGCAGGGTGGCGAGGACGGCGGGGCCGAGGGTGGTGAGGGCCACCGCGTTGGTGAGGGCGCGCCCGGTGTCCCAGCCCGCGGACGACGTGGTCAGCGTGTAGAGCAGGAACGTCCGCGCGTTCTCGCCGAGGTCGGCCGCGGGATCGATGGACAGCTCGGTGCCGGGGCCCGTGGCGTACGGCCAGAACCACAGGTTCATCACGAAGCCGAACGCGTAGGCCGCGAGTACCCCGTAGCCCACGAGCAGCGCGATCTCGGCGCGCCCCGCGACCCGTCGGGGCAGCAGCCCCGCGCCGAGGCCGACCCACCCCGCGGCCATCATCTGGAACGGCAGCCAGGGCCCGACGCCCGCGGTGAGCAGCGCGGAGGCGAACAGCGAGACACAGCCCAGCGCGAAGCCGAACCCGGGGCCGAACACCCGCCCGGCCAGGATCAGCAGGAAGAACACCGTCTCGATCCCGGCCGTGCCCGCGCCCAGCGGGCGCAGCGCGGCGTTGACCGCGGCCAGCACGCCGAGCAGGGCCAGCGCCCTGGGGTCGATGCCGCCCTCGGACATCTCGGCCAGCACGACGGCGAGCACGACCGGCAGCAGCAGCACGAAGAGCAGCGGCGCGTCGCCCGCGTGGGCCATGGCCTCGGGCTCGGGCGGGGAGAGCAGCGGCCAGCAGAACATGGCGAGGCCGATCGCGCAGGCCAGCGCCAGCACGACCGCGGCGCGCGGGCCGACGCGCAGGGCGTCCACGTGACGTGGGTCGGCGTGACGGGGGTCGGCGGGGGCGCTCATCGGGCCGACTCCGGTACGGCGAGGGCGCGTTCGACCTGCTCGGGGGTGAGCCAGGGCTGTGGGCGCAGCACCTTGGCGACCTGGGGGGCGAACGCGGGCGATGAGCAGACGACGTCGGCCGTGGGCCCGTCGGCGACCAGCTCGCCCTCGGCCATGACGGCGACGCGGTCCGCGGTGGCGGCCACGAACTCCACGTCGTGGGTGGCGATCAGCACCGAGCCGCCGCGTTCGGCCAGCTCGCGCACGACGCGGGCGAAGGCGCGCTTGGCGTGGTGATCGAGGCCGCGGGTGGGCTCGTCGAGCAGCATCACGCGTGGCGCGGCGGTGAGTTGGACGGCGAGCACGAGGGCGAGGCGCTGGCCCTCGGACAGGTCGCGTGGATGGCCGCCGTCGCCGACGCCCGGCGCGATGGCGTCGAGCAGCGCGCGGCACGTGCCGGGGGCGGCGTCGGACTCGCGGTCGGCCTGGGCGCACTCGGCGGCGACGGTCCTGAGATGGAGCAGGTCGGCGGCGGACTGCGGCACAAGCCCCACGAGGGAACGGGCCCGGTGCGCGGGCAGCTTCCCCGGGTCGTCGCCCGCCACGTCCACCGTGCCCGAACGGCGCGGGCCCGAGCCCTGGAGGGCCCACAGGAGCGACGACTTGCCCGAGCCGTTGCGGCCCATGAGCGCGGTGACCTCGCCGGGCCGCAGCGCCAGGGCGACCTCGCGGACGGCGACGGTGGGCCCGTGCACGACGGTGATCCGCCGGGCGCGCAGGGTGGGTTCGGCCTCCTCGGCGTCCTCGGCGGCGGAACGCGCGGGCGGCGGCACGCGGGCGGCGAGCCGTTCGCGCAGCGCGGGGGCGTGACGGCGCGCGTCGCGCACGGAGAGCGGCAGCGGATCCCAGCCCGCGACGCGGCCGAGGTGCACGACGGGCGGCGCCACGTCGACCCCGGCGATCACCTCCGCGGGCGCGCCGTCGCGCACGGTGCCGTCGCCCGGCAGGTGGAGCAGCCGGTCGGCGTACTGGAGGACGCGTTCCATGCGGTGCTCGGCGATCAGCACGGTGGTGCCCAGGTCGTGGACCAGCCGCAGCACGGCGGCCAGCACCTCCTCCGCGGCGGTGGGGTCGAGCGCGGAGGTGGGCTCGTCGAGGACGAGCACGGCGGGGTGGGTGGTGAGGACGGAGCCGATGGCGACGCGCTGCTGCTGGCCGCCCGACAGGGTGCGCAGCGGCCGGTGCCGCAGGTCCGCGATGCCGAGCAGGTCGATGGTCTCCTCGACCCGCTTGCGCATCGTGTCCGGAGCGATGGCCAACTGTTCCATGCCGTAGGCCAGTTCCTCCTCGACCGTGTCGGTGACAAAGCCCGCGAGCGGGTCCTGGCCCACGACGCCGACGAGCGCGGCGAACTCCTGGGGCGAGCGTTCCTCCGTGCCCGTCCCCGCGACCGCGACACGCCCCGAGAGGCGGCCGCCGGTGAAGCGGGGCACCAGGCCGTTGACCGCGCGCAACAACGTCGACTTGCCGACGCCTGTGCGCCCGGCGACCAGGCACAGCTCGCCCTCGCCGATGCGCAGGTCGACGCCGGACAGGGCGGGGCGCGCGGCGCCGTGGTAGGTGAAGGTCACCCGGTCGAAGGTGATCATGCGACGGTCTCCCTCGACGGCGTGGACGGCGGCCCGGGCGCGAGAACGGCGGGCAGCAGGCCGAGCAGCACCGCGAGCACCGGCAGGGGCGCGGCCTGGGGCCAGGCCAGCGGGGTGAGGGAGGGGTAGAGGTCGGCCGGGTCGACCCGGGTGGCCAGGACCATCACCGCGGCGGCTGCCGCCCCCGAGGCGACGGTGACGAGCTCGCCCGGGCGCCAGCGGTCGGGGCGGTAGCCGGTGCGCCGCACGCGGCGCCCGCCGAGCGCGAAGCCCGCGACGGCCACGGCGACGCCGCCGAGCAGCAGCGGCGTTCCCAGGTGGCGCGGGGCCGCGGCGTCGAGCAGGCCGTAGAGGCCCGCGGCCATGCCGAGCAGCCCGCCGATCACGAGCGCGCCGACGGCGAACCTGGCGCGGGGCGGGGTGGCGCCGATGCGGCCGTAGCCGCGGGAGGCCATGGCGGCGGCGAGGGCGAGCGAGCGTTCCAACGCGTCCTCCAGGACGGGGATGAGGATGCCGTGCAGCGCCTTGCGGCCCTTCTCGCGCCCCCCGCGCAGCCTGCGCGCCCGGCGCACGCGCTGGGCGCTCTCGATGAGTTGGGGCGCGACGGTCAGCGCGACCACCACCGATGTGCCCACCTCGTGGAGCGCGCCCGGCATGGCCTTGAGCATCCGCTTGGGGTTGGCCAGGGCGTTGGCCGCGCCCACGCAGATGACCATGGTGGCCAGCTGGAGCCCGTCGTAGAGGCCGCCGAGCACCTCATCGGCGGCGACGGGCCCGAGGAGGCGGATGCCCCGGGCCGCGTCGGGGAGCGGGATCTCGGGCAGGGTGAACAGGATCGTCTCGCCCCGGCCGCCGCCGAACACCACGCGGAACAGCACGCGCGTCACCACGATCACCGCGCCGAAGACCAGGTACATCCGGAAGGACAGCGCCCAGGGGGCGTCCGTCCTGCGGCGCACCACGACGCAGCCGACCGCCGCGAGCAGCAGGGCCAGGATGACCGGGTTGGTGGTGCGGCTGGCCGCGACCGCCATGGCCAGCGCCCACAGCCACCAGGCGCCCGGGTGCAGCGTCCGCGCCAGGGGGCGCGCCGGGCGGCGTGCGGCGGTCACCCGGCGTCGGCCGATCCGGCGTCCCGCCGTCTGCGCCGGGCCACCACCGCGCCCGCGACGACGAGCACGGCGAGCATGGCGAGGGCGGCGAAGGTGAACGCCGATGGCCCGCCGGGGCGTTCGGCCTCGGCCCGCTCCTCCTCGAACGCGGAGTCCTCGCCGCTCCAGCCCGGGTCCTCGGTGGGCGGCGGGGCCGCGGTGGGCGACTCCCCCGGGGGCGCGGTGGGCTCCTCGCCCGGGTCGTCAGGGGCGTCGGGGTCGTCGGGGTCGCGGGATTCCTCGGGGCTCCCGGGGTCGGCCGATGGGTCGTCGAGCTCGGGGGGCGGCGGGGGCGATGAGGGCCGGTCGCCCGGGAGGTCGGGCTCGCCCCCGCCGTCGCCCGACCCGCCCGTGTCGCCACCGGTCGCGCCACCACCCGAGCCGCCGCCCGAGGCGTTCCCGCCCGAGCCACCGCCGCTGCCGCCTTCGGCCCGGCGCTCGGGGGCCACGCCCGGCGGGGGCGTCCCGCCGCTCTCGTCCGCCGTCGAGAACGACCAGCCCTCGAAGCTGCCCTCGGGCGGCTGCCGGTAGGTCGCGCCCAGCTGGCTGTAGGTCCACGCGCCGCCGTTCTCGGCGTGCCAGTACGACCAGTAGGCGTCGGCGGGCGGGGTGTCGACGCAGGGCTCGGCCGCGGGCCCGGGGCGCTCGTTGATGCGGCAGACGAAGGAGTCGCCCCAGCGGTTGGTGCCCGCGACGTCGAACCCCGCGGCCCGCAGCGCGGACACGCCGTCGGGCTGCGCCCCCGGCGCGCACCGCACCACGCGGCCGCCGCCGAGCGCCTGGAAGTCGACCACCACCGTGACCCCCGTGGCGCCGGGGCAGAACCCCGGGGTGCCCGCGGCGGGTCGGGCGGCGACGGCGGTGCCCGCCATCGGCGGCAGGGCGAGAAGCAGCGCGAGACACAGGACGAGAAGCGGAACGAGCGGCGCGAGCGGCCCGCCGAGCGCGGCGGCCCGCGTCCTGGCCCATGACGTCCCCGCCGACATCCCCCACGACATCCCGGGTGCCCTTCCCTCGGGCAGACGCGGCCACCCAGCGGGCCCGCCGGGCGGAGGGCCGGGGCGGGCGAGGGCTCCACGCTGCGAACCATGACAGTGAGAAGCGGTTCACGTGATGCGCCCGAGCATTCCGACTCACGGGGCCGGATGTCGGCGCCGCTCACGGTTGCAGGTCAGTGCCGGACTTCCACCGGCTTCCCTCGCACGCACACGCATGAAGTTGTCAAACGCCCCAAGGATACGGGCGGTTGCCCGCGCCCGGCCAGCCCCCGCCGACCCCGGGGGGCGGCCCAGGGGGCGGCCACGGCCCGGCGCCCGATTGCCCCGCCCGCCGCGGGGGAACACCCTGAGGGGCCAGGACCGGGGGCCCGCACGACACGAGCGACCGGGAGAGCCGCCATGACCGCACCACCGTCCGCCGCACCGCTGCGCGTGACCGTCTGGGGCGAGAACCGCCACGAGCGCGAGGACGCCGACGTCGCCGAGCTGTATCCGAAGGGCATGCACGCCGCCGTCGCCGACGGCATCGCCGAGCACCTGGGCGACGCGGCGCGCATCCGCACGGTCACCCTCGACGAGCCCGAACACGGCCTGACCGAGGAGGCGTTGGCCGACACCGACGTGCTCACCTGGTGGGGGCACCGGGCCCACGACGAGGTCTCGGACGAGGTCGTGGCCCGCGTCCGGCGCCATGTGCTGGGCGGGATGGGCCTGATCGTGCTGCACTCGGGGCACTTCTCCAAGATCTTCCGCACGTTGATGGGCACCACGTGCACGCTGCGCTGGCGCAACGAGCGCGACCGCGAGCTGGTCTGGACGGTCGCCCCCGCGCACCCGATCGCCGCCGGGGTGCCCCAGCCGTTGATCATCGAACAGCAGGAGATGTACGGCGAGTTCTTCGACATCCCGGCCCCCGACGAGCTGGTGTTCATCAGCTCGTTCTCCGGCGGCGAGGTCTTCCGCAGCGGCTGCGTCTTCCACCGGGGGAAGGGCCGGATCTTCTACTTCAGCCCCGGCGACCAGGACTACCCCGTCTACCACCACCCCGGCGTGCGGCGCGTCATCGCCAACGCCGTCGCCTGGGCCCGGCCGGTCGCCGAGCGCGGCGAGCCGGGCATCGGGCGCTACCCCACCGGCTGGTTCGAGCCGGGCAACGGCGCGTGACCGCCCCCGCCTTCCGGACCGTCCCGGGCGACGGCGGCCCGCTGCGCGTCGCCGTCGTCGGCGCGGGTGCGATGGGGCGGGCCTGGCTCGCCGCCGTGGCCGCGTCGCCCGACGTGGAGCTGGCCTGCGTGGTGGACGTGGACCCCTCGGTGGCCCGCGCGGCCGCCGACGCGGCGGGCGCCACCGGCGTGCCCACGGGCGCCGACCTGACCGCGCTGGCCGCGGCCACGGACCCGGACGCCGTGGTCGACGTGACCGTGCCCGAGGCCCATCTCCCGGTCACGCTCACGGCGTTCGAGCTCGGCCTTCCGGTGCTCGGCGAGAAGCCCGCGGCCGCGACGCTGCCCGAGGCGCTCTGCCTGGCCGCGGCGGCCGAGCTCTCGGGGCTGCTGTTCATGGTCAGCCAGTCCCGGCGGTACAACGCCGAGCTGACCCGCTTCAGGGACGAGACCCGCCGCCTCGGCAGGCTCGGCATCCTCACCACCGAGTTCTTCCGCGCGCCGCGCTTCGGCGGCTTCCGGGAGGCGATGCCGCACCCGCTGCTGCTCGACATGGCCATCCACCCGTTCGACACCGCCCGCTGGCTGCTCGACGCCGAGCCGGTCTCCGTCTACTGCCAGGAGTTCAACCCCTCCTGGAGCTGGTACGCGGGCGACGCGGCCACGACCGCGCTGTTCGAGATGACCGGCGGCGCGCGGTACGTCTACACCGGAAGCTGGTGCAGCCCCGGCCTCGAGACGTCGTGGAACGGCGCGTGGCGTGCCAGCGGCGAGCGCGGCAGCGCGGTGTGGGACGGCGACCACGCCCCCGCCGCAGAGGTCGAGGGCGAGGCCGAGGCCGAGGGCGCGCCACCGGCTCCCCCGGCGGCCCGGGTGGCCGAGGGCATCGACGGCGCGCTTGCCGCGTTCGTCCACGCCCTGCGCACCGGAACGGTCCCGCGCGGCGAGATCCACGAGAACGTGATGAGCCTGGCCATGGTCGCCTCGGCCGTCCTGTCCGCGCGCACCGACCGGCGCGTGCTGCTCGCCGACGTCCTGGCCACCGCGCGCGCCGAGGCGGCGGAGCTGGCGGAGGCCGAGGTGCGCGACATCCTGCTCGCGCACGGCCGCGGCCGGTGAATCCCGGAACGGGCCAGGCGTTCGCCGCACGGAGGCTGCCGTACCCGGCCATGATCCGTAGGCTGGTGCCCTGACGGCCCGCCGGACGCCGAGGAAGCCGGGCGGTCGCCGCTGTCCTCGGGAGGAGTGTCCCTGTGAAGATGCTGATCAACGGGGCGGAGCGGGTCGTCGACGACGCGCTGCGCGGCATGGCCGCGGCCCATCCTGAGCTGGTCGTCGACGCGGAGAACCGAGTCGTCGTCCGCCGCGACGCGCCCGTCGCGGGCAAGGTGGGCCTCGTCTCCGGCGGCGGCTCGGGGCACGAGCCGCTGCACGGCGGCTTCGTCGGCCCCGGGATGCTGGACGCCGCGTGCCCGGGCGAGGTGTTCACCTCGCCCGTCCCCGACCAGATGGTGCGGGCCGCGGCCGCGGTGCACAGCGGCGCGGGCGTGCTGTTCGTCGTGAAGAACTACACGGGCGACGTCCTCAACTTCGACATGGCCGCCGAGCTGGCCGAGGAGGACGGCATCGAGGTCGCCAAGGTCCTGGTACGGGACGACGTGGCGGTCACCGACAGCCTCTTCACCGCGGGCCGCCGCGGCACGGGCGGCACGCTCTTCGTGGAGAAGCTCGCGGGCGCCGCCGCCGAGGAGGGCGCGCCGCTCGCCCGGGTCACCGACGTCGCCCGGCGGGTGGCCGACGCCTCGCGCAGCTTCGGCGTCGCGCTCGGCGCCCCGACGACCCCGGCCAAGGGCAGCCCGACGTTCGACCTGCCGCTCGGCGAGCTCGAGCTCGGCATCGGCATCCACGGCGAGCCGGGCCGCGAGCGCCGCGCGATGATGACGGCGGGCGAGATCGCCGAGGCCTCGGTGGGCGCGATCCTGGACGACCTGACCCCGACGGGCCCTGTGCTGCTCCTGGTCAACGGCATGGGCGCGACCCCGCTGCTCGAGCTGTACGGCTTCGGCGGCGAGGTGATCCGCGTCCTGCGGGAGCGGCGCGTCGAGGTGGCGCGTACCCTCGTCGGGAACTATGTGACGTCCCTCGACATGGCGGGCTGCTCGGTCACGCTCTGCCAGGTGGACGAGGAGCTGCTGCGGCTGTGGGACGCGCCGGTGGTGACGCCGGGGCTGCGGTGGGGACGCTGAGAGGAGCGCGGACGTGGCCTTCAGGGACGCCGAATTCTTCCGGCGCTGGCTCACCGCGGCGGCCGGGTCCTTCGACGCGGAGGCGGACCGGCTGACCGAGCTCGACTCCGCCATCGGCGACGCCGACCACGGCAGCAACATGCGCCGCGGCATGCTCGCCGTCGCCGCCGCCCTCGAGAAGGAGCCGCCAGGCACGCCGGGCGCGGTGCTGCTGCTCTCGGGCCGCACCCTGGTCTCGACGGTCGGCGGCGCGTCGGGCCCGCTGTACGGCACGCTGCTGCGCCGCGCGGGCAAGGCGCTCGGCGACGCGGAACGGGTCGACGACGCGGCCGTGGCCGAGGCGTTGACCGCAGGCGTGGACGCGGTGTCCCAGCTGGCGGGCGCGGTGGCGGGCGACAAGACGATGCTGGACGCGCTGCGCCCCGCCGTCGAGGCGCTGCCCGACTACGCGGCGGCCCGCGAGGCGGCGGCGCGCGGCGCGGAGGCGACGGTTGCGCTGCGGGCCCGCAAGGGCAGGGCCAGCTATCTGGGCGAGCGCAGCGTGGGGCACATGGACCCGGGCGCCGCGTCGTCCACCCTGCTGTTCCACGCGCTGGCACGGGCGGCGGCCGATGAGTGACCTGGCGCTCGTGGGGATCGTGCTCGTCTCGCACAGCGGGGACGTCGCCGAGTCGGTGGCGGCGCTGGCCCGTGGCCTGGCGGGCGGCGGCGAGCTGGCCCCGGTGGCCGCCGCGGGCGGCACCACCGACGGGCGGCTCGGCACGAGCCCCGAGCTGATCGCCGAGGCGGCGCGCCGCGTGGACCGGGGCGCGGGGGTGGCGGTCCTGGCCGACTTGGGCAGCGCGGTGCTGACCGTGCAGATGATGCTGGCGGAGGGCGACGAGCTGCCCACCCCCACGCGCCTGGTGGACGCGCCGCTCGTGGAGGGCGCGGTGGCCGCGCTGGTCACGGCGTCGGCGGGCGCCGACCTCGAGGCCGTCTCGGCGGCGGCGGCCGAGGCGTACACGTTCAGGAAGACCTGATGCCGTTCAGGAAGACATGACGCCCCGGTCGAACCACGCGGGGCCATCGGCCTCCGTCGCCAGCTTGACGCGGTCGAGGGCGCCCTGGCGCAGCGGCGGCAGGGCGTCGAGGGCGAACCAGCCGACCTCGGACGACTCGTCGTCGTTGACCCGGGCGGTGCCGCCGACGGCCCGGCAGCGCAGGCTGACATCCATGAACTGGCAGACGTCGCCGTTGGGATAGCGCGTCGGCGGCAGCGTCTGCACCAGCAGGAGGCGCTCGGGGACGCAGCGCACCGCCGTCTCCTCCCACGTCTCGCGCACGGCCGCCTCGGCGGGCTGCTCCCCCGGCTCGGGAATGCCGCTGACCAGCGTCCAGCTGCCGTTGTCGGCCCGCCGCACCAGCAGCACCCTGCCGTCGTCGTCGAGGACGACGGCGGTCACACCCGGCAGGAAGAGCGGTCGGTGGCCGATGCTGACGCGCAGCTCGCGGATGAAGTCAGGGGTTCCCATGGGACCCGAGCCTACGCGGCGGCCCCGGCGAGGAAACGGCCCTCGCGGTAGGCGAGCGCCGCCTCGGGCAGCTCGGCCCCGCGGCCGCTCGCGAAGACCGTGAGGTCCCCGGTTGCGGGGGCGCCGGGCGCGGGGGCCGCGCCGACGCGGCGCAGCGCCTGGGCGGCGACCGCCTCGGCCGAGCCGAACAGCGTGACGGGCGCGCCGGTCACCGAGGTCAGCTGGGCGCGGATCGGCTCGGCCACCAACTCGTAGTGGGTGCAGCCGAGGACGACGGCGGCCGTGTCGGGCGGGGTCAGCTCGGCGGCGGCCTTGACGGCGGCGCGGACGGCGGCCTCGTCCGCGCGCTCGACGGCCTCGGCGAGCCCGTGGCACGGCACCTCGGTGGCGGTGGCCCCGGCGGCGAACTCCTCGATGAGGCGCCGCTGGTAGCCGCTGCCCGTAGTGGCCGGGGTGGCCCAGACGGCGAACGGGCCGCCCGCCGCCGCGGCCGGCTTGACGGCGGGGACGGTGCCGACGACGGGCACCGCGGGCTCGAACATGGCGCGCAGCGCGGGCAGCGCGTGCACCGACGCGGTGTTGCAGGCGACGATCAGCGCGTCGGGCCGCTCGTCGGCCGCCGGCGCGGCGCACTCGAGCGCGCGGGCGGTGATGCCCTGGGGGGTGCGGGGCCCCCAGGGCATCCCGTCGGGGTCCGCGCAGAGGATCAGCGCGGCGTCGGGCCGCAGCCGCCGCAGGGCCGCGGCGGCCGCGAGCGAGCCGAGGCCCGAGTCGACGAGCGCGATCCTCACTTGCGGCCCGGGGTCCACTGCATGCCGAAGCCATAGGCGTGGTCGACGGTGCGCTGAGGGCTGACGCCGCGGTCGGGGATGAGGTACTTGGCCTCGCGGTGGACGACGAGGGCGCCGTTGTCGTTGGTCAGCACGGCCAGGGCGCACACCGGCGACGGCACGGTGCACTCGTCGAGGTGGAACTCGACGGGCGCGCCGTTCTCCGGGGTGAGGGTCACGGTGGCCGCGATGTTCTGGAAGCTGCTCGCGCCCGAGTAGATCGTCACGAAGATGACGACGCGCTTGAGGTCGCGGGCGTGGTCGAGGTTGATCGTGAGGTTCTCGCCGCGGGCGACGGCGCCGGTGCGGTCGTCGCCGTCCAGGTGCATGTAGGGCGGCTGGTGGAGGGAGCCGAACGCGTTCCCGAGGGCCTGGACGACGCCCTTGCGCCCGTCGGTCAGCTCGAAGAGGGCGCACAGGTCGAGGTCGAGGCTGCCGCCCATGGCGCGGGTCAGCTTGTCGCGCCAGCCACCGCCGCCCGACTGCTTGCCCGGGGTGCGCTGCTGCCAGTTGAGGTTGACGGTCATCCGGCCCGACGTGGCGCCCTGCTTGGCCAGCGAGATGGCCGGGGACTCCTTGGTGAGCGTGACCTTGCTCAGCCGCACCGCGCCGCCGGAGGGCGCGGGCGCCGCGGGCGCCTGGGGCGGGGCGGGGGCCGCGGGCGGGGCCGACGGCATCGGGGCCTGGGGAGGCAGGGGCGCCTGCGGCATCGGGGCGGGCGGCATCTGCGTCGACGGGGGCATCGGGGCCTGCGGCATGGGCGCGGGCGGCATCCGCGTGGACGGCGGCAGCGGCGCCTGCGGCATCGGGGCGGGGGGCGGGGGCGCCGCCGGGGCCTGGGCGGCCGAGGGCTCCTCGTCGACGCTGATGCCGAAGTCCGTGGCGAGCCCGGCGAGTCCGCTGTCGTAGCCCTGGCCGACGGCCCTGAACTTCCAGGCGCCCTGGCGCCGGTACAGCTCGCCGAGCACGAACGCGGTCTCGGACGAGGCGTCGGCGCTGTCGAAACGGGCCACCTCGGCGCCCGATCCGGAGTCGAGCAGCCGGATGTGCAGCCCGGGGACCTGCCCGAAGGTGCCGCCGTCGGCCGAGGCGGCGAGCGCGATCTTCTCGACGCCCGGCTCGACGCGCGCGAGGTCGACGCTGAGGCGGTCGGTCACCGAGACGCCCGCGGGCTGCTTGCCCTCGTGCCGCACCGATCCCGAGGCGTGCTGCGGCTGGTTGTAGAAGACGAAGTCCGCGTCGGAACGGACCCGGCCCGCCTGGTCGAGCAGCAGCGCGGAGGCGTCGACGTCCGGTACGCCACCCGCTGTGTTCCAGCTGATCTCGATACGGACCGAACTGGCCGCTACCGGGACATTCGCGCCTTTGAGCATCTCGGCTTCCTCCGTCGGGTGACCGTCGTCACGTCACCTGTGCTGCGATTGTTTCTTGGGGGCTGTTGCCGGGGTGGCACGGCCCACTATGCCATCCCGCCCCATGGCCCTCCGGGCCGACCCCTGATACAACATCATGAGGGGTGAGATCGACGTTTTTTCCGGAATTCCCGCGAATTGCCCCCGCGGGCGAAGCTCAAGCCTACGAAAAGACCGTCTGACCGGTCTCCCCAACGAGCACATGGTGGGCTTAACTTATGGGGCATGACCTCCCCGCGCCCCTCCTACGGCGGTGGCTACTCCTCATCGTCGTTCCCCGACACCCCCATCTACGACAGGCTGGTGGCCGAGCGGGGGACCCCGCAGATCGCGCCCATCCGCGTGCCCGCCGCCTACGAGCCCGCGGGCGGCTATCAGCACACCCCCGCGCCGAACGCGTTGCCCGCCCTTCCTGCGCTGCCTTCGGCGCCCTCGCAGCCGCAGCCGCACCAGCACGCCCAGGCGCCGTCCGGCTACCCCGGGTACCAGGCGACGCCGGTGCGCCACCAGCTGCCCGCGGCGGCGCCCCAGGCGCCCGCGCCCTACTTCCCGCAGCAGGCGCGCGACCCCCGGGGCTACCCGGGCCCGCAGGCGCCGGTGCCGCAGCAGATGCGCCCCGCGCCCGCGACGCCGCGGCCCGCCGCGCCGCGCCCGATGCAGCCCGGCGCGTACCAGGCGCCGTACCCGGGGCAGGCGCAGCCCCAGCCGCAGCCCCAGCCGCAAGGTCACGGGCAGGCGCCGCACCAGTACCCGTCCCCCGGCTACTGGTCGGAGCAGGGGGCGGGCCACTGACGCGAGCGGGGGTCACGGGCGGGGGTCAGACCTCCGCGTCCGCCAGGACGCCGAGGGCGTCGGGGACCAGGACGGCGGCCGAGAAGTAGGCGCTGACCAGGTAGGAGATCACGGCCTGGTCGTTGATGCCCATGAAGCGGACGTTGAGTCCCGGCTCGTACTCCTCGGGGATGCCGGTCTGGCGCAGCCCGACGACGCCCTGGTTCTCCTGGCCGGTGCGCAGGGCGAGCACGGAGCTGGTGCCCGCGGGGGTGACGGGGATCTTGTCGCAGGGCAGCAGCGGGATGCCCCGCCAGGCGCCGATCCTGGTGCCGTCGATCTCCGCGTGGCCGGGGTGCACGCCGCGGGCGTTGCACTCCCTGCCGAACGCCGCGATCGTGCGTGGGTGGGCGAGGAGGTACTGGGTCTTGCGGCGCCGGGAGATCAGCTCGTCGAGGTCGTCGGGCGTGGGCGGGCCCGAGCGGGTGTGGAGGCGCTGGCGGGGGTCGGCGTTGTGCAGCAGCCCGAACTCCCGGTTGTTGACCAGCTCGTGCTCCTGACGTTCGCGCAACGCCTGGATCGTGAGCTTGAGTTGCTCCTCGACCTGGTCCATCGGCTCGCCGTAGAGGTCGGCCACGCGGGTGTGGACGCGCAGCACGGTCTGGGCGACGCTCAGCTCGTACTCGCGCGGTGAGGTCTCGTAGTCCACGAACGTCCCCGGCAGCACCGGCTCGCCCTCGTGCCCCGAGGCCAGCGCGATGTCGGCCTCGCCGCGCTTGTTGCGGGCGACGGGCGGGGCGGCGGCGGCCTCGTCGAGGTGGGCGCGCAGGGCGGGGTGCGCCCCCGCGACCTCCGCGACCCGGTGCAGGGGCAGGGTCAGCACGGTGCAGCGGGTGACGGTCCTGAGGGTGTGCTCCCAGGCGCCGGGCTCGCCGAGCAGCGCGCCGTCGCCCGCGAAGTCGCCGTCGGCCAGGGTGCCGAGGGATGTCTCGCCCTCGTAGGCGCCCCGGCCGAGACGGCGCACCTTGCCGTGCGCGATCAGCACGACCTCGGTCACGGGGCGCCCCGCCTCCACGACGGCCTCCCCGGGCCCGTACTCGCGCTGGACGCACGCGTCGGCCAGCGCATCGAGGGCCGCGGGGTCGTCGAGCCCGTGCAGCGGGGGCAGCTCGGTCAGCTCGGCGGGGATCACCCGGAAGTCCGCGCCGGTGGCGACGCATTCGACGCGCCCGTCGCCGAGGGTGTGGGCGAGCCTGCGGTTCACCCGGAACGTCCCGCCGGAGACCTGCACCCAGGGAAGGACCTTCAGCAGCCACCGCGGTGAGATGCCCTGCATCTGCGGAGGGGTCTTGAGGGTGCTCGCGAGATTGCGGGCCGCGGTGGTGTCGAGGCTGCTGCGCGTGGGGCGCACGGGCGAGTTCACGAAGAGGTGCCTTCCGATGGGGTGCGGGTGTCGGCGGGACGGGCCGGGTGGACGGACAGGGGACGCGGGCGCCTCAGTGCCCGATCTCGACGTCCTCCAGAATTCCGAGGGCGTCGGGCACGAGGACGGCCACCGAGTAGTAGGCGCTCACCAGATAGGAGATGACGGCCTGTTCGCTGATGCCCATGAAACGGACGGAGAGGCTGGGCTGGTATTCATCGGGAATTCCCGTGCGGTGCAGCCCGACGACGCCCTGGGCCTTTTCCCCGGTGCGCAGCGCGAGAATGGAGCTGGTGCCCGCGCGGCTGACCGGGATCTTGTCGCAGGGCAGCACGGGGACGCCGCGCCAGGCCGGGACGGCGTGGCCCTCGATCTCCGCGCTTCCGGGGTAGAGCCCGCGGGCGCTGCACTCCCTGCCGAACGCCGCGATCGCCTTGGGGTGCGCCAGGATGACGCTCGGGTCCTTCCAGACGGTGGCGAGCAGCTCGTCCAGGTCGTCCGGGGTGGGCGGGCCCGAGCGGGTGTGGAGGCGCTGGCGGAGGTCGGCGTTGCGCAGCAGCCCGAACTCCCGGTTGTTGACCAGCTCGTGCTCCTGGCGTTCGCGCAACGCCTCGACGGTCAGGCGCAGTTGCTCCTCGACCTGGTTCATCGGCTCGTTGTAGAGATCGGCCACGCGGCTGTGCACGCGCAGCACGGTCTGGGCGACGCTCAGCTCGTACTCGCGCGGTGAGGTCTCGTAGTCCACGAACGTCCCCGGCAGCACCGGCTCGCCCTCGTGCCCCGAGGCCAGCGCGATCGCCGCCTCGCCATCGGCGTTGCGCTCCCCGGGGTCGGCGGCGCGGAAGGCCGCGAGGTGGCCGGAAAGCGCGGACGAGCGGGCGGCGATCTCGGCGAACTCCTGCCTGCCGAGGGTGAGAACGGTGCCGCTGGTGAGCGCGACGAGGCTGTGCTCCCACAGGCCCGCGTCGACGGCGGTGAGCACGCCGTCGCCGTGGAAGTCGCCGTCGCCCAGGACGCCGAGCTGTGTCTCGGTGTCGTACGCCCCAGCGCCGCGCAGCGCGAGCTTGCCGTGGGCGATCAGGACCACGCGGTCCGCGGGGGCGCCGGCCGCGAGCAGCACGTCGCCGGGGGCGAAGTCCCGCTGGACGCAGGCGTCGGCGAGCGCGGTGAGCGTCCCGGCGTCGTCGAACCCGGCGAGCGAGGGGAGTTCGCCCAGCTCGGCGGGGATGACGCTGACCTCCGCGCCGGTCGAGGTGAATTCGACCCGGCCGTTCCCCACGGTGTGGGTCAGCCTGCGGTTCACCCGGAACGTCCCGCCGGAAACCTGCACCCACGGCAGCACCCGCAACAGCCACCGCGACGTGATCCCCTGCATTTGCGGAGGAGTCTTGGTGGTGGTGGCGAGATTGCGCGCGGCAGAGGTGTCAAGGCTCAGCCGGGGCTGCGCGGACTCATTTCCTGCGGTCGGTTCGGTGGACGTGGTCATGCGAAAGAACACCGCCAATCTGCGGTCGTACACGGGCCATTCGGGGGATCCCGCGAATGAAGCTAGAGGCTGGTGCTCACGTGGGGCAATCACTCGAAAGTGGGGGCAACTCCGGGATTCCTCAAGGGAATTGGTGGGTATCCCGGCGGGACATTCCCGCCTGGCGCCACCCAGGGTGCGCGCGGGGGCACGATCGGTCACGACATAGGCTGGGGGGCGCTCAGGCGCACGACGGTTGTGCGGTTGCGCCCGGGGGGCGCGCGTGCGCCGCCGACGCTACGGTCATGTCGTGGGCCCGCGGCGCGCTACGGTGGAGCGGCCAAGTACGCGTGATAACGCGCACGTCATCGCACGAGGTTGGGGCACACCGGTTCCATGACCAAGGGTTCTGTCCAGGTGACGCACACCGGAACAGCACGCTGGCGGCGGCGGACCGCCGTCTACACCACCGTCACCGAGGCCCTGGCCGCGGCCGCCGACGGCGATGTCCTGGTCCTGGGGCCCGGCACCTACCGGGAGAACCTGGTGATCGAGCAGTCGATCACCCTGCGGGGGCCGAGCGAGGCGAAGGACGGGCCGGCGCGGATCGCGCCGCCCGAAGGCGTCCCGCTGACGGTCCGCGGCTCGGCCACCGTCCAGCACCTGCGCGTCGAGGGCCAGGACACCGCGTCGCCCGCCGTCCTCATCGAGAACAGCACGCCCGAGCTGACGGGCCTCCAGGTGCACGCCGCGTCCGCCTCCGGCATAGAGGTGCGCGGTGGCGCGAGGCCGACCGTGCGGCAGTCCACCGTCAGCAACCCCACGGGCGCGGGCATCAGCGTCGGGGACGGCGCGGGCGGCCTGTTCGAGGAGTGCGAGGTCGTGGAGGCGGGCCAGCCGGGCGTCTCGGTCAGGGGGGCCGCCCATCTGCGCCTGGAGCGTTGCCTGATCACCCGCTCGTCGGGCGCCGGGCTCTCGGTGACCGGCGAGGGCAGCGCGGTGGACGCGGTGGGGTGCCGCTTCGAGGAGATCAGGGGCGCGGGCGTGGTGCTCGCCGAGCGCGCCACGGCCCATCTGACCGAGTGCGCGGTCGGCGCGACCACGGGCGACGGCATCACGCTCGACTCCGAGGCCGTGCTCACGCTGACCGACTCGCGGCTGACCGGGATCCCGGAGAACGCCCTCGACCTGCGCGGCCGTTCGGTGCTCACGCTGGTGCGCACCCGCATCAGCGGCTTCGGGCGCAACGGCCTCTCGGTGTGGGACCCGGGCACGCACGCCGACGCGCACGACTGCGAGATCCACGAGTCGGCCGGGGACTACCCGGCGGTGTGGGTCAGCGACGGCGCCACGGCGGTGCTCGAGTCCTGCCGCGTGCACCACGTTCCCGACGCGCTGTTCGTGCTGGACGCGGGCTCGCGCGCGGACGTCGTGGACAGCCGCATCGAGGAGGTGCGCGGCTCCGCGGTGTCGGTGAGCGACGGCGCGACCGCCCAGCTCGACGCCTGCCGGATCCAGGACGTCGGCACCGGGGCGTGGTTCCGCGACGAGGGCAGCGGCGGCACCGTGACCGGCTGCACCGTCGAGGGGGCGAGGACGGGCTTCATCGTCACCAAGGGCGCCGACCCGCAGGTCAGCGACTGCACCGTGAGCGGCCCCGCCGAGGCGGGGGTGTATGTGTCGGCCGGGGGGCGAGGCCGGTTCTCCCGGTGCCGGATCACCGGGTCGAGCGGCTACGGCTTCCACATCATCGACGGCTGCCGCACCGAGCTCGAACGGTGCCGCACCGAGCGGTGCTCGCGCGGCGGCTATGTCTTCGCCGAGGACAGCCCGGTGCTCACCGACTGCCAGAGCGACGAGACGAACGCGCCGGGGGCCGACGTCCGGCTCAAGACGGGCGACGCCGCGCAGCGCACCGCGCGCGAGACGGCGGGATCGGGGAAGCCCGCCCAGGCCCCGGCCCCGGCGGAGCCCGAGCCCGCCGACGAGGGCCGCCCCGCGGACGAGGTGCTGGCCGAGCTGGAGACGCTGATCGGTCTCGCCACGGTCAAGCGCGAGGTGCGGGCCCTCATCGACATGATCGAGGTGGGCCGCCGACGGCAGCGGGCCGGGCTCAAGGCGGCCTCGGTCCGCCGCCACCTGGTCTTCACCGGCTCCCCCGGCACCGGCAAGACGACCGTGGCCCGGCTCTACGGCGAGATCCTCGCCTCCCTCGGGGTGCTCGACAAGGGCCACCTGGTGGAGGTCTCGCGCGTGGACCTGGTCGGCGAGCACATCGGCTCGACCGCGATCCGCACACAGGAGGCGTTCGAACGCGCCCGTGGCGGCGTGCTGTTCATCGACGAGGCGTACGCCCTCTCCCCCGAGGACGCGGGCCGCGACTTCGGGCGCGAGGCCATCGACACGCTGGTGAAGCTGATGGAGGACCACCGGGAGGCCGTGGTCGTCATCGTCGCGGGCTACACGGCCGAGATGGAGCGCTTCCTCGCGGTCAACCCCGGTGTCGCCTCGCGCTTCTCACGCACCATCACGTTCGGCGACTACTCCCCCGAGGAGCTGCTCAGCATCCTGGAGCAGCAGGCCGGCGAGCACGAGTACGACCTGGGCGACGGCACGAGGGACGCCCTGCTGAAGTACTTCACGGCGATGGACCGCGGCCCTTCGTTCGGCAACGGGCGGGCCGCGCGCCAGACGTTCGAGGCCATGGTGGAGCGGCACGCGGGCCGCGTGGCGCGGCTGGCGGAGCCCAGCACCGAGGAGCTGAGCGTGATGCACCCCGAGGACCTGCCGACCCTGCGCTAACGCGGGGCCGCCGCCTGTTCGGGCAGCGCGGGTGGGACGCCGTCCCTGGTGAGCAGCGCGAACAGGGCCGCGCGCTCCTGCGCGAACGCCGGGTCCTCGGCGTAGTCGCCGTGCCCGAGGATCGGCTCGGGCAGCGGCCGCACCAGGTTGCGCCCGTAGTGCAGCGGGTCGGCGAGCGGGCCACGGTCCACGGCCGTGCCCGTGGGGCCCGTGACGCCGACCGGGCCTCCGATGGGGTCGGTGGCCCGCCACAGGTTGCGCCAGCAGGGCACGTCGCGGTGGAGCGAGCGCAGCGCCGCCGCCCCGAAGAACGCCGGGAACCACCGTCCGTAGAGCCGGGTCAGCGGCGAGCCGTAGGTGAGCAGCGCGATCCGGCTGCGGGTGGCCGCGTCCAGCTGCCACACCGCCGCAGCGGCCAGGACGCTGCCCTGGGAGTGCCCCGAGATCACCAGCCGCCCGCCGGTCACCTCGATCCACGTCCCCATGCGCCACGACAGGTCGGGCACGGCGCGCTCCGCGTAGCACGGCGGCGCGAACGGGTGGGCGGCGCGCGGCCAGAACGTTCCGATGTCCCACAGGATGCCCACCGTCCTGCGGGCGCCCGCGTCCCGGTAGGCGCGGCGGCCCAGGGCGAGCAGCAGGACGACGCCCGCCCCCATGAGCCAGGAGCCCAGGCCCTGGCAGGCGTCGGCGAACGCCGAGACGGCCCCCGGCGCGTCCGCCGCGGCCTCCGACGGGCTCTCGCCCACGGCCGCCCCGGCCACCGCCACCAGGCCGAGCGCGAGGCAGGCCCCGCTGATCCAGCCGACCAGCGGCCCCGCGGTCTCCGTCAGCCCGGCCCTGGCCAGGGCGCCCGCGATCTCGCCGCTGCGGTCGGCCAGCTCGTCCTGGCCCTCGCCGGGGTAGCGGCCCCTGACGGTCGGCGCGAGCCGCGCGCGCTCCCGCCGCGCCCTGACCACCACGACGGCGGCGAACACCACGACGACGAGCAGCAGCACGGGGATCGCGGACGCCTCCCAGCTGAGCACGACCGGCGGCCCGGCGATCGTGGCGCCCTCCTCCCCCGGCACGGCCGAGGGGTCGAGCCAGTCGGCGACGCGCTGGGCCACGCCGCCGGTGAAGACCCCGGCGATCCCGCACGCCAGCAGCGCCACGCACGCGCCGCCGAGCCCGAGCAGCGCGCCCCGGTCCGCGTCGCGCGCCCGCCGGTGCAGCGCGTACGCGGTGAGCGCCAGGCCCACGGCCAACGCGCCCTGCACGACGATCAGCACGGGGAAGACCGCGCTCCCCGTCGGGTACCGCCCCCCGGTGAGCCAGCCGTCGCGGCTCCAGCCGGTGTGCACGAGCACGAGCGCGAGCAGGGCCACCGCGGCCCACGGCAGCGCCCGGGCGAGGCGCGGCGAGGGGCGCTGGTCGGGCGCGTCCTCGGTGCGGCCGTGCCGCACCTGCTGCACGGCGATCACGACCCACCCGGCCAGCGTCAGCGCGGCCAGCGCCCAGCCGATGGCCTCGAGCGGGCCGCCGCCGTTGGCGCCCCGGTCGTGCGGCCCGGTCGCCGCCAGCAGGGCGGCGGCCACGGTGAGCAGCGCGGCGGTGGTGTGCGCGGAGCGCAGCCTGGCCACCAGGGCGCGCCCGTACCAGAAGCCCGGCAGGCTGAGCAGGGCGTGCTCCCCGCCGTCGGGCCTGGGCCTGACGGGTGGCGACGCGGACTCGTACGCGCTCCACGTGCGGTGGGAGAGCCACCACAGCAGCAGGATCAACGCCACGGGCAGCGCCGCGGCCACGGCGAGGCGCCGCCCCGGCTGCCCCCACCAACCGCCGCCCTGCTCGAGGGGCTTCAGCCACGAGACCGTGTCGGTGCAGGCCGCGGAGGCGGCGCACTGCCAGGCGACCAGGTCGAGCGAGATCGCGCACGCCCCGGCGACCAGCAGGACGGTGAGGGACAGCGCGGTGAACCGGACAAGGCCGTCGTAGAGGCGGTGGGTGCGGACCGGGCCACGGGTGGCGGGGCGCATCCAGTGCGCCATGTTGACGATCATGAAGGGGAGCAGCAGCAGCCACAGGGCGCGGGCGCCGTTGCCCGAGGTGAGGTTGCACCACGTGTACGCCTCGCGCAGCGGCGGGTCTTCCGCGGCCCACGGCCGGTCGTCGAGGTCGTCGGTGCGCCGGTGGATGTTGGCGGTGGAGTCGCCGGTGACGCGCGTGACGCGGTTGTCCTCGAGCATCTCCTCGGGCGTCGTGCCGCCGACGCCGTGCACCAGCAGCTCGACGGCGGGCGCGGGCCGGGACGGGGACGGGGCCGCGCGCGGGGGCGCTGGCTCCGGGTCCCGCGCCGGTGGGGCGCCGTCCGCGCCCCCGTGCCCGTTCGGCCGTGCGGTGCCGTCGGCGCTCATCGTGATCCCCCGCTCCCTCGAGTCCCGTCGTCCCGCTCTTCTCCAGCCGGGACGGTGCCGAACCGCCTTCGATCGGGGGATGTTGAAGCATGGGAGGATGGCCCCTCGTCATGGCAACCACGGGCAGCCGCCGGGGCGGCGGGGTGCACCACGGGGTGAGCGAGGAGTGGGCGTGAGCGACAACCAGAACCTGCTGGCGGGACAGCGGAGGGCGCTCATCCTCGACGAGGTGCGCCGCAGGGGCGGCATCAGGGTCAGCGAGCTGACGCGGATGCTCCAGGTCTCCGACATGACCGTGCGCCGCGATCTCGATGTGCTGGCGCGGCAGGGCGCGTTGGAGAAGGTGCACGGCGGCGCGGTGCCCGTGGCCGAACGACGCACGCACGAGCCGGGGTTCGAGGCGAAGTCGTCGCTCGAGCTGTCGGCCAAGAGCGAGATCGCCAGGGCCGCCGCGGCCCTGGCGACGCCGGGCAGCGCGGTGGCCCTGTCGGGCGGCACCACCACGTTCGCCGTGGCCCACCAGCTGCTCGAGGTGCCCGACCTGACGGTGGTCACCAACTCGGTGCGGGTCGCCGACGTGTTCCACCACGCGCGCCAGGCCGCCGAGGGCGGGCCCGCGCCCGCGCCCACGGTCGTGCTGACCGGCGGGGTGCGCACGCCGTCGGACGCGCTGGTGGGCCCGGTGGCCGACGCGGCGATCGGCTCGCTCCACTTCGACGTGCTGTTCCTCGGGGTGCACGGCATCTCGGTCGAGGCGGGCCTGTCCACGCCGAACCTCGCGGAGGCCGAGACGAACCGCCACTTCATCCGCTCGGCGCGACGCGTGGTCGTGGTGGCCGACCACACCAAGTGGGGGACCACGGGCCTGAGTTCGTTCGCCACGCTGGACGAGGTCGACACCCTGGTGACCGACGCGGGGCTGCCCGAGGCGGACCGCGACGAGATCGCCGCGCACCTGGCCGAGCTGGTGATCGCGGGCGCCGACGAGGGCAGGGACCGCGTCCTGGCCTGAGGGCCCCGCGCCGCCGAAGGGTCGGACGTCGCCCACCGGCCCGGGGCCCGCGTTCAGCCGGTGGCGCCCTTGCGGCGGTCCTCGCCGAGGACCGCGAGCCTCCCCCGGTACTCGTCCGCCTCGATCTCCCCCGCCGCGAACCGCCTGGCCAGCAGGTCGGCGGGCGTCTCGCGCCAGGGCCGCCGCCCGCCGCGCCACACGGTGCGGCGCAGCACGACGAACGCCCCCGCGACGACCGCCGCCCAGATCAGCGGGAACAGCAGGATCCACGGCCCAGGACCGCCGTCGTCGAACGTGTGCGCAACCGTGTGCGCAAGGGTCTCCATGACCGACTCACCTCCGGGTGGGTCCCTCCGCCCGATGCGTCGGGTACCACTGTCGAGCCTCGCTCCGAACGCGCCCCGCGTCGTCGTCCGCGGAGCGGCTTCGGCGCTGCTCCCCGTGGAGTAGCGGGGCGCGCGGCGGACGCGCCCGCGTTGTCAGTGGCGGCTGCCAGACTCCCCGGCATGGGTGAGGAGCGGGCGCGCCCCGGCAGATGGGCGCTGGCCGAGTACGCCGACGGCTCGGTCGCGGTCTGCCTCCTCGACGAGCGCGGGCGCCCCGAGGGGCCGGTGGCGCGCGAGCCCGACGCGGCGGCGGCCGTGCGCGCCAGGCCGTGGGTGACGCGGTGGGTGTGGCGTTCGACGGCGGCGGTGTACCCGGGGGTGCTCGCGGCGGGGTCGCGGGTGGAGCGGTGCTACGACGTGGAGGCGGCGGAGGCGCTGCTGCTCGGGTACGAGGGGAGCTGGGGCCTGCCGCGGTCGCTGAGCGCGGCGTTCGCGCGGCTGCGCGGGCTGCCGGTGCCCGAGGACCCGCCTCCGGCGGTGGCGGAGACGGCGCAGCCTTCGCTGTTCGCGGCGGGCCCGGTGCCGCTGCCCGCGGACGCGGATCCGCTGGAGGCGCTGCTCACGGTGTACGAGGGGCAGTTGGCGCGCGCGGGCACGACCGCGCGGCCCGAGCGGATGCGGCTGCTGCTCGCGGCGGAGTCGGCGGGCACGCTGGTGGCCGCCGAGATGGGGAGGGCGGGGATCCCGTGGCGGGCCGACATCCACCGCGAGGTGCTGGGCGAGCTGCTGGGCGAGCGCTACCCCGGGGGCGCGCAGCCCCGGCGGCTCGCGGAGCTGGCGGAGCGGGTGTCGGAGGCGTTCGGCGACGGGGTGCGGGTGCGGCCCGACCTCCCGGCGGACATCATCAGGGCGTTCGCGCGCGCGGGCATCAGGCTGGGCTCGACGCGGGCGTGGGAGCTGCGCGCGGTCGACCACCCCGCGGTGGAGCCGCTGCTCGAGTACAAGCGGCTGTACCGGATCCACACGGCACACGGCTGGTCGTGGCTGCGGACATGGGTGCGGGACGGCAGGTTCCGCACGGAGTACGTGCCGGGCGGCGCGCCTTCGGGGCGTTGGACGACGCACGGCGGCGGGGCGTTGCAGATCCCGCGGGCGGTCAGGCGCGCGGTGGTGGCCGACCCTGGGTGGCGCCTGGTGGTGGCCGACGCGGACCAGCTGGAGCCGAGGGTGCTCGCGGCGATCTCGCGCGACCCCGGGCTGATGGCGACGGCCGGTGGCACGGGCGACCTGTACGGCGCGCTGTCCCACCGGGGCTTCTCCGGCGACCGCGCGGCGGCCAAGCTGGCGCTGCTCGGCGCGATCTACGGCCAGACGTCGGGCGACGGCCTGCGCCATCTCGCCGATCTGCGGCGGCGGTTCCCTGCCGCGGTGGCGTATGTGGACGAGGCGGCCAGGGCGGGCGAGGAGGGCCGCCTGGTCCGCACCTGGCTCGGCCGCACGAGCCCGGGCGGCGAGGGGAGCAGGGCCAGGGGCCGCTTCACACGGAACTTCGTGGTGCAGGGCAGCGCGGCCGAGTGGGCCCTGCTGATGCTGGCCGCGCTGCGCGCGCTGCTCCGGGACACGCGCGCGGAGCTGGTGTTCTTCCAGCACGACGAGGTGATCGTGCACTGCCCGGCCGAGGAGGCGGACGCGGTGGCCGAGTCGATCCGCGCGGCGGGCGAGTCGGCGGCCCGCCTCGCCTTCGGCCCCACCCCGGTCCGCTACCCCTTCACCACGGCGACGGTGCGGTGCTACGCCGAAGCGAAGTAGTCCTTGCCGGACGACCGACGCCGCCCCTCCGGGCCGGAACACCCGCCTGCGGCGGGCGGCGGCGTCCCCGGGGCGGCCCCCGGACCCCCGACGCCCTCCGGGCCAGCAACCCGCCTGCGGCGGGGGTGGGCCTCGGCGGCCGCCGCGGGTGAGCATGCGGCCGTGGGCGGCCGAGGGCGGCCGGGGGAACGGGCCTGGCCGCCTGCCGCCAGGCCGCGCGGCGGAACGGGCAACGTCCACGGCTGCGCCGGGGCAGGCACCGCCCCCACCGCGGAACGGTCGGCCGCCTCACCCGCCTGCGGCGGGGCGGCGGGGCGGCACCGTCCGGGCACCCGAGGTGAACACCCGCCCACCGCAACGCCATGGGCGCGGCCCTCCCTCGCGGAACGCTCGTGCCGCACAGCCGTGAGCCGGGGCCACCACTGGTACGGCGGCCACGCACAGGTCGCCGCTGCCAGGGAGCCCGAACCCCAGGCACCAAGGAGCGTCACATTCCGCACAGCGGGCTCCCCGACGGCAGGCTCCGCCTGGTGGGCTCCGCGCAGCGGCTTCCCCGACAGCAGGCTCCGCCCGGTGGGCTCCACGCAGCGGGCTCCACGCACCGGGCTCCCCCACGGCAGGCTCCGCACAGCGGGCTCCCCGACAGCCGGTTCCGCCCGGTGGGTCCCGCGCACCGGGCTCCGCACAGCGGGCTCCCCCACGGCGGGCTCCCCGACGGCAGGCTCCACGCACCGGCTTCCCCGACAGCCGGTTCCGCCCGGTGGGCTCCACGCAGCGGCTTCCCCGACAGCGGGCTCCCCCACGGCGGGCTCCCCCACGGCGGGCTCCCCGACGGCAGGCTCCACGCAGCGGCTTCCCCGACAGCCGGTTCCGCCCGGTGGGTTCCGCGCAGCGGGCTCCGCGACGGCGCGGAAGGTCCGGTGGCGGCCGCGCCCACACGGCGAACCCAGCGGAGCGACCTACGCGATGTGGCCCAGCGGAGCGTCCACGTTCAGGCCTTCCGACACCATGCTCGCCGCCGTGGACAGGCGGGTGGCGGCCTCCGTCGCGAGGGGGGTGTCGACGATGAACGGGATGCGGATGTAGCCCTCGAACGCGCCGTCGAGGCCGAACCTGGGGCCCGAGGCGACCCGGACGCCCAGGCGTTCGCCCGCCTCGGCGATCCGGGAGCCCGACAGCCCACCGGTGCGCACCCACAGCGTGAGGCCGCCGTTCGGGACCGCGAAGTCCCACGTGGGCAGGTGCTCGGCGAGGGCGGCGACCACCGCGGAGCGGTTCGTGCGGATCTCCGCGCGGCGCTGCTCGATCGCCTCGTCCCAGCCGCCCGACGCCAGGAGCCAGCAGAGCGCCAGCTGTTCGAACACGGGGGTGCCGAGGTCCGCCCTGGCGCGCGCGGCGACCAGGCTGCGGATCACCTCGGGGGCCGCCCTCACCCAGCCGATGCGCAGCCCTGCCCACACCGCCTTGCTCGCGGACCCCACGGTGATGACGCCCGCGCCGCCGTGGTCGAACGCTGCGACGGGCCTGGGCCGTTCCGCGGGGGCGACGTCGAGCGCGAGGTCGGCCATCGTCTCGTCGACCACGAGCACCGTGCCCGCGCCCCGGGCCGCGGCGACCAGGTCCCTGCGCCGCTCCTCGTCGGCGAGCGCGCCCGTGGGGTTCTGGAAGTCGGCCATCACATAGGCGAGGCGCGGCGACGCCTCCGTCAGCACCCGGCGCCACGCGGACAGGTCCCAGCCGCCGAGCCCCTCCCCCATCGGCACGGGGACCAGCCGCGCGCCCGCCTCGCGCATCAGCTGGAGGACGTTGGCGTAGGAGGGGTGCTCGACCGCGATGCGCTCGCCCGCCGGGGCGAACAGGCGGCAGATGGCGGCGATCGCGCCCATCGCCCCGGTGGTCACCATGATCTGCTCGGGCATCGTCGGAACGCCGAGCGTGGTGTAGCGGTCGGCGAGCGCCTCGCGCAGCGCGGGGAGCCCGGCGGGGAAGTCGCCATGGGTCCTCGCCGTGGGCGGCAACGCCTCGAGCGCGCCCTGGAACGCCCGGGTCAGCCACGGCTCGGGCGCGGGCAGCGCGGCGCAGCCCAGGTCGATGACCGAGCCGCCCGCCTCGGGCGGCAGCGGGTCGAGGCCCCGCCCCGGCAGCGGGCGCCCCGCGGGCACCGCCGTCCAACTGCCCGAGCCGCGCCGGGACTCCAGGAACCCGTCGGCCCGCAGCGCCTCGAACGCCGCGGCCACCGTGGTGCGGCTCACCGAGAGCGCCCCGGCCAGCTCGCGCTCGGCGGGCAGCCGCGCGGCGACCGGCACGCGCCCCTCGAGGACCAGCAGCCTGACCCCGTCGGCCAGGGCACGGTAGGCGGGCACGTGCGCCCCGCCCGCGGCGGGCGCCACGGCGCCGCGCGCGTCCCTCGAGCCCAGGAGCCGGGCCAGCTGACCGGCACCGACCGTTGAGGTCCACTGCGGCATGATCTCGGTCCACCTTTCGTCAATTGGCCCTGGATGAGCACCCACTCAAGGCCACAGGGTGTCATGCGTCAGGCCACTTGCGCCAGACCACCCGTGCCAGAGAGGGGTCCTCATGAACCGGCCGCACCCGCCACGCCGCCTGGCGCGCCGCCTCACGCAGCTCTACGGCGGGCTGCTGCTCTACGGGGTCAGCGCGGGCCTGATGGTGCGCGCCGGTCTCGGGCTCGACCCGTGGGACGTCTTCCACCAGGGCGTCTCCGAGCGCACCGGCGTCTCCATCGGCATGGTGGTGAACATCACGGGCCTGCTGGTGCTGCTCCTGTGGATCCCGCTCCGCCAGCGCCCCGGGCTCGGCACCGTGTCGAACGTCCTGCTCATCGGCCTCGCGATGGACGCCACCATCGCCCTCACCCCCGAGGTGACACCCCTGGCGGCGCGGGTGCCGCTCATGCTGGGCGCGGTGGTGCTCAACGGCCTGGCCACGGGCCTCTACATCGCGGCGAGCCTCGGCCCGGGACCCCGCGACGGCCTGATGACGGGGCTGCACCGGATCACGGGGCGTTCGCTGCGCCTGGTGCGCACCGGGATCGAGGTCGCGGTGCTCGCGGTGGGCATCGTGTTCGGCGGCACGGCGGGCGTGGGCACCGTGGTGTACGCGCTGACGATAGGGCCGCTGGCCCAGTTCTTCCTGCGCATGTGCGCGATCTCGGGGACGCGGACCGGAATGGATTTCGACGACCGGCGGCGGCGGGGTATTCTACGCGTTCGTTCCCGCCGGTCGGACCGTCACCCCGAGCCATCCCCCGTGGACGCCGGGTGACATCTCCTGTCAGATGTGACAAACCGGACGCCGGTGGGTACGAGAAGGGGCGGTACGACGGGCGACGCATACCTGTAACGGGAATCTTCACCGCCGACCGGACGTTGACCGGAGTGATGATGACAGCGACACCTGTCCTGTGGGCGACCAGCCCGGGAGGCACGATTCATGAGTGAGCGAGCTCTACGCGGCACGCGGCTCGTGGTGACCAGCTACGAGACGGACCGCGGCATTGACCTCGCGCCGCGTCAGGCGGTGGAGTACGCATGCCAGAACGGACATCGGTTCGAGATGCCGTTCTCGGTGGAGGCCGAGATCCCGCCGGAGTGGGAATGCAAGGTATGCGGCGCCCAAGCCCTGCTGGTGGACGGCGAGGGGCCCGAGGAGAAGAAGGGCAAGCCCGCCCGGACGCATTGGGACATGCTGATGGAGCGCCGCACCCGCGAGGAGCTGGAGGAGGTGCTGGCCGAGCGGCTGGCGGTGTTGCGTTCCGGGGCGATGAACATCGCGGTGCACCCCCGAGACAGCCGCAAGACGGCTTAGGACGCCGACTCAGGAGTCCCGACAGCGAGGGCTGGGTCACCCGTAAGTGACCCAGCCCGTTTGTATGCCCGCACACCCACGCCCCCGCGCACGCCGGAACGCCACCGGCGCGCGGGGGCTTCAGCGTCGCTCCGGGGGCGCGCCCCCGGGCTCCCCCTCGCCGCCGTCCCCGCGGCCCTCGCCGTGCGCGTCCTCGTCGTCGCGGATGACCTCGCCCTGGACCACCTTGCCGCCGGGGCGCCGCATCCGCGCCTGGTCCCGCGCGGCCCTCGCCTCCTCGAACGCCACCCCCACGGGCCCCGCGCCCCGCCTCAGATAGCGCAGCCCGGCGCCGCGGATCAGCGCGGCCGTGGGCGGGAAGACGCACAGCAGCCCGAGGGCGTCGGAGATCAGGCCCGGCGTCATCAGCAGCAGCCCGCCGAGCATCGCGAGACCGTTCCCGCCGCGGGTGGCGCGGTCGTCGCCCGGTGGGGTCCCGGTGTTCAGGGTCTGGGCGAGGCGCTGCCAGGCGCGGCGCCCGGCCTGCTTGATGACCAGGGCCCCCAGCAGGAACGCCGCCACCAGGAGCAGCAGCACGAGCCACCCGTTGGTCGCGTCCCCGATCACCAGGTAGAGCCAGATCTCAAGCAGCGCCCAGGCCGCGAACACCAGCGGCAGGAGCGCGCGCGTCCCCCGTCGTGGCCGGCGTCTGCGGTACGGGTTCGGTTCCCCGGTCGTCATGGATCAAGTGTGCCTGGAGCGGCCGGATTTCCCGAACCGGGCGGCGAGTCCCCACGCCGTCACCCGCCACAGCGCCTCCACGACGATGTCGCGGTTCATCTTGCTGTCGCCGTGCTCGCGCTCCACGAACGTGATCGGCACCTCGGCCACCCGGTGCCCGGCCTCCAGGGTGCGGTGCAGCAGGTCCACCTGGAAGCAGTACCCCTGGGAGACCACGTCGCCCAGCTCCATGCCCGCCAGGACGTGCCCGCGGAACGCCCTGAACCCGCCGGTGACGTCGCGGACCGGCATCCCGAGCACGAGCCGGGAGTAGGCGCTGCCGCCGCGGGAGATCAGCTCGCGGTACCTGGGCCAGTTGACGATGCGGCCGCCGGGGATCCAGCGGGAGCCGAGCACCAGGTCGGCGTCGCGCAGGGCGGTCAGCAGCCGGGGCAGGTCCTCGGGGCGGTGCGAGCCGTCGCCGTCCATCTCGACCAGCACGTCGTAGCCGCGCTCCAGGCCCCAGCGGAAGCCCGCCACATAGGCGGCGCCCAGGCCCTCCTTGCCCGCGCGGTGCAGCACGTGCACCCGCGCGTCGCCGTCGGCGATCTCGTCGGCGATCTTGCCGGTGCCGTCGGGGCTGTTGTCGTCGGCGACGAGGACGTCGCAGGCCGGGACGGCGAGGCGCAGCCGCCTGATGAGCGGGGTGATGTTGTCGGCCTCGTTGTAGGTGGGGATGATCACCAGGGCCCGGCCGAGCGGGCGGCGCTCGGGCCGCGTCGCCCGGCTCACACGGCCTCCTCGCTCGGGCCCCCCGGACTGGCCGCCGCCCGCCGCCTGACGCGGTCCCTGAGCCCGACGCCCGCCCAGGCCAGCAGGCCGACGGCGGCCAGCGCCCACTCGGGCGCGGCGCCGAGCCGGTCGGAGACCGTCCTGTCGTCGCGCAGCGGCAGCTCGGCGGTCAGCACGTCCTGGGTGAACTCCTCGGTGCGCTGCTCGATCGTCCCGTCGGGCGCGACGACGGCGCTGATGCCGCTCGTCGCGGCGGTGACGATGGCGCGCCCGTGCTCCACGGCCCGCAGCTTGGACATCGCGAGCTGCTGCTCGGGCTGCCCGGTGCGGCCGTAGGTGGCGTTGTTGGTCTGCACGACCAGCGCGCGGGCGCCGTCGTTGACGGTGTCGCGGACGATGCCGTCGTAGGCCACCTCGAAGCAGATGACGTCGCCGAGCCGGGCCGGGCCCACGTCGAGGACGCCGCTCTCCTCGCCGGGGTAGAAGTCGCGCGGGACCCGCTCGAGCCGGGTGATGACCGTGCTCAGCTGCTCGCGGAACGGGACGTACTCGCCGAACGGCACGGGGTGCTGCTTCGTGTACGAGTCGCCGGGGCCGGTCTCGGGGTCCCAGACGATGCCCTGGTTCTCGACGTAGCCCTCCCTGGTGGGGTGGTCCACCAGGGCGCCGACCAGGATGGGGACGCCGACGGCCTTGGCCGCCCTGTCGATCACGGCGTAGGCCTCGGGCTCGGTGTAGGGGTCGAGGTCGGAGGCGTTCTCCGGCCAGATCACCAGGTCGGGGCGCTCGGTGCGGCCCGCGTCGATGTCGTCGGCCAGCTGGAGGGTGGCCTCGACATGGTTGTTGAGGATCATCATCGGGCGGCCGAGGAAGTCCATGCCCGCCTGCTGCACGTTGCCCTGCACGACCGCGATGGAGACCGTGTCGTCCGCGTCGGTGCGCACCGGGACGGCGTATCCGGCGGCGGTGACCGCGGCGGCCAGGCCCAGCGCCCCGGCCAGCGGCGCGGCGACGGCGCGGGGCAGCGCCAGGGGCCTGGCGCGCAGCAGCGGCCACAGGCGCAGCGCGGCCCAGGCGAGCAGCGCGCCGGTCAGCGCGACGGCGAACGTGACGAGCGGCGCCCCGCCCAGCGCGGCGAGCGGCGTGTAGGGGGTGTCGGTGTTGGCGAACGCGAGGCGGCCCCACGGGAACCCGCCGAGCGGCACCCGGTCCCTGGCCCACTCCTGGGCGACCCACAGGCACGCGGCCCACAGCGGGGCGGCGGGCAGCCGGGAGGTGACGGCGAGCCCGGCGCCGAGCGGCACGAAGAACAGCGCCTCGACGAGCGAGAGGCCGACGACCGTGTCCCAGCCGATGACCTGGAGCCACTTGAGCAGGGCGACGAAGAACGGCAGCCCGAGCGCGAAGCCGAACCACGCGCCCTGCTTGGCCGTTCTGCCGTGGGTGAGGACCGAGAGCACCGCGACCGCGACGAGGGAGAGCGGCCAGATGTCGTACGGCGGGAACGCGACGGCGAGCGCGAGGCCCGCGACCGCGGCGGCGAGGGCCTGCGGCCAGGTCGCGCGGGCGGCCGCCGCGGTCCTGCGCAGACGCCCTGGGCGGCGGGCGGCCGGGGCGGGCTCGGCAGGGGGCGCGGGCGCCGCGGCGGGCGCCTCGGTCACCGGGACGACGTCCGGTGCGGGCTCGCCGGGGCGCACGTCATCGGTGTCGCTTGCCGTGGTCGTCTCGGGGCCCGATGGCACGGTCGTGGCCTCTCTGCTGAGCGGGCGATGATGAACGACCGTACCTCGTGGCGGGCGCGGAGCGACGACGCGGGGGCTGCGGATCGGGACCCGGAGCCCTTCGGTCCGACCCGGGACCCGCTGGCTGCGGGTCGACCGAAGCCGTTGTCTACTGAGCGTCCGGGCCCCGCCCCGGGTCGCACCCGCCGACCGGGCGATGCTTCCGCCCCCGTGCCGCAGGCCACTGGACCTGGCTCCCGCTGGCGGAATGCCGGGGTCGTGACACCCCGCCCTCTGGCCCAGTGGCGTTCGACGACTGCGCGGAGGAGCGCCGGCCGGACGTCCTGTGGTGGACCCGGCCGAACCTACCCTTCGACGGCGGGCGGCTGTCAACAGTTGTCTGACCTGCCTCTTTCCGCCAAAAGGCCAGGTCAGTGCCGCGCGGGGCCGCTCGTTCGACAGGCTGAGCGCACATCGTTCGGCGGTATGGCCCGCGGGGCAATCACTCGTTCGGCCGGTCGTACACCGTACGACCGGCGACCACGGTGCGCAGGCACGTGGGGAGCGGGGCGCCGGGGGTGAGGTCGGGCAGCCCCGGGGTGCCCGAGCGGGGGTCGGTGGACCAGCGGGCGACGCGGTCGTCGGGCGCCTGGACGACCAGCGCCCCGGCGTGCCAGACGGCGTAGTCGGCCGGGGCGCCGGGGACGAGGACGCCCGCGTCGTCGCGCCCGACGGCGCGCCAGCCGCCGCGGGTGTGGGCGGTGAAGGCGGCGCGCGCGGAGACGCGGTGCTCGACGGTGCGGTGGAACGCCGCCGCCCGCAGCGCCTCCCACGGGCCGAGCGGGGTGACGGGGGCGTCGGAGCCGAAGGCCAGGGGGACGCCGGCGCGCAGGAGTGCGGCGAACGGGTTGAGCGCCCCGGCCCGTTCGGCGCCGAGCCGCCGGGCGTACATGCCGTCGGGGCCGCCCCACGCGGCGTCGAACATCGGCTGCACGGACGCGGTCAGGCCATGGGCGGCGAAGGCGGCGATGGTCTCGGGGGTGAGCAGCTCGGCGTGCTCGACGCGGTGGCGCAGGGCGCGCACGCGGTCGGCGCCGAGCCGTTCGGCCGCGGCGGCGAAGCCGTCGGTGACGGCGGTCAGCGCGGCGTCGCCGATGGCGTGGAACCCGGCCTGGAGCCCGGCCTCGGTGCAGGCGGCGACGTGCGCGGCGACGTCGTCGGCGGTCAGGTGCGCGACGCCCGTGTCCTCGGTGCCGAGGTAGGGCCTGTGCAGATGGGCGGTGCGGGAGCCGAGCGAGCCGTCGGCGAAGAGGTCGCCCCCGGCGCCGACCGCGCCCAGCTCGCGAACGCGCCGCGCCTCCTTCGCGGTGGTGACGAGTTCGCCCCAGTAGCCGAAGACGCGCGGGCCCGGCTCCTCTTCGGCCAGGGCGAGCAGCGCGGTCAGGTCGTCCTCGCTCGAGATGTCGGGCCCCGCGCACTCGTGGACGGCGCCGATGCCGAGCGAGGCGGCGCGGGCGAGCGCGGCACGCTGGGCCGCTGACCGCTGGGCGGGGGTGAGAGCGGCGTCGGCGGCGTGCCTGACGGCGTGGTGGGCGTCCCCCGTGAGCGGCCCCTCGGGGTGGAATCCGGGCCGGTCGGCGACGCCGGGGACCAGGTCGAGCAGGGCCGTGGTGGCCAGCGCGGAGTGGGCGTCGACGCGCGCGAGGTAGACGGGGCGGCCGCCCGCCGCGGCGTCGAGCTCGGCCCGGGTCGGCGGGTGCGCCTCCGGCCAGTCGGTGGTGTCCCAGCCATGGCCGATGACGGTGGCGCCGCCCGGGAGCGGCGCGGTGTGGGCGGCGACGCGGGCGAGGACGTCGCCCGCCGAACGGGATCCGGCGAGGTCGAGTCCCGTCAGCGCGAGGCCCGTCGCGGTGGTGTGCACATGCGCGTCCGTGAACGCGGGGGTGACGAGGGCGCCTTCGAGGTCGACGACCTCGTCGGCGGACGCGGCGAGCGCGTCGGCGGCCGACTCGGAGCCGACCCAGGCGACGCGGTCGCCGGTGACGGCCATGGCGGTGGCGAACGGGTCGGCGGGGCTGTGGACCTCGCCGCGGCGCAGCAGGACGGTGCGGGACGGCTCGCCTGGGGCGCGTTCGCCGGGGGTGGTGCGTGCGGTCATGGCCCCATCCTTACGCGCCCGCGCCGCCGCTCAGACCCGGGGCGGCCTGGCCTCGTACGGCGTGGAGAGCACGACGGTGGTGCGGGTGGAGACCCCCGCCAGGCTCCTGATGCGGCTGAGCAGGTGCTCGAGCTCGGCGGGGGTGGCGACGCGGACCTTGAGGATGTAGTTCTCGTCGCCCGCCACGCTGTGGCACGCCTCGATCTCGGGAACGCCCGCGAGCCGGTCGGCGATGTCGTCGGGGGCGCTGGGGTCGAACGGCTTGACGGAGATGAACGCGGTCAACGGCAGCCCCACCGCCTCGGGGGCGACGATCGCGGCGTATCCCCTGATGATGCCGCGCTGTTCGAGGCGGCGTACGCGCTGGTGCACCGCCGACGTGGAAAGGCCGGTGGCCCTGCCCAGGTCGGTGTAGCTCATCCGCCCGTCCGTGACGAGCAGTTCCACGATGCGCCGGTCCAATTCCTCCACGCCTCCGTAACCTACCCGGAACGGCGGCGCCACGGCGCGCCCACCGGCGCGGAGGGGACAGCGCACGCCCTGGCAATGCTTATGTGACGAACGACACAAACGCGTGTCCGCGTCCGTTTCCCCTTCACGATTATTCGCTGATCGCGGCGGGCATTGCTTGCTGTGGCCAACGCCTTTGTGCCGTCCAAGGGGGATGCTCATGCGCACTGCGAAGCCACTCAAGCGTGCCGAACCCAACGCCTTCGCCGCGGAGTTCGACATCGAGATCGCCGATCCCGCCGATGACGAGGGCGACGCGGACCCGGTCAGGGTCGTGTGCTCCGACTGCGCGCGGCCGATCGCCCTCGTCGGCTCGGGCGAGCAGATCCCGGAGCACGCCCTCTGCCCGACCCCGTGGAACCCCTTCGGGCTGACCCTGTGCCCCGGCTCGGGCCGGGCCGTGTCGGGCGACGGGGCCGCGGTGGCCCCCGAGGCGCCCACGGGCGGGGACACCACGGCGCTCGTGGCCCTGCCCGAGAGCCTGGACTGGCGGCTCCAGCCCTTCTCGCACGCCGTGGTGGCCTCCGCCGGGATGCGCCAGGCGGCCTGAGCCCGCCCCGTTACGAGGCGCCCACCAGGTGGCGGGCGATGACCGCCCGCTGGATCTGGTTGGTCCCCTCGACGATCTGGAGGACCTTCGCCTCCCGCAGATACCGCTCGGCAGGGAAGTCGGCCGTGTAGCCGTAGCCGCCGAGCGCCTGCACCGCGTCGATGGTGACCCGCATCGCGGTGTCCGTGCAGAACAGCTTGGCCATCGCGGCCTGTGAGGAGTACGGCCTGCCCGCGTCGCGCAGCCGGGCGGCGGCCAGGTAGAGGGAGCGCCCGGCCTCGATCTGGGTCGCCATGTCGGCCAGCATGAAGCGAAGCCCCTGGAAGTCGGCGACGCGGCGGCCGAACTGCTCGCGCCCCGTGGTGAACGCCAGCGCCTCGTCGAGCGCCGCCTGAGCCACGCCGACGGCGCACGCCGCCATGCCGAGGCGGCCCGCGTCGAGCGCGGCCATGGCGATGCGGAAGCCGCGGCCCTCCTCGCCGACGCGGCGCGCGTCGGGGACGCGCACCCCGTCGAAGTGCAGCTGGGTGGTGGGCGATCCGGCCATGCCCATCTTCCGCTCGGGGACCGCGGCGTCGAGCCCTGGGGCGTCGCCCGGCACGAGGAACGCCGTGATGCCGTCGGGCCCTTCGTCCCCGGTGCGGGCCAGCACGGTGCAGAAGTCGGCGATGCCGCCGTGGGTGATCCACGCCTTGGTGCCGCTGATGACCCAGTCGCCGCCGTCCCGTTCGGCGCGCGTGCGCAGCGAGGCGGCGTCGGATCCCGAGCCGGGCTCGGACAGGCAGTAGGCGCCGAGCAGGCCGCCGCTCAGCATGGCGGGCAGGTGCTCGGCGCGCTGCTCCTTGGTCCCGAACTCGGCCAGGGCGTGGCACGCGAGGGTGTGCACGCTGACGCCGAGGCCCACGGTGAGCCGCGCCGCGGCCAGCTCCTCGAGGACCTGGAGGTAGATCTCGTACGGCTGGTCGCCGCCGCCGTACTCCTCGGGGTAGGGCAGCGACAGCAGTCCGGCCGCGGAGAGCCGGGCGAAGAGGGCGCGGGGGAAGACGCCCGCCTCCTCCTCCGCCGCGGCGGAGGGGCGGACCTCGCGGCGGATCAGGTCGCGCACCAGGACGAGCAGGTCGCGGGCCTCGGGGGTGGGCAGCTGGCGCGGCACGGGTCGGGGGTCGTCAAGGGTCGTCATCGCGTTTCCTCCCTGGGGTGGGCGGCAGGTCACACGTCGGGCCGCCGGATCGCGGCGGCCCGTGGGTGCGTCGAAGGGGTCGAAAGGATCGGTCGAACGGGTCAGGAGCCGCAGCCCGGGTCGTCGGCGGGCACCGCGAGCGGGCTGCCTTCCTGGGTGAGGTACGTCGCGTACAGAACGACCGGCTCCGTGCCGAGGTTACGGCCGATGTGGACGTGCGCGGCGCCCGGGGGCTCGACCACGGTGTCGCCGCGCGTCGAGACCTCGACCGAGCAGTCGTCGAGCGTCCGGGTGAGGGTGCCCGAGGCGACGAGGGCGATCAACGGGCCCGGGTGGTGGTGCCACCCGGTGTCCTCGCCCGGGGCCAGGGTGACCACGCGCGGGGTGATCACGAAACCGCCGCCCCGAGGCGGCGTCGGGGTCTGTGGGGAGAGCGGGGCCAGCGCTCCCGCGCCGAGCGCGGCCAGGCCGAGGGCGAGGGCCCGGCCGCGTCGGCGGCCCATGTCAGCGGATCCCGACGGCGGCCAGCGCCGTGCGCTGCCGGTGGGTGAGGTCGGTCGGGAAGTACAGGTAGCAGACGCCGCCGGTGCCGCCGCTGACGCCGCCGCTCTCGTTGTACCGCCGCGTGCGCAGCCAGATGTTCTCGAACTGCCGCCGCGGGTAGACGCGTCGGACCTCGGCGTTGCTGTCGCTCGCCGGGTCGTTGGCGATGACGTCGCCGTCCTCGGTGAAGCCGACGACGGTCATCAGGTGCCCGGCCGTGCCGTATCCGGCGCCGTCGAGCTCGGCCTCGTAGAAGGACTGCGACGTGATGAGCGGGATGCCCGCGGCGACCAGGCGCTCGGCGTCGGTGAGGCTGGCGATGCGGGTGACCACCGCCTGGAGCCCGGGGTAGGTGGCGGCGTAGGCGGCGTTGAACGGCCAGTTGCCGCAGCCGTCGTACTGGTAGTCGAACGTGTACCGCGCGGCGTGGCACACCTGCGGGTCGTCGAAGGCGGGGTCGACCCACTCCAGCTGCTCGGGGGTGGGGGCGCGGCCCCAGGACTCGATGATCATCTGCGAGGAGGTGGGGCTGCACCACGCCTCGCCGCCGTTGTCGTACTCGGGGTAGCGGCCGATGTGGACGTTCTGCGAGTAGGGCGGGGCGTCGATCTCGACGCCCGCGGCCTGGCCAGGCCCGGTCGCCGGGACCTCGAAGCGGGCCGGCACGTCGGACGTCATCGCGCCGAGGCGCCACACGGTGGGCGAGGCGTCGGCGCCGGGGGCGCGGTGCAGGGTGAGCCTGAGCTGGTAGGTGGCCAGGCGGGGGCCCGCGTCGGTGTCGTCGATGGAGAACGTGTCGGTCCAGATCGTGCTCTTGCCGTCCGACTGGTCGTCCACCGAGGTGCGGCGGATGTCGCCGTCGCCCGATGCCCAGACGCCCATGGTGTACCAGGGGGTGTGGGAGCCGTCGGTGTAGACGCCGAACAGCTCGATGCGCACCCATGTGCCCGCGGGGGTGTCGGCGTTCCACGAGGCGATCAACTCGCTGGCCGGGGTGGCCGCTTCGCGGGTCGGGGAGAGCCACGTGGCGTACTCCCACGACGCGGTGGTGCCGGTGTGCGGGTCGGCGTAGGAGACCGTGCCGACCGGCGTGCCGATGGTCACCCCTGGGCGGTCGCCCCTCACCACGGCGGTGCCGTCGCCGTGGCCCGCGCGCCAGTCGGCGGCGGTGGTCCAGGCGACGTTGTGGATGGTGGACGCGGTGGGGCGCGGGCGGTGGCGGGCCGCGGCGCCCCCGCCGCCGCCCTCGGCGGACGCGGCCGGGGCGGAGAAGGAGGCGGATGAGCCGACGGCCGCGGCGACGGCGGCGGCGAGAACGGTGCGGCGGGGCGGCGTGGTCACGGTGATCGTCTCCCGGTCGTTTCCGGCGTTCGCCGGGTGGGGGCGGGCGGAGAGCGCGGGCAGCACCACTATCGCGGGTCGGTCAGCTGACGACCAGTAAGCGACCGGGAACGCGCGGAAGCAATATTGGTGTCGACCAGTGACGATGCCGAACCGACGTTAGGCTGATCGCGATGATCGCCGCCCCAGACGACGGACTCGCCGGACTCCCGGAAAGGGTGCGTGCGCTCCCGCCCTCGTGCGGCGCGGCGCGTCTCGTGGGGATCGACGGGCACGCCGGGTCAGGCAAGTCGACGCTGGCCGACCGGCTGTCGGCGGCGCTCGGGGGCGCCCCCGTGGTGCGCCTCGACGACTTCGCGAGCCATGCGTCGTTCTTCGGGTGGACCGAGCCGCTGACGCGTCAGGTGCTGCGCCCGCTGGCGGCCGGGCGGACCGCGCGGTACCTGGCGTACGACTGGGAGCGGGGCGCGTTCACCGGCGCGCGGACGCTCGATCCCGCGCCCGTTGTGCTGTTGGAGGGCGTCGGTGCGGGACGGCGTGCGCTGCGCCCGTGGCTCGCGCTGCTGATCTGGCTCGACGTCCCGGCGCCGATCGCCTGGAAACGCGGGCGGCACAGGGACGGACCCGGGCTCGGGGGCTTCTGGGACCGCTGGGAGGCGGCCGAGTCCGCGCACTTCGTGAAAGATCCGTCGAGGCCCTTTGCGGATATCCTGATGGTATCGAGGGGCGGTCATCACCATGTCTGCTAGTGCGGACCCCCTCGTGCAGGGGGCAGACAGCGGAAGCCCGTTGTGGGGGTCGTCATGAATTCTGGCGCTCATGTCCGGTCCGGTCACCATCGTCCCGAGACGGGCGCCGATCTGGCGTGGCTGCGCGGGGTGGACGCCTACACGGCCGCGGCCTACCCGGAGGCGGAGGAGGAGTTCCGCGCGGCGGTGCGCGAGGACCCCGGCATGGCGGACGCCTGGCTCGGGCTGCACGCGCTGCGCACGGACGTCCCCGCGGCGCTGCGGCACATGTACCGCAACCGCGCCAGGTTCGGCGAGCAACGCACCAGGCACGGGCGCCCGTTGAGCTCCTGGTACTGGCTCGGCTGGTGGGTGCAGCCGGTGTTGGAGACCCCGCGCGACCTGCTGCTCGCGCACGCGTCCCAGCTGCTCGACGGGCGGCGCATGCCGGAGCTCGACCGGGCGCTCGCGGAGTGCCCCGCGCCCGAGTCGGACCCGTACGCCCGCTTCCTGCACGCGTGCCGGTGCTATCTGTCGAAGGACTGGGAGGGGCTCTACCGGTTCACTGCGTCGCTCACCGGCGATCCCCATCTGGGCGTGGAGGCGGGCCTGTTCGCCGGGATGGCGCGGGTGCGGCTCGACATGTTCGACCAAGCCGAGCCGCTGCTGACGGCGGCGCTCATGCGGTGCCGCAGCGAGCAGCCGCAGCGCAAGGAGCTGCGGTACTGGCTCGCGCGCGCCCGTGAGGGCAGCGGGCGCAGCGCGGCGGCGATCCCGCTGTACCGTGCGGTGCACCATGTGGACCCGGAGTTCATGGACACGGCGGTGCGGCTGACGGCGCTGGCCTCGGAGGACCCCGAGGCCGGGCATGTGATGGACCACAGGGACGGCACGGAGGCGGACTTCGGGGCCGCGGACGAGGCGGCTGGGGTGCCGTTCACCGGCGGGTCAGGCGGGCCCGGCGGGCGCAGGGTCCCCTCCCCCGCCGCCCCGGCGGCGCCCGCGGCGCCCGCCGCGGCCGGGCACGGCCTCTCGCCGCGGCTGGCGCGGACGCTGCCGCCCGCGCCCGACCCCGAGTTGCTCGCGCGCACGCTCGCCGAGCTGGAGCGCATGGTGGGCCTCGACCCGGTGAAGGAGCAGGTGCGGGCGATGTCCGCGCAGCTGCGGATGGCGCGGCTGCGCTCGGGCCAGGGCCTTCCGGTGCAGCCGCCGAAGCGGCACTTCGTCTTCTCGGGGCCATCGGGCACGGGCAAGACGACGGTGGCGCGGATCCTGGGGCGGGTCTTCCACGCGCTCGGCGTGCTCAGCCACGACCGGCTGGTGGAGGCCCAACGCGCCGATCTCGTCGGGGAGTTCCTGGGGCAGACGGCCGTGAAGGCGAACCGCCTGATCGACTCGGCGCTCGGCGGGGTGCTGTTCATCGACGAGGCGTACAGCCTGGTCCACACCGGCTACAGCAAGGGCGACGCGTACGGGGACGAGGCGTTGCAGGTGCTGCTCAAGCGCGCGGAGGACAGCAGGGAGCACCTGGTGGTCATCCTGGCCGGGTATCCGGCGGGCATGGACCGGCTGCTCGCCGCCAATCCGGGGCTCAGCTCGCGTTTCTCGGCGCGCGTGGAGTTCCCGAGCTACCAGCCGGGCGAGCTGACGGCGATCGGCGAGCTGCTCGCCGCCGAGCACGGCGACGCGTGGGACGCCGAGGCGCTCGATGAGCTGCGCAGCATCGGGGAGCACGTCGTGGCGGAGGGCTGGATCGACGAGCTGGGGAACGGCCGTTTCCTGCGCACGCTCTACGAGTCGAGCTGCGCGTTCAGGGACATGCGGCTCTCGGAGGCGGCGGCGGCGCCCACGCGGCAGGAGCTGGCGACGCTGCGGCTGCCCGACCTGATGCAGGCGTACGGCGAGGTGCTCGCGGGCCGGGGGCGCCCGCGCGAGGACGACGAGCTGCCGCCCCTGGCGTGACCCCCTGGCCTGCTGGGGGCATCGAACGGTCAGGGCGCGTTCGTGCCCAGCGTCTCGGCGAGGGCGCGCAGCGTGCGGGCGTCGGCGAGGGCGCGGGAGCGGGCGACGCCGGGCTGGATGGCCATCACCGGCTGCACGGTGCCGTCGGCGAGGTCGAGCGTCACCCAGGGGTCGCCGGGGCGCAGGGTGACGCGGACGACCTCGGGCCAGGCGAGGCGGCGGGTGGTCGTGAGGTTGATCACGGTCAGCCCTTCGCGGTCGGCCGTCACCTTGGGGCGGCTGAGCAGCGCCAGCATGCCCCAGGCGAGCAGCCCGCTCGCCGCGACCGCGGCGCGTTCGCCCAGGCTCCAGCTGACCGCGCCGCCCGCGGGGAGGAGGGCGGCGATCAGCGTGAGCACGGCGAACACGGCCGCGCCGATGGACATCAGCACCACCCGCGTGACCATCGGGCGGATGGTCAGCGGGAGCGCCGCGACGGGGTCGGCGGGGGCGGGGGCCGCGGGGGCGGTCACAGGCGGGCCGCGTGGATGCCGGTGGTCAGGATGGCGCGGGCGCCGAGGTCGTAGAGCTCGTCCATGATGCGCTGGGCGTCCTGGACGGGGACCATCGAGCGGACGGCGACCCAGCCCTTGTCGTGCAGCGAGGAGACGGTGGGCGACTCGAGGCCCGGGGTGAGGGCCACGGCCTTGTCGACCAGCTCGGAGCGGATGTCGTAGTCCATCATCACGTAGCGCCGCGCGACCAGGACGCCCTGGAGGCGGCGGAGGAACTGCCGCACCTTGGCCTCCTGCGCGCTGTCGCCCGGGCGGCGGATGACGACGGCCTCGGACTCCAGGATGGGCTCGCCGATGATCTCGAGCCCGGCGTTCCGCAGGGTGGTGCCGGTCTCCACGACGTCGGCGATAACCTCGGCGACGCCCAGCTGGATCGCGGTCTCGACGGCCCCGTCCAGGTGGACGACGGCCGCGTCGACGCCGTGGTCGGCCAGGTGCTTGGTGACGATCCCGGCGAACGACGTGGCGACGGTCAGCCCGCCGAACCCGCCGACGCCGGTGACCGAGCCGGGGCGCGTGGCGTACCGGAGCGTGGAGGCCGCGAAGCCAAGACGCATGATCTCCTCGGCGTGGGCCCCCGAGTCGAGCAGCAGGTCGCGGCCCGTGATGCCGATGTCGAGGCGGCCGGAGCCGACGTAGACGGCGATGTCGCGGGGGCGCAGGTAGAAGAACTCGACCTGGTTGTCCGCGTCGATCAGGACCAGCTCGCGACGGTCCTTCCGCTGCCGGTAGCCGGCCTCATGGAGCATCGCCGCCGCAGGCTCGGAGAGAGAACCCTTGTTGGGAACGGCGATGCGCAGCATGGCTCCAGCTTTCTCGTCGGGCGCACCGGTGCCTGGGGCCTTCCGGGTGCGGGCTGTCCGGGTCAGAGGTGAGCGTATACGTCGTCGAGGGAGATGCCGCGCGCGACCATCATCACCTGAAGGTGGTACAGCAGCTGCGAGATCTCCTCGGCGGTGCGGTCGGCGCCCTCGTGCTCGGCCGCCATCCACACCTCCGCGGCCTCCTCGACGACCTTCTTGCCGATGGCGTGGACCCCCGAGGCCACCAGCTCCGCGGTCCTTGACGTGCGGGGGTCGCCGGTGGCGGCCTTGTGCTCGAGCTCGGCGAACAGCTCGTCGAATGTCTTGTTGGCCATGGTCCTCTTACCCTACGGCCTGACCGGGAGGGCTCAGCGCGCGGGCCCTGGGACCTCGCGCAGCACGGCCGCGGTGGCCACGGCCGCGGTGACCGCCTCGTGGCCCTTGTCCTCCGCGGACCCGGGGAGCCCGGCGCGGTCGATGGCCTGCTCCTCGGTGTCGCAGGTCAGCACGCCGAAGCCGACGGGAACGCCGGTGTCGACGCTGACCTGGGTGAGGCCCTGGGTGACGCCCTGGCAGACGTAGTCGAAGTGCGGGGTGCCGCCGCGGATGACGACGCCGAGGGCGACGACGGCGTCGTAGCCGCGGGTGGCCAGGGCGCGGGCGGCGACGGGCAGTTCGAAGCTGCCGGGGACGCGGACGACGGTGGGCTCGGGGATGTTCAGCTCGACGAGGGCGCGCTGGGCGCCGTCGATGAGGCCGTCCATCACCGTGCCGTGCCACTGGGCGGCGACGATCGCGACCCTGAGGTCGGCGCCGTCGGTCACGCGCAGTTCGGGAGCGCCGTTGCCGCTCACTCGTTCTCCTTCATGGGTGTGGGGTGGTGCTTCACGGGGTGGTGCTTCACGGGGTGGTGCGTCGGCCCGCCGGAGCGGGCGTTCACTGGCTCGCGCAGGGCGAGACGGGCGCCGCGTCGAGCCAGGGCAGGTCGTGGCCGAGCCGGTCGCGTTTGGTCTCCAGGTAGCGCAGGTTGTGCGCGCCGGGGGGCACGGGCACGGGCTCGCGCCGGGTGACGCGCAGGCCGTGCCGGGTCAGTGCGGCGGTCTTGTCCGGGTTGTTGGTCATGAGCCGCAGGGAGCGCACGCCGAGGTCGGCGAGGATCCTGGCGCCCGCGGCGTAGTCGCGGGCGTCGGCGGGCAGTCCCAGCTCGAGGTTGGCGTCCAGGGTGTCGCGCCCCCGCTCCTGGAGCTCGTAGGCGCGCAGCTTGGACAGCAGTCCGATGCCGCGGCCCTCGTGGCCGCGCAGGTAGAGCACCACGCCGCGGCCCTCGGCGGCGACGCGGTCCATCGACGCGCGCAGCTGGGGGCCGCAGTCGCAGCGCTGGGAGCCGAGGACGTCGCCGGTGAGGCACTCGGAGTGCAGGCGGACCAGGACGTCCTCGCCGTCGCCGATGTCGCCCGCGACCAGGGCGATGTGCTCGACGCCGTCGGCGGCCGAGCGGTACCCGTAGGCGCGGAAGTCGCCGTGCGCGGTGGGCAGGGCGGTCTCCGCCTCGCGGCGCACGGCGGGCGGCGCCGCCTCCTCGGCCTGGCCGCGGTAGGCGATGAGGTCGGCGATGGAGACGAGGGCGAGGCCATGGGTGCGGGCGAACGTCCGCAGCCGGGGCAGCCGCAGCATCGTGCCGTCCTCGGCGGCGATCTCGACGACGACGGCGGCGGGCCGCAGCCCGGCGAGGCGGGCGAGGTCGACCCCGGCCTCGGTGTGCCCGGGGCGGGCCAGCACGCCGCCGGGGCGGGCGCGCAGCGGGAAGACGTGCCCGGGCCGTGAGAAGTCGGCGGGCGCGGCGGCCGGGTCGGCGAGCAGCCTGATGGTGGCGGCGCGGTCGGCGGCCGAGATGCCGGTGGTGACGCCGTGCGCGGCGGTGGCGTCGACCGAGACGGTGAACGCGGTGGCCATCGACTCGGTGTTCTTGTCCACCATCTGCGGCAGGTCGAGCCGGTCGAGGTCGTCGCCCGCCATGGGGACGCAGATCATGCCGCGGCACTGGCTCATCATGAACGCCACGATCTCGGGCGTGATCAGCTCGGCGGCGACGATGAGGTCGCCCTCGTTCTCCCGGTCGGCGTCGTCGACGACCACGACGGGGCGGCCGAGCGCGATGTCGTCGATGGCGCGCCTGATCGGGTCGAGGGGCGCCTGGCGCTCCTCGGCGGGTGGGCGTCGCGGGGCCACGGTCATGCGGTCGCTCCTTCCGTGACGGGTCGCCGGGCGGCGGGCGGGGCGGTCGTGCGGTCCAGGGCGGCGTCCGCGGCGCGCGAGCGCCGCCACCAGTCGCGCAGGCCCCACAGGACGAGGACCAGGTAGACGACGTAGACGAGCCCGGAGAACGGCAGTCCGCTGCTGAACGCGAGCGGGACGCCCACGAGGTCGACCAGCAGCCAGGCGAACCAGAACTCCACGAGGCCGCGCGCCTGGGCGACCATGGCCACGAGCGTTCCGACGAAGATGTACGCGTCGGGCCAGGGGTTCCACGAGAGGTCGGGGAAGGCGGAGAACAGCCCGCCGACGGCGAGGGTGCCGAGGGCCGCTCCGGCGGCGAGCGCGCCGCGTTCGCGCCATGTGGCGAAGCGGATGGCGATCCGGCCGCCGCCGGTGTCGCGCCCGAGGTGCCACTGGCGCCAGCCCCACACGGCGACGGTGATGACCAGGAGCTGCTTGCCGACGCCCCCCGCCAGGTCGGCCGAGGCGTAGGCGGCGACCAGGATGGCGCCGGAGAGCAGCTGGACTGGCCATGTCAGCAGGGAGCGCCGCCAGCCCAGGGCGAGGGCGGCGAGCCCCGCCAGGTTCCCGGTCATGTCGGACCAGATGACGTCCTGCCCGAAGGCGGTGAACGCCGTGGCGTGCAACGGGTCGAGCAGGCTCATCGGAGATCGGCCCCCTCGGGCGTCCGCTCGCGGTGGGTCAGCAGGCGCTCGGTGTACTTGGCGATGATGTCGACCTCGAGGTTCACCGTGTCGCCCGGCTGCTTGCGGCCGAGGGTGGTGAGGCCGAGCGTGGTGGGGATGAGGCCGACGGCGAAGCGTTCCTCGGTGGCCTCGGTGACGGTGAGGCTGACACCGTCGACGGTGATGGAGCCCTTCTCCACGACGTAGCGGGCCAGGCCCTCGGGGAGCGAGAACGCCACGGCCTCCCACTGGTCGCCCGGCACCCGGCTCAGCACGGCAGCGGTGCCGTCGACATGGCCCTGGACGATGTGGCCGCCGAGGCGACCGCCGACGGGGGTGGGGCGTTCGAGGTTGACGCGTGAACCGGGGGTCAGCTCGCCGAGGTTGGAGCGGGTGAGCGTCTCGGCCATGACGTCGGCCGTGAACGCGCCGTCACCCGTCTCGGTAACGGTGAGGCACACGCCGTTGACCGCGATCGAGTCGCCGTGGGCGGCGTCCGCGGTGACGACGGGGCCGTGCAGGCGCAACCGGGCCGAGTCGCCGACGCGTTCGACGGCGATGACCTCGCCCAGCTCTTCGATGATTCCGGTGAACACTTACGACTCCTGGGGGACGGTGGTCGGTACGGCGGTGAGGCGAACGTCAGGGCCGACGCGGGTCAGTTCGGTGACGCGCAGACGCAACGCCGAGGCGATCGTGGTGATTCCTGCGCCGGTCAGGGCCGCGGGGCCCTCGCCGATGAGGGCGGGGGCGAGATAGCCGATGACCTCGTCGACCGCGTGGGCGGCGACGAACGCGCCCGCGAGCGTGGGGCCGCCCTCGAGCAGCACCGACCGCACATCGCGGGCGTGCAGGGCGGCGAGGAGCGCGGGGATGTCGAGCCCGCGCCCGCCGGGGGCGCGCGGCAGGCGCACGATCTCGGCGTGGGGCGCGAGCGGGTCGGTGCGCTCCGGGGGAATGTCGTCGGCGACGGCGATGAGGGTGGGGGCGGCGCCGTCGAGGACGCGGGCGCCCGGCTTGACGGCCGCGGCCTCGGTGTCGGCGACGACGCGCAAGGGCTGGCGGGCGCCGGGGATGTCGCGCGCGGCGAGGTGCGGGTCGTCGGCGTGGGCCGTTCCGGAGCCGACGAGCACGGCGTCGGCGCGGGCGCGCAGGAGGTGTACGTCGGCGCGGGCCTCGGGCGAGGTGATCCAGCGGCTCGTGCCGTCGGCGGCGGCGACGCGGCCGTCCAGGGTGGCGGCGTACTTCCAGCGGACATGGGGGCGGCCGAGGCGGACGGCGGTCAGCCACGCGGCGTTGACGGCCTCGGCCTCGTCGGCGAGCAGCCCGGCCGCGACGTCGATCCCGGCGGCGGCGAGGACGGCGGCGCCGCCCGAGGCGGTGGGGTCGGGGTCGGGGACGGCGTAGACGACGCGGGCGATCCCGGCGGCGATCAGGGCGCGGGCGCACGGGCCTGTGCGGCCTGTGTGGGCGCATGGCTCGAGCGTGACCACGGCGGTGCCGCCCCGGGCGGCGGGCCCGGCCTCGGCGAGCGCGTGCGCCTCGGCGTGCGGGCCGCCCGCGGCCCGGTGCCAGCCCTCGCCGACGGGCGCACCCGTGGCGTCGAGGACGACGCAGCCGACGACGGGGTTGGGGCTCGCGGTGCCGAGGCCACGGGCGGCGAGCGCGACGGCGCGGCGCATCGCCTCGGCCTCTGCTGCGGGGGCGGCCACCGGATCCTCCTGCCTCTTGGGCACGGCTCCGGGGCGCGAAAGACAGGACGGCAACGGAAGACGGCCGCCTCGGACACCCGGTCCGCCCCAGGGGCGGACCAACGCCGGGGACACACACCGGTCCCGCTCCGCCGCGCACTGCCTCCCATCCGGACTTTCACCGTCGGTCCAGGAATTTCACCTGGTCAACCGGCCGCTGGCGGCGGACGGGTCGCGGACTTTAACCGCCGGTTCGGAGTTTCACCGACCCCGGAGTGCGCTACGTCATTGGTACCCGACCAGTGTGCCACGGCTCGCCTGCGGCGGGTCCTGGCTGTGTGACGCCTCACAGAAGGTCTGCGACCAGGGCGGCACCGCCTCGCGCGCGGCGTGGCGGTGGCGCGGCTGGCGTCACCCTGGTCGGCCCGGCGGCCTCCCCGGCACTCACCGTCGTCGAACGCATGGAGCGAGCCTGTGCACAAGCGCATCGGACGCCGGGAATGAAGGCGCTTCGGGCGGCCGGGGCAGCGCCCGTTCGGCGAACGGCCCCGGGCACCCGCAAGCCGACCGGTGACCGGGACGACCGCCACCCACCTCCCTCCCTCCCGTAGGTGCGCATCGGTGCCCCGCACCCGCGACCAACAGGAACAACGGCCGAGGACAGCAACCACCGGGCCCACCGTGGCCGTCGTCGCGGCCGCCCGCAGGGCACCCCTCACACCGTCGACGTGAACAACGCCTCACGCGCCGCGTCCAGAGCCGTCAGCAGCGCGCCGTTCAGCACCGGGCTGCCGGTGACCGTCGAGGCCCGGACCTCCGTCGCCAGCGGGGACAGCGGCCGCACGCGGGCGGCGACCCGTTCGGCCAGCGCGGCGCCGCCCGCGCGGCCGACCTCACCGCCGAGGACCACACAGCCGGGGTCGAGGACCGCGGCCACTCCGGCGATGGCCACCGCGACGCGCGCGGCCAGCTCGTCGAGGAACGCCGCGCCCGCCCCCGCGTTCTCCTCCGCCGCCGCGCGCACCACCGCCTCGGCCGCCGCCGCGTCGTCCCCGGCCCCCGCCGGGAGGCCGTGGCGGCGGGCCAGCGCGCACACCGCGCCGCTCGACGCCTGCGTGTGGAAGCCGCCGTCGCAGTCGGTCGCCGAGGGCAGCCCGCCCGTGCCCGGCACCGGCAGGAAGCCGAGCTCGCCCGCGCCGCCCGAGGCGCCCCTGCGCAGCGCCCCGTCGAGGACGACCGCAGCGCCGATGCCGTGGCCGAGCCAGATCAGCACGAACGTGTCGCGGTCGCGGACCGCGCCGACGCGGTGCTCGGCGATGCCCGCGAGGTTCACCTCGTTCTCCAGCAGCACGGGAGCGGCCATCCCCTCCCGCAGCGCCGCGAGCAACTCCCCGTGCCAGTCCGGCAGTCCACCGAACGGGGGCAGCGCGCCGGTGCGCGGGTCGGCGAGCCCGGGGGCGCCCATCACGGCCGTGTGGAACGCCGGGACGCCCGCCTCGCGCCGCGCGTCGTCCAGCGCGAGCAGCACGCTCCCCACCGCGTCCGCGCCCCCGTCGACCGGCACCGCGCCGCGCCCGACCGTGGCGCCGGTCAGGTCGGCGAACGTGAACGCCACCCCCCCGGTGCGCACGTCGAGCGCCGCCACGTGGGCGCGCTCGCCGACGAGGCCGTAGACCTTGGCGTTGGGCCCGCGCCGCTCCTCGCCCGCCTCGCCCACGACCTCCACCAGGCCGCTGCGGCCCAGCCGGTCGAGGAGGTCCGAGACGCTCGGCCGGGAGAGACCCGTCAGCTCCCGCAGCCGGGTGGCGGTCAACGGGCCGCGCTCGACGAGGAGTTCGAGGGCGATGCGGTCGTTGATGGCCCTGGCCGTACGGGGGGACGCGGTGCGCGCGGTGCTCATCCCGGCATCCTCGCAGACCCTTCCACTTTTTATCAGTAAGGCTTCCTGATAGTTTACGGGTCATGCCTCACCCCGACTCCCTCGCCCCCTCGTCCGACGCGACACGCCGCGCCCGCCTGGCCGTGGGCGCCGTCTTCGCCGTGCACGGGGCGGCGCAGGGCAGCTTCGCCACGCGCATCCCGTGGATCAAGGAGCACCTCGACCTCAGCACCGCCGTGCTCGGCCTCGCGCTGGCCTTCCCCGCCATCGGCGCCTCGCTCGCCATGCCGCTCGCCAGCCGGATCATGCACCGGTACGGCGCGCTGGCCGCCGTGCGCGCCCTGTTGATGCTCTGGTGCGCCGCCCTGGCGCTGCCCGCCGTCGCGCCCTCGCTGGTCGCGCTCTGCGCCGTGTTCGCGGTCTTCGGCGCGACGGCCGGGATGGCGGACGTCGTCATGAACGCCCAGGGCGTGGACGTCGAACGCGCCCACGGCCGCTCCATCATGTCCGGGCTGCACGGCCTGTGGAGCGTGGGCACCCTGCTGGGCGCCGCGGTCGGCGTGGGCGCGGTCCATCTGGGCGTCGACGCGCGGGCGCACCTCGCGCTCGTCGCCGCGACCCTGGTGGCGGCCACGCCGTTCATCTGCCGGGGGCTGCTCGACGTGCGCCCGAAGCCGGACGAGGACCCGCCGCCGCGGTTCGCGCTGCCCCCGCGTTCGGCGCTGCTGATCGGCGCCGTGGGGATGTGCGCGATCCTGGCCGAGGGCGCGAGCGCCGACTGGTCGGGGGTCTACCTCAGGGAGGTGACGGGCGCGTCGGAGACGGTGGCGGCGGCCAGTTACACCGCGTTCGCCTGCACCATGGCCGCCGCGCGGCTCGCCGGGGACGCCGTGGTGCGGCGCGTGGGCCCGGTGCGCGCCGTGCGGCTGAGCGGGGCACTCGCCGTCTCCGGCGGAACGCTGGTGGTGACGGCGCAGGCGCCGGCGCAGGGCATCGCGGGGTTCGCGCTGCTCGGGGTGGGGGTCGCGGTCGTGGTGCCGCTGGCCTTCGCCGCGGCCGGGCGCAGCGGGCCCAACCCGAGCCAGGCCATCGCGGGCGTGGCGACGGTGACCTACACGACCGGCCTCTTCGCCCCCACGCTCATCGGGACCATCGGCGAAGTGACGTCCCTGCCCGTGTCGTTCGGCGTCGTGACGGCCGCGACCGCGGTGCTCGTGGCCGCGGCGGGCGTGCTGGGCGCCGGGGGCCGGAGCGCCACGGTCGCCTCGGACCTGTCCGCGCCCGGCGGGGCGCGGGCGGCGGGGGACGCGGGCGGGCGGCTGGCCCGCGAGTGAGACGGCGCGGGCGGCGGCCCCTGCCTCCGCCGCCGCCCACGCCCCTCGGTCCTCTCCGGCCCAGGGGTCGACGCGCGTCGCGTCAACTCCCGGACGTTCAGCCGAAGTTGCGGACGGCCTGGTAGTAGGTCCACGCGGTGCCGTCGCAGGCCACCCCGGTGGCGCCCGAGTACCCGTCGCACACGCGCAGCAGGTCCTCGTAGAAGGCGCTGTCGAGGCGGGCCTTGTTGGGCTCGAAGATGCCGAGGTCCTTGTGGTTGCGGTAGCCGAAGTCATGGCGCGCGCACGCCGTTTCGAAGGGGAAGCCGAAGGGGTTGTCCGGGGACCACGAACACAGGTCCGTCGACCAGTCGAACTCGTAGGCGGCCCAAGCGCCCTGGTTGTTACGCGCGTTGAGCCAGGCGTTGTAGCTGCTCGCGCTGGTCTGCGTCCAACTGGACAGCACCTGGGGCTTGTCGGCCGGGGCAGCGGCGGCGGGGGTCGCCGAGACGGCGACGGCGCCGAGCGCCAGGGCGGAAGCGGACACCGCGGTGGCAAGCCGTTGACGGGTGCGCATGCGCATCCTCCGGAGGATTCGGGCGGCCGGGCGAGCGGGCCGCGTGGGGGTTCCGGAGGGAGAAGCTACTTGTGGGTAAAGGAATACTCAACCCTTCGCGTACGCACGGCTGTTGACGCGGAGGAGAACGTCAACGCGCTCAGGCGGGGAGCGCCCTGATCCAGCACCCGTCGTCCGTCAGCTCGGCGTCGAACGCCAGCCCGGCCTCGGCGAGCGCCCCCGCGAACGCGCCCTCGCCGTACCGGTGGGAGAGAAACGTCTGGCTCCACTCCGCGCCGTCGATCGCGTACTCCACGCGGATCCTGGAGGTGTCGGCGTCCACCGGGTCGGCCGAAACGACGCGCACCACACCGCCGTTGCCCAACTCCCGCTCGCGCGGCACCCGTTCGTGCCAGTCGTCCCCCTCGCGCTCGATCAACACCGCCCCGCCCCCGGCGACATACCTGCGGCAGGTGGCCAACAGGCCGCGCCGCACCGCCGGATCGCCGGTGTGCACCAGGAACGAGCCGAGGACCACCACGTCGAAGCGCTCATCCCCCAGCTCGAGCGTCTCGATCGGGGAGCACACCGTGCGGGCGCCCGAGACATGGGCCAGCATCTCGGGCGACTCGTCAACGGCCGTGACGGCGAAGCCGCGTCGGAGCAGGGGACGGGTCACCCGGCCCACGCCGCAGCCCAGCTCCAGGAGGTGGGCGCCGGGCGGCGAGGCGGCGGCGATCACCTCGGGCTCGCGCCCCACCGGCAGCCGCAGCCACCACTCCACCGGGCTCCCGTCGGGGGTGATGACCCCGGGACCCGTTCCGACGTTGCCCTCGCGCGCCTGTCCGCCCATGGGCCCATCAGACCACCGGACGCCCGCCCCCCACCAGGGGCCGAAGTGCCGACCACCCCCGGATCACTGCCAGCTGGCGTGGAGCGGCTGCCCCTCGGCGTACCCGGCGGCGCTCTGCACCCCGACGACGGCGCGCTCGGCGAACTCGCGCAGCGTCCCCGCGCCCGCGTAGCTGCACGCCGAGCGGACGCCCGCCACGATGGCGTCGATCAGGTCCTCCACGCCGGGCCGCACCGGGTCGAGGAACATCCGCGACGTGGAGATCCCCTCCTCGAACAGCCCCTTGCGCGCCCGGTCGTAGGCCGAGTCCTCGCTCGTGCGCTTCCGCACGGCGCGCGCCGATGCCATGCCGAAGCTCTCCTTGTACAGCCGCCCGTCGGCCGTCTGCTGGAGGTCGCCGGGCGACTCGAACGTCCCGGCGAACCACGAGCCGATCATCACGTTGGAGGCGCCGGCCGCCAGCGCCATCGCCACGTCCCTCGGGTGCCGCACGCCGCCGTCCGCCCACGCGTGCTTCCCGAACTCGGCCGCCGCGGCTGCGCATTCGAGCACCGCGGAGAACTGCGGCCGCCCCACCCCCGTCATCATCCGCGTCGTGCACATCGCGCCGGGGCCCACGCCCACCTTGACGATGTCGGCCCCCGCCTCGATCAGGTCGCGCGTGCCCTCGGCGGACACGACGTTCCCTGCCACCACCGGCACGCCGGGGTCGAGCCCGCGCACGGCCCGCAGCGTCGCGATCATCGACTCCTGGTGCCCGTGCGCGGTGTCCACCACCAGCGTGTCGACACCCGCCTCGAGCAACGCCTTGGCCCGGCCCGGCACATCGCCGTTGATCCCGACCGCCGCCGCGATCCGCAGCCGCCCGCCGCCGTCCGTCGCGGGCCGGTACAGCGTCGCGCGCAGCGCGCCCTTGCGGCTGAGGATCCCGGCGAGCCGCCCGTCCGCGGTGACGGCCGGCGCGATCTTGCGGTGCGCGGAGTCGAGCGCGGTGAACGCCTCACGTGGGTCCATCCCCGCGTCGAGCACCAGCAGGTCGCGCGACATCACCTCGCCGACCTGGGTGAAGCGGTCCACGCCGAGCAGGTCGGCCTCGGTGACGATCCCCACGGGCCGCTCCGCCGACACCACGACGCCCGCGCCGTGCGCCCGCTTGGGCAGCAACGCCAGGGCGTCACCCACCGTCTGGGTGGGCGCGAGCACGATCGGGGTGTCGAGGACCAGGTGGCGGCGCTTGACCCACGCGATCACCTCGGTGACCACGTCGAGCGGGATGTCCTGCGGGATGACCGCGAGGCCGCCCCTGCGGGCCACCGTCTCCGCCATGCGGCGGCCCGCCACCGCCGTCATGTTCGAGACGACCAGGGGGATCGTCGTCCCCGTGCCGTCCGGCGTGGACAGATCCACGTCCTGGCGGGAGGAGACCGCCGAACGGCCAGGGACCATGAAGACGTCGTCATACGTCAGGTCGTACGACGGTGCCAAGTCGTTGAGGAACCTCATGCGCGCTCGCCCTTCACCTGCTGCTGTGCGAATCCGGCCGGTGGGGAGCTGCGGCTCCTCTGTCATTGTCCCCCACGTGTCCGGATCCGCTACCAGGTGTCCGGAAAGCGGCTACGGCCCGGGTCCCCCGCCCGGACGAGGCCTACGTCCCGTCCGGGTCCGCGCGCTCCAGGGCGGGGCGCTCCCCCACGGGCTGCGTCAGCAGCCGGTCGGCCGCGGCCGTGTCGGTGACCAGGCTGGTGACCAGGCCCGAACGCAGCACCGCGCCGATCGCGTCGGCCTTCCTGCTGCCCCCCGCGATGGCGACCACCTCGGGCACCCGGCGCAGCCGCTCGGCCTCGACCGTGATGCACCGCTCCCCCAGGTCGCGCCCGACCCGGCGCCCGTCCGAGGCGAACAGGTGCGCCGACATCTCGGCGGCCACCCCGAGCGAGGCGTAGTGCTCGCGCTCCTCCTTGCCCAGCATGTCGTGGACCGCGGAGATGCCCGTCTCCCACGAGCCGATGGAGACCGCGGCGATCGTCACCTTGTCGAAGTACTCGAACGCGGCCGCGATCCCAGGCTGCCGCCGCAGCGCCGCCGCCGTGCCCGGGTCGGGCAGCAGCATCGGCGCGTAGATCGGGTGGGCCGCGCCCCCCGAGACGGCCGCCGCGCGCCGCACCGCCTCGACCGAGCCACGCTCGGCCGTGCCCGCGTCGTAGACCCCCGTCAGCTGCACCACGGTGCACGGCGGCAGCTCGCGCAGGGCCGCCGCCATGTGGATCGTGGAACGGCCCCAGGCCAGCCCGAGCACGTCCCCCTCGGCCACCAGCTCGCCGAGCAACTCCGCGGCCACCTCGCCCAGATGCTCGGGATCGGGCGTGTCGTCCGCGGCTCCGGACGGCGACTCGGCGACCACGACGTGCCGCAGCCCGTACCGGGCCCGCAGCGCGTCGGAGCGGTCGGCGTCCAGCTCGGCGGGGACCCTGATCTCGATGCGCACCAGATCGTGCTCCACGGCGGACTCCAGGACGCGGGCCACCTTGAAACGGCTGACCCCGAACTCGTCCGCGATCTGGATCTTCGACTTGCCTTCCAAGTAGAAGCGGCGCGCCATCGCCGCCGCCTGCATCAGCTCCGCGGGCCCCATCCGTGTGGCTGACCTCCCGGTCGGCACCGCACTCACCTCACTGTCCTCCGGTTTGTGTCCCCGCGCACATACGCGTGTTCATCCTCGCAGATCCCGGTGGCCGACGGCCGGTTCCCGCCGGTGCGGAGGGCCGGGGAACCGGATCGACAGCCGACGTTCACCGCGATGTGGCGTGGGGCGGCGCGGCCCGCTCGGCCAGCTCGCGCAGCGCGCTCACCGCGGCGGCCGGGTCCTCGGCCCCGTAGACGGCCGAGCCCGCGACGAAGACGTCGGCGCCCGCCTCGGCACAGCGTTCGATGGTCTCCGCGGAGACCCCGCCGTCGACCTGGAGCCACAGGGAGAGGCCGTGCCGCTCGATGAGCCGCCGGGTCCTGCGGATCTTGGGCAGCATGACGTCGAGGAACGCCTGCCCGCCGAAGCCGGGCTCGACCGTCATCACCAGGAGCATGTCCAGCTCGGGCAGCAGGTCCTCGTACGGCTCGATCGGGGTCGCGGGCCTGAGCGCCATCGACGCGCGGGCCCCCTTGGCCCTGATCTCCCGCGCCAGCCGCACAGGGGCCGCGGCCGCCTCCACATGGAACGTGACCGAGCCCGCGCCCGCGTCCACATAGGCGGGCGCCCAACGGTCCGGGTCCTCGATCATCAGGTGGCAGTCGAGCGGGGTGTCGGTGGCCCGGCCCAGCGCCTCGACGACGGGCACCCCGAGCGTGAGGTTCGGCACGAAGTGGTTGTCCATCACGTCGACATGGAGCCAGTCGGCGCCCTGGACGGCCTTCGCCTCGTCGGCGAGCCGCGCGAAGTCGGCCGACAGCATGCTGGGGTTGATCTGAGCCATGGCGCCAGTATTCAACATCGTCCTCCGGCCCATGGCGGGGGATCAGATCCGCCGCAGCAGCGCCAGATACATCGCGTCGGTGCCGTGCCGGTGCGGCCACAGCTGCACGTCGGGTCCCTCGCCGAGGTCGGGCACGCCGGGCAGCAGGGGGCGCGCGTCGATCCACTCCGCGCCCACGCCTCCCGCGTCGGCGAGCCCCTTGAGCACATCGCCGACCACCAGGCGGGTTTCGGCCAGATGCGGCGAGCACGTGGCGTAGCCGACGACGCCCCCTGGACGCGTCGACTCGATCGCGGAGCGCAGCAGCGCGCGCTGGAGCCGGGTGAGCCCGTCGAGGTCCTCGGGCCTGCGGCGCCAGCGCGCCTCGGGGCGGCGGCGCAGCGCGCCGAGGCCCGTGCAGGGCACGTCCACGAGCACCCGGTCGAACGTGCCGGGGCGCCACGCGGGACGGGTGCCGTCGGCGACGACGGTGCCGACCGGACCGGGGTTGTCCGCGAGGGCGCGCGCGACCAGGCGCGCGCGGTGCGGCTGCTTCTCCGCGGCCAGCAGCTCGGCGCCCCGCCCCGCGGCCAGGGCGGCGAGCAGCGCGGCCTTGCCGCCCGGTCCCGCGCACACGTCGAGCCAGCGGGTGTCGGCGCCGGTCAGCGGGGCGTCGGCCAGCGCGAGCGCGACCAGCTGGCTGCCCTCGTCCTGCACCCCGGCCCTGCCCTCGCGCACCGCGTCCACCGCGCCGGGCTCGCCGCCGTCCGCGAGGCGCGCCGCGAACGGCGACCAGCGCCCGGGCTCGGCCCGCCCTTCCTCGGTCAGCTCGGCCACGGTGGCGCGCCCGGGCCGGGCGACCAGGGTGACGGTGGGCCGCTCGTTGTCCGCGGCCAGCAGGCGTTCGATCTCCTCGCGGCCGCCGCCCAACGCGTCCCACAGCGCCGAGACCACCCAGCGCGGGTGGGAGTGGACCAGGCCGAGGTGGCGCTCGGGGTCGTCGTCGTAGGGCGGGGCCACCTCGGCCAGCCAGCCGTCGAGATCGCGCGCGGCGACGCGGCGCAGCACGGCGTTGACGAACTTGGCGCGCCCGTCGCCCAGCACGCAGCGGGCCAGCTCGACGGCCGAGCTGACCGCGGCGTGGCTGGGGATGCGGGTGCCGAGCAGCTGGTGCGCGCCGAGCGAGAGCACGTCGAGCACCGGCGGGTCCACCTCGCGGAGCGGCCGGTCCACGCACTCCCGCAGCACCTCGTCATAGGTGCCCTGGCGGCGCAGCGTGCCGTAGACGAGCTCGGTGGCGAGGGCGGCGTCCCTGGCGTCGAGCGTGCCCGCCGCCCTGGCCTTGGCCAGCATCGGGGGCAACACCAGGTTCGCGTAGGCGCCGCGCTCGTCGACGGCGCGCAGCGCCTCGAAGGCGAGGATCCGCACCGGGTCCCTGCGGGGGCGGCGGTAGGGCCTGGCGGCGGGGCGGCGCGGCCGAGTGCTCATCGGGACGGTCAACTCCGGTGGTGCGGGAACATACCTCCCCAGCCTACGGCGGCCATGCGGGGAGCCGACGGGGTGGTCTCGGGGACGGGGCTCGGGGGCGGGGCTCAGCCCCGGTCGCCCTGGGCCCCCTGGTCGCCATCGCCGAGCCGCTCGCCCGGGGCGACGCGGACGCCGCGGGCCCAGTCGGCGGCGGGCATGGGCTTCTTGCCCTGGGGCTGCACCCAGCCGAGCGCGACCGCGTGCGAGCCGGTGCCCGCGCGGACGGTCTGCCGGTCCACGGCCAGCTCACCCGGCGCGAGCCCCCCGTGCTCCGGCGCGAGGGAGACCTGCCGCAGCTTGAGGCGTTCGCCGCGGAACGTCGTCCACGCCCCCGGCGCCGGCGTGCACGCCCGCACCTGGCGGTCCACGCGCAACGCGGGCGCCGCCCAGTCCACGGCGGCGTCCGCCACGGTGATCTTGGGCGCGAGGCTGACGCCTTCGGCGGGCTGCGGCCTGGCGGCCAGCGAGCCGTCCTCGATGCCGTCCATCGTGGCCGCGAGCAGCCCCGAGCCGGCGAGCGCGAGCCGCGTCAGCAGGTCGCCGCTGGTGTCCTCGGGCCTGACGCGCTCGGTCAGCACCCCGTAGACCGGGCCCGAGTCCATGCCCTCCTCGATGAGGAACGTCGTCGCGCCGGTCACCTCGTCGCCCGCGAGCAGCGCGTGCTGCACCGGGGCGGCGCCGCGCCAGGCGGGCAGGAGCGAGAAGTGCAGGTTGACCCAGCCGCGCTCGGGGATCTCCAGCGCGACCTTGGGCAGCAGCGCGCCGTAGGCGACCACGGGGCAGCAGTCGGGGGCCAGGGCGCGCAGCCGGTCGAGGAACTCCGGCTCCCTCGGCCGCGCGGGCCGCAGGATCTCGATCCCCGCCTCGGCGGCGCGCTCGGCCACCGGGCTCGGCACCAGCCGCCGCCCTCGGCCCGCGGGCGCGTCGGGGCGGGTGACCACGGCGACCACCTCGTGCCGGTCCGAAGCGAGCAGGGCGTCGAGCGAGGGCACGGCGACCTCGGGTGTACCGGCGAAGACGAGCCTCATCGTTCGGGTGCCAACCTCTCGGACGGGTGCCGGACGGATGCCGGGACGGACACGTGGAGCGGCTGGACAGTCTACGTTCCGCGACGGTGGCGCGCGGGCGGGGGCGTACAGCTCCCCGTGCGCTCCGCCGAGTTGACGATGCGCTCCGAGGGCGTGACCCCGACCGCCGCCGCGCGTTGGTCAAGACAGATTGACCGCAACGGGCCGAATTCGGGCCCGCTTCCTTGACGCCGGTTCGAGAGGCTTGTTGATGGCCGACCACGCCACCCCTGACGCTCAGGCACGGGCCAGCCTGCATCTGCTGGTCCGGGACATCGAGCGGGTCCGCCGCCAGGTGGACGCGCTGCGCACCCTGACCGCACAGCTGGGCAATGTCTACCGCCCCCGACGCACCGGCCCCTCGGCCGGATTCGTGGTGTACGGGCGCGCTCCCGCCCCGACCGTCCGGCTGGCCCAGGAGCTGCGGGACAGCGTGGAGGCCCTGGTCACCGCGGCGGTGGACTTCGACCGCTCCCTCGGCTTCTCGTGGGACGCGGTGGGCTCGGCGCTCGGGGTCACCAAGCAGGCCGTCCACCGCAGGTACGGCGCGCGGCGCCCGGCGGGCCCACCGGGTGGACCGCCCGCTCCGGCGCACGAGCCCGCGCACGCCGAGAGTCCTCCGCCCCCCGCGGTCCCCGCCGCGCGCGGCGTGCCCGTGCGGCCGCCCGCGCCGGTGCCGGGCGAGGCCAGGCCGGGGGCGTTCCCGGGGCAGCGCAGCGGATAGCGCGGGGGCGCGCCGGGTCGGCCGATGTCCTGGGGTCAGCCGATGTCCTGGGGGTCGATGACCACCCGGACCGGCGGCCCCTCCCTGCGGGCGAGCCGGGCGGCCTGGGCCGTGCGCAGCGCGGCGGCCAGGGCCGCCCCGCCCCCCGGCGGAACGCGCACCAGCGCCCGCTCCCACCGCTCCCCCGGCGGCGGATCGCCCGTGCGGCGCGGGCGCCCCGGCTCGGACACCGGCAGCGGCACGGGCCCGAGCACCTCGGCGTCGCCGGGCAGCTCGGCCGCCGCGAGCAGCCCCTCGACCGCCTCGGGGGGCCCGCTGACGGCGGCCATCCGCGACACGGGCGGGAAGCCGAGCGCGGCCCGGTCGGCCAGCTCGCGCCTGGCGTGCCCCGCGGGGTCCCAGCGCACCAGGGACTGCACGGGGCGCAGGGTCGGCTCGGCGAGCACCACCGCGGTGCCGCCTTCCTCCCGCGCCCTGACCAGCGCCGCGGCGCCGAGCCAGCGGCGCAACGCCTCCTCTGCGGCCCGCAGATCGGGGCGGCCGAGCAGCGTCCAGCCGTCGAGCAGCAGCGCCGCGGCATAGCCGGGCCCCTCGGGAACGGGCTCGGCGCCCGGCGTGCTGACGACGAGCGCCGGGACGTCGGGCACCGAGTCGAGGATGTGGTCGCGGCCCGAGGTGCGCACCGGCACGGCCGGGAACGCGCGCCCCAGCTCCTCCGCCGTGCGCCGGGCGCCCACCACCACCGCGCGCAACCTGCCGCCGCCGCACTCCTCGCAGTGCCACGCGGGCGCGTCGGTGCCGCACCAGCCGCAGCGCAGCGCCTCGTCCGCGCCCACGGCGGCCAGCGGGCCATGGCACGCGCCGCAGCGCGCCGGCGTGCGGCAGCGGGCGCACGCCAGGCGCGGGGCATAGCCGCGGCGCGGCACCTGGACCAGCACGGGGCCGAGGGCGAGGCCGTCCCGCAGGACGTTCCACGCGAGGCTGGGCAGCCGGGCCGAGCGCGCGCCCTGGTCGCGCGCGTGGTCGTCGTCGCCGACCGTCCTGATCAGCGGCGCCTTCGCCCTGACCGTCTCCCGGTCGGCCAGCAGCGGTCCCGCCCACCCCGTCTCGACGAGCCGCGCCGCCTCCGCCGTCACCGCGTGGCCGCCGATCAGCGCGGCGGCCCGCTCCTGCGCGGCGCGCAGCACCAGCACCTCGCGGGCGTGCGGCTGGGGCGCGTGCTCGTCGCGGTGCCCGTCGTCCCCGTCGTCCCACACGGCGACGAGGCCGAGGTCCCGCACCGGCGCGAACATCGCCGCCCGCGTCCCCACCACGCCACGCACCGAGCCCCTGCTGATGGCGAGCCACCGCCGGTACCGTGCCTCGGGCCCCGCGTCGGCGGTCAGCAGCACATGGTGGCCGGGGCCGATCAACGCGGTGAGCGCGGCGTCCACCCGGGCGGCGGCGCGCCCCTCGGGCAGCACCGCGAGGGCGCCACGGCCCGCGGCGAGCGCGGTGGCCAGGGCGCGGGCCAGCTCGTCGGGCCACCCGGGCCCGGGCAGCGCCGTCCACACCGCGCGTGGCGCCCCGCCCCCGCCGAGGGCGTCGAGGAACGCGGGCCCCCTGGGATAACGCGCCCAGCCACCGGGCTCGGGAGCCACCGGGGAGCGCACGGGGTCGGGCGAGGGCGTGCGTTCGGCCTTGGCCATCCGGGGGGGCACCGCGAGCGAGACCACGTCGGCGAGCGCGCCCGCGTAACGGTCGGCGACGGCCCTGCACAGCGCGAGCAGCTCGGGCGTGAGGACGCGCTCGGTGGAGAGCACCTGGGCGAGGGGGGCGAGCACGCCGGGGAAGTCGCTCTCGGCGCGGCGCTCGACGATGAATCCGTTGATCAGTCGGCCGCCCTCGCGGCGCCCCTCGCGCTGCCCCGCGCCGAAGCGCACGCGGACCCGGACGCCCGGCTGGGCTTCGGCGTCCATGGCGGCGGGCACCGCGTAGTCGAAGAACCGGTCAAGGTGCACCAGGCCCTTGTCCACGAGCACACGCGCCACCGGCAGCCGCTCGGCGGCGGGAACGCCCCGCCACGTCCGCGGCCTGGCCCTGGGGACGGCCCCCTTGACCAGCGCGAGCTGCTCCCCGCGTTCCTCTCGACCACCCACGTGGCCAGTACACCAGAGGCCGGTGACACCCGGCCCCGGCCGCCCGGTCCCGCCGTCAGATCCCGGCGGCCGAGCGCAGGGCCTCGACGCGGTCGGTGCGCTCCCACGTGAAGTCGGGCAGCTCACGGCCGAAGTGCCCGTAGGCGGCGGTCTGGGCGTAGATGGGGCGCAGCAGGTCGAGGTCGCGGATGATCGCGGCCGGGCGCAGGTCGAAGACCTCGGAGATGGCCTGCTCGATGCGCTCGGGGGCGACGGTGGCGGTGCCGAAGGTCTCGACGAAGAGGCCCACCGGCTCGGCCTTGCCGATCGCGTACGCGATCTGCACCTCGCAGCGGCCCGCGAGGCCCGCGGCCACGACGTTCTTGGCGACCCAGCGCATGGCGTAGGCGGCCGAGCGGTCCACCTTGGAGGGGTCCTTGCCGGAGAACGCGCCACCGCCGTGCCGCGCCATGCCGCCGTAGGTGTCGATGATGATCTTCCGGCCGGTCAGCCCCGCGTCGCCCATGGGGCCGCCGATCTCGAAGCGCCCCGTGGGGTTCACCAGCAGCCGGTAGCCCTCGGTCTGGAGCTTGATGCCCTCGTCGCGCAGCAGCTTCAGCTCGGCCTCGACGACGAACTCCCGCACGTCGGGCGCGAGCAGCGAGTCCAGGTCGATGTCGGCGGCGTGCTGGCTCGAGACCACGACGGTGTCGAGGCGGGCGGCGCGGTCGCCGTCGTACTCGATGGTGACCTGCGTCTTGCCGTCGGGGCGGAGGTAGGGGATGGTGCCGTTCTTCCTGACCTCGGAGAGCCGGTGCGACAGGCGGTGCGCGAGGCGGATCGGCAGCGGCATCAGCTCGGGCGTCTCGTCGCACGCGTAGCCGAACATCAGGCCCTGGTCGCCCGCGCCCTGCCGGTCGAGCTCGTCCTCGTCGCCCTCGACGCGCGCCTCGTAGGCGGAGTCGACGCCCTGGGCGATGTCGGCCGACTGCGAGCCGATGGACACCGAGACGCCGCACGAGGCGCCGTCGAAGCCCTTCTTCGACGAGTCGTAGCCGATGTCAAGGATCTTCTCGCGCACGAGCTGCGCGATGGGCGCGTACGCCTTGGTGGTCACCTCGCCGGCGACGTGCACGAGGCCGGTGGTGATCAGCGTCTCGACCGCGACGCGTGAGGCGGGGTCCTCCCGCAGGAGCGCATCCAGAATGGTGTCACTGATCTGGTCGGCGATCTTGTCTGGATGACCCTCGGTGACGGATTCCGAGGTGAAAAGACGGCGGGACACATCGCTCCCTTGGGTTGCAGCGGCTGCTGACTGGCTACGGATGCCGATGACACCCTAACGGCCCGGCCGCCGAAGGGGGTAGAGGCAGCCCGTACCGTAAGTACGCGCCCCGGCTCACGCGCCGGCGGACGCGCCCCTCAAGAGGCGGGCCACGGCGTCCCAGATCTCGTCCGCCAGCGCCTCCTTGGGGCCGTGCGGCACCGGCGTCTCGCCGCCGTCCGCGGCCAGGAGCACCGCCTCGTTCTCCTCGGCGCCGAAGGCGCGGTCCTCGCCCACCTGGTTGACCACGAGCAGGTCGCAGCCCTTGGCGGCGAGCTTGGCGCGGCCGTTGGCCAGGACGTCGTCGGTCTCGGCGGCGAAGCCGACGACGACGCGACCCGGGGTCTTCGCCGAGGACAGCTCGGCCAGGATGTCGGGGTTGCGGACGAGGGCGATGGGGTCGGGGTCCCTGCCGGGCACCTTCTTGATCTTGCTCTCGGCGCGGGCCGCGGGCCTGAAGTCGGCGACGGCCGCCGCCATGACCACGGCGTCGGCGTCCGCGGCGGCCTTGAGCACGGCCTCGCGCAGCTCCGACGCCGTGGTGACGCGCACAAGATCGGCGCCCGCGGGGTCGGGGAGCGCGGCGTTGGCCGCGACCAGGGTGACGCGGGCGCCGCGGGCGACGGCCGTGCGGGCGAGGGCGTAGCCCTGCTTGCCCGACGAGCGGTTGCCCAGGAAACGCACGGGGTCAAGGGGCTCGCGCGTGCCGCCGGCGCTGATCACGACGTGGCGGCCCGCGAGGTCGGGGGCCACGGCCCCGGGGCCGCGCGCCAGGACGCGGCGGCAGATCTGGAAGATCGCCTCGGGGTCGGGCAGCCGCCCCTTGCCGGTGTCGGCGCCCGTGAGCCGCCCCTCGGCGGGCTCGATGACGACGGCGCCGCGGCGGCGCAGCGTCGCGACGTTCTCCTGGGTGGCCGGGTGCTCCCACATCTCGGTGTGCATGGCGGGCGCGAACACCACGGGGCAGCGCGCGGTCAGCAGGACATTGGTCAGCAGGTCGTCGGCCCGGCCCCCGGCGGCCCTCGCGAGGACGTCGGCGGTGGCGGGGGCGATGACGACGAGGTCGGCCCGCTTGCCGATCCGGACGTGCGGGACCTCGTCGACGTCGTCCCAGACCTCGGTGGCCACGGGAGCCCCTGAGAGCGCGGCCCAGGTGGCGGCGCCGACGAAACGCAGGGCCGAGGCCGTGGGCACGACGCGGACCGCGTGCCCCGACTCGGTGAAGCGCCGCAGCAGCTCGCACGCCTTGTAGGCGGCGATGCCGCCGCCCACCCCGAGCACGACTTCGGGCTGATCCATCGCTCGCCCCTTCCGCGGGTCCTGGCCCGCTCGGCAGACATCACGGCAGACGCGAGGCCCGGCAGCGGGAGCTGCCGGGCCTCGTGAAGGGAACCCTCGGGCGCCGCGCGCCCCGGCCGGTGACGGCCTCAGTCCGTGGCGCCCTCGACGGCCTCGGAGGTCAGCAGCCCGGCGTTGATCTCACGGAGCGAGATGGAGAGCGGCTTCTCGTGCACATGCGTGTCCACGAGCGGGCCGACATACTCCAGCAGGCCCTCGCCGAGCTGCGAGTAGTACGCGTTGATCTGGCGGGCGCGCTTGGCCGCGTAGATCACCAGGCTGTACTTCGAGTCGGTCGCCTCAAGCAGCTCGTCGATCGGCGGGTTGATGATGCCCTCGGGCGTGGTGATGGAAGAGGACACGCTCTGCCTTCCGCTGGATGTCCGCGGGAGGACGTTCGCGATACCCCGCGGTGACATATGGGTCAACGAATCAAGGCTAGCAGCTCCGCGGCGACGTCCTCGACCGAGGTGTTGACCAGGGTGACGTCGAACTCGGGCTCGGCCGCCAGCTCCGTCCTGGCCACGGCGAGGCGGCGTTCGATCACCTCGGGCGGCTCGGTGCCGCGGCCCGTGAGGCGGCGGACCAGCTCGTCCCAACTGGGCGGCGCGAGGAACACGAGGCGGGCCTCCGGCATGGAGTCGCGGACCAGTCTCGCGCCCTGGAGGTCGATCTCGAGGAGCACCGGCTTCCCCGCGTCGAGCCGCTCGAGCACGGCGCGGCGGGGCGTTCCGTAACGGTGCCCGGCGAACTGGGCCCACTCGAGCAGCTCGCCGTTGGCGATCAGCTTGTCGAACTCCCCGTCGTCCACGAAGTAGTAGTGCACGCCGTGCCGTTCCCCGGGGCGCGGCTTCCGCGTGGTCGCGGAGACGGACAGCCACACCTCGGGGTGGGCCTTGCGGAGATGGGCGACGACCGTGCTCTTGCCGACCCCTGAGGGGCCGGAGAGCACGGTCAGTCGCGGACGATCGGTCATGCGGCGATTATCCCGCCTCCCACGCCGACGAGGAAAATCCGGTCGGCGGGCGCGGGACGTCAGGCCTTGCTGGTGCCGAACTCGCGCTCGAGCGCGGCGATCTGGTTGGACCCGAGCCCGCGGACCCTGCGGCTCTCGGAGATGCCGAGCCGCTCCATGATCTGGCGCGCGCGGACCTTGCCGACGCCGGGCATCGACTCGAGCAGGGCACTGACCTTCATCTTGCCGATGACGTCGTTCTCCTGGCCCTGCTTGATGACCTCGTGCAGCGATGCGCCTGAGTGCTTGAGCCGATTCTTGACCTCGGCGCGCTCCCGGCGAGCCGCTGCGGCCTTCTCAAGCGCGGCTGCGCGCTGTTCAGGGGTAAGGGGCGGTAGAGCCACGCCTACGTCACCTCGGTTGTCGAACGTGTCGGATACGGAACGGTGAGGAACCTAGTAGCCCCGCACCGGGGGAGCAACGAGCGACGCTCGGGTGCTCCGCTCTCGACGGAGACTAGCGGCCGTCACCGCAATAAGTCAGGGAGAATCGACAAAAACTCCAGGTCAGATGGAGAGCGTCACCGACATTTCCGGGCATATACCTACGGCTGGCGCCTCATCGCCACGGCTCGTGACGCTCAGGCACCGGTGAATCGGGCCACTTCGGCGGCCTGGCGCTCCGCCGCGGCACGCAGTGCCGCCACCTCGGGGCCGTGCCGCAGGACGCCACGGCTGGTGCTCGGCACGACGTTGCGCAGCACCCCGCCGAAGACGCGCGGGAGATCGGCCGCCGTGGCGCCCTGGGCGCCGAGCCCCGGCGCGAGCAGCGGGCCGTTGATCGCCAGGTCGGCCCCCGCCTCTTCGAGGGTGGCGCCGACGACCGCGCCGAACGAACCGAGCGGCGTGGCGCCCGCGTTGTCCGCCGCGAGCCGGTCGAGCACGCCCTGCGCGACGCTCAAGCCCCCCGCGGATGTGGCGCGTTGGACCTCGGCGCCCTCGGGGTTGGAGGTGAGCGCGAGGACGAACACGCCGCAGCCGCCAGCCGCCGCGAGGTCGAGGGCGGGGCGCAGCGCGCCGTAGCCGAGGTAGGGGCTGACGGTGACGGCGTCGGAGAACAGCGGGGAGCCCTTGTCCAGGAACGCGCCGGCGTACGCCGCCATCGTCGAGCCGATGTCGCCGCGCTTGGCGTCCATGATCACCAACGCCCCGGCGGCGCGCGCCTCGGCGACGGTGCGCTCGAGGACGGCGATGCCGCGCGAGCCGAAGCGCTCGAAGAACGCCGACTGCGGCTTGAGGACCGCCACACGGTCGGCCAGCGCCTCGACGGCCGTGGCGCAGAAGCGTTCGAGGCCGCCGATGTCGTCGCCGAGGCCCCACTCGGTGAGCAGCGCCGGGTGCGGGTCGATGCCGACGCACAGCGGGCCGCGCGCGTCCAACGCGCGGCGCAGCCTGGCGCCGAACGGCTCGGGTGCGGTCATCGGGTGCGGTCCCTTCCCTCGGCGCCGACGGCGTCGGCGAGCGTCGCGTACGGGCTGGCCGCCAGGCGCTCGGCCAGGCCGCGGTGGATCGCGCGGGCCCAGCCGGGTCCGGCGTAGACGAAGCCGCTGTAGCCCTGGATCAGGGTCGCGCCCGCGAGGATGCGCCGCCAGGCGTCATCGGCGGTCTCGATGCCGCCGACGCCGACGAGCGTGAGCCGGTCCCCGGCGCGCGCGTGGAGGCGGCGGAGCACGGCGAGCGACCTGTCGCGCAAGGGGGCGCCCGACAGTCCGCCCGCGCCGGTGGAAACCACCGTGCGCGGGTCCGTGGCCAACCCGTCACGGGACACGGTGGTGTTGGTGGCGATGACGCCGTCGAGCCCGGCCTCGACGGCGAGGTCGGCGACGGCGTCGACGTCCTCGTCCGCCAGGTCGGGCGCGATCTTCACCAGCAGCGGAACGCGCCGCCCCGGCGTGGCCCGGTCGGCCGCCGCGCGGACCGCGGCGAGCAGCGGGCGCAGCCGGTCGGTGGCCTGGAGGTCGCGCAGGCCCGGGGTGTTGGGCGAGGAGACGTTGACCACGAGGTAGTCGGCGTGGGCGGCGAGCCGCTCGGCGGCGGCGGCGTAGTCGGCCGCGGCCTCCGCCTCGGGAACGACCTTGGTCTTGCCGATGTTGACGCCGACGACCGGGCCGTGGCCGGGCCTTCGGGCCAGGCGGGCGGCGACGGCATCGGCGCCGTCGTTGTTGAAGCCCATGCGGTTGACCAGGGCGCGGTCGGGGGCGAGCCGGAAGAGGCGGGGGCGCTCGTTCCCCGGCTGGGGGCGCGCGGTGACCGTGCCGACCTCGACGAAGTCGAAGCCGAGCGCGGCGAGCGGGCCGATGCCGACGGCGTTCTTGTCGAACCCGGCGGCGAGGCCGAAGGGGCCCGGCAGGTCGAGCCCGAGGGCGCGCACGCGCAGCTCGGGGTGTGCGGGCGCGTAGGCGGCGCGCACCACGGCGCGCGGCCCGGGAACGCGCCCAGCCGCGCGGATCAGCCCGAAGGCGGCGCGGTGGGCGCGCTCCGGGTCGAGCCGGCGCAGCACGGCGTTGAACAGCAGTCCATAGGCGGACATCGCGGTCAGCCCTTCCGCGCGGCGGTCAGGTCGCGCGCGTGGTCCTGGAGGGAGCGCACGCCGACCTCTCCGCGCCCCAGCGCGTCGATGCCCTGGACCGCGGCGGACAGCGCCTGGACGGTGGTGAGGCACGGGACGCCGCGGGCGACGGCGGCGGTGCGGATCTCGTATCCGTCGAGCCGACCGCCCGTGCCGAAGGGGGTGTTGATGATGAGGTCCACCTGGCCTTCGTGGATGAGCTGGACGATGGTGGGCTCGCCGTCGGGGCCAGGGCCCTCGCTGTGCTTGCGCACGACGGTGGCGCTGATCCCGTTCCGCTTGAGCACCTCGGCGGTGCCCTCGGTGGCCAGCAGCGTGAAGCCGTGCTCGGCCAGGGCGCGGGCGGGGAAGATCATGGCGCGCTTGTCGCGGTTGGCGACGGAGACGAACGCCCGGCCCTTGGTCGGCAGCGCGCCGTACGCGCCCGCCTGGGACTTGGCGTACGCCGTGCCGAACACCGTGTCGATGCCCATGACTTCGCCCGTGGAGCGCATCTCGGGCCCGAGCACCGTGTCCACGCCACGCCCGTGCGCGTCGCGGAAGCGTGACCAGGGCATCACGGCCTCCTTGACGGAGATCGGCGCGGTCAGCGGCAGCGTCCCGCCGTCGCCGGTCGGCGGCAGCAGGCCCTCGGCGCGCAGCTCCGCGACGGTGGCGCCGAGCGAGACGCGGGCGGCGGCCTTGGCCAGCGGCACGGCGGTGGCCTTGGAGGTGAACGGAACGGTGCGCGAGGCGCGGGGGTTGGCCTCGAGGACGTAGAGGATGTCGCCCGCGAGCGCGAACTGGATGTTGATCAGGCCCCGCACGCCGACGCCCCGCGCGATGGCCTCGGTCGACGACCGCAGCCGCGTGATGTCGCTGGCGCCCAGGGTGATCGGGGGCAGGGCGCACGCGGAGTCGCCCGAGTGGATGCCCGCTTCCTCGATGTGCTCCATCACGCCCCCGAGGTAGAGCTCGTGGCCGTCGAAGAGCGCGTCCACGTCGATCTCGATGGCGTCGTCGAGGAACCGGTCGATCAGGACCGGGTGTTCGGAGATCAGCCCGGCGTGGTGCTCCAGGTACTCGGCGAGCGCGGGCTCGTCGTAGACGATGCGCATGCCGCGCCCGCCCAGGACATAGCTGGGGCGCACCATGACCGGGTAGCCGATGCCCGCGGCGATGGTCTTGGCCTCGTCGAACGAGAACGCCGTGCCGTACTTGGGCGCGGGCAGCCCCGCCTCGGCGAGCACCCGCCCGAACGCCCCCCGCTCCTCGGCCAGGTCGATCGCCTCGGGCGACGTGCCGGCGATGGGCACGCCGTTGTCCTTGAGCGCCTGGGCGAGGCCGAGCGGGGTCTGGCCGCCGAGCTGGACGATGACCCCGGCGACGGGCCCGGCCTGGGTCTCGGCGTGCACGATCTCCAGGACGTCCTCCAACGTGAGCGGCTCGAAGTAGAGCCGGTCGGAGGTGTCGTAGTCGGTGGAGACGGTCTCGGGGTTGCAGTTGACCATCACGGTCTCGTAGCCCGCGTCGCTCAGCGCGAAGCACGCGTGGACGCACGAGTAGTCGAACTCGATGCCCTGGCCGATGCGGTTGGGCCCTGAGCCCAGGATGATCACGGCGGGCCGCTCGCGCGGGGTGACCTCGGTCTCCTCGTCGTAGGACGAGTAGAGGTACGGGGTGCGCGCGGCGAACTCGGCGGCGCACGTGTCCACCGTCTTGTACACCGGGCGCACGCCCAGCGCGTGCCTGACCTCGCGCACCACGTCCTCGCGCAGCCCGCGGATGGCGCCGATCTGCGCGTCGGAGAAGCCGTGCCGCTTGGCCTCGGTGAGCAGCTCGGGCGAGAGCCGCTCCGCCGCGCCGAGCGCGTCGGCCGTCTCCTTGATGAGGAAGAGCTGATCGACGAACCACGGGTCGATGCGGGTGGCCTCGAACACCTCATCGGGGGTGGCGCCCGCGCGGATGGCGCGCATCACGGTGTTCAGCCGACCGTCGGTGGGGATGGCGGCCTTGGCCAGCAGGGCGTGCCGGTCGCCCAGCTCCCTCGGGTCGCCGGGGCCCGAGCCGAAGTCGAACTGCGACCCGGACTTCTCGACCGAGCGCAGCGCCTTGTTGAGGGCCTCGGTGAAGTTCCGGCCGATGGCCATGGCCTCGCCGACCGACTTCATCGTGGTGGTCAGGGTGGCGTCCGCGGCCGGGAACTTCTCGAACGCGAACCTCGGCACCTTGACCACCACATAGTCGAGCGTGGGCTCGAACGACGCGGGCGTGCGCTCGGTGATGTCGTTGGGGATCTCGTCGAGCGAGTAGCCGATGGCGAGGCGGGCGGCGATCTTCGCGATCGGGAAGCCCGTGGCCTTGGACGCGAGCGCGGAGGAGCGGGACACCCTGGGGTTCATCTCGATGACGACGACGCGGCCGTCCTCGGGGTTGACGGCGAACTGGATGTTGCAGCCGCCCGTGTCGACGCCGACCTCGCGGATGACGGCGATGCCGATGTCGCGCAGGATCTGGTACTCGCGGTCGGTGAGGGTCATCGCGGGGGCGACGGTGATGGAGTCGCCGGTGTGGACGCCCATGGGGTCGAGGTTCTCGATGGAGCAGACCACGACGACGTTGTCGTTCCGGTCGCGCATCAGCTCGAGCTCGTACTCCTTCCAGCCGAGGATGGACTCCTCGAGGAGCACCTCGGTGGTCGGCGAGAGCTCGAGGCCCTGCCCCGCGATGCGGCGCAGCTCCGCCTCGTCGTGCGCGAAGCCCGAGCCCGCGCCGCCCATGGTGAACGAGGGGCGCACCACCACGGGGTAGCCGCCGAGCTCGGCGACGCCCGCGAGCGCGTCGTCCATCGAGTGGCAGATGACCGAACGCGCCGACTCGCCATGGCCCGTGGCCGCGCGGACGGCGGTGACGACGTCCTTGAACCGGTCGCGGTCCTCGCCCTTGCGGATCGCGTCGACGTCGGCGCCGATCAGCTCCACGCCGTGCGCCGCCAGGACGCCCGACTCGTGGAGCGCCACCGCGGTGTTGAGCGCGGTCTGGCCGCCCAGGGTGGGCAGCAGCGCGTCGGGGCGCTCCTTGGCGATGATCCGCTCGACGAACTCCGGGGTGATCGGCTCCACATACGTGGCGTCGGCCATCTCGGGGTCGGTCATGATCGTGGCGGGGTTGGAGTTGACCAGGATGACCCGCAGCCCCTCGGCCTTGAGGACGCGGCACGCCTGGGTGCCCGAGTAGTCGAACTCGGCCGCCTGGCCGATGACGATCGGGCCCGAGCCGATGACCAGGACGGACCGGATGTCGGAGCGTTTAGGCACGCTGGCCCTCCATCAGTGCGGTGAAGCGATCGAACAGGTAGGCGGCGTCGTGGGGTCCGGCCGCCGCCTCGGGGTGGTACTGGACGCTGAACGCCGGGCGGTCGAGGAGCCGCAGCCCCTCGACGACGTTGTCGTTGAGGCAGACATGGGAGACCTCGACACGGCCGAACGGCGTCTCGGACACCTCGCCGACCGGGGCGTCCACGGCGAAGCCGTGGTTGTGCGCGGTGACCTCGACGCGGCCCGTGGCCAGGTCCTTGACCGGCTGGTTGATGCCGCGGTGGCCGTACTTGAGCTTGAACGTGCCGAACCCCAGGGCGCGGCCCAGCACTTGGTTGCCGAAGCAGATGCCGAACAGCGGCGTCGACCGCTCCAGCACGCCCCGCATCAGGTCGACGGGGTGGTGGGCCGCGGCGGGGTCGCCCGGGCCGTTGGAGAAGAACACCCCGTCGGGCTCGGCCGCGTAGACCTCGTCCACCGTGGCCGTGGCGGGCAGCACATGGACCTCGACGCCGCGCTCGGCCATGCGGCGCGGGGTCATGCCCTTGATGCCCAGGTCGACCGCGGCAACGGTGAAGCGCTTCTCCCCCACCGCGGGAACGACGTACGGCTCCGTGGTCGCGACCTCGGCGGCCAGGTCGGCGCCCGTCATCACCGGGGCGGAGCGGACGCGTTCCAGCAGGGTCGCGTGGTCACCGAGCGCGGGCCCGGAGAACACTCCGGCGCGCATGGCGCCGCGCTCGCGCAGGTGCCGGGTCAGCGCGCGGGTGTCCACGCCGCTGATGCCGACGACGCCCTGGGCGGCCAGCTCGTCGTCGAGGGAGCGCACGGAACGCCAGTTGGAGGGCGTGCGCGCCGGGTCGCGCACGACGTAGCCCGCGACCCAGATGCGCCGTGACTCCGGATCCTCGTCGTTGACACCGGTGTTGCCGATGTGCGGGGCGGTCATCACGACCACCTGGCGGTGGTACGAGGGGTCGGTCAGGGTCTCCTGGTAGCCGGTCATGCCGGTGGCGAAGACGGCCTCGCCGAACGTCTCGCCGACCGCGCCGTAGGCCCGGCCGTGGAACGCGCGGCCGTCCTCGAGGACGAGCACGGCTGGGGTGGTGGTCATCGGGCACCTTCCGGGGCGGTCTCTGGGGCGGCGGTCTCTCGGGCGGCGGTCTCGGGCACCGGCGGGTCGAAGGGGGAGAACGGGCCGAGCGCGTCGAGCCAGTCGGCGTGCCCGGCGGCGCGGTCGGAGCGGAACCCCGAGTCGAGCAGCCGGTCGCCGTGCGACCAGGTGATCACCAGCAGGGCGCCCTCGGTCAGCACCTTGCCCGCGATGCCCTTGTCCAGGCGTGCGCCGCGGATCCGGTCGGCCGGGATGAGGAACCCGGCGGCGCCCGGGCGTTCCACGGCCACGCCCGCGTCGGTGAGGGACAGCTCGGCGCGGCTCCGCGCGCCAAGACCTTGCGCAACGATGCGGTCGAGCCAGCGCCCCGCCGTGGTCGTCCCGTGGTATCTGCCGCTCAGCCGCAGCGCGGGCGCGCCGCCCTCCTCGGGGAGCGGGGCGAGCGGCGGCAGGTCGCCCTGGAGGGTGGCCCGCCACTTCCAGCCCTCGCGCATCAGCCAGTAGACCAGGGCGACGAAGAGCAGCAGCCCGACGACCCAGGCGATCCTGGCGGCCCAGTCGGTGACCTCGGCGGAGCGGCGCTCGACCTCCTCGGCGGCGAGCAGGGCGGGGCGGAGGACGGGGTGGAGGGCGGCGCTCATGCCAGCTCACCGTCCAGGACGGTGGCCCGCCCGCGCAGGAACGTGTGGACCACGCGCCCCGGCAGCTCGAGGCCGCGATACGGGGTGTTGCGGCTGCGCGAGACGAACGCGGTCGGCTCGACGACGGCGCGGTGCGCGGGGTCGACCAGCGTCAGGTTGGCGGGCTCCCCCGGGGCGATCGGGCGGCCGTGCCCGGCCAGGCGGCCGATGGCGGCGGGCCGCGCGGACATCCGGTCGGCGACGGCCGCCCAGTCGAGCAGGCCCGTGTCGACCATGGCGTGCTGCACGACGGAGAGCGCCGTCTCCAGGCCGATCATGCCCATGGCGGCGGCGCCCCACTCACAGTCCTTGTCCTCGTGGGGGTGCGGGGCGTGGTCGGTGGCCACACAGTCGATGGTGCCGTCGGCCAGCGCCTCGCGCAGCGCCAGCACGTCGGCCTCGGTGCGCAGCGGTGGGTTGACCTTGAAGACCGGGTCGTAGGAACGCACCAGGTCGTCGGTGAGCAGCAGGTGGTGCGGGGTGACCTCGGCCGTGACGTTCCAGCCCTTGGACTTGGCCCAGCGCACCAGCTCGACGGAGCCCGCGGTGCTCAGGTGGCACACGTGGACCCGGGAGCCGACATGGGCGGCGAGCAGGACGTCGCGGGCGATGATCGCCTCCTCGGCGACGGCGGGCCAGCCGGTCAGGCCGAGCTCGGCGGAGACGACGCCCTCGTTCATCTGGGCGCCCTCGGTCAGCCTCGGCTCCTGCGCGTGCTGGGCGATCACGCCGTCGAACGCCTTCACGTACTCCAGGGCGCGGCGCATGATCACCGCGTCGTCGACGCACTTGCCGTCGTCGGAGAACACCACGACGCCCGCGGCCGAGTCGTGCATCGCGCCCAGCTCGGCGAGCTGCTTGCCCTCGAGGCCCACGGTGACGGCGCCCACCGGCTGCACGTCGCAGTACCCGGACTCCCGGCCCAGGCGCCACACCTGCTCGACGACGCCCGCGGTGTCGGCGACCGGGAACGTGTTCGCCATGGCGTGCACCGCGGTGAAGCCGCCCGCGGCGGCGGCCCTGGTGCCGGTGAGGACCGTCTCCGAGTCCTCACGGCCCGGCTCGCGCAGATGGGTGTGCAGGTCGACGAGACCCGGCAGCAGGACGAGCCCCGCCGCGTCGATCACCCTCGCGCCCTCGGCGGGCAGCCCGGTGCCGACCTCGGCGATCGCGCCGCCGTCGATCAGGACGTCCCCCGGCGCCCCACCAAGGACGTGGGCGCCACGGATCAGGGTCCGCTGGGTCTGGCTCATGCTGGCTGTCCGTTCTCGTCGGATCGGGTGGTGTCGGCGGGTGTGGTGTCGGCGGGGCCCGCGCCGCCGAGCAGCAGGTAGAGCACCGCCATGCGGACGCTGACGCCGCCCGAGACCTGCTCGACGGCGGTGCAGCGGGGCGAGTCGGCCACCTCGGCGGTGATCTCCATGCCCCGGTTCATCGGGCCTGGGTGCATCACGACGGCGTGCTCGGGCATGCGCGCCATCCGGTCGCCGTCGAGGCCGTAACGCCTGGCGTACTCGCGCTCGGTCGGGAAGTAGGCGGCGTTCATGCGCTCGCGCTGGACGCGGAGCATCATCACCGCGTCCGACTTGGACAGCACGGAGTCGAGGTCGTAGGAGACCGCGCAGGGCCAGTGGGCGACGCCGATGGGCAGCAGCGTCGGCGGGGCGACCACGGTGACCTCGGCGCCCAGCGTCGTGAGCAGGTGGAGGTTGGAGCGGGCCACCCGGCTGTGCAGGATGTCGCCGACGATGGTGACGCGACGGCCCTCGAGGTCGCCCCCGACGCCGCCGTTCGGCCCCTCGGTGAGCCTGCGCCGCAGCGTGAACGCGTCAAGCAGCGCCTGCGTGGGGTGCTCGTGCGTGCCGTCGCCCGCGTTGACCACGCAGCCGCCGATCCAGTCGGACGTGGCCAGGCGGTGCGGGGCGCCCGAGTCGTGGTGCCTGATGACCACGGCGTCGGCGCCCATGGCCTCGAGGGTCAGCGCGGTGTCCTTGAGCGACTCGCCCTTGGAGACGGACGAGCCCTTCGCCGAGAAGTTGATCACATCGGCGGAGAGCCGCTTGGCGGCGGCCTCGAAGGAGATCCGGGTGCGGGTGGAGTCCTCGAAGAAGAGGTTGACGACGGTGCGACCGCGCAGGGTCGGCAGCTTCTTGATCGGCCGGTCGGCGACGCGGGCCAGCTCCTCGGCGGTGTCGAGGATCAGGACCGCGTCGTCACGGGTGAGATCGGTGGCCGAGATGAGGTGACGCTTCATCTGGTGCCTTCCGTGGGTGTCTTCCGCGGCGTGCGGGCGCGGGTGAGGGAAGCGTGGTGTCGGCGTGCGGGGATCCGGGGCGGCGAAGGGGGCTACCGCTCGCCGGACGGGGCGGGCTCGCGCACGCCGAGCAGCACGCCGTCGCGGCCGTCCTCCTCGGTGAGCTGCACCTTGACCGTCTCGCGCAGCGAGGTGGGGATGTTCTTGCCGACGTAGTCGGCGCGGATCGGCAGCTCGCGGTGGCCGCGGTCCACCAGGACCGCCAGCTGCACCGCCCGTGGGCGGCCGATGTCGCCCAGGGCGTCGAGGGCGGCGCGGATGGTGCGCCCCGAGAACAGCACGTCGTCCACCAGGACGACGAGCCGCCCGTCGACGCCCTCGCCAGGGATGTCGGTGCGCGCCAGGGCGCGCGCCGGGCGCAGCCGCAGGTCGTCCCGGTACATCGTGATGTCGAGGGAGCCCACGGGGAGCGGGAGCTCGGTGATCTCGCGCAGCTTGTCGGCCAGCCGCCTGGCCAGGAAGACGCCCCGGGTCGGAATGCCGAGGAGCACCACGTCGTCGGCGCCCTTGGCGCGCTCGACGATCTCGTGGGCGATGCGGGTGAGGGCCCGCGCGATGTCGGGGCCCTCGAGAACGGTGCGCGCCGCGGCGGAGGGGGCGGGCACGGAGGGCTGGGTGTCGGGCGTTGAGTCCATGGAAGTGCGGACCTCCTTCCCCGCCTCACGGGACGGGTCTTAAAGGACGTCGGTCGAACGCCCCGAGCGTACCAGGGTCACCGGTACGCTCCGCATTCTCGCAGGTCAGAGGCATGGTCCCCACCCCCGGCTTGACGGGACTTATTACGCTGCGTAACCTCACAGTGAGTTACGAAGCAGCCGTTCCGGGGAGACACATGTCCAGCGAATACGCCAAACAGCTCGGGGCCAAGCTCCGGGCCATCCGCACCCAGCAGGGTCTGTCGCTCCATGGGGTCGAGGAGAAGTCGCAGGGCCGCTGGAAGGCGGTCGTCGTCGGCTCCTACGAGCGCGGCGACCGAGCCGTCACCGTGCAGCGCCTCGCGGAGCTGGCGGACTTCTACGGGGTCCCGGTGCAGGAGCTGCTGCCCGGCTCGACCCCCGGGGGCGCCGCCGAGCCGCCGCCCAAGCTCGTCCTCGACCTGGAGCGCCTGGCCCATGTGCCCAGTGAGAAGGCCGGGCCGCTCCAGCGGTACACCGCGACGATCCAGAGTCAGCGCGGTGACTACAACGGCAAGGTGCTGTCGATCCGTCAGGACGACCTGCGCACATTGGCCGTGATCTACGACCAGTCGCCCTCGGTGCTGACCGAGCAGCTGATCAGCTGGGGCGTGCTGGGCGCGGACGCGCGGCGTGCGGTGCAGGCCGAGGAGTCCTGAGGCGTCCTCGCCCAGAGCGGCCGAGGGGGTGACGGGCCGGTGCGGCCCGCCACCCCCTCGTGGGAGCCGACTCCCTGGCGTCGCGCGTCAGCGGCTCAGGTCAGCGGCACGGCTCAGCGGCGAAGCGTCGGCTTCAGGTCCTTCAGGCGGCCGAGCAGGCCGTTGACGAAGGCCGGTGAGTCGTCCGTGGAGAACTCCTTGGCCAGCTGCACCGCCTCGTCGAGGACCACGGCGTCGGGCGTCTCGTCCTGCCAGATCAGCTCGAAGGTGGCGAGCCGCAGAATGTTGCGGTCGACGACCGGCATGCGGTCGATCGGCCAGCTGACGGTGTACTGGGCGATCAGCTCGTCGATGCGCCCGGCGTGCCCGGCGTAGCCCTCGACCAGCTCGCGGGTGAAGTCGCTGACCCGGGGCTGCCGGTCGTCGGTGAGGGCCAGCCTGGCCCAGTCGGCGAGGACGTCGGTGGCGGGCACGCCGCGCTGGTCGGCCTCGAAGAGGATTTGCAGGGCACGTTTGCGGGCCTTGCTGCGGGCAGCCACGGTTAGCTGTTCACCCGGCCGAGGTATTCGCCGGAGCGGGTGTCGACCTTGATCTTCTCGCCGGTCGTGATGAACAGCGGCACGCCGATCTCGTACCCGGTCTCCAGCCTCGCGGGCTTGGTGCCACCGGTCGAGCGGTCGCCCTGGACGCCGGGCTCGGTGTACTCGATGACCAGCTCGACGGCGGCGGGCAGCTCCACGAAGAGGGGGTTCTCCTCGTGGATGGCGACCGTGCAGTCCTGGCCCTCCAGCAGGTAGTTGGCGGCCTCGCCCACGGTCTCGGGCGTGATGTGCAGCTGGTCGTAGGTCTCCGTGTCCATGAACACGAAGTCGCTGCCGTCCTTGTAGGAGAACTGCATGCCCCGCCGGTCCACGGTGGCGGTGTCCACCTTGGTGCCGGCGTTGAAGGTCCGGTCGACCACCTTGCCGGAGAGTACGTTCTTGAGCTTGGTGCGCACGAAAGCGCCGCCCTTGCCGGGCTTGACGTGCTGGAACTCGACGACGGACCACAGCTGGCCCCCGTCGAGCTTGAGCACCATGCCGTTCTTGAGGTCGTTGGTGGTGGCCACGGTTGCGGATTCTCCTACCGACTGCTGCTTGCGGTGACCGAGGCCCCCCGGCCACCCGGGCAGGGCTACAGGGCGAGGAGTTCCTTGGTCGTGATGGTGAGTAGCTCGGGTCCGCCGTCCGCCGGTGAGCGGACGACCAGCGTGTCATCGATCCGGACACCACCCCGGCCTGGAAGATGCACCCCCGGCTCGACGGTGACCGGCACGCAAGGGCCCAGTCTACCCATGGCCGCCGGGGACAACCGAGGGTCCTCCCCGATTTCCAGGCCGACCCCGCGCCCGGTCACCGGGCCGAGCGCCGTGCCGTGCCCCGCGGCGTCGAGCACGTCCCGCGCGGCCCGGTCGACGGCCGCGTACTCCGCGCCCGGGGTCAACGCCTCCCGCGCGGCCCGCTGAGCGGCGAAGACCACCTCGTACAGCTCGATCTGCCAGTCGTCGGGGCTGGTCCCGATGACGAACGTCCGCCCGATCCGGCAGCGGTACCCGCGGAAGCGGGCGCCGAGGCACACGGTCAGGAAGTCGCCCTCCTCCACCCGCCGGTCCGTGGGCCGGTGCCCGGCCAGGCCCGAGTGGCTGCCGGTGGCCACCGAGGTGGGGAACGCCGGGCCGTCCGCGCCGTGGTCCACCAGGCGGCGTTCGAGCTCCAGCGCGAGATGGCGCTCGGTGCGGCCCACCAGGATCGACTCGAGCAGCTCCCCCAGCGCCCTGTCGGTGATCTCGGCGGCCACCCGCAGCGCCGCGATCTCCTCCTCGTCCTTCACCAGCCGCTGCCGCTCCACCGCGCACTCCAGGTCGACGAGCCTGACCCCGACGGCACCGGCCGCGACGGCCCGATGGCGGGCGACGGTCAGGTGGTGCTCCTCGACGGCCAGGGTGTCGGCGCCGCCCTCGGCGGCCAGCTCGGCGGCGGCCACCGCGGGGTCGGCCTCACCGCCCAGGGGCGCGATGCGCAGGCCCTGGTCCTCGGCGGGCAGCGGGCCCGCGGGGTCGCCGCCGTGGTCCCAGTGGCCGAGCAGCACGTCCTCGCCCGAGGGGCCCACGAGCAGCACGGCCCCCTCGGGGACGGAGCCGGCCAGGTAGCGGACGTTGGCCGGCAGGGAGACGAGGGCGGCCACGCTGCCACCCGCTGGCGAGCAGCGGGCCCGCAGCCGTGACCTTCGGGCCGCGTGAACCTCGGACATGGACCGAGCCTATGCGGGCCCGCCCCTCTTCGGCCGCCTGAACACGTCCGGACGAGCGCGACGGGTCACCACTGCGGCGGGTGGGACAGGCTCCGGGCGACCGCGTCGTCCAGCATCCTCGCGGTGGTCGCCACGTCGTGCCGGGAGTTGTCGATGATGGGCAGGCCCGAGCCGTACCACCCGGCCATGCGGCCATGGATCGTGGCCACCTCCTCGTCGGAGAGGCGCCGGGTGCCGGTGCGCGCGGCGTTCCGCTCGAGGACGACATCGAGCCCTGGCAGCAGCACGATCGGGATGAGCCCGGGGCCCACATGGCGCTTCCAGCCGCCGAGGCCCACGGCCGGGCGGTCGGGGAAGACGGCGTCGTCGAGGACGCAGGAGATGCCGTTGGCCAGGAAGTTCCGTGCGGCGAAGCCGCATGTGCGCCGCGCGAGGCGGTACTGGGCCTCGGAGCGGTCGTCCCAGCCCGATCGGGGGTCGGCGAACCCTGAACGCACCCACTCGCGCACGTCGTCCAGGCTGATGTGGGCCGTGGGCACGGGTCTGCGCTCGGCCCAGAACCTCGCCACCGTCGTCTTGCCCGCCCCCGCCGGGCCGATCAGCAGCACCGCCACCCCGGCGTGCGCGATGTCGGGCGCCGCGGCGCCCGGCGCCGGGGTCGGCGCGGGCACCACCCCGCCGGGCGGCAGCTTGAGGTACCCGCTCGTCCCCCCGTCGAGCGGAGCCGGGGGTGGCACGGGCATCCCACCGGGCTGTTGCATCCGATCCCCATGTCCGTCATCTCAGCGCACGGCGCGGCCGCTCGTGCGTCCCTTCGGGCCTGACACACCGTACCGGTCGGGCCTTTCGTTGTCGTGAACGCATGGGGAGCCCGGACAGTGCCGCCCGGGGCTGCTTCAGTCGGCGAGCTGGTCGGCGACCGCCCGCAGGGCCAGCAGGTACGAGCCGATGCCGAAGCCCGCGACCGTGCCGCTGGCCACCGAGGCGATCACCGAGGTGTGACGGAACTCCTCCCTGCGGTACGGGTTGGAGATGTGCACCTCGATGAGCGGGGCGGTGCGCTGGGCGGCCGCGTCGCGCAGGCCGTAGGAGTAGTGGGTGAACGCGCCGGGGTTGAGCACCACGGGCACCGCGCCGTCCGCGGCCTCGTGCAGCCAACGGATCAGCTGCCCCTCGTCGTTGGTCTCCCTGACCTCGGGGTCGAGGCCGAGCTCCTCGCCCAGCGCGGCACAGCGCTCGACGAGCCCGGCGTAGGACGTCGAGCCGTAGACGTCGGGCTCGCGCGAGCCGAGGCGGCCGAGGTTGGGCCCGTTGAGGACCAGGACACGGCGGCTCATCCGGCCACCTCCGCGTGCGCGGCGACCAGCAGGGCCGGGTCGGGGCCTTCGAGGACGGCGGGGCGGGCCAGCCCGTCGAGGACGATGAAGCGCAGCCGGTCGCCCCTGGACTTCTTGTCCACGCGCATCGTCCCGAGCAGCCGCTCCCATGGCGCGCCGCGGTAGGTCACCGGCAGGCCGACGGACGTGAGGACGGCCCGGTGCCGGTCGGCCGTCGCGTCGTCGAGGCGGCCCGCGAGGCGGCCGAGCTCAGCGGCGAAGACCATGCCGACGGAGACGGCCGCGCCGTGCCGCCAGGAGTAGCGCTCGTTCTTCTCGATGGCGTGCGCGAGGGTGTGGCCGTAGTTGAGGATCTCCCGTGGGCCCGACTCCTTGAGGTCGCCGGCCACCACCTCGGCCTTGACGCGGATGGCGCGCTCGATCAGCTCGGCGGTGTGCGGCCCCTCGGGGCGGCGGGCCGACCCGGGGTCGGCCTCGATGAGGTCGAGGATCGCGGGGTCGGCGATGAAGCCGGCCTTGATGATCTCGGCGAGCCCCGAGACGTAGTCGTTGACCGGCAGGGAGTCGAGCGCGGCCAGGTCGCACAGCACGCCCGCCGGGGGGTGGAAGGCGCCCACCAGGTTCTTGCCCTCGGCGGTGTTGATGCCGGTCTTGCCGCCGACGGCCGCGTCCACCATGCCGAGCACGGTGGTCGGCACCGCGACCCAGCGGACGCCGCGCAGCCAGCTCGCGGCCACGAACCCTGACACGTCGGTGGTCGCGCCGCCGCCGACCGCCACGATGACGTCGGTGCGCGTGAACCCCGACTGCCCGAGCGCCTTCCAGCAGTACGCGGCGACGCCCGCGGTCTTGGCCTCCTCGGCGTTGGGCAGCTGGACGGCGATCGTCTCGTACCCGTGGTCGGCGAGGTCCTGGCGCACCACCTCGCCGGTCTCGGTCAGCGCCTCGGGGTGCAGGACGGCGACGCGGCGGGCCGCGGTGCCGATGAGTCCCGGCAGCTCGCCGAGGAGGCGGCGGCCGACGAGCACGTCGTAGGGCGCCGTGCCCGCGCTGCCGCCGACCGCGATCCTGGTCGCGGCGGGGATGCGGCCGCCCTGGGCCGGGGTGGTGGTCATGCGGTCGTGAGCTCCAATGCGTCGAGAACGGCCTGGGCGACCTCGCCGGGGGTGAGGTCGGCCGTCTGCACCACCGCGCGGGCGACCTCGGTGTAGAACGGGCGGCGCTGCTCCATGAGCGTGCGCCACTGCTGCCTCGGGTTCATGGCGAGCAACGGGCGTGCGGCGTCAAGGCCGACGCGGCGGACGGCCTCCCCGTGCGCGACGTCGAGGAAGACGACCGGCCGACCCGCCAGCAGGGCGCGGGTGCCCGGGTCGAGCACGGCGCCGCCGCCCAGCGCGACCACGCCGTCGTGCCCGGTGACGGCGGCGTGGACGGCGGCGGCCTCGAGCTCGCGGAAGCGCGGCTCGCCGTCCTCGAGGAAGATCTCGGGGATGGCCTTGCCCGCCGTCTCCTCGATGTCCCTGTCGGTGTCGCGCAGGGTGCGGCCGAGGCGTTCGGCGAGCAGCGTGCCGACGGTGGACTTGCCCGACCCCGGCGGGCCGACCAGCACGACGGCGGGCCCGTGGTCAGGCGCGGCGGCGGTCATCGGATCTCCAGGTGGTCGAGGAAGCCGGTCACGTTGCGGCGGGTCTCGACCACGTTGTCCCCGCCGAACTTCTCGGCGACGGCGTCCGCGAGCACGAGCGCGACCATCGCCTCGGCGACGATCCCGGCGGCCGGGACGGCGCACACGTCGGAACGCTGGTGGTGCGCGCGCGTCGTCTCACCGGTCGCGACGTCCACCGTGGCCAGCGCCCTCGGCACCGTGGCGATGGGCTTCATCGCGGCGCGCACGCGCAGCGACTCGCCCGTGGACAGGCCGCCTTCGGTGCCGCCCGAGCGCCCCGAGGCGCGGCGGACGCCGTCGGGGCCCGGCACGATCTCGTCGTGCGCGAGCGAGCCGGGGACGCGGGCCAGGCCGAAGCCGTCGCCCAACTCGACGCCCTTGATGGCCTGGATGCCCATGAGCGCCCCGGCGAGGCGGGCGTCGAGGCGGCGGTCCCAGTGGACGTGCGAGCCCAGACCCACCGGCACGCCGTGGGCGACCACCTCGACGACGCCGCCGAGGGTGTCGCCGTCCTTGTGCGCCTGGTCGATCTCGGCCACCATCGCCTCGCTCGCCTCGGGGTCGAGGCAGCGCACCGGGTCGGCGTCGAGCCGCGCGGTGTCCTCGGGGCGGGGCAGCAGGCCGCGGGGGGCCGCCGCGCCGCCCAACTCCACGACGTGCGAGACGATCTCGACGCCCGCGGTCTCGCGGAGATACGAGCGGGCGACGGTGCCGAGGGCGACGCGGGCGGCCGTCTCGCGCGCGGAGGCCCGCTCCAGGATGGGCCTGGCGTCGTTCACGCCGTACTTCTGCATGCCCGCCAGGTCGGCGTGGCCGGGGCGCGGGCGGGTCAGCGGGGCGTTCCTCGCGAGCCCGGCGAGCACCTCGTCGGGCACCGGGTCGGCGGCCATGACCTGCTCCCACTTGGGCCACTCGGTGTTGCCGACCATGACGGCCACGGGCGAGCCGAGGGTGAGGCCGTGCCGGACGCCGCCGAGGAACGTGACCTCGTCGCGCTCGAACTTCATCCTGGCGCCGCGGCCATAGCCGAGCCGGCGCCGCGCCAGGGCGTCCGCCACCATGTCGGTGGTGATCGGGACCCCCGCGGGCAGCCCCTCAAGCGTGGCCACCAGGGCCGGTCCGTGCGACTCTCCCGCTGTCAGCCAGCGCAGCCTGCTCAACGGTGCTCCTTAGGGTTCCTCGACCTGGCGGTGTACCACCGCCGATCCTGCCACGTCCGCGCGTGGCGCCCGCCCGCCGTCTGCGTCGCGAGACGGCGGGGCCGCTCAGCGGGCGGCGAGGGCGGCGCGGCCCGCCGCGCGCATCTGCCTGACGGGCGCGGGGGCGATGCCGGTCATCGCCTCGACCTGGAGCACGGCCTGGTGCACCAGGAGGTCGAGGCCGCCGATGACATGGCCGCGCCTGTGGGTCCAGGCGCCCGCCAACGCGGTGGGCCAGGGGTCGTAGAGCACGTCGAACAGGACGCCGGGGTGGTCGGGCACCGCGCCCGCGAGGCGGTCCGTGGCGCCGGCCGGGGTGGTGGCGATCACCAGGGGCTCGGTCAGGGCGCGTTCGGCCTCGGACCACGCGGCGGTGCGCACCGGGACGCCGAGGCGCTCGCCCCAGCCGCGCATCTCGCGGGCGCGGTCGTCGCTGCGCACATAGGCGGTGATGTGGCCGGTGCAGACCTGGTCGAGCGCGGCGACGGCCGAGGCCGCGGTGGCGCCCGCGCCCAGGATCGCGGCGCTCTCCACCTCGGTCACGCCCCGCTCGCGGAGGGCCTGGACCATGCCGGGGACGTCGGTGTTGTCGCCGTGGCGCCGCCCGTCGTCGGTGAAGACCACGGTGTTGGCGGCCTCGACGGACGCGGCGGTCTCGGTGATGTCGTCGAGCAGCGGGAGCACGGCCCGCTTGAGCGGCATGGTCAGCGAGAGCCCCGCCCAGCCGGGCCCCAGCCCTTCGAGGAATCCCGGCAGGCCCTTCTCGTCCACCTCGAAACGCCCGTAGTCCCACGTCTCCAGGTCGAGCGCGCGGTAGGCGGCCCGGTGCAGGACCGGGGAGAGCGAGTGCGCGATGGGCGAGCCGATGACCGCGGCGTGCCGGTCCGCCGGTGGGTCTCCCATCAGCCGTCCCCCCCCTCGGCCTGGGCGGCGTTGAACTCCTCGACGTTCTGCTCGTGTTCGGCGTGGTCGGCGGTGAACCGGGTGTCGCCGGGGCGGACGGTCACGAAGTACAGCCAGTCGCCTTGGGTGGGGTTGAGCGCCGCTTCGAGCGCCTGGTGCCCTGGGTTGTCGATGGGGCCCGGCGGAAGTCCCTGCACCTGGTAGGTGTTGTAGGGGGAGTCGAGCTCGGTGTCCTCGTAGGAGACCTCGAGGGTGTCGCGGTTGAGCGCGTAGTTGATCGTCGAGTCGAACTGCAACAGCATCGGCAGCTCGAGCCGGTTGTAGATGACCTGCGAGACCTGGCCGAACTCCTCGTCCTCCTGCGCCTCGGCCTGGATGAGCGAGGCGATGATGACGATCTCGCGCGGGGAGCGGTCGAGCTCGGCCGCCTGGCCCTCCAGGTCGATCTCGGCGAACTCGTTCTCGGCGCGGTCGACCATGCGCGACAGCAGCTGCTCGGGCGTGGTCTCCTCGCCCACGTCGTACCGCGCGGGGAAGAGGAAGCCCTCCGGGTCGCCCTCGGCCCACTCGGGCAGCCCGATGTCCGCGGTCTCGGCGACCTCGGCGGTCGCGCCCTCCTCGAGGCCCAACTGCGCGTCGATCATGGCGTAGATGTCGGAGGCGCGCTCGCCCTCGGGAATGATGAGGGTGTTGGCGGCGGATGACGCGGGGTCGAGGAGCAGCGCGACGGCGGACTCGGCCGACATCTGCTCGCGCAGGGTGTAGATGCCCGCCTGGATCAACTGGCCGTCGTCGCCCGCGGCTTCGACGAACGCGTCATGGCTCCTGACCACGCCCGCCTCCCTGAGGATGTTGCCGATGGCGGAGACGGATGAGCCCTCGGGGATCTCGATCTGGACCTCGCCGGAACCCTCGCCCGCGTAGTCCGGGGCGGCGCCGAAACGATCCTGGTAGAAGCCGTAGCCGTACCACGCGACGCCGCCGAGGCCGCCCACGACGACGAGCGCGATCGCGACGCAGCCGCAGCCCGCGCGCCGCTTCTTGGGGCGGTCGCCGCGGCGGCCCGAACGCGTGGGGGCGTCGCGGTCGGCGTCGTCATCGTCGTCGTCGCGGGTGAAGAAGTCCCGTTCGCCCTGGTCGGGTCCTGGATCCCAGCCCGTCTCCGGGTCGGGGCCCGCCAGGTCGTCGTAGGGGCCGCCGGGCGCGGCGCCGCCCGGGCCTTGACCCCCCTGCTGGCGCGGCATGCCCTGCGGCGGCATCTGCCGCTGGGGCATCGCCTGTGTCTGGTACGGCTGCTGGGCCTGCTGGGGGTGCTGGGGGTGCTGCGGATGGTGGGAGTGCTGCGGATGCTGGGGGTGCTGCGGATGCTGGGGGTGCTGCTGCCCGTGCGGGTCCTGCTGGAGGTACATCTCCTGTGTGCCGTAAGGCTGCTGGAACTCACCGGTGCCATAGCCCCCCTGCTGGGGGTGCGGCTGCTGGGGGTGGTGGGCCTGGTGCGGGTACTGGCCCGATCCGTAGTAGGGGTCGCCCGCGTTCCAGCCGCCCTGCTCCGCCTGCTGCCCGGGGTAGTACTGCGCTTGCGGATACTGCGCCTGGTCGCCGTACCCCTCCTGCCAGCCGTCGCTCCGCGCGGACTGGCCACCCGTGCCGTCGTACCCGCCCGACCAGTTCTGCTCTCCGTAGAGCGGGTCGTCGGGGTGCCACGGTTCGGAGCCGGGACTCCGGCCATACTCAGTCATCGAACCCCTTGTGAAGCAAGGCGGCAGCCGCTTTCCCCCGCAGTCCACAACACTGCCCTGTCGCGCGGAACGTTACCGTATCGCGATCAGACAACCACTTCGACGCACTGCCCCGGCGGGCGGCCCGAGGACCGCTCCGTCTCCAGGGCGCTCTGGAGGATGACGACCGCGGCCGCCTGATCGACGCGCGATCTGCCCTTGCGCTCCTTGACGCCCGAGGCGCGCATGCCGCGGGTCGCGGTGACGGTGCTCAGCCGCTCGTCGACCAGCCGGACCCGGACCGGCGCGACATCGCGGGCGATCCGTTCGGCGAACGCCCGCACCCGCGCCGCTGCCGGGCCCTCGCCGCCGCCGAGGGAGCGCGGCAGCCCGACAACGACCTCGATCGGCTCGTACTCGGCGACCAGTTGGGCAAGGCGGCGCCTGGCGGCGGGGACATCGCGCCCCGGCACGGTCTCCACCGGGGTGGCGATGAGCCCGTCGGGGTCGCACGAGGCGACCCCGATCCTGGCCTCGCCCACGTCGACGCCGAGGCGCCTGCCGCGTCGCATCAGGCGGTGTCCCCGACCTGGCGCTCGACGGCGGCCAGCGCGTCGTCGATGGCCGCGGGGTCCTGCCCGCCGCCCTGGGCCACGTCGGGCTTGCCACCGCCCCCGCCGCCGAGTGCCTTGGCGGCGGCGCGGACCAGGTCGCCCGCCTTCAGACCGCGTTCCCTGGCCGCCTCGTTGGTGGCGACGACGGTGAGCGGGCGCCCGCCCGCCACGGTGAACAGCGCCACCACGGCGGCCCGGTCGCCCTGGATCCTGCCTCGCACGTCGAGCACGAGGCGGCGCAGGTCGTCGGCGGTGGTGCCGTCGGGGACGCGCCCGCTGGCCAGGGCGACGCCGTGGATGTCGCGGGCGGCGGCGGCGATGCCGCCGGCGGCCTGGAGGACCTTCTCGGCGCGGAAGCGCTCGATCTCCTTCTCGGCGTCCTTCAGGCGGCTCAGCATCCCGGAGATCCGCTCGGGCAGCTCCTCGGGGCGGCCCTTGACCAGCTCGGTGAGCTGCGCGACCACGGCGTGCTCGCGGGCCAGGAAGCGGTAGGCGTCGGTGCCGACGAGGGCCTCGACGCGGCGCACGCCCGAGCCGATGGAGGACTCGCCGAGCAGCTTGACGAGGCCGAGCTGGGCGGTGTTGTGCACATGGGTGCCGCCGCACAGCTCCTTGGAGTAGTCGCCGATGGTGACCACGCGGACCCGGTCGCCGTACTTCTCGCCGAACTCCGCGATGGCGCCCTGCTTACGGGCCTCGTCCATCGACATCACCTCGGCGGTGACGTCGAGCTCGCGGCCGAGCACCTCGTTGATCTTCTGCTCGACATCGCCGAGCACGGAGCCCGGCACCGCGGCGGGCGAGCCGAAGTCGAAACGGAAGCGGCCCGGCGCGTTCTCGGACCCGGCCTGGGCGGCCGTCGGGCCCAGGGCGTCGCGCAGCGCCTGGTGCGTGAGGTGCGTGGCGCTGTGGGCGCGGGCGATGGCGCGGCGGCGGTGGATGTCGATGTGGCAGTGCGCGGCGGCGCCCACCGTCACCTCGCCGACCTGGACGACTCCCTTGTGCACGATGACGCCGGGCACCGGCTGCTGCACGTCGCGGACCTCGACAACGGCCCCCGACTCCAGCCTGATCCGCCCGGTGTCGGCCAGCTGGCCGCCGCCCTCGGCGTAGAACGGGGTGCGGTCGAGGACCACTTCGACGTCGTCGCCCTCGACGGCGGCGGGCGACGAGGCGCCGTCGACCAGCAGCCCGACCACCGAGGACTCGGCGGCGGTCCGCGTGTAGCCGATGAACTCCGAAGGCCCTGCGGCGTCGGCGACGGCCCGGTAGGCGGACAGGTCGGCGTGGCCCTGCTTCTTGGCGCGGGCGTCGGCCTTGGCGCGCTCCCGCTGCTCCTTCATCAGCCGCCGAAAGCCCGTCTCGTCCACGGACAGGCCCTGCTCGGCGGCCATTTCGAGGGTGAGGTCGATCGGGAAGCCCCAGGTGTCGTGGAGCAGGAACGCCTTGTCGCCAGGGAGCACGGTGGACCCGGCGGCGCGCGTCTCGGTGACGGCGGAGTCCAGGATGTTGGTGCCCGCCTTGAGGGTCTTGAGGAACGCCGACTCCTCGGCCAGCGCGACCGTTTCGATACGGCGGCGGTCGGTGAGCAGCTCGGGGTACTGCCGGCCCATGGTGGTCAGCACGACGTCGGCGAGGTCGGCGACGACGGGTCCCGTGGCGCCCAGGATCCGCATGTTGCGGATGGCGCGGCGCATGATGCGGCGCAGGACGTAGCCGCGGCCCTCGTTGCCCGGGGTGACGCCGTCGCCGATGAGCATGGCGGAGGTGCGCATGTGGTCGGCGACCACGCGGAGCGAGACGTCGGTGGCGTCGGACCTGCCGTAGGGGACGCCGGTCAGCTCGCCCGCCTTGTCGATGACGACGCGCAGGGTGTCCGTCTCGTACATGTTCTGGACGCCCTGGAGGACCATCGCGAGGCGTTCGAGGCCGAGCCCGGTGTCGATGTTCTTGGCGGGGAGGTCGCCGAGGATCGGGTAGTCCTCCTTGCCCTGGCCCGGGCCGCGCTCGTACTGCATGAACACGAGGTTCCACAGCTCGACGTAGCGCTCCTCGTTGACGGCGGGGCCGCCCTCGGGGCCGAACTCGGGGCCGCGGTCGTAGTTGATCTCGGAACAGGGACCGCAGGGTCCCGGCACGCCCATCGACCAGAAGTTGGGGCCCATCCCGAGGCGCTGGATGCGCTCGGCGGGGACGCCGACGACGTCGCGCCAGATCCGCTCGGCCTCGTCGTCCTGCTCGTAGACGGTGATCCACAGCCGCTCGGGGTCGAGGCCGTAGCCGCCGTCGGCGACGGAGCTGGTCAGCAGCTCCCAGGCGAGCGTGATCGCGCCCTCCTTGAAGTAGTCGCCGAACGAGAAGTTCCCGCACATCTGGAAGAACGTGCCGTGCCGTGTGGTCTTGCCGACCTCCTCGATGTCGGGGGTGCGCACGCACTTCTGCACGCTGACCAGGCGCGGGTGGGGCGGCCGTGCCTCGGCGAGGAAGTAGGGCTTGAACGGCACCATCCCGGCGGGGACGAGCAGCAGCGTGGGGTCGTCCGCGATCAGCGACGCCGAGGGCACGACGAGGTGCCCGCGCTCCTCGAAGAAGCTCAGCCAGCGGCGGCGGATTTCAGCCGACTCCATCAGTGGTCCTCTTTTCGGGTCGTCCGGATGGTCCGGATCGCTCGGGTCGCTCGAGGCGCTCGGGGCGTTCGGTTCGTCGAGGGCGGTGGGGGTGGATCACGGGCGCGGGATCGGGCTCGGGGGCGGGCGGGAGCGCGTGGGGGTCGCGCGCGGGCTCGATGCCGAGCGCGTCGTTCAGCTCGCCCTCCCGCTGGGCCATGCCTGACCTGACGTCGAGCGCGAAGTCGCGCACCCGGTGCCCCGCCGCCGCGGCGCGGTCGGCCGCCCTGACGGCGAGGCTTTCGGGCGCGAGGCCGCGGAGGGTGCGCTGGACCTTGGTGGTGGCCCAGATGCCTGCGGCGGCGCCGGTGGTGAACCAGAACGCACGGCGGAACACGGGCGGATCAGTCCTTTCCGGTCGAGCGGCGGCGCGGCCCCGGGAGCCTTCGGGCCCGTGGGGCGGCCCCCGCCTCGGGGGTCGCGGCGGCGCGGCGGCGCAGCGCGCGGCGCACGCCGTAGCCGAACGCCGCGACCTTCACCAGGGGCCCGCCGAAGGTGGTGGCCACGGTGCTCGAGAGCGCCGAGGCGTTGGCGGCGACCTCCTGCACATCGGTGGTGATGGTCTCGACGCGGTCGAGCTGCGCCTGGGCGGAGCGGACGGTGTCGGACGCCTCGCCGAGCAGCGGCACGGCCCGTTCGGTGACGCTGGTGACCAGCTCGGTCGCGGCCCTGAGGGCCTGTGCGAGCCTGACCAGGGCCACGGCGAGGAACGAGACCAGGATCGCCCAGAAGACGGCCACCAGGAGGCCGGCCACTTCACCACCGGACACGTTCGCACCGCTTCCCTCGGACGGGTCATTTCCCACTCCCCGGCACACGGGGTCGGCCGCCGCTCACCGGCTCGGCGGCCCGGGTGGGGGCGGCGGCAGGACCCGACCCTATCGCGCCCCGCGCCCACGCCTGTACCGCATTCCCGGGCTCCTGCCAAGGGCCGAAGGCCGCAATTGTACGTTCTGCATACATCCGAGTACGCTGCGTGTTCCATGCGAGGCTTTCAGGGTTCCGAGCCCGAGGCTCGGGAGACGGCGAGGCTCGGCCGCGGGCCGGGCAACCTCCCGGCTGAGCTCACCAGGTTCATCGGGCGTCACGCCGAAGTCGGGGCGTTGACACAGCAGTTGACCTCCTCGCGGCTGGTCACGGTGACCGGGGTCGGGGGCGTGGGCAAGTCGCGGTGCGCGGTGCAGGCGGCGCGGCAGCTCCAGGAGCGGTTCTCCGACGGCGTCTGGCTGGTGGAGCTGGCCACGGTGCGGGACCCCGAGCTGCTCGACCACGCGGTGGTCGAGGCGTTGGGCCTCACCGACCACACGGGCAGGCCGCCGCGCGCGGTGCTCACCGAGCGGCTGGCCGACCGGCGGCTGCTCCTCGTCCTCGACGGCTTCGAGCATCTGGTGGAGCCGTCCGCCGCGTTGGTGCTCGACCTGCTGCGCAGGGCGCCGGGTCTCCGGGTGCTCGCGACGGGCCGGTGCCCGCTCGGCGTCGCGGGGGAACGCCTCTACCCCCTGCCGCCGCTCTCGGCGCCGACGCCGGGCTCGGGCGAGGCCAGCGAGCTGGCGCCGCTGAGCGAGGCGGCCTGGCTGTTCGCGGACCGGGCGGCGGCCGTGCTGCCGGGGTTCGCGGTGACCGAGGAGAACCACTCGGTGGTGGCCGAGCTGTGCCACCGGCTCGACGGGATCCCGCTGGCCCTGGAGCTGGCCGCGGGTCGGCTGCGGACGCTGTCGCTCGACCAGACGTTGCACCGCCTCGACGACCGCTTCAGGCTGCTGGTCGGCGGCCACAGGGGCGCGCCCCCGCACCACCACACGCTGCGCACCGCGATCGGCTGGAGCCACGAGCTGTGCACCCCGTCGCAGCGGCTGCTGTGGGCGCGGCTCTCGGTCTTCGCCCGCCACTTCGACCTGGAGGCGGCCGAGTACGTGTGCTCGGGGCCCGACCTGCCCGCCGACGCGGTGCTCGACGTGCTGACCGAGCTGGTCGCGCAGTCGGTGCTGACCCGCGAGGACGCCGCCTCGGGCGTGCGCTACCGGATGCTGGACACACTGCGGGCGTACGGCGCCGACTGGCTGGCGGCGACCGGGGACACCGACCGGCTGCGCCGCCGTCACCGGGACTGGTGCACGGGGCTCGTCACCTGGTGCGAGCTCGAGTGGTTCAGCCCGCGCCAGGCCGAGGTGGCGCGGCGCGTCGAGGACGAGATGCCCAATCTGAGGGCCGCCCTCGAGTTCGCGTTGAACGACGAGGAGGAGGGCCGCCTCGGGCTCTACCTCGCGGGAACGCTGTGGTTCTGCTGGATCGGCTGCGGGCGGCTCGGCGAGGGCCGGTACTGGCTGCGGCGGGCGCTGCTGCGGGGGACCGACCACGAGGAGATCCGGCTCAAGGCGCTGTGGGTGGTCGGCTATGTGGCCGTGCTCCAGGGCGACACGGTGGAGGCCCTGACGGCGTTGCACGAGTGCCAGGAGGGCGCGGAGCGCACGGGCAACGCCAGGGCCGCCGCCTACAGCAACCACAGGCGCGGCTGCCTCGCGCTGATCAGCGACGAGGTGCAGCGGGCCGAGAAGCTGCTGCGGGCGGCGCTCGAACGCTTCGAGGAGATCAGCGAGCTGAACAGCGAAGTGCTCATGTGCAAGGCGCAGTTGGCGATGGCCATCGCGTTCCAGGGCGACCTCGCGGGGGCGGTGCGGCTGTGCGAGGAGGCGCGCGGGGTGTGCGACGAGCACGGCGAGCGCTGGGCGCGCACCTACGCGCTCTACGTCCTGGGCTTCGCGGCGTGGAGCCGCGGGGACCTGGCCGAGGCCCGCGAGCTGGTGGAGGCGTCGCTGCCCGCCGCCCACGCCTTCCACGACCTGGTCGGCACGGTCCTCGCGCTCGAGCTGCTCGCCGGGATCACGGCCTCGGAGGGCGATCCCGCCGAGGCCGCGGTGATCCAGGGGGCGGCCGCGAAGGTGTGGGCCTCGGTGGGGATGCAGATGTTCGGCTCGGAGTACTTCAACGCGCCCCACATCCACTGCGAGCGCCATCTGCGGCGGCGGCTGGGGGCGACGCGCTTCCGCGCGTGCTTCCGGGAGGGCGAACGCCTCGACACCGACCGGGCGGTGGCCAGGGCGCTGCGCCGCGCGGACGGCGCGGGCGCGCGCCCCGAGGCCGCCGCTCCCAGGGCGCTGCCCGCGAGCCGCGACGGCTCTCGGCCCGCGCTCCCCGCGGCCGCGCGCGGGGACGGCGGGGAGCCCGAGCCGTCGCCCGGCGGTCAGCGGGCGTAGTACTCGACCACGAGCTGCTCGTCGCACAGCACGGGGACCTCGCGGCGCTGCGGGTCGCGGTCGAGCCTGAAGGCCAGGGCCTCCAGGTTGACCTCGAGGTAGCGCGGGGTCTCGCCGTCCGCGGCGTAGCCGCCCTCGCGGGCGACCAGGAAGGGGTGCTTGGCCCGGCTGCGCTCGCGGACGGCGACGACATCCTGCGGGCGCACCCGGAACGACGGCTTGTCCACCTTCCGCCCGTTGACCGCGATGTGACCGTGCACCACCATCTGACGCGCCTGGTAGATAGTGCGGGCCAGCCCCGAGCGCAGCACCAACGCGTCGAGGCGGCGCTCCAGTTCGATGATGAGGGCCTCGCCGGTCTTGCCCTCGACCTTGCGCGCACGTTCGTAGGCGCGGACCATCTGGCGCTCGCTGATGTCGTACTGGGCGCGCAGGCGCTGCTTCTCCAGGAGGCGGACCTTGTAGTCGCTGGTCTGCTTGCGGCCACGCCCGTGCTCGCCCGGCGGATAGGGGCGCTTCTCGAAGTACTTGACCGCCTTCGGGGTCAGGGCGATGCCGAGGGCGCGTGACTTCTTGATCTTGGGACGCGACTGGTTCACGGGGAGCGGACCTCCGGGTATCTCATGTAAGTTAGGTGAGGCTTACCTTATCTGAGGAGTGAGCATGACGCGATTCGGAGTTCCCGCTCCCGCGAGATGTCCGGGCGAGGAGGCCCGGGGCCCCTCGGCCGCCGAGCGGGTGCGCACCCTGGTGGAGTCCAACTCCTCGGCGGTGCTGTCGATTCCCGAGGCCGAGCCTGGTGAGCCGGGGCCGAGCGTCGTGGAGTCACGCGCGGTGGCGGCCACCGGAGACCTCTTCCTGCTGGTCCCCGACACCTGTCCGGCGGCGCGGGCCGCCGCCCACGCGCGGGACGACGAGGTGACGGCCGTGATGGAGATCACCGACATCGCGCCGGTGGCCGTGCCCCACCGGGTCAGGGGCCGCGGCTGGGTGGCGGGCTGGCTGACGGTGGCGCGGGGCCGCGCGCACGCCGCGGGCGCGCGGCTGCTCGCCGAGTGCGGGCCGATGCCGGGCCCCGGCTGGTCGCTGCTCCGCCTGGAGGCGGGCGAGGCGTACATCGACGACCTGTGGGGCAGCTCGCACGTCGAGCCCGACGAGCTCGCCGAGGCGGACCCCGATCCCCTGGCCCGGTACGAGGCGGAGCTGCTCCAGCACCTCGCCACCGCGCACGGCGCCCAACTCCGCTCGCTCTGCGCGCTGTTGGACGGCACCAACGCCTCGTGCGCCGAGGCCGTCACGCCCCTGTGCCTCGACCGCTTCGGGCTGCGGGTGCGCTTCCGCGCGGGCGCCTCGTGCTTCGACGCCCGCTTCGAATTCCCGGCCCCCGTCGGGGACATCGCCCAGCTCCGCCGCGCGATGCGCCAGCTCTTCGAGGCCGCGAGCGCCTGAACGCCCGACCGCGCCGAAGGGGACACCCGGCCGGTCACTCCTCGGTCAGCCGCCGACGGACCCGGTCGAGCACCTCGCCGTACCGCGCCTCGGCGCCGTGCGTGGTCGGGCGGTAGTACCGCTTGCCGTGCACCGCGTCGGGGGCGTACCGCTGGGCCGCGATGCCGCCGGGCAGGTCGTGGGGGTACTGATACCCCTGGCCATGGCCGAGCTTCTCCGCGCCCTTGTAGTGGCTGTCGCGCAGGTGCGCGGGCACCGGGCCCGCGAGGCCCGCGCGCACGTCGGCCTGCGCCTCGCCGATGGCGACCACCGCGGCGTTGGACTTGGGGGCAAGCGCCAGGGCGATGGTGGCGTGCCCGAGGGTGATGGCCGCCTCGGGGAAGCCGATCATCGCGACCGCCTGAGCCGCCGCGACGGCCGTCGGCAGGGCCGTCGGGTCGGCGAGGCCGATGTCCTCGCTCGCCGAGATCATCAGCCGCCTGGCGATGAAACGCGGGTCCTCCCCGGCCTCCACCATCCTGGCCAGGTAGTGCAGCGCCGCGTCCACGTCGGAGCCCCTGATCGACTTGATGAACGCGCTGGCCACGTCGTAGTGCTGGTCGCCGTCCCTGTCGTACCGCACGGCGGCGCGGTCGACCGCCTCCTCGAGGGTGGCGAGCCCGATCTCCTTCTCGCCCTTGGCCAGCGCCGCGCCCGCCCCGGCCTCGAGCGCGGTCAGCGCCCTGCGCGCGTCGCCGCCCGCTATCCGCAGCAGGTGCGACTCCGTGTCCTCGGGCAGCGTGACCGCGTCGCCGAGGCCCCGCTCGTCGGCCACGGCCCGGCGCAGCAGCGCCCTCAGGTCCTCCTCGGTCAGCGGCTCGAGCGTCAGCAGCAGGGAGCGCGAGAGCAGCGGGGAGATCACCGAGAAGTGCGGATTCTCCGTGGTGGCCGCGATCAGGGTCACCCAGCGGTTCTCCACGGCGGGGAGCAGGGAGTCCTGCTGCGCCTTGCTGAAGCGGTGGATCTCGTCGAGGAAGAGGACCGTGTCCTTGCCGTACGCCCCCGAGGAGCGGCGGGCCCCTTCGATGACCGACCGCACCTCCTTGACCCCCGCGGTGATGGCGGAGAGCTCCACGAAGCGCTTGTCGGTCGCCTGGCTGACCACATAGGCGAGCGTCGTCTTGCCGGTGCCCGGCGGGCCCCACAGGATGACGGACGAGGGCCCGGCCGGGCCGCCGCCGCCCTCCCCCACCAGACGCCGCAGGGGCGACCCGGGGCGCAGCACATGGCGCTGCCCCACGACGTCGTCAAGGGTGCGCGGACGCATCCGGACGGCCAACGGCCGCCCGGTGGGGTCCTTCTCGGCGCGCTCCTCGGCGGCCGCGGTGAACAGGTCGGGCTCCACACCCCGACCCTAAGTCACGCCACCGACAACAGGTCACGCCACCGACAACGCCGCCCGGCGGCTCAGCTGGTCCAGAAGTCCCACCAGCGGGTCAGGATCAGCATGCCGATGATCCCGATGTGCACCGCGGGGACCAGCCAGTGGAACTCCTCGAACGTCCGCCGCACGCCCTCGGGCGCGGGCAGGAAGCCGTGGCGGACGTTGTGCAGCGTCGTGTACCAGAACATGACGATGGTGGCGACCCAGGCCAGGCAGCACCACAGGCACAGCGCGCCGATCTCGTACAGCGACTGGTACTGGAGCCAGGTGCAGAAGCCCACCCCGAAGAGCGTCCCCGCCTGGAGCCCGAGCCAGAACCACCGCCGGTACCTGGCCCCGGCCAGCAGGCCCATGCCGATGGCGATCACCATGCCGTAGGTCACCAGGCCGAGCATCGGGTTGGGGAACCCGAAGACCCCGGCCTGGTCGCTCTCCATGATGTTGCCGCAGGAGACCACGGGGTTGATGCTGCACGCCGGGGAGAAGTCCGGGTCCTCGAGCAGGTGGAACTTGTCCAGCGTGATGACCCAGGCCGCGAGCAGGCCGGCGAAGCCGGTGATCACCAGCGTCAGCGCGAAGCCGCGCCCCGCGCCCACGGCCCCACGCCCGCCCTCGGCCCTGACCCCGTCCGACGGGGCCACGTCCACCGCAGCTGCTGCCATCTCGTTCATCCCTCGTGTCCGGGTGCGGCCCACCCTGTTCCTCGGTGACGTCCCTCGGTGACGTCCATCAGTGACACAACGCTCACCCGCCGCTGATGTCAACCTGGCAAAGGTCCCGAGCGAGGGGAATCCGGGCCCTCAGCCGAGCCGTTGGCGCAGCTCCCCGACCGCACCGGTCAGGGCGACGGGCGCCTGCTCCCCGCTGGCCAGGTCCTTCACCTGGACGACGCCCTCGCCCAGGTCCCGGTCCCCCGCCACGACGGCGTAGCGGGCGCCACTGCGGTTGGCCGCCTTCATCGCGGCCTTGAGCCCTCGTCCACCATAGGCGAAGTCGGCGCGGACCCCGGCCCGCCGCAGCTCCGTGACCAGCGTGAACAACGCGCGCCTCGCGTCCTCGCCGAGCGGCACCGCGAACACGTCGGTGGCCGACGGCAGATCGAGCGCGACGCCCTCGGCGCGCAGGGCGAGCACCGTCCTGTCCACGCCGAGCGCCCAGCCGACCGAGGGGAGCCTTGGCCCGCCGATCATCTCGGAGAGCCCGTCGTACCGCCCGCCGCCGCCGACCGCCGACTGGGACCCGAGGCCGCCGTGCACGAATTCGAACGTGGTGCGGGTGTAGTAGTCCAGGCCGCGGACCAGCCGGTCGTCATCCGTGAAGGGGACGCCCGCCTCGCGCAGCAGGTCGCGGACGCCCTCGTGGTACGCCTTGCACGACTCGCACAGGTGGTCACGCATCATCGGGGCGCCGGTGAGCTGACGCCGCACGCTCTCGCGCTTGTCGTCAAGGACGCGCAGGGGGTTGATCTCGATCCTGGCCCTGGTGTCCTCGTCGAGGTCGAGCCCGCGCAGGAACGCCTGGAGCGCGGCCCGGTACGCGGGGCGGCACTCGGCGTCGCCCAGGGAGTTGAGCAGCAGCGTCACCCCGGTCAGGCCGAGCGAGCGGTGGGCCTCGGCGGCCAGGATGATCAACTCCGCGTCGAGCGCCGGGTCCTCGGCCCCGATCGCCTCGGCGCCGACCTGCGAGAAGTGGCGGTACCTGCCGGCCTGGGGGCGTTCGTAGCGGTAGTACGTGCCCGAGTACCAGAGCTTGACCGGGAGGTTCCCGACCCGGTGCAGATTGGCCTGGAGCGCGGCGCGCAGGACGGACGCGGTGCCCTCGGGGCGCAGCGCGAGGCGCGTGCCGCCCTTGGTGGTGAGGGTGTACATCTCCTTGGTCACGATGTCCGTGGACTCGCCGACGCCCCGGGAGAACAGCTCGACGTGCTCGAAGCCCGGGGTCTCGACATAGCCGTAGCCCGCGCCGCGCAGCGGGGCCGCGAGCGCGTCGCGCACCGCGGTGAACGCGGCGGAGTCCGGCGGGATGAGGTCGTACGTGCCCTTGGGGGCGGTGAAACTGCTCACGAAAGGATTCTTCACATTCCTGGTCGCTGTGCGGCGGCGTCGGCCGCCGCCCGGCCGGCGGCCAGCTCCCGCAGGAACGGGTTGGTGGCGCGCTCGCGGCCGATGGTGGTCTGCGGGCCATGCCCGGAGAGCACCACGGTCGAGTCACTGAGCGGCAGGCAGACACGGGCCAGCGAGCGCAGGATCTCGAGGTGGTCACCCCCGGGCAGATCGGTGCGTCCGACGGAGCCGGCGAACAGCAGGTCGCCCGAGAACAGCACCGGCGGAACGTCCGCCTGCTCGGGCAGCCCGAAGGTCACCGACCCCTTGGTATGGCCCGGGGCGTGCGCGACGGTGAGGGTCATCCCCGCGAGATCGAGCTCGGCACCGTCGGCCAGCTCCCGCAGGTCGTCGGGCTCCCCCACGGTCAGCTCGCCCATGAGCGGCTGGCCGATGCGGACGCCGAGCGCCTTCTCCGGGTCGTCCAGCATGTAGCGGTCGGCCGGGTGGATCCAGGCGGGCACGTCATGGGCGCCGCAGACGGGCACCACCGAGGCGACGTGGTCGATGTGGCCATGGGTGAGGATCACGGCCACCGGCTTGAGCCGGTGCTTGGCGATGGCCTCGGCGACGCCGGGGGCGGCCCGGTGCCCCGGGTCGATGATCACGCACTCCTCGCCCGCGGCGGGCGCGACCAGGTAGCAATTGGTCCCCCAGGCCCCGGCGGGGAAGCCAGCGATGAGCACGGTCGTCCTCACGGTCGTCGTGGGTGGCTGCCTGGCCAGAGCCTACCGGCGGCGGTGCAGGACGGGCGAACCCGTATACGGTGACGCCACGGGCGCACTTGATGTACATGAGTTCCAGTCCCCGACAGACAAGGGAGAGCGCGGTGGTCAGCAAGGAGCAGCGGCGCAAGCAGCTCGCGCGCGCGAAGTTCGAGCGGCAGCAGCAGCGGAGGGCGAATCGGCACCGCCGGGGTCGCCGCCGCCGCATCCTGCTCTCGGTCGCGCTGGTCGTGCTCGTGGCCGGCGGCGCGACCGCCCTGGTGGCCGTGAACCGGGACGACGGCGGCTCGGACCCGGCGGCGGAGGACAACGCGCAGCCGAGCGACGAGCCGACCACGCCACTCGACGACCCCTGCGAGGCCCCCGCGGAGGGCGAGCCGACCACGGCGCAGTGGGAGGAGCAGCCCGAGATGGCCGTCGACGCCGCGAACGACTACGTGATGCGGCTCGCGACCACGTGCGGCGACATCGAGATCACGATGGACGCCGAGGCGGCGCCACAGACGGTGAACTCGTTCAACTTCCTCGCCGGCGAGGGCTACTTCGACCACACCCGCTGCCACAGGCTGGTGACCGAGGGCATCTACGTGCTCCAGTGCGGCGATCCGCAGGGCACGGGCCAGGGCGGCCCCGGGTACAGCCTGCCCGACGAGAACCTCGACGCCCCCGAGGTGGCCGATGGCGTCTACCCCGCGGGCACGGTGGCCATGGCCAACAGCGGCCCCGACACCGGCGGCAGCCAGTTCTTCGTGGTGTACGAGGACAGCCAGCTGCCCGCGCAGTACACGCCGTTCGGGACGCTGACCGCCGGGCTCGACGTGGTCGAGCTGATCGCCGGGACGGGCGCGGCCCCGCCCGACGCCAACGGGACGACCGCGCCGAACGCCACGGTGGTGATCAACGAGGCGACCGTGGAGGAGGTTGCGGCGGAGTGAGCCCCGTTCACCGGTATTTTCCGGCGAGCAAGGTGCGGACAGCCGGGCACGGTGTCACCTATGTTGGCGTTGTGCAGGGTGCCTGCGCCGGTCGGGCGGGAGAACAGGGCCGCCGACCGGTCGAGAAGTGTGGACGGTGCCGGGGGCGTCAGGCCCCGTCGTGCGCATCAAACGAGGAGGCGCTGTGAGCAGCGAGCCGTGGGGCCGTGTTGACGAGACCGGGACCGTGTACGTGCGGACGCCGGACGGCGAGAAGGTCGTCGGCTCCTGGCAGGCGGGCTCCCCCGAGGAGGCGCTCGCCTATTTCGAGCGCAAATACGAGGGCCTCGTCGTCGAGGTGGACCTCCTCGAGCGGCGGGTGCGGACCACCGACCTGTCGGCCAAGGACGCCATGACGGCCATCGGCCACCTGCGCGAGCAGGTCGACGCCGGGCACGCGGTCGGCGACCTCGCCGGGCTCGGCCGCCGCCTCGACGAGCTGGTCGCCCTGGTCGACGCGCGCCGCGAGGAGCGGAAGGCGACCAAGGCGCGGCAGACCGAGGAGGCCAGGTCGGCCAAGGAGGCGCTGGTCGCCGAGGCCGAGGAGCTGGCCGCGAGCGAGCAGTGGCGGGTCGCGGGTGAGCGGCTGCGCGGCCTCGTCGACACGTGGAAGGGCCTGCCGCGGCTCGACAGGAAGACCGACGACGAGCTGTGGCACCGGTTCTCGCAGGCCAGGTCGGCGTTCTCCAAGCGCCGCAAGTCGCACTTCGCCGCGCTCGATTCGCAGCGCGAGGAGACGCGGCGGCGCAAGGAGAAGCTGATCGCGGAGGCGGAGAGCCTGTCGGAGTCCTCGGACTGGGGCCCGACGGCGGCCCGTTACCGCGAGCTGATGCGGGAGTGGAAGGCGGCGGGCCGGGCGCACCGGGACGCCGAGGAGGACCTGTGGGCCCGCTTCAGGGCGGCGCAGGACATCTTCTTCCAGGCCCGGGGGTCGGCGTTCGCCGAGCGGGACGCCGAGCACCGCGACAACCTCGCGCGCAAGGAGGAGCTGGCGGCCGAGGCCGAGAAGCTGCTGCCGATCACCGATCTGCGGGCGGCGCGTGCCGCGTTGCGCTCGATCAGCGAGCGCTGGGAGGCCGTCGGCCATGTGCCCAGGGACGCCAGGGCCGCGATCGAGGGCCGGATGCACGCCGTCGAGCGGGCCATCGCCGAGGCGGAGGACGTCGAGTGGCGGCGCACCAACCCCGAGGCGCGGGCACGGGCCGCGGGCCTGACCGGGCAGTTGCAGGACGCCGTCGACCGGCTGCGGGAGCAGGCGGAGCGGGCCAGGGCCCAGGGGAACGCCGCCAAGGCGCAGAAGCTCGAGCAGGAGCTGGCCGGGCGGCAGGCGCTGCTCGACCAGGCGCTCAAGGGGCTTCAGGAGTTCGGCGGCTGAGCTCGAGCGGGGCGCCGGTGGCGGCGGGGAGGGGCGGCGTTCACCGCTCTCCCCGCCGCCGCTCGCGTCAGGGCCTGCGCGGCGAGGTGACGCGGTAGACGTCGTAGACGCCCTCGACGCCGCGCACGGCCTTCAGCACATGCCCCAGGTGCTTGGGGTCGCCCATCTCGAACGTGAAGCGGGACGTGGCCACCCGGTCACGCGAGGTCTGGACGGCGGCCGAGAGGATGTTCACGTGCTGGTCCGACAGGACGCGCGTGACGTCCGAGAGCAGCCGTGAACGGTCGAGTGCCTCGACCTGGATGGCGACCAGGAAGACCGAGGACTGGGTGGGCGCCCACTCGACGTCCAGGATCCGCTCGGGCTCCTGGGCGAGGGAGTCGACGTTCAGGCAGTCGGCCCGGTGCACGGAGACGCCGTTCCCGCGCGTGACGAAGCCGATGATCGGGTCCCCCGGCACCGGCGTGCAGCAGCGGGCGACCTTGACCCAGACGTCGTCCACGCCCTTGACCACCACGCCGGGGTCCGCGGTCGTGCGCCGCTTGGCGCGGACCGGGACCGGAGGGGCCGCCTCGGAGATGTCCTCGTTGGCCGCCTCCTCGCCGCCGACCGCCTGGACGAGCTTCTGCACCACGCTCTGCGCCGAGACATGGCCCTCGCCGATCGCGGCGTAGAGCGACGAGATGTCGGGGTACCGCATCTCGTGGGCCAGCGTGACCAGCGCGTCGCCGCTGAGCACGTGCTGGATCGGGAGGTTCTGCTTGCGCACGGCGCGGGCGATGGAGTCCTTGCCCTGCTCGATCGCCTCGTCCCTGCGCTCCTTGGAGAACCAGCCCCTGATCTTGTTGCGCGCGCGGGGGGACTTGACGAAGCCGAGCCAGTCACGCGAAGGGCCCGCGCCATCGGCCTTGGACGTGAAGATCTCCACGGTGTCGCCGTTGTCCAGCGTGGACTCGAGCGGCACCAGGCGGCCGTTGACCTTGGCCCCTATCGTGCGGTGGCCGACCTCGGTGTGCACGGCGTACGCGAAGTCGACCGGCGTCGCGCCGGCGGGCAGCGCGATCACGTCGCCCTTGGGCGTGAAGACGAACACTTCGTTGCGCGACAGGTCGAAGCGCAGCGACTCGAGGAACTCCCCCGGGTCCTCCGTCTCCTTCTGCCAGTCGAGCAGCTGCCGCAGCCAGGCCATGTCGTCCACGGTGGAACGGCCGCCCCTGCGCTCGCCCTTCTTCGGGGCGTCGGAGCGCACCTTGGAGGAGCCGGCGACCGCCTGCTGCTTGTACTTCCAGTGGGCGGCGATGCCGAACTCCGCGCGCCTGTGCATGTCGAACGTGCGGATCTGGAGCTCGACGGGCTTGCCCCCCGGCCCTATCACGGTCGTGTGCAGGGACTGGTACATGTTGAACTTGGGCATCGCGATGTAGTCCTTGAACCGCCCGGGCACCGGATTCCACCGCGCGTGCACGGTGCCGAGCGCGGCGTAGCAGTCGCGGACGGTGTCCACCAGGACCCTGATGCCCACCAGGTCGTAGATCTCCGCGAAGTCGCGGCCGCGCACGATCATCTTCTGGTAGACGCTGTAGTAGTGCTTGGGCCGCCCGGTGACCGCGGCCTTGATCCGGGCGCCGCGCAGGTCGGACTGCACCTCGTCGATGACGGTGGCGAGGTACTCGTCGCGCTTGGGCGCGCGCTCGGCGACCAGGCGGACGATCTCGTCGTACATCTTGGGGTAGAGGATCGCGAACGCCAGGTCCTCGAGCTCCCACTTGATGGTGTTCATGCCCAGGCGATGGGCGAGCGGGGCGTAGATCTCCAGCGTCTCGCGGGCCTTCTGCTCCTGCTTCTCCCGCTTGAGGAAGCGCATCGTCCGCATGTTGTGCAGGCGGTCGGCGAGCTTGATGACCAGGACCCTGGGGTCCCTGGCCATGGCCACCACCATCTTGCGGACGGTCTCGGCCTGGGCCGCCTCGCCGAACTTGACCTTGTCCAGCTTGGTGACGCCGTCGACGAGCTGGGCGACCTGGTCGCCGAAGTCCCTGCGGAGGGTGTCGAGGCCGTACTCGGTGTCCTCGACGGTGTCGTGCAGCAGCCCGGCCATCAGCGTCGCCGCGTCCATGCCCAGCTCGGCCAGGATCGTCGTCACGGCCAGCGGGTGGGTGATGTACGGGTCGCCGCTCTTGCGCTTCTGGCCGCGGTGCCACCGCTCGGCGACCTGGTAGGCGCGCTCGATGCGGCGCAGCAGCGCGGTGTCGGCCTTGGGGTCGTTGGCCCTGACGACGCGCAGCAGCGGCTCGAGGACGGGGTTGTACGGGCTGGAGCGCTGGACGCCGAGCCGGGCGAGGCGGGCCCGTACGCGGTTCGACGAGCCGGAGCGGCCCGAGACGCCGGAGACGGCGGGGGCCGACTGCGCCGCCGGTGCCGGGGCACGGCTGTCCTCCCCGTCCCGCCAGCCGAGGGCGGCGGCGGACGGCTTGGCACTCTTCCGCTGGGCTGAGGTGAGCGGCTGGGCGTCGTCTGGCAAGAGCACTCCTTCTCGGGCCCTTCCCCGCCGTGAACGGCCGGGAGGGGGAGCGGTCCTCCGAGCCGCGGGCGGCCTGAGGAGAGTCCGGCCGGAATTGATCGGACTGCCATGGTAACGAGCCCAGGGGATCCGCACGCGCGCAAGCCCGCGTACGCTCCCCGGCCCCCGCCGTGTGACGGGAGCCGGGAGCGTGCGCGGGCGTTCTCAGACGGTGAGCAACGCCTGGTAGGGGGCGCCGTCGAGGGCGGGGAGCACCCGCGCCCTGCCCGGCAGGAATCCCAGCTCCATCAGCACGGCCAGTCCGGCGACCTGGGCGCCGGAGCGCCGGATCAGCCGCAGGGCGGCCTCGGCGGTGCCTCCGGTGGCCAGCACGTCGTCGATGACCAGCACGCGGTCGGAGCCCGACAGGTCCTCGGCGTGGATCTCCATCTCGGCGCTGCCGTACTCGAGCTCGTACGCCTGCGCGAGGGTGGCCCCGGGGAGCTTGCCCGCCTTGCGGACCGGGACGAAGCCCAGGCCCGCGCGGACGGCCACGGGGGCGGCCAGGATGAAGCCCCTGGCCTCGAGCCCGACGACCTTGGTGGCGCCGTGCTCGATGCTGAACGCGGCCAGCGCGTCGGTGAGCGCGGTGAACGCCTCCGGGTCGGCGAGCAGCGGGGTGATGTCCTTGAAGACGATCCCGGGCTCGGGGTGGTCGGGGACATCGCGGATCCGGCCACGCAGCAGCGCCTCGACCTCGGCGCGCGACCGGGCGGCGGCCGTCACCGGCGCTTCCCCGAGGGACGGCCCTTGCCGCGGCCCCGCGACGTCGGCTGGCGGCGCGGCCCGCGGGAGCCTCGGGCGGCGGCGCCCGCGGCGGCGACGGGCGGGCGGCCCTCGTCCTCAAGGTCGTGGTCGCCGTGGCTGTCGTGGCCGCCGTGCTCGAGGCCCGGGACCTCGAGGTCCCGGTCCGAGAGCCTCGGCGAGGCGTCGTCGTCCGCGGACTCGTCCTCGTCGTCGGCGTCCGCGCCGAGGCCGAGCTCCTCGCGCTTGGCCCGCCGGGCGAGCACCTTGCGGTCATGGGCGGCGACCACCGGGTCACGGCTCTTGAAGTCCGAGACCAGCGGGGTCGCGATCATGATCGAGGAGTACGCGCCCGCGGCGAGGCCGACGAAGAGCGACAGGGCGATGTCGTTGAGCATGCCGCCGCCCAGCGCGCCACCGCCGATGAACAGCAGGGCGCTGACCGGGAGAAGGGCCACCACCGAGGTGTTGATCGAGCGGACCAGCGTGCCGTTCAGGCTGCGGTTGGCCAGCTCGGCGTAGGTGTGACGGCTCTGCTTCGTGAAGTTCCGGGTTGTCTCGCGCAGGCCGTCGAAGACCACGACCGTGTCGTAGAGCGAGTACCCGAGGATGGTCAGCAGGCCGATCACCGTGCCAGGTGTGACCTCGAAGCCCACCAGGGCGTAGACGCCGACGGTGATCGTGAGGTCGTGGACCAGCGCGATCAGCGCCGCGAGGGCCATGCGCCACTCGAAGGCGATGGCGAGGTAGATGACCACGAGGACGAGGAAGATCGCCAGGCCCTGCCACGCCCTGTTCGCGATCTGGGAGCCCCAACTCGGGCCGATCAGCTCGGCGTTGAGCGCCTCGGTCTCGATGTCGAGGGCGTCGGCGAGGGCGGCGCGCGTCTCGTTGGAGTGCTCGGTGTCCAGGCCGCTGACCTGGATGCGCATCGCGCCGTCGTCGCCGAGCGTCTGGACGAGGGCCTGGCTGCCCGACGCCTCCTCCGCCACCTCCTCGGCGGTCTCGGTGGAGACGGAGGTGGCCGGGGTGGTGAAGACCGCGCCGCCCTCGAACTCCACGCCCATGTGCAGGCCCTTGAGCCCCACCCCGGCGAAGGCCAGGATCGTGATCACGATCGACACCAGGTACCAGATCTTCCGGCGGGCGACGAAGTCGACGCCGACCTCTCCCCGGTAGAGCCGGGCACCGAGATCACCGAGCCGTGACATCTCACGCCTCCTTGGGGTCGCTGGGAACGGGCGCCGGGCGCCTGGCGCGCAGGAGCGGGCGGGCCCCGAGGCGCTTGGGGTCGAGGCCTGACCACGGGTGGCCGCCGGAGAAGAACTTCCGCCGGGCCAGCAGGGTCATCAGCGGCTTCGTGAACAGGAAGACCACCACCACGTCGAGCGCCGTCGTCAGGCCCAGGGTGAAGGCGAAGCCCTGCACCTTGCCGACGGTGACCACGAAGAGGACCGCGGCGGCGAGGAAGGAGACGAAGTCGGAGACCAGGATGGTCCGCCGGGCGCGCGGCCAGGCCCGCTCGACGGCGGGGCGCAGGCTGCGGCCCTCCCTGACCTCGTCCCTTATGCGTTCGAAGTAGACGATGAACGAGTCCGCCGTGATGCCGATGGCGACGATCGCGCCGCACACGGCCGGGAGGTTGAGCGCGAAGCCGATCATCGGGCCGAGCAGCGCCATCAGCGAGTAGGTGAGCGCGGCGGAGACGACGAGGCTGGCGATGGCGATCAGCGCCAGGCCGCGGTAGTAGACCAGCATGTAGGCGATGACCAGGGCGAGGCCGATGCCGCCCGCGATCAGGCCGGCCCGCAGCTGCTCGTCACCGAGGGTCGGCGAGACCGTGGAGACGCTCGCCTCCTCGAAGGTGAGGGGCAGCGCGCCGTACTGGAGGATGTTGGCGAGGTCCTCCGCGGACGCCTGCGTGAAGCCGCCGGAGATCTCGGCGCTGCCGCCGCCGAGGCGCTCGGAGACCGAGGGGGCGGAGACCGTCTCGCCGTCCAGCACGATGGCGAACCGGTTCTGTGGCTCGACCTGCATGGCCAGCTCGGCGGTGATGTCGGCGAACTTGTCGGCGCCGGAGCTGCTGAAGTCCATCTGGACGATCCAGCCCTGGCCGCGCTGGGTGTCGTAGACGGCGTCCGCGCCGCTGACGTCGCGGCCGGGGACGGCCACCGGGCCGAGCGCGTACTTGGTGGTGCCCTCGGCGTCGCACGTCACGACGGGCTCGTCGTCCTGCGCCTGGGCGGCGGCCCTGCTGGCCTCGAGGCGCCCGGCCTCGGTGGTGCAGTCGAGCGCGTCGAGCTGGGCCTGCGGGTCGGCCGGGGCCTCCTCGCCCTCACCGCCCTCATCGGCCGCGGCGTCCGACTCCTCGTCGGTGGGCTCGTCCGACGCGCCGTCGCTCGGCTCGTCCGTCGAGTCCTGGGCGGGGTGGGACGCCAGGCTCATGGTGCCGAGGCCGCCGTCGCGGGCGCCGGGGACGCCGAGGCTCTGGCTCTCGTCGCCGGACTCCTCGTCCGTCGGCTCCTCGTCGGTGGACTCCTCGTCGGTCGGCTCCTCGGTCGCGTCCTCGCCCGCGCCGTCGCCGGACTCGTCCGTGGGCTCGCCCGACTCCTCGTCGGTGGGCTCCTCGCCCGCGCCGTCGCTCGGCTCGTCCGTGGGCTCCTCGCCCGACTCGGCCGGGGGCGCGGCCGAGGCCATCGTCAGCACGGGGCGGAAGCCGAGCTCGGCCGTGGTGCCGACCTGCTCCCTCGCCTGCTCCTCGTTGGTGCCCCTGGGGATGTTGACGATGATGTTCCGGTCGCCCTGGGTCTGCACCTCCGCCTCGGAGACGCCGAGGCCGTTGACGCGGCGCTCGATGATGCTGACGGCGGTGTTGAGGTTCGTCGAGTTGATCGCGTCCTCGTTGCCCTCCTCGGCCACGGCGGCGAGCGTGATGCTCGTGCCGCCCGCGAGGTCGATGCCCAGGCGAGGCGTCGTGTGACCGGAGGCGAACATCCCCGCGACCAGGCCCACCACGATCAACGAAATCAGCGCCAGGGCCCGCCCTGGCCTCCCCTGCGCTCCCCTGGTCCTCCCGCTTCTCTTGGCGGAGGACCTGAGGCTCTTCTTCGGTGTCGCCACCTTCTCGTCTCTCTCTGTCCAGCGGTCCGCGGCCGGTGACCGCCGCGCGGCGGAATGACTGACGAGCGGCCGAGGCCGCCTCGCTCAGGACTGGGGGTCGCGCGGCTCCTTGGTGGAGCTGTCAGGAGAGTCGGACGTCACGGCGTCGTCGGCGTCGGCGTCGGCGTCGGCCTTGCCGAGCTCGACGCGGTCGCCGCCGTCCTCGGTCAGGGAGGAGGCGTCATCGGGAACGACCGGGGCCTCGTCCTCGTCGTCCTGGTGCGGCTCGTCGTCGATGATCCGCTGGAACTCGTCCGCGTCGAGGACGGCGCCGATGGCGTTCTTCGCGTAGACCGCGTGCACCCCGGGGGCGACCTCGAGGAGGACCGTGTCCTCCCTGACCTCCTTGACCTCGGCGTACATGCCGCCGATGGTCCGCACCCCCGACCCCGGCTCCATCGAGTCCCGCATCTCGAGAGCCTGACGCTGCCGGTTCTTGGCGGAGCGCGTCATCAGGAACATGACGCCGATGAGCAGAATGAAGGGGAAGAGAAACGCGATGTCCACGGCGGAGGGATTTCCTTTGTTCGGCCGCTGGCGCGACCTGACGTATGGGGGGCGGGCATGCCTTCCCGCACGGGGTCGGCAACGGCGGAGTCTAGGCGAGGCCGTACTCGGGGAACAACGTTCAGGATGCCACTGGAGTTCCTCGGGCGTGAAATCCGGGCTGTCAGGAACGCCTCACATCCCGAACAGTCCGTCTTGTCCCGTCCCGCCCTCCCGCGCCGGGGGCGTCAGGCCGAGGTGGCGCCAGGCCGCGGGGGTGGCCACGCGGCCACGCGGCGTCCTGGCGAGCAGCCCCTCCCTGACGAGGAACGGCTCGGCGACCTCCTCCACGGTCTCGCGCTCCTCCCCCACCGCGACCGAGAGCGTGGACAGGCCCACGGGGCCGCCGCCGAAGAGGTTGAGCAGGGCGTGCAGGACCGAGCGGTCGAGCCGGTCGAGGCCGCGCTCGTCCACCTCGTACACGGCGAGCGCCCGCCGGGCCGCCTCGCGGGTCACCACGCCGTCCGCGCGGACCTGGGCGTAGTCGCGGACCCGGCGCAGCAGGCGGTTGGCGATGCGGGGGGTGCCGCGCGAGCGCCCCGCGATCTCCGCGGCGCCGTCCGCCGTCACCTCGACGGCGAGCAGCCCGGCCGAGCGGTGCACGACCCGTTCGAGCTCGGTGGGCTCGTAGAACTCCATGTGCCCGGTGAACCCGAAGCGGTCGCGCAGCGGGGGCGGCAGCAGCCCGGCCCTCGTGGTGGCGCCGACCAGGGTGAACGGCGGCAGCTCGAGCGGGATCGCCGTGGCCCCCGGGCCCTTGCCGACGATGACGTCGACCCTGAAGTCCTCCATCGCCATGTAGAGCATCTCCTCGGCGGGCCGCGACATCCGGTGGATCTCGTCGAGGAAGAGCACCTCGCCCTCGGCGAGCGAGGACAGGATGGCGGCCAGGTCGCCCGCGTGCTGGATCGCGGGGCCCGAGGTGATCCGGATCGGGGCGCCCATCTCGGCGGCGATGATCAGGGAGAGGGTCGTCTTGCCGAGTCCGGGGGCGCCGGAGAGCAGGACGTGGTCGGCGGTCGCGCCGCGCGCGCGGGCGGCGCGCAGCACCAGATCGAGCTGCTCGCGGACGCGGGTCTGGCCGATGAACTCGCCGAAGTCCTTGGGGCGCAACGCCGCCTCGACCGCCAGGTCCTCGCGGTCGGCGGCGGCGCCGACCAGGCGCTCCTCCACGCCGTCGGTCTGCTCGTCCCAGCTCATGGTGTTCGCCTTCCGGCCCGGACCGCCTCGCTGCTCACGGGGGCCTACCTGGTGCGGTTGAGGGTTTGCAGGGCGGCGCGCAGCAGCCGCGGGACATCGGGCGCCGCGCCATCGGCCTCGGCCGCCTCGGCCTGCGGGGCGACGGCGGCCAGCGCGCCCTCGGCGTCGCGCGGGGCGTAGCCGAGGCCGACGAGCGCGGTACTGAGCTGCTCGCGCCAGTCGGGGGGCGCGGCGGCGCGCGCGGGTCGCGCCCGGGGCGCGGTGGACAGCGGGGCGCCGAGGCGGTCGCGCAGCTCGAGCAGGAGCTTCTGCGCGCCCTTCTTGCCGATGCCGGGCACGGCGGTGAGCGCCTTCTCGTCGCCGCTCGAGACGGCGAGGCGGAGCGCGTCGGGGCTGTGCACGGCCAGCATGGCCTGGGCGAGGCGGGGACCCACGCCGCTCGCGGTCTGGAGCAGCTCGAAGACCTGGCGCTCGTCGTCGTCGGCGAAGCCGTAGAGCGTGAGGGAGTCCTCGCGGACGACGAGCGACGTGGCGAGCCTGGCGCGCTCGCCCACGCGCAGCCCGGCGAGGGTGCCAGGGGTGCACTGGACGGCGACGCCGATGCCGCCGACCTCGACCACCGCGGAGTCGGGGGCGAGGGCGGCGACCGGTCCTGCGACGAAGGCGATCATGAGGGGATGGTGCCCTTCGGTCGTGGGGTCGGCGGCTCGCGGCGCGCCGCCGCGTGGGCCCGCCTGATGCGGTCGTGGGCCGGGGCGCGCCAGATGTGGCAGATGGCGAGCGCGAGGGCGTCGGCCGCGTCCGCGGGCCTGGGGGGCGCGTCGAGGCGGAGCAGACGCGTGACCATGGCGCCCACCTGCGCCTTGTCGGCGCGCCCGCTGCCGGTGACGGCGGCCTTGACCTCGCTGGGCGTGTGGAGGGCGACGGGCAGGCCGCGCCGGGCCGCGCAGAGCATGGCCACCGCGCTCGCCTGTGCGGTGCCCATGACGGTACGGACGTTGTGCTGGCTGAACACCCGCTCCACGGCGACCGCTTCGGGCCTGTGGGCGTCCAGCCACTCCTCGAGGCCACGCTCGATGGCCACCAGGCGCAGCGGGGTCTCGGCGTCGGCGGGGGTGCGCAGCACACCCACCGCGGCCATCGTCAGCGGGCGCCCCGGGGCCCCGTCCACGACGCCGACCCCGCAGCGGGTCAGCCCTGGGTCGACTCCCAGTACCCGCAACGCGCCCTCCCTCGTTCGACGGCTCCCGCCGGAACGGCTCGGGCGGGACACGCGGCACGCTACCCGGCCCCACCGACAATCGCCGTGAGCCGACGGGGTCTTGGGGGTGTCGAACGTCGTGCTACGCGTCGACCTTGGCCAGCACGTCGTCGGCCACGTCGAAGTTGGCGAAGACGTTCTGCACGTCGTCGCTGTCCTCGAGGGCGTCGATCAGCCGGAAGATCTTGCGGGCGCCGTCCTCGTCGAGCTCGACCTGCATCGTCGGCAGGAAGCCCGCCTCGGCCGAGTCGTAGTCGATCCCGGCCTCCTGGAGGGCGGTGCGGACCGCGACCAGGTCGCCGGCCTCGCTGACGACCTCGAACGACTCGCCCAGGTCGTTGACCTCCTCGGCGCCCGCCTCGAGCACCGCGCCGAGCACGTCGTCCTCGGACTGCCCCGCCTTGGGGACGATCACCACGCCCTTGCGGTTGAACAGGTAGGAGACGGAGCCGGGGTCGGCCATCGAGCCGCCGTTGCGCGTCATGGCGACGCGGACGTCGGAGGCGGCGCGATTGCGGTTGTCCGTCAGGCACTCGATGAGGACGGCCACTCCGTTCGGCCCGTACCCCTCGTACATGATCGTCTGGTACTCGGCGCCGCCCGCCTCGAGGCCCGCGCCGCGCTTGACCGCGCGGTCGATGTTGGTGTTGGGGACAGAGCTCTTCTTGGCCTTCTGGATGGCGTCGTAGAGCGTGGGGTTCCCCTCGGGGTCACCGCCACCGGTCCGCGCGGCGACCTCGATGTTCTTGATCAGCTTCGCGAACAGCTTGCCGCGCTTGGCATCGATCACGGCCTTCTTGTGCTTGGTGGTTGCCCACTTGGAGTGGCCGGACACAGCGCTGCTCCTTCGATGTCACCAGAAATTCCCTCAACACGTCGATCAACCTGGTTGATCCTACCGGCAGCGTGCTACCGCGCCGTGCGCACCATGTCGGCGAAGAGCGCGTGGACCCTGTGGTCGCCGGTGAGTTCCGGGTGGAACGCGGTGGCCAGCAGGTGGTCCTGGCGCACGGCGACCGGGTGCCCCCGGTGAACGGCGAGCGTCTCGGCCAGGGCGCCGGTGGACTCCACCCAGGGCGCGCGGATGAACACGCCGTCGACCGGGCCGCCCGGCACGCCCGCCATGGCGACGGCGGCCTCGAACGACTCGTTCTGCCGCCCGAAGGCGTTGCGCCGCACGATCATGTCGATGCCGCCGACGGTCTCCTGGCCCGAGCGCGGGTCGAGGATCTTGTCCGCGAGCATGATCATGCCCGCGCACGAGCCGTAGGCGGGCATGCCCGACCTGACGCGTGCCCGCAGGGGCTCGAGCAGCCCGAAGGCGTGGGCCAGCTTGGAGATGGTGGTCGACTCGCCGCCGGGGATGACCAGTCCTTCGACCTCGGCCAGCTCCTCGGGGCGGCGCACGGCGGTGACCCGTGCGCCCGCCCCGGTGAGGGCGGCCAGGTGCTCGCGGACGTCTCCCTGGAGGGCGAGAACGCCGATGAGGGGGGAGGTCACGCGTGCCGCCCTCCGCTCACCAGCCGCGCGAGGCGTAGCGCTCGCCGTCGGGCAGGGTGTCGATGTTGATGCCGACCATGGCCTCGCCGAGGCCGCGTGAGACGTCGGCGACGATCTTGGGGTCGTCGTAGAACGTCGTGGCCTTGACGATGGCCGCGGCCCGCTTGGCCGGGTCGCCCGACTTGAAGATGCCGGAGCCGACGAACACGCCCTCGGCGCCGAGCTGCCGCATGAGCGCGGCGTCGGCCGGGGTCGCCACGCCACCGGCGGAGAACAGCACCACCGGCAGCTTGCCCAGCCCGGCGACCTCCTTGACCAGCTCGTAGGGGGCGCGCAGCTCCTTGGCCGCGGCGAACAGCTCGTGGTTGTCGAGCGCGCGCAGCCGGCCGATCTCGCCCCTGATCTGCCGCATGTGGCGGACGGCCTCCACGACGTTCCCCGTGCCGGCCTCGCCCTTGGAGCGGATCATGGCCGCGCCCTCGGCGATGCGCCGCAGGGCCTCGCCGAGGTTGGTGGCGCCGCAGACGAACGGGGTGGTGAAGGACCACTTGTCGGTGTGGTTGACCTCGTCGGCCGGGGTCAGCACCTCGGACTCGTCGATGTAGTCGACGCCGAGCGCCTGGAGCACCTGGGCCTCGACGACGTGCCCGATGCGGGACTTGGCCATCACGGGGATGGACACGGCCTCGATGATGCCGTCGATCATGTCCGGGTCGGACATCCTGGCCACGCCGCCGTCCTTGCGGATGTCGGCGGGGACGCGCTCGAGCGCCATGACGGCCACGGCCCCGGCGTCCTCGGCGATCTTCGCCTGCTCCGGGGTGACCACGTCCATGATCACTCCGCCCTTGAGCTGCTCGGCCATGCCGCGCTTGACTCGGGCGGTGCCGGTCTCCGGCGTCGTGGGGGCGGGGGATGACGTGCTCGACACGGGATCTGACCTCACTCAGCGGTAGCTTCTGGGGAGAGATGGGGTGGTACACCCCATCGTAGGACCGGTGGCGGCGCGGGCGTCGTGCCCGGCGGCCGAGGCCACCTTCGATGAAACCGCGAAGTGGCCCCGGGCGAAAGGGCCAATCGGCACTCAGTGGCCTGGACGATCGGGCCGTGCCGTGTGCTCGACCAGCGCCGGCGGCGGCTCGTCGTCCATCTCGAACGCCAGCGGGAACGGCGCGTGCCCCGCCAGCCTGAACCACCGCACCGTGCGATGGCGGCGCACGGCCCTGGCGGCGCGCACCGCGTCGTTGTGGAAACGCCGGGCCATCGGCACCCGGCGCACCGCGGCCTCGAGCTCGTCGGCGCTCGCCTGCCCGCCAGGGGCCTCACGGACCGCGACGACCTGCGCGCTCTCGGCGAACACCACCCGCAGCGCCTGGCTCAGCTCGCTCTCCGCGACCTCGCGCTGATCCTCGGGCGCGAGCCGCGCGGCGTGCGCCGCCTGGTAGATGACCATGGAGGCGGCCGGGTCGAACACCCCGGCGGTGGCCAGCTCCTGGGCCACGGAGACGCGCCGCAGCAGCTGCGCGTCGAGCGCCGCGCGGGCCGCGTCGATGCGCGCGTGCAGCCGGTCGAGACGCCCCGCGGTCCAGCTGAGGTAGACGCCGATCAGCAGCAGGGCCAGGACGATCCAGATGGCGGTGGTCACGGGGCGTCACCCTACCGGCAGGGCCCGCGGCCTCAGTCGCGGGTGCGGCCGAGGCGGCCGAGGAACCCGGCCCGGTCGTCGGGGGCCACCGCCTCCGCGCCCGCCGTCACCGTCTCGTAGACCGCGAGCACATCGGCGCCGACGGTCGACCAGTCGAACCTGCGCACATGCTCGCTGCCGCGCTCCCGCAGCTCGGCCCGCCGTGCCGGAGCCCCGAGCAGGTGGACGGCGGCGGCGGCCAGCGCGTCGGCGTCCTCGTTCGGGAAGAGCTGCCCCGCCGCTCCCCCGTCGAGCACCTGGGCGAACGCGTCCAGGTCGCTCGCCAGCACGGGCGCGCCCGCCGACATGGCCTCGACCAGGATGATGCCGAAGCTCTCGCCCCCGGTGTTGGGCGCGACGTAGAGGTCGACGCTGCGCAGCAGCCTGGCCTTGTCCTCGTCGCTCACCATGCCGAGGAACTCCACGCGCCCCCTGAGGTCGTCGGGCAGCCCGGCCACCGCCTCCTTCTCGTCGCCGCGCCCCGCGACCAGCAGCCTGGCCCCCGGGCGCTCGCGCAGGATCCGCGGCAGCGCGCGCATCAGGACCGGCAGCCCCTTGCGCGGCTCGTCGATGCGGCCGATGAACCCGATGGTCCCGCCCTGCCACTCCGCCTTGGGCTCGGCGTCGGCGAAGAAGCCGACGTCGACGCCGTTGGGGATCACCACCGCGTCCCCGCCCAGGTGTTCCACGAGGGTGCGACGGGCGTACTCGCTGACGGCGACGCGCGCGCTGATCTTCTCGAGCGCGGGCTGGAGCATCGGATAGGCGGCGATCATGACGCGCGAGCGGGGGTTCGACGTGTGGAACGTCGCCACGATCGGGCCGCGCGCCGCCCAGCACGTCAGCAGCCCGAGCGAGGGAACGGACGGCTCGTGGATGTGCAGCACGTCGAAGTCGCCCTCGTGCACCCAGCGCCGCACGCGCGCCACGGAGCGCACGCCGAGGTTCACGCGCGCCACCGAGCCGTTGTACGGGACGGAGACGGCACGCCCCGCCGCGACGACATAGGGCGGCAGTGGGGTGTCCTCGTCGGCGGGGGCGAGCACCGACACATGGTGGCCGCGCCGGATGAGGTGCTCGGCCAGGTCGCGGACATGGAACTGGACACCGCCCGGCACATCCCAGGAGTAGGGGCAGACGATGCCGATCCTCATGCCGTTCCGCCTCCTCGGCCCGAGCCCCCGCGGCCGCCCCCGCCCGCCGCGGCGGCGTGCCGGGCGACGTCGGCGGGCCACAGGGGCTGGAGCATGTGCCAGTCCTGGGGGTGCGCCGCGATGCCCGCGGCGAAGTGGTCGGCCAGGGCCTGGGTCATGACGGCGGTCCGCTCGGCGCGGGTGCCGGTCTCGGGCACGGGGACCGGAGGCAGTATCCGGCCGCGCATCACCGGCGGCTCGTCGTACCACAGGCTGACCGGCAGGAGCATCGCGCCGGTCTGCTGGGCGAGCAGGGCGGGGCCTCCCGGCATGCGGGCGGTCTCGCCGAAGAACGTCACGTCCACGCCGGACGCCGACAGGTCGCGGTCGGCGACCAGGCACACCAGGCCCCCGGCCCGCAGCCGCCTGGCCAGGCGCCCGAACGACGCGCCGCCCGTGTGCGGGAGCACCTCCATGCCCAGGGCCTCGCGGTAGGCGACGAAGCGGTCGTAGAGGCGTTCGGGCTTCACGCGCTCGGCGACCGTGCCGAACTCCGCCCCGAGCGCGGTGACCAGCCAGGCCCCGGCCAGGTCCCAGTTCGCCATGTGCGGGAGGGCGAGGATGACGCCGCGATCACCGTCTATGGCATCGGTGAGGTGCTCGAAATCCTGGGTCTGGAACGCGCCCTTGATCCGCTCCGTGCTCCACGCGGGCAGCCGGAACGTCTCCATCCAGTACCGCAGGTAGGACCGCATCCCGGCGCGGGTCAGCTCGCGCAGCTCCTCGGGCCCCGCGCCGGGGACGACGCGCGCGAGGTTGGCCTCGAGGCGCAGCACGCCGGCGCCGCGGCGGCGCCACGCGGAGTCGGCGACCCGGCGGCCCAGGGCCTGGGCGGCGGGCTCGGGCATGCGTCTGATCGTGCTCCACCCGGCGGCGTACAGCGCGTCGGCGAGCCGGTCCCTCATGCCGGGCCGCTTCCCTGGGCCTGCTCGCTGCCCCGCTCCCGCTCGCTCTTCCGCTCCTGCTCGCGTTCCGGCTCCCGCTCCTGCTCCTGCTCCTGGCGGGCGGCGGCGTCGGCCTCGGCGGACTCGCGGCGGATGGTGACCACGCGCTGGACGAGGGTGATCAGGCTGCCGAAGGCCACCACCCAGAGGGCGAGCGGCAGCAGCAGGCCGATGTGCGGCACGTCGAACGTCCGCTCCCACCCGGCGAATCCGGCCAGGACGAGCGTGATCACCAGGCGCTCCGCGCGCTCGACCAGGCCGTTGACGCGGACCGGCAGGCCGATGCTCTCGCCCCTGGCCTTGGTGTACGACACGACCTGGCCGCTGGCCAGGCAGAAGATGGTGACCGCGCAGAGCATCAGGTTGTCGCCGTTCCCGGCGTACCAGAGGGCGATGCCGGTGAAGATGGCGGCGTCGGCCACCCGGTCGAGGGTGGAGTCGAGGAACGCGCCCCACCGGCTCGACGTGCCGAGCTGCCGCGCCATGTTCCCGTCGACCAGGTCCGAGAAGACGAACAGGGTGATGACGACGGTGCCCCAGAAGAACTCACCTCTGGGGTAGAAGGCCAGTGCTCCCGCCATGACTCCGGCGGTCCCCGCCACCGTCACGGCGTCCGGGGACACCCCCCTCCTCAGCAGGAAGGCGGCGAACGGCGTGAGGACACGCGTGAAGAATGCACGCGCGTACTTGTTGAGCATGGCCTTCCCAGGGGTCAGGTCGCAGCGGGCCGCGTCGGGGCGGCCGTCCGAAAGCCCCATCGTAGCCACGTGCGCGGGACGGCGACGCGGGCCCCGGCGGATGGCGCGAAGCCGGTCGTCGTGGCCCCGTGGACCCCCGCGCGCCGCTAGGCTGGTCCGGGCAGGTGTGCCGGGCCTCCGGGAAGGGAACTGGCCTGGAGGCGGCTGGCGTTCGAGGCGTGTGAGGACTGTGGGGGTGTTCGGTGGCCGGGCTGGACGACCTGAAGCGATCGGCGGGGGTGGAGTTCGACTTCGCGCCCGGGGCGCAGATCCCGCTGTCCGCCGCGGACAGCGGCAGGACCGGGGTGAGCAGCGCGATCGCCTCGGTGGCCTACCGGGAGGGCGTCGCGCCCGCGGACATCTGCGAGCCGAACGCCAAGGCCAAGGTGAACGGCGGGCGCTTCTCGCTCCTCGAGCCCAACCTCGGCGAGGCGTTCACGCGCGCCATCGAGGTGCGGATGCTCGCCGACGGGCGCAAGCCGATAGTGCAGTCCTTCGGCGCCGAGCCGCAGACGGTGGTGGAGCACAGCCTGGCCGCCAAGCGCATCCGCAAGCAGCGGGACAGGCAGTTGACCGCCATCATGATCGTCTTCGGGCTGCTGTTCCTGCCCGGCGTCCTGATATGGCTCGGTCTCTTCCAGCTGCGCCGGACGATCGCGGGGGCGCAGGACCGGCGGGCGGGCGCGTTCGGCATGGCCGGGCTCGTCCTGGTCGCCGCGCTGATCGTGCTGATGGTGCTGCGGCTGCCGGTCGACGGCGTGCTCCAGATCTATGTGTGGGCCGCGCTGCCCGCGCCGATCATCGGCTGGTACCTGGCGAAGCAGATCTGCGAGCGCACCGCGAAGAACCTTCGGGCGCACTGGTCGGAGCTGCTGGGCGGCGGCGGGGGCGGCGCGCAGATCCCCGAGGCCGTTCCGCAGAACCCCAACGACGCGGAGGCCGAGCGGCTGCGGGTGGGCCTGGCGAAGCTCGCGGCCGAGCAGAGCAGCAACCTGATCCACTACGCGGGCACCGACGGGATACTGGGCATGGGCGTGCGCTGGGCCAGCTGGCAGCTGGCCGAGGAGTTGCGGCCCAAGGACGCCAAGCGGGACATCGACCCGTTCCGCGCGTGGGACGTCGCGCGGGCGATGCACGACCAGCTGCGGATGCTGGAGCGCGGGCCGCTGCACACCGGTGGCTTCCCCACCCCCTCGATAACGCACTGGGTGGTCCGCCACGTCGGCAACGGCGCGGGGGCCGTCTCGCGCCCCGAGGGCCCCAACACCGAGGGGTTCAGCTTCAGCAACATCGAGGTCCAGCGGATCTGCAACGAGCAGCAGTTCGACAAGGGCGACCGGCACTACCTCGGCGTGCAGTTCGTGCTGTGGGACGGCGAGTTGGTGATCACGATGATGATCACGGTGACCGTGCTGCACCACACGCTGCGGATCGAGGTGACGGCGCACGCGCTCGGCCCGCTCCACGGCTTCTTCCGCAAGGGCCCCGACACCAAGAAGAAGAAGATCCGCAGCGCGGGCAAGCCCTGGAAGATGGTGGAGCAGCCGCTGCCGTACGTGGACGCCAAGGAAGTGGTGCGGCTCGCGGCGCGGGCGCCGCTGACATGGTTCCCGGCGCGGCTCGACAAGTACGGCGGCACGCTGAGCCTGCCGGAGCCGTTCGGCCTGCGCCACACGTGGGCGACGGCGCCGTGGAAGCACCGCTTCATGATGGACGACGCGCTGCGGGCCGTGACGCCGGTGCTGCGGGTGGCGCACGCGGCGGCGATGCGGGTGCTCGACGAACACGGCGTGGACGTCTCGGCGTTCGAGAGCAGGTCGCAGGCGCTCAGCGGTCAGGTGCAGACCGCCGAGCCGCGGAAGGCGGACGAGTACAACATGTGAGCCGGGCGCGGCCCGCCGCGCTCAGGCGGGCCAGACCTCGGCGAGCATCCGCCGGGTGTCGGCGAGGAGTTGGGGCAGGACCTTGGTGTGCCCCACGACGGGCATGAAGTTGGCGTCCCCGCCCCACCGCGGCACCACGTGCTGGTGCAGGTGGGGCGCGATGCCCGCGCCCGCGGCCGAGCCCTGGTTGAGGCCGATGTTGAAGCCGTGGGCGCCCGATGCCGTGCGGATCGCGGTCATGGCGCGCTTGGTCTGCTCGGCCAGCTCGACGGTCTCGGCGTGGTCGAGGTCGGTGTAGTCGGCGACATGGCGGTAGGGCACCACGAGCAGGTGGCCGCTGTTGTACGGGTAGAGGTTGAGGACGGCGTAGGTGACCTCGCCGCGGGCGATGACCAGGCCGTCCTCGTCGCTCTTGCCGGGAATCGAGCAGAACGGGCAGCCGTCCCCGGCCCCGTCGCCGGTGGGCTTGCCCTCGCCCTGGATGTAGGCCATCCGATGGGGGGTCCAGAGGCGCTGGAAAGCGTCCGGCGTCCCGACCCCGATCTGCTGCTCCGGCTCGCTGCTCATGCGGGCCAGCATATGGCGTTGCCGTGCGCCTGAAGGGCCCCGGGGCGGTGTGCGCCCGGAGCCCTCCGGGTCAGACCTGGACGCGTCGCGCGACCGCGTCGGCGATCTCGGCCAGGGCCTCGTCGCGGGGGATGCCGTTCTTCTGCGAGCCGTCCCGGTAGCGGAAGCTGACCGCGTCGTTCGCGATGTCGTCGTCCCCGGCGATGACCATGAACGGGACCTTCTGCTTCTGGGCGTTGCGGATCTTCTTCTGCATGCGGTCGGACGAGCTGTCGACGTCCATCCGCAGCCCGTGCCCCTTGGCCTCGGCGGCGAACGCCTCGAGGTAGGGGACATGGGCGTCGCCGATGGGGATGCCGACGGCCTGCACGGGCGCGAGCCACGGCGGGAAGACGCCCGCGTAGTGCTCGACGAGGACGGCGAAGAACCGCTCGATCGAGCCGAACAGCGCGCGGTGGATCATGACGGGCCGCTGCCGTGAGCCGTCCGCCGCGGTGTATTCGAGCTCGAAACGCTTGGGCTGCTGGAAGTCGACCTGGATCGTGGACATCTGCCAGGTGCGGCCGATGGCGTCCTTGGCCTGCACGGAGATCTTCGGCCCGTAGTACGCCGCGCCGCCAGGGTCCATGACGAGCTCGAGGCCCTGCTTGCCCGCGGCCTGGCGCAGCACCTCGGTGGCCTCGGCCCACTCCTCGGGCTCGCCGATGAACTTGTCCGAGTCACCGCGGGTGGACAGCTCGAGGTAGAACTCGCTGAGGCCGTAGTCGCGCAGCAGGTTGAGCACGAAGGTCAGCAGCGCGTCCAGCTCGTCGGGCATCTGCTCCTTGGTGCAGTAGATGTGCGAGTCGTCCACGGTGAAGCCGCGGGCGCGGGTGAGGCCGTGCACGACGCCGGATTTCTCGTACCGGTAGACCGTGCCGAACTCGAAAAGCCGCAGCGGCAATTCCCGGTAGGACCGCCCACGCGCCCGGAAAATCAGGTTGTGCATGGGGCAGTTCATCGCCTTGAGGTAATAGTCCTGCCCATCGAATTCCATGGGCGGGAACATCGACTCGGCGTAGTGCGGCAGATGGCCCGAGGTCTCGAAGAGATTCGCCTTCGTGATGTGCGGGGTGTTGACGAATTCGTACCCGGCTTCCTCGTGGCGGCGCCGCGAATAGTCCTCCATGACCCGGCGGATGACGCCGCCCTTGGGGTGGAAGACGGCGAGGCCTGAGCCGAGCTCCTCGGGAATGGAGAAGAGGTCGAGCTCGGCGCCGAGCTTGCGGTGGTCGCGCTTCTCGGCCTCGGCGAGGAACGCCAGATGGGCCTTGAGCTCGTCCCTGCTCGGCCACGCGGTGCCGTAGATCCGCTGGAGCTGGGGGTTCTTCTCGCTGCCCCGCCAGTAGGCGGCGGCGGTGCGCATCAGCTTGAACGCCGGGATCAGCCGCGTGCTCGGCAGGTGCGGGCCGCGGCACAGGTCCTTCCAGCAGACGTCGCCCGACGAGGGGTCGACGTTGTCGTAGATGGTCAGCTCGCCCGCGCCGACCTCGGCGCCCGCGCCCTCGGCCTGGTCCGCGGCGGCGCCCTTGAGCCCGATCAGCTCCAACTTGTAGGGCTCACCGGCCAGTTCGTCCCTGGCCTCGGTGTCTCCCACCACACGGCGCGAGAAGCGCTGCCCCTGCTTCTGGATCTGCTGCATCCGCTTCTCGATGCGGCCGAGGTCCTCGGGCTGGAACGGCCGCTCCACGTCGAAGTCGTAGTAGAAGCCGTCCTTCACGGGCGGCCCGATGCCGAGCTTGGCCTCGGGGAACAGCTCCTGCACGGCCTGCGCCATCACGTGCGCGGTGGAGTGGCGCAGGATGTCGAGGCCGTCGGGCGACCCGATGAGAACGGGCTCGATCTCGTCCCCGTCGGCCAGCGGGCGGGCGAGGTCCCGCAGCTCGCCCCAGACGCGGGTGGCGACGACGGACCGGTCGCCCTCGAAGATCGCGGCGGCCGTCGTGCCCGTGGCCACCACGCGTTCTTCCCGCTCGGAATCGCGTTTGATGATCACACGGACGTCTGACACCGGTCTCTCCTGACTCATGGCGTATGGAGGCAGCCTGCGCTGCGCGGTTGGCATCGTACCGACCTGAAGCACCCGAGGGCGAAGCAGAAAGCGCTGGCCGCGCGGGAACGGTGGCCGCCGTGTGGGGTGCGGGTGGGAGGAGCGTTCGCTGCGCGAGGCGGGACCGGGAGGAAACGACGAAGGCCGAGCGGCCGACGCGCACCGGACCCACCCCCCGGAACCCGGGCGAACGCGCGAAGCGGCGAAGACCACACCCAACACCCGTGAAGCCCTCAGGACTTGCCGAAGGGGGCGCGGGTGGCGAAGCCCCCGCAACGCGAGGCGAAGCCGAGCACAAACGACGAGGGCGAAGCCGTCCACACCTTCCGCGGACACCACCAACCCCCAGGGGGGTGCGGGTGGCGAAGCCCCCGCCACGCGAGGCGAAGCCGAGCAAAAACGACGAGGGCGAAGCGGTCCACGCCTTCCGTGGACACACTTCACCCTCGCACTCGTGGGCGATACTGGGATCGAACCAGTGACCTCTTCGGTGTGAACGAAGCGCTCTCCCGCTGAGCTAATCGCCCGGGGCCGCTCACCGCGGCACGGGTAGAACCATACCGTGTGGATCACCTGTCATCCAAATGAACTCCCAACCAGGCGCGCAGACCTCGCTGTCCGCCCCGCATCATCAGGGCGTGGTTGGCGGTGAACGCCGAGCGCAACGGCCGTGCCAGCGGCCGGAGAAGCCGTTTGGTGAGCGCGGTGTCCTGCTCCCAGCTGACCCGGGTGCCGGGGTCCCGGTGGCTGGCCGAGAAGCGCAGCCAGCCGTCGAGGTCCCCGCTCAGCGCGATGTGGAGCACCCCGGCAGCGGGGTCACGGCGCGTCTCCCTGATCCCGACGCGGAGGTCGAACGGGAGGGCCGAGCGGAAGCGGCAGGAGCCGGTGTCGGGCCCGGTCCGCACGACCTCGCGGACCTGGGGCCACCAGCGGGGGTAGTCCTCGGGTGTGACGAGGACGCCATAGACGGCGTCGGGCGGCGCGGCTACCCACCAGTCACCGCGGAATCGGAATCGGTTTGTCCGGCTGTCGGCGATCACGCTATCTCCTGCTATAACCCATATCGCAGCTCCCCCATTGGAATGATGTTAAAGGCCATAATTAGGGCAGAGGGGTTTACAACCGACGCGTACGTGGCATCTCGATTTGGCCGACGTGCGAATCCCCGAGCGCACACTGAGCGAAAGGCCCTGGCGCTTATGAACACCACGGTCAGCTGCGAGCTGCACCTGCGCCTCGTTGTATCGAGCGAGTCCTCACTTCCTGTACCCGCGGGGCTGCGGTATGACACGGCGGACCCCTACGCCGTACACGCCACGTTTCACACCGGAGCCGAAGAAACCGTCGAATGGGTTTTCGCCCGAGACCTCTTGGCCGAAGGGTTGCACCGCCCCACGGGCACCGGCGACGTCCGGGTGTGGCCCTCCCGGAGCCATGGCCAGGGAGTCGTCTGCATCGCCCTCAGCTCACCGGAGGGCGAGGCGCTTCTCGAGGCTCCGGCCCGCGCCCTCGAGTCGTTCCTGAAGCGGACCGACGCCGCGGTGCCACCCGGCACCGAGCATCGGCACTTCGACCTCGATACGGAGCTCTCGCACATCCTGGCGGAGAGTTAGAGACCCGCCGGTCCCTCAACGCCGTCTGACTCGGGGCGACGGCGCGGGACCGGCGATACGCGTGGCGCACGGCGCCGTCGTGGCCCCAGGGCCGCGGCGGCGCCGTCGTACGTGCGGGGGTCAGAGCAGGAACTGGTCATGCACCCCCGCGATGAGCAGCAGCGCGCCGATGACGGTGAGGAAGAGCATCAGCGGGGGCTGGGAGAGAGCGAAGAGGCAGCCGTTGCCCTCGGGGGCGCCGGGTGCGGTGTCCTGCGGGGCGGCGGGGGGCGGCCCGCCGCTTGAGTCGGGAGTCGGCTCCCTGGTGATGTGCGCCATGTCGTCGTGATCATGGCGCAGGCGGGGGGTCCTCCGCGATCAACACGTCGCATTTGTGCAACGTTATACGGAATGTCGACCCGCCCGTGTCACGGTCCGATCAGATGCCGTGTTTCTTGAGGATGGCCTCGATGTCGGAGAAGTCGTCGGGGTCGGCTGCGGCGCCCTTGGCCTTTCCGCCCGCGCCCCTCGAGCCGGGCAACGAGGGCGTGGCGCCGCCGGGCACGGCCCTGACCTCGGGGGCGGAGCCCGCGGCGGCGCCACGCCCTCGGCCATCGGCCAGGCGGCCGGAGAGGAACAGCAGCACCGCGCAGGCCAGCACGCCGAAGCCCGCCCAGGCCACGGGGTTGAAGGTCATATTGACCACGAAGCGCACCACGCCCGTCATCGCCAGGCCCACGGGCAGCAGGGCCACGGCGGCGGTCCGCAGCGCCAGCGCGTAGCGCCTCCGGCGCGCCACCAGGAAGGCGACCCCCAGGCCCGCGGCGGATAGAAGGGTACAGACAGTGCCGATCAACATCTTTCCATCCTGCCCCGCCGCCCTCCGTAAGGCCATGGCCTCGGGCGCGGATCAGGGGAATCTCGGGGTGCGAGACTGGGGCCCATGAACGAGACGACCGGCCGCCGCGCCGTGCTGGACGTGTGGTGCGACCTCCAGTGTCCCGACTGTCACCGCGCGGAATCCGACCTGCTCGCCCTGCGTGAGCGGTTCGGGGAGGCCCTGGAGATCAGGCGCCGCCACTTCCCGCTCGGCAGCCACCCGCACGCGCTCGCCGCCGCCCAAGCGGCCGAGGAGGCCTATGCCCAGGGCCGGGGCGACGCGTACTGGACGGCGCTGCTCGCCCGCACCGCGGACCTCGGCGCGCGGGGCGTCGAGGTGCTGCTCGAGGTCGCGCGCGATCTCGGTCTCGACGCCGACGAGGTGGACACCGCGCTGATCGACGGGCGGCACATGCTCATGGTCGACGCGGACCAGGCCGAGGGCGAGGCGCTCGGGGTCACCGGCACGCCGACCTATGTCATCGGCGGCACGCGCCTGGACGGCGGCAGGAGCCAGGAGGGCCTGCGCGAGCGGATCGCCGGGATCGCCGAGTCGCTGCTGGGTCAGCCGAGCGGCTTGTAGAGGTGGTGCTCGACCGGCCGGTAGCCGAGTGAGGCGTAGAGCCGCAGGGCCGGGGTGTTGCCCGCGAAGACGTTGAGCCCCAGGACGCGGCCGCCCGCGGCGCGCGTGAGGCGTTCGGCCTCGAGCATCAGCGCCCTGCCGTGGCCGCGGCCCCTGTGCTTCTCGTCCACGGCCACCGAGAAGACGTAGGCGTCGGCGCCGTGCGGCAGCCGCTCGGGGTCGGTGGAGAGCCACAGCGTGCCGACCGGGAGGTCCTCGTGGGTCAGCACGCGCAGGGCCGCGCGCTCGGTGGCGAGCCCTTCGGGGAGCAACGTGGCATGGGCGGAGCGGCCGCGTTCCTCGGCGGTCGTCTCGGGAACGCCGCGCTCGACCCACTCGCGCACATAGCGCTCGCGCGCCTCGACGCGCCAGTCCTCGAACTCCGGCCCCGTCATGGCGCGGGCCACGAGGCCGGGGGGCAGCGAAGGGGGGCGCTCGGGCAGCTCCTTGGCCATGTTGAGGTTGCGTTCGACATAGCCGAGCGACCTGGCGAGCTCCAACGCGCCGCCCGCCGCGGCGGGTACGGAGGCCACGACCTGACGACAGCCCTCGCCGCGCAGGACCTCCTCGGCGGCGAGCGCGGCAACGGTGGCCCGGCCGCGGCGGCGGTCGTCGGGGGCGATCTCGAGCTGGGCGATCCGCCCGAACACATCGCCTTCGGTGGCGTACACGGTGAGGCGGAGCGCGCCGGCGCGGCGGCCGTTGACCCTGATGTCGAACGGGCGGCTGCGGAGGCCGTCCGCGCCGCTCTCCTCGGGACCCGCGGGGCGCAATGTGGTCGTCATCCGCTGATCAATACCCCGTGAAACGTGACGTGAGCCACCCCATTTTCCGCGCGGAGCGGTCAGGGGTCGATGTCGGCGGCCGAGCGCTCGCGGAAGACGCGCAGCGCCTCGGCCGTCACCGGGCCGGGTGCGCCGGGCAGTTCGCGGTCGTCGACGCGGCGGACGGCCTGGACGTCGCGGGCCGTGGAGGTCAGGAAGATCTCGTCGGCCTCGCGCAGGACGCCGAGCGGCAGCTCGGTCTCCTTGGCGCCCGACCACTCGACGACCAGCGCGCGGGTGACCCCGGCGAGGCAGCCCGAGGAGAGCGGCGGCGTGTGCAACTCCCCGTCGATGACCACGAACACGTTGCTCCCCGTGCCCTCGCACAGGTGGCCCGCGGTGTTGCCGAACAGCGCCTCGGACGCGGCCGCCTGACGGGCGCGGGCCAGGGCGATGACGTTCTCCGCGTAGGAGGTCGTCTTGAGCCCGCTGAGCGCACCCCGCTCGTTGCGCGGCCACGGGACGGTGATGGCCGCGGTGGACTCGGGGAGGCGGGCGCCCTCGACATGGGCCACCACGAGGGTGGGCGGCGCCTGGCCGCGGTCGGAGCCGAGCGGGCCGACGCCCCCTGTGTAGGTGACGCGGAGGCGGCCGAGGGGCAGCGGAAGTGCCTTCACCACCGCGGCGCACGCCCGGCGCACGTCGTCGAGGTCGGGCGCGGGCAGGCCGAGCCCCGCGGCCGAGACGGCGAGCCGGTCGAGGTGGCGGGTGAGGGCGAACGGGCGCCCTTCCTCGGTCTTGATGGTCTCGAACACGCCGTCGCCGACGGTCAGTCCGTGGTCGAAGACGGAGACGCGCGCGCTGTCGGCGTCGCGCAGCTCACCGTCCAGCCAGATCAGCGCCATGTCGGATCCCTTCGAACTCGCGGGGCTGCCCTCCCGTAGACGCTACCCCGACCAGGCGCGCGGCCTTGAGCTCGGTCTCGGCCCACTCCCCCGCCGGGTCGGAGTCCCAGGTGATCCCGGCGCCCGTGCCGAACCGCAGGACGGGGCGGGCCCGTTCGCCCGCGCCTCCCGTGTCGATCCAGAAGGTGCGGATGCCGACGGCCAGCTCGCCCGCGCCGCGGTCGGCGTCGATCCAGCCGACCGCCCCGCAGTAGGGGCCGCGTTCCACGGGCTCCAGGTCGTCGATGACGCGCAGGGCGCTCGACTTGGGGGCGCCGGTGACCGATCCCGGCGGGAACGTGCCCGCGAGCAGCTCGGCCCAGCCCGCGCCCGGCGCGAGCTCGCCGCGGACGGTGGAGACCAGGTGGACGAGCCCGGGGTGGTGCTCGACGTGGCACAGGCGGGGAACGGTCACGGTGCCGGGGGCGCAGACGCGGCCGAGGTCGTTGCGGACCAGGTCGACGATCATGACGTTCTCGGCGCGGTCCTTGGGCAGCATCAGCTCGGGCGTGGGTGCGGTGCCCTTGATGGGGCCGGACTCCACGGTGCGGCCGCGGCGGCGCAGGAACAGCTCGGGCGAGGCCGTCGCGACGGCGACGCCGTGCGCGGGCAGGCGCACGGTGCCGGCGAACGGCGCGGGGTTGCGGGCGGCGAGCAGCGCGGTGAGCGCGTCGATGTCGGCCGGGGCAGGCAGGGGCGCGGCCAGGACGCGGCAGAGGTTGGCCTGGTAGACGTCGCCCGCCGCGATGTGCGCGCGGACGCGCTCGACGCCCGCGATGTAGGCGCCGCGGTCGAGCGAGCTGGTCCAGTCGCCAGGGGCCGGGCCGCGCCAGCGCCAGCGCCCTGGGACGGCGGGGGGTGGGGGCGCGGGGCGGACGTCGGCGAACCTGGCGCAGATCAGCCGCCCTTCGTAGGTGTGGACCACCGCCCACCAGCCGGTGGAGTCGAGCGCGGCCGGGTCGTCGGTCACGTCGCGCAGGTCGGTGGCGAGGAGCCCGCCGAGGCGGGCGAGCGGGGGCAGGTCGTGCACACGTGCGATTCTAGGCGGGCCTCCGCGGGGTTGCGGGGATACCGAGTTTGAGCTGAGGGGCGGATCCGCTAAAGTTCATGACGTCGCCGGGTCACGGAAGTGGCGGCGGGGACAAGCACTGCGGACGTAGCTCAGTTGGTAGAGCACCACCTTGCCAAGGTGGGGGTCGCGAGTTCGAATCTCGTCGTCCGCTCGAAGGGGGCCCGCCCCCATCCGGTGGAGTGGCCGAGAGGCGAGGCAACGGCCTGCAAAGCCGTCTACACGGGTTCAAATCCCGTCTCCACCTCGGACGATTAGCTCAGCGGGAGAGCGCTTCCCTGACACGGAAGAGGTCACTGGTTCAATCCCAGTATCGTCCACGGGGTCCGAGAGGACCCGCCCCGGAGCCCCGGCTCCGGGCCCGCGCGATTAGCTCAGCGGGAGAGCGCTTCCCTGACACGGAAGAGGTCACTGGTTCAATCCCAGTATCGCGCACAGCCCAGAGGCCGGGGAGCTCACGCTCCCCGGCCTCTTCCCATGTGCCCGGACGTGCTCCGTCGTGCCGCGTCGCGCGCCGTCGTCGTGCCGTGAACAGACTGGTGCCCGGACAGCTCCCCAGCTGTCCGGGCCCTTGGCCGTCCGCCTCACCCCCGTCCCCACGGGGCTGTCAGCCGGTGTCCCCGACCCGGGCCGCTCTCCCGGGCCTGGGGCGCCGCTCAGCGCCCCAGCATGCCGGCCACGGACGACGCCTGTGTCATGACGGCCTCGACGCCGCCGATCGCCACGGCCAGGACGAGGGCGAGAGGCAGCACCATGGCCGTCGCCACCAGCGGGTGGCGGCGCTCGGGCCGAGCAGTGCCGGTCCGTGCCGCGATGCGCGCCATCTGTCCACTCCTGTCGTGGGATTGGGGCGGCGGGCGGGTGACCTCGGGGGACGAGTGCTGCGCCCGCCGCTTGATCCATACATTAGGCGGGCGGCACCTTCCGGGACGTCAGCCCGGCGTACTGACCTCGGGGCATCCCCCAGGATGAGAAGCGCGCCACCGGGCTACTCCCCAGGGTGGAGGTCCGGGTGCGGGAGCCGGGGTTTTCCCCCAGGGGTGCGGCGCGTCAACCCGCTGGTGCGCGTGGGGGGCGTGCGCGCGGCCTTATCGCTGCTCGGGCCGCGCAGTCCGTAAGCTGTGGCTCATCACAAGCACGGGGCAGCGAGGTGGACATGGCGATGATGCGGCTCCGGCGCGAGGACCCGCGAGTCGTCGGAGCGTTCCGGCTCCACCGGCGGCTGGGGGCCGGCGGCATGGGGGTCGTGTACCTCGGCTCCGACCGGCGCGGGCAGCGGGTCGCGCTCAAGGTGATCAGGCCGGATCTGGCCGAGGACCAGGAGTTCCGTTCGCGGTTCGCGCGTGAGGTGTCCGCGGCCCGGCGGATCCGCGGGGGCTGCACGGCGCGGCTCGTGGCGGCCGATCTCGACGCCACACGGCCGTGGTTCGCCACCCAGTACGTGCCGGGGCCCTCGCTGCACGACAAGGTGATGGAGGAGGGGGCGCTCTCCGCCGCGGAGACCGCCGCGATCGGCGCGGCGCTCGCCGAGGGCCTGGTCGCCGTGCACGAGGCCGGGGTGGTGCACCGGGACCTCAAGCCGTCCAACATCCTGCTGTCCCCCAAGGGCCCGCGGATCATCGACTTCGGCATCGCGTGGGCCACGGGGGCCAGCACCCTGACCCATGTCGGAACGGCGGTGGGCTCCCCCGGCTTCCTCGCGCCCGAGCAGGTGCGCGGGCAGCCGGTGACGCCCGCGAGCGACGTCTTCTCGCTCGGTGCCACGCTGGCGTACTCGGCGCTCGGCGACTCCCCGTTCGGCCAGGGGAGTTCGGAGGTGATGCTCTACCGCGTGGTGCACGAGGAGCCCCAACTGCGGGGTGTGCCCGCCGCGTTGGCGCCGCTGCTGCGCTCGTGCCTGGCCAAGTCGCCGACGGAGCGGCCCAGCACGCTCCAGCTGTCGCTGCGGCTCAAGGAGATCGCCGCCCGTGAGGCGCGGGGCGCGACGCAGTCCACCGCGAGCCACCCACGGGCGAACGCGCCGGTGCGCGCGCCGGCGCCCCGGCAGCCGGGCACGCGGACGGCCCCCGCGGGGAGCCGGACGCGGCCCGCTCAGCGCGCGCGGCGCCCGGTGGACAGGAAGCTGCTGCGGCAGCGGCTCGTCGTGTTCATCACGGTGACGCTCCTCGTGGCGCTCGGCGTCGCCGCGGCGCAGGGCTGCCAGGGACCGCTCTGAGCGGCGCCGCGCGGGGCGTTCAGCCGGGCGTTCAACGGGGTGTTCAGCGGGGGTGGGCGAGGGCGTAGCAGGCGACCGCTGCCGCCGCCGCCACGTTGAGTGAGTCGATGCCGTGCGCCATGGGGATGCGCACGCGGGCGTCGGCCGCGGCCAGGGCGCGCGGGGTGAGCCCGTCGCCCTCGGCGCCGAGCAGCAGCGCCACGCGGGCGTCCCGGTCGGCCGCGACGGCCTCCGCGATGTCCCGCGCGCCCTCGGCCGGGGTGAGGGCCAGCAGCGTGAACCCCGCGTCGCGCACCGCCGCGAGGCCGCCGGGCCACCGGTCGAGCCGGGCGTAGGGCAGCGAGAACACCGCGCCCATCGAGACCTTGACCGAGCGCCGGTAGAGCGGGTCGGCGCAGTCGGGCGAGAGCAGCACCGCGTCCATGCCGAGCGCCGCGGCGCTGCGGAAGACGGCGCCGACGTTGGTGTGGTCGTTGACGGCCTCGAGGACGACGAGGCGGCGGGCGGTGGCGAGCAGGTCGCCGGGCTCGGGGAGCGGGGTGCGGTGCATCGAGGCGAGGGCGCCGCGGTGGACGTGGAAGCCGGTGACGCGTTCGGCGAGCGCCGGGCTCACGACATAGACGGGGGCGTCGGCGCGTTCGACCAGGTCGCCCATCGCCTCGGCCCAGCGCGGGGTCAGCAGCATGGAGCGCATGGGGTAACCGGCGTGCAGGGCGCGGCGGATGACCTTCTCGCCCTCGGCCATGAAGAGGCCGAGGGCGGGCTCGACGCGCCGCCGCAGGGCGACGTCGGTGAGCGAGGTGTAGTCGGCGAGCCTGGGGTCGTCGGGGTCGTCGACGGGGACGGGGGCCGGCGCGGTCATCCGGCGTTCACCACGTCGCCGATGACGATCACGGCGGGCGGGCGCACGTTCTCCTCATCGATGCGGCGGGCGAGCGTGCCCAGGGTGGCGTCGACGCGGCGCTGGGCCGCCGTGGTGCCCTCCTGGACGACGGCGGCGGGGGTGTGGGGCGGGCGGCCGTGGGCGACGAGCGTGGCGGCGATGGCGGCGGCGTGCTCGACGGCCATCAGCAGCACGAGCGTTCCGCGCAGGGCGGCGAGGGCGGGCCAGTCGATCAGGGAGCGGGGGTCGCCGGGCGCGAGATGGCCGCTGACCACGGTGAACTCATGGGCGACGCCCCGGTGGGTGACCGGGATCCCGACGGCGGCCGGGACGCTGATGGCGCTGGTGACGCCGGGGACCACGGTCACCGCGACGCCCGCCTCGGCGAGCGCGAGCGCCTCCTCCTTGCCGCGGCCGAAGACATAGGGGTCGCCGCCCTTGAGCCTGACCACGGAACGCCCCGCCCTGGCGTGCCCGACGAGCGCGGCGTTGATCGCCTCCTGGGCCATGCCGCGGCCGTAGGGGATCTTGGCGGCGTCGATGACCTCGACGTGCGGGGGCAGCTCGTCGAGCAGGTCGCGGGGGCCGAGCCGGTCGGCGATCACCACGTCGGCCTCGGCGAGCAGCCTGCGCCCCCGCACGGTGATCAGGTCGGGATCGCCTGGGCCACCGCCCACCAGGGCAACGCCGGGAACGCGGTCGCGGTGCCGCGGCGCGCCGAGCGTGCCGTCCCGCAGGCCCTCGACCACGGCGTCCCTGACGGCGGCGGAACGGCGGGGGTCGCGGCCCGTGAGCACCGCCACGGTCACGCCGTCGCTGCGGCCCGTGGCGGGCGTCCACGCGGTCGCCGCCTCGGCGTCGTCGCTGCGCACGCACCACACGCGGCGCTCCTCGGCCTCGGCGGAAGCGGCGGCGTTGACCTCGGGGTCGTCGGTGGCGATCAGGGCGTACCAGGCGCCTTCGAGGTCGCCCGCGCGGTACCCGCGGCGCTCCCAGACGAACTCCCCCGCGTCCGCCATGGCCTGCACGGACGGGGTGACCTCCGGGGCGATCAGCCGGACGTCGGCGCCCGCGGCGAGCAGCGCGGGCAGCCTGCGCTGGGCGACGGTGCCGCCGCCGAGCACCAGGACGCGGCGGCCCGAGAGCCGCAGGCCGACGGGGTAAGCGGGGTGGGTGGGCATCGCTTGGGGTGACTCCTCGCGGGGGAACAGACCTGTCGAACGCGGGTGCGACCCGCCAGGGCCCTCACACTAGGCCCTGTCAGGACGGACTTCGACGACCGGTCCTGGACGCCGGACGCGGTGCCCCGGCGGGCGCCGGATCGCGGCTCGTGCCGTGGGGGCACCTCCCGGAGGGAGTCCGGAGGAGCGCGGGCCGAAGAGGATCGCCGGGCCGGGGCTCAGCTCTTCTCCGTCACCCCGGCTCCGTCGAACGTCGCGACCTCGCGCATCGCCCGGGCCGCGCTCTGCACCACGGGGAGGGCGAGCAGCGCGCCCGTGCCCTCGCCGAGGCGCAGGTCGAGGTCGACCATGGGGCGCAGGCCGAGCGCGGTGAGCGCCGCCTGGTGGCCCGGCTCGGCGCTGCGGTGGCCCGCGATGCACACGGAGACCGCCTCGGGGGCGATGGCGCGGGCGACGAGGGCGGCGGCGCCCGCGCTGACGCCGTCGAGGATGACGGGGACGCGCAGGGAGGCACCGCCGAGGATCAGCCCGGTGAGGGCGGCGTGTTCGAGGCCGCCGACGGCCGAGAGCACGCCGAGCGGGTCGGTGGCGTCGGGCTCGTGGCGGGCCAGGGCGCGGCGGACGACGTCGACCTTCCTGGCGTGGGTCTCGTCGTCGATGCCGGTGCCGCGGCCCGTCACCTCGGCGGGCTCGGCGTCGGTGAAGACGGCGACCAGGGCGGCGGAGACGGTGGTGTTGGCGATGCCCATCTCGCCGGTGAGCAGCGCTCGGTTGCCGCCGGCGACCAGGTCACGGGCGGTCTCGATGCCCACTTCGAGGGCGCGCAGCGCCTCGTCGCGGGTCATGGCGGGGCCCTCGGTGATGTCGCCCGTGCCGGGCCTGACCTTGCGGGGCACCAGCCCCGTGGCGCCCGGCAGCTCGGCGCGGACGCCGACGTCGATCACGCAGACCTCGGCGCCGACCTGGGCGGCGAAGGCGTTGCACACCGCTCCCCCGCCGAGGAAGTTGCCCACCATCTGGGCGGTGACCTCCTGGGGCCACGGGGTGACGCCCTGGGCGTGGACGCCGTGGTCCCCGGCGAAGACGGCGACGGCCGCGGGCTCGGGGAGGGGCGGGGGGCACGAGCGGGAGAGGCCGCAGAGCTGGGCGGAGATGACCTCGAGGGCGCCCAGCGCGCCGGCGGGCTTGGTCATCCGCTTCTGGCGCTCCCACGCCTCGCCGAGCGCCTGGGCGTCGAGCGGGCGGATCTCGGCGAGGGTCTCGCTGAGCAGGTCGTGGGGCTCGGAACCCGGAAGCGCGCGGCGGCCGTACGCCTCCTCGTGGACGACCCACGAGAGCGGGCGGCGCTGCGCGGGGCCGCGGTCGACCGCCTCGCCATCGGCGGGGAACGCGTCCACGTGCCCGACGCACAGGTAGGCGACGATCTCCAGGTGCTCGGGGAGGTCGAGGGCGCGGACCAGCTCGCGCTCGTCGAAGAAGCTGATCCAGCCGACGCCCAGGCCCTCGGCGCGGGCGGCGAGCCAGAGGTTCTCCACCGCGAGGGCCGAGGAGTAGGGGGCCGTCTGCGGCTGGGCGGGGCGGCCGAGCGTGGGGCGGCCGCCGCGGGTGGGGTCCGCGGTGACGACGATGTTGACGGGGGCCTGCACGACGGCCTCGGCGCCCAGCTCCCTGAACTGCTTGGCGCGGGCCTTGGGGAGGGAGCTGGCGTACGCCTCGCGCTGGCGCTCGACGAGCTCGTGCACGGTGGCGCGGGTCTCGGGCGAGCGGATGATCAGGAAGTCCCAGGGCTGGGAGAGGCCGACGCTGGGGGCGGTGTGGGCGGCCTGGAGGACGCGCAGCAGGACGTCGTGCGGGATGGGGTCGGGGCGGAAGCCCCGGTGGATGTCGCGGCGTTCGCGCATCAGGCGGTGAACGGCCTCGCGCTCGGGCTCGGGATAGGCGGGCGCGGGGGGTGCCTGCTCCGGGGGCGCGGGCGCGGACTCGGGCGCCGGGGTGGGCGCCGGCGCCTGCTCGGCGGCGGGCGCGGGCTCCTGCGCGGGCGCGGGGGCTTGTTCGGGGGCGTGTTCCGCGGGGGCGGGCGCGGGGGCCTGCTGGGGCGCGGGCTCGGGTGCCGCGGGCGCGGCTTCCGCGGCGGGGGGCGGGGGCGCCGAGGGCGCGCTCCGGGGCGCGGGCACGGCGGCAACGGGCTCGGGGGCAACGGGCTCGGGGGCGGGCGCCGTCGGCGGAACGGGCTCCACCTGCGCCGGAACGGGCTCGGCGGCCTGGGGCCGGGGCGGCGTCTCGGCGGCGGGGGCGGGGGCCTGCGGCTCGGGGGCCACGGGCGCGGCCTCGGGCTCGGGCGCGGCGGGGGCGATGGGCTGCCACGCGCCGGGCGGGGTGGGCAGGGAGCCGGGCAGCGGGCTGGGCGGGGGGGCGCTCGGCGCCTCCTGCGCGGGCGCGGGCGCCGGGGCGGGCTCGGGAGCCGGGGGCACGGGGGCGGGCGGGGGCGCGGCGGGGGCGGACTCGGGCTCCGCGGGCGCGGGTTCGGGCTGCGCGGGGGGCGCCTGCTCCTGGGGGGCGGGCGCGGGCGCGGGGGTCGGCACCCCGCCGGGGGGCGTGGCGGCCGCCACGACGGGCGGGGCGGGGACCGGCTCGGGGGCGGGCGGCGGCGTGGCGGCCTGAACGGGCTGCGACTGTTGCGGCTGGGGCTGCGGGGGCTGCGGCTGCTGGGAGGCGATGTCCAGATACTCCGGCTCGGTGGGGGTGGGTCCCGGCGGGGGAACGGCGGCGAGCCGCTGGGTGCCGGGCTCGGCCGCCACGGCGCGCGGGCGGGGCGCGATCGTGGCGTCGCCCCACGCGCCGTTCGCGCCGGGCATCAGCAGGTCCTCCTCCTCGGCGTCGCCCGCCTCGTCGGGCTGGCCGGGGAAGGGATAGACGGCGGGGCCAGGAACCCCGGGCTGCGGCACCGGTCGCTCCGTCGGTCCGCCCGCCGGCTCCGGCTGCGGCGCCCCTTCCGGCATCTGGCCGGGGTCCGTCATGCGTCCACCTCGCCCATCGCACGTGCTCCTTCCAACCCCGGACATTGATGGACGAAACATCAAGTCCGGCTGACGGCACAACGATCCATGAGCCTACCTGGGCCGACACCCCGCGCTGATCACGGGTGGACGAGTGGCCCCGGATGATCCCGGTTTGTCACCGGGGTGTCGGCAGACGACTGGCGACGAGCAGAAAGACAACGCTCCTGCCGCGTTCCGACCAGTCCACGGTCTCCAGTTCGACGGATTGGAGCAGGGTGCACTCGACCGTGTAGCCGGCCTCTGCCAGCACCCGCCCGGCCGCCTCGGCCTGATCGCGCGTCATCGCGTGGGTCACCAGGCGCTGCGGGCGGCGGTCGGCGCAGGCGGCCAACGTGCGCCGCCCTCCCCCGCCGACCCGGATCACATCGGGCTCGGGCAGGTCTTCGAGGACCTGGGGCGCGACGCCGTGGACGGCGTGCACCTGGAGCCCGAACCGGCGCGCGGCGGTCTCCGCGCGCGCACACGCCTGGGCGTCGCGGTCGACGGCGATGACGGCCGAGCCGAGGCGGGCGGCCTCGACGGCGCAGATGCCGTCGCCGGTGCCCACGTCCCACAGGAGGTCGCCCATGCCGGGGCCGAGCGCGGCCAGTTGGAGGGCGCGCAGGCGGCGGTCGCGCCCCGCGCCCTCCGGCGCGCCCCCCGGCGCGGACGGCAGATAGGTGGAGCGTTCGAGGCCGATCCCGCGGGGCTGTCCCGAGGCGGCGGGGTCGAGCCCGGCCAGCCAACTGGTGTCGGCGGACTGGGTGGTGCCGCTGCCGCCTATGACGATGACCAGGTTGGGGTCGGTCCAGCGGTGCTGGGAGACGGTGTCGGACGTGAGGACGGAGACCCGTTCCGCCTCGGTGCCCAGGGCCTCGCAGATGACGAACGTGCGGTGCACCTGGCCGAGCAGCAGGGCGATCTCGGCTGGCCCCGCGCCCGGCGAGGTGAGGACGGCGACCTTGGGGTGGGCGCGGCAGACGTTGACCGCGCGGCGCAGGGTGCGGCGGTTGGCGACGACGACGCGGGCGTCGTCCCAGGGCATCCCGGCGCGGGCGAAGGCCGCGGCGACGGCCGAGACGGCGGGGACGACCTCGACCTCGAGGCCGTGGGCCGGGTCGCGCAGGTCGCGTACGACGCCGAAGAAGCCGGGGTCGCCGTCGGCCAGCACCACGGCGGTGCCCCGGTGGGCGGCGATGCGGCGCGCGGCGAGGGGAACGCTGCCCAGGCGCACGCGCTCGGCGTGCGGGGGGACTTCGGGCAGGTCGAGGTGGCGGGGGGCGCCTGCCACCAGGGTCGCCGCATGGAGCGCTGCGCGGGCGGCGGGGTCGAGCGGGGAGCCGTCCCATCCGATCACCGTGACGCGGTCGGCCATGGTCGGGCTGCTCCTGTAGGACTCGCTCGCACGTCGGGGACGGCGTCGAGCCTAATCCGTTTCCGGCGATCGCGGTGCACCGGGTGCTCACGGGCGCGGGCGGGGCCGGGTGTCGTGGTCCTCGATCAGCGCGACGTCGACGATGTGCGTGATGCCCCGGTCGGTGCCCTCGGGGAGGATCACCGACTCCACGCGCCGGTCGCCGTCGGGCGAGGTGCCCACGCTGTTGCGGGCGTTCATCCCCTCGGTGGACGAGGGCGGCACGTCGTCCTCGTCGGTGCCCCAGTCGCCCGGGGTGTCCGACATCTCGAACGTCAGGGTGCCGCCGGAGCGGACGAACGCCGCGTCGACCCAGGACTCGCTCCGCGGCCCGTGGTTGACGCGCAGGCCCGTGGTGCAGCGCGCCTCGGGACCCGCGCCCGGCGCGTCGATGGTGATGACGCGGCCGCTGACGACGAGGTCGCCCGTGCCGTAGATCGTCGGCATGACCCCGATGGTGGCGAAGACGTACCACGCGCTGAGCGCGCCCTGGTCGTCGTTGCCGGGAAGGCCCGAAGGGGTCGTGTCGTACATCTCGTCGACCGCGCGGTACAGGACGTCGGTCGTCCTCTCGGGGACGCGCGGCCAGTTGTAGACCCACGGGGTGCTGAACGCCGGCTGGTTGGAGAGGTGGTTGCCCGTCTGGGTGTACGCGCCCGCGTCGAGGTCCTCCATCAGGAGCCCGGGTAGTAGTCGCGGATGTTCGGCCCGGCCGGTAGGTCGTCGGGTTCGACTGGACCATGCCGAACGGCACGGCGGCGCCGGGGAACGTGTTGCCGTACGCGTCGCCGTCACACGGTGGCCACGATCGGGCCCGAAGGTGGACGCGAACCGCCGCCCGGATGAAAAGGGTTGATCGCCCCCGGACTCGGACTCGGCGACGCCGGACTCATCCCGCGCTGTACTCGACGGGCGGGGCGTCCTCGAGGTCCTCGGGGAGCAGGCCCCAGACGATGAGGTCGGTGCGGATGTCCGTCCAGCCGCCGTCCTCCGTTCTCGAGCGGACTATGAGCGCGTTGCGCAGCACCCCCTCGCTCACGCAGCCGATCTTCTGGGCGACCTGCTGGGACGCGGTGTTGCCCGCGGCGGTGCGCAGCTCGAGGCGTTCGAACTTCTGGTCGTGGAACAGCCAGTGGGCCGTGGCCAGGACGGACTCGGCGGCGTAGCCCTCGCCCCTGGCCCAGGGGGCGACGACGTAGCCCACCTCGGTGGACAGCGCGTGCCAGTTGGTGTTCATGAGGTGGACGCTGCCGACGAGCCGGTGGGTGAGCAGCTCGTCGACGGCGAAGACGATGCCGCGGCCCTGGACGCGCTCGGCCGGGGCGTGGCCCGCGATCCAACGCCGCGCGTCCGCGTGGGTGTACGGGATGGGCACGGACGTCCAGGCCGCGGTGAGCTCGTCGTTCATCATCGCGGTGAGCTCGGGGATGTCCGCTTCCTCGAACGGGCGCAGCACCAAGCGGTCGGTGCTGATGGAGATGTCGGGGAAGGTGGATGTCATGCGCCTCTCCCTGCCGGGGTTACGGGGGGACAGCATGCAGTATGGGCGGGGCGTGCGCGGGACCGGTGACCGGGCCCCTCACGGGGCCCGGTCGGGTGATGACGGCGGGTCAGGCCGCGGGCGCGCCGAAGGCGGGGACCACGGAGCCCTGGTAGGTGTCCTCGATGAACTGCCTGACCTCGTCGGTGTTCAGCAGCTCGGCGAGGGTGGTGACGCGGGGGTCGTCCTCGTCCCCCGCCCTGACGGCGAGGAAGTTGGCGTAGGGGTTGCCCTCGGAGTCCTCGATGACCAGGGCGTCGTCGGCGGGCGTGATGCCCGCCTCGAGGGCGTAGTTGCCGTTGATGATCGCCGCGTCGAAGTCGTCGAGGGCGCGGGGCAGGGTGGCCGCCTCGAGCTCCTCGAACGACAGGCCGCGGTCGTCGGTGATGTCGGCCAGGGTGGCCTCGGCGCCGACGCCGTCGGCGAGCTCGATGACGCCGTTGTCCGCGAGGAGCTTGAGCGCGCGGCCCTCGTTGGTGGCGTCGTTGGGAACGGCGATGGTGTCGCCCTCGGCCAGGGCGTCGGCGCTTTCGAGGGTGTTGGAGTAGAGGCCGAGCGGCTCGAGGTGGACGTTGATCACGGGGACGATGTCGGTGCCCTGGTTCTCGTTGAAGTCGTCGAGGTAGGGCTTGTGCTGGAAGAAGTTGGCGTCCACCTCGCCGGAGTCGAGGGCGGTGTTGGGCAGGACGTAGTCGGTGAACTCGGTGACCTCCAGGTCGAGTCCGGCCTCCTCGGCCAGGTTCTCGCGGACGAAGTTCAGGATCTCGGCGTGCGGGACGGGGCCGGCGGCGACGTTCAGGGGCGCGTCCTCCGAGCTCTCGCCGCCGCCGTCGCCGCCGCCGGTGTCCGGGTCGGAGTCGGTGCCGCAGGCGGTCAGGGCGAGGGCGAGCGCCGCGGTGGCGGCGATGGCCGTGCCGGTGGTGCGGAGGGTGCGGGTGCTGCGCATGGCGGGTTCTTGCCTTTCGGGTGGTGGCGTGGTTCAGCCGGTGGAGCGTTCACGGCGGTGCAGGAGGCGGACGATGCCGTCCCCGAGCAGTTGCACCGCCGTGACGATGACGATCAGCACGACGACGGTGGCGAGCATGAAGCCGTTCTCGAAGCGCTGGTATCCATAGGTGAGGGCGAGGGTGCCGAGGCCGCCGCCGCCCGCGGCGCCGGCCATGGCGGAGTAGCCGATGAGGGCGATGACGGTGGTGGTCAGCCCGGCGACCAGGGAGGGCAGGGCCTGGGGCAGCAGCACCTTGAGGACCACGGTCCAGGTGGAGCCGCCCATGGCCTGCACGGCCTCGACCAGGCCGAGGTCGACCTCGCGGACGGCCGTCTCGACCAGGCGGGCGAAGAACGGGATGGCGCCGATGGCGAGCGGCACGACGGCCGCGGTGGGGCCGACGGCGGTGCCGACGACGAAGCGCGTGAACGGGATCAGCGCGACCATGAGGATGATGAACGGCAGCGAGCGGCCGATGTTCACGATCACGCCGATGACCCGGTTGACCACGACGTTGGCCAGCGGGCGGCCGCGGTCGGTGAGGACCAGCAGGACGCCGAGCGGGAGCCCGCCGATGAGGGCGTAGAGGGTGGCCCAGCCGACCATGTAGAGGGTGTCGATCGTGCCCTGTTCGAGCAGGGGCCGCATCTCGTCCCACGTCATCGGGGCTCCTCCCCCGGCAGCTCGACGGTGAGGCCCTGGTCGCGCAGGAAGGCGAGGGGGGCGGCGTTCTTCTCGGCGGGGCCCGGCAGCTCGATGCGCATGCGGCCGATCTGGCGGGTGCCGACGGTCTCCACGGTGGCGCCCACGATCGAGACGTCGAGGCCGTGGACGCGGGCGAGCCGGGAGATGACAGGGGCGCCCGCCGCCTCGCCGTGGAAGGTCAGGTCGACCACCGTGCGGTCGGGGCCGCGGTCGGCGGCGCCGAGCGGGAACAGCGCGTGGGCGAGCCGGGAGCCCGGGGTGGCCAGGAGGTCGTCGACGCGGCCCGACTCGGTGAGGCGGCCGTCCTCCATGAGCGAGGCCGAGTCGCAGACCGTCTTGACCACGTCCATCTCGTGGGTGATGAGCAGGACGGTCAGGCCGAGCTGCCGGTTGAGGTCGCGCAGCAGGCGCAGCACGGAGCCCGTGGTCTCGGGGTCGAGGGCCGATGTGGCCTCGTCGGACAGCAGCACCTTGGGGTCCCCCGCCAGGGCCCTGGCGATGCCGACGCGCTGCTTCTGTCCGCCGGAGAGCTGGGCGGGGTGGGCGCGGGCCCGGTCGGCGAGGCCGACGAGGTCGAGCAGCTCGAGGGCCTTGCGGGCGCGTTCGCGGCGGCCGAGTCCCTGGATCTCCAGCGGGAGTTCGACGTTGCCCTGGGCGGTGCGCGAGGAGAGGAGGTTGAAGTGCTGGAAGATCATGCCGATGCCGCCACGGGCCCGGCGCAGCGGACGGCCCGCCCTGTTGCCCTTGCCCGCGAGGGCGGTCAGGTCGCGCCCTTCGACGGTCACGGTGCCCGAGGTGGGGCGCTCCAGCTGGTTGACACAGCGGATCAGGGTGGACTTCCCCGCTCCGCTGCGGCCTATGACGCCGTGCACCTCGCCGGGCTCGACATGGAGGCTGACGCCGTCGAGCGCGGTGACGTCGCGGCCGCGCGCGCGATAGACCTTCGTCAGGTCACTGATGGTGATCACAGAGGGAATCCATGGCTCTCTCGCGCCAGGGCGTGCGGGATCACGGGCGCGCGGGCGCGCACGCGGGGGCACGACGAGGCGTGGCAGGGGGATCAGGGACGGGCGGGGTCGCTCAGGGGCGCGTGGTGCCGGGTGTCATGGGCCCTCAGCGGTCGCACATACGACAACAACAACGAGCGCCGGGCATCGGGGCTGCCAGGGCCGACCGGAAACGGCTGCTCGTCGTGGTCATACGCACCAGTAAAACACGCGTTCCCCTCCGCCCCCGTAGCGGACAGTGGTGGTGTGGCCAACGCCACGTCGCCAACGCCCGCCGCCCGACGAGGCGCCCCCGGCCCACGGGCGCGCGGCGTGGGCCCGTTAGAGTCGGCGCATGCTCACGCCACTGACCGTGACCGTCGGGGTGACCGCGCTGCTGCTGGCCCTCTGGTGCGGATACGCGGCGCTGCGGGGCCAGCCCGTCAAGGACTGGCACTACCTCGGGATGGCGCTGGTGCTGCTCCTCACGCTGGCGCAGCTGGTCATCGCGCTGGCGCGGCTGTCGAACGGCGAACGCCCCGCGGGCGACGGCACCGCGGTCTTCGTCTCGTACCTCGTCTCGATCCCGCTGTGCCTGCCGGTGGTCGGGGTGGTGGCGTTGGGCGAACGGAGCCGCTGGGGCTCGGCCACGGTCGCCGCGGGCGCCCTGGTGCTCGCCGTGCTCCAGCTGAGGCTCGCGGATGTGTGGGCGGGAGGCACCGGCGGTGGCTGAGGGAACGGCGGAACGGACCGCGAAGCCCGCGGGTCCCGATCTGAGGCACGGGCCCGGGCGGCTGCTGGTCACGCTCTACGGGGTCTTCACCGTGGGCGCGGCGTCCCGTTCGGTGTACCAGCTGACCACGCGCTTCGACGAGGCGCCGCTGGCGTATGTGCTCTCGGCGGTGGCCGCGCTGGTCTACGCGTTCATCACCGTCTCGCTGGTGCGGGGCGGGGAGGGCGCGCGGCGCGTGGCGCTCGTGGCGTGCGCGGCCGAGCTGGTGGGCGTGCTGACCGTGGGGACGTGGTCGCTCATCGATCCCTCGGCGTTCCCCGACGCGACCGTGTGGTCGGACTACGGCCTCGGCTATGTCTTCTTCCCGCTGATCCTGCCGGTCACGGGGCTGCTGTGGCTGAGGAGGGCCGGGCCCGGCCCCGCGTGACGCGGGGCGGGCCCGAGCGGATGCCACGCCCTGACAGGGCCTACGCCCCGGCGACGGCGGGGATCGCCTCCTTCTCCAGGGTGACCAGGCTCATGTGCCGGGAGATCTCCTCCGTGGCGACCGGGGCGTAGCCGAGCCTGCGGTAAAGCCGCAGGTTGCCCTCGCTGCGGTGGCCGGTGAACAGCCGGTAGCGCGCCGCGTCGCGCTCGGCCGCGAGGCGCCGCTCGATCTCGGCGAGCAGCCGCCCGCCGAGGCCGTGGCGCTGCATGCGGGGGTGGACGATGAGGCGGCCGATGCACGCCGTGCCGTCCGCGTCCACCCGGCCCCTGACGGAGCCGACGACCTCGGAGCCGAGCCGGGCCACGAGCACGCACGTGTCGGCCATCTCGGCGCGCAGCTCGGCGAGGGTCTCGGTCAGCGGGTCGATGCTGTAGTCGCCGTAGAGCTCGGCCTCCGACTGGTAGCAGAGGTACTGGAGCTTCAGGATGTGCTCGGCGTCCTGCGCGGTCGCCTTGTCGATCGTCACACTCATGCCCATGTGCGCATGCCTCCTGATGAGGTGTGGAGCCGGCCTCGAGGGGTGGGGAGGCCGCGCCCTCGGCCGACGTTCGCCCTGACGACACGGGTCGGTCGGACCCGCGCCGTCTGCATTGTGCTGGTCGGCGCGGGCCCGGGGGAATGTGCGGGAGCCAACTGGCTTGTGAGATTCCCGACTCCGGAGCGCGTCCGGCCGTTCGCCGGGTGTTTCCGCGGTGTCCCCGGGGCGTTTCACCGCGACGACTCACCAACGGCTCACGGCGACGAACGGCCGGGTCAGCGGCGGAAGTCGGCGGCGGCGAGCAGCGCGGTGTCGGGGTGGTCGGCGAAGACGCCGTCGATGCCCGTGCCGAAGTAGGCGTTGAGGGCGCCGAAGACGTCGCCGTAGGCGTGCGGGTCGTCGCCGCGGCGGAACTCAGCGGGCAGGTAACGGTTCTCGTTGCGGACCGTGTACGGGTGCACCAGGAGGTCGGCGTCGTGGGCGTCGCGGACCAGGCGCGTGGGGGTGTCGAGCGAGCCGTCGGACTTCTTGGGGATGACGAGGTCGAGCGTCGGGCCGATGCCCTGGGCGTACTCGGAGATCTCCCGCAGGCCGCTACGGGTGATCAGGTCGGCGACGGTGCGCGGGTCGCCCGCCTCCTGGAGGTCCCAGGGCCGGGAGCCGGCCGAGGAGAACAGCACCACGCGCGGGGTCTCCACCAGCTCGGCCAGGCGCTCCATGCTGGTGGGCTCGAACGACTGGAGGATCACGGGCGCGCCGGCCCGGTGCAGCCGGTGCCTGCGCAGCAGGTCCGCCAGCGGGCGCTCGAGGCCGAGGCCGATGGAGCGGAAGTAGGTGGGGTGCTTGGTCTCGGTGTACAGCCAGACCGGACGGCCGCGGCGGCGGCCCTCGTCGGCGGCCCAGCGCAGCACCTCGTCGAAGGTGGGTATGCGCCAACGGCCGTCGTACAGCGTGTTGTTCGGGCGCTGCTCGGGGATGCGCTCGGTGGCCCTGAGCGTTCTGAGCTCCTCGAGCGTGAAGTCCTCGGTGAACCAGCCGTTCAACTCCACCCCGTCCACCGTCTTGGTGGCGCGGCGGTCGGCGAACTCGGCGTGGTCGGCCACGTCGGTCGTGCCGGTGATGTCGTTCTCGTGGCGGCAGACCAGGTGCCCGTCCTTGGTGGGGACCAGGTCCTGCTCGATGATGTCGGCGCCCAGGTCGAGGCCGAGCTGGTAGGAGCCCATGGTGTGCTCGGGGCGGTACCCGGAGGCGCCGCGGTGGGCGACGACCGTCGGCGTGCGCAGGTCGTCCGTCGCGGCGCGGCCCGCCGCACGCCCTGTGGCGGCCGCGGGGGTCGCGGTGCCGAGGAGGGCGGCGGCGCCCGCGCCGGCGACCGCCGCGCCGAGCATGGCCCGCCGGCCGAGGGGTGAGGGGTGGTGAGCTGCCATGGTCTCTCCGTTGGGCTCGGTCCCGTCGGGGCCTTCCCTCCCGCCCCCGTGGAGTGCGGGCCGGCGGCCCCGTGATCGCGGATGATCGTAGGGACGCGGGCCCGTCCGCACAGGTACCAGGAGGGAAACAGTCGACGAAGGCACATCAAAGCCGAGTATCGGCGGTGTCCACCCCGTGCGCGACGTGGGCCGAAGCGCGAGTATCGTCCTCAAGGCTGCGGAGCCACGCACGCCCATGACCGACCGGAGGGGAAGTTGTCCCGTTTCCTGCTGCTGAAGGTGCTGCTCGGCCCGTTGCTGAGGCTCTTCCTGCGACCGCGGGTGGAGGGGGCCGAGCGGATCCCCGGCAGTGGCCCGGTGATCCTCGCCGGGAACCACCTCACGTTCATCGACTCGATCCTGCCGCCGCTCGTGCTCCAACGGCAGGTGTTCTTCATCGGCAAGGACGAGTACGTGAAGGGCCGCACGCTCAAGGGGCGGCTGATGGCCTGGTTCTTCACATCCGTCGGGATGATCCCGGTGGACAGGGACGGCGGGCACGGCGGCGTGGCCGCGCTGATGACGGGGCGCAGGGTGCTGGAGGAGGGCAAGATCTTCGGGATCTACCCCGAGGGCACCAGGTCACCCGACGGACGCCTGTACAGGGGCCGCACCGGCATCGCGCGGCTGACCCTGATGACGGGCGCGCCCGTGGTGCCGTTCGCGGTGATCGGCACGGACCGGGTGCAGCCCGGCGGCCGGGGGCTGCCGAAGGTGGGCCGGGGGCGGCGGATCACCGTCCGCTTCGGCGAGCCGCTCGACTTCTCGCGCTACGACGGGATGGAGCGCGACCGCTATGTGCTGCGGGCCGTCACCGACGAGGTGATGACCGAGGTGATGCGGCTGTCGGGGCAGGAGTACGTGGACATGTACGCCACCAAGGTGAAGGCGGCTTAAAAAAACGTTCCACGCCGGGCCTCCCCGCCGGACCCCCCGGGGGACGTTCACCGCCAGGGCAGCGCCGAGCGCCGGGCCCAGTAGGCGGCGGGGGGTTCGGCCAGCCGGGTGAGCCGGTCGAGCTGCTCCTCCGTCAGCCGCACGTCGGCGGCGGCGAGGTTCGAGGTCAGCTGGTCGACGGTGGCGGCGCCGGAGAGCGCGAGCCCGGTCCACGGCCGACGCAGCACCGCGGCGAGCGCGACGGCGTCCGTGCCGACGCCGTGCTCCGCGGCGACGCGGCGCAGCGCGGGGGGCGCGACGGGCGGGGCGAGGCGGCCGTTGGCCATGACCTCCTTGGCGATCACGGTCAGTCCCGCGGCGTGGGCCTCGGCGAGCGCAGGTCCGACGGACGGCTCGAGAACGTTGAACGTGGACTGCACCGCCCCGAACAACGGGCGGCCCTCCACGGTGACCTCGAGGGCGGCGCGGATCGCGTCGGCCTGCCCTGGGCCGCTGGTGGACAGGCCCACGGTGACGCCCTCGGCGGCGAGCCCCGCCAACCGGTCGAGCACGGCGGGGTCGTTGAGCGCCGGGCTCTCGGGGGTGACGGAGTGGATCTGGTAGAGGTCGAGGCGGTCGCCGAGCAGGGCGCGGGTCTCCGCGTACTGGCGGTCGAACGTCAGGGCGCCGTGGTCCTTCACCTCGTGGACCTCCGCGTCCGCGCGCCAGCCCGCGGTGTAGGTGTAGCCCCACTTGCTGCCGATGACCTGGTCGGCCGCGTCGGGCCGTGCGGCGAGCCACCCGGCAAGGAACTCCTCGGCCCGCCCGTAGGAGCGCGCGGCGTCGAAGTAGCGCACGCCGGCGGCGCGCGCCGCGTCCATGAGCCGGTGACTGCGTTCGCGCAACGCCTCGGGCGTGCGGTCGGCGGGCAGGTCCCGGTCCCGGCCGAGGGTGAGGTAGCCGGGGCGGCCGACGGCGGCGAGGCCGAGGCCGATGCGGGCGGTGGGGGTGGCCTCGGGGTCGAAGCGGGAGAACGGCATGCGGGCACCTTCTGCTTCGTCGGGTTTCGGCTTCGTGCGGTGACGTCGGGCGGGCGCCCGGCGCGGGGCGTCGGACCGTCACACGGTAGCCAGGAACCCGCCGACGGCCCGGGCGAACCCCTCGGGATCGTCGTCGTGCACCCAGTGTCCGCAGCCGGGGAACGCGCGCAGCTCGGTGCGGGGGCGGCGTTCGGCCATGCTCCTGGCCATCGCGGTGGTCAGCACGGAGCTGTCGAGGCCGTGGATCAGCAGGGCGGGGCAGGTGGTGGCGAGCCAGTCGGCCCACCAGTCGCCGACGAGGGCGCGCTGCGAGGCGACCATCAGGTCGTGGTCGAACAGGAAGCCCCATCCGTCGTCGAACTCGGCGGCGCTCTCGAGGAAGTAGCCGGCGTCCGGGATGCCGCGGGCCTCGACCGCGGCGCGCAGCGCGGCGAGGGTGGGGGCGCGGCGGGGCCAGTCGCGCACGTCGAGCACGGGGTTCGGCGCGTGGGGCGGGCGGTTGTCCGCGCCGCCCTCCTCGACGATCAGCGCGCCGACGAGCTCGGGGTGGCGGGCGGCGAGCCGGAACGCGGTGACGCCCCCCGCGGAGTGGCCGAGCACGGTGACGGGGCCGAGGCCGAGGGCGCGCAGGAACGCGGCGGCGTCCTCGACATAGGCGTCGGGGTCCACCTCGGGATCGCGCTCGCCGCGGCCGTGGCCGCGCTGCTCGAGGGCGATGACGCGGTGGGCGGGGCCGAGGGCGGCGGCGAGCGGGGCGAACACGCGGGCGCGGCCGAAGTGCCCGTGCAGCGCGAGCAGGGGGCGGCCCGGGCCGCCGCCGTCGGCGTACGCGAGGCGCAGCCCGCGCACGGTGGTGCGGGTGAGGGCGAACGTGCCCATGGATCCTCCCCCTTCGGCGGACGGGTCCCGGCCGACCGGCCGGGGGTGCCGAGATCGTCACGCTACCCGGCCATGGTCCCGGCTCTCGTCCTGGCCCCGCGCGGGGGCGGCCTCGGGCTCCGGGGTCCAGGCCGCCGCGCACAGGGCGGCGGCCATCGCGTCGGCGTACCTGGCGGCGGCCAGCCAGGCGCGGGCGAAGCGGTCGGCGTCGGCGGGCAGCAGCCGACCGAAGGTGTCGAGGGCCCGGTCGGCGGCCGCGCGGTGCAGCTCGTCGAGCACGGCGACGCCGGTGGCCAGTCCGGCCCGGCGCAGCCGCTGCCGGTCGGCGCCGTCCGCCCCCGGGAGCGCCAGGGTGCGGCGGCCCGCGGCGACGGCCTGGTCGACGCGGCGGCGCAGGGCGTGCAGGGGCGGAGGCGCGGGCTCGTCGGCGGCGGCGGGCGGCACCGGCGGGTCGGACGCAGGGGGCAGGTCGGCGCGTTGGAGGCGGTCGAAGCCGACGTCGATCCGGCCGCGCGGGTCGGCGGGGCGCAGGGTGCGGCGGGCGCCCGGCGGGCGGCCCGCGGCGAGCAGCGCGAGCCTGGGGTGGGTGGCGGGCACCAGGCGGCCGATCACGCGGAGCCGGAGCCCGGGGTCGGCGGCGAGCAGCCTGAGGTTGTCGCGGTGGGCGAGGTCGGGGTGGTCGTCGGCGGCGGTGACGCGCACGGGAAGCCCCGCGCAGTCGGCGGCCAGGACGTGGCCGCCCGACTCGCGGACGTGCCCGGTGACGGTGAGGTCGAGGAACAGCAGGTCGCCGCCCGGGGGGCGGCGCGCCTCGGGGAGCGCGAGGGCGGCAAGGGCGCGGGCGGCCTGCTCGTGCGCCGGGGGCGCCCACAGCCGGGCCAGCGGCTCCTCGTCCCAGTCCGCGCCCGAGGCGCGCACGGCGCGCACGCCCGCGCCCGCGCCGAGGCGGCCATCGGGGGACACGGTGGCGCCCGAGACGGTCAACCCCGCGCGGGCCAGCTCGCGGTGGGTGAGGGCGGTGTCGCCGAGGCGGACGGTGCGGGCGGCGGCGGACGCGGCCCGTTCGGCGCCGCCCGGCATGACGTCGAGCACGCTGTGGAGGCGGCCATCGGCGTCGGCGGTCCAGGTGACGACGCCCGCGTGGCCCGTCCGGGCCAGGACCGGCTCGGTGAACAGCCCGTAGAGCCGCAGCGCCCCGCCCGGGGTGTAGGGGCGGCGGGCGGTGCCGCGCAGCACGGCGAGCTCGGGCCCCGTGGCGTGGCCGACGCCGTGCGCGGTGGTCAGCAACTCGTGGAGCGCGGCGGTCAGATCGCCGAGCCGGTGCCCAGGATCCGCGGAGCGGGCCGCGCGCAGCCCGGCGACGGCGGCGACCGCCGCAGCGGCGGGGCGGTGCAGCCCGGCGAGGCGGGCGGCGTGGGCGGCGCCGAGCAGCTCGGCCTGGGCGAGGGCGCCCGCGCCGTCGACGCCGGTCTCGAGAACGGCCGCGCCCGCGGTCCACAGGGCGGTGGCGGCGGCGAGCTGGGCGGGCGAGGCGGCCTCGGCGCTCTCGGTGGCCGGGATGACCGCGGCCTCGGGGGCGTTGCCAGGGGCGTTGTCCGGGGTGGCGTTGTCAGGGGTGCCGTCGCCCGCGTCGTCCGGCGCGGGGCCCTCCTCCGCGACCGGCGCCGCGGACGCGATGGCCGCGCGGTGCACACAGGCGGGGGCGAGCAGGCAGCCGCAGCGGATGGCGTCGGCTTCGGTCACCGCGCCGCCGGGGGCGCGCAGCTCGACCGCGGCCTCGTCGTCCACGGCGACGCGCGCGGTGTCGCCCTCGCGCGTCACGGGGCGGGCGGCGAGCTTGGCCGCGGCGGCGTCGAGGCGCTTGCGCAGCCGGGGACTGAGCGCGGCGACGAGCGCGGCGGTCACGGCGGGGGCGACGGGCGGCAGCGCCGGGGGTGCGGTCATCGGATCTTCTCCCCTACCCAGCGGGCGAGTTCGAGGGGGCTGAGGGCGGCGACGGGCATCCCGGCGGCGACCAGCTGTCCTGCGACGGCCGTGGAGTAACGCGGGCGACCCGCGTCGTCGAGGCTCGCGCAGCCGAGCACGTGGCACCCGGAGTCGACCAGGGCGCGCACCTCGGCGAGCAGTCCGCCCAGCGGATAGCCCTCCTCGAAGTCGCTGATGACCACGGTGAGGGTGCGGGAGGGCGCGGTGACGAGCGAACGGGCGTGGCGCAGCCCGGCGGCGATGTGGGTGCCGCCGCCCACGCTGACCTCCAGGAGCAGGCCGAGGGGGTCGTGCACATGGCCGCTGAGGTCGATGACCTCCGTGGAGAACGCCAGGAAGTGGGTGGACAGCGCGGGCACCCCGGCGAACACGGCGGCGGTGAGGGCCGACCAGATCGTCGATGACTCCATCGACCCCGAGACGTCGGTGACCAGGATCAGCCGCCAGTCGGCCGAGCGGGCGGCGCGGCCCCGGAACACCGGCCGCTCGGGCACGATCACCACGTCGCCCTCGGGGGAGCGGCGCGCGGTGCGGAGGTTGGCGCGCAGGGTGCGGGGCAGGTCGAGGCGCCCGGTGGGGCGCCGCGTCGGACGGGGGTGGGCGGCGCCGTTGAGCGCGGGCCGCAGCCGGGTGGCGAGCTCCCGCGTCAACGCCTCGACCAGGCGGCCGACCAGGGGCCGCAGCCGGGCCACGCGCGCCTCGGGCAGGCCGCCCGCGTGCCGGAGAACGGTCCGCAGCAGGTCGACCGAGGGGCGCACGGCGTCCGGGTCGAGCGCGAGCACGGCGTCGTGGCGCCCCGCGGCGACGGCGGCGGCCAGCACCTCCTGGCGGACGCTGGGGCCGAACAGGACCGCCAACTCCTCGGACCACTCGCGCACTCCGGGGTAGGGCGCCTGGCGCCCGCCGCCCGCGGAACGTCCGACGTCGCCGCGTGAGCCCTCGCCCCTGCCGCGCCCGTACAGCTCGTCCAACGCCGTGGCCAGCGGGGCGGCGGAGCGGGGCAGCCGGTCGGCGCGGCGGCCGAGCAGCAGCCGCCAGCGATCGGCGGGGCCGAGGGCGCGCGCCTCTGCGGGCGGCGCGGGGGCCGGGGCCCGATCGGCGGTGTCGGCGCGGTCGGCGTGGGCGCCGTCGGCGGGCGGCGGGGGCAGGAGGCCCTGGGCGGCGAGGGCCTCGGCCGCCGCGAGGTCGGCCCGCGTCCAGCGCTCCAGGGTGACGGGGTCGGTGTCGGGCAGCTCGGCGACCCGGCCGCCGATGCGCTCCTCCACGACGTCGAGCAGGCGGTCGCGGGCGGCGGGGCTGAGGGTGTCGAACCCCCCGCGCAGCGCGGGCAGCCGGTCGAGGAAACGGCGGTCGGGCAGCTCGGAGATCCGGTCGAGCAACGGGCCCAGGGTGGCAGGCGAGGCTTCGAGGAGCGGGCCCGCGGCGGTCAGCAGGCCGCCGAGGCGTGCGGTGAGCGCGGCGCGCGCGTCGGGGTCGCCCGCGGCGTCCACCCACGAGGCGACCAGGCCGCCGAGCCGCTCGGGGGTGGTGAGGCCGAGCAGCGTGCGCACCGCGGCGGCGGCGCCCCGCATCATCGGGCTGCCCTCGGCGGCCAGCGCCCCGAGGGCCCCGGCCAGCCGCATGCCGCCGAACGCGTCGGCGCGGTGCGCGAGCTCGACCAGGGCGCGGGCGTCGGCCAGCTCGTCGGAGCCGGTGAGCCCCTCGACCTGGCGGATCGCGGCGGTGGTGAGCGCCTCGGCGAGGGCGTCGACCGCGTGGCCCGTGGCGCGCAGCCGGTCGAGGAGGGTGAGGGCGGCAAGCAGCTCGGGCAGGGTGGCGCCGACCGGCAGGAGCGTGGCCGCCTCGGCCAGGCGCTCCGCGGTGAGGGCGTCGAGGGCGCAGGCGGCGGCCTGGTCGAGCCCGGTGATGACCTGGGCCGCGGTGGGACCCCCTGCCGCGCGCTCGGCGCGGTGCCGCGCGCGGAGCGTGCCCTCGGCGGCCTGGGCCGGGGTGACGCCGCGGACCCCGGCGGCCACCAGCATCGCGGCGGTCGCGGGCGTCCACCGCGCCTGCCACCGCGTGGTCAGCGCCTCGGCGCCGCCGGTGCCGGCGACCCGCTGCTCCTCGGCGTAGGGCACGCCGCACACGGTCAGCCGCCGCAGCAGCAGCTCGCGGCGCCGGTCGAGGGCGGAGCGGCGGGTGTCGAGACGTAGCTCGCGCCCCGCCGCGTCGCCGGGGCCCGGCAGCCCGAGGTCCGCCACCGCCGCCTCGACGGCCGGGCCGAGGCCGCCGCGTGGCGTGCCGGGGGCGGGGCGGCCGGTGCGGGCGCCGACCAGCACGTCCTCGAGCGCCCGTGAGACGGCCCGGCCACGGCCCAGGGGCTCGCCCTGGGCGAGCACGGTCTGCACCGCCTCGATCAACTCCCCACGCCCGGGCGCCGGAAGCCCGCGCAGTCGGGCGAGGTCGCCGGCCAGGCGGCTGATCTCCCGGGAGTCGGCGGGGCCCGAGGGGTGGTCCTGGGCGCGGAGCGCGGCGCAGATCCTGACGGCGGTCCTGGTCAGGGCGTCGTGCAGGGCCGCGGGGTCGCCGGCGGCGCCCAGGACGAGGTGCTGCCACTCGGGGTCGCGGATCCCCGCGGGGTATCCGGAGCGTTCGTCCAGGAGGGCATAGGTGTAGGGGATCAGGGAGACGGTCCAGGCGCCGTCCGCGAGGGCGGCGGGCGGGCGTTCCCCGGTGTCCCCCGCGTCCCCGACGTCCCCGACGTCCGCCGGGTCCCCCGCGTCGTCGCGCAGGGCGGCCGGGGTGAGCGCCGGGGTGTGGAACGCGCCGACCACCGCCGCGGCGCGCCGCCCGCCCGCGGTGGCCTCGGTCAGCCGGGCGCGCATCCAGCGCTCCCTGGCCAGGTCGAGCGGGTCGACCCCGCCGTCCTTGGCCGCCGCGTCGCGGCGCAGGGCCCAGCCGGTGAGCAGGGCGGCGCGGCGCAGCGCCTCGGGCGGGGAGCCGGGGGCCGTGGCCTCGACCAGCCGGTCCCACAGGTCGTCGCCGGGGCGTCCGGTGAGCCGGGCGCGCAGGGCGTCGCCGACCCCGGCCCGCTGTTGTCCCGCCGCCCCTTGGCCCGCGGGGCGGCGGGCCGCGCGGTGCGCCCGGTCGGCGAGCGGCAGGTCGGCGGCGATCGCGGGCACCCCGCGCCCGGCCGCCCAGCGCAGGGCGGCCAGCTCGGGCGAGAAGTCGGCGAACGGGTAGAACGCCGGGCCGCCCGCGTCCTGTTCGGCCCTCGGGTCGCCGCCGGGCACGGCCGCGAGCGCCACCGGCGCCCTGGTCTCCTCGTGGGCCAGCCAGGGCAGCCAGTCCTGGAGCTCGGCGGGCAGCTCCACCAGCAGCACATCGGGCTCGGCCGCATCGAGCAGGTGCGGCACCGCGGCGGCGAGGGAGGGCGCGTGGTGCCGCACGCCGATGAGGAACGCGCCCGCCGGGTCGGTGAGCTCGCTCAGGGCGGCGCGGGTCTCCGCCGCGCCGGGGTCGGTGGCCATCGCGCGTCAGTCCTCCAGGACGTGCCGCAGGTCCCACAGGGTGCGCCAGGTCGGCGAGCCCTGCTCGGCGCGGCGGCGCACGGCGCCGTCCCAGTACCCCTGGAGGCACGCGGCGTCCTTGGGCTCGTCCTTGCGGACCACGCCGAGCAGGTGGCCCGGGACCAGGGAGAGGACGTCGCGGTCCGAAGGGAAGTACGCGGCGGACAGCGCGAGCGAGCCCGCGACCGCGACGGCCTCGGCCGTGCTCATCACGGTGGAGGGCCGCTCGACCTCCCAGCCCTCGGCCGAACGGCCGTCGCGCAGGTCGCGGAACGCCGTGACCAGCGCCTCGAGCACGGCGTCGTCGACCCGGAACGCGGCGCCCGAGCGTTCGACGGCGGCGCGGGACTGGCGGCGGACCAGCTCCGTCTCGGCGTCGAGGTCGGCGATGGGGCCGACCGTCTCGAAGCTGAACCGGCGCTTGAGGGCGGCGGACATCTCGGAGACGCCCTTGTCGCGGAGGTTCGCCGTGGCGATGAGCGTGAAGCCGGGGGCGGCATGCGCCTGTGCCGCCTCGGTCCCGGCCAACTCCGGTATGGCCAGGCGGCGTTCGGAGAGCAGGGAGACCAGGGCGTCCTGCACCTCGGGCAGGCAGCGGGTGATCTCCTCGACCCGGGCGACGGCGCCCGTGGCCATGGCGGTGAGGACCGGGGAGGGAACCAGGGCCTCGGGGCTCGGGCCCTTGGCGAGGAGCAGGGCGTAGTTCCAGCCGTATCTGAGCTGGTCCTCGGTCGTGCCCGCGGTGCCCTGGACGGTCAGGGCGCTGGTGCCGCAGACGGCCGCGGACAGCAGCTCGGAGAGCATCGACTTCGCGGTGCCCGGCTCGCCGACGAGCAGCAGGCCACGCTCCCCCGCGAGCGTGATGACGCACCGCTCGACCAGGGCGCGGTCGCCCACGAACTTGCCGCCGATCTCCAGCTTGCGGGGCAGCTCACCGGCGGGGTCCGCGCCGTCGGGCAGGGCGAGGGCACGGCCCTCGCTGCCCATGACGAACGTGACGACCGCGCGCGGCGTGAGCCGCCAGCCCGGCGGGCGGGGGCCTGGGTCGTGGGCGGCGAGGAACGCCAGCTCGGCGGCGTACCGGTCCTCGGGCGGGGTGACCTGGCGGGCCTCGGCCCGAGCGGTGGTGGTCGTGGTCATCGACGGCCCTTCCTGGTGGCGCGGGTGACGAGCTCCTCGTACGCGGGGCCATCGCCCGCGGTGACCCGGGCCCACGCCCGGGTGAACAGCTCGGGGACGGGCGTCAGCGGGACGATCCGCCCCTCGAGGGGGTAGAGACCGGCCTTCCACGTCTCGACCGGGAGGAGCGGCGAGCTCCGCTCGAGCCAGCCGCAGGGCAGGAACAGCTTGCGCCCGGCCCGCGACCGCTGGGCCGTGACCACCAGGTCGGTGGCGGACAGCTCGGCGGCGGCGCGCTTGGCGCGGGCGGGCTTCCAGCCGGTCCAGCGGGCGCGGGCGCGGTCCGTCGGGGAGGGCAGGGCGAGCAGCTGGAGGTAGAGCGCCGCGGCGTCCTCGCCCAGGCCGTGGTGGGCGGCGACCTCGGCGACAAGCCCTGGAACGCTCAGGGTCGGGTCCTGGGCATAGCCGGTGAAGCCGTCGGCGTCGCCGTGCCCGGCCGCGAGCAGCCGGTCGATGTCGGTGCCGAGCAGCGTGCGGAGATGGGTGAGATGGCCGTCGGACGAGGGCGGCAGCAGCCCCTCGACCAGGCCGAGCGCGGGGTCGTCCGGCCCGGTGAGCCCGGCGGGGCGCAGCCACAGGTACTCCGAGCCGGAGTACCAGGGGGCGAGGACGAACGCGTCGCCCACGCGGGTCATCCCGTCGGGGCCCGCCCCGCCCTCATCCGGCATGCCGTGCGCGGCGCGGATCCTCTTGGCGGTGGGCTGCCCGTCGGCCGACCAGTGGAGGTGCAGGTCGAGAAGCAGCCCGGGGTCGGCGAGCCGACGGCGCAGGGCGGCGAGCCCTTCGGGCAGGGCGGCGCGCAGGGGGTGACCGTAGGGCAGGCCGTGGCCGAGGGCCACCAGGGCGCAGATGGCCCCGGTCAGCAGGAACCGACTGGGCAGCAGCGTGCTGTCGTCGGCCTCGACCCGGCCACGCTCGCCGAGGCGCTGCGTGGTGGTCCGCGCGAGCCAGGGCGTGTCCTGGGGGTTGAGCACGGCCTCGCCCATGCCGCCGACGTCCAGCTCGTCGGCCAGCTCCTCGGGTATGCGCAGCCGGGTGCCGAACAGCGCGGTCCAGCGCCGCGCCGCCGCCTCGGTGTCGGGGCCCGACTCCCACAGCGCGGCCGGGTCGTCCCGCAGCAGCGCGGCGAGCAGCTCGTGGCTCTCGGGCGGCAGGAGCGCGGCGGCCTTGCGGGCCTGGCCCACCTTGAGGCCGAGGTCGGCGGGGGTGCGGGGGGCCTGGGTGAGCCCGGCGAGCAGCAGGGTGGCCTGGACGGTGCCCGCGCCCGTGGCCTCGGCGAACGCGGCGGGCGCCTCGGGGCGCCAGGGCAGCGGGCCGCGCTCGCGCACGAGGCGGACCAGCTCGGTGAGGAACGCGGTGCCGGGGCCGGGGGCCACGGGGTACGCCTTGGCGGTGGTGAAGTGCGCGACCGGGCCGAACGCGCCCTCGGGGTCGTGGTCGACGGCCAGCCAGGTGTGCCGGTCGTTCTGCCCCGGGTGGCTGGGGCGGCCCAGGATGACGACCGTGCGGGAGCCGCGGCGCAGGACGTGGCCGCCGCACTGGGGGACGGTGCCGGACTCGTTGAGCACGGTGGTGCGCAGCGCGCCCGCGCCGCCCGCGAGCGGGCCCTCGGCGACCGCGGTGAGGAGCAGCAGGAGCGCCTCGCGCGCGGGGTCGTCGACGGCGGGTCCCGTGGCGTGGTAGGCGAGGGCGTGGAGCCTGCCGAGCAGCCCGGTCCAGTCGCCGCTCCCCCAGGGAGCGGTGCGGGGCTCGGCGCGCCAGCCGTCGGGCAGCGCCTCGGCGCGGTCGGCGGCGGTGAGCGGGGCGCCGGTGGCGGGCTTGCCGTTCAGCACGTGGTTCACCGCCCGGATCTGCTGGAGGCAGCTCCACAGGCCGTTGCTCCACAGCCGCTGGAGGGGCCGCTCGGCGAGGGGGCCCGCGGCCTCGGCGATCAGGCGGTCCGTGCCGTGCCGGGGCTGGTAGTCGGCGAACATCGGCCCGTCGGCCTTCGCCTCGTCCTGCCGGGGGCCGGTGAGCCGCGCGATGGAGCGGGACGCGCGGGTGGCGAAGCGGACGATGCCCGCGACGCCGAGCAGCAGGGAGCGGTCCTTCACCTCGGGGAGCTCGGCGGCGACGGCGTCGGCCAGGGCGCGCTCCCGCTCCTCGGCGCGCGCGGCCGGGTCGGGGGTGCGCCCGGCCTCGCGGTCCTCGCGGTCGGCGCGGGTGAACGCGGCGTCCAGCTCGGCGACGGCCGCGATCAGCCGCCCGGCCGTGTCGTCGGTGACCTCGCGCAGCGCGAGTGAGCCCGTCTCGTCCCTGACGCGCAGGGCGTGCCAGAGCGGGGCGGGGGGCATGAGCGGGGTGCCCGCCGCGAAGTCGCCGCCGCGCGCGGAGGTCGGGGTCGAGCCGAGCGCCCCTGTGGTGCGGTCGGCGCCGTCGGGGAAGAGGAACGCGTTGTTCCGGCTGATCGCGAGCACCGGCTCGGCGCCGCCCGGCAGCCGCAGCGCGCCGATCGGCACGGGCTGGGCCGGGCTGATGTGGCCGGGCGTCCCATGGGTGAGGCTGACCGTGCGGCCATCGGTGCCGCGGGCCCTGAACGTGCCGCCGTCGGCCTCCTCGTACCGCACCCACCAGCCGAGCAGGGAGCCGTCGGTGCCGAGGGGGGTGGTCTCGAGCCCCGGCGCCATGGCCAGCAGGGAGCAGTAGTGGGGGATCAGGCGGGCGCCGTCGGCGGCCCCGCCCGCGAGGAACGCCGGAAGCGAGTCGCGGCCGCCCTCGCCGGTGGCCGGGTCGAACTCCCGCCAGACGCTCTCCCGTTGGCGGTGCTCGAGACGCCAGTGGGCGGTGCCGTCGGTGAGGACGGCCGCCTCCTGGGGATAGCTGGTGTCCCCCGCGTGCAGGGGGCGCCCGCCGGTGGTCAGGCCGCCGCCCGGCAGCGGCGGGGCGACCCGGCAGGGGAGCACCCCGGAGCGCGACAGGTGGGCGCCGCCGATCGGGAAGATGTCGTCGGGGCGCGAGGACCAGTACGCGCGGTGCCCCCCGTCGGCCCACCAGGTGACCAGCAGCTCGCCGTCCACGTAGCGGAACGCGGGCCGCCGCCACAGGTCGGTGTCGGGGATCCGGACGTCGTGGTCGATGAGGACGCGGTCGGGGCCGACGACGACGGCCTTGGCGGAGTTTCCGAGGATGACCCCCGGCCATGCCTCCTCCACGCCGAGCGACCGCGCGCCGTTCCCGGATACGTGCGGCGCCATCAGCCGCATGCCCTCATCGAGGGCGGGCCAGCCGAGCTCGTCGAAGATCCCGGCGCGCAGGGTGCGGGCGACCAGCGGCGCCAGGTCGTGGGCGGTGACGCGGGCGAGGGCGTCGGGGTGGACGTCGGCGGCGATCCGCTCGGCGGCCAGCAGCCGGTCGAGCGCGGCGCGGGCGGCGGGCAGCGCGGTGGCGCCCGTGACCTCGTCGGCGCGGGCGGCGAGCCACTCGCGCAGCAGCTCGCGCAGCACCGGGTGGGCCGCGGCGGTGGTGAGCCGCCCGGGGTCGCGGTGCTGGGCGGTGGCGCCGACGGAGGCGGTGAGCGGGGGGCGGTAGCGCGGGTCGGCGGCGAGGGCTGCGAAGTCGCACCGCTCGTCCTCGGGCGCGCCGAACCAGTCGTCCAGGTCGAGGACCAGGCCATCGGTCGGGTCGGCCACGGGGACGCCCTCGGCCAGGCAGGCCTCGAGCAGCTCCGCGTCGGCGCCGCCGTGCCGCCCGCGGCGGCGGCCGAACGACGCCACCGGCACGCCGTCGGCGCGCAGCCTGGGGGCGAGGCGCCGGGCCAGCGCGTAGGTGGCGGGCGACCGGTGGGAGGACCAGCCGCGTTGCAGGTGGGCGCTCCAGCGGGAGAGCCACTCGGCGGCCGACGACCGCTCCCCCGCGCCGCCCTCGCCCTGGGCCGCCTCGCCCGACTCGGCGGCGGACACCCGCTCGTCGGCGAGCACCCGCTCGGCCCCCGTGGCGGCGAGCAGGTCGAGCCAGGTCTCGTCGCCGCCGCCCTCGACGGTCAGCTGGGAGGGCATGAGGGACAGCAGCCGGTCGCGGACCCCGGGCCGCTCGGCGGCGAGGTCGACGAGCGCGCTCCGGTACCCGGTCCAGAACGAAGAGGGCGCGTCCACGACGGACGAGTGGTCGAGCAACTCCCCGACCAGGGCCCGCTCCTCGGCCGCCACGTCGAGCCCCGCGGCGCGGAGGAGCTTGCGGGAGTCGGCGGCGAGCGAGGCGTAGGGCGGCATCCCGGCCGCGCAGCGCTCGACGGTGAGCTGCCTGAACTGGCGCCACGCCTCCTCGGGGGACAGTCTGCGGGTCAGGTCCTTGACGTGGTCGCGCAGCGCCTTGACGGTGAGGGCCCCGGCGAAGGCGAACTCCAGGAAGACCGCGCGCTGCCGCGCCTCGTCCACCTCGAGGTCGTGGACGCGCTCGGCGGCGCGGGCCTTGCCGAAGAACGTGGCGGCGTACGAGGTGTTCTCGTGCGAGAGGAAGACGCGCGCGGCCTGCTCGTAGAACGTGGGCAGGAAGTGCGGCACTGACCGCCCGAGGCGCTCGCCCAGCTGGTCGAAGCCGTCCTTGGCCGCCCCGGCGCGGCTGGCCGCCGTGCGGGCGAGGCGCTCGATGTCCTGGACGAGGGCGAGCGCGTGATGGCCGTTCGCCGGGTCGTTGACCAGGGCCCAGGCGGGGAAGCCGAGGCTCTCGCGGCGGACGCGGCCGACGCGCGGCGCCTCCTCGGCCTCGTCTCGGGCGAGGCCGAGATAGCCGAGCGCCAGGTCCTCGGCCTCGCCGAGGGTCTCGGCCACCAGGCGCACCACGGGCCGCTCGTCGAGGGCGGGGTGGGTGTAGGCGCGGGCGGTCAGGGTGTCGACGTCATCGCCCGCGCTCGCGCGCGCGTCGTCGAGCGGCAGGACGGCGCCCGCGTCGAGCAGGAGCCCTGCGGTGACCTGGTCGGGCCGGTCGGCCCAGGGGGTCTCGGTGCTCATCGGGCGTCCTCCTGGGTGTCGCGGCCCGCGTGGAGCGCGGCGGCCATGCGCATGCCCTCGGACCAGGCGACGGGCCCGATGTCGCCCAGGCGCAGGGCGCGCCCCTCCGGGGTGTTCCAGCTGAGCGGGCCTGTCTCGGTGCGCCCTGACCCCTCGTACTCGCCCAGCCAGACGCGGGCCTCGACCGTCGTGCCGTCCTCGACGACCGGGCAGACGGCCTGCCCGCCCCGCACGCGGTACCCGAGCGAGGTGGCGCGGCCGAGGAGGAAGCGGAGCTGGCTGTAGACGCCGCCCGCGTAGGTGTGGACGAAGGTGGCGGCCCGGTCGACCGGCTCGGCGCCGTCCGCGCCGCGGTGCCAGACCTCGCGGTGCAGCTGGCCCGTGCCCTGGCGCAGCCCGAGCTCGGTGGCGAAGTCCCGCAGCTCGTCGAGGTCGTCGAGCAGGACGGGGTGCGGGATCCGCAGCACGCGCGCGTCGGTGCGGACGCTGTCGCCGTCGAGGTCGACCAGGCCGACGCCGCGCTCGGGGTCGGCGTCGCGCAGGAAGCCCGCGACGGCGCCGTCCGCGTCGGTGACGACAAGGTCGCGCAGGGCGGCGCGCCAGGCCGGGTCGGGCCACACGCGCACCAGGACGGGGGCGGGAACGGGCAGCGAGCGGATCATCCAGCGCTCGGCCGTGGCCAGGCACTCGCGCTCGTGCCGGGCCAGCCAGTCGGTCAGCTGCCGGAGCTGGACGACGGCCGGCTCCTCCGCGATCTTCGCCGGCACGGACTTCAGCGGCTTCCCCGCCTTGTTCCGGCAGAGGACCTTTCCCGTGTCGCCGAGGGCGACGGTGTAGTCACCCGCGCTCATCCACCCCATGACCATCTCCCCGAAGGTCGCCTTCTACAGTGATCGAAACCGTAGTGGGCCCCACTGACAAGGGACTTCCCGGGGCGGAAGGAGAGTCACATGGGCGAGGGCGCCGACGAGTCGAGGGGCCGCCCCGTGCGGTGGGGCATCCTCGCGACGGGGGGCATAGCGGCCAAGCTGGCCGGGGACCTGGCGACGCTGCCCGGCGCCGAGGTGGCCGCGGTGGGGTCGCGTTCGCCGCGCGCCGCCGAGGAGTTCGCGCGCCGCTTCGGGATCCCGAGGGCGTACGGCGACTGGGCGGCGCTGGCCGCCGACCCCGAGGTGGACGTGATCCATGTCGCCACCCCGCACAGCGCCCACCACCCGGCGGTGCGGCTGTGCCTCGAGGCGGGGAAGCCGGTGCTGTGCGAGAAGCCGTTCACGATGAACGAGGCGGAGGCCCGTGAGCTGGTGGCCCTGGCGCGGGAGCGGGGCGTCTTCCTCATGGAGGCCATGTGGATGTACTGCAACCCCTCGATCCGGCGGGCGGTGGAGCTGGTCCACGACGGGGCGATCGGCGAGGTTGTCGCGGTGCACGCGGACTTCGGCATCGGCGGGCCGTTCGACCCGGGGCACCGGCTGCTCGACCCCGCGCTGGGTGGCGGCGCGCTGCTCGACCTGGGCGTGTACCCCGTCTCGTTCGCGCACCTGCTGCTCGGGGAGCCCGCCGAGGTGTCGGCCGTGGCGCGGATCGAGGGGGGTGTGGACCTCAACACCGGGATGCTGCTCGGCTACGCGTCCGGCGCGGTGGCGGCGTTGACCTGCTCGCTGCGCGGTGACACGGCGCGGACCGCGGTGGTGACGGGGGAGCGGGGGCGGATCGCGTTCCCGCGGGGGTTCTTCAGCCCGGAGCGCTTCGTGCTGCACCGGGAGGGGAGCGAGCCCGAGGAGTTCGCCGGGCCCGGGCCCGCGGGGACGATGGCGTACCAGGCGGCCGAGGTGATGCGGTGCCTGCGCGCCGGGGAGACGGAGTCGCCGCTCGTGCCGCTGGACGGGAGCCTGGCGGTGATGCGCACGCTCGACGCGGTGCGGGCGCGGATCGGGCTGCGTTACGCGGGCGGGTGACGGGCCGCCGCCCGCCACCCGCCGCGCGTGCCGACGGGTGGCCCCGTCAGCGGGTGGCCGCCGCCCAGGCCCGCTGCTCGGCCAGGGCCGCTCCGGCCTCATCGAGCTGGACGGCGACCGCCGAGGGCGCGGTGCCGCCGCGCGCGTCGCGCGCCGCGAGGGCGCCCTCGACCGTCAGGACGGTGCGGACCTCGGGGGTGAGGTGCGGGGAGATCTTGGCGAACTGCTCGTCGGTGAGCTGATCGAGCTCGATGCCCTCCGCCTCGCACACCTTGACGCACTCACCGGCGACCTCGTGGGCCACGCGGAACGGCACGCCCCGCTTGACCAGCCACTCGGCGATGTCGGTCGCGAGCGAGAAGCCCGCGGGCGCCAGCTCGGCCATGCGCGCGGCGTTGACCGTGAGGGTGGCGACCATGCCGGTGAACGCCGGGAGCAGCACCTCGAGTTGGTCGCAGGAGTCGAAGACCGGCTCCTTGTCCTCCTGGAGGTCGCGGTTGTAGGCGAGCGGGAGCGCCTTGAGGGTGGCAAGCAGCCCCGTCAGGTTCCCGATGAGGCGCCCCGACTTGCCGCGGGCCAGCTCGGCGATGTCGGGGTTCTTCTTCTGCGGCATGATCGAGCTGCCGGTGGAGAACGCGTCGTCCAGGGTCACGAAGGAGAACTCCCTCGTGTTCCAGATGATGATCTCCTCGGCGATCCGCGAGATGTCCACGCCCGCCATGGCCGTGATGAACGCGAACTCCGCGACGAAGTCCCGCGCGGCGGTGCCGTCGATCGAGTTCGCCGAAGAGCCGCCCTCGAAGCCCAGCTCGGCGGCGACCGCCTCGGGGTCGAGGCCGAGCGACGAGCCGGCCAACGCGCCCGCCCCGTACGGGGACACGGCCGTGCGCGCGTCCCACTGCCGCAGCCGCTCGCCGTCCCTCGACAGCGCCTGGACATGGGCCAGGACGTGGTGCGCGAACAGGATGGGCTGGGCGTGCTGGAAGTGGGTCCTGCCGGGCATGGCGACGTCGGGGTGGGCCTCGGCCAGGCCGATCAGCGCCGCCTGGAGGTCGGCGAGCAGCCCGCCGATGATCCGCGCGTGGTCGCGCAGGTACATGCGGAAGAGGGTGGCCACCTGGTCGTTGCGCGAGCGGCCCGCGCGCAGCTTGCCGCCGAGCTCGGGACCGAGCCGCTCAAGCAGGCCGCGCTCGAGCGCGGTGTGCACGTCCTCGTCGGCGATCGTGCCGGTGAACGAGCCGTCCGCGACATCGGCGGCCAGGCGGTCGAGCCCGGCCAGCATGCGCTCGAGCTCGTCGTCGGTGAGCAGCCCGGCCCGGTGCAGGACGCGGGCGTGGGCGCGGGACCCGGCGATGTCGTAGGGCGCGAGCCGCCAGTCGAAGTGGACGGAGGCGCTGAGCCTCTCCAGGGCCTCGGCGGGCCCGCTGGCGAACCGGCCGCCCCACAGCCGGACGTCGCCGCCGCCCTTCGCCGCCGTCACTGGGCGAGGTCCCGCCGCGCCGCGATCTTGCTCGAGAGGCCGAAGATGTCGATGAAGCCCTTGGCGAGCGACTGGTCGAACGTGTCGCCCGTGTCGTACGTGGCGAGGCTGAAGTCGTAGAGCGACTGGCCCGAGCGCCGACCGGTGACCACGGCGCGGCCGCCGTGCAGCGTCATCCTGATGTCGCCGCTGACGTGCTCGTTCGCCTCGTCGACGAAGCCGTCGAGGGCCCGCTTGAGCGGGGAGAACCACAGGCCGTCGTAGACCAGCTCGGACCAGCGCTGCTCGACCTGCCGCTTGTAACGGGCCAGCTCGCGCTCGACCGTGACGCTCTCCAGCTCCTGGTGCGCGGCGATGAGCGCGATGGCGCCGGGGGCCTCGTACACCTCGCGTGACTTGATGCCGACCAGCCGGTCCTCGACCATGTCGATCCGGCCGACGCCCTGGGCGCCCGCCCGCTCGTTCAGCTCCTGGATCGCCTGGAGCATGGTGACGGACCGGCCGTCGACGGCCACGGGGACGCCGCGCTCGAAGGTGATGACGACCTCGTCGGCGTCCCGCGCGGTGGCGGGATTCCGCGTGTACTCGTAGATGTCCTCGATCGGGGCGTTCCAGATGTCCTCGAGGAAGCCCGTCTCGATGGCGCGGCCGAAGACGTTGGCGTCGATGGAGTACGGCGACTTCTTGCTCGTGGCGATCGGCAGGCCCTTGGCCTCGGCGAAGGCGATGGCCTTGTCCCGGGTCATCGCGTAGTCCCTGACGGGGGCGATGCACGTCAGGTCGGGGGCGAGGGAGGCGATGCCCGCCTCGAACCTCACCTGGTCGTTCCCCTTGCCGGTGCAGCCGTGGGCGACGGTGTCGGCGCCGTGCTTGCGGGCGGCGGCGGCCAGGTGCTTGACGATGACGGGCCGGGAGAGCGAGGAGACCAGGGGGTAGCGGTCCATGTAGAGGCCGTTGGCCTTGATCGCGGGGAGACAGTACTCGTCGGCGAACTCGTCCTTGGCGTCCACGACCTCGGCCTCGACCGCGCCGCACGCGAGCGCGCGCTTGCGGATGACATCCAGGCTCTCGCCGCCCTGGCCGACGTCGACGGCGACGGCGACGACCTCGGCACCGGTCGCCTCGGCGATCCAGCCGATGCAGACGGAGGTGTCAAGACCGCCGGAGTAGGCGAGTACGACGCGCTGGGTCACGGTGTCTCCTTATGAAGCATGCACGGTCTGGAATAAGTATGCAGACATCCGCATGGTTCGTCAATCCGCTCGCCAGGGGCGCCCAAGGCCTGGGCATACTGCGGGACATGGGCAAGTCATACGAACGCATCGACGGCAGGCTGAGGACGTTCATCGAGGAGCAGCCCCTCTTCTTCACCGCCACCGCCCCGCTCGCGGCCGACGGCACGGTGAACCTCTCGCCCAAGGGCCTCACCGGCTCGTTCGCGGTGCTCGACGAGCTGACCCTCGCCTATCTCGACTTCGCCGGGAGCAACGCGGAGACCATCGCCCACCTCAGGGAGAACGGCCGCATCACCCTGATGTGGTGCGCGTTCCAGGGCCCGCCGAACATCGTCAGGGTGCACGGGCGGGGCGAGCCGGTCTTCCGCGACGACCCGCGCTTCCCCGCCCTCCTCGCGCGCTTCCCCGCCATCGACGCGGCCGACCACGGGCTGCGGGCGATCATCGTGGTGACCGCCGAGCTGATCAGGGACAGCTGCGGCTACGCGGTCCCGTTCATGGGCTACGAGGGCGACCGCCCGCTGCACGGCTCGCGCTTCGCGCGGGAGACGGACGCGTCGCTTGACGCGTACTTCCACACGAAGGACCACATCGCGACCAGCATCGACGGCCTGCCGGGGCTGCCGCTGCCCCTGCCACCCACGCCCCGGGCGACCACGCCTCGGGCGACCACGCCTCCGGCGGCCGACGGGGAGCGGGCGTGAGCGCGCGGCTGCGGGGGATCGCCAGGGAGACCGAGGAGTTCGTGACCGCCGGCTGGTACCCGGGCCCCGGCGGGCGGCGGGTGGACATCGGCGGGGCGACGGCCGCGGCGCGCGAGGGCACCGCGCTGTTCGGGCCCGATCCCGTGCCCCTCCCGCCGGTGGACCCCGGGGCGCCGGACGCGCGCGAGGTCGCCGCGTTCGAGGTCACGGGGGAGAGCAGCACCGTCGCCGCGCGACGCCTGGTCACCGGGGGCGGCGGCGCCGTGGCCGTGCTCAACTTCGCCTCGGCGCGCAACCCGGGCGGCGGCTTCCTCAACGGGGCGCAGGCGCAGGAGGAGGCGCTGTGCCGGGCCTCCGCGCTCCACACGTGCCTGCTGCGGGTCCCGGAGTTCTACGCGGCGCACCGGGCCGACCCCGACCCCTTCTACAGCGACCGCGTCATCCACTCCCCCGGCGTGCCGGTCTTCAGGGACGACAAGGGGGCGCTGCTGCCCGAGCCGTTCGCGGCCGGGTTCCTGACCTCGGCGGCGCCCAACGCGGGGGTGATTGCGCGGCTCGCCCCCGAGCGGGCGGGCGAGGTGCCAGGCGCGCTGCGGTCGCGGGCGACGCGCGTGCTCGAGGTGGCCGCGGCGGCGGGGTACCGGCGGCTGGTGCTCGGGGCGTGGGGCTGCGGGGTGTTCCGCAACGACCCGGCGCACGTGGCCGAGGCGTTCCGCGGACCGCTCGGCGCGGGCGGGGCGTTCGCCCGGCGGTTCGACCATGTGGTCTTCGCGGTGCTCGACCGGCGGGAGCCCTCGCCGACCCGAAAAGCCTTCGCCGACGCGTTCGCCGCTGGCTAGGGTGATCGTTCCGGCCCGAACGGGCGGTCGCACCCGGAGGTTTGACGTGCTCAGTGCCCCCCTCGGCCCCGGCGCCGAGCTCTGTCCCCTCGAGCCCTGGCAGGCGGACGAGCTGGCCGCCTTCACCGACCGGGCGCGGGAGCACCTGACGCCCTGGCTGCCCTGGGCGCACGACGTGAAGGACACGGCGTCGGCACGCGCGTTCCTCCAGCGGTACGCCGACCGGCAGGCGGCCGACACCGGGCGGATCTACGGCATCCGGCTGGACGGCGAGCTGGTCGGGGGCATGATCTACCGGATCTTCAGCGTGCCGCAGGGCAGCTGCGAGCTGGGCGCCTGGCTGGCCCCCGGCGCCCAGGGCCGCGGCCTGGTCACGCGGGCCGCGGGCGCGATGATCGACTGGGCGATCGGGGCGCGCGGCCTCGCGCGGGTCGAGTGGCTGGTCAGCCCGCTCAACGCGCCGAGCATCGCCGTCGCAAGGCGCCTCGGCATGACGTGCGAGGGCACGATGCGCAGCGTGTTCGCCATGGGCGGCACGCGGCACGACCTCCAGGTGTGGGCCCTGCTGGCCGACGAGTGGCACAAGGAGAACGCGCCTCACCCACACGGGTGATTACGCGCCGGGCGGCCACACCACCCCCTTCCTTTGGCCTGAACAGAACTCCTGGTCAGCACGCCTGAGACACCCGCCCGGAGCGCGCGGGCGCGCGAGGGGGCGCGCGGACAATGCGCAACGCGCTGTTCCAGCCGCTACTCCGAACGGTCAAGCTGAACATCGTGATCAGCAAGGTGATCAGCGATGTGATCAGCGATCCGGATGAGGGAGTGGCGTGATGCCCGTCGATCTCTGCATGCCGGGACCCCCCGCGGCGGCCCGCCGCGGCAGTGGGCTGCGTCGTCAACGGCCCGGGCGAGGCGAGGGAGACGCATCCGGGTGTTTCATCGGGCGACGGCCAGGGTCACATCTTCGTCAAGGGCGACATGATGCGCACCGTCCCTGAGTCCCGCGTCGTCGAGGCGCTCGTCGAGGAGGCGCTCGCCCTCACCGGGACGGCCGCCGCCACCGAGCCCGTCGCCCCCACCGAGCCACCCGCCCCCACCGAGCACCGCCAGGAAGCCGAGGCCCCGTCATGACCACCGTCCCTGACACGGCGGGCGGAGCGCACACCGCCCGCGACACCCTGCGCGACGCCCGCGCGCTGCTCGACCCCGCCCTGCGCCAGTGGATCCACCGGCTGCCCACGCCGGTGGCCCGCGTGGCTTCGTACCACTTCGGCTGGACCGACGCCTCGGGCCGCCCCGACGACGCCCCCGCGGGCAAGGCCCTGCGCCCCGCGCTGGTCTTCGGCTGCGCCGAGGCCGTGGGCGGCAGCGCCGAGGAGGCGGTGGCCCCCGCCGTGGCCGTCGAGCTGGTGCACAACTTCTCGCTGCTGCACGACGACATCCTCGACGGCGACACCACGCGCCGCCACCGGGCCACCGCCTGGACGGTGTTCGGCTCGTCCGCCGCGCTGCTCGCCGGGGACGCGCTGCTGATGCACGCCAGCAGGGTGCTGACCGAGCAGCCCGCCCCGCTCGCCGCCGTCACCGGCATCCGCTGGCTCAGCGAGGCCACCACCCAGCTGATCGAGGGCGAGCACACGGACATCAGCTTCGAGGACCGCTTCCATGTGTCGCTCCCCGAGTGCCTGGCCATGACCGAGCGCAAGACGGCGGCGCTGCTCGCCTGTTCGTGCGCCCTCGGCGCGCTGTGGGGCGGCGCCTCGCCCGAACGCGTCGAGTCGCTGCGGCGGTTCGGCACCCACCTGGGCATGGCGTTCCAGCTCACCGACGACCTGCTCGGCATCTGGGGCGACCCGGCCGTCACCGGCAAGCCCGCGGGGGCGGACCTGGCCAACCGGAAGAAGTCCCTGCCGGTCGTCGCCGCGCTCGACTCGGGCACCCCTGCCGCGCGCCGCCTGTCCGAGCAGTACACCCGCGAGCAGCGCAGGGACCCGGGCCAGGCCCCGCCGCCCGAGCCGGAGGAGACGGCGCTGCTCGCGTCCCTGGTGGAGGAGGCGGGCGGCCGGGCGTGGGCGGAGGAGGCGGCCGAGGAGGAGCTGCGCCTGGCGCTCGCCTGCCTCGACGCCGCCGAGCCCGCCGACCCGGCCGGGGCGCACCTGGCCGCGCTGGCCCGGCTCGCCGGGCACCGAGACCGCTGACGGACGCCGAAGGGCGCCGAGGGAGAAGGCTTTCGATGGGGAAGGTACTGCTGGCCGCCCCGCGCGGGTTCTGCGCGGGCGTGGAGCGGGCGATCGAGACCGTGGAACGGGTGCTCGAGCGCCATGGCCCCCCGGTCTACGTCCGGCGGCAGATCGTGCACAACACGCACGTGGTCAGGGACCTGGCCGACCGGGGCGCCGTCTTCGTCGACGAGCTCGACGAGGTGCCGGTCGGCTCCGTCGTGGTGCTCTCGGCGCACGGGGTGGCCCCCGAGGTGCACGCCCAGGCGGCCGAGCGCGAGCTGTCCGTGGTGGACGCGGTCTGCCCCCTGGTCACCAAGGTCCACCGCGAGGCGGAACGGTTCGCCGCCGAGGGGTACCAGATCGCGCTCGTCGGCCACGCCGGGCACGAGGAGGTGACCGGCACGGTGGGCCACGCCCCGGGGCGGATCACGGTGGTGGAGTCGCCCGAGCAGGCGAGGGCGCTCCCGGTGGCCGACCCCGAGCGCGTCGTGTGGCTGTCCCAGACGACGCTCGCCGTCGACGAGGTCGCCGAGACGGTCGGCGCGCTGCGCGAGCGGCTGCCGCTGCTGACCGACCCGCCGGGCGACGACATCTGCTACGCCAGCCAGAACCGACAGGACGCGGTCCGCGCCATCGCTCCCCGCTGCGACCTGCTGCTGGTCGTCGGCTCGGCCAACTCGTCGAACTCCGCGCGCCTCGTCGAGGTGGCGCTGCGCGCGGGCGCGGGCGACGCGCGGCTGATCGACGACGCGGGGCAGGTCAGGGACGAGTGGTTCGACGGCGTGACCACCGTGGGCGTCAGCTCCGGCGCCTCCGTCCCCGAGGTGCCGGTGTCCGGGCTCGTCGCCGCGCTGGCCGAGCGGGGGTTCGCGGAGGTGGAGGAGGTGCAGGTGGCCGATGAGACGCTGCGGTTCGCGCTGCCGAGGCGGCTGGCCGCGGTCAGCCCTCCCCCGAGGAGTCCTGCTGCCGCTGCACCAGCCGCAGCAGATGGTCCGCCAGCCGCTGGCCGCCCGTCGGGTGACGGGTGATCAGCAGCACCGTGTCGTCACCCGCGACGGTGCCGAGGATGTCGTGGAGCTGCGCCTGGTCGATCACCGAGGACAGGAACTGCGCGGCGCCCGGGGGCGTGCGCAGCACCACCAGGTTGGCCGACGCCTCGGCGGAGATCAGCAGCTCCTCCGCGAGGCGCGCCATCCGCACCTCCTTGGCCGACTCGCCGAGCGGCGCCTGAGGGGTGCGGAAGCCCCCCTCGCTCGGCACCGCGTAGATCAGCTCCCCCCCGGTGTTGCGGATCTTCACCGCGCCCAGCTCGTCGAGGTCGCGGCTGAGCGTCGCCTGGGTGACGCTCAGTCCGTCGTCGGCCAGCAGCTTGGCCAGCTGGCTCTGCGAGCGCACCGGCTGCCGGCCCAGGATGTCGACGATCCGCCGGTGGCGGGCGGTCCGGGTCTGCGGTACTGCGCTCCCGGCGGGCTGCCGCTCCTCGGTCATGCTCCCTCATCGTTGGTCATCGCGTTGCACAGCTCATCGCGTTGCGCCGCTCATCGCGCCGCGGCCGACGTGTCGGCGGCGTCCAGGATGCCGGGCAGGGCCCCGAGCAACGCGTCCACCTCCGCGTCCCCCACGACGAGGGGCGGGGCGAGCCGCACCACGTCGGGCGCGACCGCGTTCACCAGGAACCCGGCGTCCTGAGCCGCACGTTGCACCTGGGGTGCCAGGGGCTCGGTGAGCACGATACCCAGCAGCAGCCCGGCGCCCCTGACGCGGTCGACCAAGGGGTGCCCCAGGCCCCAGACGCCTTCACGCAGCCGCTCCCCCGCGGCCTTGACGCGTCGCAGCAGGTCGTCGGAGGCGATGGTGTCGAGGACGGCGAGGGCGGCGGCGCACGAGACGGGGTTCCCGCCGAACGTCGAGCCGTGCGTCCCCGCCGTGAGCAGCTCGGCCGCCTCGCCGAACGCCAGGGTCGCGCCGATCGGCAGGCCACCGGCAAGCCCCTTGGCGAGCGTGATCACATCGGCGTCGACGCCCTCGGCCTGCCCGGCGAGCCAGTGCCCGGTGCGCCCGATGCCCGTCTGCACCTCGTCGAGGACCAGCAGCGTCCCGGTGGCGCGCGTGATCGCGCGGGCCTCGGCGAGATAGCCGCCGGGGGGCACGACCACGCCGTTCTCGCCCTGGATGGGCTCGAGGATCACCAGGGCGGTGTCGGTCGTGACCGCGGCCCGCAGCGCGTCGGCGTCGCCGTAGGGGACATGGGTGACATCGCCGGGCAGCGGCCGGAACGGGTCCTGCTTGGCGGGCTGCCCGGTGAGGGCCAGGGCGCCCATGGTGCGGCCGTGGAACCCTCCCTCGGCGGCGACCATGTGCGAACGCCCGGTGAGGCGGCCGATCTTGAACGCCGCCTCGACGGACTCGGCGCCCGAGTTGCAGAAGAAGACACGCCCTGGGCGGCCCGCGAGCGCAAGCAGCCGCTCGGCCAGGGCGACCGGGGGCTCGGCCACGAACAGGTTGGAGACATGGCCGAGGCGCGCGACCTGCTCGCTGACGGCGCGGACCACGGCGGGGTGCCCCGTGCCGAGGGAGTTGACGGCGATGCCCCCGACGAAGTCGAGGTACGCGCGCCCCTCGGCGTCCCACAGGCGGGCGCCCTCGCCATGGGTGAGGGGCAGCCTCGGGGTGCCGTAGTTGTCCATCAGGGCGCCCTGCCAGCGGGCGGTGAGCGCGGCGTTGCCCGAAGCGGCGTCGGTGGGGGCGGTGTCGGTGGGGGCGGTGGCGTTCTGGGCTGTGGCGTTCATGTCGGCTCTCCCTCGCCTGCCCCGTCGGGCACGACCATCGTCCCGATCCCCTCGTCCGTGAAGATCTCCAGCAGGATGGCGTGCGGGACGCGTCCGTCTATGACCCGCGCGGTGCGCACGCCGTTCCGCACGGCGTGCAGGCAGCCCTCCATCTTGGGCACCATGCCGCTGGCCAGGTCGGGCAGCAGCTTCTCCAACTCGCTCTCGGTGAGCCTGCTGATGACCTCGTCGCTCGCGGGCCAGTCGGCGTAGAGGCCCTCGACATCGGTGAGCACCATCAGCGTCTCGGCGCGCAGCGCGGCGGCAAGCGCGGCGGCGGCGGTGTCGGCGTTGACGTTGTAGACGTGGTCGTCGTCGGCGCCGCGGGCGACGGACGAGACGACCGGGATGCGGCCGTCGCGCAGCAGGGCCTCGATCGCGCCGGTGTCGGTGGCGGTGACCTCGCCGACCCGGCCGAGGTCGACGCGCTCCCCATCGACGTCGGCGTAGCGCTTGACGGCGGACATCAGGTGGGCGTCCTCGCCGGTCATGCCGACGGCGAGCGGGCCGTGCCGGTTGAGCAGGCCGACCAGCTCGCGCTGGACCTGGCCCGCCAGCACCATCCTGACCACGTCCATGGCCTCGGGGGTGGTCACGCGCAGCCCCGCGCGGAACTCGGAGTCCAGGCCGAGCCGGTCGAGCTGGGCGCTGATCTGGGGGCCGCCGCCGTGCACGACGACCGGGTGCAGCCCGGCGTGCCGCAGGAACACCACGTCCTGGGCGAACGCGGCCTTGAGCGCGTCGTCCACCATGGCGTTGCCGCCGAACTTGATGACGACGGTCCTGCCGTGGTGCCGCGTCAGCCAGGGCAGGGCCTCGATCAGGATGCGGGCCTTGGGGAGCGCGGTGTGCTTGCGGGGCGGGCGGGGGGTGTGGGGGGCGCTCATGAGGAGTACGCGCTGTTCTCGTGGACGTAGTCCGCGGTGAGGTCGTTCGTCCAGATGACGGCGGACCCGGTGCCCGCGGCGAGGTCGGCGGTGATGGTGACCTCGCGGAAGCGCATGTCGACCTGGCCGCGGTCCTCGCCGTAGGAGCCGTTCTTGCAGACCCACACGCCGTTGATGGCGACGCTGAGCTGGTCCGGCTCGAACGTGGCCGACGTGGTGCCGATGGCGGCCAGGACGCGGCCCCAGTTGGGGTCCTCGCCGTGGATGGCGCACTTGAGAAGGTTGTTCCTCGCGATGGAGCGGCCCACCTCGACGGCCTCTTCCTCGCTCGCGGCGCCCGTGACCTCGACGCGGATGTCCTTGGACGCGCCCTCGGCGTCCTTGACCAGCTGGGTGGCGAGGTCGGCGCACACCGCGTGGACGGCCCCGGCGAACGCGGCCGCCTCGGGCGCGGTCCCCGAGGCGCCGGAGGCGAGCAGCAGCACGGTGTCGTTGGTGGACATACAGCCGTCGGAGTCCACACGGTCGAACGTCGTCCTGGTGGCGGCGCGCAGCGCGGCGTCGAGCTCAGGGGCGGCCACGTCGGCGTCGGTGGTGAGGACGACCAGCATGGTGGCGAGCCCCGGGGCGAGCATGCCCGCGCCCTTGGCCATGCCGCCCACGGTCCAGCCGTCGCCGCGCGCGACGGCGGTCTTGTGCACGGTGTCGGTGGTCATGATGGCGAGGGCGGCCTTCTCGCCGCCGTGCGGGGACAGCTCGGCCGCGGCCGTCCCGATGCCGGGCAGCAGCTTGTCCATCGGCAGCCGCAGGCCGATCAGGCCGGTGGAGGCGACGGCGATCTCGGCGGCGTTCAGCCCGAGCACCTCGGCGGCGCGCTCGGCGGTGGCGTGGGTGTCCTGGAAGCCGAGGGGGCCCGTGCAGGCGTTGGCGCCACCGGAGTTGAGCACGACGGCGGAGACCTGGCCGCCCTTGAGCACCTGCTCGGACCAGACGACGGGCGCGGCCTTGACGCGGTTGGCCGTGAAGACGCCCGCGGCGGCGGTGCTGGGGCCCTGGTTGACCACGAGCGCCAAGTCGCGGCGGGCGCCGCCATCCCCCGGTGCCTTGATCCCCGCGGCGACCCCCGCCGCGGTGAACCCCTGTGCTGCCGTAACGCTCACGGTGCGACTCCGATCGTGGAAAGTCCCAGGTCCTCGGCGAGGCCGAGGGCGATGTTCATGCTCTGCACCGCGCCGCCCGCGGTGCCCTTGGTGAGGTTGTCGATGGCGCTGATGGCGATGACCCGGCCCGCCGCCTCGTCGAGGGCGACCTGCACGAGCGCGGCGTTGGACCCCACGACGGCCGCGGTGGTGGGCCACCGGCCCTCGGGGAGCAGGCGGACGAACGGCTCGCCCGCCAGGGCCTTGGCATAGGTCTCGCGCACGGTGGCCGCGGTGACGCCGGGCCTGGCCCTGGCCGAGCACGTGGCGAGGATGCCCCGGGGCATGGGCGCGAGGGTGGGCGTGAACGAGATCGTCACGCGCTCCCCGGCGACCGCCGAGAGGTTCTGCGCCATCTCGGGGGTGTGCCGGTGGACGCCGCCGACGCCGTAGGGGCTGAGCGAGCCCATGACCTCGCTGCCCAGCAGGTGCGGCTTGAGCGAACGCCCCGCGCCCGAGGTGCCGGACGCGGCGACGATCACGGCCTCGGGCTCGACCAGGCCCGCGGCATACGCGGGGAAGAGGGCCAGGGTGACCGCCGTGGGGTAGCAGCCGGGTACCGCGACGCGCCGCGTCCCGGCCAGCGCCTCGCGCGCGCCCGGCAGCTCGGGCAGGCCGTAGGGCCAGGTCCCGGCGTGCGGGGAGCCGTAGTAGCGCTCCCACTCCGCCGCGCTCCCGAGGCGGAAGTCGGCGCCGCAGTCCACGATGAGCACCCCGTCGCCCAACTGCTCGGCGACGGCGGCCGACTGCCCGTGCGGCAGGGCGAGGAAGACGACGTCGTGCCCGGCGAGCACCCCGGCCGAGGTCGGCTCGAGCACCCGGTCGGCCAGCGGGAGCAGCTGCGGCTGCAACGCCCCCAGCGGCTGCCCGGCGTTCGCGTTGCCCGTCAGGGCCCCGATCTCCATCGAGGGGTGCCCCAGCAGCAGCCGCAGGACCTCGCCCCCCGCGTACCCACTGGCACCCGCCACCGCAGCGCGCACGGCCATCGCCTCCTCCTGAGTGACAGGATAACTATACGTAGCACCACAGTTTTATGCAATGGGCCACCGAGGGGCCCGCCGCACTCCCCCGCGCCGCGTACCACACGGGAGGCGGGACCCGTCCCGGTGGGGTCGGGCTACAACTGGGGATCGTCGCCCGACGTCCGTCCTCCCGGAAGGAAGTGCTCGTGGCACCCGTTCCGCACAGGCTCCCCGCACCGCTCGTACCGCTCCGGTGTGTCCTCCGATCGGCCCGCGGGCCTGGGGAGCCGGTCGCCCCATGAACGACATCCACGCCACCGAACTCCGCGCCACCGACATCCACACCCACAAGGTCCTCGCCCGCGGAATCGACAACCTGCTCGCGCGCCAGCACGACGACGGGCACTGGTACGAGGGACCGCACACCAACGTCAGCGCCGAGTCGGCCGACATCATCACCCGGCACTGCCTGGGCGTCGCCGACACGACCGTGCTCGAACGCACCGCCAGGCGCGTGCGCCGGGGACAGCGCGACGACGGGTCGTGGCCGATGTTCCCCGGGGGCCCTGGGCACCTGTCCGTGACCGCCGAGGCGTATGTCGCGCTGCGGTTGTCCGGTGACAGGACCGACGAGCCGCACCTGCGGGCGGCCGCGGAGTTCTGCCGACGCCACGGCGGGCTCGACGCGGCGCGCACCGAGACCCACTTCTGGCTCGCCCTGCTCGGCATCCGCGGGTGGGACCGCGTTCCGCCCGTCCTGCCCGAGCAGATCCTGCTCCCCGCGGGTGTCCCGGTCGCGGTGCGCTCGCTCGGCGTGTGGTCGCGGCACCTGCTCACGCCGCTCTCGGTCATCGCGGCCCGGCGGCCCGTCAGGCCCGCCGGGTTCGACCTGCCCGAGCTGCGCGATCCCGCGTCACCCGCCGAGGCCGCGCGGCCCGGCGCGGCGGAGCGGGTCATGGGCGCCTACCACCGGCACCCGCTGCGCCCCCTGCGGAACCGGGCGCTGGCGCGCGCGGAGCTGTGGCTGCTGCGCCATCAGCAGGCGAACGGGTCGTGGTTCCACGTGTTCCTGTTCTCGGCGCTCGGCACGCTGGCCCTCAAGGCGCTCGGCCACACCGCCGAGAGCAACGCCTACCGCGCGGCGCTCACCGCGCTCGACGGCTTCGGCGAGACGGTCGAGACGCCCGACGGGGTCGAGCGCCGGATCGTCCCGTGCCCAGGGGCCGTGTGGGACACGGCCTACTCGCTGCTCGCCCTGGCCGACGCGGGGGTGGAGCCCACGCACCCCGCGGTCGGGCGGGCCCGCGCCTGGCTGGTGGCCACGCAGTCCGCGAGCGGCGGCGACTGGCAGCGCGACCGGCCCGAAGTGCCGCCCGGCGGCTGGCCGTTCTCCCCGGGCCTGAACGCCTTCCCCGACGTGGACGACACCGCGGTCGCCGTCACCGCGCTCACCCGCCTCCGCGCCGCGCACGAGGAGCCGCCCCCCGCCGAGGCCGAGGCGGTCGAGGCCGAGGCGGTCGAGCGGGGCAGGGGCTGGCTCGTCGGGCTCCAGTCCCGCGGGGGCGGGTGGGCCGCCTACGAGTCCGGCGACCTGTCGCGGCTCACCGAGCTCTCGCAGCGCCTGCCCTACAACGACCACGGCCCGATGCTCGACGTGCCCGTCGCCGATGTCACGGGCCATGTCCTGGAAGCCCTGGGCCCTGGGGCGTCGGCCGCGGCAGGAGCCAGGTGGCTGCTGGCCCAGCAGGAGCCCGACGGCTCGTGGTTCGGCCGGTGGGGCGTCAACCACGTCTACGGGACCGGCAGCGCGGTGCCCGGGCTCGTCGCCGCGGGCGTCGACCCCGGCGACCCGCGCGTCCGCCGGGCGGTCGACTGGCTGCTCGAGCACCAGAACGCGGACGGCGGCTGGGGCGAGGACTGCCGGTCCTACGAGGACAGGGCGCACCGAGGCCGCGGCCCGAGCACCCCGTCGCAGACCGCCTGGGCGCTGCTCGCCCTGCACGCCGCCGGGGTGGGCGCGGACGACGAGCGGGTGCGCGCGGCGTTCGCCTGGCTCGGGGAGAGCCAGCGGCCCGACGGCTCGTGGCACGAGGAGGTCTTCACCGCGACCGGCCAGCCGGGCGAGATCTACTTCTCGTATCCGGCGATCGTCCAGGCGATGCCCGTCATCGCGCTCGGCAGATACCTCGCGCCCCGCGAGCCCGCCGAGCCCGCCGAGCCGACGGGCCGACCGGAGACGCGGGTCGCCGCGGAACGGGGGAACGACCGTGGCGCGGAGTGAGGGCGAGACCCTGCCGGAGGCGGAGCCCGCGCCCTCGCGGCCGACCCGGGAGTGGGCGGCGTTACCCCCGCACGAGCTGGTGCGCCTGGTCCGCCGCAGCCAGGGGACCGTGGGCGCCGCGCGCGTGGCGCGCGTGCTGGTGGCGCTGAGCAGGCCGCGGACCTGCACGCCCAGCCTGACCGTCTTCGCGCTCGGCTACGGCATCGTCGCGGGCGACGTGCGCTGGCAGTTCTGGCTCGGCGCGTTCCTCATGCTGACGACCGGGATGCTGGCCAACCTCTACAACGTCCACACCGACGTCGACGAGGACAGCGTCAACATGCCGGGGCGGCTCGGCCTGGTCGGCGAGATCGGCTGGCACCGGTACAGGACCGCCCTGGTGGTCTGGAGCGCGGTGGTGGCGCTGGCGTCGCTGCCGCTCGGGCCCGGGCCCGCGGCCGTCTTCCTCGTGGTGCTCGCCGGCTCGCACCAGTACTCCTACCGGCCGCTGCGGCTCAAGGCCAGGCCCGTCGCGGGACTGTTCGGCTTCGCCCTCGCCGGCTACGGGCCCTTCGTCTTCGGGTATGGGGTGGCCCGCTTCGCCACGGGCCGGGTCGACCCGCGCCCCGACCCGGCCGCGTTCTGGTGGCTGCTCGCCCTGATCACGCTGTGGTTCGTGGCCAAGGGCCTGGTGAAGAACGTCCCCGACTACGACGGCGACAAGCGGACCGGGCTGCGCACCTCGGCCACCGTGTTCGCGACCCGGCGGGCCGCCGCCGTCGCGGCCGGTGCCACGACCGTCGGCGTGCACCTGGTCGCCCCGCTGTTCGTCTTCCTCGCGCATGGGAACGAGGGCGCGCGCAGCCTGAGATGGCTGCTGCTCGTGCCCGCCGTGCTGTTCGCCGCGGTCCAGGCCGTGCGGATGGCCAGGGCCGTCGGCACGCGGGCCAACAGCGTCCTCAAGCAGGACATGTGGTTCTCCTTCGTGTTCATCGCCCTGGTCCTGGCCCTGTCCGTACCGGCCGCGGTCACCGTGCCCGCGCTCGCCGCCACGGTGCTGCTGATGGTCGCCGTCGACGCGCTGCGGATCGACTCCCGCGAGAACAGCCTCGCCCGCCCGACCGCGGGCTGACCCAGGGGCGGATCGCCCCACCCCCCAACGGATGGGAGATTGGCGTGTCTTCACCCCTGCTCGGGCCCGTGACCGCGCCGGGCGGCCGACGCCCGCGCGTGCCGGGTCCGCGGACGCCGCGGGAGATGTCGGCGGCGTTGGACGGCTTCAGGGACTCGGTGGCGGCCGGGATGAGCCATCTGCACCGGACCTACGGGCCCGTCGCGGCCGTCGGCGCCGGACCGCTGCGCTGGACGTTCCTGTTCGGCGCCGAGGCGAACGAGCTGGTGCTCGGCAGCACGGAGAACTTCGAGTTCTCCTACGGCGGGCTCCAGGCCATCGCGGGCGACACCGCCCTCGTGGCCCTGCCGAACGCCGAGAACCGGGCCATGCGGCAGGTGCTGCGCCCGCTGTTCGACCGCGAGCACGTGGACACCTACGCGGACCGCGTGCTCGACCGGGTGCGCGACCGCCTCGCGGCCTGGCCGCGGGGCGGGACGGTGGACGCGTACGCCGAGCTGCGGCACGCGGTGCGGCTGGCGTCGGTCGACTCGTTCATCGGCCCCGGCGTCATCGCGCGCGAGGGCGACGCGCTCGACGCCACCCTCGAGCAGCTGCACACCGTGCTGAACCGCTCGTCCGTGCTGACGCTGCTGCTGTGGAACGCGCCCCGCCTGGGCCGGTTGCGGCTGCGCGGGCCGCTCGGCCGCGTCGACCGGGTCGTGCGCGCCGAGATCGCGCGCCGACGCGCCGGGCGGACGACCACGCCTGAACCGGCCGACCCCATCGGGTTCCTGCTGCGGCCCGAGGTCCACTCCGCGCTGCCCGCCGGTGACGACACGGTCCGCGACACCGTGGTCAGCCTCCTCATCGCCAGCTACGACCCGACCAGCTCCGCGCTCGGCTGGTCGCTCCACGGGCTGCTCGCCCACCCCGAGGTGCTGGCAAAGGCGCGGCGCGAGGTCGCGCGCGAGCTGGGCGACGAGCCGGTGCGGGCCTCGACCGCGCGTCGGCTCAAGTATCTGGGCCATGTGGTCGCCGAGGCCCTGCGCGTCCACCCGCCGGTGGTGGCGAGCGCCCGCCGCTGCGTCAGGGCGTTCGACCTGCACGGCCACCGCATCCCGGCGGGCAGCCGGATCATGCTCAGCCAGTTCACGTCCCACCGCTCGCCCGAGTCCTGGGCCGACCCCGAGCGGTTCGACCCGGAGCGGTGGGACAGGACCGGCGCGGCGGCGACCGCCGTGCCGCCCTCCGCCTACTTCCCCTACGGCTCCCCGCGCCGCCGGTGCCCGGGCAGCGGGATGGCCGCGGTCATCGTGCCCGCAGTGCTCGCCGCGGTGCTCCAGGCCGGGGATGTCGCGCTGGCCGACGACCGCCCGCCCCGGCTCGACGGGTTCGCGGCGCTGCGGCCCAAGGCCGGGATCCCCGTGCGCGTCCCCCGGCGGCGCGGGGCGGGACGCGACACGTCCGCGCACACCGAGAACACCTGACGCAACGCCCCACGATCAGAAGGGACTTGACGATGACCACGATCGACCGCCCGGAACCGTCCGTGAACGGCTCCACCGCCTCCACCACCCCCGACGCTCCCGCCTCGGCCCCGGTGGAGCTGTCGAGCTGGGACCGCTACCTCCTGGCCCACACCAAGGCCAGCACACGGTGGGGCCACGTCGTCGCGATGGGCGCGGCCCTCGCGACCAGCGCGACGGCCCCCAAGGGCAAGCGGCTGCGCCGCACGCTGCTCGGCGTGCCGGTGTTCTTCTCCATCGCCTGGCCGAGCCACTTCGTCTTCGAGCGCAACATGCCGGTCGGCTTCACCGACTCGAAGGCGGCGTTCGCGGGCGACCTCCGCATGATCTGGATGATGGTCACGGGCCGCAACGACGAGCTCGCCGAGCGGATCGAGGAGCTCCAGCGCATGCTCGCCGAGCAGGCGGACGACCGATGACGACGCACGACGTCCGCCGCCTGATCTACGGGCAGATCGTGTCGAGGGCGGTGCAGGCGTTCGTCCTCCTCGGGCTGCCCGACGCGATGCGGGACGCCGAGCACCCCCTCGACCGGCTGGCCCGGTCGGCGGACGCGGACGCCGACTCGCTGCGCCGCCTGCTGCGCGCGCTGGTCGCCTTCCGGGTCGTCAGGGAGACCGCTCACGACACGTTCGCCCTGGGGCCGCTCGGCCACCAGCTGCGTTCGGACACCCCGGGCACGGCACGGCCGACCGCGCTGCTGGCCGCGAACGTCGTGGGCCTGGCGTGGGACGGGATGGTGCGCGCCGTCCGGTCCGGCGGGCCCGCGTTCGACGAGGTCGCGGGCGCCGCGTTCTTCCCCTATCTGGGCGGGGACCAGCACCTCAGGTCGGTGTTCGACGCCTCGCAGGCCGCCGGGCTGCACGCCGAGCTGCCGGGGATCCTGGCGGCCCTCGGCCCCGAGCGGCCCGAGGTCGTCGTGGACGTCGGCGGCGGGGACGGCGCGCTGCTCGCACACGTGCTGAGCCACCACCCCGGCGCGCGCGGGGTGCTCGTCGAGCGCCCCGAGTCCCGCGGGCCCGCCATGGCGCGGATGGCGCGCGCGGGTCTCGCGGACCGGTTCGCCTTCCACGCCGGGGACTTCCTCACCGACGACCTGCCCGCGGGCGACCTGGTGCTGCTCCGCCACATCGTGCACGACCACGGCGACGCCGACGCGGCCACGATCCTGCGCGCGTGCGGGCGCGCCCTGGGGGCGGGCGGCAGGCTGGCCGTCATCGAGATGGCCACGCCCGAGACGGGCGCGGAGCACCAGGGCGAGCAGTCGTGGGACGCGGCCGTGATGGACCTCTACATGATGTGCCTGTTCGCCGGGGGGCGTGAGCGCGGCACCCGCGAGTTGGCGGCCCTGCTCGACGCGTGCGGCTTCGACGTGGCGGACAGCCTGCCGCTGCCGGGCGGCGCGGTGCTGACCCTGGGCCGACCGCGCGGGGCCGACCCGCCCGGCGCGGTCGAGGAGCTGGTCGACGCGTGGTTCCGGTCCTATCTGATGCGTGACCACCCCGAGTTGGGGCGCACCGGGCCCGTCTGCCCGTTCGTCGAGTCAGCGCGGCGGGCGGGCGCGATCGCCGTCGAGCGCGACGACGCCGTCGAGGGCGACGACCCGGCCGCGCTGCGCGGTCTTGTCCTGAACGCCGTCGCGCGGTTCCGCGGCAGGGCGTGGGACCACAGGAACGCGTCGCTGCGGTCGCTGGTCGTGGCGCTCCCGCGGCTGAGCCGCGCCGGCTGCCACCGGCTCGATCGCGTGCAGGCGGAGCTGAAGCCCGAACTCGCGGCGCGCGGCGTGATGGTGGGGCAGTTCCACGAGCACTGCGCGGAGCCCGCGGCGCGCAACCCCGTGTTCCCCGTGTCCCGTTCGCCGGTGCCGCTGATCGTGATCAGGAACATGGCGCTCCACGACATCCTCTTCCTGCACCAGGACGCCACGTGCTTCCGCGCGTACGACGAGCGGTTCGGCGACCGCTTCGCCAGGGGCGGGGTCGCCGACCCGCTGTTCGTGCGGTGCTACGAGCGCGCGGCCGCGCGGTTCTCCCCGGGGCGGGTCGGCGGGCCGTAGGGGCGGGCGTGGGGTCGGGCCGTGGAGTCCGGCGGTGGGGCGTCGGCCCGGATAAACGCGTTGCCCCGTGGGCCGTCGAGCCGGTGCAATGCCCCCATGACCGCCACCGAAGATCGCCTCGACCCCACCGAGCGCAACCGTCGTTACTGGGACGGGGCGGGGGCCGCCGCCCATGGGCCGCTCGCCCGCGACCAGTGGGCCGCGACCGAGCCGCGCTGGGGCCTGTGGGCCACCCCCGAGTCGGAGCTGCGGCTGCTGCCCGATGACCTGGAGGGGACGCGGGTGGTCGAGCTGGGCTGCGGCACGGCGTATGTGTCGGCGTGGCTCGCGCGGCGCGGGGCGCGCCCGGTGGGCGTCGACATCTCGGCCGAGCAGCTGGCCACGGCGCGGGCGATGCAGGAGGAGTTCGGCCAGGAGTTTCCGCTGGTGCGGGCCTCGGCGGAGGAAGTGCCGTACGAGGACGGCGCGTTCGACCTGGCGATCAGCGAGTTCGGGGCGTCCCTGTGGTGCGACCCGTACCGCTGGATCCCGGAGGCCGCGCGGCTGCTCGTGCCGGGCGGGCGGCTGGTGTTCGGGCGCTACTCCCCGCTGTTCGCGCTGTGCGCGCGCCCGGCGGGGCCCGCGGCCACCGAGCTGCGGCGCGACCTGTTCGGGATGCGCCGCCTCGACCGGGGCGACCGGGTGGAGTTCGTGCTGCCGCACGGCGACATGCTGCGCCTGCTGCGCTCGAGCGGCTTCGAGGTGCTCGACCTGATCGAGATCCGGGCGCCCAGGCCCGCGCACCGCGACTACGGCGAGGTGACGGCGGACTGGGCGCAACGGTGGCCGAGCGAGGAGATCTGGGTGGCCCGCCGCCATGCCTGAGGCCGCGCGGGCGCGAGGACCGGAGAACGGGCCAACCGCCATGACCGACACGGGAGTCGGGCCACCGCGGGCGGCGAGTGACGTGGACGCCATGGCGACCCCACTGCGCGGGGCCCTGGTGACGCTGCGCCCCGCCACCGCGGACGACGTGCCCGAGCTGGCCAGGATCCGGGCGACGCCCGAGGTCAGACGGTGGTGGCGGGGCGGCGACGACCTGGCGGCCGAGGTGGCGGACGAGCTCGCCGACCCGGACGTGGAGCGGCTGGTGATCCAACGGGCGGGGGCCACGGTCGGGTTGATCCAGTGGAGCGCCGAGGAGGACCCGGACTACCGGCACGCGAGCGCCGACATCTATCTCGACCCGGCCGTGCACGGCCGGGGCCTCGGCACCGACGCCCTCAGAACGCTCGCCAGGCACCTGATCGACGCCCATGGCCACCACCGGCTTTCGATCGACCCGGCCGCGGACAACGCCGCGGCGATCGCGTGCTACCGCAAGGTGGGCTTCCGCGGCGTCGGCGTCATGCGCCGGTACGAGCGGGGCGCCGACGGCACGTGGCACGACGGGCTGCTGATGGACCTGCTGGCCGACGAGCTGACCGACGGAGCAAGCTGACCGACGGGCCGACCGGCTGAACGCGCCCCGCGCCACGGGCCGTTCAGGCGGCGGGCGGCCTGCGTGCCGGGGGGACGGCGCAGGCGGGGGTGCCGCCGGGCATGCGCTGCCGGTTGTCCGCGACCAGGCGGTAGACGCCGCGCGCCGCCCAGCTGACCGGCGGCAGGGTGAGCGCCGCGCCCAGCACCGCCCACCCGCCCCCGGCGCTCAGCAGCAGCTTCGCGACGGCGCGCGCGCCCCCGTGGACGCGCCCCGGCGGTGTGATCCACAGGACCTCGTGCGAGGCCCGCCGTTCGTCGGTGCCGAGGGCGGCCAGGTCGGCGAACTGCCAGGGCGTCGCCTCGCAGCGCGGCCCTATCCGCCGCTCGGCGAACCGCACACAGCTGGTGCAGAACGCGCAGTCGCCGTCGTACACCAGCACAGGAAGCGTTCGCATGCCTCCATGGTGCCGCACGGCGGCGTCGAACGGGTCAGCCGAGGCGCAGGCTCCAACGGCCCGGACGGCCGCTGAGGCTGACGACCGACAGGGGGTGCACCTCGGTGCGCCAGTACGACTGGGGCGGGGCCTTGAGCGCGTAGAGCATGGCGGCCCTGATCACGGAGGACTCGGTGACGGCGACGATCCGCCCTTCGCCCTCGAGCGGCCGGGTGTCGAGCCAGCCGCCCACCCGGGAGACGAACGCCAGCAGCGGCTCGCCGCCGTGCGGCGCGGACCTGGGGTCGGCGAGCCAAGCCTCGACGGCGGCGGGCTCGCGGGCGGCGACCTCCTGGAGGGTCATGCCGTACCAGCGGCCCATGTCGCAGTCGCGCAGGGCGGGTTGGGCGAGGGGGGCGAGGCCGAGGGCGTCGCCCGTCTGCCTGCTGCTCGGGGTCGGCGAACAGTAGCGCAGCTCCGCCGCGGCCAGCGGCAGCAGGACCGGGATGGCCCGTTCGAGCGCGTGCCAGCCTGCGGCGTCGAGCGGACGGTCGTCGCCGAAACGCGTGTCGAGGACGGCTGAGCTGCGGGCAGCCGCTATCAGCGTGAGCAGCATGGCGCGATCGTACGAGCAGGCGAATTACCGCACCACTACCACGGGGTAAATATGACGGCGGTATGGCACCCGCCCGTTCACCCGGCGCGAGACCCCGCGATCACCAGGGGTCACCGGGGATCACGGCAGCGCGTCGGGCGCGTTGCCCCGGGGTCTCGCGCCAGGCGCGTGCCAGGCGGCGCACGCCCTCCGCGATCTCCGCCACACCGGCGGCCGGTCCCACGCCCCCGGCGTCCACGGTGCGCGGCACCCTCTCGGGCCCGGCGCTCAGGGTGATCTCCTGCCAGCTGGGATCGCCCACGGGGAGGCCGAGGAGCGCGCCCCCCGCCGCCCGGCCGTTTCGTATACAACGCCGGACCCGCCACGGCGCTCCGCCCGGCGCCACGCTCAATCCCGGTAGTGGTCCTCGACGACCCGGCTCATCGCGCCCAGCGGGTCGGAGGCCACCTGGGACGCCGAGTAGAAGACGTTCCCGCCCACCCGCGGGTGCTCGGCGCACAGCGTCAGGTGCCGCGACAGCTCCCCCGCGTCCTGCCACGCCTCGGGCTGGGCCGGGTCGCCGACCTTGTAGACCGCCTCGCCGATGTACAGCGCCACATCCGTGCCCTCCGCGACGTCGGCCCACCACTCCACGAGCGTCGCGTAGTCCGCCGCCGCGTAGCCGATGTGCCAGTACACCTGGGGGATCACATAATCGATCCACGCTTCCCTGACCCAGGTGCGCACATCCGCGTACAGGTCGTCATACGTCTGCACCCCGCCGCGGGTGTCGGAGCCGAGCGGGTCGGTGCTCTTGTTCCGCCACACCGCGAACGGGCTGACCCCGAACGGGATTCCGGGCCGCGCCTCGGCCACCCGCTCGCGCATCTCCCGCACCAGCAGGTCGATGTTGTGCCGCCGCCAGTCGCCCAGGTCGCCGAAGTCGCCGCCGTGCGCGTCGAACGCCGCCGCGTCGTCGAACGCCTCGCCCGCCACCGGATACGGGTAGAAGTAGTCGTCCCAGTGCACCCCGTCGATCGCGTACGACTCGACCGCGTGGACCATCGCGTCCTGCACGAACGCCCGCACCTCGGGCAGGCCCGGGTTGTAGAACAGCTGCCCGCCGTACGGCACCACCCACTCCGGGTGGACCCGGGCCGGGTGCCCCTCGGCCAGCCGCCCGGGGTCGCCGTGCTGCGCGATCCGGTACGGGTTGAACCACGCGTGCAGCTCCAGGTCACGCGCGTGCGCCTCCCGCACCGCGAAGTCCAGCGGATCCCACCCGGGATCACGCCCCTGGGTGCCCGTGAGCAGCGCCGACCACGGCTCGTGCGGCGACGGCCAGAACGCGTCCGCCGTCGGCCTCACCTGGAGGAACACGGTCGTCAACCGCCGTTCCACGGCCACGTCGAACAGCGCGACCAGTTCGGCCCGCGCCGCGTCGGGCGACAGCCCGGTGGCGCTCGGCCAGTCGATGTTCGCCACCGTGGCGATCCACATGCCGCGCGTCCCGGTCGGCGCCGCGGCCGCCCCGTCCGCGCCCGACCGCGCCGACGCACGCTCCGTCCACCGCGCCGAGGCGGACGCCTGAGTGAGTGTCAGGGCCCCGGCCAACGTGCCGACCGCGGCCGTCGCCAGACCCCTGCGGGTGATTCGTCCCATCGTGTGCCCCCAGTCATCTCTCCATGTCACGCATACCCCGCACAGAGTGACCAAGTCCCCGCCCGACGTCCGCGCGACACACCCTTGTGCGAACAACATTCGACAACTGCCATCGGGCCCACGCACGGGCGCCGACGGCGAGGTGCGGCGCCTGGACACCGCGACGGGCACATGGACCGACGTGTCGCCGGTGCCTGCGGGCGGCGACCGGTGGTTCGGCTTCAGCGGGTCGACGGTGGACCGGCAGAACCCCGGCACCGTCATGGTCACCGGGTACAGCTCGTGGTGGCCCGACCCGTTCGACCCCGACCGGCTGCACCGACGAGCTGACCCACTGGGACGGCGGCGCGGGCTGAACGGCGCACGTCAGGCGCGTGTGACCGCCCGCACGCCCCCGGGGAGGACCGGTCGACCGGCCGGTCCTCCCCCGCTCGCTACCGGGCGGTACCGTCGGGTGAGTCCGGGCGAGTCCGATGCGTCCGGCGAGTCCGGGTGAGTGAACGATCGGCGAAGGGGCACAACGTGACCGACATCGAGCGCGTCGGCGTGGTGGGCTGCGGGCAGATGGGCGCGGGCATCGCGGAGGTCTGCGCGCGGGCCGGGCTCGACGTCCGGGTCGCGGAGACCACGGGCGAGGCGCTGGAGATCGGCCGCACGCGGCTCGCGGCCTCGCTGGCCAGGGCGGCCGAGCGCGGGAAGATCGGCGAGGACGAGCGGGACGCGGCGCTCGACCGCATCACGTTCACCACCGACCTGGGCGCGTTCGCCGACCGGGACCTGGTGATCGAGGCGGTGGTGGAGCAGGAGCAGGTCAAGGCCGAGATCTTCCAGGTCCTCGACCATGTGGTGGCCCGCCCCGACGCCATCCTGGCGTCCAACACCTCGGCCATCCCCCTGGTCAACCTGGCCATGGCCACCGCACGCCCCGGGCAGGTGCTCGGCATCCACTTCTTCAACCCCGCGCAGGTGCAGCGCCTGGTGGAGCTGATCCCCGCGCTCACCACCGAGGAGGAGACGGTGCGCCGCGCCGAGGCGCTGGTCTCCGGGGTGCTCGGCAAGCACGCGATCCGCGCCCAGGACCGTTCGGGCTTCGTGGTGAACGCGCTGCTCGTGCCGTATCTCCTCGCCGCGATCCGGATGCTGGAGACGGGCGCGGCCAGCAGGGACGACATCGACAAGGGGATGGAGCTCGGCTGCGCCCACCCGTTGGGGCCGCTGCGCACGGCCGACCTGATCGGGCTCGACACCATCGCCTCGATCGCCGATTCGATGTACGCCGAGCACAAGGAGCCGCTCTACGCGCCGCCCCCGCTGCTGCTGCGCATGGTCGCGGCGGGGCACCTCGGGCGGAAGTCGGGCGCGGGCTTCTACGCGTACGAGGCCCAGCGCTGAACGCCGTGCCCGCGCCGAAGGCCGTCAGGAGGCGCGTTTGCGCCCGCCCGCCTTCTTCGCCTGCGTCTTCTTGGCCTGCGTCTTCTTGGCGGGGGCCTTCTTGGCGGCGCCCTGTCCGCCCTCCGCCTCCTCGCGGGACGCGGTCTTCTTCGCCGCGGTCTTCCGCGCCGCCGCCTTCTTCTCCGGGGCCTTGCGCGGGGCGGCCTTCTTCCGGCCGGTCTTCTTGATCGGCGTGACGGTCGCCTCCTCGCCGCCCTCGGCCGCCTCCTCGCCCTCGCCCCTGCCCTGGCGGGCGTTGCGCACGCTGTCCTCGAGCGCGGCCATCAGGTCGACCACCTTGGCGCCGCCCGGCGCGCCCTCCTCGGCCAGCTCGGGCGCCCGGCCCGTGAGCTTCGCGTCGACCAGCGCCTCCACCGCCTCGCGGTACTCGTCGTGCAGCTCGGCCATGTCCACCTCGCCGAGGGTGTCCATCAGCGTGTAGGCGAGGTCGATCTCGGCGTCCCTGACGGTGACCTGCTCGCCGGGGGCCAGCCCTCCGGCCGAGCGGATCTCGTCGGGCCACAGCAGCGTGTGCATGCCCAGCACATCGTCCTCGAGCGCGCGCACCAGCGCGAGGGTCTCCCGCCCGCGCATCGCGAGCTTGGCGATCGCGCCCTTGTCGGCGCGGCGCAGCGCCTCGCGCAGCAGCACATAGGGCTTGGCCGCGCCCGCGTCGGCGGTCAGGTAGTACGAGCGGTCGAGCTGATAGGGGTCGATGCTGCTCACGGGCACGAAGCCCAGGATCTCGACGGTCCTCGCGGTGGGCAGCGGCAGGGCGTTGAGGTCGGCGTCGGTCAGCTGGACGAGGGAGCCGTCGGCCGTCTCGTACGCCTTGCCGATCTGCTCGCCCGACACCTCCTCGCCGTCGATCTCGCACACCTTCCGGTAGCGGATCCTGCCCTCGTCCGACGTGTGGACCTGGCGGAAGGACACCGAGTGGTTCTCCGTGGCGCTGACGACCTTGATGGGGATGGTGACAAGACCGAAGGAGATCGATCCCTTCCATATCGTTCGCATCATCTGCCCCTTTCGTGCCACTCTCAGGGTATGCCGGTCGTGACCGTCGAGGGGCGGCGTCTGACGCTGACCCGTCTGGACAAGGTCATCTACCCGGACGGGACGACCAAGGGCGAGCTGCTGCACTACTACGCCAGCCACGGCGACGCGCTCATCCCCCACCTCGCCGACCGGCCGCTGAGCCTGCTGCGCTACCCCGACGGGCCCGAGGGGCAGCGTTTCTTCACCAAGAACGTCCCGCCCGGCACCCCCGACTGGGTGAACGTCGCCGATGTGCCGCGCTCCGGCGGCGGCGAGCCGCTGCGGCAGGTGGTGGTGGACGACCTGCCGGGGCTGATGTGGGCGGCCAACCTGGTCACCGAGCTGCACACCCACCAGTGGCGGGCCCAGGCGCCGGGGGTGGCCGACCGGCTGGTCCTCGACCTCGACCCCGGGGCGCCCGCGACGATCGCCGACTGCTGCCGGGTCGCGCTGTGGCTGCGCGAGCGGCTGGCCGACGACGGCCTGGCGGCCTACGCCAAGACCTCAGGGTCCAAGGGCCTGCACGTGCTGTGCCCGCTGCGCCCCACGCCATCGGCGCGCGCGTCCGAGTACGCCAAGGCGCTGGCGCGCGAGGCGGCGCGCGCCCTGCCGGGGCTCGCGATCGGCGAGATGGCCAGGCGGCTGCGCCCTGGCAAGGTGTTCATCGACCACAGCCAGAACGCCGCCCGCAAGACCACCGCCGCCCCCTACACCCTGCGCGCCCGCCGGGCGCCCACGGTCTCCGCGCCCGTGGGCTGGGACGAGCTCGACGAGGTGGCCGAAGGGGGCGACCCGGCGTCGCTCGACATCCGCATGGCCGACATCGCGGGCCGCCTGGCGGAACGCGGCGAGCTGATGCGCGACCTGACCCGCGCGTCGGCGGCCCGCCCGCTGCCCGAACCCGGCGAGGGCCGCCCCACCTGACGGTGAGACGGCCCTCGGATCAGCGCGGGACGCGGGTCAGCGCGGGACGCGGGTCACGAGCCGCCGCGCAGCGTCGCCCCGGTCCGCTCCACCGCGGCGGCCACCGCCGCCTCGCGCGCCTCGGTCAGCTCATCCGCGGTCAGCGTCCGGTCGGGCGCGCGGAACCGCAGGGCGTAGGCAAGCGACTTGCGGCCCTCCCCGACCTGCTCGCCGGTGAACACGTCGAAGAGCCGCAGGGACTCGAGCAGCCCCCCCGCCCCCGCCCGCAGCGCCGCCTCGACGTCCGCGGCGGGCACCGGCGCGTCCACGACCAGCGCCACATCCTGCGTGGCCACGGGGAACGAGGAGACGCGCGGCCCCGACACCAGGCCGGGCGTCGCGCGTTCCAGCAGGTCGAGGTCGGCCTCCATCGCGCACGTGCGCTCCGGCAGGCCGAGCGCCTTGACCACCCTGGGGTGGAGCTCGCCCGCGTGCCCGACCAGGGTCCTGGCCCCGTCGACCGAGGCGTACAGCGCGGCGCACCGGCCCGGGTGCCAGGGCGCGTGCCGGTCGTTCTCCACGGTCAGCTCGACGCCCGCCTCGCGGGCGACCGTGCGGGCGGCCTCGACCGCGTCGGCCCAGTCGGCGGGGCGGCCACCGCCCCACCAGCCGGTCTGCTCGCGGGCCCCGGCCAGCGCGACGGCGACCCGCCGCGGCTGGGCGGGCAGGGCCGCCTCGAGCTCGGCGACCTGCTCGTCGGTCGGCCGCGCGTCGACCGGGAGGCGGGCCGCGGGGGCCTCGGCTCCGGTCGGCCGGAACACCAGGCCCGTCTCGAACAGCGCCAGGTCGCCGCTGCCCCGGCCGACGTTGCGGCGCAGGGCGTCGAGCAGCCCGGGCAGCAGCGTGGTGCGCAGCCAGGGCGTCTCGTCGGAGATGGGGTTGACCAGGCGCGCGGCGCGGCGGCGGGCGTCGTCGTCGGGAAGCCCGAGCCCGTCGAGCTGCGCGGGCCCGACGAACGGCGCGCTCAGCACCTCGACATGGCCCGTCCCCGCCAGCGCCCGGCCGACCCTGCGGTGCAGCCGCTGCCTCGCGGTCAGCCCACGCCCGGCCGGGGGGCGCGGCAGCGTCGCGGGCAGCGCGGCGTACCCGGCGAGGCGGATGACCTCCTCGGCCAGGTCGTTGGGCTCGGCCAGGTCGGGGCGCCACGTCGGAACGGTGACGGTCAGCTCGTCGGAGCCCGCCACCTCGCAGCCGATCTCCTGGAGGTGGCGCACCACCGTCTCCCGGCCGTACGCCATGCCCGCCACCCGGTCGGGGTGGTCGGCGGCGACGGTGATGGTGCGCGGCTCACGCGGCTCGGCGACCACGGTGACGCCCGCGTCGGCCGTGCCGCCCGCGAGCAGGACGAGCAGGTCGACGGCCCGCTGCCCCGCGGCGGCCGCGGCAGCGGGGTCCACACCACGCTCGAAACGGCGGGCGGCCTCGCTGCCCAGCTTGTGGCGGCGCGCGGTGCGGGCCACGGTGACCTGGTCGAAGTGCGCCATCTCCAGGACGATGTCGGTCGTCCCCACGGGCCACTCGGCCCCGGGGCCGCCCCCAGCCGTCAGGGCCTGGGGTTCCTGGGCCACCTCGGCGATCTCGGTGTCGGCGCCGCCCATCACGCCCGCGAGGCCGATGGGGCCGCTGTCGTCGGCGATCACCAGGTCCTCGGGGTCGAGGGTGCGCGCGGTGCCGTCCAGGGTGGTCAGCTTCTCGCCCGCCCTCGCCCTGCGGACCGCGATGGGCCCCGACAGCCGGGCGCGGTCGTAGGCGTGCAGCGGCTGGCCGATCTCCAGCATCACGTAGTTGGTGATGTCCACGGGGAGCGAGATCGGCCGCATGCCCGCCTTCTGGAGACGGCGCTGGAGCCACAGCGGCGAGTGCGCCTCGGGCCGCACCCCGGTGACGGCGCGCAGCACGATCCGGTCGCACGCGACGGTGTCGCCGACGGCGGCGGGGTAGCCCGAGCCGTTGCCCGCGGGGACGTCGAGCAGCGCGGGGTCGCGCAACGACAGCCCGAACGCGGTGGCCGTCTCGCGGGCCAGGCCGCGCATCGACAGGGCGTAGCCGCGGTCGGATGTGACGGCGATGTCGAGGACCTCGTCGACCAGCTCGAGCAGCTCGATGGCGTCGGTGCCCACCTCGTGCTCGGGCGGCAGCACGACGATCCCGCCGTGGTCGTCGCCCATGCCGAGCTCGCGCGCCGAGCAGATCATGCCCTCGGAGAGCCTGCCGTAGGTCTTGCGGGCGGTGATCTCGAACCCGCCGGGCAGCACGCCGCCGGGAAGGACGACCACGACCTTGTCCCCCACCGCGAAGTTGCGGGCGCCGCAGATGATGCTCTGCGGCTCGCCGGTGCCGTTGGCGGCGCCCACGTCCACCTGGCAGTGGCGGATGGGCTTCTTGAACTCGGTCAGCTCCTCGATGGCCAGCACCCGGCCGACCACGAGCGGCCCTGACAGGTCGGCGCCGAGCCGGTCGACGGCCTCGACCTCGAAGCCCGCGGCGATGAGCCGCTCGGCCACCTCGCGGCCGGTCACCCCGGCCGGCAGGTCGACGTACTCCCGCAGCCAGGAAAGCGGGGCGCGCATCAGATCTCCATCCCGAACGGCCGGGTGAACCGCACGTCACCCTCGATCATGTCTCGGATGTCCTCGACGTTGTGGCGGAACATCAGCAGCCGCTCGATGCCGAAGCCGAACGCGAAGCCGCTGTACTTCTCCGGGTCCACGCCGCACGCGGTCAGCACCTTGGGGTTGACCACGCCGCAGCCGCCGAGCTCCACCCAGCCCTCGCTCGAACACGTGCGGCAGGGCCGGTCGGGGTTCCCGGCGGACTCGCCGCGGCAGCGGAAGCAGAGCATGTCCATCTCGGCGGACGGCTCGGTGAAGGGGAAGTAGTGCGGGCGCAGCCGCGTGTGCACGCCCTCGCCGAAGAGCGAGCGCACCATGTGGTCGAGCGTGCCCTTGAGGTCCGCCATGGTCAGGCCCTCGTCGATCGCGAGCAGCTCCACCTGGTGGAAGACGGGGCTGTGCGTGGCGTCGAGCTCGTCGCTGCGGTAGACGCGGCCCGGGCAGATCACATAGATGGGCGGCGTGCGCTCCAGCATCGAGCGGATCTGCACCGATGACGTCTCGGTGCGCAGCACCAGGTCGGGGCCGCCCGCGGCGCCCTCGACGAAGAACGTGTCCCGGGTGGACCTGGCGGGGTGGTCGGGGCCGATGTTGAGGGCGTCGAAGTTGAACCACTCGGTCTCGACCTCGGGCCCCTCGGCGACCTCGTAGCCCATGGCCACGAAGATGTCCTCGATGCGCTCGGAGAGCGTGGTCAACGGGTGCCGCGCGCCTGGCGGTACCCGGTCGTACGGCAGCGTGACGTCCACCGCCTCCTCGACCAGGACGCGCTCGTCGCGCTCGGCCTCGAGCTCGGCCTGGCGGGCGGCGAGCGCCTTGTTCACCGCGCCCCTGGCCTGCCCGACGCGCTTGCCCGCGTCCGCGCGGGCCTGCGGCGGCAGGGCGCCGATCTCCCGGTTGGCCAGGGCCAGCGGCGAGCGGTCGCCGACGTGGGCGACCTTGGCCTCCCGCAGCGCGTCGAGGCTGGCCGCGGCGGCGAACGCCGCGAGGGCCTCGTCCCTCACGCGGTCGATCTCTTCCGGTTTCAGTGCCTCGACCTCGACAGGGTCGTACGACTTGTTGGGTGCCGACATCTCTTCCCGTGCTTCCGATTGGCGTGACCCGCCGCGCTCCCGGGGTCAGGGACCGAGTCTAAGGGGGCGCGCGCGGCTGCGTGTACGCGGTGGACGCCCGCGGGCCCGGCCCTCTCGGGGAGCCTCTCGGGGAGCTCGGAGGCTCAGGAGAGGAACGCCGGTGTGCCCGCGGGCAGGATGAATCGGAAGCGGGCGCCACCGCCGTCGGACCTGCCGACGGTCACGGTGCCGCCGTGTGCCTCCACGATGCCCTTGACGATGTAGAGGCCGAGCCCGGTGCCGCCGCGCTCGCTGCCGCGCCAGAAGCGCGTGAAGACCCGGTGCATCGCCTCCTCGGGGATGCCGGGGCCTTCGTCGCTGACCGTCACGGCCATGCCTTCCTGACGCGTACGGGTGGGCGGGACGTGGTGCATCTCGATGGTGACGGTCCCGCCGCCGTGGCGCACGGCGTTCTCCAGGAGGTTGCCGAGCACCTGGTCGACCTTGTCGGGATCCGCCCAGAGCCCGGCGACCTGCTCGCTCAGCCGCAGCTCGAAGCGGTCGGCCGGGCAGCCCCCGTTGATCAGGGTCTTCACATGGCGGCGGACCGCCTCGTCGAGCCTGACCGGCTGGCGGCGGATCTCCAGGCGACCCGAGTCGATCCTGGAGACGTCGAGCAGCTCGGTGATCAGCCGTGTGACGCGGTCGGCGTCGGAGTCGACGGTCTGGAGCATGAGCCGCTTCTGCTCGTCGGTGAAGCGGTCCCACTTGTCCAGCATGGTCGCCGTGAACCCCTTGACCGAGGTCAGCGGCGAGCGCAGCTCGTGCGCGACGGTGGCGATCAGCTCGGCGTTGCTGCGCTCGGTGCGCCGCCGCGCGTCGGTGCCGCGCAGGGTCACCACCAGGCGCCGCACCGCGCCCCCTGCGGCGCCGCGCACATAGCGCGCGGCGACCAGCACCTCGCGCCCGCCGGGCAGCAGGAGGTTCCGCTCGGGCTGTCCCGAACGGGTGGCCAGGCCGTGGTAGGGGTCCGTCAGCCGCCACCACGGGCGGCCTTCGGGATCCTCGAGGGGCAGAACGGACTCGATCGGCCGGCCGAGCGACTCCTCGGCGCCGCGCCCGGTGAGCCGCGCGGCCTCGGCGTTGAAACAGCTGACCAGGCCGAGCCGGTCGGCGACCACCAGACCATCGGGAAGGTCGTCGGGCCCCAGATCGAGCTCCCCGGCACCGTGCGCGGTGTCCATCCCCGTTCGCCCCTCTCCCGTGCGGGTCACCCTACTAGGGCCAGGGGGCCCGTCCTCGAAGGGGCGGTCGCCTTCCGGCCGTTCAGGAGGGGGCCGCGGAGCGGCAGCCACCGGGGGCGCGCTGGGCGCGGGCCGACGCGTAGAGGCACACGGCGGCGGCGGTGGCCAGGTTGAGGCTCTCGGCGCGGCCGTGCAGCGGCACCCTGACCACGGCGTCGGCCAGCGCGCGGGTCTCGACGGGGAGCCCCCACGCCTCGTTTCCGAAGATCCATGCGGTGGGTCGCCCCATCGCCCCGGCGTCAAGCTCGGCGTCGAGGTCGCGCTCCCCTCCCCCGTCGGCCGCGACCACCCGCGCCCCGGCGCCGGACAGCGCGGCGACCGCCTCGTCCACGGGCACGCCGACGGCCACCGGGAGGTGGAAGACGCTGCCCGCCGAGGCGCGCACCGCCTTGGGGTTGTAGAGGTCGACCGAGGCGTCGGTGAGGACGACGGCGTCGGCGCCCGCGGCGTCGGCGCAGCGCAGCACCGTGCCCGCGTTGCCGGGGTCGCGGACGTGCGCGAGCACGGCGACCAGCCGGGGCGCGGCGGCGGTGATCTCGGCCAGCGGCCGGTCGACGAAACGGCAGACGCCGACGAGGCCCTGCGGGGTGACCGTGCCCGAGAGGTCGGCGATGACGGCGGGCGCGGCGAGGTGGACCCTGGCCCCGGCGGAACGCGCCGCCGCGACGATGCCGGGGTGCCGCTCGGCCGCCTCGGGCGTGGCGAACAGCTCGACCAGCGTGCTCACGCCCCCGTCCCCGTGGGCCACGGCCTCCCGCACGGCCTGGGGACCTTCGGCCAGAAAACGCCGCTCCCTGCCGCGGGCGGCGCGCCGGAGCAGCCGCTTGGCGGCGGCGACCCGGGACGCGCGGGGGGAGATCAGCTCGGCGGCAGGGCCCATGGGAGGCGGCTCACTTCGGAAGTGTGGGCTGGAAAGGAAAGGGGTGACAACGCCGCCGGACCCGCAGGGCACACGGCCTGCGGGTCCGGTCACACGGAGCGGAAGGGGCGCGCTCAGGCGGCCTTCGGGGCGTTGACGTCGCTCGGCAGCGCCTTCTGCGCCGTCTCGACCAGCACGGCGAACGCGCCCGGGTCGTTGACCGCGAGCTCGGCCAGCATCTTGCGGTCCACCTCGATCTCCGCGGCCTTCAGGCCCTGGATGAACCGGTTGTAGGTGATGCCGTTGGCGCGGGCCGCGGCGTTGATCCGCTGGATCCACAGCTGCCTGAAGTCGCCCTTGCGCTTCTTGCGGTCGTTGTAGTTGTAGACGAGGGAGTGGGTGACCTGCTCCTTCGCCTTGCGGTACAGGCGGGAGCGCTGGCCGCGGTAGCCGCTGGCCTGCTCGAGGATCGCCCGGCGCTTCTTGTGGGCGTTGACTGCCCGCTTGACGCGTGCCACGTGTGTACTCCTTGCAGGGGGGCCGCGGGATGGTCACGCGACCCGGAACGGATGGGGTCCGGTCGGCTCTCGGGCGCTCCGCCGCCGTCATGGCGTGCGGACCGCGCCCGGGTCACTTGCCGAGAAGCTTCTTGATCCTCTTGGCGTCGGCCGGAGCCGTCTCCGTCGTGCCGGCGAGGCGACGGGTCAGCGTCGACGGCTTGTGCTCCAGGTAGTGACGGCGACCGGCGCGCTGGCGCATCACCTTGCCGGAACCAGTGATCTTGAAACGCTTGCTGGCGCCGGTGTGCGTCTTGTTCTTCGGCATGTCGCCGTTCTCTCCTCGTCCTTCGTACTGTCACGTGCCGCCGGGGCGGCGCCCTGCCTCAGGCGGACGCCTTCCCCTGCTGGCGTTCGGCCTTGCGGGCGGCCTGGGCCTCCCTGGCCTCCGCCATGGCCTCGGTCTTCTTCTTGTGCGGGCCGAGAACCATGATCATGTTCCGCCCGTCCTGCTTGGGATTGGACTCCACGAAGCCCAGATCCTGGACGTCCTCGGCAAGTCGTTGCAGCAGCCTGTAGCCCAGCTCGGGGCGGGACTGCTCACGACCGCGGAACATGATCGTGATCTTGACCTTGTCCCCCTGCTTGAGGAACCGGACGACGTGACCCTTCTTGGTGTCGTAGTCGTGCGGATCGATCTTCGGCCGGAGCTTCATCTCCTTGATCACCGTGTGCGCCTGGTTCTTGCGCGCCTCACGGGCCTTCATGGCCGACTCGTACTTGAACTTTCCGTAGTCCATGAGCTTGCAGACCGGCGGGCGGGCGTTGGCCGCGACCTCGACCAGGTCCAGGTCGTACTCCTGTGCAAGCTCCAGGGCTTTGGCAAGCGGCACGATGCCGACCTGCTCGCCACTGGGACCGACGAGTCGCACCTCGGGGACGCGAATCCGGTCGTTGATGCGGGGCTCGGCGCTGATGGGGCCTCCTCGGTTTGCGCCGCACGGATGCCTGGCGGGCAGCCGTGCTGGATAGGTCTGGTGGACCGCCGTACGGCGGCGTCAAAAAACGCCCCGGGCGACGCACAGGCGGGGCTCCACACAGACCTGGAGCACCACCGCGGCAGATCGCGGGGCGCGAAAGGACCGGTGACCTGCCGACCCGGGGGTCGATCAGGTGGGAGAGCGGAGCCTCCACTTGCGGGCCGGGCACACGGGTGTCCGGCCGGTCACCCTCCATGATACAGCACCCTTGCGGAACCCCCGCGCGGTGTGCTCCCGACCCGCCGGAAGACACCCCCCGGCGGGCGCATAGGGTGGTCCGCATGAGCGAGGCAGGGTCCGACATCGGCGGCATGACCAGGGACATCGCGGACGTGCCCGCGGTGGAGGTGATCACCACGGTCGCGGTGCACCTGATGAGCGCGTCCGCGGTCAGCCTGGGTCTCGCCGAGGACGGCGAGCGGCACCGTGACCTGGACGAGGCGCGGAAGCTGATCACCGCGCTCGCCGGGCTGGTCACGGCGGCGGCCCCCGAGGTCGGCTCGTATCACGCCGCGCCCCTGCGCGACGGGCTGAAGTCGCTGCAACTGGCCTTCAGGGAGGCCTCCGCGGTGCCGGACGACCCCGGCAAGGGCCCGGGGGAGGCGTTCACCGGGCCGGTCGCCGCCCCGGCACCGCGCGGCGCCAGTCGGTGAGCCACTCGTCGGGCTGGGGGTGGACGATCCGGTGCACGATCACCGCGACCGCCGCGCCCACCAGCGGGGCGATGATGAAGAGCCACAGCTGGGCGAGCGCGCTGCCCCCGGCGAAGAGGGCGGGCGCCAGGCTGCGCGCGGGGTTGACCGAGGTGCCGGTCAGCGGGATGCCGACCAGGCTGACCGCGCCGAGGGTGAGCCCCACGGGGACGCCTTCCCAGCCCTTGAGCAGCGACGTGCTGGTCACCGAGAGCCACACGAAGACCAGCAGGAACGTCAGCATGATCTCCACGATGAACGCGCCGCCGAGCGACAGGCCGACGGCGGACCTGTCGTCGAAGCCGTTGGTGCCGAACGCCTCGCTCGTGTCGAGCCCCGGGACCTGCTTGGCCACCAGGAAGAGCAGGGCGGCGCCCGCGATGGCGCCGAGGAACTGGGCGATCCAGTACATGATCGCGCTCTGGAGCGACATGCGCCCCGCCAGCAGCATGCCCAGCGTGACCGCGGGGTTGAGGTGGCTGCCCGAGATCGCGCCGAACGCGTAGACGAGGCCGAGCAGTACGAAGGCGAACGCGAGGGCGATGCCCATCGACCCGATGAACTCGCCTGCCAGCACCGCGGCGCCGACTCCGAAGAAGACGAGCAGCAGCGTTCCCACGCACTCTGCCGCTAGCGGTTGGGGTTCGGTCTCGGCGGACATGGCGCCCTCCCGTGGCTGACGACGGCTTTCGTCGCAGTCTGTGGCGCGCGGGGGAAGGCCGCACGCCGACCGGGCCATGCGGGTGGCGCGCGGGGGCGCGTTCAGCGGCGGTAGGTGGGCTCCCCCGGGAGCGCCGCGCCCGGGGGCAGCACGGCCAGCTGGAGGCCGCGCACCAGATGGGCGCGCAGCACCTCGTCGCCCGCCAGCGCGTGCGCGAGGCGGGTGACGGCGGGGGCGTCCTCGGCGCCGCCGTCGAGGCGCAGCGCCAGCGTGGCGTCGGCGTCGCCGCCCGGCACCAGGTGGGCGGCGGCCACCGCGGGCTCGGCGGCCAGCACGTCGCGCACGGCCTCGGCCACGGCGGGGGCCGAGGCCGGGGAGCCGCCGCCGGCCACGGCACGCAGCCCGGCCCCGGCGAGCTCGTACGCGACGGGTCCCGCGATGTCCACGACGAGCGCCCCCGCGCCCTCCTGCACCGCGGCGGCGAGGGCCTGGCGCGTGGTGACGGGCACGGGGCGGGCGTCGGGGCGCCAGCGGGCCAGGGTCTCGGTGGCGGTGAAGACCGGGAGCGCGCGGCGGCCGCCGGGCAGCGCGAGGGTGAGCACGGCCATCTCGCTGCTCTTCTCCCGGCGCGGCCCGTCCTCGCCCGTCTCGGCCTCGCCGAGCACGGCGACGACGGGGACCAGCAGCCGGGCGCCGCCGAGCGCGGTCAGGACGGCGGGCTCGGCCGCGGGGTCGCGCGCCCAGTCGGCCAGCGCCCGGGCGAGGGCGGGATCGGCGGTGCCGTCGTCGTCGGCGAAGGCGGGCGTGGGGATGTTCAGCGGCACGGGTCGAGGGTAGCCGGGCGGCCGCGAGGGGCGTGCGCCGGGCGCGTGGACGGCCCAACGCGCCCCCGGGGCACGGCCGTTGCGGAATGGCTGTCACCGACTGTTACGCGTTCTTCATGCGACGGGCGATGACTCGTGCACATGTGCGGGATACCGTGCGGTTATGAGACTGTCGCGGCGAATACGGCCTGCCCTGGTGGTGAACGCCGCCCTGGCGACCTCGCTGCTGGCCGTCACCGCGGCCGGGGACTCCGTTCCCTCCGTGGGGGGACCGCAGGCGGTGGAGAGACCGGTGGACGACTTGGGGGCCGTGGGCGCGGGGGTGGAGGGGAGCGTGGTGAGCCCGGACGGCGGGACGAGCGGCCGTTCGTCTCCCTATGTGCCCAGCTCGACGGTGCGGGACGCGGTGCTCGCCCAGTCCCTGCCGCGCCTCGTGGGCGATCCGCCGCCGCGCCTCTCGGTGGCCGTGGCCTCGCTCGACGGGGAGGTCGCCGCGGCGTACGGCGCGGACCACTTCGACACCGCGAGCATCGTCAAGGTCGACATCCTGGCCGCCCTGCTGCTCATGGCGCAGGACGAGGGCCGCGAGCTGACGGCGCGCGAGCGGCTGCTCGCCGAGGTCATGATCCAACGCAGCGACAACGACGCGGCCGACGAGCTGTGGCTCGCGATCGGCGAGGGCGAAGGGCTCGACGCGGCCAACGAGCGGCTCGGCCTCGTCACCACCGTCGCGGGCCCCGAGGGCCACTGGGGCCTGACCCAGACCACCGCCGTCGACCAGCTGGCCCTGCTGCGCGCGATCCATGGCACGGGGTCGCCGCTGCACGCCGACTCCCGGGCGTACCTCAGGGCGCTGATGGCCACGGTGGTGCCCGACCAGCGCTGGGGCATATCGGCCGCGGCCGACGGGGGCGTCGAGCTGAAGAACGGCTGGCTGCCGCGGTCCAGGACCGGGCTGTGGGACGTGAACAGCATCGGCCGGGTCACGGTGGACGGGCGCCCCTATCTGGTGGCCGTGGTCTCCGACGGCCATGTCTCGTGGGAGGCGGGCGTCGCCGTGGTCGAGGCCGCCGCCGAGGCCGCGCTGTCCGCCGTCACGACCGATCAGGCCCCGCGGTCAGGCGTCTGACCCGCTCCCTGATCCGGGCGGTCCCGCCGCCCATCAGCGCCGCCGCCGCGGCGAGCAGCACCACCCCGGCCGCGCCCGAGAGCGGCGCGAGCCAGGCCGAGCGCCCCGCTCCCCCGCCGCCCTCGCTCGGGCCTGGGCCGAAGAACTCCCCCTCGTAGGGCCCCGCTGCGGGCGCCAGGGGCCTGGCGGTCAGGCCGACGGCCGCGTCGATGGCCGCCGCCGGGTCCACCATGCCGCCGCCGAGCGCGTCGTCGCGGCCGCCGGGCGGCGGGTGCGCGGCGGTCTCCACGAGCACGTCCCGCACCTGCGCCGGGGTGAGATCGGGGTGGGCGGCGAGCAGCAGCGCCGCGGAGCCCGAGACGAACGCGGCGGCCGCCGACGTTCCCCAGCCGGTGTAGTAGTCGCGGTCGGGGTCGGCCACGATGACGTCCTTGCCGGGGGCGCACAGGGTCGCGTACCAGCGCTCGGTGGAGAACTCCGCCGGGCTGCCGCCCCGGTCCACCGCGGCGACGGCGATCACGCCGGGGTAGCCGGCGGGGTAGGAGACGGGGTCGCCGTTCTCGCCGCCGTTGCCCGCGGACGCGACGACGACCGCGCCCTGGGAGAGCGCGTAGCGCACGGCGGCGTCCTCGTCGGGGTCAGGGTGGGCGGACTCGCTGTCGTCGCCGAGCGAGAGGTTGATGACGTCGGCGCCCTGGTCGGTGGCCCAGCGGATGCCCTCGGCGAGGGCACCCGAACGCGTCTCGCGCGCCGTGTCACGCTCCGGGTCGTCGTCCTCGAGCAGCACGCGCACCGGCAGGATCTCGGCCTCGGGCGCGACGCCCATCACGCCGGAGTCGCGCCCGGCGCCGTGCCCCCGGCCCGCGATGATGCCCGCCATGGCCGTGCCGTGCGAGGCCCACTCCTGGTCTCCCGGGCCCGCGCCCATGCCCACCATGTCGCGGCCCTGGCGGATCGCGCCCGCCAGGTCGGGGTGGGTGGGGTCGACGCCGGTGTCAAGGACGGCGACGGTGACCCCCCCGCCGCGGGTGGTCTCCCACGCGGCGGGGGCGTTGACGGCGTCGAGGGCCCACTGCTGCTGGTCGCGTATCGCGTCGGCGCGCGCGGGCCAGGGCGTCAGCAGCAGCCCCGCGGCGATCAGGGCGGCGAGCGCGGGAACGGCGGGAACGGCGCGCCGGGCGGCGGTGGCCGCGGCGCTCGCTTCTGCGGTCACGGGGTCACTGCTCCTCGGCTCGCTGGTCGGCGGTCGCGCGCAGGTCGCGTTCGACGCGTTCGGCGATGCCCGCCGCGTCATGGCCGAGCCCCGCGAGCGCGACGGTGGTGTCCTGGCCCTCCGCGGTGGCCTCGGCGACGGGCCGCGGGTCGTCGAGGGGGCGGCCGTCGGCGAAGCCGGTGACGGCGTAGGCGACGACGGGAAGTCCGGGCAGCGCCTTGATCGTCCAGGCGCCACGCTGCTGGTCGCCGAAGTCCTCGGCGGGGGTGCCGGGGGCGGCGAGGGGGCGGGGCATGAGGTCGGCGCGGGCGTCGAGGCCCTCGGTGGTGAGGCGGGCGGCGAGGGCGTCCATCCGGGCGGGCCCCGCCTCGGTGAACATCAGCCCCACGGTGGTGACGGTGGTCTGGGTCTCGTCGGCGTAGGTGGCGCGCAGCAGCCGGTGGCAGCCGACGGGGGCGAGGACCTCGGCGAGCAGCGGGTCGAACGCCTCGGCGCACGTCGCGTCGGGGGCGACGGCGACGCGTATCCAGCGCCGGTCGGAGCCGCCGGGGCCCGCGCCCTCGCCGGTGATCTCCGGCGGGAACAGCTCGTCCACCGGTATCTCACGCCACAGGTCGCGCCGTTCGTCGAGGGCGGCCGCGGCGGACGAGTCGTCGTCACCGTCGCCGACGAGCCACGCGCCGGCCGCGGCGCCACCGAGCAGGCCCGTGCCGAGCACCAGGCAGGTGACCGCGGTGGCGAGGCGCAGCGACGTGCGGGCGGTGACGCCGCGCGGCGCGGCGCCTTCGGGCGGCGGCGTGGCGCGCTGCGCGGGGATGTCGGGGGGCGCGGCGGGACGCGGCGGGACGGCGGGCCTTGGCGGCGCCGCGGGCCTCGGGGGCGCGCCCGGTCTCGGGGGAGCCGCCGCGCTCCGCGGGGTCAGGGGCGGCAACGGCGAAGGCCGCGGTCCCTGTTCGGTGTTCATCCGCACACTCCCCAGCCACCTGACGCCCCGCTGGTCAGCTCGACTCCGGTCACTTTACGGGCGCGTTCTCAGGCCTGGGTACCGGGTCCCCCGGCGGACGTCGCCTCCGCACCCCGCACGAGGCGGTCCATGTCGTCCTCGGGGGGCGACTCCTCGCCGATGTCGAACCCGAGGCGCAGCACGACCAGATCGCCCGAGCCGTCGGGGGCGGGGAAGGCCACCGACTCGACGAACGCGGCGGTGCCCGACGCCGTCTCGATGCGGCTGCGGATGCGGTGCCCCTCCTGGCCCGCGATCGTGACGGCCTCGGACAGCAGCTCCTCGCGCGCGGTGACCGCGCCATAGGTCTCGGGGTTGTACGACTCGCTCTCGTTGGCGCCTATGTCGGCGCTGACGTAGTCCTGCGCCGGGACGTCGCCCGCGCCCGGCACGATGCTGACGAACGCGCCGGCGCGCACGCAGTTCATGGCGGAGTCGCCCGGGCAGGCGTAGTCCCCCGTGGTCACGCCGAAGCCGGTGTCGTACTGGCTCTCCGACCAGCCGTCGAGCAGCGGGAGGACCAGGCCGCCCGCGGTGGCCGTGGTGAGGCCCCCGTCACCGCCGCCGCTCCCGTCTCCGCGCGGGTCCTCCTCCGGGTCGCCGGGCTCGTCGGACTCCCCACGTGGCGGCGCCTCGTCGCCCGGCGCGCCGTCGTCCCCCTCGGGGGCGGGCTCGTCCGAGGGCCCCTCGGCGCTGGCGCTCGGCGCGGGGCCCCGGCCCTCGGGCTCCTCGTCGTCGCCGCTGCCGAGCAGGACCACGAGGCCGACCGCGAGGGCGGCCACCACCACGATCGCGCCGGCGATGAGCGCCGTGCGCTGCCCGCCGCCCGAGGGCGCGGGCGGGGGGTAGGGGGCGTGGCCGCCGAGGGGCGCGCCGTACGGGGTGGGCGCCGCGCCCTGCCCGTACGGGGTGTAGGGCGCGGTGGCGTACGGCGAGGGGGGCGCCGCGGGCGGCGGGGCCAGGGGCTGGTCGCCCGGCAGGGTCGCCATGTGGGCCGTGCCGCCGGGCCCGGGAGGCGCGGAGGGCTCAGGAGGCGGCGTCGGAACGCCGTCGGGGACGGTGATGTCGCGGGCCGACCGGGTCTCCCCGGTCCAGGCGGTGCCGTCCCAACGGCGTTCCGGTGCGGGCCCGTCGCCGGTGTGACCTGGGTCCGGATACCAACCGGGCGGAGTCGTCGCGCTCACGCAGTGAACTTCTCACACCGCCGCCGTTCCGGCCACCACCCCGGACTACAACGGCGTTACATATGCGCCCGAAATCCCGCCGTCCACAAGGAAGTCGGCGGCGTTGACGAACGAGGAGTCATCGCTCGCGAGGAACGCGACGGCCGCGGCGATCTCCTCGGGCTCGGCGAAGCGCCCGCCCGGGACGTGCACCAGGCGGCGCGCGGCGCGCTCGGGGTCCTTGGCGAACAGCTCCTTCAGCAGGGGGGTGTTGACCGGGCCCGGGCACAGGGCGTTGACGCGGATGCCCTCGCGGGCGAACTGCACGCCCAGCTCGCGGGACATCGCGAGCACCCCGCCCTTGGACGCGGTGTAGCTGATCTGCGACGTGGCCGCGCCCAGGACCGCGACGAACGACGCGGTGTTGATGATCGATCCCCTGCCCTGCCGCCGCATGTAGGGGATGACCGCCTTGCAACACAGGTAGACCGACGTGAGGTTGGTCTGCTGGACCCGCTGCCAGGCGTCGAGGTCCGTGGTGAGGATCGAGTCGTCGTCGGGTGGCGAGATCCCCGCGTTGTTGAACGCGATGTCCACCGAGCCATAGGTCTCGTGGGCGACCCGGAACAGCGCCTCGACCTGCTCGGCGTCGGTGACGTCGGTGTGCGCGTACCGGCCGCCGACCTCGGCCGCGGCGGCCTCGCCGCGCGCGGCGTCGATGTCGGCGCACACCACGTGGGCGCCCTCGGCGGCCAGGCGGCGGGCCGAGGCGAGGCCGATGCCGCTGCCCGCCCCGGTGACCACGGCGGTGCGGCCGACCAGCCTGCGGCAGACGGCGGTGGGTTCTGTCACGGGGGTCTCTCCTTGCTGCGCTGGGCGGTGGGGCCTTCGGTCAGCCGTCGGTGGCGAGGAAGACGTTCTTGGTCTCGGTGAACGCGGTCAGCGCGTCCGGGCCCAACTCCCGCCCGAGCCCTGACCGTTTGAAGCCCCCGAAGGGCGTGGCGTAACGGACGGCGGCGTGCGAGTTGACCGAGAGGTTCCCGGCCGCGACAGCGCGGGTGACACGCAGTGCACGGCCGATGTCGCGGGTCCACAGGGAGGCGGCGAGGCCGTACTCGGTGGCGTTGGCCAGGCGGACGGCGTCCTCCTCGTCGTCGAACGGCGTGACGACGGCGACCGGGCCGAAGATCTCCTCGGCGGCGGCCCGTTCACCCGCCGCGTGGGCCTCGAGCACGGTGGCCGGGTACCAGTAGCCGGGGCCTTCGGGGACGGCGCCGCGGATGGCGGCGGGCGCGTCATCGGGGACGTAGGAGCGGACGCGTTCGCGGTGCGCGGCGGAGATCAGCGGGCCCATGGCGGTGGCCGGGTCGGCGGGGTCGCCGACGGTGACGGCGCGCACGGCCGGTTCGAGCAGGGCGAGGAAGCGGTCGTGGACCGAGCGCTGCACCAGGATGCGGCTGCGGGCGCAGCAGTCCTGGCCCGCGTTGTCGAGGAACGACGCGGGCGCGGCGGCGGCCGCGGCCTCGAGGTCGGCGTCGGCGAAGACGATGTTGGGGCTCTTGCCGCCGAGTTCGAGGGTGACGGGCTTGACCTGGGCGGCGCAGCGGGCCATGATCCGCCTGCCCACGGCCGTGGATCCGGTGAAGACGACCTTGGCGACGCCCGGGTGGTCCACCAGGGCCTCGCCCGTGACGGACCCGGGGCCCGGCAGGACCTGGAAGAGCCCGTCGGGCAGCCCGGCTGCCTGGGCCAGCACCTCGAGCGCGAGCGCGGTGAGCGGGGTGGCCTCCGCGGGCTTGAGGAGGACGGCGTTCCCCGCGGCGAGCGCGGGCGCGGTGCCCCAGGCGGCGACGGGCATCGGGAAGTTCCACGGGGCGATCACCGCGACCACGCCGAGGGGTTCGGCGAACGTGAGGTCCACGCCGCCAGCCACCGGGATCTGGCGGCCCGTCAGCCGCTCCACTCCCCCGGCGGCGTAGTCGAGCAGGTCGCGGACGTTCTCCGCCTCCCACAGGGCGGCGGCCGCCGGGTGCCCCGCCTCCTCGACCTCGGTGCGGGCGAGGTCGTGGCGCGCCTGGTCGACGGCGACGGCGAACCGGCGCAGCTGCCTGGCGCGTTCGGCCGGGGCGAGCGCGGCCCAGCGGCGCTGGGCGGCGGCGGCGCGGCGGACGGCGGCGTCCACCTCGGCCCTCGTGGTGTCGGGGACGGTGGCGATGACCCGCTCGGTGGTGGGGTTGACGACCTCGCGGTCCTTCGGCTCCTCGGTCGTCCCTGGCGCGGCGGTCGTCCCTGGCGCGGCGGTCTTCTCGGGCACGGCGTTGCTCGTCCTCACATGCGCTCGAAGGAGCGGTAGCGCTCCCAGTCCGTGACGGCGGTGTCGTACGCGTCCTGCTCGACGCGGGCCATGGTGCGGTAGTGGTCGACGACGTCGTCGCCGAACGCCGCGCGCGCGATCGCGCTCCCGGCCCACAGCGCGGCGGCGTCGCGCAGCGTGGCGGGGACCTGCTCGGCGTCGGACGCGTAGGCGTTCCCTGTGCAGGGCTCGGGGAGTTCGATGGCGTGCTCGACGCCGTGCAGGCCCGCGGCGATCATCCCGGCGACGGCGAGGTAGGGGTTGACGTCGCCGCCCGGCAGCCGGTTCTCCAGGCGCAGGGAGGCGCCGTGCCCCACGACGCGCAGCGCGCACGTGCGGTTGTCGGGGCCCCAGGCGACGGCGGTGGGGGCGAACGAGCCGGGGCGGAAGCGCTTGTAGGAGTTGATGTTCGGGGCGTGGAGCAGGCTGAACTCCCGCAGCGTGGCGAGCTGTCCCGCCAGGAAGTGGCGCATGGTGTCCGACATCCCGCCGGGCGCGGCGGGGTCGGCGAAGACGGGGGCACCTTCGGCGTCGCGCAGCGAGAGGTGCACATGGCACGAATTGCCCTCGCGCTCGTCGTACTTGGCCATGAACGTGAGCGCGACGCCCTCCTGGGCGGCGATCTCCTTGGCGCCGGTCTTGTAGATGCTGTGCTGGTCGCACGTGGTGAGCGCGTCGGCGTAGCGGAACGCGATCTCGTGCTGGCCGAGGTTGCACTCGCCCTTGGCCGACTCGACGGTCATGCCCGCGGCGCCCATGTCGTTGCGGATGCGGCGCAGCAGGGGCTCGACGCGGCCCGTGCCGAGGATCGAGTAGTCGACGTTGTACCGGTTGGCCGGGGTGAGCCCTCGGTAGCCGGTGTCCCAGGCGCGCTCGTAGGTGTCCGTGAAGACCATGAACTCCAGCTCGGTGCCGACGAACGCGGTCCAGCCGCGCTCGGCGACGCGCTCGAGCTGGCGGCGCAGGATCTGGCGCGGCGACGCGGTGACGGGCGACCCGTCGTGCCAGGCGAGGTCGGCGGTGACCATGGCGGTGCCGGGGTGCCAGGGGACGCGGCGCAGGGTGGCGGGGTCGCCGTGCAGCGCGAAGTCGCCGTAGCCCTGCTCCCATGACGACATGGCGTAGCCGTCCACGGTGTTCATGTCGGTGTCCACGGCGAGGAGGTAGTTGCAGCCCTCGGTGCCGTGGTCGAGTACCTCGTCGAGGAAGAACGGGGCCGCGAACCGCTTGCCCTGGAGGCGGCCCTGCATGTCGGTGAAGGCGAGGACGACGGTGTCGATCTCGCCGCGTTCGACGAGGACCCGCAGCTCGTCGGTGGACAGCGGGGGCGTGCGCCTCGCCACGTCGTTCGCCACGTCGGCGGCCTCCTGTCGGTTCAGCCTGAGGCCATAAGGTATCCATGCGGACCATTGATTGGGAAGGAGGTCGGGCGCGGGCGCATGGCAGGGAGACGTCGAACGGACGAGGGCGGGGGCGGGGCCGCGCCGCCGCCCGACCGGCTGGCCGGGGCGCTGCGCCCCGTGCGCGCCGGGAACGGCTTCGAGGAGGCGCTGGCCCAGATCCTCCAGGTCCTGCGGCTCGGACTCGTGCCCGACGGGGGCAGGCTGCCCGCGGAGCGCGAGCTGGCCGCGCGGCTCGGGGTGAGCCGGGTGACGCTGCGCGAGGTGCTGAAGGCGCTCGCCGACGAGGGCCTGGTGGAGAGCAGGCGCGGCCGCTACGGCGGAACGTTTGTGCGCGGCCGTGGCGCGGCGGACGGCGGGTCGGCGGCCCCGCGGCGGCGGATCGCGGGCCTCGACGTCGGCGTGGACCTGGAGGACACGCTGCGGCTGCGCGAGGTGCTCGACGTGGGCGCGGCCGGGCTGTGCGCGGAGGACGGGCCGAGCCCGGGGGCGGCGCGCAGGCTGCGGGCCGCGCTCGCGGCGACGGGCGAGGCGCGCCCGGCCGATTACCGGCGCGCCGACACGCTGCTGCACCTGACGCTGGCCGATCTCTCGGGGTCACCGTCGCTCGCCGCCCAGTACGCGGCGGTGCGCGCGACGTTGAACGAGCTGCTCGACCGCATCCCGTTGCTGGTGCGGAACCTGGAGCACTCCCAGGCCCAGCACGCCGCGCTGGTCGACGCCGTCACCGAGGGCGACGCGGACGGGGCGCGCGAGGTGATGCGGGAGCACTGCGCCGGAACGGCCGCGCTGCTGCGGGGATTTCTCTCCTGAGCGGCTCGGCGGCCCCGCGGCGAGCCGTAACCGCCGCTTAACGCCCCAGGTCTTGCGCCGAGTCCGGCGAGCCGCAATGGTATGCGCCCAAACCATTGACCCGGACCACCGGGTCACACCCATCGCGGAGCGAGGCAGGAGCGGTCATGACCGACACCCCGGAGGACGCCTATCTCCGCCGCCGCGCGCTGCGCGCGGGCAGCGCGGGCCCCCTGCTGCTGACCGGCCTCGGCGTGGCCTATGTCGTGTCGGGCGACTACGCCGGCTGGAACTTCGGCCTGGCCGAGGGCGGCTTCGGCGGCCTGGCCATCGCCGCCGTGCTGATGGGCCTGATGTACACGTGCATGGTCTTCGCGCTGGCCGAGCTCGCGGCCATCCTGCCGACGGCGGGCGGGGGTTACGGCTTCGCGCGGCGCGCCCTCGGCCCCTGGGGCGGCTTCCTGACCGGGACGGCGATCCTCATCGAGTTCGTGCTGGCCCCGGCGGCGATCTCCATCTTCATCGGCGACTACGTCGAGTCCCTCGACCTCTTCGGGCTCACCTCGAGCTGGCCCGTCTACCTGGGCTGCTTCGTCGTCTTCCTGGCCATCCACCTGTGGGGCGTCGGCGAGGCCCTGCGCTTCAGCCTGGTGGTGACCGCGATCGCCGTGGCCGCGCTGCTGATCTTCGCGTTCGGCGCGTTCGCCGAGTTCGACGCGTCGGGGCTCGACGACATACCGGTGGACGGGGACGCGTTCGGGTCGAGCTCGTGGCTGCCGTTCGGGCTCATGGGCATCTGGGCGGCGTTCCCGTTCGGCATGTGGTTCTTCCTGGGCGTCGAGGGCGTGCCGCTGGCCGCCGAGGAGACCAGGGACCCGGCGCGCACCCTGCCGAGGGCGATGGCCTGGGCGATCGGCATCCTGCTCGTCCTCGCCGTGCTGACCTTCATCGCCGCGGCGGGGGCGGGCGGCTCCGCGGCGGTCCAGGACGCGGGCAACCCCCTGGTGACCGCGCTCGAGCCGGACGGGGAGACGACGGCGCTGAGCCGCTTCGTCAACTACGCGGGCCTCGCCGGGCTCGTGGCCTCCTTCTTCTCGCTCGTCTACGCGGGCTCGCGCCAGCTGTTCGCGCTCTCGAGGGCCGGGTACCTGCCGCGCTTCCTGTCGCTCACCAGCCGCCGCAAGTCGCCCTACCTCGGCCTGCTGATCCCGGGCGCGCTCGGCTTCGGCCTGGCCGCGGCGACCGGTGACGGCGCGCGGATGCTCAACGTGGCGGTGTTCGGCGCGACCATCTCCTACGCCCTCATGACCCTCTCGCACATCGTGCTGCGCCGCCGTGAGCCCGAGCTGCCGCGCCCCTACCGCACGCCGGGCGGCGTGGTGACCTCGGGCATCGCGTTCGTGCTCGCGCTCGCGGCGCTGGTGGCGACGTTCCTGGTGGACCGGGACGCGGCGTTCATCGCGCTTGGCGTGTACGCGGTGGCGGCGGGGTACTTCGCCTTCTGGAGTCGGCACCGGCTGGTGGCGGCGGCCCCCGAGGAGGAGTTCGCCGCGCTCGCCGCGGCGGAGGCCGAGCTGGCCCGCGACTGAAGGGAGTCCGCAGGTGAGCGGCCCGTTGATCGGCATCAGCACCTATCTGGAGGACGACGCGCGCTGGGGCGTGTGGCGCCAGCCCGCGGCCCTGCTGCCCGCCGCCTACCACCGGCTGGTGCAGCGGGCGGGCGGCGTCGCGGCGCTGCTGCCGCCCGACGACGCGCCCGCGGTGGCCACGTCGCTGGTGGCGCGGCTCGACGGCCTGGTCATCGCGGGAGGGCCCGATGTGGACCCGGCGCGCTACGGCGCCGAACGCGACCCGCGCACGGGCCCGCCCGCGCCGGAGCGCGACGCGTGGGAGCTCGCGCTGATCGAGGCGGCGCTGGCCGGCGGGCTGCCGCTGCTCGGCGTCTGCCGCGGGATGCAGCTGCTCAACGTGGCGCTCGGCGGCACCCTGCGCCAGCACGTCGACGGCCACGCGGGTGCCCCCGGCGTCTTCACCGAGCACAAGGTGACCCCGGTCCCCGGCACCGCGCTCGCCCAGGTCCACCCCGCCCCCGTCTCGGTCCCCGCCTACCACCACCAGACGGTCGACGACCTCGGGGATTCGCTGATCCCCTCGGCGTTCGCGGAGGACGGCACGGTCGAGGCGATCGAACGCCCGGGCGACGACGGCTTCGTCCTGGCGATCCAGTGGCACCCCGAGGCGGCCACCGACACCTCGGTGATCCGCGCCCTGACCAGAGCGGCCACGGGCTGAATCCGTGCGAGCGGCGCCTCAGCCGCGCACACGTCGGACCGGTGCCCGCACCCCGGGCACGTCAGCCTCCCGTGGGATGGCGCCCGCCGACCAGGGCGGCGGGGCGCACCGCGCGCCAGACCTCCGCCGCCTCCGCGGGCCACGCCGGGCGCGGCAGCCCGCACCCGGCGACCAGCGCGCGTTCCGGCTCGGCAAACGCGGCGCCCCGCGCCTCGCTCAGCGACGGCACGAGCGAGACCAGGCGCCGCGCCCCCATCGGTGGGTCACCTCTCCTTTCCGGCCCCCGCCAGCTCCCCCTCGGGTTTCTCCTCGGGCTCATCGGCCGCGGCGTCCCTGCCGCCCGGCAGCCAGCGCGCCAGCCAGTGCGAGCGCCCGGCGGCCAGCGGCGCGACCACCGCCAGGATCAGCACATACCCGGCGATGAACGGCGAGAGACGGGCGTCGAGCCCGGCCGCCGCCGCCATGGTGGCGAGGATCAGCGCGAACTCGCCGCGTGCGAGCAGCGTGGTGGCGACGTTGGCCGTGGGCTGTGGCCCGAAGCCGTAGATCCGCGCGGTGAACAGTCCGGCCAGCAGGTTCATCGTCACCGTGATCGCGACGGCGATCAGGACCGGCCAGATGACGGTCGGCAGGTCACCGGGGGCGATGGACAGGCCGAAGCCGAAGAAGAAGATCGCGGCGAACGCGTCCCTCAGCGGGTGCACCAGGTCCCTGATGCGGTCACCGGAGTCGGTGTTGCCCAGGATCAGGCCCACCATGAACGCCGCGATCGCGTCGGCGACCCCGACCTTCTCGGCCACTCCCGACACCAGCACGGCCGCGCCGAGGAAGGAGATGACGAGCAGCTCGTTGTCCTTGGTGGCGAACAGCCGCCCGATCAGCCCGGTCCCCCAGCGCGCCGCCACCGCGAGCAGCACCAGGAAGCCGAACGCCTGCCCGATGTCGAGCAGGGTCCCCGCGACGCCGTCGGCGCCGGAGATGACCGGCTGGAGCGCGGCCAGGTAGAGGGCGAGGAAGATGTCCTCGACCACGATGATGCCGAGGATGGGCCGGGTCTCCTTGTTCCCGATGCGGCCCGCGTCGACGAGGATCTTGGTCACGATCGCGGACGACGAGATCCCCAGCACGCCGGCGAGCACCAGCGCCTCCGAGGTGCCCCAGCCCAGCGCGAAGCCGAAGCCGAGTCCTGCCCCGACGTTCAGCAGCAGATAGGCGGAGCCAGCGATGGCCATCTTGCGGCCGCCGGTCCTCAGGTCGTCCATGTGGAATTCGAGGCCCAGGTAGAACAACAGCAGCACCAGGCCGAGGGCGGAGAGCATCTCCAGGTCGTGTGCGTCCTCGATCAGCACATACCCGGGGGTGTTGGGGCCGAGCAGGATACCGGCCAGGATGAACAGCGGAATCGTCGGCAGGCCTATGCGGCCCCCGAGGCGGGCGAGGAAGGCGGCGGCCACGAAGGCCCCACCCATGGCGAGCAGCGTGTCGGCGTGTCCCAATGGCGCACTCCTTGGCGGTCGGATGGCTCGGTCACGACATGACGGTCAAGGGAGCGTCAAGAAAGTGTCAATATTTAGCTTACCAAACGAAAATATGTGGGGACAGTCGTGCCCGTCCGCCTGTCAGTGCCGTGCGGCATGATCCGGGGTGTGACCGGACGACTGATGCTCCTCGACACCGCCTCGCTCTACTTCAGGGCGTACTTCGGCGTGCCCGACTCCGTGCGCGCCCCCGACGGCACGCCGGTGAACGCGGTGCGGGGGCTGCTCGACTTCATCGCAAGGCTCGTCACCGACCACCGGCCCGACGACCTCGTGGCCTGCATGGACGCCGACTGGCGCCCGGCCTGGCGCGTCGAGCTGATCCCGACCTACAAGGCGCACCGGGTCGCCGTCGAGGCCCCCGAGGGGCCCGACACCGAGACCGTGCCCGACACGCTCTCGCCCCAGGTGCCGGTGATCGAGGACGTGCTCGACGCGATCGGCATCGCCAGGCTCGGCGCCCCGGGATTCGAGGCGGACGACGTCATCGGCACCCTGAGCCACCGCGCGCGTGGCCCCGTGGACATCGTCACGGGCGACCGCGACCTCTTCCAGCTGATCGACGACGCCCGCGGCGTCCGCGTGCTCTACCCCGTCAAGGGCATGGGCACCCTGGCGTCCTTCGACGAGGCGGCGCTGCGGGAGAAGTACGGCGTGGACGGGCCCGGCTACGCCGACCTGGCGCTGCTGCGCGGCGACCCGAGCGACGGGCTGCCGGGCGTGCCGGGCATCGGCGAGAAGACCGCCGCCAGGCTGCTCCAGCGCTATGGCGACCTGGCGGGGATCCTGGCCGCGCTCGACACCCAGGACCGGGCGCTCACCCCGGCCCAGCGCAGGCGGCTCACCGAGGCGAAGCCCTATCTGGCCGTCGCCCCCCGGGTCGTCAGGGTCGCCGACGACGTCCCGCTCGCCGACCACGACCCCGCGCTGCCCAGGGCGCCGCGCGACCCGCGGGCCCTGGACGCGCTGGCCACCCGCTGGGGCCTGGGCGGCTCCCTGACCCGGCTGCTCGCGGCCCTGGACCGCTGACGCGGCCGGAGCGCGCGACTCAGCCCACCGAGCTGTACGCCACGACGCCCCGCAGCATCGCGTCCACGGCCTTGCGGGCGTTCCCCCGCACGGTGCCGCCCTCGGGCGCCGCGGCGGCGATCTGCCCCAGCACGTCGATGACCTGCTTGCACCAGCGCACGAAGTCGCCCGCGGGCATGTCCGCGTCGCGCAGCACCTCGTCGAGGCCGTGCCCGCGCGCCCAGCGGTAGGCGGGCCACGCGAAGCCCAGATCCGGCTCCCGCTGCCCGACGCCCGTGGCCTGGCTGATGCTGTGCTGGTCCTCCAGGGCGTCGAGGCGCCCCCAGATCCGCACCATGTCGGCCAGCGCCTCCCGCGCGCGCCCCCCGGGCAGCTCGGGCGCCGGCGCGTCGTCGGCCGACCGCGCCTCGTAGACGAGCGCGGAGGCGCACGCCGCCAGCTCCGCGGGCCCGAGGCCCTCCCAGACGCCGTCCCGCAGGCACTCGCAGGCCAGCAGGTCGAGCTCGCCGTAGAGCCGCGCCAGCCGCCTGCCGTCCTCGGTCACCTCGTCGTCCCGCAGATACTCCAGCTCGGACAGCAGCGCCGCCACCTGGTCGAACGTGCGGGCGATGGTGTTCGTCCTGCCCTCGATCCGCCGCTCGAGCTGCCGGGTGTCCCGCGCGAGGCGGTGGTACCGCTCCGCCCAGCGCGCGTGGTCCTCGCGCTCGGCGCAGCCATGGCACGGATGCGCCCTGATCGCCGCCCGCAGCCGCGTGATCTCCGGGTCGTCGGCCGCCGCCGCCCGCTGCTTGCGGTGCCGCCGCGGCACCACGTGCCCCGCCTTGGACCGCAGCGCCGACGCGAGATCGCGCCGCGACTGCGGGCTGCGGGCGTTGAACGAGCGCGGGATCCGCATCCGGTCCAGCGGCTCGACGGGCGCGGGGAAGTCGATCGAGGCCAGCCGCTTGACCTGCCGCTGCTCGGTCAGCACCAAGGGGCGCGGCCCCTCGTGGAACTCCATCCCGCGCCGCCCCGCGCTCCGCCCCGCGGGGATGCCGGGGTCGAGCACCAGCGCGAGACCGGCGAACTTGCCGGTCGGCACATGGATGATGTCCCCCGGCCTGAGCTGCTCCAACGACGTGTGCGCCGCCGCCCTGCGCTGCGCGACGCCCTGCCGCGCCAGCTCCGTCTCCCGGTCCTTGAGGTCCTGCCGCAGCCGCGAGTACTCCCCGAAGTCACCCAGGTGGCACGTCATCGCCTCCCGGTACCCGGCGAGCCCGGTCTCGTTGCGCCGCACCTGCCGCGAGATCCCGACCACCGACCGGTCCGCCTGGAACTGCGCGAACGACGTCTCCAGCAGCTCACGCGACCGGTGCCGCCCGAACTGCCCCACCAGGTTGACCGCCATGTTGTACGACGGCTTGAACGACGACCGCAGCGGATACGTCCGCGCCCCGGCGAGACCCGCGAGCGCCGCCGGGTCCATCCCCCGCTGCCACAGCACCACCGCGTGGCCCTCGACGTCGATCCCGCGCCGCCCGGCCCGCCCGGTGAGCTGCGTGTACTCGCCCGGCGTGATGTCCGCGTGCTGCTCGCCGTTCCACTTGACCAGCTTCTCCAGCACGACCGAACGCGCCGGCATGTTGATGCCCAGCGCCAGCGTCTCGGTCGCGAAGACCGCCTTGACCAGCCCTCTGACGAACAGCTCCTCGACGATCTCCTTGAACGTCGGCAGCATCCCCGCGTGGTGCGCCGCGATGCCACGCTCCAGGCCCTCGAGCCACTCGAAGTACCCCAGGACGTGCAGGTCCTCGTCCGGGATCGCCGCCGCGCGCCGCTCCACGATCTCCCGCACCTGCGCCCGCGCCACCGCGTCGTTGAGCCGAAGACCGGCGTGCAGGCACTGCTGCACCGCCGCCTCGCAGCCCGCGCGGCTGAAGATGAACGTGATCGCGGGCAGCAGCCCCTCGGCGTCGAGGCGGTCGATCACCTCGACCCGGCTCGGCGTGTAGACCCGCGCGCGCTGCCGCCGCTCGCGCTCCCGGTCCGCCGCCCTGCGCCGGTCCCTGCCGTTGCGGTAACGGTCGCGCGCGCCCCATGTCCTGGTGTTCTCCAGGCGGGCCATGCGCAGCAGGTCGGGGTTGACCTCGCGCTTCTCGCCCGACTCCTCGAACAGGTCGTACAGCCGCCGCCCGGCCAGCACATGCTGCCAGAGCGGCACGGGCCGGTGCTCGGAGACGATCACCTCGGTGTCCCCGCGGACGGTGTCGAGCCAGTCGCCGAACTCCTCGGCGTTGGAGACGGTCGCCGAGAGCGAGACCAGGGTCACCGACTCGGGCAGGTGGATGATGACCTCCTCCCACACCGCGCCCCTGAAGCGGTCGGACAGGTAGTGCACCTCGTCCATCACCACATAGCCGAGCCCGGTCAGCGCGGACGAGCCCGCGTACAGCATGTTCCGCAGGACCTCGGTGGTCATCACGACCACGGGGGCGTCCGCGTTGACGCTGTTGTCCCCCGTCAGCAGGCCGACGCGGTCGGCGCCGTACCGCTTGACCAGGTCGGCGTACTTCTGGTTCGACAGGGCCTTGATCGGCGTGGTGTAGAAGCACTTGCGGCCCTGGTCGAGCGCGAGGTGGACGGCGAACTCGCCCACGATCGTCTTGCCCGAGCCGGTGGGCGCCGCGACCAGCACGCCCTTCCCCGCCTCGAGGGCCTGGCACGCCTCGATCTGGAACGCGTCAAGACCGAAGTCGTAGAGCTCACGGAACGGGGCGAGCGCGGTGGCCTGCTCGGCCGCGCGCCGCTTGGCGGCGGCGTACCGCTGCGCAGGGGACATGTGGTCGGTCATTGTGCCTACGAGCCTACCGGCCCCACCCCCCGCCGACCCGGGGACTTCTCACCCGCCGGAGCCCGCCCCCGCGGGCGGCGCGAGCAGCCGCAGCGCGCCCGGGACACACGTGGCCGTGAGCGGCAGCGGGCCGAGCGGTTCGCCGTCGGCGTACCCGGTGACGCCGGGGGCGTCCAGCTCCACGCGGGTGGCGGTGAACGCGGACACCGCGGGGTGGCCGAGGTGGGTGCCCCGGTAGACGCGCGGGTAGACGCGCACCAGCGTGGTCCTGCTGACCCGGCCGACCACCGTCACCGTGAAGTGCCCGTCGTCAGGCCTGGCCCCGGCGCAGATCCGCAGCCCACCGCCGTAGCTCGGCCCGTTCCCCACGGCGACCAGCGTGATGTCCCGCTCCGACCAGGGCCCGCCGTCCAGGCGGATCCGGCAGGGCACGGCGTGCAGCGCGGCCAGCTCGGCGAGCACCGCCGCGTCGTACCGCAGCCTGCCGCGCGGCCAGCGCATCCGGTTGCCGCGGTCGGTGACGCGGGAGTCGAAGCCCGCGGCCAGCACCCCGGCGAACCACCTCTCCCCCACCCGGCCCAGGTCGACGCGGCGGCTCGCGCCCGCCGCGAGGGCTTCGGCCATCAGGGTGGCCGCCGCCTCGGGGGCGCGGATGGGCAGCCCACAGGCGCGTGCGGTGTCGTTCCCGGTACCGGCGGCGACGATGCCGAGCGGCGTGCTGGTCTCCGCGACGGCGCCGAGCGCGAGCGAGACCACGCCGTCCCCGCCGACCGCGACGAGCGCCCCCGTGCCGTCGGCCACCGCCTCCCGCGCGCGGCGCGCCGCGTCGGGCGCGTCCACGCCGGTCACGGCGCGCACGGAGAACCCGGCGGCCCGCAGCACGCGGGCCGCGCGCAGGGCGGCGCGGGAGCCACCGCCCCGGCCCGCCGCCGGGTTCACCAGCAGCGTGATGTCATCGCCCACGCGCGTCAGGTCGCGTCGTCGAACCTGTTGACCCGGGAGGAGCCCCCGTCGTCACGCGACGCCGACACCGACTCCACCGGCTCGATGGACGACGGGGTCAGGTCCAGGTCGGACGCCTCGTCGTCGTCGAGCTCGCGGTCGGGGTTGCTCCGCTGGCGCCGCCGGTCGTTGAGCAGGGCGATGCCGCAGGCGATGAAGTAGAGGCCGGTGACCGGGACCTGGAGGGCGATCATCGACATCAGGTCGGTCGGGGTGATCGCGGCCGCGAAGATCGCGATGCCGAGCACCATCCAACGCCACCAGCTGAGCATCCGCTTGCCCGTGACGACGCCGCCGAGGTTCAGCAGGACGAGCAGCAGCGGCAGCTCGAAGGAGAGGCCGAACGCGAACGCCATCCGGATCGTGATGTCGAGCAGCTCCTCGACGGTCACGAGGTTCTGCACGCCGTCGGGGCTGAAGCCGAGCAGCACGGGGATGGCCCGGGGCAGCAGCCAGTAGGCGAAGTAGACGCCGCTCAGGAAGAGCGGCACGCCGACGCCGACGACCGCGCGCGCGTACTTCTTCTCGGTCCGGTGCAGGCCGGGGGCGATGAACGCCCACGCCTGGTAGAGCCAGACCGGCGCGGCGCCGATGAGGCCGACGAGCAGCGAGACCCTGAAGTAGGTGGCGAACGGCGAGGTGAGGCCCTGCTGGGTGAGCTGGGTGTCGCACTGCCGCACCGAGTCCGCGGTGTCGTTGACCTCCTCGCAGTCGGGCATCAGATCCGTGAGGATCTCCATGATGTCCCTGGCGAAGAAGAGCGCCACGATGGTGATCGCCAGCACCGCGCCCACCGAGATGGCGAGCCTGTTGCGCAGCTCACGCAGGTGCTCGGTGAGGGGCATCCGCCCCTCGGGGTCCTTCTGCTTCTTCGGCGCGGACTTGGGCACCGGCACGTCCTCATCTCGAGGGGCGGCCGGAACCCGTCCGGCCGCCCGACCTCACTCCTGCCACCGGTGGGGCGTCAGCCCTGGGCGGTGCGCTTCGGCTCGTCCACGGGACGCGCGCTCTCGGTGTCCCCGGGAGCGGCCTGGATCGTCCGCTGCGCCTGCGGAGCGGCGTCCGCGGGCTCCCCGGCGTCGGCCGCCTTGCCGTCCTTCTTCAGGGCGGCCGTCTCGCTCTTGAGGATGCGCATCGACTTGCCGAGCGAACGCGCCGTGTCCGGCAGCCGCTTGGACCCGAAGACGATCACGACGACGAGGAAGACGACCAGCAGGTGCCAAGGTGAGATCGAGCCCATATCGTCCGTCTACTCTCTCATCCGGGGAATGACCTTCGTGCCGCCCGGACACGGTCATTCCGGATCGGCCGGCACACGAGCTGCAATCTTAACGCGCAAGGGTGAACGCAAAGCAATGCCCGCGCATCCGCCTATTCTTCCGCGCTGTTCCCGCCGTATGTCCGCCGTACGCTCCCCCCGCGCGCCGCCAGCGGCCGCGCCGAGCGCTCCAGGCGGTCGGCCGCCGCGCCGATCCGCTCGGCGCCTTCGCCCACCGCGCGGGCGAAGCGCCGCACCTCGATCCCCACCCGCACCGCGAGCACCCCGAGCACGGCCACCCCGCAGAACGCCAGCACCAGCTGCGTCATCGGCCAGAACACCGCTACGCCACCTCCCCGTACAGCTCGAGCGCGGCCCGCGCCGCGTCCCGCGCGCTGTCCGCGAGCTCGGGCGGCGACACGATCCGCCCGTCGCCGCCGAGCCGCAGCGCGAGCCGACGCAGCGTGGCCGGGTCCGGGGTGCGCAGCGTCACGCGCAGGCCACCGTCGGGCAGCTCGTCGGCCGCGTCGTGCGGGTAGTACTCCGCGACCCAGCGCCCTCCGGGGCCGACCTCGATCACCACCTCGGGATCGCTCGGCGCGGGCTGCACGAGCCCCTCGCTCAGATCCCGCGGCTCCACGGGCGGCGGATCGGCGGGAACGTCGAGCAGCTCGATCCTGGCCACCCGGTCGAGGCGGAACGTCCGCCGCGCCTCGGTCCGCCGACACCACGCCTCGACATAGGTGTGGCCGACCGCGAAGAGCCGGATCGGGTCGATCTCCCGGTCGGTCAGCTCGTCGCGCCCCGGCGAGTAGTAGCGGATCCGCAGCCTGCGGCGTTCGGTGATGGCCCGGTCCACGTCGGCGAAGACCCCGCCCTCCGCCTCGAACGTCACCGAGAGGCGCGAGCTGGCCCCCGCGCTCTCGCCCGCGGCCGTCTCCAGCTTGGCGGTGGCCCGCAGCAGCGCGTCCCTGTCCCCGTCGCGCAGCCCGGGCAGCGTGGCCACGGCCCGCGCGGCGACCAGCAGCGCGGTCGCCTCGTCGGCGGCGAGCCGCAGCGGCTGCCCGGTGCCCGAGCCGACGGCGTCCGCGTTGTGCCACCAGATGTGCTCGCCGTCGGTGTCGATGTCGAGCAGGTCCCCGCCCCTGAAGCTGGTGCCGCACATGGGCAGCACATTGAGGTCGGAGATCAGCTCGTCGGACGAGATGCCGAACGCCCGCGCCACCTCGTCGACGCGCGCTCCGGGGCGTTCCCGCAGATACGTCACCAGGGAGAGCATCCGCCGGGTCCGGTCGATGGCGGTCATCGCCATGTCAGTCACTCACTCCTCAGCCCTTCGCCACGGCCCGCAGCCGGTCCACCACGTCCGCCCGCAGCTCGGCGGGCTCGAGCACGATCACATCGGGGCCGAACTCCGCGAGCCAGGCGCCGAGTCCGTGCCCGTAGGGGATCTCCAGCTCGTCCCACTCCTCGTTCAGCGGGGTCGCCTCGGTGGCCCGGGCGCGCAGCGGATATCCCGCGCCGACGCGCAGCCGGATCCGCGCCTGCGCCGTGGCGTGCTCCCCCGCCCAGCGCGCCACGCTCTCCCTGACGGCCACCTGTCCTGGCACCTCGGCGGTGAACGTCCCGAGCCGCGACTTGACCCGCCCGACGATCCGGGAGAGCCGGAAGACGCGCACCGCGCCCCGGTCGCGGTCGAATCCGGCCAGGTACCAGTGGCCGCGCCAGCACTCGAGGGCCCATGGCTCGACCTGCCGGCTCTCCGGCTTGGCGGCGTTGGACTTGCGATAGGCGAACGTCACGGGCCTGCGGTCCCGGCACGCGATCATCAGCGGCTCGAACGCGGCCTCCCCCGCGGGCACGCGCGGCTCGAGCGCGCCGTACCCCTCGGGCTCCTCCTCGGCCAGCGGCATCCCCGCGGCCCGCAGCTTCTGCAACGCCCCGCTCGCCGCGCCCGCGAGCCGCGCCTGCTGCCACACCCTGGCGGCCAGCACCAGCGCGGCCGCCTCCTCGGCGTCCAGGGTGACGGGCGGCAGTTGGTTCCGGTCGCGGCGGGCGACATAGCCGATGTCGCCCTCGACGCTCTCCACGGTCTCGATGACCATGCCGAGCTCGCGCAGGTCGTCCTTGTCGCGCTCGAACATGCGGTTGAACGCGTCCTCCGACGTCACCTCGAGATACGCCTCGATCGAGGTGCGCAGGTCCCGCTTGCTCAACGGGCGTCCGGATCCCAGGAGGCACAGGGCAAGGTTCATCAGCCGCTCGGCCTTGGCAATCGCCATCGACGCGTCGCCCTCTCTCCTCAACGCGGTGGGCCCACCCCCGAAGGGATGGGCCCACCGTACCGCTTGTGAGGATCGGGATCAGACCGAGACCAGGTCGCAGACGAAGATCAGCGTCTCCCCCGGCTTGATGCGACCCCCGCCCGCGCCCGCGTCCCCGTAGGCCAGGTGCGGCGGGATGGTCAGCTGCCGCCGACCGCCGACGCGCATGCCCTGCACGCCCCGGTCCCAGCCGGGGATGACCTGCCCGGCGCCCAGCTGGAAGCGCAGCGGCGTGCCTCGGTTCCAGCTGGCGTCGAACTCCTCGCCGCTGCTGAACGCGACCCCGACGTAGTGCACGGAGACCTGGGCCCCCGCCTCGGCGACCGGCCCGTCGCCCTCCCAGATCTCCTTGACCTCCAGATCGGCGGGCGGCTCGCCCCCGGGGAAGTCCACCTCGGGCTTGTCGATGTTCACCACAACTCTCCTGTCGGACTCTCGTACGTCTCGCGGGCGGTGGACGCGCGGGGCGTCAGACCAGGCCCACGATGTCCACGACGAACACCAGGGTCGAACCGGCGGGGATGGCCCCGTTGCCCGCCTCCTGGTCGCCGTAGCCAAGGTCGGGCGGGATCACCAGCAGCACCCGGTCCCCCACCTTCTTGCCGGCCAGCCCCTCGTCCCAGCCGGGGACGACCGAGCCGGTGCCGATCTGGAAGCCCGAGGGCATCTCGCGCTCCCACGACGAGTCGAACATCTCCCCGCCGTCCCAGAGCACGCCGGTGTAGTGGGCGATCAGCCCGTCCCCGGTCTCGACCTCGGGCCCTTCACCCTCGATGAGCGTCTGCTGCCGCAGCTCCGAGGGCGGGTCCTCGCCCTCGGGAACGGTGATCGTGGGGCCCGTCTCGCCCGCCTCCACCTCGGGCAGGCCCTCATCGACCGCCGCCTGGTCGCCCTCGGCGTGCGCGGCCGGGTCGACGCGCGACGCGGCCGCGATGTCGAAGACCCAGACGACCCCGTCGTCCTCCTCGATCCCCGCCTGCGCCGCGCTGGGGCCGAGCATGTCCGAGACGGGACCCTCGACCTGGACCCGGCTGCCGACCTTCGTGCCCACCAGGGGCGTCGTGGCGGCCTCCGGCATCGAAGCGGCGGCGCCCACCTGGACCACGAACTGGGTCCTGGGGGCGTCCTCGGGCGCCTGGGGGTTGCCGTTCCAGGTGTTGAGCAGTTCCATGTCGGCCTCGAGGACCCTGCCGACGACGTCGACCCGGAGGAAGTCCCCGTCCTGGACCTCGTCGCCGTCCCCCTCGGAGAGCACCTCGACGACGGACTCGGAGCCGGCCTGGGCCCCGTCCTCGAGCGTGATCTCCGGCGGCTCGCCGGCCTCGCCTGTGACGGTGGCCACCGGCCCCTCGGGATCGGAGGACTCCGACCCGCCGTCGTCGGAGCCACAGGCGGCGGTCAGCAGCAGGGCGGGTACGGCAAGCACCACCACGAGGCGGCGCGCTCGTTCGATCGGGATCATGAGTCCAACTTGGGGTAGACAAGGGCGGGGGCGGGACCCCACGGGTCCCGCCCCACCCTACGGCCTCAGCGCGCGCGACCGGCGGGCGCGCCGCCGGGTGCCGTCACATCCCAGCGATCAGCTTCTCGACCCGCTCGTCCACCGACCGGAACGGGTCCTTGCACAGCACGGTCCGCTGCGCCTGGTCGTTCAGCTTCAGGTGAACCCAGTCCACCGTGAAGTCGCGCCGCTGCTCCTGGGCGCGACGGATGAAGTCGCCGCGCAGCCTGGCCCTGGTGGTCTGCGGGGGGACGGACTTGCCCTGGAAGATCTTCAGGTCGTTGCAGATGCGCTGCGCCTGGCCCCTGCGCTCCAGCAGGTAGTAGAGCCCGCGGCGGCGGTGGATGTCGTGGTACGCGAGGTCTATCTGCGCCACCCGCGGGTGCGACATCGTGAGGTTGTGCTTGGCCCGGTACCGCTCGATCAGCTGGTACTTCATCACCCAGTCGATCTCGGTGTTGATCTTGTCGAGCTCCTGTGCCCTGATGGACTCGAGGGTCCGGCCCCACAGCTCGAGGACCTGCTCGGTCAGCCCGGTGCGCATGCCGCGCCGCTCGCAGAAGTCCAGGGCCTTCTCGAAGTACTCCTGCTGGATCTCGAGCGCCGACGCCTCGCGCCCCGTGGCCAGCCGCACCTTGCGCTGGCCGGTGATGTCGTGGCTCACCTCGCGGATGGCCCGGATCGGGTTCTCCAGGGTGAGGTCGCGCATCACGGTGCCCGCCTCGATCATCCGCAGCACCAGGTCGGTGGCGCCGACCTTGAGCAGCATCGTCGTCTCCGACATGTTCGAGTCGCCGACGATCACATGGAGCCTGCGGTACCGCTCGGCGTCCGCGTGTGGCTCGTCCCTGGTGTTGATGATGGGCCGGGAACGGGTCGTGGCCGAGCTGACCCCCTCCCAGATGTGCTCGGCGCGCTGGCTGACACAGAAGACCGCGCCGCGCGGCGTCTGGAGCACCTTGCCGGCGCCGCAGATCAGCTGCCGGGTGACGAGGAACGGGATCAGCACGTCCGCGAGCCGGGAGAACTCCCCGTGCCTGGCCACCAGATAGTTCTCGTGGCAGCCGTACGAATTGCCCGCGGAGTCGGTGTTGTTCTTGAACAGGTAGACGTCGCCGGCGATCCCCTCTTCGTGCAGGCGCCGCTCCGCGTCGACGAGCAGCCCTTCGAGAATGCGCTCGCCGGCCTTGTCGTGGGTGATGAGCTCGGTGACGTTGTCGCACTCGGGGGTGGCGTATTCGGGGTGCGAACCGACGTCCAGGTACAACCGGGCGCCGTTGCGCAGGAACACATTGCTGCTCCGGCCCCATGACACGACTCGGCGGAAGAGGTAACGCGCCACTTCGTCCGGAGACAGCCTGCGCTGGCCACGGAACGTGCAGGTGACGCCGTACTCATTCTCCAGCCCGAAGATTCGGCGGTCCATGAGTGAACATTACGCCCGATGCCCGCTTCTGAAACCGGGTTCGAGTACGGCGTTTCGATCATTTTGCGATCCGGCGACGGGCCCGGGGACACCCCCGGGAGCTGCGAGAACACGCCGCGTCGCGGCCAGCACGGCCAGCGCCAGCAGGCCCGAGCCGCCCGCGACGGCGAACCCCGCGGCGTCCTCGCCCCACTCGATGGCGGGCCCGACCACGGCGGTGCCGACCGCGGCGCCGACACCGAACGTCGTCACCATCCAGGAGAACGCCTCGGTCACGGTCCCGGTCGGCGCGTGCCGGTCGATGACCACGAACGCGCAGGCCAGGGCGGGTGCGAGAAAGATCCCCGCGACCCCGAGGAGCAGCGTCATCACGGGCACGGACGCGGGCACGAGGGCCAGCGGCAGATAGCCGAGGGCGAGCGCGGTGACCAGCAGCGCCAGCCTCCGCTCGGGGACGCCTGGCCAGTGCCTCGCCCCGTAGCAGAGCCCGCCGATCAGGGCGCCGCCGCCCAGCGCGGAGAGCAGATAGGTGGCCACCAGCTCGTCACCCCTCGCGTCCGCGTACGCCACGGCGGCCACCGAGATGGCGCCCAGGGCGCCCCCGACGAAGAAGAAGCAGCCGAGGAGCGCCAACAGCCCGCGCGAGCGCAGCGCGCCGAGCCAGTGCGCCTCCCGCGCCGCCCCGCGCCACCGCCTCGAAGGGCCGGAGAGCAGCACGGACAACGCCCCGAGCACGCCGACCGCGTTGATCACCAGCAGCGCCGCGCCCTCGGACCACATGGCGACGAGCAGCATCACCGCGAGCGGCCCCCCGGCGAATATCAGCTCCTGGGCGACCGCGTCCAGCGCGTAGGCGCGGTGCACGCGCTCGGAGTCGCCGAGCACGCTCGACCACAGCGCGCGCAGCCCGCCCTCGAGCGGCGGGGTGGTCAGCCCGGCCACCAGGATGGCCGCGCAGGCCAGCGGCAGTGGCTCGATCCCGACGGCGGCGAGCAGTCCCATGGCGGCGGCCGAGACCAGCGCGGCGGGCACCATCACCCGCGGCTGCCCGTACACGTCGACGAGCCGGCCGAGCAGCGGCTGCCCGATCGCGGTGGCCAGGCCGTGCAGCCCTGACAGCAGGCCCGCCAGCGTGTATCCGCCGCCCTCGGCCCGGGCGAACAACACGATGGCCAGCGCCGCCGTGCCGTGCGGCAGCCGCCCGACCAGGGTGCCGGTGAGCAGCCGCAGCACGTGCCGGGACCGCAGCAGCTCCAGATAGCCCGTGGCCATGGCTCCGCCCTCCCAGGAAGTTTTACGTATAACGCCCGCTGATTGTACGTACGATGGGCACGCTCCGGGAGACCACGGGGGTCGGAGGGGGTCGGAGGGGGCCAAGGACGACAGGAGCCGGCCATGAGCAACGCGACGCCGTCGAGACCCACGAGCCGTGACGTCGCCCGGCGCGCCGGGGTGTCCCAGGCGACCGTCTCGCTCGTGCTGCGCGAGCGATGGCGCGGCCGGGTCTCCCCCGCCCGTGCCGCGGCGGTGCGCGAGGCGGTCCGCGAGCTGGGGTACCGGCCGAACCTCGCCGCGCGGACCCTCAGGCTCGGGCGCGGCCGCACGGCGCTCGTGGTGGTGCCCGCGCTGACCAACGAGTTCTTCGCCCGCATGCACGCGGGCGCCGTCAGGGTCGCCGCCGAGCACGACGTCGGGGTGGTGCTCTACTCCCCGCCCACCGGCATCGGCCGGGCCGCCGACCCGTTCGCCTCGGCCGGCGCGACGCTCGACGGTGTACTCGCCTCCTCGATGGCCGCCGAGGCGCTTGCCGCCCTCAGCGGGGACGGGATGCCGCTGGTGATGCTGGACAGCGAGCCGGGCGACGGCGCCGCCGCGACGGTCAACCCCGACATCGCCACCGGCATGCGGCTGGTCGTCCGGCACCTGCTCGACCTGGGCCACCGGCGTTTCGCGCACATCGCGGCCGACGTGCCGTCCTGGACCTTCGGCGTCAGGGCCCGGGTGCTTGCCGATGAGCTCGCCACGGTGCCGGGGGCGCGCCTGGTCACCACGGAACGCGCCCCCATCGACGTCACGGGCGGCCTCCTCGCGGCCGAGCGCGCCCTGGCCGACGCGCACCGGCCCACCGCGCTCGTGTGCGACGACGACCTCCAGGCCGCGGGCGCGTGCAAGGCCGCGAGGCGCCTCGGCATCAGGATCCCCGACGATCTTTCGGTCACCGGCTTCGACGACCTGGCCGTGGCCACCGCCGTGGAGCCCGAGCTGACCACCGTCTCGCTGCCCGCCGAGGAGCTGGGGGCGGCGGGGATGCGGGCCCTGCTCGCGGCCCTCGCGGGCGAGCGCGGCGGAACGACCGTGCTGCCCGTCACGCTGACCCCGCGCGGCTCGACGGCCCCGCCACCACCGGCCGGCGGACGGACGAACGCCCCGGCGCCATAGGGCACCGGGGCGTCAGAGGCATCGGGGGCGGGGCGTTCCCGCGATCACTTCCCCTCGTCGTCGCCGTCCTCGGGAGCGCTCTCGGGCGACTCCTCCGCGGCCGGGGCGGTCTGGCCCTCGTCGAGCAGCCGGGCCAGCTGGGGTCCCGACACCCGCTTGAACTTCCGCTGCTGCGCGCGGTTCCGGTCGAGGACCGCGACCTCGAGCTGATCGGCGGTCAACTCCCGCTCCCCGCCGTTGCTGTCGCGCGTGAGCGACTCGACGGCGAGCCGCAACGCCTCGCCCAGGCTGAGGTCGTCGCGGTGGCGCTGGTCGAGATAGCTGCCGATCTGGTCGGAGTTCCCGCCGACGGCGACCGAGCCGTGCTCGTCGATGATGGAGCCGTCGTGCGGCAGGCGGTAGATCTCGTCGTGCGCCGGGGTCTCCCCGACCTCGGCGACCAGCAGCTCCACCTCGTAGGGCTTCTCGGCGGCGCTGGAGAAGATGTTGCCGAGCGTCTGCGCGTAGAGGTTCGCCAGCCCGCGGGCCGTCACGTCCTCGCGGTCGTACGTGTAGCCGCGCAGGTCGGCGTACCGGGTGCCGCCGATGCGCAGGCTCTCGTACTCGTTGTACTTGCCGGTCGCGGCGAAGGCGATCCGGTCGTAGATCTCGCTGACCTTGTGCAGCGCCCGCGAGGGGTTCTCGGCGACGAACACGATGCCGTCGGCATACTGCAACACGACCAGGCTGCGCCCGCGCGCGATGCCCTTCCGGGCATACTCGGCGCGGTCCGCCATGGCCTGCTGGGGTGAGACATAGAACGGCGTCGACACCGGCTACTCGTCCCTTTCTGTCCTGTCCGTCGGAAATCTTCCATGTGCCGCGAGGGCCGCTAGAGCACCGGGGCCAGCGGGCCGTTCGGCTGCGAGAGACGGCCCTCGGTGACCGTCCTGGCGATCTCGGAGACCTCCGCCTCGCCGAGCCGGCGGAACCCATCCTCGGTGATCACCGTGACGATCGGGAAGATCCGGCGGGCGAGATCGGGACCGCCCGTCGCCGAGTCGTCGTCGGCCGCGTCGTAGAGCGACTGCACGACGACCGTGGCGGTCTGCTGCTCCGTCAGGTCCTCGCGGTGCAGCTTCTTCAACGCGCCGCGGGCGAAGATCGAACCGGACCCGACGGCCGCGAAACCCAGCTCCTCGGAACGGCCGCCGGTGACGTCGTAGGAGAAGATCCGGCCGCGCTCGCGCTCCAGGTCGTACCCGGCGAACATCGGCACCACGGCCAGGCCCTGCAAGGCCATGCCGAGATTTCCGCGGATCATGGCGGACAGCCGGTTGGCCTTGCCCTCGAGGGAGAGGGCATGGCCCTCCACTTTCTCGAAGTGCTCGAGCTCCAGCTGGAACAGCTTCACCAGCTCGACGGCGAGCCCAGCCGTGCCCGCGATGCCCACCGCGGAGTACTCGTCGGCGGGGAAGACCTTCTCGACGTCGCGCTGGGCGATCATGTTGCCCATGGTGGCCCTGCGGTCACCGGCGAGCACCACGCCGCCGGCGAAGGTGGCGGCGACGATCGTGGTGCCGTGGACGGCCTCCACCGCGCCCTGGACGGGGGGCAGCACCTGGCTTCCCGGGAGCCGCTCGGGGGCGTAGTCGGAGAGGAAGTCCAGAAAAGAGGAGGACCCCGGCCGCAGGAAGGCTGCCGGGAGTCGCCCCTGGTCGTGGGAGTTGGCCGCCACAGGTTTCCTTCCAGTCAGGAGAAACGGTCCGCCGCCCCGGTCCGGCTGTGCGGCCGGGGCTGGAGGCAGCGTATGCCACGGACCCTACCCGTCATGCGCTGAAGATCCACCCGGGTCGCGTCGCTTCCCTGCGGGCGGGCTACTGGCCGCCCTTCTGCACGAAACTCCGCACGAAATCCTCGGCGTTGGACTCCAGGACCTCGTCGATCTCGTCGAGAACGGAGTCCACGTCGTCCGTCAGAGCCTCCTGGCGCTCCTTGAGGTCCTCCGAGACCTCCGCGTCCTGAGTCTGCTCCTCGGTCTCTTCACTGGTGCGCGACGCCCTCTGCTGGCCGCCGCCGGTGTCCTTGGTCGCCATCTCCCTCACCCCATGCTTCAGCTCGACGTATCAAGATCAGACCCTACTAGCCGGGGCTGACATCGGCCTTTCTTTGCTACAACGTCCGGGAACCACCTCCATGATTCCCGGATCCGGGGCGAATCAGCCGCCCGAGAGGGCGCGAACAAGATCCTCGGCCGTCTCACAGCGGTCGAGCAGGTCCTTGACGTGCTCCCGTGTGCCGCGCAGCGGGTCCATCGTCGGCACCCGCTGGAGCGAGTCACGGCCCGGCAGGTCGAAGATCACCGAGTCCCAGGACGCCGCCGCGACGTCGTCCGCGTACTGGTCGAGGCAGCGGCCCCTGAAGTACGCCCTGGTGTCCTCCGGCGGGTCGACGCGGGCCGCCGCCACGTCCTCCTCCGACAGCAGCGTGCTCATCCGGCCGCGCGCGACCAGGCGGTTGTACAGGCCCTTGTCGGGGCGCACATCGGCGTACTGGAGGTCCACGAGGTGCAGGCGCGCGGCGTCCCAGCCGACGCCGTCACGGCGCCGGTAGCCCTCCATCAGCTCGCGCTTGGCCACCCAGTCGAGCTGGCCCGCCAGGCTCATCGGGTCACGCTCCAGGGCGCCGAGCACCTCCTCCCAGCGGGTCAGCACGTCGATCGTCTGCTCGTCGGCGTCCGAGCCCCAGCGCTCCTCGACGTACTTGCTTGCCAGCTCGTAGTACTCCATCTGGAGCTGGACGGCGGTCAGCGTGCGCCCGCTGCGGAGGGTGACGAGCTCCCTGAGGGAGGGGTCGTGGCTGACCCGGTGCAGGGTGCGCACCGGCTGGTCGACCGCGAGGTCCACGGCGATGAAGCCGTCCTCGATCATCGAGAGCACCAGCGCGGTGGTGCCCAGCTTGAGATAGGTGGACAGCTCGGCGAGGTTGGCGTCACCGATGATCACATGGAGGCGGCGGTACCGCTCGGCGTCCGCGTGCGGCTCGTCCCTGGTGTTGATGATCGGCCGCTTGAGCGTCGTCTCGAGGCCCACCTCGACCTCGAAGTAGTCGGCGCGCTGGCTGAGCTGGAAGCCGTGCTCGCCGCCGTCCTGGCCGATGCCCACCCGGCCCGCGCCGCAGACCACCTGGCGGGAGACGAAGAACGGCGTGAGGTGCCGCACGATGTCGGAGAACGGGGTCTCCCGCTTCATCAGGTAGTTCTCGTGGGTGCCGTAGGAGGCGCCCTTGTTGTCCGTGTTGTTCTTGTACAGGTGGATCGGCTGGGCGCCCGGCACCTCGGCGGCCCTGCGGGCGGCCTCGGCCATGATCCGCTCCCCCGCCTTGTCCCACAGGAGCGCGTCCATGGGGTTGGTCGTCTCGGGGGCGCTGTACTCGGGGTGGGCGTGGTCGACGTAGAGGCGGGCGCCGTTGGTCAGGATGACGTTGGCCAGGCCGATGTCCTCGTCGGTCAGCTGGCTCGCGTCGGCGTTGTCCCGCGCGAGGTCGAAGCCGCGGGCGTCCCGCAGGGGGTTCTCCTCCTCGAAGTCCCAGCGCGCCCGCCTGGCGCGGTGCATGGCCGCGGCGTAGGCGTTCACGACCTGGGAGGAGGTGAGCATGGCGTTGGCGTTCGGGTGTCCGGGAACGGAAACGCCGTACTCCGTCTCGATGCCCATCACTCGCCGTACAGTCATGCGGCCCTCCTTGCCCGGCGGCGGCTCTCCACCGTCCCGTCGCTGGCTACGAGCCTAGGCGACACGGGCTGCGGTGAGGAGGTCACTGCGGGTTTCCTTCAGGACTGTTTCGGAAACGAACGGCTGCGGAGCCCGCCTTCGCGTGCCCCGCAGCCGACGTGTCATGCACTACAGGTATTGACCGGTGTTCGCCACCGTGTCGATCGAGCGACCGGTGTCCCCGCCCTGCTTCCCGGTGACGAGCGTGCGGATGAACACGATGCGCTCGCCCTTCTTGCCGGAGATGCGGGCCCAGTCGTCGGGGTTGGTGGTGTTGGGCAGGTCCTCGTTCTCCTTGAACTCGTCCACGCAGGCGGAGAGCAGGTGGGAGACGCGCAGGCCCTTCTGGCGGTGGTCGAGGAAGTCCTTGATCGCCATCTTCTTCGCCCGGTCCACGATGTTCTGGATCATGGCGCCGGAGTTGAAGTCCTTGAAGTACAGGACCTCCTTGTCACCGTTGGCGTAGGTGACCTCGAGGAAGCGGTTCTCCTCGGACTCGGCGTACATCTGCTCGACGACCGTCTGGATCATGCTCTGGACGGTGACCTCGCGGCTGTCGTTGTGCTCCGACAGGTCGTCGGAGTGCAACGGCAGCCTCGAGGTGAGGTACTTGGAGAAGATGTCACGGGCGGCCTCGGCGTCAGGGCGCTCGATCTTGATCTTCACGTCGAGGCGGCCCGGGCGCAGGATCGCCGGGTCGATCATGTCCTCCCGGTTGGAGGCGCCGATCACGATGACGTTCTCCAGGCCCTCCACGCCGTCGATCTCGGAGAGCAGCTGCGGAACGATGGTGTTCTCCACGTCCGAGCTGACGCCCGAGCCGCGGGTGCGGAAGAGGGAGTCCATCTCGTCGAAGAAGACGATGACGGGCACGCCCTCGCTCGCCTTCTCGCGGGCCCGCTGGAAGACGAGCCTGATGTGCCGCTCGGTCTCGCCGACGTACTTGTTGAGCAGCTCGGGGCCCTTGATGTTGAGGAAGAAGCTCTTCCCCGCGGGCCGTCCCGTGACCTCGGCGACCTTCTTGGCCAGTGAGTTGGCGACGGCCTTGGCGATGAGCGTCTTGCCGCAGCCGGGCGGGCCGTAGAGCAGGACGCCCTTGGGCGGGCGCAGCTCGTGCTCGCGGAAGAGGTCGGGGTGCAGGTAGGGCAGCTCGACCGCGTCGCGGATCAGCTCGATCTGGCCGCCCAGGCCGCCGATCTGCGTGTAGTCGATGTCCGGCACCTCTTCGAGGACCAGCTCCTCGACCTCGCTCTTGGGCACGACCTCGTAGACGTAGCCGGAGCGGGACTCGAGGAGGAGGGCGTCGCCCGCGCGCAGGGTCACGTCCATCAGCGGCTGCGCGAGCTTGACCACCCGCTCCTCGTCGGTGTGCCCGACGACCAGGGCCCGCTCGCCGTCCTCCAGGACCTCCTTGAGGGTGACGATGTCCCCCGCGCTCTCGAACTCCATGGCCGCGACCACGTTCATCGCCTCGTTGAGCATGACCTCCTGGCCGCGTCTCAACTCGTCGAGGTCGATGCTCGGGCTGACGTTGACCCGCAGCTTGCGGCCGCCGGTGAAGATGTCGGCCGTGCCGTCGTCGTTCGCGGTCAGGAACACACCGAATCCGGAGGGCGGCTGGGCCAGCCGGTCGACTTCCTCCTTGAGGGCGACGATCTGGTCCCGCGCCTCGCGCAGCGTGCTCGCCAGCCGCTCGTTCTGCGCGGAGACGCCGGCAAGATTGGTCTGGAGCTCGACAATCCGCTCCTCGAGAATCCGAGTGTGCCGCGGAGAGTCGGCCAGCTTGCGGCGCAGGACGGTGATCTCCTGCTCAAGGTCGGCAAGCTGCCGGGTCGGGTCGTCTGAACCTCGACCAGGCCGGATGCCGCGGTTGCTGTCGTCGTTCTGGGATACCACGGGTCCTCACCTCCTCCAAGGGGAGCTGGACGCTTCCAGACCCTACCTGGACCGGTGCAGTTCGAAACCCCTAGATCACAAAGACGGTCGGGGCGTGTCCGATCTTCACCCTTGCGCACTCCCTCACGCCAGGGAAATACCCACCCCGCACGGTCGGAAAGCGGCCCGCTGTATGGTCGTAAGCGGTCAACACCCGGCGTGGATGGCTCTCTTTGTTTCGCCCCGACGTTTCCACCCGACGAGGAACGGTAGACGAATGACCGTGCCGAACGAAGCCGCTGACGAGCTCGAGGTCTGGATCGATCAGGACCTGTGCACCGGGGACGGAATCTGCGCACAGTACGCGCCGGACGTGTTCGAGCTCGACATCGACGGACTCGCCTATGTGAAGCCGCCCGTGGCGCCGGGCGAGGAGGCCGATCTGCTCACCGCCCCCGGGGCCACCGCGCCCGTTCCGCTGCCGCTGCTGCGGGACGTGACCGACTCGGTGAAGGACTGCCCCGGGCAGTGCATCCACGTGCGCAGGGTCGCCGACGGCACCGAGGTGTACGGCCCCGAGGCGGCCTGACCGCGCCCGGGGCCGTGGGGCTCACACGCTGTTGGGCGGCGCGGCGACGTCGAGGGTCAGCGCACCGTCCCGCCACGACCAGCTGACGTCGCGCTGCATGTCGGGGCAGCAACTGGGCACGTCGGGCGAGGAGTAGCCGTACAGGCGCAGCGCGATGGCGTCGTCGTCCGCCTCGAAGCGGTCGACGTTCATCCGCTCCGCCGGGTCCACGAGGGTCTCGGTGACGCGCGGCGCCGCGCCCTCGCCCTCCCCGTGGCCGAGCAGGTACACGCCGTGCGGAGGCGTTCCCGAGCCGGCGTCGCAGTGGACGACGGCCACCGTCTCGCCCGTTCCGTCGCCGTCCAGGTCGACGGACGCCTGGTCGCTCACCACGACGCCCAGCGGGCCGCAGTCGAGGGGGTAGTCGGCCGCCTCGGCGTCGGGGCCGGGGACGGGGGCGGCGCCCGCGGCCGCCCGCTCGGGGCCCGGCCCGTCGCCCGCGGTGGCGGTGGCCGTGGCGCCCGAGGGCTCGACCATCGCCGCCACGACCGTCGCGGCCGCGAGAACGGCGGCGGTGGTCAGCCAGTGAACGGCGCGGGCACGGGTGTGGGGAAGGTCCTGACCTGCCGGAAGCTGCACGCGGTGACTCCCTCAGGAGCGCGGGGTGGGGAAGGGAACGCGCACGGAATCGTGCCACACGTCACACCGCGGCCCTCCGGCGGGGTCGATCAATCCGCCTCGGCCCGCTCGCCCCCGGCGGAGCCGGGCCCGGTGTAGTCCGCGCCGTACGCGCCGGGCGCGGGGCGGCGGCGGCGCAGCGGCGGGGTGACGCCGTCGGCGAGGCGGCGGGCGGTCAGCAGGAAGCCGGTGTGCCCGATCATGCGGTGGTCGGGGCGGACGGCGAGGCCCTCGACGTGCCACGTGCGGACCATGGTCTCCCACGCGCGCGGCTCGTTGAACGTGCCGTGCTCGCGGATCGTCTCCACCGTCCTGGCCAGCTGCGTCGTGGTCGCGACATAGGCGCACACGATGCCGCCTGGCACGAGGGCCTTGGAGACGGCGTCCAGGCACTCCCAGGGCGCGAGCATGTCCAGGATGACGCGGTCCACGTCGGTGTCGGAGAGGTGGTCCTGGAGGTCGCCGACGGTCAACCGCCAGGCGGGGTGCGGGCCTCCGAAGTACCGGGCGACGTTCTCCTGGGCGATCTCGGCGAAGTCCGCCCTGCGCTCGTAGGAGTGCAGCATGCCCTGGTCCCCGATGGCGCGCAGCAGGAACGTGCTGAGCGACCCCGAGCCCACGCCCGCCTCGACGACGCGCGCGCCGGGGAAGATGTCGGCCATGGCGAGGATCTGCCCGGCGTCCTTGGGGTAGACGACGGCGGCGCCACGCGGCATGGACAGGACATAGTCGGGGAGCAGGGGGCGCAGCGCGAGGTAGGCGACGTTTCCGGTGGTGCGGACGACGGTCCCCTCGGGTGCGCCGATCAGCTCGTCGTGGGGGAAGGCGCCCTTGTGGGTGTGGAAGCTCTTCCCGGCTTCGAGCGTGAACGTGTAGTGGCGGCCCTTGGGGTCGGTGAGCTGGACCTGGTCCCCGACCTCGAAGGGCCCGCGACGGCGGGCTGCACCGGTCGGTTCGGACATGCGGACAGCCTAGTCCAGGCGGACTTGACGGCCGAATCCGAGGAGGTGGGTCAGGGCGAGGAGCGCGGTCTCGGGGACGGCGAGGGGCGGGCCATGGCGTCGATGAACGCCCGTTCCACGTCGCTCGTGGACAGCACGCCGTAGATCTCGCCGGTGTCCTCGACCACCAGGTACTCGGTGGCCGGGGTGGCCCTGAGGTGGTCGAGCAGGCCCTCGCCCGACAGGTCGGCCGACAGCCGCATGCCGTCGGCCAGGTCCTGCGCCAGGGTGCCGACCTGGACCCAGGGGCGGCGGTGCTGGGGAACGCCCGCGATGCCCGCCTCCCGCACGACCGCGACCGGGCTGCCGTCGGGGTCCACGACCACGAGGGCGCGCGCGCCGGAGTCGTTGGCCCGGCGCAGCGCCTCGGACAGCGGGGTCTCGCCGGTGACGGGGACGGCCCTGCGGGTCAGGGCGCGGGCGTTGAGCGCGGGCAAGCGCTCGCGCAGCCTGGCCATCCGCAGGCTGTTCCCCGCGCCGGTCCAGATGATGGCGGCGAGGATGGCGGCCAGCAGCGCGTCCGTGAGGGACTCGAGGCCGGTGAACGAGCCGCGGTCGGTGACGTTGCCCATGTGGGTCGCGAGGGGGAAGCCGACGAGGACGGCGACGGCCAGGACGCGCCCCGACCAGGCGGCGGCGACCGTGCCGGTCATGGGGCTGCCGGAGAGCTTCCACACGACGGCGCGCAGCATGCGGCCGCCGTCGAGGGGGAGGCCCGGCAGCAGGTTGAACGCGGCGACGATGAGGTTGGAGATCATCAGGCCCGCGAGCAGAACCCCTGGGACCGTGCCGGCCTCGACGGTGAGCATGCCGAGCCAGAAGACGCCGGCGAGGACGAGGGAGAGCAGCGGCCCGACCCCGGCGAGGACGAACTCGCGGCCCGGGGTCTGGGACTCCTTCTCGATCTCCGAGACGCCGCCGAAGAACTGGAGCTGGATGCGGCGCACGGGCAGGTCGAAGCGGATGGCGGCGAACGTGTGGGCCAGCTCGTGGACCAGCACGGAGGCGTAGAAGGCGACGGCGAAGAAGAGGGAGACCAGGTAGCGGCCGATGCCGAGCTCGGGCAGCACGCGGTCGAGCTGGTTCCCGAAGAACCACGTGATCAGCGCGGCGACCAGGAACCAGCTGGGGGCGACATAGACCGGGACGCCGAAGACGCGGCCCATCAGGATGCCGCCGCCCGCCTCCTTCTCCTGGGGCGGTACCGGCTCCTTGCCCAACGTGGGCTCCGCCGGGTCAACCGGCTCGGCCGGCTCCTGGGGGCGCCGCGGCGTGCCCTCCGGGTCCTGCCGCCCTTCGGAAGGCGGCGTCCGGTCGTCGTCCGAGTCTCCCACCAGTTCCCCTCGTTGCCTCGCGCCCGAATCCTGCCGTGCGTGCGGGCCCGGAGTCGATGGTATGCCGCTGAGTGTCAGTGACGCGCCGTAGGGTTCGCTCCATGACTGGGTCCGCCGCCACGCCTCCTGACTCGCTTTCGCCGTCGAGGGCCGCCGATTTCATGCGGTGTCCCCTGCTGTACCGCTTCCGGGTGATCGACAAACTGCCCGAGGAGCCGAACGCCGCGGCCACCCGTGGGACGGTCGTGCACGCCGTGCTCGAGCGGGTCTTCGACGCGCCGGCGGCGCAGCGCAGCGTGCGGCGGGCGCGTTCGCTCGTGGTGGGCGAGTGGGAGCGCCTGCTGGCCAAGCGGCCCGAGCTGGCCCGCCTGTTCACCGGTTCGGGTGAGGACGGCTCAGGTGAGGGCGGCCCGGGTGAGGACGGCGGCGGTGAGGGGATCGACGCGGCGCGGCTGGCCGAGTGGCTGACGGGGGCGGAGGAGCTGGTCGAGCGGTGGTTCTCGCTCGAGGACCCGACGCGTCTCGAGCCCGCGGAGCGGGAGTTGTTCGTGGAGACGCGCCTCGAGTCGGGGCTGCGGCTGCGGGGCGTCATCGACCGGGTGGACATCGCGCCGACGGGCGAGGTCCGCGTCGTGGACTACAAGACGGGGAAGGCGCCGCGTTCGGAGTTCGCGGGCGAGGCGCTGTTCCAGATGAAGTTCTACGCGCTGGTGCTGTGGCGGCTGCGGGGCACGGTGCCGCGGCGGCTCCAGCTGGTGTATCTCGGCAGCGGGGACGTGCTGACGTACGACCCGCAGGAGGCGGATCTGCGCAGCGTGGAGCGGAAGCTGCTCGCGCTGTGGGAGGCCATCCGCCAGGCGACCGAGACGGGCGACTGGCGGCCGAGTCCCGGGCGGCTGTGCGACTGGTGCGACCACAGGGCCCGTTGCCCCGCGTTCGGCGGCACTCCCCCGCCCTATCCGCTGATGATCCAGCCCAGGCTGCCGTTGGACGACCGCGCCCCCGCGGGTGCGGCGGAGGCGGGGAGGACTGAGGGAGGGGGGTGAGCGAGAATGGTGCGCGGTCCCGAGTGACCCGTGCCGTACCCCCGAGCGAAGGGCGACCCCGTGCTGCCGATCCGCGTTCTGCTGGTCGACGACCAGCCGCTGCTGCGCACCGGATTCCGGATGATCCTCGAGGCCGAGCACGACCTGGCCGTCATCGGGGAGGCCGGGGACGGGGTGCAGGCGCTCGACCAGGTGCGGGCGTTGCAGCCCGACGTGGTGCTGATGGACATCAGGATGCCGCGGATGGACGGGGTGGAGGCGACGCGGCGGATCACGGGTCCCGAGAAGGACGGTCCGGCGAAGGTGCTCGTGCTGACCACGTTCGACCTGGACGAGTACGTCGTGGAGGCGCTGCGGGCGGGGGCCAGCGGCTTCCTGCTCAAGGACGCGCCCGCCGGTGAGCTGGTGCAGGCGATCCGGGTGGTGGCGGCGGGCGAGGCGATGCTGGCGCCGAGCGTGACGCGGCGGCTGCTCGACATGTACGCCGGGAAGCTGCCATCGGGCGAGGAGTCGGTGCCCGACGCGCTGAGCACGCTGACGGAGCGCGAGGTCGAGGTGCTCAAGCTCGTGGCGCGCGGCCTGTCGAACGCCGAGGTCGCCGCCGACCTCTTCGTCAGCGAGACGACGGTGAAGACCCATGTGGGCCATGTGCTCACCAAGTTGGGGCTGCGCGACCGGGTGCAGGCCGCGGTGTTCGCCTATGAGAGCGGCCTGGTGCGCCCGGGCAACTGAGCCGGGTCATGGGCCGGGCCCCGGTGCGCTCCGGGGGCCTCAGGACTCGGACTTGCCGATCTCCCAGAAGCGGAAGACGGTGGAGGCGTCCAGGGTCCACTGGAGTCCGTCGATGCCGTCGGCGGCGACGGCGTACTGCTTGCCCTGCCAGAGCGGGATCAGCGGCAGCTCATCGGCGACGATGTCCTGGAGCGTGGCGAAGTCCTCGACGGTCCGGCCGCGGTCGCTCTCCTGCTCGGTGCGCGGGATCAGCTCGTCGGTGATGCGGGGGGACTCGTAGTTGTTCTCCAGGACGTTGCCCTCGCCGAAGAAGGGGGCCGTGAAGTTGTCGGGGTCGGGGTAGTCGGGCACCCAGCCGCGGACATAGGCGCCGTAGTCGCCGTCGCTGACGCCCTCGGCGAACTCGTCGGCCGGGACGCTGCGCACCGACGCGTCGAACAGGCCGCTGGCGTTGAGCTGGTCGGCGATGTACTCGAACGCCGCCTCGGTGTCGGGTCCGAACCTCGCCGGGGTGACCCACAGGGTCAGCTCCACGGGGTCGGTGTGGCCGGACTCGCGCAGCGCCTCCTCGGCGAGGTCGGGGCGCGGGAGGTCGCCGTAGGTGTCGAAGAACGCGGTGTTGTGGCCGGTGATGCCGACCGGGACGACCGAGTACAGCGGCTCGGCGGTGCGCCGGTAGACGTCGCGTGTGAGGGTGCCTCGGTCGATGAGGTGGGCGATGGCGCGGCGGACGCCGGGGTCGCCGGCCACGGGGTCGTCCATGTTGAACACCAGATGCTGGACCTCGGCGCTCGTGCCGTCCACGACCTTGACGCGGCTGCCGCCCGCGATGGTCGAGCTCTCCAGGTCGGCGATGTCGCTCGCGGCCAGGCCGCGGTAGGCGACATCGACCTCGCCGTTCTCCACCGCGGTCCTGAGGGCCTGCTGGTCGCCGTGGAAGAGGCGCAGGGTGACCTCGGCGTTCTTCCGCTCGGCCGGGCCCTGGTAGTCGTCGTTGGCCGCGAAGACGGCCTCGCCGTCGCCGTAGCTCTCCAGGGTGTAGACGCCGGAGCCGACGGCCTCGCCGTCGGTGCGCAGCTCGTCCGCGGGGTAGGAGCGGTGGTCCACGATGGACCCCGCGCCCGAGGCGATCTTCTGCGGGAAGGTGGCGTCGGGCTGGTTGAGGTGGAACGTGACGGTCCGGTCGTCCGGCGTCTCTATTCGGTCGATCGTGGAGAGCATCACGGCGGGCCCGTCGGGGTCGTTGATGCTCAGCGTGCGGTCGAAGGAGAACTTGACGTCGCGGGAGGTGAGCTCGTGCCCGTTGCTGAAGGTCAGGTCCTCGCGCAGGGTGCAGGTGAAACGCTGGCTGACCCGGTCGGTGAAGCCGCAGGACCTGGCGGCCTCGGGCTGCGGCTCGGTCCCGCCGGGCGGGAAGCTGAGGAGCGACTGGAAGACGTTGTTGAACACCAGCCAGGAGCCGGGGTCGTAGCCGGAGGCCGGGTCGGTGGCCAGCACCTCGTCGGTCATCCCGACGACCACTCGCTCGGCGTCGCCGGGCCCTTCGTCGCCGGTGAGGCCGCAGCCGCCGAGCAGCAGGGCCGTGACAAGCCCGAGGGTCGTCGGGAGTGGCGCCAACGCACCTCGTCGCCTCACGGGTCTTCCTCTTATCCTTGCTGCGGGACCGGCCGCCACGACCCTAGTCCGCCGAAACCCCGTTCCTCAGGTGAGAAACATCACGGGCCGCGAGGGAGCGCAGCAGAGGGAGGTCGACCCGCTCCAGCGAGTCCACGACGGTGCGCCCCGAGGCGGCCGGGATGGGGGCCACCGAGGGAACGGCGATCACGAGGCAGCCGGCCGCCTCGGCGGACGCCACGCCGGTGGCGGTGTCCTCGATGGCGACGCAGCGCGCGGGGTCGGCGCCGAGGCCCGCGGCCGCGGCGAGGTACGGGTCGGGGTGCGGCTTGGTGCGCGGCAGCTCGTCGCCCGCGACGGTGAGCGCGAAGTGCTCGGGTCCCAGGGAGACCAGCATGCGGTCGATGACGGTCCGGTGGGACGCGGAGACCAGGGCGGTGGGCACCCGGTGGGCGGCCAGCTCGGTCAGCAGCCGCCTGGCGCCCGGCATCAGCGGAACGCCGCGCTCGAGGCGGCGCAGAAAGCCCGCGTTGAGCAGCACGCGCAGCTCGTCCAGGGTGATGTCGGCGCCGGTGACCTCGATGAGGTACCCGGCGCTGCGGGTCATGGGGCCGCCGACCACGACCTCGCGGTGCTCGTCGGCCAGCTCGTGTCCCAGGGCGCCGAAGACCTCGACCTCGGCGTCCCACCAGAAGCCCTCGGTGTCCACCAGCGTGCCGTCCATGTCGAGCAGCACGGCCTGCGGGCCGCCGTCGTACGGCGCCCTGACATCCATGGCGGGCAGGGAACTCGTCATCCGCACACCTCCACAAGTCCACAAGGGACGCGCAGGCCGGCCGCCCTGGGGGGCGACCGGCCTGTACCGGACCGATCAGTCTACGTCGGCGCTCGGGAAGCCGCCCGGGCCATATCACCCGGACGGGTCAACGGGCGTTGAAATAGTTGGCTTCCGGATGGTGAAGGACGATGGCGTCCGTGGACTGCTCGGGGTGCAGCTGGAACTCCTCGGAGAGCGTGACGCCGATGCGCTCGGAGCCGAGCAGCTCGGCGATCTTGGCGCGGTCCTCGAGGTCGGGGCAGGCGGGGTAGCCGAGGGAGTAACGGCAGCCCTGGTACTCGGTGCGGAACATCCCGTCGAGGCCCGCGGGGTCGTTGCCCCCGATGCCCAGGTCGGCGCGGACCCTGGCGTGCCAGTACTCGGCGAGCGCCTCGGCGAGCTGGACGGACAGGCCGTGCAGCTCCAGGTAGTCGCGGTAGGAGTCGGCCGCGAACAGCTCGGCGGTCGCCTCGCTCACCCGGGGCCCGATGGTCACGGTCTGGAGCGCGACGACGTCCGTCTCGCCCGACTCGGCGGGGCGGAAGAAGTCGGCCAGGCACAGCCGTCGGCCGCGGCGCTGGCGCGGGAAGGTGAAGCGGGTGCGCTCCTTGCCCTCGTCGTCCAGGATCACCAGGTCGTCGCCCTCGGCGTGGCAGGGGAAGTAGCCGTGGACGACGGCCGCCTCCAGGAGGTTGTCGGTGTGCAGCCGGTCGAGCCAGCCGCGCAGCCTCGGCCTGCCCTCGGTCTCGACCAGCTCGGCGTGGTCGGGCCCCTCGCCGGTCCGCGTGGCCTTCAGGCCCCACTGCCCCTTGAACAGCGCGTCCTCGTCGAGCCACTCCGCGTAGTCCTTGAGCGGGATGCCCTTGACGACGCGGGTACCGAGGAACGGCGGGGTGGGGATGGGGACATCCGTGGCGGTGTCGGAGCGGACAGGGCCGCCGTCGCCGCCGTCGGCCTCGGGCAGCGGGGCCGAACGGCGGGCGACGCGGCGGGGCTTGAGCTCGGGGAGAGTGGCGCCCGGGACGCCGCGCTTGACGGCGACCAGGGCATCCATCAGCCGCAGCCCCTCGAACGCGTCCCGGGCGTAGCGGACCTCGCCGCGGTAGATGTCGTGCAGGTCCTGCTCGACATAGGCGCGGGTGAGGGCGGCGCCGCCCAGGATGACGGGGTAGTCGGCCGCCATGCCGCGGTGGTTGAGCTCCTCCAGGTTCTCCTTCATGATCACCGTGGACTTCACCAGCAGCCCCGACATGCCGATGACGTCGGCCCGGTGCTCCTTCGCGGCGTCGAGGATGGCGGAGACCGGCTGCTTGATGCCGAGGTTGACCACGTTGTAGCCGTTGTTGGTCAGGATGATGTCCACCAGGTTCTTGCCGATGTCGTGGACATCGCCGCGGACGGTGGCCAGCACGATGGTGCCCTTGCCGTCGGCGCCCGACTTCTCCATGTGCGGCTCGAGGTGGGCCACGGCCGCCTTCATCACCTCGGCGGACTGGAGGACGAACGGCAGCTGCATCTGCCCGGAGCCGAACAGCTCGCCGACGACCTTCATGCCGGACAGCAGCGTGTCGTTGACGATGTCGAGCGCGGGGCGTTCGGTCAGCGCCTCGTCGAGGTCGGCCTCCAGGCCCTTGCGCTCGCCGTCGACGATCCGGCGCTTCAGGCGCTCGTCGAGGGGCAGCGCGAGCAGCTGCTCGGTCTTGCCCGCGCGCATCGACCTGGCGTCCACGCCCTCGAACAGCTCGAGGAAGCGCTGGAGCGGGTCGTGGTCGGGGGTGCGCCGGTCGTGGATGAGGTCGCGGGCGGCCTCGACCTGCTCGGCCTCGATCCGGGCGATCGGCAGGATCTTGGCGGCGTGCACGATCGCGGAGTCGAGCCCGGCCTGGACGCACTCGTCGAGGAAGACGGAGTTGAGGACGAGCCGGGCGGCGGGGTTGAGGCCGAAGGAGATGTTGGACAGGCCCAGGGTGGTCTGCACGTCGGGGTGGCGGCGCTTGAGCTCGCGGATGGCCTCGATCGTGTGGAGGCCGTCCCTGCGGGACTCCTCCTGGCCGGTACAGATGGTGAACGTGAGGCAGTCGATGATGATGTCCGACGTGGCCACGCCCCAGTTCGTGGTGAGGTCGGCGATCAGCCGTTCGGCAATGGCGACCTTGTGCTCGGGCGTCCTCGCCTGGCCCTCCTCGTCGATCGTCAGGGCCATGAGCGCGGCGCCGTGCTCGGTGGCAAGCCGGGTGACCCTGGCGAAGCGGGAGTCGGGCCCGTCGCCGTCCTCGTAGTTCACAGAGTTGATCACGGCCCGGCCGCCGAGCTTCTCGAGTCCGGCCTCGAGCACGGCGGGCTCGGTGGAGTCCAGCACGACCGGCAGCGTCGACGCGGTGGCGAAACGACCCGCCAGCTCGGCCATGTCGGCGACGCCGTCGCGGCCGACGTAGTCCACGCACAGGTCGAGCATGTGGGCGCCCTCGCGGATCTGGCCGCGCGCCATCTCCACGCAGTCGTCCCAGCGCCCGGCCAGCATCGCCTCGCGGAACTTCTTCGAGCCGTTGGCGTTCGTCCGCTCGCCGATGGCCAGATAGGACGTGTCCTGGCGGAACGGCACGGTCTGGTAGAGCGACGAGGCCCCCGGCTCGGGGCTGGGGTCGCGGGGCGCGGGCCGCAGGTCGCGGACCCGCTCCACCACCTGGCGCAGGTGCTCGGGTGTGGTGCCGCAGCAGCCGCCGACGAGCGAGAGGCCGAACTCGCCGATGAACGTCTCGTGCGCGTCCGCCAGCTCGGCGGGGCCCAGGGGGTAGTGCGCGCCGTCCTTGCCGAGGACGGGCAGCCCGGCGTTGGGCATGCAGGACAGCGGAACGCGGGCGTGCCGGGCGAGATAGCGCAGGTGCTCGCTCATCTCGGCCGGGCCCGTCGCGCAGTTGAGGCCGACCATGTCGATGCCCAGCGGCTCGAGGGAGGTCAGCGCGGCGCCGATCTCGGAGCCGAGCAGCATCGTGCCGGTCGTCTCGACCGTGACCTGGACGATCAGCGGCAGGTCGGCGCCCGCGGCGGTCAGGGCGCGCCGGGCGCCGAGGACGGCGGCCTTGGTCTGGAGCAGGTCCTGGCTGGTCTCCACGAGCAGCGCGTCGGCGCCGCCCTCGATCAGGCCATCGGCGTTGCGCTGGTAGGCGTCGCGCAGGGCCGGGTAGGTGATGTGGCCGAGGCTGGGCAGCTTGGTGCCGGGGCCGATCGAGCCGAGCACCCAGCGGGGGCGGCCGTCCTCGGCGGCGAACGCGTCGGCGGTCTCGCGGGCGACGCGCGCGCCGGCGGCCGAGAGCTCGGCGATGCGCTCGGGGATCTCGTACTCGCCGAGGGCGGAGAGGTTGGCGCCGAAGGTGTTGGTCTCGACGCAGTCGACACCGGCATCGAAGTAGGCGCGGTGGACGGAGGCGACGATGTCGGGGCGGGTGACGTTGAGGACCTCGTTGCACCCTTCGAGCTGCTGGAAGTCCTCCAGCGTCGGCTCCTGCGCCTGGAGCATCGTGCCCATGCCGCCGTCGGCGACGACGACGCGGGAGGCGAGGGCCTCCCTGAGCGCGGCGGCTCGCTCGGCCTGGGGCGCGAAGGGCGGGCTGGATGAGGCCATGGGCATGCTCCCTGGGGTGCGACGGCTGTCGGCTATGCGCGTCGTGAACGAAGCGCACCGAATCAGCCTAACGGCCGTGGCCCCCGCCGGGGGAGACACCACGGCGGGGTGCGCGCTCCCGATGCGCCCGTTACCCCGCCACCAATCGGCATCGTCCGCTATCGTTCGGCATTGCCGAACTTCCTCGGTCGTCGAGGGCGGACAGGAGGCGGACATGGCGCGGAGCATCCAGTCGCTCGAGCGCGCCGCCGCGGTGCTGCGGCTGCTCGCCGGCGGCGAGCGGCGGCTCGGGCTCACCGACATCGCCTCCGCCGTCGGGCTCGCCAAGGGCACGACGCACGGGCTGCTGCGGACCCTGGCCAAGGAGGGCCTGGTCGAGCAGGACCCGACCAGCGGCCGGTACCGGCTGGGCGCCGAGCTGCTGCGCCTGGGCAGCGGCTATCTGGACACCCACGAGCTGCGCGCGCGGGCGCTGGTGTGGACGGACGACCTGGCGCGCGCCACGCGGGAGAGCGCCTACCTCGGGGTGCCGCACGGGCAGGGCGTGCTGCTGCTGCACCACGTCTTCCGCCCCGACGACAGCCGCCAGGTGCCCGAGGTGGGCGCGTTGCACCCGTTGCACAGCACGGCGCTCGGCAAGGCGCTCGCCGCGTGGGACCCGGCCGTGCGGGCCGAGGCGTCGAAGGGGGCGCTCGAGGCGTTCACCGAGCTGACGGTGGTGGATCCGGCGCGGTTCGGCGCCGAGCTGGAGCGGGTGCGGGCCAGGGGCTGGGCGAGTGACGTGGGCGAGACGTGGGACGGCGTGGCCTCGATCGCGGCGCCCGTCCTTGACCGCGGGAGGGCGGCCGTGGGCGCGGTGGGCATCAGCGGGGCGGTCGAGCGCGTGCTCGCCGAAGGGGAGCCGCGGCCCTGGCTGGTCGCGGCCGTCAGGGACTGTGCGCGTTCCGTGTCGCGCGAGCTGGGAGCCGGGCGCTTCTAGGACAATCCAGGCACACCCGAGCGTTATCTGTCGCACGACCCTTGACGGCGGTCGCAACCGAGGAGAAAACTGCCGTGCCATGGTCGGCATTGTCGAACGTCGGCCGACTGTCGGCCGGGGACCGGCACCGTCGCGGCCGGCACGCGCACCACGCCGTTCTGCCCCCTGAAGCCGCCCGGACCCGATCAGGAGCCGCCGCATGACCGACGCCATCGCCACCAACGAGTACATCGCCGCCATCGACCAGGGCACCACCTCGAGCCGCTGCCTGATCTTCGACCGCGACGGCCACGTCATCTCCGTCGCCCAGAAGGAGCACGAGCAGTACCTGCCCAAGCCGGGCTGGGTGGAACACGACGCCGCCGAGATCTGGACGAATGTCCAGGAGGTCATGGCCGGCGCCCTCGCGAGCGCTCGCATCGGCAAGGAGCAGGTCAAGGCGATCGGCATCACCAACCAGCGCGAGACCACGATGCTGTGGGACAGGGCGACGGGCGACCCGGTGCACCACGCGATCGTCTGGCAGGACACCCGCACCGACGCGCTGACCCGCGAGCTCGGCCGCGAGGGCGGCATGGACCGCTTCCGCCGCCAGACAGGGCTGCCGCTCTCCGCGTACTTCGCGGGTCCAAAGGTCCGCTGGCTCCTGGACAACGTCGAGGGCCTCAGGCAGCGCGCCGAGCGGGGCGAGCTGCTCTTCGGGACGATGGACTCCTGGGTCATCTGGAACCTGACGGGCGGCGTCGACGGCGGGGTCCATGTCACGGACGTCACCAACGCCTCCCGCACGATGCTGATGGACCTGCGCACCCAGCGCTGGGACGAGGGCCTGTGCGAGGCCATCGGCGTCCCGTCCTCGGTGCTCCCCGAGATCAGGTCGTCGTCGGAGGTCTACGGCAACGCCAAGGGCGGCGCGCTCGACGGCGTCCCGGTCGCATCGGCGCTCGGCGACCAGCAGGCGGCGTTGTTCGGGCAGACCTGCTTCTCGGTCGGCGAGGGCAAGTCCACCTACGGCACCGGAACGTTCCTGCTGATGAACACCGGCACCGAGGCCATCAACTCCTACGCCGGGCTCATCACCACCATGGGCTACCGCATCGGCGACCAGGAGCCGGTGTACGCCCTCGAGGGCTCCATCGCCGTCACGGGCGCGCTCGTGCAGTGGATGCGCGACCAGCTGGGGCTGATCAAGACCGCGCCCGAGATCGAGGACCTGGCCAGGACGGTCGAGGACAACGGCGGCGCCTACTTCGTCCCGGCGTTCTCCGGCCTGTTCGCGCCGCACTGGCGCGCCGACGCGAGGGGCGTGATCGCGGGCCTGACGCGTTACGTCACCAAGGCGCACATCGCCAGGGCCGTGCTGGAGGCCACGGCGTGGCAGTCCAAGGAGATCGTGGACGCCATGCGGAAGGACTCGGGCACCAAGCTCACCTCGCTCAAGGTGGACGGCGGCATGGTCGCCAACGACCTGCTGATGCAGACCATTTCGGACTTCCTCGACGTCCCCGTGGTGCGCCCCGAGGTGGCCGAGACGACGAGCCTGGGCGCCGCCTACGCCGCCGGTCTCGCGGTCGGGTTCTGGACCGACGTCGAGGACCTGCGGGCCAACTGGCGCAAGGACGCCGAGTGGACCCCCGGCATGGACCCGGCCGAGCGCGACAAGGAGTACGCGTACTGGCGCAAGGCCGTGGACCGCACGATGGGCTGGCTCGAGGACGGCGACTGACGCCTCACTCCCCGGCCCTCCAGGGCCGCGGGCACCGGTCCCTCCCGGCCGGTGCCCGCCCCCGCCCTCGCGCTCCGTCACGGGCGATCACGGAGCGCACGCGGTGCCCATGCGTAGCAAGGCTGCTGGTTGGGCACGGTCACGCCGTAGGCTGGGGCCGCACGGAACAGTTACGGCAGCCGGGCCGGGGCTTCCCACCCGACCCGGCCGGGAGGAGGCGCTGGGTGATCGAGCTCGACGGGGTTCCCGAGCTGGTCGACCCGGTCATGGTGGCCGCGTTCGAGGGCTGGAACGACGCCGGTGACGCGGCCTCGGCCGCGGTGGCGCACCTGGAGCGGGAGTGGAAGGGCGAGGTGTTCGCGGCGCTCGACGCCGAGGACTACTACGACTTCCAGGTCAACCGCCCGCACATCTGGCTCGACGGCGGAGTGCGCCGCGTCACCTGGCCCACGACCCGCCTTTCCGTGGTCAGGATCGGCTCCGAGCACGGCCCGGTGAAGCGCCGGGACCTGGTGCTGGTCCGCGGCATCGAGCCGAGCATGCGCTGGCGTTCGTTCTGCAACGAGATCCTCGGCTTCGCCCACGAGTTGGGCGTCGAGATGGTGGTCGTCCTGGGCGCGCTGCTCGGCGACACCCCGCACACCCGTCCCGTCCCCGTCACCAGCGTGACCTCGGACGAGGACCTGGCCCGCACCCTCGACCTCGAGGAGTCGCGGTACGAGGGGCCCGCCGGCATCGTCGGGATCCTCCAGGAGGCGTGCACCCACGCGGGGGTGCCCGCGGTGACGCTGTGGGCGGCCGTTCCGCACTATGTCGCGCAGCCGCCCAACCCCAAGGCGTCGCTCGCGCTGCTGCACTCGCTCGAGGACCTGCTCGGCCTCGGCATCCCCATGGGCGACCTGCCGGACGACGCCCGCGCGTGGCAGATCGGCGTCGACCAACTGGCCGCCGAGGACAGCGAGGTGGCGGACTACGTCAAGTCGCTCGAGGAGGCCAGGGACACCGCCGACCTGCCGGAGGCCACGGGCGAGGCGATCGCCAAGGAGTTCGAGCGGTATCTGCGCCGCAGGGACGGGCAGCCGTCCGCGGGGGACGCGAGCGGCTCGTATCTGCGCGATCCCGGCAGCGGAAGGACCAGGCCGCGCAAGCGGCCTTCCGAAGGGGACCAGGGCCAGGGCCCGCAGGATCAGGGGCCCGCGGACTCCGACGACTGACGAGCCGTCGGCGCCCGCGGGGCCCGGGGGGAGCTACAGGGCGACGCCGAGGAGCGCGTCCACGGCGCGGGAGACGACACCGGTGGCGCCGGTGTCCCCGCCGCCGCCCGCGGCCTGGTCGGCCGCCCAGCGGTCCACGGCGGCCAGCGCCGCGGGGGCGTTCAGGTCGTCGGCGAGCGCCGCGCGGATCTCCTCCACCACGGCGTCGGCCGGTGGCCCGTCGGGGCGCGAGACGGCGGCCCGCCACGCGGCCAGCCGCCCCTCGGCCGACGCCAACTCCGCGTCGGTCCACTCCCAGTCGGCGCGGTAGTGGTGCGCGAGCACCGCGAGCCGGATCGCCGCGGGGTCGACCCCGGCGCCGCGCAGCCGGGAGACCAGGACGAGGTTCCCGCGGGACTTGGACATCTTCTCGCCCTCGTACCCGACCATTCCGCTGTGCACATAGGAGCGGGCGAACGGGTGGGCGCCGGTGAGGACATGGGCGTGCGACGCGCCCATCTCGTGGTGCGGGAAGGCGAGATCGGACCCGCCGCCCTGGATGTCGAAGCCCATGCCCAGGTGGTCGAGCGCGATGGCGACGCACTCGATGTGCCAGCCGGGGCGCCCAGGGCCGAGCGACGCGCCGTCCCACGAGGGCTCGCCGGGGCGGGCCGCCTGCCACAGCAGCGGGTCGAGGGGGTTCTTCTTGCCGTCCCTGCCGGGGTCGCCGCCGCGCTCGGCGGCCAGGGTCAGCATGGTGTCGGCGTCGAGGCCCGCGACGGACCCGAAGTGCCGGTCGGACTCGACGGAGAAGTACACGTCTCCGTCGAGCTCGTAGGCCGCGCCGCTGTCCCGCAGCCGCTCGACGAGGGGAACGATGTCGGCTATGGCCTCGACCGCGCCGATGTAGTCCCGCGGCGGCAGGACCCGCAGCGCGGTCATGTCCTCGCGGAACAGCGCGATCTCGCGCTCCGCGAGCGCCGTCCAGTCCTCCCCCGTGGCGGCGGCCCGCTCGAGCAGCGGGTCGTCGACGTCGGTGACGTTCTGCACATAGTGGACCTGGCGCTGGGTGTCGAGCCAGACCCGCTGCACGAGATCGAACGCGATGTAGGTGGCCGCGTGTCCGAGATGGGTGGCGTCGTAAGGGGTGATGCCGCAGACGTAGAGCCGGGCGACGGGACCGGGCGTGAGGGTGACGCGGCGGTCCGTCGCGGTGTCGTGAATCGAGAGATCACGGCCTTGACCGGGCAGAACGGGAACTTTGGAGGCTGGCCAGGCATACATGCCCCGAGCCTAACCGGCCGAGGCCGCCACTACGACAGGGCCGAAGCGCCTCTCACACCAGCGGCCAGGGGATCGCGGGCCACTCGCCGCCCGGGCTCGGCAGGCGCCCGGTGTCGAGCAGGGCGGCCGTCCTGGCGCGCAGCGCGTCGCACTCCGCCGGCGTGATCAGCTCCGCGAGCCTGGTGGACAGCGGGGTGCCGTCGGCGAGTTGGGCGTCAAGGGTCCGCAACGCCTCCCGCGCGGGCCCGGGCAGCGGCTCGCCCGCCCAGCCCCACAGGAGGGTGCGCAGCTTGTTCTCCGTGTGGAACGTCACGCCGTGGTCGATCCCGTGGAGTCGGCCGTCGGCCAGGGGCAGCAGGTGCCCGCCCTTGCGGTCGGCGTTGTTGATCACCGCGTCGAGGGTGGCCACGCGCCGCAGCCGCTCGTCGTCGGCGTGCACCAGCAGGGCGGAGCGGCCGGGGGCGACCTCGGCGAACCCGACGGCCTTCCACCCTGGCCCCGGCTCGTCCGCGTCGACGAGCGCGAGGAGGTCGCCCGGGCCCTGCGGGACGTCCTCGTCCTCGGGCGTGGGCCCGACCCACAGCTGGCACATGCCGGTGCCGAGCGGGCCCTCGCGCAGGACCGTGAGCGGCACGATGTCCCAGCCGAGCGCGCGGGAGACCTCGTACGCCGCCACCTCGCGCTGCGCCAGGGTCCCGTCGGGGAAGTCCCACAGCGGGCGCTCCCCCGCGACCGGCTTGTACACGCACGGCACGCTGCGCCCGTCCAGCTCGGCGGTGGCGTAGAGCACCGCGTTGGAGGCGTCCGTGATCCGCCCGACCACCGTCAGCTCGCCACGGGCCAGCACCTCGCCCGCCGTCACATCCGGCTGCGCCGGTATCCGTTCTGGCGCGGACATACGTGTCCCTCCGGGTCGAGCGGGAGACTGCACAGGGGGCAGGGCGGGCGCCCGGCGTTGACGACCTCGAGGGCGCGCTTGGCGAACGCCCTCGCCATGGTGCCGCTGAGCCGGACCCGCAGCATCGGGGGGCCGTTCTCGTCGTCGCGCAGCAGGCGCTCCTCGGCCTCGGCGAACGCCTCCTCCGACTCGGCGTCCAGCTCGACGAGGGCCTGCGCCTCGACGATCATCCGCTCGCTGTCGCTGTCCCACGCCAGGGCCATGGTGCCGACGCGGAACTCCTCCTCGACGGGGGTCTCGAGCGGGTCGGTGTCGCTCAGCTCGGCGGGCGCGACGGCGGGCACGGTGGTGTTGCCCCCGGAGCGGCGCACCACCTCGTCAAGCAGCTCGTCGATGCGCTCCGCGAGCGCCTCCACCTGGGCCTTCTCCAGAGCGACGCTGGTGGTACGCCCTGCCGCCGTGGCCTGTAGAAAGAAGGTACGGCGGCCAGGCAGTCCGACCGTCCCGGCGACAAAGCGTTCGGGAGGGTCGTAGAGGAACACCTGACGGGACACGTACTGCTCCGTGGGGTCGACTGCTTGGGACACTGGCACCCTACTGCGCTTGGCGATCACCGTGCCTAGGCACCACCGCCCACCGGCGCCTCGGTGGCCTCCGCCGCGTCCCGCGTCGATTCCTCGGTGTGCGGGACGAACTCGGCCAGGTCGCCGGTGTCCCCGAAGCGCAGCAGCAACGGCGGGCTGCCGTAGCGGATCGCGGTGAGCGACGCGGGGTGCGGGGCGATGCGCTGGAACAGGTCGAGGTGGAGGCCGAGGGCGTCGGCCACGATCGCCTTGATGTTGTCACCGTGGGTGCACATCAGCCAGACCGCGTCGGGGCCGTGGTCGGCGGCGACCGTGGCGTCCCAGCCGCGCGCGGCGGCGACCACGCGGGCGTGCACGTCGCGCAGCGCCTCGCCGCCGGGGAAGACCACGGCGGACGGCTGGCTCCTGACGGTGGCCATCAGCGGCTCGTGGGCCAGCTCCTTGAGCGCGCGGTTGGTCCACGCGCCGTAGTCGCACTCGGTGACCCGGTCGTCGGCGTGCACGGGCAGCTCGGGGCGGGCGGCGCGCAGGGGCGCCAGGGTCTGCGCGCAGCGCTCCAACGGGCTGTGCACGGCGAGCGCCAAGGGAACGCCGGACAGCCGGTCGGGCAGGGCCGCGGCCTGGGACTCGCCGTGGTCGTCGAGCCGGACGCCGGGGGCGCGACCGGCCAGCAGGCCAGCGGAGTTGGCGGTGGTCCGACCGTGTCGGAGGAGCAGCAGGGTGGGCATGTCGCCAGCGTAGGCCCTGGAGCGGGAGCGTTCTCAGGCGAGCCCGGCGCGTTCCAACGCCTCCGCGCCGGCGCGCAGGCCCGCGACGCGCTCCTCCAGCGTGAAGCCGGCGGGCGCGAGCGACAGGGTGGTGACCCCGGCGTCGGCGAACGCCCGCATCCGGTCGGCGATCCGCGCGACGGGGCCGATCAGCGTGGTGTCGTCGATGAGCTGGTGCGGGACCGCGGCGGCCGCCCCGTCCCTGTCGCGGGCGAGATAGCGCTCCTGGATCTCCGCGGCCTCCTCGGCATAGCCCATGCGCTGGGCGAGGCGGTTGTAGAAGTTCTGCTCGCGGGAGCCCATGCCGCCGACGTACAGCGCGGTGTACGGCCTGAACTGGTCGGCCAGCGCGGGGATGTCGTCGCCGAGCGCCAGCGGGACCGTGGGCACCACGTCGAAGCCCTCGAGGCCCTTGCCGACCTTCGCGCGCCCGGCGCGCAGGGGCGCGAGCGCCGTCTCCTCGGCGTGCGCCGGGGAGTAGAAGAGCAGGAGCGCGCCGTCGGCGATCTCGCCGGTCTGGGTGAGGTTCTTGGGGCCGATGGCCGCGATGTACAGCGGGATGTGCGGGCGGACGGGGTGCACGGTGAGCTTGATCGGCTTGCCAGGACCCCCCGGCAGGGGCAGCGTCCAGTGCTCGCCCTCGTGGGTGAGCCGCTCGCGCGAGAGCGCCTTGCGGACGATCTCGACGTACTCGCGCGTGCGGGCCAGCGGCCGGTCGAACGCGACGCCGTACCACCCCTCGGACACCTGGGGCCCCGAGACGCCGAGGCCGAGCCGGAAGCGCCCGCCGGAGAGCGTGTCGAGCGTCGCCGCGGTCATCGCCGTCATGGCGGGGGCGCGGGCCGGGATCTGGAGGATGGCCGAGCCGACGTCGATCCGCTCGGTCCGCGCGGCGACCCAGGCGAGCACCGAGGGCACGTCGGAGCCGTACGCCTCGGCGGCCCAGCACACCGCGTACCCCAGCCGGTCCGCCTCCTGGGCGACGGTGAGGTTGTCCGCGTCCATCCCGGCTCCCCAGTAGCCGAGGTTGATCCCCAGTCGCATGTCCGCTCCTCCAGGCCGCCCTTACCGGTCGGTAACCCACCGGTCCCTCGGACTGTACCGTCTGGCCGCAAGTACGCTCAACGCCCATGGATCTCAGGCACCTGGGCCGGACCGGCCTGCGCGTTTCCCGGCTCGGACTCGGCACCCTCACCTGGGGGCGCGACACCGGGGAGCAGGACGCGGCGGAGCTGCTCAAGGTGTTCTGGGCGGCGGGCGGCACCCTGGTGGACACCGCGGACGTCTACGGGGACGGCGGGGCCGAGTATCTGCTGGGTCGGCTGGTGGGCGACCTGGTGCCGCGCGCCGAGGTGGTGATCGCGACCAAGGCGGGCAGCGTTCCCGACCCCGACCGCCGCTTCGACGGCTCGCGCGGGCACCTCCTCGCGGCCCTCGACGCCTCGCTCACGCGGCTGAACACCGACTATGTCGACCTGTGGCAGGTGCACGCCTTCGACCCGGCGACACCGCTCGACGAGACGCTCCAGGCCGTTGACATCGCGGTGGCCAGCGGCCGCGCCCGCTACGCCGGGGTCTCCAACTTCTGCGGCTGGCAGCTCGCCAAGGCCGCCACCTGGCAGCTGGCCTCGCCGGGGACGCGGACCCGGCTCGCCAGCACGCAGATGGAGTACTCGCTGCTCCAGCGCGGCGTCGAACGCGAGGTGCTGCCCGCCGCGTCGGACCTGGGCATCGGGCTGCTGCCGTCGTCCCCGCTGGGCCGCGGGGTGCTGACGGGCAAGTACCGGCAGGGCACGGCGCCCCCCGAGTCGCGCGGCGCTTCGGAGGGGCTCGCGGCCTTTGTCGCGCCCTATCTCGACGAGACGGCGAGCCGGATCGTGGACGCGGTGACGATAGCGGCGGACGGGCTCGCGGTGACGCCGTTGCAGGTGGCGCTCGCGTGGGTGCGGGACAGGCCAGGGGTGGCCGCGCCCATCGTGGGCGCGCGGACGGCGCGTCAGCTGGGGCAGGCGTTGTCAGTGGAGGACCTTAGCCTTCCCGATGAGATCTGCCGGGCGCTGGACGACGTGTCGGCCCCGGTGCACCGTTACCCCGACCACGACTGGAGTGCGCTGTGACCGCGGAGAACGCCACCCCCTCGGAGGGCCCAGGATCCCGGGCCGACGAGCTGCGGGCCGCCGTGCGCGCGGTGGAGAGCGGGGAGCGCTCCGCCGACTCGTTCTTCACCAGGCCCACGCCCCCGCGCGCCCCCGCGCGCCCCCGCCGGGCGGCGGGGGCGGCGCCCGACCCCGCGGCCCCTGAGGCGCGGGGGCCCGTGGCGGTGCCGGCCGAGCTGCCGGGGCTGCTCGCGCGCGGTGGCGCGCCCGAGGCGCTCGCGCCCCGGGTGGCGGCGGCGCTCGGCGAGGGCGCGGCCGACGAGCTGCCCGCCGACCCGTGGCGGCTGCTCGAGGTGGCAGGGGTGCTCCCCGAGCAGGCGGACGGCTTCGCCAGGGCGCTGCTCGGCGAGGAGTGCGCCCCCGGCGACGAGCGCAGGACGCGCGCCCTGGTGGGCTGGCTGCTCGAGCGTGCCGCCCGCGCCGGGCACACCGCCGTGGAGCTGCCCTCGGTCGCCGAGGGGCTGGCCCGGCACGCCGTTCCCGACCCGGAGGCGGCGGTGCGCGACGCGATCGAGGCGGGCGCCGCCCTGGTCTTCCGCGAGCCGCTCGACGAGCCGACGGCGGGCGACGCCCCCGAGGAGGAGCCGAGGGTGCGGGTGCTGCTCGGCCTTGAGCGCCACGCCATGGCCGAGGAGGGCCTGGCCGACGGGCTGGCGCGGCTGCGCGGCACGTTCGGCGCGCTTCCCGACGCGGGCTTCCCCGCGGACGGCTGGGAGGTCGCGGCCGCGAGGGCGACGCCATCAGCGGCCGAGCTGTTCAGGGCCGCCGCGGGCGGCGCGGTGGTCGTGCACACCGGCGGTGAGGCGGCGCGCGCCGAGCCGTTGGCGCTGGTCGCGGCGGCGCGCGCGCTGGGGCTTCGGGCGTTCGCGGTCGCGCACGGCCCCGACGGGCGCGCGCGGCTGGCGGCGCTGCTGCCGCCCGCCGACGCGGAGGGCGCCGTCACGCTGACCGGGCTGCTGAGCGAGGCGGAGGGCCCGGGCCGCGACGAGGAGGGGCTGCTCGCGCTCGACCTGGTGGCCGTGCTCGACGCCGCGCAGCTGGGCGCGGAGGACGCGGCGGCGCTCGTCGAGTCACTGCCCGACGGCGCGCGCCTGGTGCTCAGCGGCGACCCCGCCCTGCTGGGAGCCGCGGGTCCTGGGCAGGTGCTCGCCGACCTGCTGGCCTCGGGGACCTGCCCGCGGGTCACGTCCCGCACGCCGGACCCCGGCCCGATCGGGGAGCTGGTCTCGGGCGTGGGCGCCGGGGAGCTGCTCCAGGTCGCCGCCCCCGACCGCGAGGTGGTGATCGTCCCGGTGCGGGACGCGGGCGAGGCGGTGCACCGCGCGGTGCAGCTGGTCACCGAGTCGGTGCCGCGGGCGTTCGGCCGGTCGCCGCGGGACGTGCGGGTGATCACGCCCGGGCACGGCGGCGCGGCGGGCACCCGGGCGTTGAACGCCGCGCTGAAGGAGCGGATCAACCCAGGGCCGGGCCGGTTCGGCGGCTTCGACCCCGGCGACCTGGTGGCCCACTCCCCCGCGGCAGGGCACACGCGCCTCGCGACGGTGGCCGACGCGGACGGCGAGGGGCTGTGGCTCGAGGGTCCCGAGGGGAAGTTCCGGGTGGCCAGGGAGCTGGTCGGGGAGACGGTGCGGCACGGCTGGGCCGTCACCGCGCACCAGGCGGCGGGCGGCCGTTGGCCCGCCGCGGTGGTGGTGCTGCCGGGCGACGCGGCGGCGGCCATCGACCGGTCATGGGTGTACACGGCGTTCGGCAGGGCCGAGCAGCACCTGTCGGTCGTCCAGGGCGTGGGCCCCGCGCTGGCCCGGGCGGTGGCCGAGCCCCCGGCCACCGAGCGGACCACCCGCCTGCGCGCGCTCCTGCGCGAGCAGGCGGTGTCCGGTGCGGCTCACTGAGGGCTGGGATCGGGCCTGGGGTCAGTCGACGGTGTCGAGGTCGTCCTCCTCGAATGCCTCGCTGATGTCGAAGCGGCACAGCACCCGCTCGGGATCGACGGCGTCGAAGGGGGCGGCCAGCCACTCCCCCGGCTCGGCCGGCTCGGCGGCCACGACCCAGAGCGTCGCGTCGCCCTCCTCGAGGCCGAACTCCTTGTGTCTGCTGGCGATTTCGTCCGGGTCGAACTCACCGAACAGCACGCCGAGCGCGGTCTGCATCCCCCGCCCCGCGGCGTCATCGTCCTCCGGCTCCTCGCCGTCCGTGGCCTCGGGATCCAGCTCGGCGACCCGCTGCGCCTGGGCCACCAGCCGCCTCGGCTCGACCAGCGAGTAATCCCTGCGGATGAACAGACTCAGCGCGACGGGCTCGTCGGGCCCCGAGTACGGGGTCACACCGTCCGTCTCGGGCACCTCGAACGGTGTGACCTCGTCGTAGACGTCGTACAGCAGCTCGTCGTACGCCTCACCCGCGGCTGCCATCTCGTTGAACGCGGCGAACACCGCGTCATCGTCCTCGTCGTCCCCTCCGGACGCCGAGCTGCGCCGTTCGATGACGGCGAGGTGCCGGTCGATCGCCTCTTTGAGCGCGTCGGCGGCGGCGCGGACTTGGGCAGCGGTGGGCTGCACGGCATCAGACATGGTGCAGACGGTATCGGCATCGAGGGCTTGCCCGCACAATAGATACGATGCCGGAATATGAGTTTCGCGATGTGTATGTGCCACGAGGGGTCTCCCGTGCCGCCGCCACCCGCCTGCTGACCGACCACGCCGAGTACGGGCACTGGGAGCTGGCACGGCTGCGCCTCTATCCGGACGGCAGCCGCCGGGTGCGGCTCCGGCGGAGGATCATCCGACAGCTACGCGCCACATGGTGACGCCCGGGACCCGCGTGCGCGGGTCCCGGGCGTCGAACCGGTCGTGCTCAGCCGCGGGCGGCCAGTCGACCGCGCCGGTAGAGCACGTAGCCGCCGACCAGCAGGCCCGCGCCCAGCGGCAGCGCGCCGGTCATCGGCAGGCCACTGCCCGTGGACGCCAGCTGCGGCCGCGCGTCGACGGAGTCACCGCTCTCCACCGGGTCACCGCCCTGGCTCCGCGGCGGCGTCGGGCCGTCGTCCGAGGACGGCGGGGTGCGGGGCTCCTCGTCGTCCGGCTCCTCGGAGCCTTCCGGCTCCTCCGGCTCGGGGGCCTCGGGCTCCTCCGGGTGCTCCGGCCGCTCGACCGGGCCGCCGTTGACGCACGTGTTGCCCGTGGTGCCGTTGCCGAGGCCGATGACGTCGATGGTGTTCCCGCAGGCGTTGACCGGCACGTCGACCGGCACCTGCACGGAGTTCCCCGACGCCACTCCGGGGGAGCCGATGGCGCCCCCGCCTGCCTGGGCTCCGCCGCCCCCGGCCCCCGCGTTCGACCCGCCGGTGTTGACACAGCTGTTGCCGAACGTGGGGTTCAGCGCGCCGACGACATCGACGGTGTTCCCGCAGGCGTTGACCGGCACATGGACCGGGACCTGCACGGAGTTCCCGGACGCCACTCCGGGGGAGAACGCGGCCGCGCCCGCCGCGTCCGAGTCGGCGTACGCGCTGCCGCCTGAGAGGGCGGTCAGCAGGCCGCCGGCGGCGGCCACGGTGATCAGGCCCTTGCTCGTGACCTGTCGCATGGTGTTTTCCCTGCCTTGTTGTCTCGTGGGTGCGGGGTGGGGGCTGAGGGCACCCGCACCCTCCATGCAGCCGGAACGGCCCCGGAGCGACGCGCGCTCCGGGACCGCGGCTAAGCCCTCATCGTGTGGGGCAGGGGATCACCTGGTGACGCAGGCGTTGCCGAAGGTGGGGTTCAGCAGACCGATAATGTCGACGGTGTTCCCGCAGAGGTTGACCGGGATGCTCACCGGGATCTGCACGGCGTTCCCGGAGAGGACACCGGGCGAACCGATCGCGGCGCCACCCGCGTTGGAGTCCGCAAGAGCCAGCCCCGAACCAGCCAGCACCAGCCCGCTGGCGGCAGCCGCAACGGCGGCGACCTTCTTGATCATTCTTCCTCCTTGTTGACAATGCGGTCCCTGCCGGGGACTGCACTTGCTGCAACGAGGAGGAAGAAACGAGGACACCAGGAGTCGTGTTCTTTCACTCACCTTGAGGAACGTCGCACATCAGCCCGATTTTCGGGTGATCTGCTCCTAACACTGGTCGAGGAAACGGTCCAGGACCCGGACGCCGAAGGTGAGGCCGTCAACCGGGACCCGCTCGTCGACGCCGTGGAACATGCCCGCGAAGTCCAGCTCGGGGGGCAGCTTCAGCGGGGCGAATCCGAAGCCGCGGATGCCCAGGTCGTCGAACGACTTGGCGTCCGTGCCACCGGAGAGCATGTAGGGCACGGCCCTGGCCACCGGGTCCTCGGCCTGGAGCGCGGACTGCATGGCGTCCACGAGCGCGCCGTCGAACGTCGTCTCGAGCGCCTTGTCGCTGTGCACGTCCTCCCGCTTCACCCGGGGCCCGAGGACGCGGTCGAGGTCGGCCAGGAACTCCTCCTCGAATCCGGGCAGGAAGCGGCCGTCCACGTGCGCGGTGGCCTGGCCGGGGATCACGTTGACCTTGTATCCGGCGTCGAGCTGGGTGGGGGCCGCGGTGTTCTGGAGGGTCGCGCCGATGATCTTGGCGATGCCGCCGAGCTTGTCGAGGGTCTCCTTCATGTTCTCCGGGTCGAGCTCCGTACCGAGCGCGTCGGACAGCTCGTCGAGGAAGGCCCGCACGGTCTTGGTGACGCGTACGGGGAAGGTGTGCCGCCCGAGGCGGGCCACGGCCTCGCACAGCTCGGTGATGGCGTTGTCCCGGTTGGTCATCGACCCGTGGCCCGCGGTGCCGTCGACGGTCAGCCGCATCCAGTGCATGCCCTTCTGGGCCGTCTCGATCAGGTAGAGGCGGAGGTTCTCGTTGACCGTGAACGAGAAGCCGCCGACCTCGCTGATGGCCTCGGTCACGCCCTCGAACAGCTCGGGGTGGTGATCGACGAGGAAACGCGCCCCGTGCACGCCGCCCGCCTCCTCGTCGGCGAGGAACGCCAGCACGATGTCCCGCGGCGGCTTGCGCCCGCTGCGCAGCCGGTCCCTGACGACGGCCAGGGTCATGGCGTCCATGTCCTTCATGTCGACCGCGCCCCGGCCCCACACGCAGCCGTCGGCGATCTCCCCGGAGAACGGATCGTGCGTCCAGTCCGCGGCGTTGGCGGGCACGACGTCGGTGTGCCCGTGGATCAGCAGCGCCGGGCGCGAGGGGTCGGTGCCCTCGATCCGGGCGACGGTGGAGGCCCGGCCCGGCCGGGACTCGAAGATCTTGGGCTCGAGCCCGACCTCGGCGAGCTGCTCGGCGACATACTCGGCGGCGGCGCGCTCGCCGGGGCCCGAGCCGTCGCCGTAGTTGCTGGTGTCGATCCGGATGAGATCGCGGCACAGCCCGACGACCTCGTCCTCAGCCCTCGGGCTGCCTCCAGTACGGTCCGATGTCGCGCTCGACTGGCTCACGCTGCCTCCTCCTACCGAGTTGTCCGCCCCATCCTCCCCTGTCCCGCCCGCCCGCCCCAAGGCCCATCTGCCCCGGCCACCCGAGGCCGTCGTCACGCCCCGGACTTTGCTATGGTTTCCACGTCACCGGGCACGAGCGGCCCGGTGGACACACACCCCGTCCGGGTGGCGGAATGGCAGACGCGCTAGCTTGAGGTGCTAGTGCCCGATTAAGGGCGTGGGGGTTCAAGTCCCCCCTCGGACACCCATAGAGACCCCTGTTGATCAGGGGTTTTTCTCTTGTCTGGCCCTCTGTGTGACCAACCACGCGACCAACGGGTCAGCGATCTTGTGTCAGGCCAGGCGAGCCAGCCCGATGCGGCCCGCGCTGCTGGCAGCGAGCTTGCGGGCCCCTTCCTCGCGGCGCTTGCCGTAGCGGGTCATCGTGTAGCCCGGGGAGTGGTGACGAGCGTTCGCCGAGATCTCCACGGGGTTCTCCTTGGCGTCCAGGGCGTTGGTGACGTAGCTGCTGCGCAGGTCGTGCAGGCGGATGCTCTCCGGCAGGCTGAGCCTGTCGCGGAGGCTTCGCCAGCGGGCCGACACCTTCTCGGGGTCTTGAGGGCCCCCCGCGCCGTCCCTGCGGAGCCTGAAGCCGTCCCGGGGGAACACAAGGCCGTGGTCCGTCCAGTCGTCGCCCAGACGCCGTTTCTCGGCTTCTACGCGGTCGCGCTGCCACCTGAGAACGGCCATGAGTGCCGGATCCACATAGATCACGGCGGCCGCATCGCCATCCTTTGTCAGTCGGCGCAGGTGGTAGGAGTTCCCCTCTTCCCCGACGACCCAGGACAGCTCGATCGCCGAGTTGTCCCACTGGATGGCTTCCCAGTGCAGTCCGAGAGCTTCACTGCGACGCAGGCCCGTAACGGCGAGAACCGTCCACAACGCCGCGTCCCGGAGACAGTGATGCGTCTCACCCTTGTCGCACGCCCGCATTCCGCAGGGCTGCCAGATGGCCCGGAGGACATCGGCCGTCTGACTGTCGTTGAGGGTGGGGTATCTCTGCTCCTTTGCCTTGATCTGCCGTTCCGTCGGCGGTTTCGCTGTCGCACAGGGATTGATGGGGATCAGCTTGGGGACTGCGGCACCCAGGGCAGCGGATAGAATGTTGTGAATATGGCGAACCGATTTCGGCCCCAAAGGTTCACCATTGTTCGAGGGGCAGGGTTGTTGTTCCAGCTTTCGGTACAGCTCATTCAGGATGTCGTCTGTGATCTCCTTGAGTTTCAGGTTCCCTATGTGGGGTTTGATGTGCAGGCGGATCTTCGTCTCGTAGCCTGCCTTGGTCGTGCCTTCCCGCCGGTGACCGGCATGCCAGCGGTCGAGCCAGGCGCCCAGGCGCATGTCTGAGCTGCTTACGACCCTCCCCTGATCGCGCTCGGCCAGCCACGTGCGAAGTGCCTTCTCCGCGGCAGTCTTCGTGGGGAATTCTCGGCCCAGCCATGGGCGAACCTTCTTCCCGGTCGCCGGGTCTGTGTGCTGGGGCGTTCGCACGCCCCACGTGTCAGGGCGCCCCTTTCTCGGTATTTGCACGGGGGTGGATCCCAGGCCGTTTCCTCTTTTTGCCATCTGCGCTCCCTTCATTTTCCCTCTTTGTGATTTCCTGCCCTCCGTGGCTCCAGAAAAACGAGTTGATATGCATTCGTTACGCGCATTCATTCGGCGGCCTGCCGATCGAGCCACTTTTCTAGATCGGAGAATCGGCAGCGAAGCTGATTCCCCACCCTCTTGAAGGGAATTCCCTCCGACCGCCAATTTTCGTACACCCATCCAGAGGGTTTGTGAAGATAGGTTGCCACTTCTGTAAGAGTCATCAACTGCCCCGCAGAATAAGGGGTCGTCGAGTTATTCATTTCCCGTTCCCGATCTGCAATTCGGTACGCCTCGCGACGTTCTCTCTCCGCGCTTTCCAACCTGTTGGGGTCCGATCCGTGGTCCAGGTCGCCCGCCGCGCCCCACCCACCACCCCCACCCCCGCCGCGCTCGGGGTCCTCGCCGCTGGTGTCATCCACCGCGTTCCACCCACCCGACCGCCTCACGGGCCAACGCCCGGCCCGCCGCCGCGTCGAACGCCACACCCCGCGCCAACTCGGCCTCACCCGGGGTCCACCCCCGCCCGACATACCGCCAGGCCGAGTCCACGACCGTGCCATCCACTCGGCCGCCCCCCTGCCATGCCGCCCGCGCGGCGCGCAGCTCCTTGTACGTGGTCGAGTAGCCCCGCGACTTGGTGAGCACATGACCCCGGAAGCCGAGCATGTGAGCCCACCCCCGCAGCCGCAGATGTGCCAACTCCGGCAGGCCGCCCAGGCGCCAGCAGGCCCGCATGAGCGCGCGTACGTGTTCGGGCACCCGCCGGGCCCTGACGTCCGCGAGCGACCGCACCGGATAGTCGGTGCCACCTTCCGTCGCGCTCTTGGTCGTGTACTTGGCGATGTAGGCCGCCACGGCGTCGTCCCGCACGGGCGTCGTGAAGCGATCTTGATCGCCGATGGGGTGTATATCGAGCTGCCGCCCCCACACGACCGTGCGTTCGCCCACCTCGGGGGCGTACGGCGTGGCGACCCTTGTCGCGCCTGCGGCGGTGCGGACGGCCGCCGCGAGTACCGTTTCCGTCGCCCAGGCCGGGGGAGATGTCCCCGCACCCTCCGGGCCGTCGAGACGCACGACGGCGTGGACGTGAACGGCGCCGCGGCGCTGGTATTCGGCGACCTTGGCGAACGACACCGTGAGGTGTTCGCTCAGCCGGGAACGCGGGACGCCGCCCGCCGCAGCGAGCAGGCGGCGCACGTTGCGCATCGTGCGCGACCACAGCTCACCGAGGTGCGCGTGCCACAGCACATGGCCGGGGTAGTCGTAGCAGGCCGCGCACAGCGGGGCCCCGACCACGGCGGCCGTATCGCGGTGAAACCGGCCGCAGCCCATCGGCGCACCATGGCGGCACACCCCGGGCCGCAAGGAGTGACACCGGCCCGAGCGGTGCACGCGCCCGAACGACGGGGCGGTCAGCGTCACCATCAGCCGGGGGTGCTCGACCACCTCACTGCGGATGCCCTTACCCCCGGCCAGCCCCGCCCTGACCAGGTGGTAGGTGTCGCCCTGGTGCTGCCGGGCGCAGGACTCGCACCGTACCGACCGCCGGGTCCGGCAGCGCACCGCCAGCCGCCCGCCCTCGTCCGCCGTGTCGAACGACCGCAGGACCTCACCTGTCGCCGCGTCCACGACCGTGGAGTGACCCGCCAGGTGGACCGGCTGTTCGCACCCACCCGTGGCCCGGATCTGCTCCAACCACCGTGCCGCGCCAGGCTCGTTCGCCAGCCGGATCAAGTCCCGCTCTGTCTCCGACAGGGTGAGCAGACGCCCCGCACGGGATCCGGCGGAGCGCCGCCCACGGCTCCATGCCCCGGCCATGGTGGACCCCTCGCAGGGGACTCCGACACATTCACGTCGACCAGTTCCTCTCCGTCCTCGAGCTCATCGCCGCCGCCACGGCACCCGCCGCCACCGCGCCGTCCGGCACCCGCAGCGCAAAACCCGCCCCGACCGCGTACGGTGCCGGGGCCGTAGGCACCGGTGGCAGTACACGACCCGATCCCGCCCTTCACGCCGACGCCGGGACATCACGCATCCCCCGAGGCCCGGCCGATGAGCCAGTCGACGAAGCCGCTCACGACCTCGGCATACGGGGTGGTGGCGAAGTAGAACCCGAACAGGAAGCACAACGCCGCGACCCACCAATGGACTTCGGCACTGCGCACGATCAGGAACGTCGCCAGCCCGAACACCGCCACCAACGGCAACTCGGTCATGGCGCCGCCTCCTCACCGCCGGGCGGGGCCAGCCGTGCGAGCACCGGCGTACGGTGCCCGTACCGCACGGCCGCCCTCTCCGCTTCCTCCGGGGAGACCAGCGCCGAACGGGCCCGCGACCAACGGCCCGAGACCGCCGTGACCGCGACTCCCGGTTCGTCCTCCCCGATCGTCTGCGCCACCGCCACGGCCCCGGGCTGGAGATCCCCGAGCGCCATCTCCGCCGTGGCCTCGTCGTTGACGCGATGGACCACCCGCCCGCCGAGCTGAGCCCGCAACGCCGTGACGCCCGGGCCGAGTTCGGAACCGACACGTTGCCCGGCCACCACCAGATACGCGCCCAACGCGCGCCCGAGCTGCGCCAGCCGCAGCAGCGCGACCGAGCAGTCCGCCGCCTCCCGCCGCCCCTCGCGCGAGCCGTCCGACAGGTACAGCTCCGCCAGCTCATCGACGATGACCACGATCGGGAACGGCCGCTCGTCCTTCGGCAAGTGCCAGATGTCCCGCACCCCCGCCGAGCGACAGACCGTCATCCGCCATGGCAACTCCTCCTCCACCAGCGCCCGCAGCACCTCGGCCGCCTCGGCCCGCGATGTGGCCAACACCGACAACCGCCGCTCGAACAAGCCCAGTTCAAGGCCGCCCTTGCAGTCGATGCCCACCAACGCGACCGGCTGAGGAGCCAACTCCGTGACCAGCGAGGCCAGCCACGTCGACTTGCCCGATTGCGTCGCACCGACGACCAGCCAGTGAGGCACCCGCCGCAGGTCGACCACCCACGGCGCGCCGTCTTCCAGCCGCCCCACCACCGCCGACAACAACCGCCGTGCGACGCCTGACCCTTCCCCGGGCCGTACGCCACCGGCAGCCGTCAACGGATCCCGGGCCGTCACCACCAGCAGCACCACGCCCCGACGTGGCGAGGACACCCGCACCGCATGCACCCGCCACGCGTGCGCGAGAGCATCGGCCACCGCCTCCACCTGCTCCGGCACCTGCCCCGGATGCAGCCGCACCCGCACCCGCAGGCCCGCCCGCGTCGGCCGCGCCACCCCCAACCCGGGAGGGGAAGGCCGCAACGACCGCCCCGCCACCCACGTATCCCGCCCGACCATCAACCAGCGCGGCGACTTCATCACCGCAAGCCCCGTCGTCGTGCACAACCGCCGCCAGGACCACCGCATCCGCAGCACCACCGCCGGATACCCCAGCAGCAGCCACGGCCACGGCCGCCCACCGGCCACCGCCCACCACGCCGACAACCGGGGCTGCCACCACCCGCGCGCGACCACCGCCACCGCCAGCACCACCGCAAGCGACCAGGACAACACCTCGGCCATCACCGCGGCCCCTCGCGGTCGGCCCGCTCCCGCTCCGCGAGCAACGCCGTCGCCTTCAACGACACCTGCATCCCGTGCCGCTTCACCAGGTCGAGCAGACTCAGCACCGCTTGCGGATCATCCGACGCCATCAGCATCGCTTCCGCACCCGCCAGCATCCGCAGATGCCGCAGAATCTCGCCCATCGTCACGTACCGGGGGGTGTCGGGTTCTCGTGCTCCCACCACTGCGCCTCCCTCCGGCGAACCTCCGGCGGATGCAGCAACTGCCCCTCGGCAAGCGGCACGGGCTGACCCGTCACCCGCTCCTGCGACTCATCCGCCAACTCCCGGAACCGCTCGGCCAACGGCCCAAGCTCAGACGCAAGCCGCCGCTGCACCAACAGCAACAACAGGTCATCCACCTCGGCCGAGTCATCCACCAGCGACGCCATCGTGAACAGCTCGTCCAGCGACGACAGCGCCCGCATCCAACGCAAGTCCGTCGCCGCCATCACCGCTCACCCCCCGACGCCACCGACTTACGCCCGCCACCCGACGAACCCGCCGCCGCACTCGCCGACACAGCCGTCACCGCCGACGCCCGCCAGCTCAACCCCGACCGATCCCCGACCGCCCAAAAGGTGCACTCCAAGTCATCCAGGTGCACGGGCATGCCCTCCGACAGCCCCGCTCCCGGATCGCCCGGCACCACGATCTCCACCATCTCCGCCCGGCGCTCCGGACGCCGCACCGCCACCGCGACCACCCACTGAGGGCGCCCGTCCCGGTCCCGCCGTTGCTCACCCTCCGGCGTGACACGAGGCGTCGGCGGTGCCACCACCATGAACCGCCCCAACCGCGTCGGATCCACAGGAATCCCTTGCATCACTCGCTCCTCTCCATGAGCGCCAGGCAGACATGCCTACACCAGACATGTCTGGTCACAACGTGGAGCATGCGCGGTGTCGGCATGGTCAGGCAAGTCATATCCTGGCGCCCGACGTTTCAGCACGACACCGGAGGAGACCCGCGCAGGTGGCCGACCAACCGCTCACCCAGGCCGACCCGCTGTACACGCAGCTGGCCGCGCGCCTGGCCGCCGCAATCCTCGACGGCACCTACCCGCCGGGCAGCCGCCTGCCCGGCACCCCCGAACTCTCCGAGAAATACGGCGTCTCACGCATCACCGTGCGCTCCGCCGTCCGAGAGCTGCGCGCCATGGGGCTGCTCGCCCCCCACCAGACCGGGCGCCCCGTCTACGTCGCCCACCCGGCCCGCCGCGTCTCCCTGGACCTGGGCATCGCCCGCGCCAACGCCAAGGCCCCCCATCAGCTCGCGACCGCCCTGGAGACCACCGGGGACCCCGCCATCACCCGCGTCCTCATCACCGACCCGCAGGACGCCGTCCTTCTCCACCGCGACGCCAGCAACGAGGCCCCGGCGTTCGCCGCCGACCGCAAGGTCACCGTCGGCAGCTCACTTGTCCGCGCCCTGCACCGCGTGCTCCTGCCCTACGACGTGATCACGGGCACCACCGTGGAGACCACGCCCGAGGCCGAACCCACCGCCATCTATGACGCGTTGGCCGCCGCCGGACACCCCCTCACCTGGGACACCCACACCACCGCGCGACCATGCCGCCCCGGCGAGCACACCGCCCTCGGCCTGAACGATGCCACGGAAACCCTGCTCGTGGTCCACCGCGTCACCCTCGGCCGCGACGCCCGCCCCCTCACCCTGGAAACCCTCCGCATCCCCGCCGCGCAAGCCGACCTCATCCACCACAGCGCCGCGACCAAACCCCGCCGCTGAGCCTGGTCCAAACTTTCTTCACATCCTCAAGAGCGCCGCGCATCCGCGCGACGCGCGGCCCGGGCCGCCCTCGGGCGGGCTGCGGCCTGGCGGCCGGTCCCGCCCGAGCGGCCCGACCGCCCCGCCCGAGCACCACCGCGGCTGTGACCACCGGGACCCGCCCCCACCGGATGCGTCCGGCGCGAAGAGGGGCGGAGCGCACCGGGGCAGCCGGGTCACCGGACGGCCCCCGGACGACGAACGGCCCCGGGATCCCCCCGAGGCCGTTCCAGCTCGTCACCTGCTCAACTGCACCTGTGCCGCCGCAACTTCGCATCCGGCGGAATCAAGCCGGTCATCCGCACCCGCGTACCGCACGACGGACACACCAGATCAGTCCGCCCGCGCTTTCCTGACTCAAGCCGAGGCTCATTCCGGAACTTGCTACGGACCCCTCTGCGCCGAAATATCATCTCGCCCCTCCGCCTATCCGGCCATCGATCGCGCGACCGCCCCAGACTAATGCCCTCCCGCCCGCCGAGAGGCCCGTTCGAAGTGATGGCCCATCAACTAACCATCGGCCAGGGCGAGTTATGGCGCCGCAGTGATCAACGTCGACAGTCGCCGCCGTTCCCACAGCGCTACTGCTCCCGCTGACCCTCCGCGCACTGCCGAAGCAGACACAGCGCCAGGTCAGCGCCGGATCCGGACGCCCGCACCCGCACCACCGGCCGCCCCGCCGGATCCGCGTCCGGCAGCGCCACCAGCTCCCCGGGCCCTACACCCAGCCCCGCCAACAGCGTATTGATCTCAGCCGCCTTCACCGACGCGCGTCGCCACGCTTCTACATACCCCACCCCCGCTACGTACTCCGCTGCCTCATCTCCGACGTCATCCGAAAAGGAGTCACCAACGGCCACTGCGCTTCCCTTTGACAAATTCCGTTCGATTTCGGCCACCCAAGCACACCACATATGCCACTGACAAGACACGAACAACTACGGCGGGCATTTCATCCCCCGCCCACGCAAGAACATCTGCACGTGCAACACCGCGTACACCAGGGACTCCGCACGGTGGGTCGCCCGAACGCGGACGACCCACCGATCACGGCATCACCAAATCACCACCTCAGGTTCACATTTCCCCTCTGGCTCAGATGTGCCGCAGGTAGTCCGAATGCATCCAGCCCCAGCCGGACAGGCCGGTGACGGAGTCCTCCACCAGCACACCCACCCAGTCGGCCCGGGGGTCGCGCGCGTCGAACTGCATCGCGACGTACACCGTGTCCGGCGGATACATCAGCCCCCGCGCCACGTACTGCGTCCCGGGCCCCATCCGCAACCGCACGCCCTGACCGTCGACATCCATGAAGTCACCGGCCATCTGCCGCACGGACACCAGCTCGCGCCCACCCGCACCCACCGACGTGGGGCCCGCCGGGCCGCCGCCACCCCACCGCTCCACCACACCCGGAGCCGCCCGCGCCCTCGACCCCGACGACGCATCCGACTCCGCACTCACCACCACACTGAGCACCAGCGCCGCCGCCAACGCTCCGACCGCCCCACGCAACGTCCAGCTACCCAACATCGCTCACTCCTCTCCCGGCACGGCACCAGACAGGCCCCATACCGACACCAGACATGCCCGGTCTAGGCATGTCTGGTGAGTATCTGCTTGCGCCTCAGGGCAGGCAACCTGATTCCGGGCCGGAACAGAACGAACGAGCGGATGCCGCCGAACGAGCATTCCAGCACGAAGGCCCCGCCGCAGCGGGGCCGTTCGTTCACTGTCCCTGCCATCGCTGGCGGGAGTACCGTTTCGAAGTGTCGAGGTCGAAACGGTTATCGCGAGGTCAGTATGCACGACCGCACTGATAAACACACTGGGGAGCGGATCAGAGAGCTTCGCGCGATCCGCGACTACAGCTTGGCTGAACTGGGGCGAAGGGCCCACGTGTCCACCAGCCAGCTCTCCCGCTTCGAGAACGGAGACCAGCCCGCGTCGCCCAGCATCGTGGCCTCTGTCGCGCGAGCGCTGGGCGTCACCATCTCCGTGCTGCACGGACAGCCCTACATCCACATGTTGCAGCAAGACCAGTTGGACGCCCTGCTGACGCCGATCAGCAGCGCCCTGGACGCTTGGGACATCCCACCGGACGACGACGTTCAGCCCCGGACGCTGGATGAGGTCGCCGACCGGATCAAGGCCGTCTCGAAGAAGCGCGCCGCTGGCAAGTTCGGCGAAGTCGCCGAAGCCCTGCCCGAATTGATCACCGATGCCGCCGTCACCGTCCAGCGGCATGACACACCGGGGCGCGACCGCGAACGCGCCTACGCCATGCAGGCCGAGGTAGCTCGTACGACGGCGATCGTGGCCTACCGCCTCGGCTACATGGGGCTGGCCAGACTCGCGCTGGCCAAGATGGCCGCCGCCGCGCCACACTCCGGCGACCCCAGGCAAGTCGCGGTCGAACGGTACGAACGGGCGGTCATGACGCACGCGGAAGCTTCGCGAGCGGATCGCGGAGTCGCGCTGGTGCGCCAGGCGGTGCGCGACCTGGACGACGACGGCGAGCCCGCCACACTGGCCGTGCGCGGCACACTCCTGCTGCGCGCGTCGGCCCTGTCTGCGGTCCAGAAGGACTATGCGGCGGCAGAGGATTGGCTGGGTCAGGCCAAGGAGGTGGCGGAACAGGCGGCCGAGGCCGATGCCGTCGCCGATCCGCCGGGCACCCGTTACGCGCTCGCGTTCGGCGAGCTGAACGTGAAGCTCGGCGAAATCGACGTGGCCATGAACCGGAGCGAGCACGAGCACGCGCTTCGGGTGGCCCGGACGGTGCAGTGGCCGAACGCCTACCAGCCCACGCGGGTAGCCGGTTTCCTCATCCGCCGTGCCAGCGCCGAGGCGTGGACGGCGCGGCACGAAGAAGCCTTGGCATCACTCCGCAGGGCGAGAGAAACCGCAGCCCAGTTGACGCGCTACCACCCGGACGTGCACGAAACGGTGGGCGTGCTGCTGCGGGCACGCGCAAAGGCGTCGCCTGAGCTGCGGGAATACGCCCAATGGAGCGGTGTGTAACCGCAGCCTGGCTATCTGTCAAGGCTCTGGCGTCCCTACCTTAGGGACGCCAGAGCCCTTTCGCGGCAGAAGGCTGTGACCGTCAGCACCAAGACGGTCACTGGAGCCACCATGACGCCTACCTTCGATCTCACCGCATCGATCCCTCCCGAGTGGATTCCCTCAGGGGCTAACGGTCCCCTCGCCTTACCGTGTGGTCGCTGGTGGGATGCCGTTCAAGTCCCGTGCCTGGAAAGCATCAGCGCGTTCGTCCTGTTGGGGCGGATCGTCGGACCGGTCGTCGACGACCAGCGCGAGGGGCTTCACTGGTGGCTGATCCCTCCCGGCACCGCGTCCGGGTGGAACCTGCCGCACGTCGAAGTGCTCGGCGACAGCCGCGAGTTGCTGGTGCCCCCGGCGAACGCGCGCCCCGGAGCGCTGCTGTGGTGGGCCAGCCCGCCCGAGGGCCGATTGACCGATCCGGGATTCCTCCATGCCGCATTGGTGACCGTCATCAAGGAAGCGCACACCGGTGGATACCGCTCCCCGGACTGCGCCCTCAGCCGTCACGCAAAGTGCCGCCACGGTGCCGCACCACGCGACCTCGGATACGGCGTACGCGCCGAGGCGTGCAACTGCCCGTGCCACACCAGTACGTGGGGCGCCTGGTGATCGCTCGGTGTGCCACGTGCGAGACGACGGTGCCGCCGTTGACGGTGGTGGCAGTGCACCATGCCGGGTCGGGTGGCGGATGGGTCCACCGTGTGTGCCGGGGCTGCCTGGTGCGTGAGCGGCTGATCCCGCTCGCCTTCCACCCGCTGCGCCACGACGGGACACGCCTGCCCTATCCGGAGATCGTTCCGGGTGAACTGGTGGCCAGGCTCGCGCCGTTGGGCGAGTCCCCCGTGCTCGCCGCGCCGCTGGCGCGGCTGCTGGCCGCCGTGGCCCGCACGAGGGACCGCACGCTCGACGCCGACCAGCTGCACGCGGCCCACGACGAGGCCCGCGCGGCCGTCGCGCGGCTGCGGGAGGCCGCCCGGCAGGGAAGCGGCACCGTTGGGGAGGCGCGGTGAACGGCGCGATCGACCTCTACCTCCGCGACCCCGACCACGGCAGGGACCAACCCGTCAACGGCCGCTGCTGGCTGGGCTGCGACCCCGAAGCCATCCAGCCGGTGGTCTGGATCGGACCTGTCTCCATCGGGGGCCCGGACGGGATCGCCACCGCGCCCGCCTACGCCTGCCCCCGGTGTGTGCGCCGCCTGTACGCCATGGCCCGCGCCGACGAGATCGAACGCGACCGCCCGGCGCACCTCGCCGAGCAGCCGCACCACCACCCCTGACCCCTGCTGTCACCCGTGAGGCCGCCCCGCCGGGGAAGGCACGGCGGCCCGGGTGGCAGCAGGCCCAAGCCCGCCCGGCCCACGACCGGGCGGACATCCCCGGAGCCGCTTCCTCCTCTACGCGCCCCGGGGCACCCGCCCGCCCCGTCCTGGTCACGACCGGGGCGGGCGGCCAGTCCTTGTCCATCACGATGACCTTCCGGAGTCCGCCATCTTCTGGCCGTTCCTCTTCTGGCCCCCGACCCGACCCCACCCCTCACACGTCTCCCGGCCCACCCGCTGGCGACGCCGCCTGCGGCGGCCGATGTCCGCGACCGACGGCGTGCACCGTGTCGAGGTCACCGCGGCATCGGTCCTCACCGGGGACGTACTGACCATCGGTGACCAGCACTTCAAGGTCATCACCCGCACCCGCGTCCACGGCGGGATCAAGCTGGGGCTCACCTCGGGCCACCTGTTCGTCATGCCCCACCGCACCACCCTCACCATCTGGCGCGCCGACCCACCCGGCCTACGGCCCCGCTCCTTCTGGGAGACAGCTCTCCGCCAGCCCCCGCCGTCGCGGGCGGAGATCGTCGCGCAGGTCGTCGTGGGCTGCGCCCTCGTCATCGTCATCGCCCTGGCGGTGGTGCTTCGATGAACCCCACCGGGATGGTGGCGATCGAGATCACCGCCGCCACGGTCAAGATTGGCGACCAACTGGTCGTCGGGGGACGGCCCTACACCGTGTGCGACATGAGCGCGCTCGCCAGCGGCGGCAAACTGCTCCACTTCGCGGGCGGCGAGTCCTTCCACATGGGCTGCTTCACCGTCCTGTGGGCCAGCCGCCACATCTCCCAACTCCCCGGCTTCATCACACCCCGCGCGAGACGTTACGAGGGAACGCGCCGCCAGCGCGCCACGCGGTAGCGGAGGCAGACGACTCTCAACCCACTGAACGCCGGGGCGAGCGACCTCCGAGGCTTTAGGCAGCCACGTTGGGGCGAGCCTCCAAGAGCGGGGGCCCCATCGGGCTCAACCGCGGGCAGGCCAGGAGCCCGCCCGATCCGCTGGCCAGCGTACGGGCCCCCGCTCTCTCGCCCCAACGCAGCTCCCGCCCAAAGCCTCTCCGGCCACCCGCGTGGGCATCCGCACCGGTCAACGGGGCCAGGTCGAAGCCGACGGCGGGTTGGCCACATGACCAACGCATGACCAACAGCAGGCAGGAACACCCAGAAACCCCAGGTAACAGGCCCGAACGAAAGCGCCGCAATCGGCTCTCCAGACCGGTATTCATGCAGGTCAGAGGCCACACAAGGCGGTGCCCGAGAGGAGAGTTCAAGTCCCCCCTCGGACACCATCAGTACGCCCACGCGTGATGTTGGCCGGGACTCGGCCAACACCTCTTGTTTTTCAGGCAACCCGGCCTTGTCCGGCGAAGGGCGTCGACGAGGTCGCGGATCTCCTGGCGGCTCATCCGCCGCGCCGGGCCGGTGGGGCCTTTGATCCGCTTGAGCCGCGTTTCCGCCGCGAGGCGCTCGGCCTGGGCCTCGCGGCTCCAGGAGGCGACCAGGGCGGGATCGGCCCCGGCTTCGAGCGCGGCGCGGTGCCGGGCCAGCCTGCGGTCGCGTTCGGCCCCCGTCGGACACTCCAAGAGACCTCGGCTGGCGCCCGGAGGCCCCCGTGTGAGCACCCGCGCGCACAGCGGAAACGACGCGCGCCGGGTCATGGCGCGTTCCGCCGTGGGCCCCACCGCGATGACGCCGAGCCGGAAACCCTTGTCAGCCCCGGCGGCCGCTCGTACAGTGTCCCGTACTTTGTACGAACGTGGGAAGGAGCCAGCGTGGGTGGAGAGCGCGGTATCTCGGCTCGCGTCGGCCAGCTGTATCCCTCGGGTGGGCTCTGCGACCACGAGGTCCAGGTCATGGCGCCGCCCGGCGTCCGGTTCCTCACGACCAGGATGCCGTTCGCGCGCACCGGCGTGGTGGACGATCTGCGCCTGGTCGACGACCTCGAGGCGCACGCGTCCCTCCTGGCCGACGCCGAGGTCGAGTTGATCGCCTTCAACTGCACCGCGGCGAGCATGCTGGCCGGGTCGGAACACATCACGCGACGCATCCACGCGGCCACCGGCCTCCCCGCCGTCACCACGATCGACGCCGTCGTCGAGGGGCTTCGAGCACTGGGAGCGCGGACGATCGCGCTGCTCGACCCGTATCCGTGGGAGGTCGAGCGCCGGGAGATCGACTACCTGCGCCGACACGGTTTCGACGTCGTGGCCCACGGGGGCCCGGAGTGCCACTCCCCGGTCGAGCAGGGTTCGATTCCGCCGGAGCGCTGGCCGGCCGAGGCGAGGACGCTGGTCGGCCCGGGCAGCGACGCCGACGCGCTGCTCATCAGCTGCGCCGGCACCCAGGTCGCCGCGGTGCTCGACGAGTTGGAGCGGACCGTCCACCGGCCGGTCGTCGCCAGCAACCAGGCCCTGGTGTGGAAGGTACTGCGCACCCTGGGCATCTCCCATGACCTGCCCCGGTACGGCAGGCTCCTGAGCGCGGCACACAGCCTTCCCGGCCCCGGGCTCCGGCCCGCGACGCCCCGGACGGGAGGCGAGTCCCCCTCGTGATCAAGAGATATGTCGACTCCCGCCATGGCCAACTGCACGTCGTGGAGTCGGGCGCCGGGCGCCCTGTGCTCTTCCTGCACCAGACGCCCCGCTCCTGGGACGAGTACCGCGACGTGCTGCCCCTGGTGGCGCCGCACGCCCGGGCCCTCGCCATGGACACGGTCGGCTTCGGCGAGTCCGCGAGGCCGACGGCGGCGTTCAGTGTCGAGATGTTCGCCGACGGTGTCGAGGACGTCCTCGACGCCCTGTCCCTGCGCCGCGTCGTCCTGGTGGGCCACCACACCGGCGGGGTGATCGCGGTGGAGGTCGCGGCGCGCCGCCCCGACCTGGTCCACGGTCTGGTGCTGTCCGGCACGCCCTATGTCAGCGCCGAACGCCGCGCGCGGGTGGCCCTCGCCCCGCCGATCGACCTCGTGGAGGTCGAGGACGACGGGAGTCATCTCGCCGAACTCTGGGCGCGGCGCCGTGATTTCTACCCCCGGGAGCGCCCCGATCTGCTCAACCGTCTGGTCGCCGACGCGTTGCGCGTCATCGATCGGGTCGAGGAGGGCCACGAGGCGGTCAACCGCTATCGGATGGAGGAGCGCGTCTCCGCGGTCGAGGCGGCCACGCTGATCCTGTGCGGCGAACTCGACGGATACTCCCTGCCCGACGTGCCGAGGCTGGAGCGGCGGCTCGCCCACGCGCGTTCGCTGATCATTCCCGGCACCGGTGTGGCCGCCGTTGACCACCGGCCCCAGGATTTCGCCCGGGCCGTGCTCGACTTCGTGCGCGAGCTCGACCGGCCGGGCTCATGACCGCGCCCCTGGGCGACGGCTCGACCGGGACGGTGCGCTGGGTCGCCCTCGGCGGGACGCTTCAGGCCGTGGGCCATGACGCGTTCGACCTGCACAGCTACCACCTGACCGGAAAGAGCCTGAGCCCCGAGGAGGTGATGGCCCCGGTGGCCGACCTGCTCGGCGACGTCAGGCCCGAGGTCTGGGGGACGGCGCCGAGCCACCATCTGGGGCTCGACGACGTGCTGGCCCTCCTGGCGCATGTGCGGGCCGTCGCCGAACGGGACCGCCCGAGCGGCATCGTGGTCACCTGTGGCTCCAACGGGCTCGAGGAGATCGCCTATCTGCTGTGGTTGCTGTACCCGGGTCCCGTCCCCGTGGTGGTGACGGCGGCGATGCGCCCTCCGACCGCCGTGGGCAGCGACGCGCTCGACAACCTGGGCGCCTCGGTCGCGGTCGCCCGCTCCGCGGAGGCCGGGACGAGTTCGGTGCTCGTGGTCTCCGACGGTGCGGTGCTGCACCCGGCCGCTGTCCACAAGGGCCACACCTCGCGGGTGGATTCCTTCAGCCGGTCCGCGCCCGCGCTCGGCCGCGCCACCGCGGCGGGCGAGGCCCGACTCCGCCTTCCCGTGGCTCCGTCCCCCGTGGCAGGCGTCCCGGTGCCGAGCGCGCTCCCCCGGGTCGAGATCGTGACCTCCTGTCTCGGGGCGGACGGGGCCGCGATCCGGGCGGCCGTCGCGGCCGGTGGCCGGGCCGTCGTCTCGGCGGGGATGGGGGCCGGGTTCACCACGCCTGGAGAGCGGGACGCGCTGCGGGAGGCGGCGTGCGACGGCGTCGTGGTGTGTCAGTCCCGGCGCACCCCGGCGGGCCGGGTGCTGCCCGCCGAGCCCTGGCTCCTGGTGAGCAACCGGCTGACCCCGCAGAAGGCGCGCTTGGCGCTGGCCGTCGGCCTCGCCGTCGGGGCCGACAGGGCCGGGCTTCAGGACCTGCTCGACGCGCCGCGCTGAGCGCGGTCCGGCAGGCGGAACTTTCCTGGCGCAACCGTGTACCACACATGAATCATTCGTACCGTACTTAGTACGGCAACTGGGACGAGGTGGCACGTGGCAGCTCCGAGCAGCACGGCGCGCTCGGCCGCCGGTGGCGCCCGGGCGGTGGCGGCGGTGTTCGCGACCATGGTCTCGGCCTCCGTCGCGCCGTTCCTGGTCGGCTCGTTGTCGATCCAGATCGGCGAGAGCATCCGCTTCACGCCGACCGACGTGGGGATCGCCGTCGCCGCCTACTACGTGGTCTCCGCCGCCCTGTCCCCGCTGGCCGGGCAGGTCGTCACCACACTCGGGCCGACCGCCTCCCTGCGGCTGGCCTCGGCGGGCAGCACGCTCAGCCTGGTGCTGGTCGCGGTCGCGGACTCCGCCGCGACGGTCATCGTCGCGCTCGCGCTGCTCGGGGCTCCCAACTCGCTGGTGCAGCCCTCGTCGAACCAGGTGCTCTCCACCGTCGCCGACCCCGGCGCACGGGGGCTCGGCTTCGGCGTCGTCCAGTCCGCCATCCCGCTGTCCACGATGCTCTCCGGTGTCCTGCTGGCCGTCTTCGGCGACGCCGCCTCGTGGCGCCACGCGCTGTGGACGGTCGCCGTGCTGACGCTCGCCGGTCAGCTGCTGATCGCGCGGGCCGACGCCGGGGCGCCGAGCACCACGGCCACGCGGCCCCCAGCCCCCGGCGCGCGGCCGATCGGCGGGGCGCCGCTGATGGTGGCCATGGTCGCGGGCGCGTTCCTCGCCTCGCTCGCGGCCACCACCCTGCCGTCGTTCGTCGCCCTGACCGGGGAGCAGCGGGACCTGTCGCCCGGCTCCATCGCCGCCGCCCAGATCGCTGGGAGCCTCGCCTGTGTGGCGGTCAGGATCGTCGCCGCCTGGCGGGGCGGCGGCACCGGGGGGCCTCGGCGGATGCTCGGCTCGGTGGCCGGGCTGCTGCTGCTCGGCTCCACGGGCTTCCTGTTCCTGGCGTGGAACGGCGCGGCCTGGGCGTTCGCGGTCGGCGTCGTCCTCGCCTACGCCTTCGGCTGGGGCTGGAACGGGCTGTTCAACCTGAGTGTCAGCCGGGTGCGGGCGGGCCGGGTCCCCGCCTCGACCGGGCTGACCCAGGGCGGGGTCTTCCTGGGCGGGGCGTGTGGGCCGCTGCTGTTCGCCGCCGTCTCCTCCCACGAGGGGTACGGCGCCGGCTGGATCACGGTCGCGATCGCGGCCTTCGCCTCCTCGCTGTGCGTCGCCCACGCCATGCGGCGTTGGGTCGGAGAGAAAGAAGAGAGACATGAGCCCGTGGGATGAGGATGGGGACGAGGGCGTCCTGGACCTGATGATCGAGTCCATGCGGCGGGAGTCCGACGGGGTGATGAGCCTGACGCTCGTCGACCCCGAGGGCGGCTGGCTGCCGGCGTGGTCGCCAGGGGCGCACATCGACGTGGGCCTTCCGAGCGTCGTCCGCCAGTACTCGCTGTGCGGGGACCCGGCCGACCGCCGACGCTACACCGTTGCCGTGCTGCTGGAGCAACGTTCCCGCGGCGGCTCGGAGTTCGTCCACCGCCGGGCGCGTCCTGGGGACCTGGTGGAGGTCGGCGGGCCGAGGAACCACTTCGCCCTGGAGCCGGCCGATGAGTACCGGTTCATCGCCGGTGGCATCGGGATCACCCCGATCCTCCCCATGCTTCGCCAGGCCGAGGCCGAGGGAACCGAGTGGCGATTGACCTACGGGGGGAGGACGCGGGCCTCGATGGCGTTCACCGAGGCGCTCGGCCGCCACCCCGACCGCGTCGACATCCGCCCCGAGGACGAGTTCGGGCTGCTGGACCTCGACTCCCTCCTCGGCGAGCCGAGGGAGGGCACCGCCGTCTACTGCTGTGGCCCGACCGGCCTGATCGACGCCGTGGAGGCCAGGTGCGCGCAGTGGCCCGCGGGTGCCCTGCACCTGGAGCGCTTCGCCGCCAAGGACTTCTCCGGCCTCGCGACCAGGCCGGTCAGCGTCCGCTGCGAGAGGTCCGGGCTCGACCTGCACGTTCCGGCCTCCCAGAGCATCCTGGACGCCCTGGAGGAGGCGGGAGTCGGCGTCGCCAACGCCTGCCGTACGGGAGTGTGCGGCTCCTGCGAGGTCCGCGTGCTGCGTGGCATGCCCGAGCACCGGGACTCCGTCCGCTCGGGCGACGGGCTGGACGACACGAGCAGTCTGGCCGTCTGCGTCTCCCGAGCGGTCGGCCCCGAACTGGTCCTGGACATCTGAGGGCCGACCCCGACGTCAGCCATTCACCGGAAGGAAACCCCCGTGAGCACCATCGAGAACGAGCCCCGGCCGGCCAAGCGTCGGCGCGGTCGGGTGCGTCCCACCGCCGAGACGTCGCCCCATGGCAACGACTGGTCGTCCTGGCCCGAGTACGAGAAGGCCGTGCTGGGCTTCCGCGACTACTGGTACCCGCTGATGTGGGCCGAGCAGGTCGGCAGGAAGCCCGTCCCGGTCCAGCTGTTGGGCGAACACATCGTGCTGGTGCGGGAGAAGGACGAGATCTTCGCCCTCCACGACCGCTGCCCCCACCGCGGCGTGCCGCTCTCGCTCGGACGTCGTCAGTACGAGGGCACGATCAGCTGTCCCTACCACGGATGGACCTACCGGCTCGACAGCGGCGAGATGTGCGCGGCGCTGACGGACGGGCCCGAGTCGCCGATCAACAACAAGGTGTCGGTCTCGACCTATCCCGTCGCCCAACGCCTCGGCCTGGTCTGGGTCTACGTCGGGGACGGCGACCCGCCGCCGGTCGAGCGTGACATCCCGGATGAGCTGGTGGACAACGAGTTCACGATGGGCGGGCGGTGGGACATCCGCGAGGGCAACTGGCGGTTCGCCGCGGAGAACGGGTTCGACGAGGGCCACGCCAAGTACCTGCACAACACGGCCCTGTGGCGCCTGTTCAAGGTAATGCCCGCCTGGAACAAGACGCGGATCGTCGAGAAGGACGGCTGGCTCATCCGTGTGCAGGACGAGGTGCACTGGGAGGCCGACTTCCCCGGGCTCGGCACCTGGACCAACAAGCGCTGGTGGAAGCGGATGCCGCTGCCGGACGCGCCGGGCAAGTCGGCGGACATCAATCCCGTCATCAAGTCCCTCGAGATCCCCGGGTTCGTCTCCATCCGGCTCCCCGGACTGCTCCGGGTCGCCTATCCGCACTTCATCCACTACGAGTGGTACGTGCCCGTGGACGAGGAGCGGGTCCGCTACGTCCAGATCATGGTCCGCTTCGAGAGCGGGGTCCGGGCGTCGGCGTTCAAGGCCAAGTACCTCGCCGCCATCCGCTGGCTGTTCCACGGCCAGTTCACCGGCCAGGACGCCTGGATGGTCGATGTGATGGACGCGCCACCGGAGAAGCTGTACCGGCCCGATCTGTCACTGACGGCCTGGCGTCGCCACATCGAGAGCGAGCGGCCGACCGTCCAGGTGGATCGGACCCCCGGTGCCAAGCGGTAGGGAGGCGGTGGGCTCGCCCGCGCGGCGCGTCGCGCTCGCCCACCGCGGCGAGGGCTCGGGACCGGTGGTGATGCTGCTGCACGGGGGCGGGCCAGGCTGCTCGAGCCGACTCGACTTCGGGCCCTGCCTGCCCCATCTGCCCGCCGACCGCCGCCATCTCCTCGTCGATCTGGCCCAGTACGGTGACTCGGCCGCCGCCCCCTTCGACGACCCGGCCCTCGACTTCCACGTCGCCTGCCTGGTCGGGCTGCTCGACGACCTCGCGCTCGACCAGGTCGATGTGGTCGCCCAGTCCCTGGGGGGCTCGGTGGCGCTCAACCTCGCCGCCCTGCATCCCGCCCGGGTAGGGCGGATCGTGCTGACCGGCAGCCAGCCGGTCCCTTCACCGTCGAACGACCCGGGCGTCGCCGGCGAGGCCCGCGCCCGTTACTACGGCGGGAGCGGCCCCTCCCCCGCCAAGATGCGGGAGCTGCTGGCCTCGTTGGAGTGGTACGACGCGGCCGGCGTTCCCGAGGCAACCGTCCAGGCCCGCTTCGCCAACAGCGTGACCCCGTGGGCCATGGCCGTCGCCGACGGATCGGGCAGGGGCAGAGCCCAGGACATCGGGGACCGGCTGCCCGGGATCCAGCACCCCACACTGTGGCTGTGGGGCGCCCACGACCCCTTCTCCTCCCCCGCCTACGCCGCGGCCGTCGCCGCGACCATGCCGCGCGCCGACATCGCCGTCCTGGCCAACACCGCCCATCATCCGCAGGAGGAACGCCCCTACGCATACGGGCGCCTCGTCACGGAGTTCCTGGAACGAAAGGAAGAACGGTGAGAATCACCCCCGAGCGAGCGCTGCTCTGCGCCTGCCTCCTGGCCGGTGCCTTCGCCGCCCCGAAGGTCACGCGCCTGGCCTTTCTGCGCCTGAGCGGCACCGTCGTCCGCGACGAGACGCACGGCCGATGACGGCCGCCGAGCGCTCGGCGCGGTCGAGTGAGGCGGTGGACCGGGCCATCGCCCAGGTCTCCCCACGTCAACTGCGGGAGATCGTCGTGGGGTTGGTGAACGTGCCGAGCCCGACGGGCGAGGAGCGCCCGCTGGCCGAGTGGGCCGCCGCGCGGCTCGTCGACGCGGGGGTGGACGCCCGGGTGCAGCCCCTCGACGCGCGCCAGGCCAACGCCGTGGCCAAGCTCCCCGGCGCTGGGGAGGGGCCGAGCCTGCTGCTCTACGCGCCCATCGACACCCTGACGACGGGCGACCCCGCCGAGGACGAGCCATGGGCGGCGCCACGGCTGCGCGCCGACATGCGCCCCGAGGCCGTGGTCGACGGCGACTTCGTGCTGGGCCTCGGGGCCAGCAACCCCAAGGGCCACGCGGCCTGTGTCATGGCGGCGGGCGAAGCGATCAGGGCCGCGGGGATCACCCTCGCCGGCGACCTCTGGATCGGCCTCGGCGCCGGGGGTATGCCGACCCACCGGCGCACGCCGTCCGAGCTGGGCCGGGAGAACACCGGGCAGGGCGTCGGCTGTTCCTTCCTGGTCGAGCAGGGTGTCTACCCCGACCACGCGCTCATCGCGAAGCCGGGCTGGACCGTGGCCTGGGAGGAGGTCGGCCTGTGCTGGTTCGAGGTGACGGTCCACGGGACGTTCGGCTATGTCGGCAGCCGTCATCGGATGCCCTATGTCAATCCGGTGGTGGAGGCGGGCAGGGTGATCAACGACCTGGAGTCCTGGTTCGTCGCCTACTCCCGCCGGCACACCGGCGGGCTGGTGGCGCCCCAGGGGAACATCGGGGCCATCGAGGGCGGGTGGATGCGGATGCCCGCCGTCTCGTCCAGCGCGGTGCGTTTCATGGTCGACCTGCGCGTCGGCCCCGATACTCCGCCGAACCTGGCTCGCCGGGAGTTCGCGGCGGCGATGCGGGAGATCTCCGCGCGCCACCAGGGCCTCGACATCTCCTGGGAGATGGTGCTCGCCATCCCCGGCACCGCCACCCCGACGGACGACGCGGTCGTCCAGGCGGCGATCCGCGCCTGGGAGGCGGAGGAGGGGCGACCGCACGAGGTGATCAGGGAGAACAGCGGCGCGACCGACGCGAACATCCTCCGTGGCCGTGGCATCCCCACGGCCAGGATCGGGATGACCAGGATCGGCCCCGACGCGCCCGTGCCGCTCGACTTCCCCTCGGGGATGAATGTCGTGGACATCAGGGAGATGACGCGGCTGACGCGTCATCTGATCCGTACCGCGCTGGACGTCTGCGAGCCGGTGGACTGACCGGGCGGTGCGTCGGACGCACCGCCCGCACCTCCCTGACCGCCCGGCTCCTCAGCCGATGAGAGGGCCACTCCCGTCGGTCGAGGAGCCGGCGAGTCGAGCCTCGACCAGGTGGGCGAGAGACTCGACGGCGAACGCGAACTGGCCTTCCGACGGCAGCTCGACGATCGCCTCGCGCAGCTCCACCAGTCGGGGAAAGTCAGCGATCGGCAGGGACGCGTAGAAGTGGCTCTGCTGCCGGTGCAACTCGGCCCGATCCTCGGCGTCGTCCTGCGCCCAGGCGCGCGGCCCCTGGTAGCTGGAGAACCCCAGCGCGTGGATCAGGATGAAGCCGTAGCACTGGACGGCGAGCGGGCCGGGGATGCCGCTGGTCACCAGCCGGTCGATGACTGCCTCCATCGCCCCGCGCCGCGCCCTGGCGCTGGTGGTCACGCGCGAGCTGAGGATCTGCACGATCGAGGGGTGGGCGGACATCAGCCTGCGAAAGGCTCGCGCCACGGCCTCGATCGCGTCCCTCGGCCGCTCGTCCGGCGCCGCCTTCGGCAGTGCGAGCGAGCCGAGCGCCAGATCGGCCACGGCGTCCAGGATCTCCTCCTTGGAGCGGAAATAGCCGTAGAGCGTCATCGTCCCGATGCCCAACCTGTTGGCGAGGCTGCGCACCGTGAGCTTCTCGAGACCACGAGTGTCGGCCAGTTCGAGGGCTTGATGGGCGATGTCATCCGCCGTCATCGCCCGGCCGCGGCCCGCTTGGTTGTCAGCCATGGGTGGTCATCCTCGTGGGTGTCATCATCTTGACGTCGAGCTTATCGGGACAGAACGGACCGCAGGGCGGGAGGCGTTCACCGTCCCCCGAGGTGGTTTCCGTGCGCGGCGCTCACCGAGCCAGCCGTTCGAACGCCTCCTCCGCCAACCCGGCGACGGCGTCCAGCTTCCAGCCGTTGCCCGGCAGGGGATGCGCGTGCCGGTCCAGCTCCGCGTCGAGGAGGGAGCGTAGCCCCCGCGCCGTGGGCACGGTGCCGTTGAGCGCCCGCTCGGTCGCCAGGGCGCGCCAGGGCGTCGGCGCGACGGCGCCGAGGACGACGCGGGTGTCGTGCCAGCGGCCGTCCGCGTCCACCCGGGCGGAGAGTGTGGCCGAGGCGGTCGCGAAGTCCCCCTGGTACAGCGCGAGTTTGGCGAACGCGCCACGACGGGCGAGGGCCACCTCGCCGATGACGACCTCACCGACGAACTCGCCGTCCCCAAGGGTGAGTTCGCCGGGGCCCGAGTAGAGCGACGCCACCGGCACCGTGCGGCTCTCCGCGCCGCGGACGAGCAGCACGTCGGCGTCCACCGCGCCGAGCACCGTGCCCAGGTCGGACGGCGTGACGGCCTGGCAGCGGTGCCCGTCGATGACGGCGTGCTGGAAGCGGTGGTCGCCGCCGACCGCGTAGCACGGGCTGGTCGCGCCGTTGCGCTTGTAGCAGTCGAAGCCGTTGCGGAAGAACCAACAGCGCTTCTCCTGCGCGAGGTTGCCCCCCACGGTGGCGCTGTTGCGGATCTGCGGCGAGGCGATGGTGCGGATCGCCTCGGTGACGAACGGCAGTGAGTCGGCGAGGGCCTCGGCCAACTCCGTCAGGGTCACGGCGGCGCCGATGCGCAGGCCGCCGCCCTCCTCGGTGATCCGGCGCATCCGGGCCACCCCGGTCGTGGAGACCAGCACCGCTGCCGGCCGGGGCTCCCTGCGGCGCTCGACCAGAGCGTCTGTCGCCCCGCCGACCGGCTGGGCGCCCTGGGACACGAGGGCGGCGACCTCCGCCAGCGAGCCCGGCGCGGAGAGCGCGGGCGCCGCTGGGGGCGCCCCTGTGGATCGGCCGACGCGACGGCGGCGGCCGATCCTGGTGCCGTAGCGGTGCAGCACATGGTGCAGGCCGAGCGGGTAGAGGGAGCGGATGACCGCGACCCACCAGCGGCCGGGGCGACGCCACAGGTGGTGCCGACGGCGACGCCCCTCCTTCTCCGCGAGGGCGACGAGCACCTTGTCCGGTGTGATGGGCAGCTCGGTGATCCGCACCCCCACGGCGTCGCTGACAGCGTTGGCCACCGCGGCACCCGGCGGGATGATCGACATCTCGCCCACGCTCTTGGCGCCGTAGGGTCCGGCCGCGTCCTCGCCGTTCACGATGACCGGCCTGAGGGAGGGGAGGTCGGCCGACCGTGGCATCGCGTAGTGCAGATAGGAGGTGTTGACCACCCGTCCGCCCTCGCGCACCAGCTCCTCGCCGAGCGCGGCGCCGATCCCCATCGCGGCGCCGCCGACGATCTGCCCCTCCACGGCCGTGGGGTTGAGGGCGCGGCCGACGTCGTGGGCGGCGACATAGTCGACGACCCGCACCTTCCCCGTCCTGCGGTCCACGTCCACCACCGCGCCATGGGCGGCGAAGGCGTAGGTGGGCGACAGGTTGAACCGGTCCTTGTCCTGGCTGATCATCTCCGTGCCGGTCAGCAGATAGCTCGCCTCGTTGCTCAGCCGGCCGTCCGGCGTGGCCTCCTCGCTGAGCGCGACCAGCGCGCCGATCTCCACTCCCTCACCGTCGGCCTCGGCGCGGCCCCCGCGCAGCTCGACCGCGTCGGTTCCGAGCTTGAGCGCCGCCAGGGCTCGTAGCTTGTCGGCCAGCCCCCTGGCGGCGATACCGACGGAGAAGCCGGTCATGTGCGTCCCGCGGGACGACCACGCGCCGAGCTCGAAGGGCGTGCGTTCGCTGTCCATCGACAGCACCTCGACGCGGTCGAGCGGCACCCCGAGCTCGCCTGCGGCGATCTGGGCGAGGATGGTGTTCTGGCCGGTACCGGCGTCGGCGCTGCCGTGCCGGACGCGCACCCGACCGTCGGCGTAGACGTCGATCGCCGCGTCGCTGCGGTTGGCCGACGCATAGGCGTAGGCCCCGCTGCCGTGCATCCCCGCGGCCACGCCGACGCCCCGGCCCGGCACCCGGGCGGCCCGGTGCGCGTCCCACCCGAGCTCGTCGCGGACCACTCGCAGGCAGTCGCCGAGCCTCGAGGTGGTGACCTCGTAGCCGCACAGCGTGGTGGCGAACTCGGGGCCCAGATTGCGCAGCCGCATCTCGAGGGGATCGAGGCCGAGGCGGTCGGCCAGCTCGTCCACCTGTGACTCGACGGCGAGGGACACCTGGGGCGTGCCGTAGCCGCGGAACTGACCGCCGGGCTGGGTCGCGGTGTCCACCAGGCGGGAGGTGAAGGTGGCGCCGTCCGGGCGGTACATCGAGCCCAGGGTGATCACGCCGACGCGCATGACCGAGGTGCCCATGTGGTTGTAGGACCCGTTGTCCACCAGGATGTCGGCGTCGAAGAGCCGGATGACGCCCTGATCGTCGGCCGCGGTGCGCAGCCTGGTCTCGAAGCGGTGCCTGGGCTTGTTCGCCCCGAACTCCTCCTCGCGGGACAGTTCCACCAGCACGGGGCGCCCGGCCTTGCGGGACAGCGCGGCGGCGAGGATCTCGTGCTCGGACGCCTTCGACTTGGAGCCGAAGCCGCCTCCGACCGCGACCTCGCGGCAGATGACCCGCTCGTGCGGGATGCCGAGCAGGTGGGAGACCTCCTTGGCGATGAACCACGGGGCCTGGGTGGACGTCCACAGCTCGACGGAGCCGCTTTCCTCGTGCCATGCGGCCAGCGTCGTGTTGGGCTCCATGCAGGCGTGGGACACGCTCGGATAGACGAACGAGCCCTCGACGACGACGCTTCCGGCGTTTCGCCCCCGCTCGACGTCACCCCAGTCGCTGTGCAGGATCATCGCCACGTTGGGCTCGTCGGTCACCCGGGTGTGCAGGCGTCGGGCCGAGGGCCTGAGCGAGGCCCGGGGCGTCAGCGGCGCCGACCGCACCCGGTAGCGAACGCGGATGGCGTCGCGGGCGGCCTGCGCGATCTCCCGGGTGTCGGCCGCGACGGCGGCGACCTCCTGGCCGACGTGCCGGACCACGTCCTCGGCCAGTGGGGGCCGGTCGGAGAGCGGTGCGCCGCGGTGCAGATAGCGGATGCCCTCGGGGAAGTCGGCGGCGGTGAGGACGGCGCGCACGCCGGGCAGCCGCTCGGCGAGGCTGGTGTCGACGGCGACGATCTCGGCGAAGGGGTGCGGCGAGCGCAGGATCGCGCCCCACAGGTGTCCGGGGCGCCACAGGTCGGCCGTGTAGGGGACCGTGCCCCGGGTGCGGGCGTCCCAGTCGAGCGGGCGCACCCGCTCGCCGATGGGGTTCATCGGGCGCCCTCCGGCATCCGCGTGGCCCGCCTCGCGATCACCGCGCACACGGCCTGGGTGATGGCCTGGTATCCGGTGCAGCGGCAGATGTTCCCGGACAGCTCGGTCCTCACCCTCTCCTGGAGGTCCCCCGACTCCCTCAGCTCATCGGCCCGCCTGGTCAGCGCGGCGCCGTGCACCAGCTGGCCCGGGGTGCAGAAGCCGCACTGGAACGCGCCGCGGTCGGCGAACTCCGCGCGCAGGTCGGTCACTTCGTCGGCGACGGCCTCCAGGGTCTCGACCGGCTCCCGCACCAGGGCGGCCGGGGTCACGCATGCCATGGTCGGCCGCCCGCCCACCAGCACGGTGCAGGCGCCGCACTCGCCCCGTTCGCAGGCGATCTTGGTGGCGCGCAGGTCGAGCTGTTCGCGCAGCACCGTGGCGAGGGTGGTGGAGCCGGGGGCCCGCACCTCGACGGGGGCTCCGTTCACGGTCAGACGGATGGGCGGCGGCTGGCCCGCGCCGGCGCCGCTCACAGCTGGCTCGCCCAATGCAGGCTCCTCGTCTCCAGGCGGGTGTACACGGCGTTGATGATGTTGCCGAGCAGCCCGAGGATGATCAGCGCGGTGAACATCCCCGAGATGTCGAAGATCGACTGCGTGGTGGTCAGGTAGAAGCCGATTCCGTTCTGGCCGCCCACGAGTTCGGAGACCACCATCATGATCAACGCGATCGGGAGGCCGACACGCAGCCCGGCGGAGATCATGGGGATCGCCGAGGGGAAGATCACCCGCCGTACGATCTCGAATCGGCTGAGACCGTACATCCGGGCGACGTCGATCCGCTCCTGGCGGGTGTTCCTCGCGCCGGTCGCGGTGTTGACGAGCACGGGGAACAGGACGCCGAAGGCGATGATCGAGATCCGCATCCCGTCACCGAGGCCGAAGATCAGCACGGCGACGGGCAGCACCGCGACGGCGGGCAGCGCGCGGAGGAACTCCAGGGTCGGCCCGGTGTACTGCGCCACCCGCCGCGACGAGGCGATCGCCATGCCGAGGAGGATGCCGAGGACGCTGCCGGCCAGGTACCCCACCGCGAAGCGACGCAGGCTGGGCAGCAGGTCGCTCTGCGCGTGGTCGAACAGCCAGTCCTCGCGCATCGCCGTGAGGACCTCGCTCAGCGGGGGGAGATAGATCGAGTCGCCCACCCGTCCGAAGTACTCCCACAGACCGAGGAGCGTGAGCGGCAGTATCCAGGGGAGCACCCGGTTCACGAACGTGGTGCGGCTCATCACCTGCCACCGTCCTCTCGGCTGTCGACGTTCCAGAAGACCACCCGTCGTTCCAGGTGGCCGACCACCAGGCTGATGAGGTAGCCGATCAGCCCCACCAGGAAGATCCCGGCGTACATCTCCTCGGTTCTGATGGCCACCTGCATCCGCACGATGTAGTGACCGAGCCCACCGCTCCTGGTGAGCATCTCGACGGTGATGACGAGGATCAGGGCGATCGAGGCGCTGATGCGGACTCCGGCGGCGACGCTGGTGGCGGCGCTCGGTATCTGCACCCGGAAGAACACTCCGAGCCCGCCGACGCCGAAGCTCCTGGCCGTCTCGACGGAGGTGGCGTGGACGCCACGCACGCCGTAGTACGTGTTGAACAGGATCGGCCAGAACGAGGCGTAGGCGATCATCGCAACCGTCGTGGTCGAGCCGACCCCGAGGAGCAGGATCGAGAACGGGATCAGCGCGACCGAGGGCAGCGGGCGCAGGAACTCGATGACCACCCTGAAGGTCTGGTACGCGACGTTCGACGCGCCGAGCGCCGCGCCGAGGATCACGCCGAGCCCTGCCGCGATGCCAAGGCCCTGGAGGTAGGCCCACAGGGTGTCGCCCAGCCCGCTGAGGATGTCGCCCTCGCCGATCTCGCTCAGCAGCGCCGACCCCACCTCGCTGGGGCGCGGCACATACGCCGAGGTCACCAGCGTCGCCGTCAACAGCTCGATGACGACGAGCAGTCCCAGCGCGAAGGCGAAGCCCCGCGGGTTGACGCCGAGTCGTGGCCCACGTCGCGCGGCGCGCCCCGGTGCCACGGGAGCCGGGGCACCGGCTACGGCCTCCTCGGTCGGCGCCGAAGTCAGACTCATCTCTCGTCCTCCGAATCCCTGGATTCCCTGCCCGCCGTGTCGCCCGTCTCCCTGGGCACCGGTCAGTCGGTGCCGGCGATGATCGAGGCCGCGTCCACCGGCTGGGGAAGCACCTCGAACCTCTCCATGAGGTCCATCAGCGGCTGGATCATCTCGGGTGACACCTCGTCGTCGAAGAGCAGCAGCTGCATGTCCTCCATCGTGGCGTCGGTGAGGCTGGTCACTTCCTGGAGGATCGCCTTGCGCTCGTCCTCGTTGGCCGGGTCGTTCGCCCAGGCGTTGGTCTCGGCGATCGCCGCCCGGAACGTGTCGACCACCTCGGGGTTGCTGTCGATGAACCCCTGCTCGCCGAACCAGATGGTGTTGTAGAAGTCCTCGCCGTTGTTGACCGCGTCGTAGGGGCTCAGCATCGTGGTGCCGATCCCGTCGCTCTCGATCTGGTAGTTGAACGGCGCGGTGACCGTCGCCGCGTCGACCTGGTTGCTCTCGAAGGCCTGTCCCACCTGGGTGAAGTCGAGGGTCACCGAGTTGATGCTGTCCACGTCCACGCCCGCGTCGTCGAGCGTCGCCAGCGTCGAGAGGTGGGGCATCGTGTTGAGCGCGTTGACCGCGATCGACTTGCCCTCGAGGTCGTCGACCGAGGTGATCCCGTCCTGCCCGGCCGGCACCATGATCCAGACGCCGGGGTTGTCCACCGTGTAGATCGCGCCCCCCGCGACAATGCGGAAGTTGATGCCCGCGGTGGAGGCGGAGGCGACGGAGGTGGGCGAGGTCAGCGCGAACTGGGCGTCGCCCGACTCGACGGCCGCCGCGAGATCGGGCACGTTCGCCACGACCTTCACGGTGACCTCGAGGCCCTGGTCCTCGAAGAACCCCAGGCTGTCCGCGTAGAACGCCTGGGAACCGGAGTCGGAGGCGACCGTGGCCACGGTGATGCTGGTGGTGCCGTCCGCGTTCTCCTCCACGACCGTGTCGCCGTCTCCCCCACAGGCCGCGAGCGAGGACAGCGCGGCCGCCACGACGAGCGCCACCGCTCCTCTCGTCTTCTTGGTGACCATGATGCGTACCTGCCTTGTGTGTGTAGGTGCCTGGTTCATGGGACTCAGGCCGAGGGCTGCGGTCCGCCGTGGGTCCTGCGCCGCTGGTCGGTCAGGCCCATCACGTCGTGGACATAGGCGCGTATCCGGAGGAACTCCGGGTGGCTACGCGACTCCACCTGGGTGCGCGGCACGGGAAGGTCCACGGACAGCTCCTCGGCGACGACGCACGGTGGCTTGCTGAGCACCACGATGCGGTCGGCGAGATAGATCGCCTCGTCGATGTCGTGGGTGACCATGAGCATCGTGTTCCCCGAGGCGCCGAGGCGGTCGCGGACGTCGAGCAGGGTGTCCTCGAGCCCCTCCTTGGTCAACGCGTCGACGGAGGCGAAGGGCTCGTCGAGCAGCAGGATCTGCGGCTGGAACGCCAGGGCCCGCGCGATGGCCACCCGCTGCTGCATCCCACCCGAGAGCTGGCCCGGACTGTACTTCTCGAAGCCGGTCAGCCCGACCGTCCTGATCGCCTCGGCGACCCGCTCGGCCTTCTCCGCCTTGTCGAGGTCACGGCGCTTGGCCAGCGGGAAACGCACGTTCCGCTCCACCGTGAGCCAGGGGTAGAGCGAGCGCGTGTAGTCCTGGAAGACGAGCGCCATCTCCGGCGGCGGCCCATCGATCCGCCGGCCGCCGACCCAGACGTCGCCGCTGGTGGGCGACAGGATCCCGGCGATCATCCGCAGCAGCGTGGACTTGCCGCATCCCGAGGGGCCGATGATGGCGACGAACTCGCCCTGATTCACGTTGAAGCTCAGTCCGTCGCAGACGAGCGGAGTGTCCGGCGCGTACCGTTTCCTGAGCTCCTCGACGTGCAGGATGCCCGTCCGGTCCCCGCCGTCCCCGGCGACGTGGCGCTCACCGGCACGGCGACGCATTGTTGGTGTGGTCCTCATCGGACACTCCCTTCCAAACCGACGTGATGCGCGGACGCGTCCAACGCTCAGTGCGTGAGCGGGGCTCGGTCGATCCCGCCCGACCCGGGGCGGGGATGGGACATGGGGCAAGGCGCCCCGGTGGAGCGCGGTTCAGCGCAACCTAGCCATCAACCGATGGGATTGCGCCATGAGTTCTGTCTGACGGAACGCCCCGGCAGTCCGGTTACCGTACTGTGATGAGTGAACGCCGCACGATGTCACCTGGCCTCTCTCCTCCAGACCGGTCTCCGTCCCGCCGGCTGACCTCACCGTTCGCGAGCAGGAATCCTCCGATCTAATACCAGGAATCAGCCAGGAGAAAAGGGGTGTCCCGTGTCACGGAACTCTGAGGCCACGCGGGATCAGTCGAACATGCTGGAGAAGGGCCTGCGGATCCTCCAGGCGTTCCGCTCGGGCGATCAGTGTCTGCGGCTGACCGACGTGGCCGAGCGCACGGGGATGCCCAAGTCCACGGTCCACCGGCTCACCCAGATCCTCGTCGAGCAGCAGTTGCTCACCCTCAGCGAGCAGGGCTACGAGCTGGGCATCGCGCTCTTCGAGCTGAGCAGCCTGGTGCCCGTCAAGCAGCGGCTGCGGGTGGCCGCGCTCCCGTTCCTCCAGGACCTGTTCATGGCCACCCACGAGACCGTGCACCTGGGTATCAGGGAGGGCTTCGACGTGGTGTACGTCGAGAAGATCTACGGGCACTCGGACCTCGGCCTGCCCTCGCGGGTCGGCGGTCGGCTCCCCCTGAACTGCACGGGTATCGGCAAGGCGCTGCTCGCCTTCAGCAGCGAGGAGGTCAGGGCCGACTTCCTGGCCAGGCCGCTGCGTCGGATCACCAGGAAGTCGGTGACGGACCCCGTGCGCCTCGCGCGCGAGCTCGCCGAGGCCAGGGCGACCGGCCTCGCCTTCGAGCGCGAGGAGGCCACCCTGGGCCGGGAGTGCGTGGCGGCGCCCGTGATCGTGCACGGCGAGATCATGGCCGCGATGTCCATCTCGGTGCCGATCTCGGCCTACCGGATGCCCCAGCTGGCGGCCGCGGTCAAGACCTCGGCACTCGGCTTGGCGCGCCATCTGCGGGTCGCCGGCGCCGCCGTGGAGTCGCCCGACGAGTTCCGTGTGGCGGGACATCTCCTGTCGGATCGGGACGCCGACCCGGATCATCGCAGACATGACTGAAGCCCATCACCGTGCTTCCGGCCTCGACCCGGGTGACAGCGCCGCGCTGCTCGCGGCCGAACGCCTGCGGAACGCGGGAACCACCGGTGTACCCACGGGACCGGTCAGAGATCTCCTGGGGCAGGGGCGGCTCGCTCGCGCCTATGGCGTGCAGCAGCACAACATCGGCCTCGCCCTGGCGACCGACGGCGAAGCGGTCGTCGGCCGCAAGATCGGCCTCACCTCGCCCGCCGTACAGCGTCAACTCGGGGTGGACCAGCCCGACTACGGCACCCTCCTGCGGTCCATGCGGGTCGACGCCGGGGGCACGATCGCCCCCTCGCGCACGCTCCAGCCCAAGGTCGAGGCGGAGGTCGCCTTCGAGCTGGCCCACGGCATCGATGCGGTCCCTGCCGCGCCGGCCGGACTGCTCCCCGCCGTCGCCCGCGCGATGCCGGCCATCGAGATCGTCGACAGCCGCGTGGCGGACTGGGACATCGGGATCGTCGACACCATCGCCGACAACGCCTCCAGCGGTCTTTTCGTGCTGGGCGACGGCGAGTTGACACTTGACGAGACGTCCCTCACCGATGTCTCCATGCTCCTGCGCCGCCACGACGACACGGTGTCGCACGGCCGCGGGGCCGACTGTCTCGGCGGCCCGCTCATCAGCCTGATGTGGCTGGCCCGGGCCATGATCGACCTGGGCACCCCACTGCGCCGCGGCGATGTCGTGCTGAGCGGGGCGCTCGGCCCGATGGTGCCCGCTTCGCCCGGTGACCTCTTCACCGCGACCTTCCACGACAGTTCCCGACGCCTTGACGTCACCGTCGAGTTCTCAGGAGAAGAGACATGAGCACACACAAGGTGGCGATCATCGGGTCGGGGAACATCGGGACCGATCTGCTGCTGAAGATCCTCCGCGTCTCGGACGCCCTGGAGGTCGCCGCGTTCGTCGGCATCGACCCGGAGTCGGACGGCCTGTCCAGGGCACGGCGCCTGGGCGTGGCGACCACGAGCGACGGGGTCGAGGGGCTGCTGCGGATGCCGGGGTTCGACGAGATCGACCTCGTCTTCGACGCCACATCGGCGAAGGCGCACCTGAGGAACGACGAGGTACTGCGCGCCACGGGGGTGCGCGTGGTGGACCTGACGCCCGCGGCGATCGGTCCGCTGGTCGTCCCGCCGGTGAACCTCGCCGGCCTTGCCCACTCGCGCAACGTCAACATGGTCACCTGCGGAGGCCAGGCCACGATACCGATCGTCGCCGCCATCAACGCGGTGGCACCCGTGCGGTACGCGGAGATCGTCGCCTCCATCTCCTCGCGCTCGGCCGGGCCCGGCACCCGCGCGAACATCGACGAGTTCACCGAGACGACCAGCCGGGCCATCGAGGTCGTGGGGGGCGCGGCCCGGGGGAAGGCCGTGATCATCCTGAATCCGGCGGAGCCGCCGATGATCATGCGCGACACCGTCTACTGCCTGGCCGAGGGCATCACCCCCGAGGGGGCCCGCGCGGCGGTCGACGCCATGGTGACCACGGTGCGGACCTATGTGCGGGGCTACCGGCTGAAGCAGGAGGTCCAGTGCCGACGGCTGGCCGGTGACGACCCGCTCCTGCGGCTCTGCGCCGCCGAGGACCGCTCCGACATCAGCCTGGTGTCCGTCTTTCTCGAGGTCGAGGGCGCGGGCGACTACCTGCCTGCCTACGCAGGCAACCTCGACATCATGACCGCCGCCGCCCTGCACGTGGGCGAGTCTCTCGTGCGGGCCGACCGACTGGAGACCGCCGTATGACCGCCATCGACCGGCTCTATGTGCAGGATGTGACGCTGCGCGACGGGATGCACGCCATCAGGCACCAGTACAGCGTCGACCAGGTGCGTTCCATCGCCGCCGCGCTCGACGCGGCGGGCGTGGACGCGATCGAGGTCACCCATGGCGACGGGCTCGCCGGGGGCAGCGTGAACTACGGCGCGGGAGCGCACGCGGACCTCGAGTGGATCGAGGCGGCGGCCGAGGTGGTGCGGCGCGCCCGGCTGACCGTCCTGCTGCTGCCGGGCATCGGCACCGTGGAGAACCTCAGGGACGCGTGGCACGCCGGCGCGCGGTCGGTGCGCGTCGCCACCCACTGCACCGAGGCGGACATCGCCGTCCAGCACATCGAGGCGGCCCGGGCGATCGGGTACGACGTCTCGGGTTTCCTGATGATGGCCCACATGTCCGACCCCGTGGCGCTGGGCGAGCAGGCCCGCGTCATGGAGGCCGCGGGAGCGCACTGTGTCTATGTGACGGACTCCGGCGGACACCTCACGATGGGCGGGGTACGCGAGCGGATCGCCGAGTACCGCCACGTCCTGGACCCGGCCACCGAGATCGGCATCCACGCCCACCACAACCTGACGCTCGGCGTGGCGAACACGGTGACCGCGATCGAGCACGGCGCGGTACGGGTGGACGCCTCCCTCGCGGGGCAGGGCGCGGGAGCGGGCAACTGCCCGATCGAGGCGCTGGTCGCGGTGTGCGAGCTGGTGGGGTGGCGCCAGGGGTGCGACCTGGACGCCCTGATGGACGCGGCGGACGACCTGGTGCGACCGTTGCAGGACCGGCCGGTCCGGGTGGACCGGGAGACGCTGTCGCTGGGCTTCGCAGGCGCCTACTCCAGCTTCCTGCGCCATGCCGAGGCGGCGTCGGAGCGCTACGGCGTCGACACCCGCACCCTCCTGAAGGAGGTCGGCCGCCGCAAGCTGGTGGGCGGGCAGGAGGACATGATCGTCGACATCGCGCTGGAATTCCTCAAGGAGCGGCAGGCCCAGGGCGGCACCGGGGAAACCGGCGCGAAGGAAGAGGTGCCCGCGTGAGTACGGTCGTGGCGGGAGTCGGCGCCTCCCACAGCACCCTGATGAACACGCACTGGTCCGAGGTCGACCACCTGCCCGCCGCCCATCGTTTCCGCGACGGGCTGCACGCGGCGCGGGACCATCTCGCCGCGGTCGCGCCCGACACCGTGGTCGTCATCGGGTCGAACCACTTCCGTGGCCTGTTCCTCGATCTGATGCCCTCGATCACCGTCGGCGTGTCCGAGGTACTGGGCGCCGGTGAGGCCGAGACTCCGTCCGGGCCGCTGCCGGTCGACACCACGCTCGCGAAGGCGCTGGTGGACGGCCTGGTCGAGGACGGTTTCGACCCCGCCTTCTCGCTTCGCCTGACGGTCGACCACGGCATCACCCACAGCCTGCAACACCTCGTCCCCGGGCTCGACGTGCCGATCGTCCCCGTGGTCGTCAACATGTTCGCCCCGCCGCTCATCTCCCTGAAGCGGGCCCATGCGCTCGGTCGCGGCCTGCGGCGGGTGATCGAGTCCGACGGCGAGGACAAGCGCGTCGCGGTCATCGCGTCGGGAGGGCTCTCGCACCGGCTGCCGTGGCCCGACTGGGCCGCCACGCTCACCGACGACGACCGCTTCCTCGTCGAGGCATGGCTCAACGGGCGGGAGCAGTGGCGGGAGTTCGAGGTGCGGCGCCGCCGGATCATTCGCGCCGCGCGCCCCGACATCAACCCCGACTTCGACCGCGACTTCCTCGCCCAGCTGGGCGAGGGGGACCTCGGCGGCGTGCTGGCGATGAGCACCGCGCAGATCGAGGAGGTGGCCGGCAACGGCGCCCAGGAGATCCGCTCGTGGATCGCGATGACCGCGGCCGTGGGTCCGGGCCGAGGACGGACCCTGGCGTACGAGCCCATCGCCGAATGGCTCACCGGAATGGGGGTGGCCCTCTTCGAACCGGCGGGCCTGGAAGTCAAGGAGAAGGACGAGAGATGAGCATCTGGACCGAGTTGGGCGATGTGGAGTTCGCCGTCGAGTACGTGGAGGCCGCCGGCCTGCGCACCCGTTCACTCCGCGCGGGCAGCGGCGAGCCCGTCATCATGCTGCACGGCACCAGCGGGCACCTCGAGGCGTTCGTACGCAACGTCGCCGTCCTCTCCGAGCACTACGAGTGCCACGCGATCGACATGATGGGCCACGGCTACACCGAGAGCCCCGGCACCCCGTACCGCATCCCCGGGTATGTGGAACACGTCGTCGCTTACCTGGCCGCCCGCGGGATGACCTCGGCGCACTTCGTCGGCGAGTCGCTCGGCGGCTGGGTCGCGGCGCGCCTGGCCTGCGACCGGCCCGAGCTGGTGCGGACGCTGACGCTCGTGGCCGCGGGAGGGACCGTCGCCAACCCGGAGGTGATGGAGCGGATCAAGACCAGCACCCGCAAGGCGGTGCTCACCGACGACATCGCGCTCACCCGCCGCAGGCTCGAACTCCTCATGCACGACCCGGTGAACGTCAGCGACGAGCTGGTCGAGGTGCGCCACGCCATCTACCACAGCGCCTCGTTCGTCAAGAACATCGACCAGCTGCTGTGCCTCCAGGAGCGGGAGAACCGCGTCCAGGACCTGCTGACCAAGGAGCAGATGGGCCGGATCACCGCGCCGACCCGTGTCGTGTGGGGGGCGGAGAACCCGTTCGGCGATGTCCCCGAGGCGCGGGCGATGAACGCCGCCATCCGGGGCTCCGAACTCAGCATCTACAACGAGTGCGGCCACTGGCCCCAGCACGAGCACGCCGAGCGGTTCAACCAGGAGACGCTCGCCTTCCTGAAGGCGCACGCATGACCACGGGCGCGCCCCGGATCGGGCTGCGAGTCCCCCCGTGCCTGCCGGCCGACGACATCGCGTCCTTTGTCGCGCGGGTCGAGGCCCAGGGGTTCGACGACGTCCATGTACCGGACTCGCAGGTGCTGTGGCGCGACGCCTATCTGACCCTGTTCGCCGCCGCGCGGGCCACGACCCGGATCGGCCTCGGCACCGCGGTCAGCAATGTCGCGACCCGGCACCCCAGCGTGGTCGCCTCACTCGCCCGGACCGTGGCCGAGGCGGCGGGGGGCAGGTTCCGGCTGGGGCTCGGCGTCGGCAACAGCTCGGTCGAGCCGGTGGGGCTCCGCCCCAGCACCGGAGCGGCGCTGCGCGCCGGCGTCGCCGACATCCGCGCGCTGCTGAACGGTTCCACCGCCACCTTCGGGGACGCCGAGGTCCGGATGCGCGACCCGTTCCCCGGTGTCCCGATCCACGTGGCCGCCAGCGGCCCGCGCAACCTGCGCCTCGCCGGCGAGATCGCCGACGGCGCCATCCTGCTCAGCGGCGTGGCACCCCACCTGCTGCGCCGCGCGGTGTCCCTGGTGCGTCAGGGCGCGACCGAGGCGGGCCGCGACCCGGACGAGGTGGAGATCATCGTGTCCGCGCACGCGCTGGTGACCGACGACATCGAACGCGACGCACGCGTGTTGAAGCCGATCTGCGCCGGAATCGCCCAGCAGGGCGGGCAGAGCGCGCTGGCCGGCGCGGGGATCGACATCGAGGTGCCGAGCCGGGTGCCCGAGGTGTATCCCGACCTGGTGCACGCGGAGGACTGGGACCTCGCCGTCGAGCACTGCTCGCGCTGGGTCAGCGACGAGGACGCGGTGGCCTTCGCCCGCGCCTTCACCCTGTTCGGCACCCCGAAGGAGATCGCCGCGCGGGTGGGGGAAGCGCGGGACCTCGGGGCGACCTCGATCTTCCTCCAGCACGTCGGCTCCTACGACCTGCCGCACACGCTCGCCGAGGCGGTCGCGACCCGGGTGCTGCCCCTGCTCGCGCGGCAGAGCTCCCCATGACGGCAGCCGCCGGGCCGCCGGGGCCCACGCTCCTCGACGACCTGGTGGCGCAGGCACGCGCGGAGGCCCACGCACCCGCGTCCGCGCGCCGCAGGGCGGCGCTCGAAGTCGCCGACACCCTCGGGTGCATGGCTCTCGGCGCCTCCCACCCGCTGGTCAGGCGCGTCGCCCTGGCCGGCGCGGCGTGGAAGGACGGCGGCCCGTTCCGGTCCCTCGCCGACGCGCGGCCGCTGGGGCTCGGGCAGGCGGTGACGCTGGACTCGCTGGCCTGCCACATCGACGAGTTCGACAGCCTCCATCCGGGATCGGCCGTGGTGACGTCGGCCGCGGTCATCCCCGCGACGCTCCAGGTCGCGGCCTGGCGGGCGCGCGGCGGCCGGGACCTCATCGACGCGGTGCTGGCGGGATACGCCGTGGTCACCCACCTCGGCGCGCGCGCCGGCGGAACGGACATGTACGCCCGGGGCTGGTGGCCGACATCGAGCTATGCCGCGGTGGGCGCGGCCGTCGGCGTCGGCGTCGCGATCGGGCTCGACGACACCGCGCTCAGGCACGCGATCGGCATCGCCACGGCGGCGCCCGGCGGGCTGCTCTCCGACGATCGCCTCGCCGAGGGGCACTACGTCGCCGCGGCCGAGGAGGCGGCACGCGGTGCGCGCGCCGCGCTGTTCGCCGAGGCCGGGGCCCAGGCGTCGTGGACCTATCTGGACGGTCCCGGCGTGCGCGCCTTCGGGCCGCCCCACGAGGTGGCGGCCCGGGCACCGGGCGAGAGCGTCGAGGGCTGTGTCATCAAGTTCTTCCCCTGCGCCCGCCCGCTGCACGGGTTCGCCGCGGCGCTCGGGCGCCTCGCCGAGGCGGGCGTGGACCTGCGCGACGTCCGCGCGGTCCGGTTGGGCCTGCCCCCCGCGCTGCTCAGGTTCGTCACCACCGACCTCGAGGTCGCGGGGCCGACGGAGGCCGCCGCCAGCGCCGCGTTCGTGTACGCGGCGGCGCGCGAAGGCAGGGCGGGCGACGCGCTGTTCTTCCGCGAGGCCAGCCTCGCCGGGCTGCCGCCCCTGCCCCGGCTCTCCCTGGAGGCCAACGAGCGAGCGGCCCCCGGGTCATGGGCGTGCGACATGGTCCTCACGGACGGCGCGGGCCGCACCCATGCGCTGACCACGGAGCCACCCACGGCGGTGCGCTCCACGGAGGTCATGGGCAAGCTGCACGCCAACCTCGCGGCGGCGGGCATCCAGCGCGCCGAGGCGCGGCGCGTCACCGATGTCCTCGACTCCCTCGACGCGATCGGCGACATCGGCGCGCTGCGCCCGCGCTCCCTCACCCGCCCCACACCCTGAGGCGCCGTCGGCCGGAGAGTGAGGCACCCGACGAGCCGCGGGCCACGAACGGGTCGGCGTCGCGGTCGGCGCGGGGGACGCGTTGACGTTCGCCTCCCTGATCGGCGAGATCAGGACGTGCCTCGCGACCGCGAGGCACGCCGCGGTGGGGTGGTTCCGGAACGCGTTGCCCAACACCGGCAACAGCCGAAGCCACTTTCTTTGCGCCTTCGATCGGGTGAGCCCTGGCTTGATCGAAGGCGCACGGCAACTATCGGGAACCGCACCGTTCGTGCTCGTTAACGTCGCTGGTGAACGAAGGAGGAAGCGATGCTGGACCGGTTGAACAAGGCCCTGGAGCATGTCGAGGGAGACCCCGGCCGCCCGGTGGACGTGGCGGCGATGGCACGCACCGCGCTGACATCCGAGCACCACCTGCGCCGGATGTTCGCCGCGCTGGCGGGGATGCCGCTGTCGGAGTACGTGCGCCGGCGTCGGCTCACCCTGGCCGGCGCCGAGGTGATGGAGGGCCGCAGGACGCTGCTCGATATCGCCGTCGACTACGGATACTCCTCGGCCGAGGCGTTCAACCGGGCCTTCCGCGCCGTCCACGGCATCACCCCCGGCCAGGCCCGGCGCACCGGGGCCACGCTGGTCTCCCAGTCCCGCCTGGCCTTTCACCTCACCATCGAAGGGAGCACCACGATGCGCTACCGCATCCTCGACAAAGACGCCTTCTCCCTGGTCGGGCTGAGAAAGCGGGTTCCCAACGTCGCCGAGGGCCCCAATCCCGACATGATCGCCTTCACCGAAGAGGTCGATGACGCCACCTGGGAGCGGCTCGATGCGCTCAGTGACCAAGAGCCCCGCGGTGCGCTGTCGGTGACGGTGCCCCTGGGGGACACCGGGGACCCAGGCGAGGAGATCGACTACTACGTCGCCGCGGCCACCACCGCCCCCACCCCCGAGGGGATGGAACGCCTGGAGGTTCCCCCGAACACCTGGGCGGTGTTCCCCTTCGAACGGGTGGAGTTCCCCCGCGGACTGCAAACCCTGTGGCGCGCGGTCTACACAGAATGGTTCCCAGCCCACCCCACCTACCGCACCACCCCCGGCCCGGCACTGGTGGCCGTCGAGCACGAAGAGGAGCCCGACCTCGGCTCGGGCCACTTGTGGCTGCCCGTGGAAAAGCAGGCCCCGATACCGGGATGAGCAGGCCCCGTGGCATGTCGGCGTCCGCATCCGACGCCGACACGCCACGGCCGGATCTCCCGCCTCCGCCGAGCCTCGCGGACGCAGCGGGCGTCGTCACGCATCTGGCACTGGCGCTACGGCGCCGAGTCGCGACGACTCGGCCGGAACTCGAGAACAACTTCTGACACCTACCGGTCCCAGCCCGACGGCCCGCCGCCCTCACCGACGGCGGGCCCTCCCACGTAGCAACGCGTCGACCGCGTCGGCCAGTCCCCATGTCCTGCCTGCCCGGGCGTGGGCGGCGATCCGCGCGTCCACCCAGCCTCTGGCCCACCGGGTGATGATCTCCCGACAGGGCGCCGTCAGCACCACGGGGGCAACCGGATCACACCAATCCGGCCAGTTGCCGACCATCACCGACCGGCCCTCTCATCGAGGCCCGCGCGACAACTCCGCCCGCCGGCGCCACCACGTCCTCAAGGCCCTCGACGACCTCGCCGACGACAGCCGACCGATCGGCGTGGTGTCGGAGGCGTGCACGGGCGCGGGCACCGCACCACGAGTGCTCGCGTCACAGGTAGGTGACTCCGGTGAGAAGTTCCGTGACCGCCCAGAGTCGTTTGCCGACGCTCGGGTCGGCCGCCTCCGGGCTGAGGCGTGCTTCGGTGACGCGGCCCCGTGTCTCGAAGAATCCGGCCGGTCCGAAGAACTGGCCCCCGTGGACGCCGGGTTCGGTGGCGGCCCGCAGCTGTGGCAGAGCGCCCTGCTCCACCGGTTGGGTGGCGACCAGGCCGAGCCGCGCGATCATGTGTCCGAGCCGACCGCGGTGTTCCCAGGCGCGCGGTGTCAGGTTGGTGCGGGTGAGACCCGGGTGGGCCAGGGTGCTGATGATCGGCGATCCGGCGGCCCGCAGCCGACGGTCCAGCTCGATGCCGAAGACGGTGACGGCGAGTTTGGAGCGGCCGTAGGCGGACGGGGCTCGGTAGTTGTGTTCGACCATCAGGTCCTCGAAGTCCAAGCGCGCGGTCTTGTGGGTGATGGAGCTGAGGTTGACCACCCGTGGCTTCGGTGCCGCGGCGAGCGTGTCGAGCAGGAGGCCGGTCAGGGCGAAGGGGCCGAGCATGTTGGTGGCGAGGTGCAGTTCGAACCCGTCGCGCGAGAGGCGGCGCGGGCCGAGCAGGACCATTCCGGCGTTGTTGACCAGTAGGTCGATGACCGGATGGTCGGAGACGAGCGCGGTGGCGAAGGCGCGCACCGAGTCCAGGGAGGCCAGGTCGAGTTCGCGCACTTCCACGTCACCCGCGATCCCGCGGGCGGCCTCCGCGCCGGCGGCGGTGTTGCGGACGGCGAGGACGACGCGGGCGCCGCGGCGTGCCAGTGCGGTCGCGGTGACCAGTCCGAGTCCGGAGTTGGCGCCGGTGACGACGGCGGTCCTGCCGTGCTGGTCGGGGATCTGGTCGGTGTTCCATCCGGCCATGCGGTACTCCTCGCGAGGACATCGATCGGGTGCGGTGGAGCAACGACGGTAGGAGCACGGCGCGAGGGCGAGGTAGGCCCCGTCTGCCTGGGACCGGCCGACCTACCATGAAGGTCCGGCGCGGCGGGACACTGGGGGCATGACCCATCCGCACGCTCGTGAACTCGGTGACTTCCTGCGCGCCCGGCGCGGCAGACTGCGTCCGCGCGACGTCGGCCTGGAGCCGGGCGGCCGGCGCAAGGTCACCGGACTGCGGCGCGAGGAGCTGGCCCTGCTCGCCGGTCTGAGCACCGACTACTACCAGCGGATGGAACAGGGCAGAGAGGTACGCCCCTCCGACACGGTCCTGGACGCCCTCGCCGACGCCCTCGTTCTGGACGACGACGAACGTCGCCACCTGTTCGCCCTGGCCCGCGCCGCCCGACGCCCCGCACCCGGCCCGGTGGAGCGCGCCCCGGAGCGGGTGCCGACCGGTACACGGCGACTGCTACGGGTGATGAACACTCCGGCCGTCGTACTCGGCCGACACTTGGACCTGCTCGCCTGGAACCCCCTGGCCGAAGCACTGCTCGGCAACCCCGACGACCACCCCGCACACCGGCTCAACATGCTCCTGCTGATGTTCGACGACACGCCGACCGACCGGCGCCGCTGCCCGGACTGGGAGCACCAGGCCCTGGACTACATCGGCATGATGCGCTCCGCCATCGCCACCGACCCCACCCACCCGCGCGCCACCGCGATCGTCGGCGAACTGAGCATCCGCAGCGCCGACTTCCGACGCCTGTGGGCCCGGCACGACGTCCGGACCTCGGTCAGCGGCACCAAGACCTTCCACGTCCCCGAGGTCGGCGACATCGCCCTGGACTGGGACACCTACCCCCTGCCCGGCGCACCGGGCCCGGTCATGCTGGTCTGGACGGCCGCACCGGGAAGCGCCGACGCCGACCGACTGAACCTCCTGGCCTCACTCCACGCAACCCGCCCGATGCGGCACGCCGAGGACTGTCCCTAGATCTCTGTCCGGCGCGTCCGTGTGTTCCCTCCTCGGGTGCGTCGTCGCGGGTCTTGAGCGCGTAGAAGACATCCATGACCTCGACGGAGCTGCGGTTCCCCAGGTGGGACAGGCGTTGCCGGGCGGGGCGGTGATGACGTCGGCGATCTGCGCGGCGCGGATGAGGAGGACGAGCGAGTCTTCGTCAGCCACCGTGCGGCACCGCCAGTCCATCCCGATCCGGGGAGCTTCGGCGGGCGGTACGGTGTCGGCGGTGTCCGAGGCGAGGGACAGTTCTCGAGCAACGATCAGCTCAGTCAGCCACTTGCGTGCCCGCCGCTCGTCCAACCCGTGGACCCGACCGGGTGCGAACCGGCGACCGGCCGATCGATGAGTTCCGGGTCGTGCGGAGGTCACAGTCTTCGGAACCACCGGCAGACTGACGCGCTCGTACCGGAGGAAACGCATGGCCAAGCTCATCTACTCGATGATCACCTCGCTCGACGGCTACGCCGAGGCGGCGGAGGGCGACCTCGGCACCGGGGCCGAGGTCCAGGAGGTGCACACCTTCATCAACGACCTCTTCCGCCCCGTCGGCACATACCTCTACGGCCGACGGATATACGAGACGATGGTCTACTGGGAGACCGCGCACACCGAGCCCGACCAGCCTCCGCACATCCTTCAGTACGCCCGCGACTGGCAGGCCGCGGAGAAGATCGTGTACTCCACGACGCTCGAGTCGGTGGCCAGCGCGAAGACCAGGATCGAGCGGACCTTCGACCCCGACGCGGTGCGCAAGCTCAAGGCCGAGGCCGATCACGACCTCACCGTCGACGGCCCGAACCTCGCGGCCCAGGCGATCGCGGCCGGTCTGGTGGACGAGTACCACCTGTTCATCACCACGAGCGTGGTCGGCGGCGGCAAGCGGTTCTTCCCCGACGGCGTCCGCCTCGATCTCGAGCTGGTCGAGGAGCGCGCCTTCGACAGCGGACTGATCTACGCCCGCTACCGGACCCGCTGAGCCGCACCGCTCCACCAGGGGTGACACCCCGCTCCCGGAAACGGTCCGCCAGTCCCACCCAGATGCCATGACCTTGGGGCGGCGACCCCTCGTCCATTGACAATTAGGCAAGGCTAACCTTAATAATGAGCCGCCCGGCATCGACCGGGCGATCATCGGCGCCACCGTGACGCGCCTCTCGGCAGAAGGGTTCAGCATGTCCTCCCTCTCGCGTTCGCCTCATCCCTGGCGCGGTCATCGCCGGGCCTCGTGGCGTCGGCTGACGTTCGCGCTGGCCGGGCTCGGTCTGGTGGTGCCGCTCGCCACGGCGTGCGGAGGTGACGACGAGGGACCGGACGAGGCGGGTGGTGAGGGGACGTCCGACGCCTCGCAGGAGCTGGTCATCTACTCGGGGCGCAACGAGGAGTTGATCGACCCGTTGCTCGAGCGCCTCGAGGAGGCGACCGGCACGACGGTCACCGTCCGGTACGGGGACAGCGCCGAGCTCGCCGCCCAGATCCTCGAGGAGGGTGAACGCACCAACGCCGGGCTGTTCCTGTCACAGGACGCCGGCGCGCTCGGCGCGCTGGCGGAGGCGGGGCTGCTGACGGAGCTGCCGCGGGAGGCCCTGGATCAGGTGGAGCCGACGTTCCGTGCGGAGGACGGGAGTTGGGTGGGTGTCTCGGGGCGGGCCAGGATCGTGGCCTACGCGCCCGAGCAGGTCGGTGAGGACGAGCTCCCGCAGGAGCTTGCCGACCTGACCGACCCCCGCTGGAGCGGTGAGGTGGGCTACGCGCCGACCAACGCCTCGTTCCAGTCGTTCGTCACCGCGATGCGCGTGCTCGAGGGGGAGGACGCCACCCGTCGGTGGCTGGAGGACCTCCGGGCCAACGACGCGCAGGCCTTCGACGGCAACGGCCCGATCCTCGACGCGGTCAACAGCGGGGAGCTGGCCTTCGGGCTGATCAATCACTACTACGTGTACGAGCTGGCCGCGGAGGTGGGCGAGGACGAGGTGAGCGTCGGGACCCACTACCTGCCCGGCGGCGGCCCGGGGTCCCTGGTCAACGTCGCCGGGGTCGGCATCACCGCGTACGGCGGCCAAGAGGCGGCCGCCCAGGAGGCGGTGGACTTCCTGCTCTCCGAGGAGGCGCAGACGTACTTCGCCGAGGAGACCTTCGAGTACCCGCTGGCCGCCGGGGTGACCAGCCCGGTGGAGGAACTGCCCAGCCTGGAATCCCTCGAGGTCCCCGACATCGACCTGAGCGACCTCGCCACGCTCCAGGAGACGCTGACCCTGCTGCAAGACGTCGGCATGGTCTGACAGATGCCGGAATGAACGTGCCGAGCCAGTCGCTGTTCCGCGCCGGGCCCGGTGAGAAGCGCCGCGCCCCCGCGGTGTCCCGGCGGCGGCGCGGCACGTCCGAAGGCCCGCGGATGTCGGCGGTGCTGGCCGTTCCCGCGGCGGTCACCGCCGCGTTCGCGCTGCTGCCGCTGGTCTATCTGACGGTCCGTTCCCTCGAACACGGCTTCGGGTACGCATGGGACATCGTCGCCGACGGCCGCACGGCCCACCTCCTGGTCCGCAGCCTGAGCCTGGCCCTGGTCGTCGTGGCCGCCAGCGTGCTGATCGGCGTGTCCCTGGCCTGGCTGACCGAGCGGACGGCCCTGCCCGCGCCCCGTCTGTGGGCCGTGCTCGCGACCCTGCCGCTGGCCGTTCCCAGCTATGTGATGGCGTTCAGCTGGCTGTCGGCCTTCCCCTCCCTGGCCGGTTTCCGGGGCGCCGCCCTGGTGCTGAGCCTGGCCTGCTCGCCCTACGTGTACCTGCCGGTGGCCGCGGCGCTGCGCGGGATCGATCCGGCCCAGGAGGAGGCGGCGCGTTCGCTGGGGCACGGAGCTCTCGGGGTCTTCCTCCGGATCACCCTGCCGCAGCTGAGGCACGCGGTGGGCGGCGGCGCGCTGCTGGTCGCGCTCTACGTGGTCGCCGACTTCGGCGCGGTGTCGCTGATGCGTTACGACACCTTCACCCGCGCCATCCACACGTCCTACCGGGCCAGCTTCGACCGGACCCCGGCCGCCGTGCTGAGCTGTGTCCTTGTGCTGCTCACCGCGCTCCTGGTCCTCGCCGAACGCCGCGCCCGCGGCCGGGCCCGGCTCGCGGGCACAGGGCGGGGCAGCCCGAGACCCGCCGAACGGCTGCCCCTCGGGCGGCTGCGCGGGCCCGCCGTCGGCTGGTGCGCCCTGGTCGCGGGCGCGGCGGTCGCGTTTCCCCTCGGCTCCCTCGGCTACTGGATCGCCCAGGGCACGTCCGCCACCTGGGACCCGGCGGAACTGGCCGACACCGCTTGGGCGACCGCCCGCCTGGCCGCCGCGGGAGCGGCCCTGACGATCCTGCTCGCCCTGCCGGTCGGCGTGGTCGCGGCCCGTCACCGCACCCGCACCGCCCATCTGCTTGAACAGGCGTCGTTCGCCGGGCACGCCCTGCCGGGCATCACCGTGGCCCTGGCCATGGTCTTCCTCTCCGTGCGTTACGCCTACGCGCTCTATCAGCAGTGGCCGCTGCTCGTCATGGCCTACGCCATGCTGTTCCTGCCGCTCGCGGTCACCGCCGTTCGCACGGCGGTGCTCCAGGCGCCCCCCGAGCTCGAGTACATGGCGCGCTCGCTGGGCCGGGGCCCGCTGGGCACCCTGCGCGCCGTGACCGTTCCGCTGGCGGCGCCGGGGATCGCGACCGGCGCGGCCCTGACCTTCGTGGTGATCATGAAGGAGCTTCCCGCCACGCTGCTGCTGCGCCCCACCGGCATGGACACCCTGGCGACCCGGCTGTGGACGCACACGGGCGTGGCCGCCTACGCCGCCGCCGCTCCCTATGCCCTGGCCCTGATCCTGATCGCCGCCGTCCCCTCCTACCTCCTCGGAAGACACCGATGACCGAACTGCGCGTCAGAGGACTGACCAAGACCTACCGCCGCGGCGAGCCGGTGCTGCGCGGCCTTGACCTGAACGTCGCCGGCGGGGAACTCACCGCGGTCCTCGGCCCGTCCGGCTGCGGCAAGACCACCCTGCTGCGCATCATCGCGGGCTTCGTGGAGCCCACCGGGGGAACGGTCGCCGTGGGAGGCCGCGTCCTCTCAGGGCCCGGTGTGCGGATCCGCCCCGAGAGGCGGGCGATCGGCATCGTCGCCCAGGAAGGCGCTCTCTTCCCGCATCTGAGCGTCGCACGCAACATCACCTTCGGACTGACCGCTCTGGCCCGTCCCGACCGGCGCGCGAGGGCCGGGGAGTTGCTCGAGCTGGTCGGGCTCGCGGGACTGGACGCGAGGATGCCGCACGAACTCTCCGGTGGTCAGCAGCAGCGTGTCGCCCTGGCGCGCGCCCTGGCTCCGCGGCCCTCCGTGGTTCTGTTCGACGAGCCGTTCAACGCCCTGGACAGCTCCCTGCGCGGTGGACTCCGCGACGACGTGCGCGCCGCCCTGCGGGCCACCGGCGCGACCGCGGTCCTGGTGACGCACGACCAGCAGGAGGCGCTGTCCGTCGCGGACCGGGTGGCCGTGCTGCGGGAGGGCAGGGTCGAGCAGCACGGCACTCCCGAGGAGGTCTATCGGCAGCCCGCCAGCATGTGGGTGGCGGGCTTCGTCGGCGACGCCGTCCTGGTCCCGGCGAGCGCGGCGGGCGGCATCGCCCACACCCCCCTGGGCCGCGTCCCCCTCACCACGGACGCCCGCACCACGGACGCCGACGGCGACGGCACGGCCCTGCTGCGGCCCGAGCAGCTGAGGCTGGGCGCCGCCGATGCCTCCGCGACCCGCGGCACCGTCACGGACATCCGCTTCCACGGACACGACACGGTGGCCCTGATCAGCGTCGGCGGCCTGCCCCGGGCCGTCGCCGTTCGCCACGCGGGGCCACTCGCCCTGCGGCCGGGAGACAGCACCGGCCTGACGATCACCGGCACGGCCACCTTCTACCCGGACGCGCCCCCGCCGTCCTCCGACGCCGCCACGGCGGAAGCGCGCGCACAGCGGGTGCGTTGAACCCGCCCCGGCGGCGAAGCGGCGCCGCAGCCCCGCGGGTCAGTACAGCTAGCGCGTCACGTGGTGGCGGAGGTGGACGACTCCCGAGTCGAACGTGCGGGTCTCGAGGAGTTCGAGATCGACCCGGCGCTCGTGCCGGGGAAAGAACGGGATGCCGCCGCCCACCAGCACCGGGTAGACCCTGGTCCGGTACTCGTCGATCAGGCCCGCCGCGGCCGCCTCGGCGGCGAGGGTCGCGCCGCCGATCGCGATGTTGCCCTCCCCCGGCTCGGCCCGGCACCGCTCGATCTCCTCAGCCAGGCCGCCGGAGACCAGGCGGGCATGGCCGCGCACCGCCGAAAGCGTGGTGGAGAACACCACCTTGGGGAGCGCCTTCCAGAGCGCGGTCCACTCGAGCTTGGAGTCGTCGAGCGATGGATCCTGGTCGGCGGTCTCCCAGTACAGCATCGTCTCGTACAGCCGTCGCCCGAGCAGGTAGACGCCGACCTCGCGGGTCTCGTCGATCCAGGAGCGGAAGACATCCTCGTCGGGCGGCGTCCAGTCGAAGCCGCCGTCCGGCCCGACGATGTAGCCGTCGAGCGAGACGTTCATCGAATAGGTCACCCTGCGCATCACACGTCCTCCTCCGTAACCGGTTCGACGGTATGACCGCCGGACGCCGCGGAACTCATCGCGCCGCGGTGGGCGGTCGTCCCCGCGGGATCCGGCACCACGACAGGGTCGGTGCACCGGTCACCCCGTCGCGTGCGCTCAGCTCCCTCGGCGCTGAGGGCCTGTGGAGCGGAGGCCGGGGGTCGGGTGGGTCACCGGGGGTCGTTCGTGGCCGGTCGTGGCGGCGCGGTTCGGCCGTACACGTCGCGGGCGCGGTGGGGCGAGATGTACTCGTCGGCCACGTCCCGGGCGACGTGCGCAGGGTCGCGCTCCCCGGGGTCGCCGTAGCCGCCTCCGCCGCCGGTGAGGACCTGGACGCGCTGGCCCGCGGCGAGCCGCAGGTCGGTGATCTTGTTGAGTCGGCGCTCGTCCGGCGTGCCGGGAGCGACGACCGCGACAGGGCCTGTGGCGTCGTGGCCGCCGAAGAGCCCCCAGGCCGGGGTGAGGGAACGGTCGAGCCACAGCGACAGCGCGGTGCCGTCCTGCTCGACCCGGAACGTCTTGTGCACGCCCAGGCCGCCGCGGAATCGCCCGGCGCCCTCGGAGTCCTGCCGCAGCCCGTAGGCCTCGATCGTGAGCGGGAACTTGTTCTCCACGAACTCGATGGGCAGGTTCTTGAAGTCCCCGTTGATGACGTTGATCATCCCGTCCTGGCCGTCGCCGTCGTGGAACGCGCCCCAGCCGCCCGCCTCGGCGTCGATCAGCACGAAGTCCTCGGCGTCCTCGGCGCCCCCGGCGTCGCGCGCGGTGCCGACGAACGAGACGATCATCGAGTCGCCGAAGTGGGCGGCGGCGACCCGTTCGGGCAGCACCGGGGCCAACGCCCGCTGCACGAGGTCGATGAGCAGGCCGAGCGGCGTGTAGTACCACTGGACGGGCGCGGGCTCGCGGGCGTCGAAGACGCTGCCCTCGGGGACGACGACGGTCAGGTTGCGGAAGTTCCCGCCGGTGACCGGTGCCTCGGGGTTGATGAGCTCCTTGAACGCGACGCGGCACGCCGAGATCGCCTGCACCTGCCCTGAGTTGACCGGGCCGGGGGTGGCCGCGCTCGAGCCGGTGAGATCGACGGCGATCTCGTCCCCCGTCACCCGGACGGCGACCCGCACGCGCACCGGCGTGCCGGACACGCCGTCGTCGTCGATGAGCCCTGTGGCGGTGTACGTGCCGTCGGGGATGGCCGCGACCGCGCGGCGGTCCAGCTCCTCGGACTGGCGGAAGATGTCGGCCGTCGCGGCCTCGACCACCGCCCGGCCGAACTTCCGGTACAGCGCCCTGAGGCGTTCGGCGCCCTTGTAGCAGGCGGCGACCTGCGCTTCCAGGTCGCCGCGGCGGGCGGCGTGGAAGAAGCTGTTCAGCGCCAGGATGTCGAAGATCTCCTCGTCGGGGACGCCCGCCTTGACCAGCCGGACCGGCGGGATGCGCAGCCCCTCCTCGTAGATGTGCCGGGTGCCGGTGGACACGCCGAGGTCCTTGCCGCCCAGGTGCCCGCCGTCGGCCCTGGTGGCGGCGAACGCCACGAGCGCGCCGTCGACGAAGATCGGCGCGAGCACCGTGATGTCCGTCAGGTGCGAGCCCTGGATGTACGCGTCGTTGAGGATGAACACGTCGCCGTCGGCGTAGCCGTCGAGCCCGATCTTCGCGGTCACGTGCTCGATGCAGGCCTGGATGTTGCCCAGGAAGATGGGCAGTCCCGGCGCCTGCCCGAGCAGTCGGGCCCTGGCGTCGTACAGGCCGACGGCGCAGTCCTTCGCCTCGTAGATCACGGGGGTGTGGGCGCCGCGGAAGAGCGAGACGCTCATCTCCTCGGCCGCGGAGTTGAAGCCGTTGCGGATGACTTCGACGACGATGGGGCTGACGGTGGCGGTCATGTGCGGTTCCTGTCCGGGTGAGCGGGGTCCGCGGGGGCGCGGGTGAGGGTCAGGGAGCCGTCGGCGTCCACGACGGCCCGCCAGCCGGGCGGCACGACGGTGGTGGCGGTGAGCTCGGCCAGCACGGCGGGGCCTGGGACGGTGTCGCCGACGGCGAGTCCGGCGCGGGCGACGACGGCGATCTCGTGGCGTCGGCCGTCGTACACGCCCTCGATGACCTGTCGCGCCCGTGCGGTCAGGGGCGCGGGCGGCTCGGTGGCGGGCGGCTCGGTGTGCGCCCGCTTCGCGACCAGCGCGAGCCGGGCGTTGACGACCTCGACGGGCGTGTCGGGCGACGCGAAGCCGAACAGCACCCGGTAGCGCTCGTCGAACGCCGTGCGGATGGCGCGGACCCCGCCGAGCCCGTCAAGGGCGAGGTTGACGCTGTACTTCTGGCCGCGGTAGCGCAGGTCGAGCGAGCGCCGCTCCACCACGGGCCCCGCGGCCTCGATCGTGGCGACGAGGTCAGGGTCGAGGTCGGCGCGCACCGCGGCGAACGCGTCGTCCAGGGCGGCGGGGGTGACGGCGTCGAGCGGGCGGAGCAACGAGGCCGCCCCGTCGTGCCGGAGCGGGGCGTGCAGCATGCCCCACGCCGAGAACGCCCCTGGCCGCGGCGGCACGACCACGCGGTCGATCTCCAACTCCTCGGCGAGCGCGACCGCGTGCAGCGGGCCCGCGCCGCCGTAGGCGAGCAGCGTGAAGTCCCTGGCGTCGAGGCCGCGGCGCAGCGTGATCTGCCGGATGGCGTCCGCCATCGCGCTGTTGGTGATGGTCAGGACGCCCTCGGCCGCCTCGGTGGCGGTCAGCCCGAGGGGCGCGCCGTAGGCGGCGAGGGCCTCGGCGGCCAGGTCGGGGGAGATCGCCATGCGCCCGCCGAGGAAGTGCTCGGGGGCGATCCGGCCGAGCACCACGTTGGCGTCGGTGGTGGTGGGTTCGCGGCCGCCCAGCCGGTAGCAGACCGGGCCCGGCCGGGCGCCGCTGCTGCGAGGGCCGACGCGCATGCTGCCCGCCTCGGTCCAGGCGACGCTGCCGCCTCCGGCCCCGACGCTGAGCGTCTGTACCGAGGGGACCAGCACGGGGAAGCCCTCGAGCTGCGACTCCAGCGCGATCTGCGGGGCGCCGTCGACGATCAGGCTCACGTCGAAGCTGGTCCCGCCCATGTCGACGGCCAGCACGTGCCCGGTCCCGAGGCCCGCGCCCACCGCGCCCGCGCCGATGACGCCGCCCACGGGTCCTGACATGACGATGCGGACCGGCTGCGCGGCCGCGACCCGTTCGGTGAGCACCCCGCCGTTGGACTGCATGACGAAGACCTCGCCGCCGAAGCCGCGGTCGGTGAGCAGCTGGCGCAGGCGGGTCACATAGCCGCGGATGACGGGGGTGATGTAGGCGTTCATGACGGTCGTGCTGACGCGTTCGTACTCGCCGAGCTCCGGGGCGATGTCGCTCGACGCGGTCACCGGCACGGCCGCGGGCAGGGCCGCGCGCAGCGCCTCGGCCGCGGCCCGTTCGTTGGCGGGGTTGACATAGGCGTGCAGGAACGCGACGGCCACCGACGCGTAGCCGCCCGCGGCCAGTCGGCCCGCGACCTCGCGCAGCTCGTCCGGGTCGACGGGGGTGACGACCGTGCCGTGCCGGTCGGTGCGCTCGCCCACCTCGACCACGTCGCGGCGGCCGAGCAGCGGCACGGGCTTGCGGTACTGGTTGTCGTACATGTCCGGGTGGTTGCCGCGCCCGATCTCGTACACGTCGCGGAACCCGCGGGTCGTGACGAGCGCGGTACGGGCGCCGCCGCGCTGGATGAGCGCGTTCAGCCCCGCGGTGGTGCCGTACACGATGCCGGTGACGCCGGTGTAGTCGCCGTCGACGATCTCGTCGAAGCCGCGCACCACGCCGACCGCGATGTCGTCGGGCGTGGTGGGCACTTTGGTGGCCAGGCAGGCACCGGTGGCCTCGTCGAGGCGCACGATGTCGGTGAAGGTGCCGCCGACGTCGGCGGCGAGTCGATACGTCATGGGAGGTCCTTCCGTGGGGCGGCTCGCTCGCGCGGCGCGGCGCGCTGTCAGGGGGCGGCGGCGAGCCAGGCGTCGGCCGCCGCTTCGGCCGCGGCGCCGGTGTCGGCGTGTGCGGCGTGGGTGAGGGCGACCAGCTCGCCGAGGGCCCTGGCGAGGGTGGCGTGGCGGCCGTAGTGGCTGACCCGCAGGTACGCGCCGCGCGGGGTGCTGTCGCCGACCGCCCAGTGGCCGCCGACCGCGGCGGCGCGGTCGGCCAGTTCCGGCGCGGCCACGCCCGGTGGCACGGCGACGGTGGTGGCGAGCGGGTTCGCGTGGCGTTCGTCGGCGACCCATGGCGTCAGACCGGCCGCGAGCAGCCCCGCCCTGACCGCGGCGCGCGTGGCGTGGTGGCGGGCGATCCTGGCCTCGATCCCCTCGGCCTCGACGGCGGCGACGGCCCGTTCGGCCGCGGCGAGCTCCGGCACCGAAGGGGTGCCGGGCAGCGTCCCGGCGGCGGCGCTCTCCGCGGCGGCGCGCCGCAGGTAGGGCAGATTGAGCACGGACGCGTGGGTGTCGTCCTGCCGGTCGAGCAGCGCCCAGCCGCGGTCGGACAGGGTGGCGACGGACAGCCCGGCGGGTCCGTCGAGGGCCTTCTGCGGCCCGATGACGACGGCGTCGGCGTCGCGAGGCGCGGCCAGGCCGCCGACCGCGGCGACGGCGTCGACCGCGACCGCGGCGCCGTGGTGGTGCGCGACCGCCACGATGTCGTCGACGGGGTGGGCGACGCCGGTGAGCACCTCGGCCTGGGTGAGCAGCACCGCGGCGGTCGCCGGTGTCGCGCGCAGCAGCGCGTCGACGCGGTCGGGGTCGGCGGGCTCGCCGTCCGGGAGGTCGAGCACGGTGACCCGCGCTCCGGCGGCCCGCAGCCAGGCGCTCGTCAGCCGCCCGTAGCGGCTCGACTCGATGCTGAGCACGGGGCGTTCGGACCGGCCGATGCCGTGGGCCAGCGCCTCGAGGGCGACCACGGCCTCCGCCTGGACGAGCACGGAGGGCCCGGCGCCGCCCGCGAGCCGCCCAAGACCGTCGGTCAGCCGCGGGTAGCGGTCGGGTGGGAAGAGGGTCTCGCTCATGGCGGTGCTCCTTCGGTCGAGTGGGCGGTGGCCGGGGCCGGGGCGGGGCGGCGTGGGGCGCGGCGGGGCGCGGGGTCACCCGGCGGGTGCGCGGCCTGCCAGGGCCAGCGACTCGGTGTGCCGCGCCAGCAGCTCCACCGGGTCGAGCACCGGCAGCGGCGTCAGGCCGGTGAGGGCGTCCGTGGTGCCGGTCCAGTAGGTGCAGGCGGGCAGGATGCTGCGCGCGCCCGCGGCCGCGGCGCGCCGGACGGCGGCGGGCCCTGACCGTTCGAGGCCGCGGCGCTGGGCCGCGATCAGCGCGTCACCGACGTCGCGCGCGGTGTGCGTGGCGTCGGCCCGTTCCACGGCGGGCCGGGCCACGGGCACCGGCTGCGGTGCGGTCATGAGGTCACCCATGCCGTACCTGGCGGCGAGTTCCGGCACCCAGTCGGTGCCGTGCCGGTCGCTCTCGCCGTCCCCCGGCGGCACGTCCACATACAGCACGCACAGCGGGGCGAGCGCGGGGAGCAGGGCGCGGGCGGCCTCGAAGGGGGCGGTCACGGGGATCGACACGGCGGCGCGGGCCTCGGCCAGGCCGGGGTCGGAGCAGCAGGAGATGCCGACGGCGTCGTAGCCCGCGCGTTCCGCCGCGACGACCGCGCGGACGAGGACGGGCACGAACAGCTCCTCGGGCGGGACGTACACGGTCTCGGGCAGCCCCGGCAGGTGCCGGACCTCGACATGGGTGCCCCGGCGCACGGCCCGGCGCGCGGACCGTTCCTCGGCGGGCAGGTGCATGTCCGTGCCGACCGGGGCGAGCAGGAGAACGCGGGTCATGCCGTCGCCTCCCGCGGCTCGGCCGGACGGGGCAGGCGCGGTACGGCGGCGATCAGGGAGCGCGTGTAGGCGTGCTCGGGGTGACGCAGTACGTCCCTGGCGCCGCCGTGCTCGACAACGCGCCCGTCCCGCAGCACCGTGACCGTGTCGCACATGTGCGCGACCACGGAGAGGTCGTGGGAGATGAGCACGATCGTCACGCCGAGCCCGTCGCGCAGCCGGGCGAAGAGGTCGAGGATCGTCGCGCGCACGGCCACGTCGAGCGCGGAGGTCGGCTCGTCCGCGACCAGGACGCGCGGCTCGACGGCGAGGGCGCGCGCGATCGCGATGCGCTGGCGCTGACCGCCGGAGAACTGCCGCGGCCTGGCCCGCAGCGCCTCGGGCGGCAGGCCGACGAGGTCGAGCAACTCGGCCGCGCGCGCGGGGCGTTCGGCGCGCGGCACGAGCCGGTGGACGGCCAGCAGCTCGGTCAGCGTCTGCCCGACGGTCAGCCGCGGGTTGAGCGAGGAGAACGGGTCCTGGTAGATCATCTGCAACGCCCGGCGCTGCGCCACGGTGCGGCGGTGGGTCAGCCGCTGCCCGCCGAGCGTCACGGTGCCGCCGGTGGGGGTGACCTGGCCGGTGAGGCAGCGGGCGAGGGTGGTCTTGCCCGACCCCGACTCGCCGACGATGCCCGCGACGGTCCCGCCCGGCACGTCGAGGTCGACCCCGTGCAGCACGGGCGTGCGCCCGTAGGACACGGTGACGCCGTCCACGCTCAGGTCCGCGGTCGGGTCCCCTGTCGGGGCCGCGGGTGTCGCCTTCATGGCGTCTCCAGTTCGAGGGCGCGCGCCGCGTCGATCAGCTCGCGCGTGTACGGGTGCCGCGGTGCGGTCAGGACCTCGGCGACCGGCCCGGCCTCGGTGACCCGCCCGTGGCGCAGCACCGTGACGGAGTCGCAGACCGAGGTGACGACGGGGAGGTCGTGGCTGACGAACACGACCGTCAGACCGAGGTCGCGACGCAGGTCGGCCAGCAGCCGCAGGATGGTGGCCTGCACCGTGACGTCGAGCGCCGTGGTGGGCTCGTCGCACAGGAGGATCCGGGGTCGGGCGGCGAGCGCGAGGGCGATCACGACCCGCTGCCGCTGCCCGCCCGACAGCTCGTGCGGGTACCGGCGGGCGAGGGCGGCCGGGTCGGGCAGCCCCACCTGCGTCAGCAGCGCGACGCTCCGGTCGCGGGCGGACCGCCGCCCTTCGCCGCCGACCACCCGGCACACCTCCCGCACCTGGGCGCCGACCCTGGCCAGCGGGTCGAGGGCGCTCAACGGGTCCTGGAACACCATGCCGACGCGCCCGGGGCCGACGTCCCGCAGGCCGCGTGGGCCGAGGGCGCGCGTCGTGCCGAACGCCGTCGCCGTCCCGGCCTTCACCCGGGCCCGGGCCGGCAGCAGGCCGAGCACGGCGCGCAGCGTCATGCTCTTGCCCGAGCCCGACTCCCCGACGATGCCGAGGGCGCCGCCCGCCTCGACGGCGAACGACACGTCGTCGACAACGGTCCGCTCCGCCGCCCCGGCGCGGACCGTGACCCGCAGCCCCTCGACGCGCAGCCCGCTGCGCTCCGCCCTGCCCGCCGCCGTGGTCACCGTTCCCCCCACAGGTCCGTCAGCCCGTCGGCCACCAGCGACAGGCCCACCCCCGTCACGACGACGGCCAGCCCCGGCGCCGCGGCCAGCCACCACTTGGTGGTCAGGAACGCACGGGCGTCGGCGATCATCGAGCCCCAGTCGGCGGTGGGCGGCTGGATGCCGAGCCCCAGGTAGGACAGCGTGACGACGGCCGCGATCACGAACACCACGTCGGTGAACAGGAACACCACCGCCTGCGGCAGGGTGTTCGGCAGCACGTGCCGCAGCAGCACCCGGCGGTGCGAGAGGCCGCTCTCCCGCGCCGCGTGGACCCACGGCTGGGCCGCGGTGACGGAGGTCGCCGAGCGCGTCACGCGCGCGTAGGCCACCCAGCCCACCAGGGCGTAGGCCACGTAGATGCCGCGCTCCCCCGTGCCCACCACGGCGACGATCGCCAGGATCAGGACGTAGAAGGGGAACGCGAGCACCGTGTCGACGAGGTAGGAGAGGACCCGGTCGAGACGGCCCCCGGCGTAGCCCGCGACGCTGCCGACGAGCGTGCCGACCACGAAAGGGACGACGACCGTGACCGCGCCGATCCGCAGGTCGGTGCGGGCCGCGTACACCAGCCGGGAGAACACGTCGCGTCCGAGGTGGTCGGTGCCGAGCAGGTGCTCCCCCGACGGTGGCAGCAACGCCGCCCTCAGGTCCTGGGCGGCCGGGTCGTGCGGCGCGATCAGCGGCGCGCACACCGCCGCGACGACGACGGCGCCGACGAGGACGAGGCCCGCGATCAGCGACCGGTGGGCCAGCGCGCGCCGCAGGAGTGGCAGCGGCACGGCGAGCTCGGTCGCCTCGGGGGCGGCGGATGTCACGGGGGCGGCGGTCACGCGGCCCTCCTCAGCCGGGGGTCGAGGAGCGCGGCGAGGTGGTCGGTCACCAGCGTGACCAGGACGACGGCCAGCGCCGAGTAGATGACCACGCCCTGGATGACCGGCAGGTCGCGGCTGCCGACCGCGTCGAACATCAGGTCCCCGAGCCCGGGCAGGGCGAACACCTTCTCCACGATCAGCGCGCCGCCGAGCAGGTAGGAGATGTTCGTGCCGACCAGCACGAGGGCGGGCAGGGCGGCGTTGCGCAGCACGTGGCGGGCCAGGATCCGGCGTTCCGGCAGGCCGGCGGCGCGGAGGGTGGCGACGAAGTCGGCCCGCAGGACCTCGACGAGCTGGACGCGCAGGCTGCGCACCAGGATGGGCACGATGGCGAACGCCGCGGTGAGCGCGGGCAGCACGACGCTGACCGGGTAGCCGTCCCTGACGCCGCCGACGGGGAACCAGCCCAGCCGCACCGAGAACAGCAGGATCAGCAGCAGCCCGGTCCAGAACGCGGGCATCGCGATCCCCGCGGTGGTGAGGATCCGCACCACGTGGTCGGCGACGCCGTCGCGGTGCGTGGCCGCCCACAGCGCGAGCGGCACGGCCAGGACGACGGCGAACACCGCGGCGAACGCGACCAGCCAGAGCGTCGGTTCGACGCGCGCGAGGATCAGCTCGCGCGTCGGCACGTCGTTCACCAGCGACGCACCGGTGTCGCCCTCGGTCACAAGGCGCGTCAGGAACTCCCAGAGCTGGACCGGCAGCGGCTCGTCGAGGCCGAGTCGGCCGCGCAGCTCCGCGACGGCCTCGGGGGTGGCGCGGCTGCCCAGCAGGGCGGTGGCCGCGTCCCCGGGGATGAGGCGTCCGAGGAGGAACGCGATGACGACGACACCGGCCGCCACCCCGCCCGCCCGCAGGAGCGCGTGAGCCACCCGGCGCGCGAGCGGCGTGGCGGCTTTCCTCATGACCCGGTCACGTCCTGGAGGCGGGTGGTGCCGTTGGGCAGGACGACCAGGCCCTCGACGCCCGAGCCCGTGGCGGTGATCGTCGGGATGTACGTCAGCGGCACCGTCGGCACCTCGTCCGCGGCGATCCGCTGGATGCGGGCGTAGACATCGGCCCGCGTGGCGTCGTCCGTGGCCGCGACGCCCTGGGCCGCGAGGTCGATCACCTCGGCGTTGCCGTAGCCCGTGTGGTACGAGTCCGCCACGTCGGGGAGGAGCTGCCAGCGCACGAGGTTGCTCGGGTCGCCGGTGTCGCTGATCGCCCATGTGACGGCCAGGTCGTAGTCGCGTTCGCCGAAGCGGGCCCAGAACGTGGTCGCGTCGAGCGTCTCGATCTCCACCGTGACGCCGATCTCCGCGAGCGCCGCCTGGATGGCCTGGGCCTGCTGCGTCTGGCTGGCGGACGAGCTCTCCACGATCAGCGTGGTCGAAAGACCGTCCGGGTGGTCGGAGCGCGCCAGTTCGTCGCGCGCCGCGGCCGGGTCGTAGCCCAGCACGTCCGTGTCCTGGGCGGAGAACTGGATGCTCGGCGGCAGGAACGTCGTCGCCGGGGTCGCCGTGTCGTACGTCGTCGCCGCCGCGATCGCCTCCCGGTCGAGCGCCGAGGCGACGGCGCGGCGCAGGCGCACGTCGGCGAACGCGCCGTCCACGGTGTTGAACGCCAGCAGGCCCTGCTGCCAGGAGTCGGAGACGTTGACCTGGACGTCCGGGTTGGCCTCGAGTTCCGCCACGTTGGCGGCGGGCACCGCGTCGATCACGTCGACCTGCCCGGCCTGGAGCTGCTGGAGGAGCTGGTTGTCGTCGTCGACCACCGTGAAGACGACCTCGTCGACCGACGGCGCGCCCTGCCAGTAGGTGTCGTTGGCGGCGAGGGTGATCTCGCCCGTGGTCCTGTCCCACGAGTCGACGGTGAACGGGCCTGTGCCGACCGGGTCCTGGAAGAACTCCTCCTCGGTGAGCCCGCCGAGGTCGGTCGGCAGGATCACGTTGGCGAAGGTCGCCAGGTCGGCAAGCAGCGGCGCGTACGGCTCGGACAGCGCGACGACCACGGTCCGGTCGTCGGCCGCCGTCACGTCGGTGATCGGCGCGGACAGCGGCAGCGCGCCGCCGACGTCGAGGTGCCGGTTCAGGGTGAAGACGACGTCCTCGGCGTCCAGGGCCGAGCCGTCCGTGAACGCGACGCCGTCCCGCAGGGTGAACGTCCAGCTCAGGCCGTCGTCGGCGACCTCGTACGACTCGGCGAGGAACGGCTCGATGCTGCCGTCCTCGCGCAGCTCCACCAGGGGTTCGAAGATCTTGTCGAGCGTGTACGCGTTGTTCGTGGCGAGCTCGTCCGCCGTCGGATCGAGGTCCGTGACGCCGCGGCTGGTGCGGGCGAACACCAGGCTGCCGTCGCCGGAGTCGGCCGCGGCGTCCTGCTCCCCGGCGGGCGAGCCGCAGGCCGCGCCCGCCGCGAGCACGACAAGGGCGAGAAGGGCGGCGGCCATGGGCCGCCGCGGGGCGTGTCTGTCCATGGAGATGTCCTTGCGGTCGATCGGATCACCGCGGCGCGGCGCGGGCGCGACGTGGGAAGGGGAGCCGCTCGGCGCCGCCTGGCACGCGGCCTGACGGGGCGACGAGGGAGCGGACGACGCACGCCGACGGGCGGCGGGTCGTTCCCGCACATGACGCGAGCGCCCTGGCGGACGGGCGGGGCCTCCCCCACGGGCCGTGGTGGCCCGGGTGGCCACGCCTCAGCGGCGGGCGCTCACGCAGGACATCGCGAGCCGGTCACCGAGTGCGGCTGGACGCAGAGCACCACGCGCAACGGGCGCGGGGCACCGCAGCGGTCGGCCGCGCGCGCCCGGTCAAGAGCCCGTGCCGGACGGCCCACGCGCGCTCCGCCGCCGCGCATCGCGCGGTGCGACGGGGCCGGGGCCTGGGCCGACATGGCGCTCCATGGAGTCGTTCGGCGGGCACAGGCAACACCGGCCGCCCGGACTGCCACCACGCCGTTCGACGGGCGGCCGTGCGCTGGCGCTTGTGACCTGCGGGCATAGCATGCGATCGGCCGGTCGGCGCTGTCAACCGGCGTCCGCACGCCGGACCGCGCGCCGACGCGTGACGCCGCCCACACCGCCCGAGCCGCCGGGTCGACCCGCCTCGGCGGCACCGCGGACCGGGCTCAGGCGTGACGGGATCAGGCGTGGCGGGGTCGTGTATCGGTCAGGACGACGCCGACGGCGGTGCGGTGCGGGTGGTCGCTGCGGGTGATCAGGCCCTCGAGCACCCGGCCGCGGGTGGTCTCGATCTGCGCGATCACGATGGCGCGGGCGCGGTCGCCGTCCCTGGCGAGCAGCGCGTCGTGCAGGTCGTGGTGCTCGTGCATCATCTCCGACGCGCTGTCGCGGTCGCCGAGGCCGATGAAGAACAGCCGCTGCATCTCCTCGAGCAGGACCTGGAGGGTGCGGGCGAGCCGCTCGTTGCCGCTGGCGCGGGCGATGCGGACGTGGAACTCCCGGTTGTCCTGGAGGAACGCCTCGTAGCTCGCCGTGTCGCCCGGCACATAGGTCCGGTGGGCCAGCGCGTGCAGCGCCTCGAGCTCCTCCCGCGGCGCCCGCCGCGCGGCCAGCTCGACCGCCGTGGGCTCCAGGAGCAGGCGCATCTCGAACAGGTCGCGGACGCTGGCCAGCGTGACGGTGGCGACGCGGTAGCCCTGGCGGGGCCGCACCTCGACGAAGCCCTCCTGCACCAGGCGGCGCAGCGCCTCCCGCACCGGGGACCGGCCGAAGCCGGTGGATTCGCTGAGCGCCACCTCGCGCAGCTCCTCGCCGGGCGCCAGCTCGCCGGTCAGGATGAGGTGCTTGAGGTGCTGGTGGGCGCTGTCGGTCGCGGTGGCACGCTGACCGGCGCTGTGCACCGAGGCCGTCATCAGCCGTCCACCTCTGCCGTCCAGCCCTCTGTCAGTCCCTCTGCCGGTGAAGACCCGTCGATCCTACCGCAGCGCCCCCGTGCTCACGCCGGTGTCAGGGCCTCGGGGGGCCAGGCGGCCAGGGCGCGGTCGGGGGCGAGGAAGCCCACGTCGCGGGCGGTGCCGCCGTCGCCGACGAGGTCGGCGAGCACGTCGCCGATCGCCGGCGCGAACTTGAAGCCCGCCCCCGAGAAACCGCAGGCGAGCAGGATCCGCCGGGTGCCGGGCGCCGGGCCGAGCAGCGGCTGCCCGTCGGTCGTGTAGCCCTCGACGCCGACGGTGGTGGCGACCGGGTCGGGGTGCAGCCCGGGGAAGTAGCCGGACACGGTGGCGTGGAAGTGGTCGAGCAGGCCGCGGCCCACGGTCAGCGGCACATGGTCGGTGTCGTGGACCACCGGGTGCCCGGCCGTGTAGATCCCGATCTTGACGGTGGCGCCGTCGACGGTCGGGAAGCCATAGGCGGTGACGTCGCCGACGCGGTCGAAGACGGGGAACGTGCCGGGCAGGTAGTGGCGCACGTCCTCGGGCAGGTACCAGCCCTGGACGAGCCGCCGCGGCAGCACGGTCGCCCGGGCCGCGGGGTGGACGTCGCGGACGCGCGCGCCGGGGGCGACGACGACGTGGGCGTAACGGCGGGCGCCGTGCTCGGTCCTGACGACGACGCCGTCGGCGTCGGGCTCGAGCGACCGGACCCGGGTGCGGTCGAAGACGGTCGAGCCCAGCTCCTCGGCCCGCCGGACGGCGCCGACGACGGCGGGTTCGGGGCGGAGGTACCCGGCGTGGGGGTCGAACACCGCGCTGTCGCCCGGGCGGACCAGGTGCTGCGGGTACCTGCGCGCCAACTCCGCGGCGTCGAGGGTCTCGTGGTCGAGCCCCGCCGCCCGCGCCGAGGCGCGGGCGGCGGTGAGCGCCGGGGTGTCGCCCGGGCCGAGGATGAGGCCGCCGACGAGGTGCAGCAGGCGCTGCCCGGTGTCGCGCTCCAGCTCGCGCCACAGGTCGAGGGCCCGGAGCGCGAGCGGGGTGAGCCGGGGCTCACGCTGGCTCTGCACGGAGAAGCGCCGGGTCTGTCCTGAGTAGGCGCCCCGGTCGTGCCCGATGCCGAACCGCTCGTAGCCGTGCACGGTGTGGCCGCGCAGCGCCAGCCGCCAGGCGGCCATCGATCCGATCGCGCCGAGGCCGACCACGGCGACATCGGCGTCGGCGTACCGGTTCATCCTCGCCGCCCTCCTCAGGCCACCGGGGCGAACGCATCGACTTCCGCGGCGTGGATGTGCAGCATCCGCGCCAGCAGGCCGTTGCCCCGGGTGAACCTGAGCGGCAGCGGCGTGCCGTTCGCGAGGGCGTCGCGGGTGCCGTCGAAGAAAGCGGTGCCCTGGTCGGGAGAGGTGTCGGACTTGTCGTCCGGGTAGAGGGGGTTGACGGTGTTCTCGATCTTCGGCCACAGCGCGCGGGCGTCATCGGTGGAGGCGAACTCCATGATCAGCACGAGCGTGCCGGGCAGCAGCTCACCGGCCACCTCCTGGAGCACCGAGCCGCCGAGATAGCCGGGGTGTCCTTCCAGGGAACGGAGCCATGCGCCGAGGTAGGTCTGGGCCTCGTCGGCCTTGCCGGGCTCGGCGACGAAGATGAAGACGTCACGCCTTTTGCTCATGCCGGGGTTCCTCGTTTCTGCTGGTGGGGATCTCCATGAACAGCGCCCGCGATATTCCTTCGGTGTCGTCCTCGACCACCTCCGCGCCCATGGAGCGCCAGAACGGCAGCGCGCCGGGCGAGTGCGGGAACGTGTGCAGCGCGATGGTGCGGTAGTGGGCCTCGCGCCGGGCGCGGCCGAGGACCTCGTCGATCAGGATCCTGGCGATGCCGCGCCGCCGGTGCTCGCGCAGGACGTACACCCGGACGAGCTGGCCGGTGCGGCCGTCGCGGTAGCGCTCGACGAGGTGCGGCGGGCTCAGCCCCTCCTTGAGCGCGCCGCCCCTGATGCCCGCGGTGGCGAGCAGGGCGCCGGTGGTCGGGTCGGCGGCGACGAGCACGAACGGCCCCCGCGGCGTGAGGTACCACCCGGCCATGTCGTCGACGTCGGCGTGCACGATCGGGTCGTAGGGGTCGCCGAAGTCCTCGGCGACGGTGCGCAGCATCAGCGCCCTGGCCTCGGGGATGTCGGCCGCGGTCAGCTCCCGGACGTGGAAACCCGGGTCCCGCCGGTCGTGGTGAGGGTGGTGGCCAGGGGTGTGGGTGTCCGACATGGAACCGTACCTCCCGTTCGCGTGGACGGCGGGGCGCGCGCTACGACCGCAGGGCGACCTTGGCGCGGTAGGCGGCGCGGGCCTCGGCGCTGGCGTGATGGCCTGCCAGCTCGTGCAGGTCGGCGGGGCGTTCGCCGCCGACGACGGGGTGCAGGTGGACAACGGCGGATCCCAGGTGGGGCGTCGCGTGCAGCAGCTCGTGCTCGACGCGGTCGGCGAGCCGGTGTCCTTCGAGCACGCTCAGCTCACCGGCGACGGCGATGTCCACCTCGGCCTCCAGGCGGTGTCCGCTCCAGCGGGCGCGGACGCGGTCGACGGCCACGACTCCGTCCACGGAGGCGACCGTCCCTGTCATGGCGTCGACGAGGCCTGGCTCGACCCCGTCCATGAGGCGGCGGCACACCGTGACCATGGTGTTGACCAGGATGCCGAGCACCAGCAGGCCGATGAGCAGGCCGAAGATGGCGTCCGCCCGCTCGAAGCCCAGCCACACGCCGAGGACGCCGACGACGACGGCGACGGAGCTGAGCCCGTCGGCGCGCGCGTGCTGCCCCTCGGCGATCAGGGCGGCCGAGCCGATCCTGCGGCCTGTGCGGATGCGGTAGACGGCCACGATCTCGTTGCCCGCGGCGCCGACGATGCCCGCGGCGAAGACCCAGGCCAGGTTGGTGAGCGGCCTGGGGTTGATCAGGGCGTCGACCGACTCCCAGATGATCAGCACCACCGATGCCGCGATGACCAGGCCGATGAACACCCCGACCAGGTCCTCGGCGCGCCGGTATCCATAGGGGTAACGGGCGTTGGCGGCCCGTCGGCCGAGCCGGAAGGCGATCACGAGGGGGATGGTGGTGACCGCGTGGCCGAGGTTGTGCACGGTGTCGGCGAGCAGGGCGATCGATCCGGAGACGGCGACGATCACGATCTGGAGGATCGCGGTCGCCATCATGCCCGCCAGGCCGATCCACGCGGTGCGGATGCCCTGGCCCGTGGCCTCTTCGGCGGTCTGGATGGCCTCGTTGGCGTCGTGCGAATGCGGGACCACCGCGTGCTTGAGCTTGGCCCACAGGCCGTGCCCGTGCTCGTGGTCGTGGTCATGCCCGTGGTCATGGCCGTGCCCGTGGTCATGGCCGTGGTCATCCCCGTGCCCGTGGTCGTGCCCATGGTCGTGGCCGTGCCCGGATGCCGGGTCGTCGTGCCGGTGGCCGCCGGGTTCTTCGTTACTCATCTGGCCCGAGTTCCCGTCTCTGGAGGGGCGCGCGAGAGCGTCCAGCTCGTGATGTTTCACGAGACACATTACTGATGCCCGGCGTCGCGCTCAACCGCCAGGAGCGATCCCGCTCCGCGATGTCGCCACTGTTAACAATCCCGGGAAATCGGTGACACGACGGAAACCCATGCCGCCGGCGATCCCCAAGAACCCGCTCCCACCTGGGGATTTACCCCGAGAATGCCCTCCGCCTACCGCCTGGGAATCGTCAACGATCACTTTCTGACGCAGAGTTGTTGACAATCTCCGCAAGGGCCCTCCAGGATGGCCCGCATCGTCGGCGAGCCCGCCTCGCCCTCGCTCTTCCCGGGCCACTCATGCGCCCGCACCGCATCCCGGTCCGACGACCTGGCCCGCACCGACGCGGCCTCTCGTCCTCCTTCACCCTCTCCGCCCCCGGCCCCTTGGCGGTCCGCATGAGAAACGTTCGATCCCTTCCTGCCATGGCACTCACCGTGTCGGCCGCGCTCACGCTCGCCGCGTGCGGCACCTTCGACGGCGGCACGGCCTCATCCTCCGACGGCGACGAACAGACGCTGACGGTCAGCCTCCAGTTCACGCCCCGCGCCAACTACGCCCTCGAGACCGACGACGCGCTGGTGCTCACCCAGGTGGGCTGCCTGGAAACGCTGCTCACCTACGACGACGAAGCAGGCGCCCTGCGCCCCGCGCTGGCCACCGAGTGGCGGCAAACAGCCCCCACCGTCTGGGAGTTCACGCTGCGCGACGGCGTCACCTTCCAGGACGGCACGGACCTCACCGCGGACGCGGTCGCGCGGTCGCTCCGGCACGTACTCGACGCCGACACCCCGCCACGCGCGTTCACCCCCGAGTCGGTCTCCGCGGTCGAGGCCGTCGACGACGCCACGCTGTCGATCACCACGCCGGAGCCGAGCGCGCTGCTGCCGTACCGGCTGGCCAGCGGCAACACCGGGATCCTGGCCCGGGCCGCCTACGGCGACCAGGGGATCGACCCCATCGGGCACTGCACGGGCCCGTTCACCCCGGTGTCCCAGGTCGCGGGCCAGTCGATCTCACTGGAGCGCAACGAGGACTACTGGGGTGAGCCGGCCGAGATCGCCCACGTGGAGGCCAGGTTCATCGCCGAGGGGGCGACCCGCGCCACCCAGGTGCAGACCGGCGAGTCCCAGATAGCGCTCGGCGTCCCGGTGACCAGCCTGGCCGACCTGCGCGACGACGACGATGTCGAGGTCACCGAGGAGTTCACGCCGCGCACCACGGGCCTGTACTTCAACCTCGCCCGCGCGCCGTTCGACGATCTCGCGGCGCGCCGAGCCGTCCAGGCCGCGCTCGACCTCGACGCCATGGCGTCGGGCGTCTACGCGGGCGGCGCCCAGCCCGCCGTCGGGCCCTTCGCCCCCGGCGAACTCTGGGCCCCGGAGGACGCGGTGGCGCCGACGCGGGACCCGGCGGCCGCCGAACGGCTGCTCGCCGAGGCCGGATACGAGCCGGGCGAGCTGAGCCTGACCCTGCTCGCCTACACCGAGCGCCCGGAGTTCGCCGACCTCGCCGCGGTCGTCCAGGCCGATCTCGAGGCGATCGGGATCGACGTCGAGGTGCGGTCGAGCAACTACTCCGCGATCGAACCGTCGCTGCTCGAGGGCGACTTCGACTTCGCGCTGCTGTCCCGCAACCACCTCACCGACATCGCCGACCCGCTGGGCTATCTGACCTCCGACTACAGCTGCGCGGGCAGCTACAACATCAGCCAGCACTGCGACCAGGACATCGACGAGCTGCTGAGCTCGGCGAACACCATGGACGCCCCGGAGGACCGCGCCACCGTGTACGGGGATGTCGCGCGGCACCTCCAGGACGAGGCCATCACCGCGTTCATCGTGCACGAGCAGACCTACGCGGCGCACCGGACGTCCGTCAGCGGCTTCGTCGACGACCCGCTCGCCCGCTACGCCGTCACCGCCGACGTGACCCTGGGCCGTTCGTAGCCGCCGAGCGGTCCGAGGACAGCGCGAGGACAGCCCGAGAACGACGCGAGAACGACGCGAGGACAAGAAGCGCGAGGAGATCACGCGACATGCGACTGACCGGATTCACCCCGAAGTTCATCACTTTCGACTGCTACGGCACCCTCACCGACTTCCAGATGACCCCGGCCGTGCTGCCGCTCATCGAGGACCGCGTCGCCCCCGACGAAGTGCCGGTCTTCATCAAGGACTTCCGCGCCTACCGCCTCGACGAGGTGCTCGGCCCCTACAAGCCCTACCAGCGGGTGCTGCGCGACTCCTGGCAGCGCGTCTGCAACCGCTGGCGCATCCAGTACCGGGCGTCGGACGCCGACGCGATCGTCGACGCGGTCGGCTCCTGGGGCCCGCACCCCGAGGTCCCCGCGGCGCTGGCCACGCTGTCCGCCGCCTACCCGCTGGTGATCCTCTCCAACGCCGCCGACGCCATGCTCAAGAACAACGTGGACCAGCTCGGCGCCGACTTCCACCGGGTGTTCACCGCGGAGCAGGCCCGCGCGTACAAGCCCAGGTACCAGGCGTTCGAGTACCTGCTCGACCAGCTCGACGTGGGTCGCGACGAGATCCTGCACGTCTCCTCGCACATCTGGTACGACCTGATCCCCGCCCATGAGCTGCGGATCAGGCACAAGGTCTACGTCAACCGCGGCTACGACCCCTCCGTGCCGTTCTACGAGTACGCCGAGACCGAGGACCTGGCCGGCCTGCCCGCGCTGCTGGGCCTGTGACGCCCCGACTCCGTCAGAACTGGGGAGAACCCGTGAAGCTCGTCTCGTACTGGCTGGACACCGCCGAACCCGCGGGGGACTTCCGGCGCAGCGAACTGCCGTCCCGCGCCGACGTCGTCGTCGTCGGCGCGGGCCTGACCGGGCTGTCCACGGCCGTGCACCTCGCGCGGCGCGGGGCGGACGTCGCGCTGGTGGACGCGCACACCGTCGGCTGGGGCGCCTCGGGCCGCAACGGCGGCATGGCCACCACAGGCCTCGCGATCTCGTTCGCCACCGCCGTGCGGCGTTACGGCGAGGGACCCGCCACCGCGATGTTCCGCGCCTACAACGACGCGATCGACACCGTCGAGGAGCTGGTGGCGCACGAGGGCATCGACTGCGACTTCGAACGGTCGGGCAAGCTGACGCTGGCCTGCAAGCCCGCGCACTACCGGGAGTTCGCGGCCTCGGCCGAGCTCATGGGCTCGCTCGCGGGGCAGGAGGTGCGCCTGGTGCCGCCGTCCCGCATCCGCGAGGAGATCGGCAGCTCCTACTACCACGGCGCCATGGTGGACCCGCTCGGCGCCGGGGTGCACGTGGGGCGGCTGACGGCCGGTCTCGCCGGCGCCGCGGCGGCCCGCGGCGTGTCCCTGCACGAGGAGGCCCGCGTCAGGGAGCTCGTCAGGCGCGGCCCTCACGCGCATGACGTGCGCACCGACCGCGGCACGATCCGCGCCGACCAGGTGGTGGTCGCCACCAGCGGCTACACCGGAGGCCTGACCCCGTGGCTGCGCCGCAGGATCGTGCCGGTCGGCAGCTTCATCATCGTCACCGAGCCACTGCCCCGTGGCGTCGCCGACGAGCTGCTGCCCCGCCGACGCGTCGCCTCGGACAGCAAGCACCTGCTGTACTACTTCAGGATCACCCCCGACAACCGGCTGCTGTTCGGCGGCCGGGCGCGGTTCTCCGGCTCCCACCACGACCGCGGGATGCGCAGCGGACGCATCCTGACGCGCGCCATGACGGACGTCTTCCCCGTCCTGACCGGCACGCGGGTCGACTACTGCTGGGGCGGCCTTGTCGACATGACGCTCGACCGGATGGTGCACGCGGGGGAGCGCGACGGCGTGTTCTACTCCGTCGGCTACAGCGGGCACGGGGTGCAGATGGCCACCCACATGGGGAAGGTGCTCGCGCGCGTGCTCGCCGGGGAGCAGGCGGCCAACCCCTGGCGCGACCTGGCGTTCCGCGCCGTGCCCGGGCATGTGGGGCCACCGTGGTTCCTGCCGCCGGCCGGGGCCTTCTACAAGTTCCTCGACGCCGTCAGCTGACGCGAAGGGCGGGCCCGAGATGACCTTCCTCGTCAAACGGCTGATGGTGCTGGCCGTCACCCTCTTCGTGGTGTCGTTCGTGGTGTTCCTCATCCCCTATCTGACCCCGGGTGACCCGGCGCGGAAGATCCTGCGGGCCAGGGTCGGCGACCTGGACGCCGACCCCGAGGCGCTGGCGGGCCTGCGGGAGACCTACGGCCTCGACCGGCCGCTGCTCGTGCAGTACGGGGACTGGCTCGGCGGCGCGCTGCGCGGCGACCTGGGCCTGTCGTACACCAGCAGGACCCCGGTCGTCGACATGCTCGGCGGCGCGCTGACGGTGACGGCCGTGCTCGCGATCAGCACGCTGCTGCTCGCGCTGCTCGTGGCGGTGCCGCTGGGTTCGCTCGCCGCGGTCCGGCGCGGCACCCCGGTCGACACCGCGATCACGACCGTGACGCAGGCGTTCGTCGCCGTCCCCGAGTACTGGCTGGCCCCGGTGCTCGTCCTGGTGTTCTCCCTCCAGCTGGGCGTGCTGCCCTCCGCGGGCTGGGAGGGACCGGCGTCGATGGTGCTGCCGTGCCTGACCCTGGCGCTGCGCCCGATGAGCTACTTCACGCAGGTGACGCGGGCGTCCATGATCGACGTGCTGGGGTCGCCGCACATCACCGCGGCCCGGGCCCGGGGCCTGGGCTTCGGGGCCACGATGCTCCGGCACGGCGTGCGCAACGCCCTGCTGCCCGTGCTCACGCTCTTCTCGCTGTGGCTCGCCGGTCTGCTCGGCGGGTCCGTGGTGGTCGAGGTGATCTTCTCCATCCCCGGCATGGGCAGGCTGCTCTACGAGTCGGTGGTCAACAACGACGTTCCCGCCATCCAGGCCGGGATCGTGAGCCTGGTCGGCCTCGCCGTGCTCATCACGACGCTGACCGACGTCGTCCACGCCTGGGTCAACCCGACGGTGAGGGCCCCGCATGTCTCTGGCTGACACCCCGCACCCCGCACACCCCGTTCGCCCCGGCGGTCCCGTTCACCCCGGCGGTCCCGCCCCAGGCGCCGAGGCCGCGCCCGTGGCCGAACGCGGGACCGGCCCGCGCCGCTGGCCCCCGAGCCTGCTCGTCGGCACGTTCCTGACCGGCGCCATCCTGCTGGTGCTGCTCCTGACGCCCTGGCTGGCGCCGCACGACCCGGCGGCCCAGGACCTCGCGCAACGGCTGGCGCCCCCGAGCGGCAGCCACCCGCTCGGCACCGACCAGCTGGGCCGTGACGTGCTGAGCCGGATCATGGACGGCGGGCGGTTCTCGGTGTCGATCGCCGCGATCACGCTGGTGATCTGCGCGGTGAGCGGCACGCTCATCGGCATGGTCGCCGCGCGCCGCGGCGGCGCGCTCGACGAGTTCGTGATGCGGGTCACCGATGTGCTGCTCGCCTTCCCCGAGATCATCGTGGCGATGTTCCTGGTCGCGGTGCTCGGCGCGAACTACCTCACGCTGATCGTGGCCCTGGTCATCGGCGGCTGGACGCCGTTCGCCCGGCTCGCCAGAAGCCTCACCCTGGAGATCAACGCGCGGGACTTCATCGAGGCGGCGCGCGCCCTGGGGTGCTCCCGGCGGTTCATCGTCCTCCGGCATGTGCTGCCCAACGCGCTCAGCCCGCTGCTCGCGCACGCGGCGCTGCGCTTCGGGCACAAGCTCATCACGGTGGGCGCGCTGTCGTTCCTCGGCCTCGGAGTGCAACCGCCGGACGCCGACTGGGGGTCGATGCTCGCGGACGGGCAGCCGTATCTGACCCAGGCCCCCGGGCTGGTCGTCCATCCCGGTCTGGCGATCTTCGTGACGGCCCTCGGGGTCACGCTGATCGGCCAGGGCATCGACACCCGGAGGAAGGCCAAGGAGCTGTGAGCAAGTCCAGGGACACATCCGGCACCCCAGGGGCGGCGCGCGTGCCGAAGCGCACGCTGGCCGCCGTGGTCACGTCGCAGATCCGCGAGCGGATCCTGGCGGGCGGCTTCCCGCCCGGCACGCCGATGAACGAGGTCGAGCTCGCCACCCGTTTCCAGACCAGCAGGGGACCGGTCCGCGAGGCCCTGCACCGCCTCGTGCAGGAGGGCCTGCTCGTCGGCACCCCGCACAAGGGCATCAGCGTGCGCGTGCTGACCCCCGACGACCTCGACGACCTGTACTTCGCGCGCGCCGCGATCGAACGGGCCGCGCTGGTGCGGCTCATCCGGCGCGGCGCGTCGGCCGCGCTGATCGCCAACCTCGAACAGGCCGTCAAGCAGCTGGCGCTGGCCGTGGAACACCAGGACTGGCTCCAGGTGTCGGCCGCCGACCTGCGTTTCCACGTCCACATCGTCGAGGCGGCCGGGAGCGAACGGCTGACCCTGATGTACAGGTCGCTGGCCGCGCAGAGCCGCCTCGGCCTCAACCTGCTCGTCGGCACCTACAAGGGCCGCCAGGACCTGGTGGACGAGCACGAGCAACTCCTCTCCCTGCTCGCGTCCGGGGATCGTTCCGGCCTGCTCAGGACGCTCGACAAGCACTTCGGGGACGCGTTGGACACCCTGCGGCACCACAGGGAACCGGCGGCCGATGTCGCGGAGCCCGCGGCCGACGCGGATCCCACGGACCCTCAGGAGGGCGCATGAACGCACTGCTCACGGTCGACAACCTCACCGTCCGCGCCGGGGCCGACCCGGCCACCCGCATCCTCGACGGCGTCTCCCTCACCATCCACGAAGGCGAAGTCCTCGCCCTGGTCGGCGAGTCGGGGTCGGGCAAGAGCATGACCGCGCTCGCGCTCATCCGGCTGCTGCCCGCGCCCCTGGTCGCCGAGGCCGGGGCGCTGACCGTCGCGGGCGAGGACCTGCTCGCGGCCGGTGAGCGGCGGATGAACGCGATCCGCGGCGGCACGATCGGCATGCTGTTCCAGCAGCCGAAGCGGATGCTTGACCCCACGGCCACCGTGGGCGCGCACGTCGCCGAGCCGCTGCGCCGGTTCGGGCGGCTGAGCCGGGCCGCGGCGCGCAGGGCCACCGTCGAGCTGCTCGCCGACGTCGGCATCCCCGAGCCGCGGCGGCGGGCCCGCGCCTACGCCCACCAGCTCTCCGGCGGGATCGCCCAGCGGGTGATGATCGCCACCGCGCTGGCCGGACAGCCGCGGCTGCTCATCGCCGACGAGCCGACCACCGCGCTCGACGCCACCGTCGAGGCGCAGATCCTGCGCCTCATCGCCGCCAAGAAGGCCGAGCTCGGCATGTCGGTGCTGTTCATCTCGCACGACCTGCGCGTGGTGTCCGCCATCGCCGACCGGATCGCCGTCATGTACGCGGGCCGCATCGTCGAGCAGGGGCCCGCGGCCGAGCTGCTCGCCGCGCCGCAGCACCCCTATACCCGCGCCCTCGTCGAGTGCTCGCTGCTGCGGCCCGACGAGCACGGCGAGCTGTACGCGATCCCCGGGCACGCGGGCCCGGCGCTCTCGCTGACGGCCGGGTGCCGGTTCCAGCCGCGGTGCGCCGCCAGCCACGCGGCACGCCTGGAGCACCAGTGCGCCGCCGCCGAGCCCGAACTCGCCTTCTCGGGGGGCGGCTCGGCCGACCACACCACCCGCTGCTGGGTGGCATCGCCCCAGGCCGCCCCGTCGCACGCCGCCCAGCCGAAGGAGCAGGTATGAGTGCCGCCGCGCCCGCCACGCCCGACGCCCCCGACGCCCCCGACGCCCCCGACGCCGACATGGTCGTCGTCGAGGCGGCGACCAAGCACTTCCGGCTGCCGCGGCGCGGCCTGCGCCGACGGCGCGAGCACGTGCACTCGCTCGACGGCGTGACGATCCGGGTCCCGGCGGGCCAGGTCCTCGGACTCGTCGGCGAGTCGGGGTCGGGCAAGAGCACCCTGGCCCGGGTCGTGCTCGGTCTGATCCCGCTCACCTCGGGGCGGGTGTCCGTGGACGGCATGGACGCCGCCGTCCGGGACGGGGCGGGCCGCAGAAGGCTCTCGCGCACCGCGCAGCTGGTGTTCCAGGACCCGCACGCGGCCCTGGATCCGCGCATGACGATCGGCGAGAGCATGCACGCCGTGCTCGCCCAGCACCGCATCGGCACCCGGGAGGAACGGGCCGGGACCGTGTCCGCGGCGCTGGCCGAGGTCGGCCTCGACGACGGCTACCTCGGCCGCCACCCGGGGGCCTGCTCGGGCGGTCAGCTGCAACGCGTCGTCATCGCACGGGCGTTGCTGCTCGGCCCTAAGCTGCTGATCTGCGACGAGCCGACCTCCGCGCTCGACGCCTCGGTGCAGGCCCGCATCCTCAACCTGCTCGGCAGGCTGCGCCGCGAGCACCGGCTCACCATGGTCATGATCTCCCACGACCTGCGGGTGGTCCGGTTCCTCGGCGACCGCATCGCGGTCATGTACCTGGGCGAGATCGTCGAACTCGCCGACCGCGACGACCTGTTCGACGGCGCCCGCCACCCCTACACGCTGGCGCTCCTTGCCGCCGCGTCCGGCGCGGGGACGGAGGTGACGGGCGAGCCGCCCTCGCCCATCCATCCACCGGCCGGCTGCCGTTTCCACCCGCGATGTCCCCTCGCGACCGACCACTGCCGCACCGAGCCGCCGCCCGCGCACGAGGTCGAACGGGGGCACCAGGTGCGTTGCCACCGCTGGTCCGAGTCCCGCGCCGCGCTCGCCGGCGAGGCCGGAGCAGAGGCCGGAGACGAGGCCGCGGAAAGGGCCGCGGAAAGGGCCGGGAAAGAGAACGGGAGAGGCGCATGACCGCGACGACGGGTGACCTGCTCGGCTCGGGTCGGCCGGTGTGGGCGCCGCCGGCCGGTGGCTACTGGGAGGGCGCGTGGCAGGACGGGCGCCGCGGCCTGATCGTCAGGGACCCGGAGGACGGCGCCGAGGTGGGCCGGGTCATGGACGCCACCGACGAGGAGGCCGACCGGGCCGTCGCCCACCTGGCCGCGCGCTGGCGCGGGCACGCCTGGCCGCTGTGGCGGCGCCGCGAGGCCATCGGTCACGCGGCCGCCGCGCTGGCCGCCGCGGAGCCCCGGTTCGCCGCCATCATCGCCGCCGAGTCCTGCAAGACCGTCACCGAGGCGCACGCCGAGGTGCGCAGGGCCGTGGAGACCCTGCGGCTCGCCGCGGACGCCGCGGGCGGCCTGACCGGCAGGACCGTGCCGTTCGACAACTCGCCCCGCGGGCACGGCTGGACCGGCTGGTACACGCGCGAGCCGCTCGGCGTCGTCGCGGCGATCACGCCGTTCAACGACCCGCTCAACCTCGTCGCGCACAAGCTGGGCCCCGCGCTGGTGGCGGGCAACCCCGTGGTGCTCAAGCCCGCCCCGCAGACGCCGCTGAGCGCCCTCGCGCTCGTCGATCTGCTGCTGCGCGGCGGCGTCCCCGGCGACTACCTGGCCGCCCTGCCGGGGCGGCACACCGGAGCCGCCCTCACCAGGAACCCGCGGGTCGATGTCGTCTCCTTCACCGGCGGCCCTCGCACGGCCGACCGCATCGCGCGCGGCGGCCCGGCCCGCAAGCTGCTGATGGAGCTGGGCGGCAACAACGCCCTGATCGTGTGCGCCGACGCCGATCCCGCGCAGGCAGCGCGGGCCGTCATCGACGGCGCGTTCGGCGTGGCCGGGCAGAACTGCCTGTCCGTGCAGCGCGTGCTGGTCGCCGAGTCCCGCTACGCCGAGGTGGTCGAGCGGGTCTGCGCGGCCGCGGCGCGGCTGGTCGTGGGCAGCAAACGCGACCCGGCGACCGACGTGGGCCCGCTGGTCAGCGAGGCCGAGGCCGCCCGCGTCACGGCCTGGATCGGCGAGGCGGTCGGCGGCGGCGCGGTGTTGCACACCGGCGGCGACCGGCGCGGCGGCTTCGTCACCCCCGCGGTGCTGACCGGCGTCCCCGCGGGCGCCAGGCTGCGTACCCAGGAGGTGTTCGGCCCGGTCGTGCTGCTCGACCCGTTCCGCTCGCTCGACGAGGCGGTGGCGTCGGCCAACGCCGTCGACACCGGCCTCCAGGCGGGCGTGCTCACCCGCGACCTCCAGGACGCGATGGCCGTGGCGGGCGCCCTCACGGTCGGCGCGGTGCTGATCAACTCCAGCCCGGACTTCCGGATCGACGCGATGCCGTTCGGCGGCTTCAAGCGCTCCGGCATCGGCCGGGAGGGCATCGAGGCGGCGATCGACGAGCTGACCGCGCCCAAGGTCGTCGCCATCAACACCGCACCGGCGCACGCCTGTCGGGACGCCGCCGGGCCACCGCCCGCCGACCGGACTCCCGAGGGTGAGCCCCTCGGGCGACGTCTCCCCTGAGGCGGCGGCGCCAGGCCGCCCCGGCCCGGGCGGGGCGCCGGGTCTCCTGGTCGCGGCGTCAGCCGCGCGAGGGGGGCAGGCCCGCGTCCGGGCAGTCGCCGCTCGGGGGAAGCAGCAGGTGGGTGGCGGTGCGCCGGGCCAGGACGGCCGCCTGGGCGCGGTCCCGGCAGCCGGTCTTGGTCAGCAGGCGGCTGACATGGCTCTTGACCGTGTGTCCCGAGACCGTCAGGTGCTCGGCGATCTCGCCGTTGCTCAACCCCTCGCCGATCAGCGCCAACACGTCGCGTTCGCGCGTGGTCAGCTCCGCGATCCTGGCCAGGTCCGCCGGATCGGTGTGCTCGGCGCGGCGGGTCGCCGCGTAGTCGCGGATGATCCGGCGGGCCACGCTGGGGCTGAGCGCGCCGTCGCCCACCGCGGTGGCCCTGACCGCCACCGTCAGCTCCTCGTACGACGAGCTCTTGAGCAGGAAGCCGCTGGCACCCGAGGTCAGCGCCTCGTCGACGTACTCCTCCATGTCGAACGTCGTCAGCATCAACACCCGGATGGCATCGGGACCGACCAGGCCCCGAGCCACCAGCTCGGCCAGCACCTCCAGGCCGTTGCGACCCGGCATCCGCACATCGAGCATCAGGACGTCGGGGCGCATCTCGGTGCACAGGCGCAGGGCGTGGTCCCCGTCGCCCGCCGTCCCGACGATCGTGATGTCCGGCTGCGACTCCAGCATGATCCGGATGCCGTCGCGGACGACCCCTTCGTCGTCCGCGATCACGACGCGGATGGTGTGGTCGCCGTAAGGCATGGCGTCTGCCCTCCCCTAGCCGTCGCGAGACCTGAGAGGAACCGTACAGCGCACGTGGAAGCCGCCGTTCGGTGCCGGGCCCGCCCTCATCGTGCCGCTCAGCGCCTTGACGCGCTCCCCCAGGCCGATCAGTCCGATGCCGGTGCCGGGGGTGCCGGGGTGGTCGGCGGGCGGGGGTCCGCAGGTGATGTCGAACGTGGCGGTGTCCTCGTCCGTGACATCGGCGCGCACGCCGACCTCCGCGCCGGGGGCGTGCTTGCGCGCGTTGGACAGGCATTCCTGCACGATCCGGTAGGCGACGAGCTGGATCGGCCGGGGCAGTGAGGTGAGCCGGTCGGACACCCTGAGGCTGACCGGGGTGCCCGCCTGCCGTGCCGTCTCCACCAGGTGCGGCAGATCGGCCAGGGTCGGCACCGGGCCGCGCGGCGCGCCCTGGCCCACGCGGCGCAGGAAGCCGAGCACCTCGCGCAGCTCGGCCGTGGTCTGCCGACCGCTCGCCGCCATCGCGTCCACCTCCTCCCTGGCCCAGGCGGGCAGTTGGTCGCCGCGCGCCCGCAGCGCCTCCGCGTGCACCACGAGCAGCGTCAGCGAGTGGGCGACCACGTCGTGCATGTCGCGGGCGATCCGCAGTCGTTCGGCCGTGGCCGCCTGCTCCTCGCGCAGCCGTTGCTCGCGCCTGGCGTGCTCGGCGCGCCGCTCGGCCGCCGCGATCTCCTCGCGCCTGCCGCGCGCCACCATCCCCAGCGCCCAGGCCGCGGGCAGCGGCGTGAGCAGCGCGAGCACGTCCGAGCCGCCGCGCCGGTCGTCGGGCGCCGTCGCGTGGTTGAGCCAGACGCCGAAGACCACCACCGCGGCGCCGGTCAGCAGGGCGAGCACCGCCCGCCGCAGCGCGCTGTAGGCGCCCAGCGCGTAGCTGGCGAACGCCAGCGGCAGCACCGCCAAGGAGCTGATCCGCACCTCAAGCGCCGCGGCGCCGACCTCCGCCGCGCCCAAGGGCAGCAGGACCATGAGGAACGCCCCGAACGGCCACCGGTGCGCCACCGCCAGCGCGGCGGCGGCCACCAGCGCGTAGGCGCCGAGCAGCAGCCATGCGACGGACGCGTCGTCCGTCGTGACCTGGTCGATGAGCGCGGGACCGATCGCCGTCGCCACCGTCGCCACATGGAGCGCACGGCGGTGTCCCGACCGGAGATCAGCTGAGTCGAACATCCCAACGACTCTATGCACCCAGGCCATTTCGGGCTTCACCCCCGCGAGTGCGCCCCGGGCGTCAGGCCTCACTCCCAAGAGTGAGTAAGCATCAGGCCAATGGGGTCGCCTCGGCGATGCGCCGCCCGCGTCGGCTCTGGCCCAATCGGAGACATGCCCGACACCCTGACTTCCCGCTCAGCCCCGGCTGACACACCCCAGCCGGACAGCACCCGGCTGGCGAGACTCGTCCGGCGCGGCAAGTGGCTCATCCTGGCGGTCTGGATCGCGCTCGCCGTGGTCGCGACCGGCTTCGCCGCCAACCTCGGCGACGTCCAGCGCGACGACCCCGCCGCCTATCTGCCCAGCGGCTACGAGTCCAGCCAGGTGGCCGAGCTGGTCGAGCCCGATCCCGAGCACCCGGACTCCGAGACGGCCCTGGTCCTCTACACCCGCGAGGACGGCGGCGCACTGACCGACGCGGATCTCGCCGCCGTCGCCGACGCCGGTGCGGCGGTCGCGGCGGGTGACGTGGTCGGGGTGGACGGGCCGGGGGATGTCACGGTCTCGGAGGACGGCGCGGGCGCGCTCTTCCCCGTGGACATCCAGCCGGAGCACGCCGACGACGAGACGGTCGACATCGCCGTCGAGGAGCTGCGCGAGGTGGTGCACCCGGCGCCCGACGGGCTGTCCGCGCAGGTCACCGGCGAGGCCGCGCTCGGCGTCGACAACAGCGGCGGCGACGTCGACGCCGCGCTGATGCTCACCAGCATGGTCATCGTGGCGGCGCTGCTCCTGCTCACCTACCGCAGCCCGATCCTCTGGCTGGTGCCCCTGCTGGGCGCGCTGGTCGCCGTGCTGGTCGCCCGGGGCGCGGCCTATGGGCTGGCCGAGGCAGGGCTGGCGGTGAGCGACCTGTCCTCGGCGATCCTCATCGTGCTGGTCTTCGGCGCCGCCACGGACTACGCGCTGCTCTTCCTCTCCCGCTACCGCGAGGAGCTGACCCGGCACGAGGACCGGCACGAGGCGATCGCCGAGGCGCTGCGCCGGACCACCCCGGCCATCGTCGCCAGCGCGGGAACGGTCACCGCCGGTCTGCTCTGCCTGCTCGTCGCCGATCTGGCCGGGCTGCGCGGCCTCGGCCCGGTGGCGGCGGCCGGGATCGTGGTCTCGGTGCTGGTCATGCTGACCCTGCTCCCCGCGCTGCTCGCGTGCGCCGGGCGCTGGCTGCTGTGGCCGCGGGTGCCGTGGCCCGACCGGCCGCGCGGCGCCACCGAGCACCGCTTCTGGGGCGGGATCGCCGACCGGGTGGTGCGCCGCCCCCGGCTGGCCCTCGTCCTGGTCACCGTCCCGCTCTGCCTGGCCACCCTGGGCCTCACCGAACTGCGCACCAGCGCCGACCCGGTGGACAAGGTGCCGCCGGACGCCGAGTCCGTGGTCGGCAGGGAGGCGCTGGCCGAGCACTTCCCCGAGGGCCTGTCCGCCCCGCTGACCGTGGTGCTGCCGCCCGGCAGCGGCGCGGCCGAGCTCGCCGCGGCCGAGACGGCCGTCTCCGGGGTGCCCGAGATCGCGGCCACCCTGCCGGGCGAGCCGATCGACGAGCGCCCCAGCCTGCGCGTCGAGATGGACGTCCCGCCCTACGGCGACGAGGCACAGGACACCATCCGCGAGGTGCGGGCGGCGCTCGCCGAGGTCGTCGACGGCACGCTGGTCGGCGGCACCCCGGCCGTCCAACTCGACTATCACGAGGCGGCGCTCGGCGACACGAAGCGGATCGTGCCGCTGGTGCTGGTGGCCATCGCGGTCATCCTGGCGCTGCTGCTGCGCTCGCTGGTCGCCCCGGTGCTGCTGATCGTCGCCACGGTGCTCTCCTTCGCCGCCTCGCTCGGGCTCTCCACCCTTGTCTTCACCGAGGGCATGGGCTTCGGCGGGGTCGCGGCCGATCTCTTCGTCTACATCTTTGTGTTCCTCGTGGCGCTGGGCGTGGACTATACGATCTTCCTCATGGAGCGGGTGCGGGAGGAGCGGCGCCACCGCTCCACCCGGGAAGCGGTCCGCCACGGCGTGGCCGCCACCGGCGGGGTGATCACGGCGGCCGGTCTTGTGCTGGCCGGGACGTTCGCCGCGCTCGGGCAGATCCCCGACGTGACGGTCGCCGAGGTGGGCATCGGCGTGGCCATCGGCGTGCTGATCGAGACGCTGCTCGTCCGCTCCGTCCAGGTGCCTGCCCTGGTCACCCTGCTCGGGGACCGCGTCTGGTGGCCCCGCCACCGCGGGTCGGCGAAGGAGAACCACCACCACTCCTGACCCTCTTCGCGCACCCCGCCGAAGGCGCCACCCACCCCCGGGGTGGCGCCTTCGGGCGTCCCGACCCGGCGGCGGGCTCACAGGACCGCCCGGAATCCGGGGAGCCGCCGGAGCGCGGCGGCCAGTGGGAAGCTCACCGCCACCGCCACGCCGGTGACGACGCCGAACGCCTGGAGCGGCGGGAGGTCGAGCGGGGCCACCGCGTGCTGGAGGACCACCACCAGCGGCAGATGGACGATGTAGACCGTGAACGCGTCGGCGGACATGGACCGCAGCACCGGGTGGGTGCCCGCCGCGTGCTCGCGGAAGAGGGTCAGCAGACCGACGCAGAGGCTGGTGCACAGGAACGTCTCGTACACCGCCCAGCACGCGGAAGCCGGATCCGCGCCGCCCGCGCCGAACCACACCGCGTCGGTGCCTCCGGCGGCGAAGTGCGCCGCGGCGAGTCCGACACCGACCGCGAGCCAGGCATAGCCGGTGCGCCGGGGCAGCGACGTCAGCCAGCCCCGCCGGTGCGCGACGATCCCCGCGGCGAAGAACGCGGCGTACTGAGCGAGCCTGGCGGGCTCGGTCTGGATGAACTCCAGCACCGGGACCCAGGTGTCCAGCGGGTACGAGAGGCGGATCAGGAAGGTCGCCGCGGCCACCGCGAGGGTGAAGCCGATCAGGGCGCGGTGGCCGGGGGCCGACCGCGGGGGCCGTGCCTCGTCGGCGGGGCCCGCCAAGCGCCGCACCAGCCGGGCGACCTGGTGGCACAGGAGATAGAGCAGGCTGAGGACCAGAAGATTCTGGATGAACCACAGGTGCCCGAATTGCAGATCGGGCCAGGAGGGTCCGGTCCAGTCGGCGGGGCGCTCCCCGAATCCGAGGAATATGTCCGCGTAATAGGCGGGGAACGAGATCGGGGGGTAATCCCGGTAGCTGACGTAATAGCTGTACATCAGGGCCGGAATGATGGTGAGCGCGCCGACGAGGAACGGAATACCGAGGCGGCGCAGCCGCCCACGCAGAAAGGCGAGGGAGCCGCCGCGGTCCACCGAGGCGGGCACCAGGCAGGCGGAGACGAAGAAGAACAGGCTCATGAAGAACGAGCCATTGACCGCGGAGAACGCCGAGAGCACCCCCGTGCCCGGCTGGTCCTCGACATACCACCAGTCGCTCGGCCCATAGGCCTGGGCCGCGTGGTGGGCCACCACCAGCAGGGTCAGCGCGACACGGAGATTGTCCACGAAATGCAGCCGCCGAGGCGCGGCGATATCTCGGATCGGCGGCTGCGTGGAAGGCGTTTCATGGCGGGGGATCGTGTCCATGGAAACAGCGTAGAAAGGGCGGAGGTCGGCGGCCATGCAGCTGTCCGCCGACCCCCGCTGTGGAATCCCACAGAAAAATGATGTGGACTACAGCGTGCAGTCCGCGCGCGGGCCGGTCGGGACAGCCGCCGGGTCGGTCACGGAGAGGCAGTCCAGGTCGATGGCCTCGGCCAGCACCCGGTACCCGAGGTCGTTCGGGTGCAGGTGGTCACCCGAGTCGTAGACCGGGTTCAGCCGCTGGTGGTCGGCCGGGTCGCGCCACAGCGCGTCCACGTCGAGGATCCCGTCGAAGCCGCTCTCCTCGCGGATCCACCGGTTGAGCACCTGCCGTTTGGCCTCGCCCTCGGGCGACCACTCCTCGACGCCGCGGATGGGGCCGAGGGTGCCGCCGATGATCCGCAGGTCCGCTTCGTGTGCCCGGGCGATCACGTCCTCGTAGCCGGCGATGATCTCGTCCGTGGTCGGGGCGTCGTCCGGCAGGTAGTAGGCGCCGAGGATGTCGTTCAGGCCCTGGATCCAGATCACGTCGGTGACCCCTGGCTGGCCGAGCACGTCCTGGTCGAAGCGGTTGACCGCGCCGATGCTGCCGTACTCGGTGTCGTTGATCACCTGGTTGGCGCCGATGCCCAGGTTGGGCACGCCGACCTCGCCGCCCAGCCTGGTGGCCAGCACGTCGGGGTAGCGGCGGTTGGCGTCCACGGTGGAGCCCACGCCGTCGGTGTGCGAGGCGCCGAGGGTGACGACCGTCCCGGTCGCGTCCGCCGGGGCCGAGACGTCGACGCCGGTGACGAAGAAGAAGTGCTCCACGGTGGTGGGGAACGCCGCCGCTGTCCTGTCCCCCGTGTGGTCGCCCGGCTCCGAGACCCATGTGGTGGCGCTGGCCAGCCGGTGCCATGTGGTGGGCCCGGTCGGCTCGGCCAGGTAGAGGCTGACGGTCACGTCGGTCCCGGCCCTGGTCGCGAAGTCGACCGGGTCGCTGGTGGCCTCGGCACCCGCCGGGATGGTGACCGACCCGGCGCCGTCGAAGGTGACCGGCGTCGCGGTGCGCGGGACGATGCCCCCGCGCCCGCCCGGCCTGGCCACCTCGGTGGCGTCGACGGTGAGCGGCCGGTCGCCGAAGCGGTTGGAGAGGGTCAGCCGCAACTCGGGGCCTCCCGTTCCCAGGTGCAGCACCTGGCGGATGGTCCGGTCGGCGAAGCCGGTGGCTGATATCCCTTCCGAGAACGGCAGGGTCGGGGCCGTGGCCCAGGCGCGGGTCCAGGCGTCGGCCACGGGGCGGCCTCGGGCCGCGTCGTCGGTGGCTCGCGCCGGGCTCATGGACAGCAGGGCGGCCATGGCGAGCAGGAGGGTCAGCAGCGCGCGGAACGGGCGGCCGACGAGCGGCGCGCTTCGGTGGGCGGGGCGGCTTCGGTGGGCCTTGGCGGATGAGGTGGTCACGGGAGACTCCATCGTCGGCGAACGGTACTGCCGCGCTGTGCGGTCGGTCGTTCCGTCGGACGGGCGTGCCGTCGGACGGAACGAGGGGGCGGAACGAGGAACGGAACGGTCGGGAACGGGGGGAAGGGACATCGGATCAGCCGGCGACCGGCGCGGGGGCCCGTTCCTGGGCGAGCAGCTCGGCGGCCCGCAGGCCCACCACCAGCGAGGGAGCGTAGGTGTGGCCCCGGATCAGGTGCGGGATGACCGAGGCGTCGGCGACGCGCAACCCGGCCAGGCCCCGCACCCGCAGCTCGGGATCGACCACCGAGGCGGCGTCCCGGCCCATGCGGCAGGTGGCGACGGGGTGGTACAGCGAGTGCGAGCACTGCTCGACCACGGCCGCCAGGTCGTCGGCCGCGTCGCCCGCCGGTTGCAGGCTGCCCGCCACGTGCCGCGCCAGTGCGGGGGCCTCCAGGACCTTGCGTGCCCAGGCGGCGCCCGCGCGGAGGGCCGCCAGGTCGGCGCCCGCCGCGTCGCTCAGATAGCGCGGGTCGACGAGCGGGGCGTCCGCCGGATCGGGCGAGGCGAGGGTCACCTCGCCGCGGCTGTGCGGCTGGAGCAGCACCGCGCCGACGGAGAACGCGTGGCGGTCCCCCAGCGTCAGGCCCTCGTCGAGATAGGGCCCGGGGGCGAAGAGCAGCTCGAGGTCGGGCAGGGGCAGCGCCGGGTCGCTGCGGGTGAACGTGTACGCCTCCCCCAGGTTGGAGGTCAGCTTGCCGCGCCGATGGCGGCGGTAGCGGATCAGCTCGCGGGGCGAGGCCGCGTCGAAGAGGGTGATCGGCTCCCTGGCCTCCAGCACCCGCATGGTCACCAGGTGATCGGCCAGGTTGCGGCCCACCTCGGGGTGGTCGGCCACGACCGGGATGCCGAAGCGGCGCAGCTCGGCGGCGGGGCCGACGCCCGAGAGCTTCAGCAGGTGCGGGGTGTTGACGGCGCCCCCGCAGAGCACGACCTCGGCGCGGGCGGTCGCCACCGCGAGGCGGCCCTCGTGCAGGTACTCGACGCCGGTGGCGCGGCGGCCCGCGAAGAGCACCCGCCGGGCGGCCGCGCCGGTCCTGATGGTGAGGTTGGGGCGGTCGGCGGCCGGGCGGAGAAAGGCGTCCGCCGCGCTGAACCTGCTGCCGTCCCGCTGCGTGACCAGGGTCATGCCGCCGCGTTCGGCCGTGGCGTGGCCGTCGGCCGTGACCTCGTCGAGCCCGGCCTGGCGGCAGGCGGCGAGGAAGTCGGCGGTGAGGGGGTTGGGGTCGCGCTGGAGCCTGACGGGCAGCGGGCCGCCGCTGGTCCGGCCCGCGGTGAGGGTGGTCTCGCGGTCCTCGAGCGTCTCGAACCAGCGCATCACCGCGCGGCGGCCCCAGCCGGGCCCCGCGAGCCGCTCCCACTCGTCGTAGTCGCCGCCGAAGCCGCGTACCCACATCATGGCGTTGACCGAGGATGAGCCGCCCAGGGTGCGGCCGTGCGGCCAGTAGATCCGGCGTCCGCCGAGCCGGGGCTGGGGCACGGTGCGGCGCGCCCAGTCCACCGCGCCGCCGAAGAGCGACAGATAGGCCGCGGGGACCCTGATGGCCGGGTCGGTGTCCGGCGGGCCCGCCTCGAGCAACAGCACCGTACGGGACGGGTCGGCGCTGAGCCGCTCGGCGAGTGGGGATCCGGCCGCGCCCGCCCCCACGATGACGTAGTCGTACGGGGTGTCCTTCAGGTCGTCCATGGCGGGGAAGCCCTTCGGTTCGGGTGCCGGGCCGCGGCGGGCGCGGCGGGCGGTGAGGCGGTCCAGGACCACAGGCGCGGGAGGGCGCGGTGGCCGCGCACGGTGACGGCCGCGGCGAGGCCGCGGGGCATCGGCAGGCGGCGGACGGACCACTCGGGGCGCTGCCTGCCGTCGGCCCAGACGGCGGCCTCGACGGCGGGCCCGTCGAGGCGGATCTCGTACCGGTCCATGGGGTGGGCCAGGCCGTGCCCCATGGCCTTGGCATAGCTCTCCCGGCAGGTCCAGTAGGCGGGGAACGGGGAGGGTCGGCCGCGGCGGAGGGCGGCGCGCACCGCGGCGCTCTCCCGGGGGCTGAACCACCGCTCGGCGAGCGCCAGGTGCCGCTCGTCCCCGCCGCGGTCCGCCTCGATGTCCACGCCGACCGGCCCTGGCAGGGCGACCGCGATCAGTGCGGCGCCCGTGGTGTGCGAGAGGTTGAAGGCGAGGCGGGAGTGGCCGTCCAGGTAGGGCTTGCCGTGGCGGCCGAGGGCCAGGCGCACGGCGGTGGGGGCGATGCCGAGGTAGCGGCCGAGGATGTCGCGCAGGGCGGTGTGCGCGACGACGAACGCCGCGCGGTCCTCCGGCCTGGCCATGGCGTCGGCGCGGGCCCTCTCGTTCCGGTCGAGGGTGCCGGTCTCGGCGGGCCCCGTGGGCGGTGCGCCGGGGGTGGGCAGCAGGACGTGCCAGATGTCCACCGCCCCCTCGGCCGTGGCGGGCCTGAGGGGTCCGGCGGGCCAGTCGGGCGCGGGAGGCGCCCCGGGTGCGGCGGGGAACGCGGGCACGGGCGGGGGCGGGGACGTGGTGTTCATGACCACTCCTCGAAGGGGTCGGCGAGCAGGCCGAGCACGCTCCCCGGGGAGTCGTAGGGGAAGAAGTGGCCGCCGGGCAGGACGTGGAGGGCGAACTTCTCGGTGGTGTGCTCCGCCCATGGCCGCACCCAGCGCAGCGGGACCTTGTGGTCGTCGCGGCCCGCGAGGACCGTGAGGGGCACGTCGAGCGGGGGCTCGGCCGCATGCCGGTACGTCTCGTTGACCTCGATGTCGGCCCGCAGCAGCGGGACCATCAGCTCGGCGAACGCCTGGCCGTGCAGGACGCGTTCGGGGATGCCGCCGAGCGACCGGATGAACCGGAGGAACTCGGGGGTGGGCAGCCGGTGCAGGCCCTCGCCGGGGGTGCGGACCTGGGGCGCGACCCGCCCCGAGACGAACAGGTGGACGGGCGGGGGCGCGCCGAGGCGCCGCAGGGCGCGGGTGAACTCGAAGGCCAGGATGGCGCCCATGCTGTGCCCGAAGATCGCGAACGGCCGGTCGAGCAGCGGCGCGAGCGCCTCGGCAGCGGCGTTCACCAGCGGGCCGACCGCGCGCCCCGGCGGCTCCCTGAACCGTCCGTCGCGCCCCGGGAGCTGGAGCGGGCAGACCGCGAGGGGCGGCGGGGTCAGGCCCTTCCAGGCCCGGAAGACCGAGGCCCCGGCGCCCGCGTGCGGGAAGCAGAGCAGCGGGAGGCCGTCCTCGGGGGGCGGGCCGAGGGGCAGCCAGTCGGTCCCCCCGCCGCCCATCGGCTGTCGCGGTGCCGGAGCGCCCATCTCAGCCGTCCGTCGGCCTGTCCCCGGCGGCGGCGAGTGCCGTGCGTTCCTCGTCGGCGATCTCCTCCTCCAGGTCCTCGGAGACGGTGTCGACGCGCAGCTCCTGGCTGCCGTCGGTGAGGGCCGACTCGATGGCGTGCAGGCGGCGGCCCGCGCACTCGGTGGCATAGGCCAGCAGGTCGCGCATCACCATCCCGAAGAGGTCGGGCGGGTAGTCCCTGGTGGCGTGCTGTATCTGCCGGATGGCGTGCGGCAGCAGCTCGCGCATCCGCCCGGTGACGACCCCCCAGTTCTCGGGGTCGGCGGCGACCAGGCGGCGGCACGTGTAGGTCCCCCACGCCATGTGCCGCCGCTCGTCGTCCCTGATCCTGGCGATCATCAGGCGCATGCCGGGGAAGATGTCCAGCTCGGTGCAGATCCGGGTCCAGGCGAAGTACCCGGTGAGCGCGAGGGTGCCCTCGACGATGTGGTTGTAGGTGACCGAGGCGCGCACCTGGTTGGCGGGCGTGGGGTCGTGCCTGAGCCGGTCGAGCGACTCGGGGAGGGCCTCGAAGAAGATCCGCCGGTAGCCGGGGTTGTCCGCGACCAGCCCGTTGAGGTCGTCGTGCAGGCCCACGGCGTCCAGCCAGCGGCGGAAGACCTCGGTGTGCTTGGCCTCCTCGTAGCAGAACTGGGTGAGGTACATCTCGTCGGCGAGCCTGCCCTCGGCCGACATCGCGGCCATGAACGGCTGGAGGTCGTGGGTGACCGCCTCCTCGCCCGCGAGGAACATGGCGCACAGCCCGGTGAACGCCTCGCGCGAGACCTCGGGCAGCCGACGCCAGTCCTCGGCGTCCTGCGAGAAGTCGAGCGTGGCCGGGTCCCACGCCTTGGCATGGCCCTTCCGGAAGAGCCGCAGCGGCAGGCTCTCCCAGTCGAGGCCGCCGGAGGCCAGCGCCGACAAATCCTTGCGCCGGGGCTGCCGGAGATCCTGCTCTGTCACGGTGGTGCTCCTCTCTCTTGCGCGCGTCTGTCAGCCGCCGAGGCGGAGTTCGAGGTAGGCGGGCGGGGCGGGGATGTCGTCGAGCGGCGCCCCGAGCACCCGCACGCCGTCCCGGTCGCCGACCTCGTCGAAGCCCGCGAAGCGGTAGGTCACGTACATCACCCGGTTGCGGTCGGTCGGCACGAACTCGGCGGTGAGCCGCGCCCCGGCGTCCCGCGCCAGCCGCATCACGTGGTGCAGCAGCACGGTCCCCACGCCGCGGTTCATCACGCGGCAGGACATCAGCAGCAGCTTGAGCACCCAGGTGGTGCCGCGCTTCTCGACCAGCGCGAGGCCGATGCGCCCGTAGGTGCCGAAGCGGTCGTCGAGGCCGGCCATCAGCAGCAGGTGGTCGTCCGAGGTGGCGAGCGCGGCCAGGTCCTCGTAGGAGTAGGTGACGCCGGTGGAGTTGAGCTGGTTGGTGCGGACGGTCAGCTCCTCGGCGCGCTGGAGGTCGGAGACCTCGGCGCGGTCGATGGTGAAGACCATCTTCAGGGTGGCGAGGAACTCCTCGTCGGGCCCTTCGAAGCTCTCCTGGGCGCGTGCCCGCAGCTCGCCGCTGCGGTACATCTCGCGCCGCCTTCCCGCGTCATCGGTGAGGAACCTCGGCCGGAACTCCGGCATGTCCGCCAGCGTGGCGGCCCGTTCGGCGTCCAGGCAGAGCACCTTCGGATGCGCGAACGCCACCTCCTCGAGCTCGAAGGGCTGGTCGTCGATGAACGCCAGGGCGTCGATGCCGATGTTCAGCGATGTCGCGACCGCCTCGACGGAGACCGACTTGGGCCCCCAGGTGATCTGCGGGACGAGGAAGAAGTCGGCGATGCCCAGCTCCTCGAGGCGCCGCATGGCCAGGTCGTGGTCGTTCCTGCTGGCGATCGAGTGGAGGATGCCCCGCCGGTCGAGCTCGGCCAGGGTCTCCCTGACCCCGGGGCGCAGCTCGACGCGTTCGTCCTCGAGCAGCACGCCCCGCCAGACGGTGTTGTCCAGGTCCCAGACCGCGCACTTGACCCGGCCCCGGGTCTTGGTGGTCATGCCGTACTCCCTTCCGGCGCGGCCGGGGCACCGGCCCGCGCCGCCGGACGCGCCCCGCCCGCGGCGGTCAGCGCGTGCTGGGCGATGAGGACCTCCTGGATCTGGGAGCTGCCCTCGATGATTTCCATGATCTTGGCGTCCCTGAAGTACCGGGCCACCGACCGCTCGGCGCTGCACCCGCTCGCGCCGTGGATCTGCACCGCGTCGGTCGCCGCGCGCATCGCGCTGACCGAGGCGAGGTACTTGGCGGCGCAGGTCTCCACGATGGTCGCGGGGTCACCGGCCTCCTTCAGGCGCCCGGCCCGCAGGCAGAGCGCCCTGGCGGCCCTGAGGTTGACCGCCATCTCCGTGATCATCTTCTGGATCAGCTGGTGCCGTCCGATGAGGACGCCGCCCTGGCGGCGCGTGGTGGCATGGTGCACGGAGGCGTCGAGGCACGCCTGGACGATGCCGACGCTGCCCGAGGCGACGCTGTACCGGCCGATGTCGAGGACCCCGGCGGCGATGGCGGTACCCATGCCCTCCGCGCCGAGCAGCGCCTCGGCGGGCAGTCGGCACCCGTCGAAGCGGATCTCCGCGGTCAGCGCTGCCCTGGTGCCGAGCAGCCCCCGCACCGGGGTCCGGGTCAGGCCCGGGGTGTCCGCGGGCACGAGGAACGCCGAGACCCCGCGCTCGGTGCGGGCGAACACCAGGAGCAGGTCGGCCCGTTCGCCGCCGGTCACCCACTTCTTGTGGCCGTCGAGCAGCCAGCCCCCGCCGGGGGCTGGGCGGGCGGTGGCGGCGACCGCGGTGATGTCGCTGCCCGCGCCCGGCTCGGTCAGGCAGAACGCGCCGAGCCGCCCGCCCTCGGTCATCGGGTCGAGCCAGCGCTCCCGCATCGCGGCCGAGCCCCAGCGGTCCAGGGCGTACAGCGCCATGCTGTGCACGGTCAGCAGGCTGCGCGCCGAGGAGCAGCCGCGGCCCACCTCCTCGTGCAGCACGCCGAACGCCACCATCCCGCCGGTGCGCACCGCGCCCCACATCCCCTGCTCGGCCAGGGACGTGAGGAACCACTCGGGTATCTCCGCGGCCTCGTCGAACGCGTCGGCCCTGGGGGCGAGTTCGGCGTCGACGAACGCCCGGGGGCCCGCGCGCAGCGCCGCCTCGTCGACATCGGACGAGGGCGTGGCGGAGAACGTGGCGGCCGGTGTCATGCGGGGCCCGCCCCGGCCGACGCGCCCGCGCGGACCCGGGCCACGAGCGCGCTCATGCCCTCGACGGTGCGGAAGTTGTCCAGCGACATCTCCTCGTTGGGGATCCGCAGGTCGAACTCCTTCTCCAGGAACATCACCAGCTCCATCGCGAAGAGGGAGTTGACGAAGCCGAGGGTGAAGATGTCGACCCGGTCGTCCAGTTCGACGCCGGGGAAGCGGGTGAGGATGAAGTCCCTGATCCGGGTGCCGGTCTGCTCCGACATGTCGTTCGTCTCCTTAGCCGATGGGGGGAGAGGCGGTGAATGGGTGGGCGAGGGGGAGGCGGTCAGGCCTCGTAGGCGAAGAAGCCCCGGCCGGACTTCCGGCCGTACAGGCCCGCGTCGACCATCCGCTGGAGCAGCGGGCAGGGGCGGTACTTGCCGTCGTTGAAGTTCTCGTACAGCACGTCGATGCTGTAGAGGATGGTGTCGAGGCCGATCAGGTCGGCGGTGGCCAGCGGGCCCATGGTGTGGCCGAAGCACTCGGTGAAGATCCGGTCCACGTCCTCAGGCTCGGCGACGCCGTCGGCGACCAGGTAGACGGCCTCGTTGATGGTGAGCATCAGGACGCGGTTGGAGACGAACCCGGGCGAGTCGTTGACCTGCACACCGCTCTTGCCGAACGCGCCGAGCAGGGCGAGTGTCGCGTCGATGGTCTCCTGGCTGGTGTGCCAGCCCTTGATGACCTCGACGGTCGGCTTCATGGGCACGGGGTTCATGAAGTGGGTGCCGATGACGCGGTCCTGGCGCGTGGTGCGGGCGGCGACCTTGGTGATCGGGATGGCCGAGGTGTTCACCGCGAAGACGCAGGACTCAGGGGCGGCCTCGTCGAGTTGGGGGTAGAGGGCGCGCTTCAGCTCCCAGCTCTCGGTGATGTTCTCCACGAGGAACTCGACGGTGGACAGGTCGGCCAGGTCCGTGGTGCAGGTGACGCGCCCGCTCATGCCCTCCCGGCTGGGCCCGGTGGCGCCGAGCAGCGCGCCGAACCGCTCGAACTTCAGGATCTCGGCCTGGGCCAGGTCGAGCGCCTCCTTGCTGCGGTCCACCAGCACGACCTCGTGGCCGTACTCGGTGAGGCTCTGGGCGAGCCCGGTGCCCATGACCCCGGCCCCGACGACTCCGACGCGTGTCATACAGCTGCCCCTCTCGGTGAAGCGGGTGATGTGGATGGAGCGGAGGCCGTCCCGGCGTCCGGCGACTCGGCGAGGCGGACGACCTCGCGCACGGTCGGCGCCTCGTGGAGCACGTGCGGCGGGAGCCCCGGGCAGTCCAGCGCCTCCCGCATCCGGTGCACGAGGTCCACGCCGAGCAGGGAGTTGCCGCCCAGCTCGAAGAAGTCGTCGAGCGCGCCGATCTTCTCGATGCCGAGCACGTGACCCCACAGCTCGGCCACGGCGCGTTCGCCCTCGCCCTCCGGCTCGGTGTAGGCGACGGGCAGGTCGGGCCTGGGGTGCCGGACGCCGTCGGCCGGTCCCGCGCGCCCGGCGAGCTGGGCGAGGTCGAGCCCCGCGGTGATGTCGGCCAGCTCGCCGATGTCCTGGGAGCAGACGACGAGACGCGACTCGCCGCTGCCGAGGACCTTGAGGAACGCGTTCCAGCCCTCCTCGAAGGTGATGCCGATGCGCTCCCTGTTCTTCCTGAGGAAGTCGGTGGTGGCCGCGTCGAACCCGGCCAGCGCCATGTCCCAGGCGTTCCACCGCCATTCGCCCCAGTCGACGGTGACCGTCCGGGGCCGCGCGCCCGAGGCGGCGCGCTCGGCCTCGGCCCCGAGCGCCGCGTTGGCCGCGGCGTAGTCGGCCTGGCCCGGGCCGCCGCCCGTGACGGCCGCGGTGGACGAGAACAGCGCGAGGAAGTCCACCGGCACCCCGGCCAGCGCCTCGCGCAGCGCGGCCGCGCCCGCCAGCTTGGGCCGCAGCACCTCGGTCGCCGCCTCGGCCGACTTGTACTGCATCACCCCGAGGCCTGGCAGGCCCGCCGCGTGGATGACGCCGTCGACGCGGCCGAAGCGCCCGACGGCCGCGGCCACCGCGTCCGCCACCTCGCCGGGGTCGGCGACGTCCATCCGCACCACCAGGACCTCGGCGCCGAGGCGCTCCAACTCCCGCACCCGCTCGACGCGGTGCGCCAGCTCGGGCGCGGCCTCGCGGTCGGCGAGGATCGCGTCCCACTCGGCGCGGTCGGGAAGCCCCGAGCGGCCCGCGAGCACCAGCCGGGCGCGTACGGAGCCCGCCAGCGACCTGGCCATCGCCAGGCCGATGCCGCCGAGGCCGCCGGTGATGAGGTAGACGCCGCCCTCGCGCAGCACCTCACCAGGCTCCGGCGCCGCAGCGGGCGGCAGCTGGGTGTGCGTCGGGGTCCAGCGGCGTCGGCCGCGCAGGGCCACGTGCCGTTCGTCGCGCTCCCCGGTCAGCTCCCTGACGAGCAGGGCGGCGAGCGCGGCCGCGGCCTCCCGGTCGCCGGGCGCTGGCACGTCGATGTGCCGTACGTCCAGCCCCGGGTACTCGAGCGGCGCGACCTTGGCCGGGCCGACGGTGGTGGCCTTGGCCGGGTCCACCGGGTCGGAGCCGGTCACGTCGAAGGCGCCGGAGGTGACCAGCGCGAGCCCACCGCGCCCGGCGTCCGACTCGCCACCGATGGCCTGGAGCAGCGCCAGCGTGCTGTAGAAGCCCTGGTCGGCGCGGTCGGTGCCGGTGGCGTGCTCGGGCACCGGGTCCACGGCCCACAGGTGGGCGATCCTCGCGGGCGCGCGGCCCTCGGCCCGCAGCACCTGGAACAGCTCGGTCCAGTGCGAGGCGTCCTTGGGGTCGAGCGCGACGGCGTCCCGGTCGGTGCGCGCGAACTCGGCCGCGGGCGTGGCGATCACCGTGTCGCCCCCCGCGGCGGCGATCTCGGCGGCCAACGCCTCGGCCACGCCCGCCGCGTCGGCGAGCAGCAGCCAGGTCCCGGTCGCCGGATCGGCCTCGGCCGGAGCGGGGCGTGGGGCGAGCTGCCGCCAGCCGGGGGCGTGGAGCCACCGCTCGGGCGGCAGCTTGGCCAGGGCGGCGAGCCGGGCGCCCGGCGGCGCGTCGGCCGGGAGCTCGCGCCGGAGGCGTGAGCCGGGCGCGGGGGCGTCGGTGTCGATCCAGTAGCGGCTGCGCTGGAACGGGTAGGTGGGCAGCGGCAGCCGTAGGCGCCGCCGGTCCCCGTGGTACGCGGCCCAGTCGAGGTCGGCCCCCGCCACCCAGGCGCGGGCCACCGCGGTGTGCACCGCGGCGGCGCCGCCGTGCCGGTTGCCGCGCCCCGGGAGGGTGGGGAGGATCAGCCCGGCGCGGTCGTCGGAGACCTCGGGCAGCGCGGTGAGGGCGGCGGTGAACGTCTCGCCGGGGCCGATCTCGAGCAGCAGCCGGTCCGGCTCGGCGAGCAGCGGAGCGGCGGCGGGGACGGCCGAGGCCGTGGCGTCGCCGTCGGCGGCCAGGGCGCGGCGCGCCCAGTGCTCAGGGTCGGTGGCGGCCGAGCCGTCGAGCCAGCCGCCGGTGTCCCGGCGGGCGCAGGGCACGGCGGGGGCGGCCAGGGTCACCTTGGCGCGGATCCAGGCGGCGAGCTCACGTTCGCCCTCGGCCCCCGCGTCCGCCTCGGCCACCCGGGCGGCCTCGGCGACGAGGGCGAGCGCGTCGGGCGGGGAGAGCACGCCCGCCACGCAGGCGGCGGTGAACTCGCCGACGCCGACGCCCGCGAGGGAGTCGGGGCGCAGGCCCCAGGAGGCCAGCAGGCTGGCGAGCGCGTAGCCGAGGACGAACGCGGCGCAGGCGGCCACGCCGGTGCCGACCGGCGCCTCGTCATCGGCCGCGCCGGTGAGCACGTCCCCGACCGCGGCGGCGAGCGCCGGGGGCAGCAGGGCGCAGCACTCGTCCACGGTCGCGCGGAAGGACTCCTCGGAGAGATGGAGCCCCGCGGCCATCCCGGCGTACGCGGCCCCCGCGCCGGGGAACAGATACCCGACGGGGCGCTCGCGCCGCTTCTCGCGCCGCTCGTGCACCTCGTCCGCCCCGGCGCTCTCGAGCAACCGGAGCGCGTCCTCGGTGCCGCGCGCGACCAACGCCCTGCGCTCGTCGAACCGCTGGCGCCCCACCTGGAGCGTGTAGGCCACGTCGGCGAGGGACTGCGCGGGGTGGCGGCGCAGGTGCCGGGCGAGGCGGCGGCCCGCCTCGTCGAGCGCCTCCCGGCTCCTGGCGGAGAGGACGAGCACCTGAAGGTCGCGGCCCTGGTCGCCCGGCGGCAGGGGCGGCGCCTCCTCGAGCACCACGTGGACGTTGGTGCCGCCCATGCCGAGCGAGTTGATCCCGGCGCGGCGCGGGCGGCCATCCGACTCCCACGGCGTCAGCTCCGTGTTGACCCGGAAGGGGCCACCGGTGAAGTCGATCTCCGGGTTGGGGGTGCGGAAGTGGAGGCTCGGGGGCAGCTGGCGGTGCTGAAGGCTCAGCACCGTCTTGATGAGCCCGGTGGCGCCCGCGGCGCGGTCCAGATGGCCGAGGTTGGTCTTCACCGAGCCGACCTTGACCCGCCCGGCCCGCACGCCGGCGAACGCGCGGCCGAGCGCGGACATCTCGATGGGGTCGCCCAGCTCGGTCGCGGTGCCGTGGGCCTCGACGTAGGAGACCTCGTCCGGCGCGACGCCCGCGTGGTTCAGCGCCGCGGAGATCACGGCGGCCTGGCCACGGACGCTGGGGGCGGTGAAGCCGACCTTGAGGGAGCCGTCGTTGTTCACCGCGGAGCCGCGGATCACGGCGGCCACGGGGTCGCCGTCCGCGATGGCCGCGGAGAGCCGCTTGACCAGGACCACCGCGGCGCCGTCCCCGAAGATGGAGCCGCGGGCGTCGGCGTCGAAGGTCCTGACGTGGCCGTCAGGACTCTCCATCCCGCCCTCCTGGTAGACGTGCCCCACCCGGTCGGGCACCCGGATCGAGACCCCGCCAGCCAGCGCCATCTCGCACTCGCCGCCCAGCACGCTGCGGGCCGCGAGGTGCACGGCAACCAGCGAGGTGGAGCAGAACGTCTGGACGCCGAGCGAGGGGCCGCCGAGGTTGAACCGGTAGGAGACGTTGGTGGTCAGCGCGTCCTTGTCGTTGCTGATCACCACCTGGTACTCGTTGACCGAGGACGCGGTCTCCGGGTCCTCGAAGATCTTGCGGATATAGGTGCTGAGGTTGGCGCCGCCGAAGACGCCGACCGAGCGGGACGCGTCGCCGTCGCCGTACCCCGCGCTCTCGAGCGCCTCCCAGCAGCACTCGAGGAAGAGCCGCTGCTGCGGGTCGAGCAGCCGGGCCTCGCGCGGGTTGTAGCCGAAGAACTCCCCGTCGAAGAGGTCGATGTGGTCGAGCACCGGGCGGGCCCTGACATAGCCGGGGCTGCTCACCAGCTCGGCCGGGACCCCGGCCGCGACCATCTCCTCCTCGGTGAAGAAGGAGATGGTCTCCACGCCGTCGCGGAGCACCTGCCAGAAGCGGTCGAGGTCCTCGGCGCCGGGGAAGCGGCCCGCCATGCCGATGATGGCGACCGCGCTCTCGGGCGCGACCGCGTTCTCGGGCGCGGCGGCCGGAGCCGGGGCGGCGGCGGGAGCGGCCGCCCTGCCCTGGGCCGCGGGTGGCGGGGCGGCGACGGGCGTGGCAGGCGCCGAGGGCGTCGCGGGCTCCGCCGGCGCCACCCGCGGCTGACCGCCCGTCGGGGGCAGCTCCCGCAGATAGGCCGCCATCGCGCTCACGGTCGGCGCCTCGAACAGCGCCACGGCGGGCAACGCCCTGCGGAACTCCTTGCCGATGGAGTTCATCAGCTGCATCCCGACCAGCGAATTGCCGCCCAGGTCGAAGAAGTTGTCGTGGGAGCCCACATCGGCCAGGCCGAGCGCCTGTCCCCACAGGGCGGCCAGCCGCCGCTCGTCGTCGTTGCTGACCGGCACGAACCGCTGGGCCAGCTCGGGACGGGCGAACCGGTCGCCGCCCACGGCGGCGGGTGCCGGGCTCTCGTGCCGGGGCGCGAACGGGTCGGCCCCGCCCACCCAGGCGCTGATCCTGGGGGCGAGCTCGCCCTTGACCACCACGAGCCGCGCGGGCCCGCCGAGCACCCGGTCGAGCACCGCGAGCGCCTGCTCGGCGGGGAAGGAGTAGCGGGCGAGCGAGGCGCCGATGCCGCCGGTGTCGGGACCTTCCACGGTGGAACGCCACGTGTCCCAGGCCACGCTCTGCCAGACGCCTGACGCGGCGGCGCCCGCGCCCACGCCCGCGCTCCGCGCCTCGGCGCAGCGGTCGAGGAACGCGTTGGCCGCCGCGTAGCCGGTGAAGCCGAGCCCGCCGAGCACGGCGGACATGGACGACATCAGCAGCACGAACTCCGGCTCGGCGCCCTGAAGCGCCTCGCCGAGTGCCAGGGTGCCGTGCACCTTGGCGGCGAAGTGCGCCGCGATCTGCTCGTCCGTCACCCCGGCCAGCGGGGCGAACACATCGGCCGAGGTGAGCCCGGCCGCGTGCACCACGCCCGTGAGCGGCCCGAACCGCAGGGCGGCGGCGTCGAGCGCCGCGCGCAGCGCCGCCGGGTCCGCGACATCCGCGGCGGCCACGAGCACCGAGGCGCCGCGCCCCTCAAGCTCCCGCACGCCGCGTATCCGGGCCGCGTCGCCGCTCTCGGGCGCGTTCGCCAGCACCTCGTCCCAGCGCTCGCGCGGCGGCAGCCCTGAGCGGCCGGTCAGCACGAGCCGCACGTCCCGCGCGCGGGCGGCGAAGTGGCCCGCGATGACCAGGCCGAGCTGGCCGAGCCCGCCGGTGATCAGATAGGTGCCGCCGTCGCGCGGCGCCACCCCCGAGGGGGTGACGGCGGTCTCGCGGTAGCGCCGCACCCGGCGCGTCCCCGACCGCCACGCGACGGCCGACTCCGGGCCGGGCCAGCCCAGCTCGGCGAGCAGCGCGTCGGCCGCCGCGTCACCGCCCGACGCCTCGGGCGCCAGGTCGATCCAGCGGCATGACCAGCCGGGGTACTCCTGGGGAACGGTCAGGACAGGGCCGCCGAGCGTGGCCTTGCCCAGGTGCGCGGTCTCGTCCCCCGGCACCACCTGGCCGCCGTCGCTGACCACCAGCAGCCTGGCGCCCTCGGGCACGGCCGCGGCCAGCGTGGTCGCGGCGTGCCGCACCCCGGTGAAGCCCAGCTCCTGCTGAGCGCCGAGGTCCGGCGGCGTCGGCCCGCTCACCGACCAGAGGTGCACCACGGTGCGGGGCAGCGCCTCGGCGGGCAGCTCGGCGAGCAGCCGCGCGTGGTCCTCGACCGCGCCGGGCCGTATCGCGAACGAGGAGGGCCCGGTGCGGGCGAACGCCTCGCCCGCCGTGACGGTCACGCAGGACGCCTCCTCGCCGAGGCGCAGGGCCAGCCGGTCGGCCAGGCCGAGCGCGTCGGCGTAGAGCAGGAAGGGGCCGACGGGCCGCCCGCCGCCCTCCGCCGGGGCCTCGGTCCACTCCGGCACATAGGTCCTGGGGGCCTCGCCCGGCGCGGCGGCGGGCCCGGGGGCGGCGTCGTCCCGCTCGCGCAACGCGGGCCAGAGCCGCTGGTGTTCGAACGGGTAGCCGGGCAGCGTGACGGTCAGGGCCGCGTCGTCCGGGGGCGCCGGATCGACCGCGGCGCCCTGCGTCCACAGCCGGGCCAGGGTGCCCGCGACGACCGTCTCGACACCGCGCCGGTCGGCGGCACCGGGGAGCGTGGGCAGCGCGACCGCGGTGGTCCGACCGCCCGACGCGGTGACGATCTGGGTGGCGAAGCTGGCGAGTTGCCCGGGACCGGCCTCGACCAGCGCCTTGGGCTCGCCCTCGACCAGACGTTCCACGGCCTCGGCGAACCGGACGGTGCCCAGCAGGTGACGCGCCCAGTACGCCGGGTCGCGGGCCTCGTCCGCGGCGATCCAGGTGCCGGTGACGTTGGACAGGTAGGGGATCGTCGGCGCCCGCCGGGGCAGCGAGGCGACCAGCGCCCTGAGCTCCTCCGCCTGAGGCGCCAGCATCGGCGCGTGCATGGCGCGGCCCGTGGGGATCCGCAGGTGCGCGACGCGCTCGCCGCGCAGCCGGTCCTCGAACGCCTCGACCGCCTCGGTGGGGCCCGAGACCACGCTGGTCAGCGGGCCGTTGGCGGCGGCGATGCCCACGTCGCGGGTGAGCAACGGGCGGACGCGCTCGGCGGGCAGCGCCACCGTGGTCATCGCGCCTGGCGCCGCCCCGGCGACCAGCTGGGCGCGCCTGACGACCAGCAGCAGGGCGTCCTCGAGGGTGAAGACCCCGGCCAGGCAGGCCGCGACATACTCCCCGAGGCTGTAGCCGAGCAGCGCGGTGGGCTCGACGCCGCGGGCGCGCCAGAGCGCGGCGCAGGCGTAGTCCACGGCGAAGACGGCGGCATGGCCGATGTCGAGCCGCCCGTGGAGCGGCGAGTCGGCGTCCGCGGCGCGCGCGCCAGGACCGAACGCCGTGCTCGGCCCCTCGTCGGAGGCGCCCTCCGGGTAGACGATCTCCCGCAGATCGGCGTCGAGCGACTCACGGGCGGCCACGGCGCAGGCGTCGAACGCCGCGCGGTAGGCGGCGTCGGTCTCGTAGAGCCGACGCCCGGTGCCGACCCGCAGCTCGCCGGTGCCGGGCAGCAGCAGCGCGACCGGAGTGACGCGCCCGGCGGGCAGGTGGGCGGAGGCGGCGGGGGCGGCCAGGCGCTCCAGCGCCTCCGCGGCCCCCTCGGCGCTCACGCCGACCACGGCGGCGCGGTACTCCAGGACACTGCGCCCGGCGCGCAGGGTGGCGGCGACGTCGTCGAGGCGGAGCGCGGGCTCGGCGCGCAGCCTGGCGGCCAGGCGCGCGGCGGCCGCGGTGAGCGCGCCGGGGGTGCGCGCGGAGAGCGGCAGCACGCGGGGCGCCTCGGGCGCCGGGGCGCGCTCGGGCGCGGGCGGCTGCTCGAGAACGACATGGGCGTTGGTGCCTGACCAGCCGAAGGAGCTGACCCCGGCCAGCCGGGGCCGCCCGGTCTCCGGCCAGGCGATGAGCCGGTCGGGCAGCAGCGTGGGGCAACGGTCCCAGTCGATGGTGGGGTTGGGCTCCTCGTGGTGCAGGTTCGCGGGGATGCCACCGTGGCCGAGGGCGAGGACGGTCTTGATCAGCCCGGCCATGCCCGCGGCGCCGACCAGGTGGCCGATGTTGGTCTTCACCGCGCCGACGATCAGCGGCGCGTCCGCCGTCCGGGTGGGGCCGAACACCGTGTGGAGGCCGCTCATCTCGATGGAGTCGCCGAGCAGCGTGCCCGAACCGTGCGCCTCGACGTAGTCGACCGCCTCGGGGGTGACGCCGGCGTCGGCGTGGGCGGCGCGGATCACCGCGACCTGCGCGGCGCCGTTGGGGGCGGTGAGGCCGTTGCTCGTGCCGTCCTGGTTGACCGCGGAGCCGCGGATCACCGCGAGCACCCGGTGCCCGCGCGCCGTCGCGTCGCTGAGCCGCTCCAGGACCACCACGCCGCAGCCCTCGCCGAGCAGGAAGCCGTCGGCGGCGGCGTCGAACGTCTTGCAGCGGCCGTCGCGGGCGAGCATCCGCATCTTGCACGCCTGCTTGTAGGTGTCGGCGTGCAGCGTGGCACTGACGCCGCCGACCAGGGCGAGGTCGGTCTCGCCGCTGCGCAGTGAGCGGGCGGCCAGGTGGAGGGCGACCAGCGAGGAGGAGCAGGCGGTGTCGAGCACCAGGCTTGGCCCGCGCAGGTCGAGCAGGTAGGAAAGGCGGCCCGCGACCACGCTCGACGAGGTGCCCAGGCCGAGATAGGGGTCGTCGAGCACCTCGGGCCCGGTGCGGTCCTGCTGGAGCGCGGCGTACTGGTTGCTCGGCATCATCCCGACGAACACGCCGGTCCTGCTGCCGCGCAGGCGGTCCGGCGCGGTGCCCGCGTTCTCCAGCGCCTGCCAGGAGACCTCGAGGAGCATCCGCTGCTGCGGGTCCATCCGCAGCGCCTCGCGCGGCGAGATGCCGAAGAACGCCGGGTCGAACCCGGCGATGTCGCCGACGAACGCGCCCTTGCTCGTGTACGTGGCGCCCGGCGCGTCGGCGTCCTCGTCGAGGTCGGCGCGCGCGTCCCAACGGTCCGCCGGCACGTCGGCCGAGGCGTCGACCCCGGCGGCCAGGGCCGCCCAGAACTCCTCGGGCGTCTCGGCGGGTCCGGGGAAGCGGCAGGCCATCCCGACCAGGCAGACCGGGTCGTCGTCGGCCCCCGCGCCACCCGCGGCGGGCAGGGCGGCGGGCTCGGCAGCCGCGGACGGCCCGGCGGCGCCGGGGAGCAGATGGGCGGTGAGCGCGTCGATGGTGGGGTGGTCGTAGAGCGCGGTGGGCGCGAGGCGCAGGCCGAAGCGCTCGGCCAGCTCGCCCGAGATGCTGACCGCGTCGGTGGAGTTGACGCCGTAGACGTCGAAGGGCGTGGTGCTCTCGATGTCCGCCGCGTCAGTGCCTGAGATCTCGGCGACCCGGTCGGCGAGCCAGGCGCGGATGTCCTGCGCGCCCGCCTCGGCCCTGTCGCTCTCGCTGTCGTGGGGCATGGCTCTCCCTGCGGGGTCAGGCGAGGTGGTCGGCATCGAACTTCCCGGCGGCGTAGCGCTCGCGGCACTCGGCGCGCTTGATCTTGGCGCTGCTGGTGTAGGGGAGGATCCCGGGCCGCAGCAGCAACGTGTCGGCGACCCTGATGGCGTGGTCGGCGGCGACGGCACGGCGCACCGCGGCCTCGATCTCGCTCGCCGCCACGGCGTTCCGCGCCCCTGGCCCGCCGCCATCGGCGGTCTCCCCCGCGCGCAGGACCCGGTGGCGGCGCTCGATCTCGACCAGCACCACGAGCTTCTCCCGCCCGCCGTCGTCCACCGAGAAGGCGCAGACCCGGTCCTGGCGAAGGGCGTGGTGGCAGCGGGAGACGGACTCCTCGATGTCGTGCGGGTAGTAGTTGAGGCCGTCGAGGATGATCACGTCCTTGCGGCGCCCGGTGATGAACAGCTGCCCCTCATGGAGGAACCCGAGGTCGCCGGTGCGCAGGAACCGCAGCTCGGGAGCGTCGGGCAGCCGCGCCCTGAAGGTGTCGTCCGTGAGGTCGGGCGCGTTCCAGTAGCCCGTGCCGACGCTGTGCCCCGAGACGTACACCTCGCCGATCTCGTCGTCGGCGCACAGCTCGCCGGTGACCGGGTCGACCAGGCGCAGCGTCAGCGAGGGCTGGATCTGCCCGCAGCCGACCAGGCGCCGCGCCCTGGCGCCGGGGGCGGCGGGCCGCAGCTTCCCCGCCACCAGCGCCGCGGCGTCGAACGACCGCACCACCGGCTCCTCGGTGGCCGGTCCGCCGCTGACCATCACGGTGGACTCGGCCAGCCCGTAGCAGGGGAAGAACGTCTCCCGGTGGAACCCGGCGGGCCCGAACTTCTCGACGAACCGGTCCAGCGTGTCGGGGCGCACCGGCTCGGCGCCGACGGCGGCCAGCTTCCAGCCGCTGAGGTCGAGGGTGGCCGCCTGCGCGTCGGAGACCCGGCGCACGCACAGCTCGTACGCGAAGTTCGGGGCCACGCTGATGGCCTCGCCCCGGTCGGAGATGGCGCGCAGCCAGTTGAACGGGTGCTGCACGAAGGCGAGCGGCGGCATCAGCGTCACCTCGTAGCCAGCGAACAGCGGCTGGAGGATCCCGTTGACCAGGCCCATGTCGTGGAAGAGCGGCAGCCAGAGGACCACGGGCGGGGGCGCCGAGCCCTCGGGCAGCTCGCCGCGCGAGCCGTTCTCGTGGATGAGCGCCAGGTTGTCGAGGACGTTGGCGTGGGTGAGCATCACGCCCTTGGGCAGGCCGGTGGAGCCCGAGGAGTACTGGAGGTAGGCGACCGTGTCGCCGTCCACGTCGGGCGCGGTCCAGGCGGCCCCCGCCTCCGGGTCCACCGTGTCGGTGGCGAGCCGCGCCACGCCGGAGAGCGCCTCGGCGACGGCCTGACTGGCCTCGAGCTTGGCCAGGGTGGCGGCGGTGCTCAGGAGGACCGCGGGCTCGGAGCTCGCGGTCACCGCCTCGAGGCGGCTGGTCTTGGCGCCGTCGCGGCCCGCTTCGACGGGCGGGATGGGCACCGCGATCATCCCGGCGTACAGGCAGCCGAAGAACGCGGGGACGAACGCGAGCCCCGGCGGGTAGTTCAGCAGGACCCGGGAACCGGCGGGCGCGTGTTCGAGCAGCGTGACGGCGATGGCGCGCGCCAGCCGGTCGACCTCACCCGGCGTCAGGAAATCGCTCTCCTCCTCGCCGTGTTCGAGGAACGAGAAATACTTCCGGTCGGTCTCATCGGCCGCCCTGGCCCGGCACATGTCGATCAACGTGAGCCAGCGGGGCTCGTCCTCGGCGGGGGGCGCCGACTCCGAGCGCGCCGGGGTAAGGGAAGTGCTCTGCACCATGCCGGGCCTCTCATTCGAGGGAGCAGTCAATTCGAGCTGGAATTCCGCGACGTGACTCGGATTCGGTCATTCTCGTCGGCGCCTGAACATCTTAGGGGCGGGAACACCGGCCCGGACAACCGCCCTTGGAAGAGGAATCCCTCATGCTTCGGTATGAGTCCCGCTCGTTCATCGGAGCGATTCCGACTTCGTCCGTGGACGGGTTTTCATTCCTCCCTGAGTGCCTTCTGCCGCATGCCGCGTTTTCAGTAGCCTTTCCTACTCGAAGCGGCCGTTCAGGCTTCTCGTCGAGAGCCACCGGTCACGCGGGAAAGGCAATTCCCGTGAGGACGCCCGAGGAAGGGGTGTGCTGTGATGGACAGACGTGATGATTCACCGGCTCGGGGCCGGCACGTCCGCGGACGGCCCGACGTGGTGGTGACCGGCATGGGGGCGACGACCCCCCTCGGCGGCGACGTCCCCACCAGCTGGTCCGCGCTGCTCGCCGGGGAGTCGGGGGTCACCGAGTTGGAGACCCCGTGGGCCGAGCAACTCCCGGTGCGGATCGCCGGAACGCTGTGCAAGGACCCGGCCGCCATCATCGACCGGGTGCAGCGCCGCAGGCTCGACCGCAGCCAGGAGACCGCGCTGGTCGCCGCGAGGGAGGCATGGGCCGACGCGGGCGCACCCGCGGTGGAGCCCGAACGGCTCGCGGTGGTCGTCGGCACCGGCATAGGCGGCGCGTTGACCATGCTCGACCAGGACGACCGGCTGGAGGCACACGGCCCCCGGATGCTGTCGCCGTTCACCGTGCCGCGCCTGATGCCCAACGCGGCGGCGGCCGTGGTGAGCATCGAGCTGGGCGCCAGGGCCGGGACCCACGCCCCCACCAGCGCCTGCGCGTCCGGGGCCGAGGCGCTCGCGGTCGGCGCGATGCTGATCAGGGCGGGCCGCGCCGACGTGGTGGTCGCGGGCGGCACCGACGCCTGCCTGCATCCGCTGTCCATCGGCGGGTTCGCGCGCATGGGCGCGCTCTCCACCCGCAACGACGCCCCCGAGCAGGCGTCCCGGCCGTTCGACCGGGACCGCGACGGCTTCGTGATGGCCGAGGGCGCGGGCGTGGTGGTGCTGGAGCGCGACGACTTCGCGCGCGCCAGAGGGGCCAGGGAGTACGCCGTGCTCGCCGGCGCCAGCGTCACATCGGACGCCACCGACATGACCACCCCCGACGCGGAAGGGCAGGTGCGGGCCATCGACCAGGCGCTGGCCGACGCCGACCTCGTCCCCGCCGACATCAGCTATGTCAACGCGCACGCCACCGGCACCCCGGCCGGGGACATCACCGAGGCGCGGGCGCTTCGGCGGGCGATGGGGAACGGCCCGGCGGTCACCGCCACCAAGGCGTCCACCGGCCATCTGCTGGGCGCGGCGGGCGCGGTCGAGGCCATCTTCACCGTGCTCAGCCTGCGGGACTCGCTGATCCCCGCGACCAGGAACCTCGCCGAGCCCGCCCCCGAGGTGGAGCTCGACCTCGTCACCGACCGCCCCCGGTCGGCCAGCCCCGCCGCCGCCCTGTCGACCTCCTTCGGCTTCGGCGGACACAACGTGGTCCTCGTCCTCAGGAGGTCGTCGTGAGAGTCGACGTGCTGGCCGAGCTCGAACCTGTGGTCGAGCGGAACCTCAACCGCCATCTGTCCCTGGCCAAGGAGTGGATGCCGCACGAGTACGTGCCGTGGGAGGAGGGGCGCGACTTCGTCGAGCAGCCCTGGCACCCCGACCAGTCGCGGCTGACCCCGGAGGCGCGGATCGCCCTCGAGGTCAACCTGCTGACGGAGGACAACCTCCCCAGCTACCACCGGGAGATCGCCAACCGCTTCGGCAGGGACGGCGCCTGGGGCACCTGGGTGGGGCGGTGGACGGCCGAGGAGGGCCGCCACGCCATGTGCATCCGGGACTATCTGCTGGTCACCAGGGCGCTCGACCCCGACGCGCTGGAGGCCGAGCGGATGGCGGTGATGCAGCTCGGCCACCACAGCGACCGCCCGGGGCCGCTCGAGTCGCTGGCCTATGTCTCGCTCCAGGAGCTGGCCACCCGGATCGCCCACCGCAACACCGGGCGCTTCGTGGACGATCCGATCGCCGACCACCTGCTGACGCGGGTGGCCGCCGACGAGAACCTGCACATGATCTTCTACCGGTCGCTGGTGACGGCCGGTCTTGAGATCGACCCGTCCGCGACCGTGCGCGCCATCTGCTCGGAGATCACCGGCTTCGCCATGCCGGGCACGGTCATCCCCAACTTCACGCGGAAGTCGATGGTCATCGCCCGCTCGGGGATCTACAACCTGTCCATCCATCACGACGAGGTGGTCCAGCCGCTGCTCAAGCACTGGCGGCTCTTCGACATCGAGGGTCTGGACGAGTCGGCCGAGAAGGCCCGCGAGGGGCTGGCCGACCATCTGGAGATCCTCGACAAGCAGGCGTCCGTCCAGTCGGAGCGATTCGCCGCCGCCGAGGCCAGGCGGGCGGCGCGGAACGCCTCATGAGCGGCGGGGAACGTCGGCCACCGCGCCTCGTCGGCACCTCTCCCCCGGGCACGCCCGCCTCTCCGTCCACCCCACCGCCCACCCCACCGTTCACCACACCGTTCACCGCACTGTCCGCGCACGTCCGCGCACGTCCAGGCATGTCCACACGAGATCGGGAGACCCGGGTGTCCGAGAAAGCCATTGTCGAATCGGTTGCCGAAATCGTCGAGGAGGTCACGGGAATTCCCGCCGGCCAGGTGACGCCGGAGAAACACCTGATCGAGGACCTCGACATCGACTCGCTCGCCCTCATCGAGGTCGCCGTGGCCGTGGGCGAGAAGTTCAAGGTCGAGCTGAGCGACGACGAGTTGAAGGAGCTGCACACCGTGGGCGACGTGGTGGAGCGCGTCAGGAAGGCCACGATCACCGCCTGAGACCAGGCGCGCGACGACCGGGCGGCCGACTTCCGTCGGCCGCCCGGTCGCGTCCGCCGCTCCGAGGGCGCCCAAGAAGTGCGGATGTCCACACACTTCGGTGGGGACAGGGGAACGGCGCCGGTGCCATGGGTTCCGTACCGTGGTGGTAGCCGGTGACCACGCCGTTCCCACGTCCGCCCAGCGCTCCCGGAGCCGCCACGTGCCCGACGTACCCTCCACCGTGCCGCCGCCCGCCCGTCCGCCCTCCCGGGGGCATCGATGACCCAGCTGTCCGGCGGCGTCATCGCGGTGCCGACCCTGGCCGCCTATCTGCTGGTCGCCCTCATCGTGTTCGCCGAGGGCTCCGTCCTGGTCCGCCATGTGATCCCCGGGGAGACCGCCGCCCTCTTCGGCGGCGCCGCCACCACCGGCGCCCTGGACTTCCATGTCTCCCTGCCGCACATGCTGGCCGTGGTGACGGCCGCCGCCGTCGCCGCGGGCTGCGTCGCCTACCGGATGGGCGGGCGCCAGGGCGCCACCGCCCTCGGCTACCGCACGCTGGTCCTCCGGCGCGAACGGCTGCTGAGCGCCCAGCGGTTCCTGGTGGACCACGCCCGCGCGGCGATATTCCTCTCCCGGTTCACCCGCTTCCGCCGCGAGGTGCTGCCCGCGCTGGCCGGCGTCACCCGCATGCCCTTCCGGCGGTTCCTGCTCTGGCACGCCCTCGGGGCGGTGGGCTGGAGCCTGCTGTTCGTCGGCCTCGGCGGCCTGGCGGGCGATGTCATCGAGGACGGCGCCGCGGTGTTGGCCAACGGCTTCCTGGTCGTCGTGCTCACCCTGGTGGTGGCCGACATCGCGGCCTCGCGCCGCCGCACCCGCGGATCCGGGGGCTCCTGAGCTCAAGGGCTGCTGAGCCCAAGGGTTGCTGAGCCGCTCCCGGGCCCGGGCCCTACAGCACGTGCTGGACGAGCAGATGGACGTTGAGGAGGACGATGCCGCCCGCCAGCGCCGCGTAGCCGGCCACGGCCCTCCGGCCGTTGGCGTGGCACCCCATCACCGAGCGGTCGGAGGTGATCATCAGCAGCGGGATCAGCGCCGGCGCGATCCCGAAGGACAGCACCACCTGGCTGAGGATGAGCGCCTGCGTCGGATCCCAGCCCGCGAACGCCACCGCCACCGCGGGCAGCATCGTGATGCTCCGGCGGATCACCAGCGGGATCCGCGCCCCGGTGAAGCCCTCCATCACCACCTGGCCCGACAGCGTGCCGATCCCGGAGGACGAGAGGCCCGAGGCCAGGAGCGCCAGCGCGAACACCAGCGCCGCCGCGCCACCCACCCAGGTGCCGAGCGCCGCATGCGCGTCGGTCAGCGCGGAGACCTCGGGCAGTCCCGTGTCGTGGAACGCCCCCGCGGCCACCAGCAGCATCGAGGCGTTGATGACCCCCGCCAGGCTGAGCGCCACCAGCACGTCGAACCGCTCGGCGCGCAGGGCCCGTCGGGTGTCCCGGGCCGTGCCACCCAGGTGATCGCGGCGGACGAGCGCCGAGTGCAGGTAGATGGCGTGCGGCATCACGGTGGCGCCGACGATGCCGAGCGCCAGGAGCACCGCGTGGTTGTCGGCGGGCGACGGCACGAGCCCGGCCACCGCCGCGCCGCCGTCCACCCCCGAGCGGGCGATCAGATAGCCGAACCCCGCGCACATCAGCCCGAGCATCACGGCGACGGCCACCTCGAACGGGCGGCTCCTGCGCCGCTGTACGCCGAGCATCAGATAGGAGAGCGCGGCCGTGAGCAGGACCGCCGCCGTGGGCTCCATGCCGAACAGCAGGTCGAGGGCGATGGCGGTCCCCATGAACTCGGCGAGGTCGGTGGCCATCGCCATCAGCTCCGCCTGCACCCACAGGGCCCGTGAGGTCGCCCTGGGGAACCGCTCCCGGCAGGCCTCCGGCAGGCTGAGCCCGGTGACGATGCCCAGCTTGGCCGAGAGGAACTGCACGGGCATCGCGGCGAGTCCCGCGCCGATCACGACCCAGAGCAGCAGATACCCGTAGGTGCTGCCGCTCTCGATGTTGGTGGCGAAGTTGCCCGGGTCCACATAGGCGACAGCGGCGACGAACGCGGGCCCGAGGGCTCGCGCCATGACCCGCATCCGCCGTGGCCCCGCGGACCGCTCGCCCTGCGTGGTGGCCATCGGGAGCGCGGCCCGTCAGGCGCCGAGGAAGCGGCGGGGGTTGTCCACGAGCATCCGCTGGATGTCCTTCTCGTCCACGCCGCGCTCGCGGAGCATCGGCAGCACACGCTCGCCGATGTGGCCGAAGTGCCAGTCGGGCAGGGCGCGGGCCTTGATCGCGTCCGGGTCGGGCGCGAGGTAGTCGGGGAAGCAGTGCGCGTCGTGCGAGAGCACCATGCGGTCCGCGTAGCCGCGCGCGGCGAGCGCCGCGACGGTCTCCACCCGCTCCTCCAGGCCGCCGAACAGCGCCAGGCCGAACCGGTCCATGCCCAGCGTCGCGCCGGTGTCCGCCAGCCGAGTCAGATAGTCCAGGTCGGTGCTGTCCCCGGCGTGACCGATCAGCACCCTGGCCGGGTCGACCGACTCCCGTCCCAGGACCTCGAGGGCGAGCAGCCCGCTCCGGCTGCCGCTGTCGGTGTGGACGCTGATGGGCGCGCCGGTCTCCCGGTGGACGCGCGCCACCGCGACGGCCACGCGCTCCACCCCCGGCGTCAGACCGTCCGCCTCCACACAGAACTTGAGCAACGCGGCCCTGATCCCGGTGTCGGCTATCCCCTCCACCAGGTCCCGGGTGAAGTCGCCGATCATCGGGTCCGGCATGTCGATCAGCCCGCCGGGGCCGCGGAACGCGTAGTGCTGGGGCAGCGCGTTGAACGTGTACAGGCCGGTCGCCACGACGATGTGCAGGTCGGGGACCAGCTCGGCGACCCGGCGGATCAGCCGGATGTCGCGGCCTATGCCCTGCACCGTCTGGTCCACCACGGTGCGGATCCCCAGGTCGCGGACGGCCCGCAGCTTGGCGGCGGCGTCGGCGACGCGTTCGTCCTCGTCCCACCAGGTCCCCGCCCCGTAATCGCGGACGTACTCGGGGGAGAGGACGAAGAGGTGCTCGTGCATCAGGGTCGGGCCGAGGTCGTCCGCGTCGACAGGACCGAGCACGGTGGGCACAAGGGGCATGGGTGTCCTCCTCGGACGGAAGGCGTCACGCGGGACGCGTGGCGTCCTTGGCGCTGTCGTCCACCGTCCTGCGCAGCGGGACGGCCGGAATGAATAGGGCGAGCAGGAGCATCAGCGCGGCGAACGGCAGCGCCGCGAGGAACACCAGGTGGATGGAGGCCGCGAACGCCTCCTCCACGGCGGGGCGCGCGGACTCGGCGAGGCCGCCGCCGTGGTGCGTGACGGCGTTGTAGGCATCGTCGGGGTCGATCTCGGGGGCGGTGTCGGCCAGCCGTTCGTCGAGACCGCGGATCAGCAGGGTGCTGAACAGCGCGGTGCCGAGGGCGCCGCCGAGCGCGCGGAAGAACATGGTGGCGGCGGTCGCGGTGCCCATGTCGGCGTGCGCGACGGCGTTCTGCACGATGAAGACCATCAGCTGCATGTGGAGGCCGACGCCCACGCCGAGCAGCGCGAGGAAGCAGAAGACCAGCCAGAGCGGGGTGTCGGCCGTGAGCCGCGTCAGCCCCAGGAACCCGCCGGTGATCAGCAGCGAGCCGACGACGGGGAACGACCGGTAGCGGCCGGTGGAGGAGACCCGCATCGCGGAGCCCATCCCGGCGATGATGGCCAGCGCCATGGTGGGCACGAGGGCGAGACCGGCCTGGCTTGGGCTGGCTCCCCTGGTGACCTCGAAGAACTGCGGGACATACACGATCGTTCCGTAGAGCGCGACACCGAGCAGCCCTGAGGAGGGCACGCCGAGCCGGAACACGGGGTCGCGGAACAGCCGGAGCGGCAGCAGCGGCTCGGCCGCGCGGCTCTCCCTGAGCACGAACAGCGCGCCCAGCGTGAGCGTGGCGCCGGTCAGGGCGAGGATCTGCCAGGAGCCCCACGCGAAGCGCGCGCCGCCCCAGACGGTGACCAGCAGCATCGCGGTGACGCCGGTGGCCAGGAGCGCGGCGCCCGCGAAGTCGACGGAGCGCGCGGTGGGGCGGCTCCGGGGGGTGTGGGCGACCCGGAAGGTGACATAGGTGAGGATCAGACAGCCCAGGCCGAGCGGGACGTTGACGTAGAAGATCCAGCGCCAGCTGAGGTGTTCGGCGAACAGACCGCCGAGCAGCGGGCCCCCGATGCTGCCGAGGGCGAAGACGCCGCCGGTGTACCCCTGGACCCGGCCGCGCTCGGCGGCGGGGACGAGGTCGGCGAAGCCCGCGGTGGCCAGGTTCATCAGGCCCCCGCCGCCCAGTCCTTGGAGGGCGCGCATCGCGATCAGCATGCCGAGGCTGTTGGCGGCGCCCGCCAGGGCGGAGGCGACGACGAACAGGCCGACCGCCGCCAGGAACACCGGGCGGCGGCCGTAGAGGTCCCCCAGCTTTCCGTGGAGGGGCGCGGAGGCGACGGTGGTGATCAGATAGGCGGTCACCACCCAGGAGACGGATCCGGTGCTGTGGAATTCCCGGGCGATGGCGGGCAACGCCGTCGCGACAATGGTCTGGTCGAGAACCGCGAGGAGCAACGCGATGGCCAACCCCGCCAGCGCGGCCTTCTTGCGGCCCGCAAGCTTCGGTGTGCCGGATTCCGCGGTCCGGGCCGTCAGCTCATCGCTTGTCGTCACACCGGGAAACTGTAGGGAAGAGGGGGGTCCGAATTCATCGATCGAAGGATTGAACCCCATTCCGCCCTCGGTAGGGCAGGCCGCGGTCCCTGCGCACGGCTCAGCCGGTGAGGCCCACCGCCACCGCGCCGTCCCGGGTGCCCACCCGCACCGACCGTCCCGAATCGGGGCTCGAGGGGAAGGAGACCTCGGCCTCCCCTCCACGCCCTGTGGTCTCCACGGCGTACCCCTGGGCCACCTCGGGCAGGGCCAGCTCGACGGAGCCGTCCCTGGTGTCCACGGCGAGGGCATCGGGCGGCTCGGCGAAGCGCAGGGCGATGGCGCCGTCTCGCGTCCTCACCTCGGCGGGGCCGCCACCCAGCCGGTCACCCGTGATCGTGCCGTCCCTGCCGCGCAGCTCCAACGGGCCCGCCACATCGGCGAGTCGGATGGGCCCGGCCTGGCCCGACGCCCGGACGCCGCCGGTGATCCCGGCCACGTCGATGGTGCCGGGGGCCGTGATGTCCACGGCGGCGGTCGCGGGGACCCTGAGCGCCACCGAGGCGTCGCAGTCCTGTCCCGGCAGCCCGGGGCATGAGAGCGAGAGCCGCAGGGTGTCCCCGTCGCGCCGTGCGGAGACCTCGGGGCGGAACAGCGACCAGGAGAGCGACCACTCGGCCTCGACCGCCTCGGCGTCGGTGCCGCGCACGGTGGCATCGCCGCTCACGGTGACCGCGACCCGGTCGAACGCGCCGGGGTGGGTGGTGCTCCGGGTCTCGGTGGTGCGGGTGAGATGGGAGGCGATGAAGGTGCTCAACAGCAGGACCACCAGCGCGCTGGCCAGCGAGCCGAGCAGCAGGAGCCGCCGGTCGGGGGCCGGGGGGCCGTCCGCCACCCGGTCCCCCACCGGGTCCTCCACCGGCGGCGGTGAGGCGGCGGCGCTCACGACTTCAAATACCTGACCACGGCGAGAATGCGACGGCTCGCCCCCTCGGCGGCATCGAGCTCCAGCTTTCTGAAAATGGAGGCCACGTGCTTCTCCACGGCGCTGTTGGAGACATAGATCTGCCGGGCGATCGATTCATTCGTGTGCCCCTCGGCCATCAGACCGAGAATGGTGCTCTCCCGCTCGGTGAGGCGGGAGAGCGGATCGGAGCGGCGGCTGCGGGCGAACAACTGGCGGACCACCACGGGGTCGAGCGCACTGCCGCCCTCTGCGACCCGGGTGAGTGCGTCCATGAACTCCTCGACGCGGGCCACCCGGTCCTTCAGCAGATAGCCGATGCCACCCGCGTCGGCGGTGAGCAGCTCGGTGGCGTACCGCTCCTCGACATACTGGGAGAGCACCAGCACCCCCATCCCCGGCCATCGCTCACGGATCGTCAACGCCGCTCTCAGGCCCTCGTCCGTGTGTGTGGGCGGCATCCTGACGTCGACGACGGCGACGTCGGGGGTGTGCCGGGCCACCTCGGCGAGCAGCTCCTCGCCGTCCCCCGCCTTGGCCACCACGTGGTGGCCCTCGTCCTCGAGCAGCCTGGCGACCCCCTCCCTCAGCAGCACGGAATCCTCGGCGATCACGACACGCACGGCAGCTCCACGGTGATCACGGTGGGGCCGCCCACCGGACTGGTCACGGTCATCTTGCCCTCCACGGCGCCGACCCGGCGCATCAGCCCGGACAGCCCGGCCCCCGTGGGGTCGGCGCCCCCCACACCGTTGTCCTCGACGGTGATCAGCGCCCGGTCGCCCACGGCCTCGATGGTGACCTGGATCAGATCGGCCCCGGCGTGCTTGGCGGCGTTGGTCACGGCCTCGGAAACCGCGAAGTACGCGACCGGCTCGACGCCGGACGGCAGGCGCCAGGGCAGCCGGTGGTCGATCCGTATCGGCACGGCGGAGCGCTCGGCGAGCGCGGAGAGCGCCGCGTCCAGGCCGCGCTCGTCGAGGATCGCCGGATAGACCCGCCAGGCCACGTCCCGTAGCTCGGTCAGCGCCTGGAGGGCGTTCTCGTGGGCGCGGTCAAGGGTGGGCAGCACGTCGGGGCCGGTGGGCGCCGCGCCCTCGGGGAGCGTGGCAGGCGACCTGGCCGCGGCCCGCTTGGCGGTGGCGAGCAGCAGCGCCAGGGCCACCAGCTGCTGCTGCACGCCGTCGTGGAGGTCGCGCTCGATCCGGCGGCGCTCGGCGTCCACCGCCTCGACCACCGAGGCCCTGGACCTGATCAACGCGTCCACCCGGGCCGCGAGCCGGGTCGGCTCACCGGGGCCGAGCAGGCGCCCGGCGACGCGCGCGTCCCAGGAGGCCAACGCGCCCGCGAGCCAGGGCGCCAGGCCGAGCAGGACGAGGCCCGCGATCACCCGGGCCGCCTCGGTCAGCACCGCGTGGCCCGGGCCGAGGAGCGAGGAGGCGGCCAGCGCGATCCCGGCCGACCAGGCGACCAGCACGGCGAGCCCGAGCGGGGCGCCGACCAGCGCGCGGGTCACGAGCCAGGTGTGCGTGCGGTCCATGGCGTCGGCGACCACGTCCTGGCGGGCCTCGGGGCGGATCCGGGCGATGTCCTTGAGCGGGTCGGTGACCGAGGCGATCCCGGAGGCGAGCAGCCGCCGCCGCTCCAGGCGGGCGGCGGTCAGGAGCAGCTTCTCCCGCCGCCCTCGGTGACGCTTCGCCCGCCGGAGGACCGGCAGGGCGACAAGGGCCAGCAGCGCCGGTATCCCGACGAGGGCGTCCAGCAGCGCGTGGACCGTCCTGATGAGGGTGCCGGTGACGGGCCGACGGGCTCCGGGCCCGCTCACCGGACTCCTCCCGAGGGCCGCCGGTCAGCGGGTCGGCATGGCATCCGCCTTCTCTCCCAACCGAGTTGACAAGAGTGAATGTGCGCCGACGACGGCGAAGCCGCGCTCGGTCGCGGGGCCCCGGCGGGCACGGTGCCATCGTAGGAGGAGGGCGGTGGCGAGGGCGATTCCGGCGGCGGCGAGCGCGGGCACCGGCCCGGCGACGGCGCTGCCGCCGCCGTAGCCCGCGCCCACATAGATCCCGGTCCAGGCCAGCTCGGCCACCATGGCCGCCGCGGCATACCGGGATATCGGGTAGCCGCTGAGCCCGGCGGCCGCCGAGCCCGTGGCCCTGCCGCCGGGCACGAAGCGCAGCGGGACGAGGATCGCCCCGCCGCGCCGGTGCAGCCCGGCAGCCGCCCGCTCGGTCATCCGGCGCAGCCAGGCAAGCCGCGCCCGGACGCGCCCGTCCCCGGGGTGGGCGGGGACCGGTGGGCCCGGTCCCCCGCGACGCAATCTGCGGCCCACCGCGTAGACAACGAGGTCGCCCACGAGGGTGCCCGCGAGCACCGAGAGTCCCACCAGGAGCAGCGAGAGATGTCCGTGGGCCGCCAGGGCCCCCGCGCCCATCACCAGGGCGGCATTGGGCGCGAAGGGCGTGGCGGTCGCGGTGAAGAGCACCAGGTATGCCAGGTGCTGTGCCTGAGCCACCGTTTCCAGGGCGTGCCCCGTGTCCATCGCGATCCCCTCCTCCGCCTCGTCTTCCCCGACCCCACCGATGTGCCGTGCTCGTGCCGGGCCCGGCCGGTCGTCCCGCTCCCACACTGGCAGGACGGCCGGTCGATGGCACTGGGGTCGCCCTCCTGACCCCGGGTGGTGTCACTCAGCAGAGAAGTGTGGACATCCACAGTGCTCAGTTCCTGGTCAATCCCTTACGGTGGGCGAGGATCCCCGCCTGGAGCCGGTCCCGGAGGCCCAGCTTGGCGAGGACGTTGGAGACGTGCGACTTGACCGTGGCGATGGTGAGGCTCAGGTCCTGGGCGATCTCGTGGTTGGACATGCCGAGGGCGATGTCCTTGAGCACCTGGACCTCACGCTCGCTCAGTTCGGGGAACGCCGTCTCGTGCGGGCCGCTGAGCGGCGGCAGGATCTTGAAGCGGTCCAGCAGGAGGCTGGCCATGGGAGGGCAGATATAGGCGTTTCCGGATGCCACCGCGCGGATCGCGGCGGTCAGTTCCTGCCGGGTCGTCCACTTCAGCAGGTAGCCGCGGGCGCCGAGCTTGAGCGCACGGGAGAGGTGATGTTCCGATTCCTGATGGGTGATCACCACGATCTTGGCCCCGAGTCCGGTGGCTCCCCCGACCACTTCGAGGGCCTTCTCGTGCCCGACGATCACGTCGGTGAGAATAATGTGCGCCGCGGATCTCTCCGCCAAGGCCAGGGCATCCCACGGAGAATCCGTGGAGCCGATGAGTTCCACGCCTTCTTCCTGGCTGAGGACGCTGCTGAAGCTTTCTCTCGCGAGCCCCTCGTCATCGAGGAGGACGGTGCGAATTGTGTCGGCCGACTCGGTACGCATGTATTCTCCGCTGGGGTGGCACGAATTCTCTGATGCGTAGCGCCTGTTCTGTTTTCCGTGAGTCCTCGCGGGCTGGGTCGTCAGCCGCCGGACCGAAGCCGAGCGACGACCCCAGGGATTCCGCGGGCACCGAACGGGGCCTCACGCCCTGCGACGTGAGCCTGGTGTGGTGGATGAGTGGTCAACTCGTGTGGCTACCGGGAATAACCGGGCCTGCCTCATGAAAACACATGTGCGAGCGGGCGGTCATCGCCGCCAAGGACGCATCGGGTCGGCAGGCTTCACTCTCCAGGATGAGGGAGCGCTCATCCCTTGGTTCCGGCGCCCCCGGGAGGGATAGGACGCGGCGTTTGTCAACCCCGCATCGGCCGTTATGGCGCCCGGCCCGACGTGACGGACCGCTTCTCGACGCCGAGCGGGACGCACACCCCAAATCGAACAAGGGAGTGGTTTACCGAGATCCAGCTGTGTGATGATGCTTCCGCCAAGTGGTCCCGGGCGCAGGCGGGTTGCCCACTGGTTGCGGCCTCAACTATCCATCGATTCGGCTCGTGCGTCCACGGCCGAGCGCGGGGGACGCGTCTCGGCGGCCGTGGTCTCAGGACCCACAACGGGGGGAAGTTCGTGCATGCGTGACCACTGTTCTCGTACGGGGAAGGCCGGAGGGCGGTCGGCATGGCGGTAGCCCATGCGCGCATCTCCGTGGTGATAGCGGACGACGAGCCGGTGGTCCGCGAGGGATTGCGACTGATCCTGGAGACCCAGCGGGATCTGGCCGTGGTCGGCGGGGCCGGGGACGGCCACGAGGCCGTTCAGCTCTGTGTGGAGCTCAGGCCCGATGTCCTGCTGCTCGATGTGCGGATGCCCTCGGGCGACGGGATCTGGGTTCTCGGCGAGCTCGCGGACAAGCGGCTCCTGGGGGGTGACGGCACCCGGGTGCTGATGCTGACGACCTTCAGCGCCGACGAGTACATCGACGAGGCGCTGGGCGCGGGGGCCAGCGGCTTCCTGCTCAAGAGCAGTTCCTACGAGGAGGTGCTCAGCGGCGTGCGGGCGACCGCGCGCGGCGACGGCTCCCTGAGTCCCAGCGTGGCCCGCCGGGTGATCGACGGCTATGTGGCCAGCCGGGCCAGCCGCCCGGTGGACGCCTCGGACGCCGCCCGGTTGGTCGGCCTCACCGGGCGCGAGCGCAGCGTGCTCGAGCTGGTGGGCGAGGGCCTGAACAACCTGGAGATAGCCGAGCGCCTGGCCGTCTCCGAGCACACGGTGAAGTCGCACGTCAGCAGGCTGCTCGCCAAGACCGGCTGTCGGGATCGCGGGCAGGCGGCGGCGCTCGCGCGGCGTTCCCAGGGCTTCTGACCCGCGCTCACCGCGGAGGCCACGCTCGCCACGGCGGCCACGGTCACCGTCGGGCCACGTTCAGCGCAGGGCCACGGTCACCGTCGGGCCGTGTTCAGCGCCAGGGTCCCCTGACCCGGCGGGCCAGGTCGGCCGCCTGCTCGCGGTCCCGGCAGCCCGTCTTGACAAGCAGTCGCCTCACCTGGGCGCCGACGGCCTGCTCGGACAGCAGCAGCCGCTCGGCCAGCATGGCGTCGCTCAGCCCTCGCCCGAGCAGGGTGAGGATCTCGCGCTCCTGGAGGGTCAGCGAGGACAGCCGGGCCAGGTCGGCCGGGTCCGCGGTGATGGTCGGCGCACCCGCGGTCGGCCCCTCGGGGGGCCGTGACCCGCCGGGCGGCGCGTCGGGCGGCGGCGCCACGCCGCACGCCTCGCGGATGGCCCCGACCAGCTGCTCGTAGGAGGCGCTCTTGAGCAGGAAGCCGCTCGCCCCCAGGCCGAGCGCCTGCTCGATGTACTCGTCGATGTCGAACGTCGTCAGCATCAGCACCCGCGGCGCCCCGGCCGCGACCCGCCCGCGTGCCGCCAGCTGGTCGAGCGTCCACAGCCCGTCCCTGCCCGGCATCCTGACGTCGAGCAGCAGCAGGTCGGGGCGGAGCGCGAGGCAGAGGCTGAGCGCCCGTTCCCCGTCCTCCGCGGTGCCGATGACCTCCAGGTCCGGCTGGGTGGTCAGGATGAGCCGCATCCCGTCCCTGACCACCCGTTCATCGTCCGCTATCACGATCGTGACGCGGCTCCACTCGTCAGCCATCGCTCCTGTCCCTCTCCCGCTCACCGGCCTTGAGGCCCGGCGCCTGGCGCGGGATCCGCGCCGCGACCCGGAAGCCGCCCTCGCCCGTGCGGCCCGCGGAAAGCTCCCCGCCCAGCGTTGCCACCCGTTCTCGCATCCCCTGCAACCCCACTCCCGCGCCACGCGGCATGGCCTCCCGGCCCCGGGCCCGTGAGGGTCCCGAGACGACCTCCACCCGGACCGCGTCCGAGGTGATCTCCAGATCCACCCGCACCGCCGATCCCGCCGCGTGTCGGCGGGCGTTGGCCAGCGACTCCTGCACCACCCGGTAACAGGTGAGCTGGAGCGGCTTGGGCAGGTCCTCCCGCTCGCCCGCGACGCGGAGCTCTGCCTCGTTCCCGGCCAGTCTGGCCGCCTCGACCAGCGCGGGCAGGTCGCCCAGCGAGGGGGCCGGGGCGCGCGGGGCCTCGTCGGCGGTGCCGTTGCGCAGCAGGCCGAGCAGCTCCCGCATCTCCACCGTCGCCTGCCGCCCCGCGACGGCCAGCGAGTCCACCTGCTCACGCGCCCAGACCGGCAGCTCCCCCGAGCGCGCCCTGATGGTCTCGGCGTGCACCACGAGCAGGGTGAGCGAGTGCGCCACGACGTCGTGCATGTCCCTGGCGATGCGCACCCGTTCAGCCGCGGCGGCGCGGTCGGCCAGCAGATGGTGCTCGCGTTCGGCGTCGGCCGCGCGCTGCCTGACCGTGCTCAGGGTCAGCCGGTGGCTCTGCATCACCACGCCCAGCGCCCACGCCACCGGGACCGGGGCCACGGTGGCGAACACGTCCGAGCCACCGCGCCAGTCCAGCGGCGCGGTCGCGTGGTTGATCGCCACGCCCACGCAGACGATCAACGCGGCACCGACCAGCGCCAGGAACGCGCGGGTGAGCGGGCAGTAGGCCCCCACCGCGTAGACCGAGAACGCCAGGGGCAGCACCACCAGGTTCCCCAGCTGGGCCTCCTGGGACGCGGACCAGATCGCCACGCCCGCGAGCGTCACCAGCACCACGGCCAGCCCCGCGAGCGGCCAGCGTTTGCGCACCGAGAGGGCGCCGAGGGCGACGACGGCGTAGATGGTGAGCGCCGTCCACGCGGGGCGGGACGTGTCGGTGGTGACCTGATCGACCAGGGCCGGAAGGACCGCCACCGCGGCGAGCAGCAGGTCCAGCAGCCGCGTTCGTGACAGCCGGAGCGGAATCATCAACCAGCAGGGTAGGGCCGCCCGTACGCGGCGCACATCACTCTGAGGATCGAGTGCGGCCGCGGCCGCGCCGCTACAGCAGCTTGTCGGGGGTGATGGGGAGGCGGCGTATCCGGGTGCCGGTGGCGTTGAAGACGGCGTTGCCGACCGCGGCGGCCGAGCCGACGGTGCCGATCTCGCCGAGGCCCCTGGCGCCGAGGCTTCTGGTCCCGACCTCCTCGCCTTCGTCGCCGAGGGGCCCGGTGAGGTGGGGGTCGGGCCGGTCGAGGAGGTGCACGTCGATGTCGGGGATGTCGGCGTTCACGGGCACCAGGTAGTCGGCGAGAGTGCTGGCGGCCAGCCGCCCGGTGGCGGGTTCGATGGGGTTGTGCTCAAGCAGGGCGTGCCCGATGCCGAAGACGACGCCGCCGACGATCTGGCTGCGGGCGGCCCTGGCGTTGATGACGCGACCGGCGTCCGCGACCGTGGTGAACCGGGTCACGCGGGTCTCGCCGGTGAACCGGTTGACGCGCACCTCGCAGAAGTGGGCGCCGAAGGAGTTGTACTCGTACTCCTCGGGAGCCCCGCCTGGCGAGTCGGCGGTGGCGTCGACGCCGCGAGAACCGAGTTCGGTGAGCAGTTCGCCGAAGGTCATCGAGTGCTCGCCCCCGTGCAGTCGGCCCTCCTCCCAGCGCAGGCCCTCGGCATTCAGCCCGTGCCACGGCGAGCCGGAATGGGTCACCGCGAGTTCCTTGAGCGCGGCGATCGTGTTGCGGGCGGCCGCCACGACCACCGGGACGGTGGAGTGCGTGGCGCTGGAGCCCACGGCGGGCGCGCCCGAGGGCAGCGCCGAATCACCGATCTCGGGGGTCACCCGCCCCACCGGGATCCCCAGGGCGTCGGCGCCGACGACCGCCACCATGGTCCATCCCCCGGTGCCCAGGTCCGAGGTCGCGGTCGACACCACCGCGGTGTCGTCGTCGAGCAGCCGGATCCGGACACTCACGGGGTGGACGCCCGCCGGGTACGCGGCGGTGGCCATGCCGGTGCCGTACAGCCACTGCCCGTCGACGCGCGCGCGGGGCGTGGCGCTGCGGTCCGACCAGCCGAAGCGCCGAGCGCCGTCGCGGTAGCACTCGTCGAGGTGCTTGCTCGACCACGGCAGGCCCGTACTCGGGCTGACGGTGGCGTAGTTGCGCAGGCGCAGCTCGACGGGGTCGACACCGGTGGCGACCGCGAGCTCGTCCATCGCCGTCTCGAGGGCGAACGCCCCTGCGGCCTCGTTGGGCGCCCGCATCGCCCGGCTGAGGGGCATGTCGAGGCGGACCGACCGGACCTCGATGTGCAGGTTCGGCGTGCTGTAGAACGTGTCCGAGGTGGCGTGGGCCGGGGTCAGGTTGAAGCCGCCGATGACCGGCATCACCGAATCGGTCCGGTGGCTGATGGCCTCGAGGACCCCGCCGCGGGAGGCGCCGAGCCTCACGTGCTGGGAGGCCTGTTGGCGGTGGCCGACCAGGGTGAACATCTGCTCCCGGGTGAAGGTGAGCTTGACGGGGCGGCCCAGCTCGCGGGCCGCCGCGGCGGCAAGGGGGGCATCACTCCACAGGATGACCCGGGAGCCGAACCCGCCGCCGACGTACCTCCCGACCAGACGCACCTGCGTCGGCAGGACGCCGAGCCGCTGGGACAACAGGAGGCTGTGTACGGTCGGGATCTGCGCACCGGAGTAGACAGTCACCTGGTCGCCGTCCCAGACGGCGAGGACGGAGTGCGGCTCCATCCCGATCTGGTGTTGCGTCTGCTGCCCGTACTCGGCCTCCACGACGACCTCGCTGGCGTCGAGCGCCTCGTCGATCGAGTTGACGCCGGGGGCGAGATGCTGGACGCTGCTCGGACTCCCGTCGAGCGCGGGGCCGGCGGGTTCGCGGGGCTCGTCCGCGAAGGAGGCGCGTGGCGTCTGCTCGTCGTAGGTCACCGTGACCAGCGCCGCGGCGTCGCGCGCCTGCTCGAAGCTCTCGGCGACGACCATGGCGATGGCCTGGCCGTGGAAGCGGACGGCCGTGTCGCTCAGGGGGATGTAGCTCTCGACGAGGGAACGGAACTGGGCCACGACCGGGTACAGACTCAGGCGCGTGTCCCCCGCGGTGTAGACGCGCAGGACTCCGGGAGCGTCGAGCGCGGCGGCGGTGTCGATGTGGGAGACGGTCCCCCTCGCGATGGTGCTGGTGACGAGGTAGGCGTGCGACATGTTGGCGGCCGGGTAGTCGCCGGAGTACTGGGCGGTGCCAGTGACCTTCAACCGGCCGTCGACGCGGACGGTCTCCTGTCCGACGGGAGAGGGTGTCATCGTGACTCCTGATTGCTGAGGACGGCGCCCACCAGCGGGACGCCGACGCCGTGGATGGGCACCCCGGTGCGCAGGGGGACGCCGGTGCCGCCGTGCCGGTGGGCGACGATCTCCGCCGCGATCGACAGCGCCGTCTCCCGCGGGGTGCGGGCGCCGAGGTCGAGCCCGATCGGCGAGTGCAGGCGGTCGAGTTCGCGGTCGGTGAGGCCCGCGTCGCGCAGCCGCGCGAGGCGTTCCTCGTGGGTGCGCCGCGATCCCATGGCCCCCACGTAGGCCACCGGCAGCCGCAGCGCGGCGGTGAGCAGCGGCACATCGAACTTGGGGTCGTGGGTGAGCGCGCAGATGACCGTCCTGCCGTCGAGGCGCTGTGACTCCAGATAGCGGTGCGGCCAGTCGACGACGACCTCGTCCGCGTGCGGGAATCGGTCGGGTGTGGCGAAGGTGGCCCGCGCGTCGCACACGGTCACCCGGTAGTCGAGGAACGCGCCGACGCGGGCCAGCGCCGCGGCGTGGTCGATGGCGCCGAAGACGAGCATGCGCGGGGCCGGGGTGTTGACCTCGACCAGCAGGGTCATCGGCTCCCCGCAGTGGCTGTCGGCCACCCCGATGTCGACGGTGCGGGTCAGCCCGGCGTGCAGGACGCCTTCGGCGTGGGCGAAGGCCACCCGGTCGAGCCGCTGGTCGCCGAGGGTCCCCTCGACCGGCCACCCGGGGCGCACGGTGATCATCCGCCCGAGGTGGGCGCTCGGGCCGCGCACGACCGTGGCGACGGCGACCGGCTCGCCGTCCGCGGCGGCGGCGAGGGCCCGCCCGAGCTCGGGCTCGAAGCCGGGCTCGTGGCGGCGCAGGAACAGGTCGATCGTGCCGCCGCACGTGAGGCCCACGCCGAGGGCGTCGCCGTCGCTGTAGCCGAACCGCACGGCCTCGGGGCGGCCGTCCCCGGTCAGCATCCGCCGGCATTCCTCGTAGACGGCGGAGTCGACGCAGCCGCCGGACACGTTGCCCAGCATGGCGCCGTCCGCGTCGACGACCAGGGACGCGCCGGGCTGGCGGGGCGCGCTGCCCGCGACGCCCATGACGGTGGCGACCACGAACGGGCTCCCGGCGCGGGCGCGTTCGGCGAGCTCGGCCGCCAGCTCAAGCATGGCCACCGCCCCTCGCGGCCCCCGGGGTCACGCCTGCTCCTGAAGGGCGGTCAGGGCGCGCACCAGCGTGCGGCGCAGCAGCGCGGGCTTGAACTCGTTGTGCTCAAGCGTGCTGGCGCCGTCCGCGGCGCGGCGGACGGCCGACTCGTAGGTGTCGGCGGTGGCGGGCTTGCCCGCCAGGGCTCGTTCGACCGAGGTCAGCCGCCATGGCCTGGTCCCCATCCCGCCGACGGCGATCCTGGCCTGCTTGATGGTGCGGCCGCGCGTCTCGAGCGCGACGGCCGCGGAGGAGAGGGCGAACTCGTAGGACTGCCGGTCGCGGATCTTGAGGTAGGTGGAGTGCGCCGCCCACGCCGAGCGGGGCACGGTGACGCCGGTGACGAGCTCGCCGGGGCGCAGGACGTTCTCGACCTCGGGTGTGCCGCCGGGGAGCGTGTAGAACGTCTCGAGCGGCACGGCGCGGTCGCCCCGCCCCGAGGTCAGACGCACCTCGGCGCCGAGCGCCACCAGCGCGACGGCCAGGTCGCTGGCGTGGGTCGCCACGCAGGCGTCGCTGGTGCCCAGGATCGCGTGCATGCGGTTGAAGCCGGTCAGCGCCGAGCAGCCGCTGCCGGGCTCCCGCTTGTTGCAGGGGGTCGAGACGTCGCGGAAGTAGCCGCAGCGGGTGCGTTGCAGCAGGTTGCCGCCGATGCTGGCCATGTTGCGCAGCTGGCCCGAGGCGCTCAGCTCGAGTGCCTGGGCGATCACCGGGTAGTGGCGGCGCACGGTGTCGTCGGCGGCGACGTCGCTCATCCGCTCGAGCGCGCCGATGTGCAGCCCGTCGCGGTCGTGCCTGATGCCGCCGAGCGGGAGCCGGTTGATGTCCACGACGTGCTCGGGGGACATCACCTCGAGCTTCATCAGATCGACCAGGGTCGTGCCGCCCGCCAGGAAGGCGGTGCCCTCTCCGGCGTTCGCGAGGGCCTGGCGCACGGAGCGCGCCCGGGCGAAGGTGTAGGGCCTCATCAGCGCATCGCCTCCCGCGCGTCCTTGATCGCGCTCACGATCGACGGATAGGCGCTGCACCGGCAGATGTTGCCCGACATGCCCTCGCGGATCTCGTCGTCGGAGCCCGCGTGGCCCTCATCGACCATGGCGACGGCCGACATGATCTGCCCCGGGGTGCAGAAGCCGCACTGGAAGCCGTCGTGCTCGATGAACGCCTCCTGCATCGGATGGAGCCGGTCGCCGTCGGCGAGGCCCTCGATCGTGGTGACCGCCCGGTCGTCGGTCGTGGCCGCGAGGGTCAGGCAGGACAGCACGCGGCGCCCGTCGACGTGCACGGTGCACGCCCCGCACTGGCCGCGGTCGCAGCCCTTCTTCGTGCCGGTGAGCTCCAGCTTGTCGCGGAGCGTGTCGAGCAGGGTGGCCCGCGGGTCGACCCGCATCGTGACGGGATCGCCGTTGACCGCGACCCGTACCGTCACGAGTTCGTCGGCCTCCGCGGCAGCGGCGGGTGTGGCGTCCGCCGCGGTCACCACCAGCGGCGCGGCCGCCGCGGCGGCGACGACGCCTCCGCCGAGGAAGCCTCGCCGGGACACACCCGATCCGCTGTGGCCCGCGTCATCATCTGGATTCATCGCATCTCCCGGGTTGGGCACCGGATGGGACAGCGCCGGGACCGTCGGTGCGGTCGCCCGGCTGGTCCCAGGCTCGCCAAGGGTTTCGACGGCTGCCAGGGCCTACCGATCCGAGGCTGGGCGATCCCGGCTCCACCCACGACGGCCGCGCGGCGTCGTCCGGGGCCGCTCGATCCGACGGTCGGGAAAGGGAGGATCGGCGGGCCGTGGCTGCCGCGACGAGCGGGCGGTAGAAAGAACGCGACGACGAGGAAGGGAGCCACGGTGATCGATCGGACCGGCCTTGCGGAGTTCCTGCGGCGCCGCCGGGAGTCGCTGCTCCCCGAGGACGTCGGCCTCCCACGCGGGCAGCGCCGCAGGACCGATGGGCTGCGGCGGGAGGAGGTGGCCGCGCTGTGTCACATGTCGACCGACTACTACGCGCGCCTCGAGCGGGAGCGCGGGCCCCGCCCTTCCGAGCGGATGATCGCCTCCATGGCGCAGGGGCTCCACCTCTCGCTCGACGAGCGCGACCACCTGTACCGGCTGGCCGGGCACAACCCGCCCGCGCGGGGCACGGTCAGCGAGCACATCAGCCCGGGACTGCTGCGGGTGCTCGACCGGCTCGGCGACACGCCCGCCGAGATCATCACCGAGCTCGGCGAGACGCTGCGCCAGACCCCGATGTGCGTCGCGCTCACCGGCGAAACGGCCAGCCTGACGGGACCGGCCCGCAGCATCGTCTTCCGGTGGTTCACCGACCCCGCCACGCGGCATCGCTACGCGCCCGAGGACCACCCGCTCCTCTCCCGCGTGTTCGCCTCGGGCCTGCGCGAGGTGGCCACCCTGCGCGGTCCCGGCTCCCGCGCGGCGCACCTCGTCGATCTGCTGCTCGCTCGGAGCGAGGCGTTCAGGACGGCGTGGGACGAGCACGAGGTCGGCGTCCGCCCCCACGAGGTGAAGCACTTCGTGCACCCCGAGGTCGGCGGGCTCGAGCTGAACTGCCAGGCGCTGGTCGATCCCGACCAGTCCCACGCGTTGCTCGTCTACACCGCGATTCCCGGCAGCGAGAGCCACGAGAAGCTGCGGCTGCTGTCCGTCATCGGGGCGCAGGCGCTGCGCTGACGGCGGAACGTCAGCGGGCCCCTTCGCGGTGGCGGCGCCAGCCGCCGACGTGGGTGATGTCCCGCGCGCCGTCGAGCGCGCCCGGCTCGCAGCCGAATCCGACGACCGTCTCCCCGGTGGAGAGGGTCACGGGGCCGAGCGTCATGGGCGGGGGCAGCGCGCCGAGGAACGTGCCGAGGGCGGAGGGGGAGATCGCCCAGAGCTCTCCCGCGATCGCGGATCCCCCGGCGCCCACCCTGACGAGTCCCGGCTTCGGGGGCGCGGTGTCGAGCGCGTAGAGCCTGTACGCGTCGGCCGTCACGACGTCCTGGACGAACCTCGCCCCGAGCGCGACGAGTTCGCCGTTGAGCGGCTGGCCGCGCAGGTGCGCGCCGAAGACGGCGAGGCGGGGCCACGCGTCGGCCCAGGGCTCGGCGGGGACGCCGAGGAACCTGGCGGCGGCGTCGACCGCGAGCTGGTCGTCGAAGGCGTCGGCGATGAACGTGACGCCGAACTCGCCGTCGTCCGTCGACGCTGCGGGGACGGAGACCGCGGACATGTCGAGCAGGTTGACGAAGTTGGTGAACGTCCCCATCCGCGCGTTGAGCGCCACCGGGTCAGCCCGCACGGCGGCGATCGTCGGGTGCGCGGGCGCCGTGGGCACCACGAGGCACTCGCACCCGGCGAGCAGCTCGCGGGCGCGCACCGCGGCGCGGTCAAGCTCCGCCCGGTCGCGGACGTACTCCCAGCCCGCGACGTCGCGGGCGCCGCGCACGATGCCCGCGACCGTCGGATCGAGGCCTGTGGCGGCGTCGCCCGACGCGCGGGTGACGCGTTCGCCCGCGGCGTGGAACCGGCCCGCGACGATCGCGCCCTCGTAGAGGAGCTTCGCCGCGGCCAGCAGCGGCGCGATCGCGACGGGGCGGAGGTCGGCGTGCTCGGCGAGCCGGTCTGTGGCGTCCCGCCAGGCCGCGCGCGCGAACGGCTCGAGCGAGGCGAGGTCGTCGTCGGCCGGTACGCCGAGCACGGGGCGGGGCGCGCCCGCGAGCCTGACGTCGGCGGGCCAGGCGCGGGAGAGGGGATCGGCGGCGTCGGGCCCCGTCATGGTGCGCGCCGCGCGGACCGCGGCGGGCAGGTCGCGGGCGAACACCGTGATCGTGTCGTACGGGTGGCAGGCGGGCATCATGCCCGCGGCGGGGACGAGCCCAAGGGTGGGCTTGACGCCGACGATGCCGTTGAGCGCGGCGGGCACGCGACCCGAGCCCGCGGTGTCCGTGCCGAGCGCGATGTCGACCACGCCGAGCGCCACCGCGACCGCCGAGCCCGAGCTCGACCCGCCGGAGATCCGCTCGGGGTGCCGCGCGTTGCGCACCGCCCCGTAGGGGCTGCGGGTGCCGACGAGGCCGGTGGCGAACTGGTCGAGATTGGTCTTGCCGATCACCACCGCGCCCGCCGCGCGCAGGCGCGCCACGGCGGTGGCGTCGGCGTCGGCCGGGGGGACGGCGGAGGGGAACGCGCCGGTCGTGGCCAGGCCCGCGACGTCGATGTTGTCCTTCACCGCGAGCACGACCCCGTGCAGCGGCAACGCCTCTCCCGCCGCCGCGCGGGCGTCGACGAGCCCGGCCTCCCGCTCGGCGTCCGCCAGGTCGCGTACGGAGATCCACACCTCGGGCCTGTCGACCTCGGCCAGCCGCTGATACGCGCGCCGCACGCGCTCGACGCTCGCTCCCATGCCGTCGCTCCCTCTCCTGGTGCCGGTGTTCACCGTGGGTCGAGCGCCCTGACGACGTCGATGCCCCGGCCTTCGAGGCCCGTCAGCGTCTCGTGCGCGCCGCGCGCGTCCGTCACCACGGTCGTGACCGCGTCGAGCGGGCCGACCGGGGAGAAGGACTGCGCGCCCAGGTGTCGGCTCTCGGCGAGCACGACGACGCGGTCGGCCGCGGCGACCATGGCGGCCTTGAGCCTGGCGTCGCTCTCGGTGTAGTCGGTCATCACATTGGTCTCGACGTTGATCCCGGCGACCCCGACGATCGCGATGTCCCAGCGGCGCTCGCGGAAGAACTGCTCGGCCGCCGAGCCGTGCAGGCTCAGCTCGGCGGGCTTGAGGTCGCCGCCCGGCACGATGACCCGGATGTCGGGGTCCTGCCCGAGCACTTCGAGCACCTGCACGCTGGTCGGGGCGGCGAGCACCTGGAGGTGGCGCCGCCGCATCTCGAGCGCGATGTAGTACGCCTTGGTGCCGAAGTCGATGGCGACGTTGGCGCCGCGCGGGATGAGGTCGACCACCGCGCTCGCGATGGCCTTCTTGCCCTCGACGTTGGCGTTGAGCCGCATCGCGAACGGCGGCTCGAAGCTCCGCCCGGCGTTCAGCACCGCTCCGCCGTAGACGCGGCGCACGATGCCCTCGGCGTCGAGGTGCTCGATGTCGCGGCGGATCGTCAGCTCCGTCACCTCGAGCTCCTGGCTCAGCGCGGCGGTCTCGACCCTGCCGTGCTGTTCGAGCAGCTCGATGATGCGTTGCAGCCGTCGTTGGCGCTTGCCTGCCAAGGACGTTCACCTCTCTCGGGCGGTCGTGGTGCGGGGGCGTTCATGGTTGCGTCGTGCACACCCTACGGAGTCATCGGGCGTTCGTTTCCCGGGAGTTCGGGGTGCACGTCGCTGACGCCGAGGATCGTCTCGAGCTGCTCGCCGATCGCGAGGAGCTCGGTGTCGCGGCCGTGGCGGCCGACGATCTGGAGGCCGACGGGCAGCCCGTCCGAGAAGCCCGCGGGCAGGGCGAGCACGGGGTGCTGCGTCATCACGAGCAGGCACGCGAGCCGCTGCCAGAGGAAGTAGCGGTCGAACGTCGTGTCCCCGATCCGCGCGACCCACGTGGCGTCGGCGGGCGGCGCCACCACGGGGGCGCCGGGGCAGACGAAGCCGTCGACGTCGGCGAGCAGCTCGGTGAACGCGGCGAACAGGCGGTAGCGGCGGTCCTCGGCCTCGATGAGCTCGGTCGTGGAGAAGGCGCTCGCCTCGCCGACGTTGCGCACGAAGTCGTCGCGGTACTTCTCGGGATGGTCGATCGGGTCGCGCCCGAGCAGCGCGAACCAGCCCGTCAGCTCGATGACCTCCCAGGCCCGGCCGACGCCGGTGAAGTCGATGTCGGTGCGGGTGTCGATGTCGACGATCTCGACGCCCGCCGACTCGAGCCGGGCGCGGGTGTCGGCGAACACCGCGCGGACCTCGTCCGAGATGGGGAGCCCGCCCAGGTCGGGGCTCCAGGCCAGGCGCAGCGGCGCGGTACGTGGCGCGCCCAGCTCCTCGGTCGGCGCGCCACCGACCGAGAGCGGGGCGAGCGGGTCCTCGCCGGTCATGCCGGACAGCAGGAGCGCGGCGTCGCGGCATGTGCGCGCGACGGGGCCGTTGACCGAGTGCGGCGACCATGACCCTCCCCCGGCGACCGCGGGCACGAGGCCGGGGGTGGTGCGGAGCCCGACGACGTTGCAGAACGACGCGGGGTAGCGCAGGCTGCCGCCGGAGTCGGAGCCGTCGCAGAACGGCAGCATCCCGGCCGCGACGGCGGCGGTGCCGCCGGTCGATCCCCCGGCGTGCCGCGTGAGGTCGAAGGGGTTGCGCGTGATGCCGAAGACGTCGTTCCACGTCACCGTGCCGACGCCGAACTCGGGGGCGTTGGTCTTGCCGATGAGCAGGGCGCCCGCGGCGCGCAGCTTCGCCACGTGCGGGGCGTCGCTCGGCATCGGGCCGCGGTCGGCGAACGCGCGGGAGCCGCGCGAGGTCGGCATCCCGGCGACGTCGACGAGGTCCTTGATCGCGATCGGCAGGCCGTGCAGCGGGCCGAGCGGCCTCCCGGAGTCGCGGGCCAGGTCGGCCTCGGCGGCGAGCGCCAGGCACTCCTCGCGCGGCAGCCGGAACACCATGACGTTGACGGCGTCGTCGGTCGCGTCCATCCGGTCGAGGAACGCGGTCATGACCTCGACCGCGCTGAGCTCGCCCGACGCGATGGCGTCGCGCAGGCGCGTGGCGGTCCACCAGTGGATCGGCGTCGCGGTGGTGGTCATGCGGTTCTCCTCGTCTGCGCGTCGGCGCGGCTGTTCGGGGGCGGCGGGGGCGGCGGAGGCGTCGGGGGCGGCTCGGCGGTCGGCCATCTGAAGGGCGCCTCGGCGAGGGCGGCGGCCGCCATGAGCCCGTCGGACGCGCGCGTGCCGGCGAGCACGAGGACGGACGCGTCGCCGTGCGCCCGGCGCAGCGCCGGGTCCAGGGTGATCTCGACCGGGTCGTCGGGGCGCGCCTCGACCCGGTGGCCCGCGACCTCGAGCAACGCCGACGCGACGCCGCCTCGCACGGTCGCGGTGACGCCGACGGCGCCGCCTGGCGCGATCTCGGCGCGGGCGTCGACGGCGAGCGGCGCGGGGTCCGCGCGGCGCCCCCGGGCGCCCGACCGGTACAGCCCGTGCGGTGGGACCTCGGGCAGCGGGGCGGCGGGGCGCGGCGGGAGGGCGCGTTCGACCGCCGCCGCCCAGCGCAGCAGGTCGGCGTCGGTGTAGGCGGGCCCGCACAGGGTGAGCCCCACGGGCATGCCGAGGTCGGCGGTGCGGCCCATGGGCACCGTCACGCTGGGCAGCCCTACGCGGCGCATCACATGGTTCATGTGCGAGAACACGGCGCCGTCGGCCCAGGCGAGGCGCGCCGAGTCGGGATTGGTCTCGGCGTCCCAAGGGCCGATGTCCGCGTTGGCGGGGAACGCCAGCACATCGAGGCGGGCCTCGGCCAGCCACGCGTCGAAGAGCCGCTCCCGCGCGGCGACGAGCCCCCGCAGCGCCGGTGCGGCGCGCGCGATCGCCTCGGCCATCGACGGCGGCTCGGCGCGGAGGATCGCGGCGAAGTCGAAGACGTCGCGCCCCGGGTGCGACCGCCCGCCCGCGATCGCGTCGATCGCGTAGGGCACGTCGGGCCTGACGCCGGTGGGCGCGATGTCGCGCAGCGCGACGGCGCCGCCGCAGTGGTCGTCGAGGAACGCGGTCCAGGCCGCGGTCATGAGCGGGCCCAGCTCGTAGGCGGTCCAGTCACCGGGGAGGTAGCCGCTGGTCACCAGGTCGGGGGCGCGCGCCGAGCGGGACTCGTATGCCTCGACCAGGGGAAAGGGCACCCGCACGACCGTCGCTCCCGCGTCGGCGATGGCGCGTTCGGCGTCGTCCCAGAGCGCGCGGATCGAGGGTCGCAACGGGATCGGGGCGACGTCGTCGTAGCCCTCCCCCACATAGAGCCGCGGCACGCCCACGCGCAGCCCGCGCAGGTCGCTCCCGGTGGCGGAACCGGCGGCCAGGGCGGCGATGTCGGCGGCGACGCGGGCGGCGGGGGACACGTCGATCGCGGTCTGGCGTTGCCACACGTCGCGGTCGTCGGGGCCCGCGATCACCGCGAGCACATCGAGGAGGTCGGCGACGTCGAGCGTGTGCGGCACGACGACGTCGCGGAACGGGTGCAGCGGCCAGTTGCCCGCGCCGGGGACGACGCCCCAGGAGGGCGTGTAGGCGACGAGCGCGTTGTTGGACGCCGGGGACCGCCCCGACGACACCGTCTCCTCGCCGATGCCGAACGAGCAGAAGCCCGCGGCGACCGAGACCGCGGAGCCTATCGACGACCCGGAGTGCCAGGCCGCGGCGAGGAAGTCGGGGTTGTACGGGCTGCGCGTGCGGCCGTACAGACCGGCCTGCCCGCCGCCGATCGCCATGGGCGGCATGTTCGTCCTGCCGATGAGCAGCGCGCCCGCCGCCCTGAGGCGCTCCACGACCACGGCGTCGCGTTCGGCGCGGAGACCGGCGAAGGCCGGGGACCCGGCCGCCACGGTGAGGCCGCGCACGGCGAAGCTGTCCTTGACGGCGAACGGCACGCCGTGCAGGGGGCCGCGGACGCGGCCGTCGGCGCGCTCCGCGTCGCGCCGCGCGGCCTCGCCGTGGACGGCCGGGTCGAGCACGGGCATCGCGCGGAGCCGTGGGCCGCCGCGGTCGAGTGCGGCGACGCGGCGCAGCGCGTGGTGGGCGAGCGCGAGCGAGCTCGACCCGCCCGAGGCGAGCAGTCGGCGCGCGGCGGCGACGGGGATCGTCGAGGCGTCCTTCCGCTCCGCGGTGGCATCGGCGTTCATGGCGGTACGTGGTGCTCCGGGGTCGAGGGCGGGGTCGGGGTGGGTCGGCCGCGGCCCCGGCGGCGGCTGCCCGCCGCCGGGGCCAGGGCCGTGGGTCAGCCGCAGTCGGCGGTGTAGAGGTAGGAGGCCATCTCGTCGCTGTCGACGTTGTCGGCGGTGACGAGCGCCCAGGGCGAGAACTCGGTCTTCTCGGTGATGCTCTCGGCCTCGACCTCGCCCGTGAGGATGCGCGAGATGAGCGTCATCGCGTCGAAGCCCATGGTGTAGGGGCTCTGGGCGACGAGCGCGTCGTAGTCGCCGCCGCGCAGCTCCTCGACCTGCGAGGACGACGTGTCGTAGCCGATGTGCACGATGTCGTCGCCCGAGGCGGTGCGGATGCCGTTGGCGGCTCCCGTTCCCGCGCCGATGTTCGTCGAGAACACGAGCGACAGGTCGGGGTTCGCCGCCAGGGAGGACGAGACGACCTGCGACGCCTCGGCGGAGTCGCCGCCGACGTACTGGAACTCCAGCACCTCGAGGCCGGTCTCCTCCTGGATCGCGTCGCGGAAGCCCTCGGCGCGTGCGGTCTGGATGGCGTTGCCGGGGGCGTCGGTGACGACGAGCGCCGTGCCCGAGGCCACGCCGAAGTCCTCGACCGCCTGGACGGCGGCGTCGTACGACGACTGGTAGCTGTCGGTGCGGATGCTCTGCGTGTAGGCGTCGTCGGAGAGGAACGAGTCCGGCATCACGAGGGGCTTGCCCGCGCCGGTGAAGGAGCTCATCGTCTGGTTGAAGGCCGTGTTGTCCCACACCGTGAGCAGCATGCCGTCCGGGTCGGTGGCGAGCACCGACTGGAGCACCTGCATCTCCTCCTCGACCGAAGTGCCGGGCGTGCCCTGGATGTTCAGCGTCACGCCCTGTTCGTCGGCCGCGTCCTGCGCGCCGCAGTACATCGCGCCGTAGAACTCGCCGGTGCTCTCGGGGGTGACCATGGCGACCGTGAAGTCCCCTTCGCCACCGCCCTCGTCGCCGCCAGAACCCGTGGCGGGGTCGCTGGTCGAGCATCCGGCGAGCAGGGTCGTCGTGGCGACGGCCACGCCGACCCAGAGCATCCGCCCCGTGCGGGCCCGCATGCTGTGCTTCATGTCTTCTCCTTGTGCTGGTTCATGGGGAGGGCGTGGCCGTGCGGGAGGTCGTTGCCGTGGGGGGCGTTGCCGTGGGGGCGTGGGGGCCTTGGGGGGGTGGGGGCCTCGGCGGGTGTCACCCGCCGCCCTTGGCGCTCCTGCGCGCGCCGGGGTCGAGGCTGACGGCGATCAGGAGCATCGTTCCGATCGCGATCGTCTGGTAGAAGGGCGAGAGGTTGATGATCACCAGGCCGGACTGGAGGATGATCGCCAGGAACGCGCCGACGATCGCCCCGAGGAAGCTGATGCGCCCGCCGGTCAGTGCGGTGCCGCCGATGAGCGCCGCGGCGATGGCCGCCATCGAGTCGTTGAGGTGCCCCGAGATGTTCGTCGTCGAGTACCTGGCGAGGTCGATGTAGCCCGCGAGGCCCGCGAGCGCCGAGGACAGCACGAAGATCGCGATCGTGTGGCGCAGCGTCGAGATGCCGACGCGGCGGGCGGCGAGCGGGTTCGAGCCCATCGCGAGGGTGTGGGTGCCCCACGACGAGAACCGGTAGAACGCCCAGATGACCGCGATCGCGATGAGGCTCACGATCATCGGCATGGGGAGCGGGCCCATGGTGACCGCGCCGAAGGAGGTCTGGAGCTCGCTCGGCATCCCGGTGAGGTTGACGCCTTCGGTGATCACCTGGGCGGCGCCGGTGCCGATCGAGAGCATGCCGAGCGTCGCGACCAGCGCGTTGACGCCGACCACGCCGACGAGCACGCCGTTGACCGCCCCGATGACCGCGCCCGCTCCCACGCTGATCAGCGCGCCGAGCAGGAGCACCGCGGGCATCGGCAGGCTCTCCTGCGTCGAGATCATGACGTTGCCCGCGAGCACCGAGGTGAGGATGACGGCGGCGCCCTGGGAGATGTCGATGTGCCCCGCCGACATGAGCACGGCCTGGCCGACCGCGAGCAGCAGGACCTGTGACGCGGTGAGCGCCATGCCGCGGACGTTGGCCTCGCTGAGGAACGCGCCGCCCGGCGAGAGCGCCTGGAAGATCGCGATCACGAGGATCTCGACGGCGATGATCTGGAGCGCCCGGTTGGAGAGCACCGAGGTCAGCCCGTGGGGCGTGGCCATGCCCCGGGTGCGTCCGACGACGGTCGTGGTTTCTGACATGGTCACTCCTCGCCCACCATGACGGTGACGACGTCGGAGACGGACAGGCCGTCGGGGGGAACGTCCTTGGCGACGGTGCCGTGACGGAGGATCACGATCCGGTCCGCCAGCTCGAGCACGCTGGGGATGTCGTGGGAGACGAGGACGACGCCGAGGCCGTGGTCGGCCGCCTTCCTGATCGAGTCGAGCACGATGCCGACCTGTTTGGGGCCGAGCGCGGCCGTCGGCTCGTCGAGCAGGATGAGGCGCTCCGCCCACTTCATGGCCCGCGCGACCGCGAGTACCTGGCGCTGGCCTCCTGACAGGCTCGCCACGGGGAGCCGCACGTCACGCAGGGTGGATATGCCGAGCCGTTCGATCGCGGCCCTGGCCTCGCCGCGCATCCTGGCCCGGTCCAGCACGCGGAACGGGCCGAAGCCGCGGGCCAACTCGTTGCCCAGGAAGAGATTCTCGGCGAGGCTCAGGTGTGGCGCGAGCGCCAGGTCCTGGTAGACGACGCCCACGCCGAGGCGCTTGGCGTCGGCGAGCGACGTCAGCGGCTCGCCCCTGACGGCGACGACCCCGGTATCGGCGGCGTGCGATCCGCAGATGACATTCATCAGCGTCGACTTGCCCGCGCCGTTGTCGCCGAGCAGCGCGACGATCTCGCCCGCCCGCACCGTGAGGTTGACATCGCGCAGGGCGGTCACGGCGCCGAAGCGCTTCCCCACGTCGGAGATGGTGAGTACCTCGTCGACCATGGGCTCATCCCTCCTGGGCGAGTGTGTCGAGCACGGCCCGGTAGGCCGTGGTGAACGCGGTCGCGTCCTCGTGCGTGAACACCAGCGGCGGGCGCACCTTGAGCACCTGTCCCCACCGGCCGACGGCCGAGATGAGGACGTGGCGGTCGCGGAGCCCGTTGACGACGCGCCGGGCGATCTCGCGCGAGGGCTCGCCCTCGCGGTCCACCATCTCGACGCCGATGAACAGGCCGACGCCGCGGACGTCGGCGACATACGGGCTCGCGGCGCTCGCCTCGGCGATCGAACGCCGCAGCGCGGCGCCGACGTCGAGCGCGGCGCGCAGGAGGCCGCGCTCCTGCACCTCGTCGAGCACGGCCCCGGCCGCGGCGATGGAGGCGGGGTTGCCGCCGAACGTGTTGAAGTAGCGGTGCCCCGCGGCGTATCCGTCGGACAGCTCGGCGGGCAGCACGAGGCTGCCGATGGGCAGCCCGCCCGCGAGTGGCTTGCCCGATGTCACCATGTCGACCTGGTCCGTGTGGCGTTGGAAGCCCCACATCGCCTCGCCGATGCGCGCCATTCCGGGCTGGACCTCGTCGGCGATCACCAGGCCGCCCGCGGCGTGGACGGTGCCGAACGCCTCGGCGAGCATGCCGCGCGGCCCGGGGAAGATGCCGTCGGTCGACATGATCGTGTCGATCAGCAGCGCGGCGACGCCGAGGCCGCCCGCCCTGAGGTCGTCGATCGCCGCACGCACGGCCGCCGCGAACGCCGCGCCCGCGGCGTCCCCGTGTCTGAAGGTGTCGGGTGGGTCGACGATGCGCACGAACGGCGCGAGCGGCATGCCGGGGCCGTTCTCCGGCGAGACCCCGGCGAGCAGGCTCGTGGTGCCGTGGTACGCCATCCGCGTGACGATGACGCCCTCGTTGCCGGTGCGCCACTTGGCGATGGTGAGCGCGAGGTCGTTGGCCTCGGACCCGGAGTTGGTGAAGATGACATGGTCGAGGTGGGCCGGGTAGGTGGCGAGGAAGCGCTCGGCGAACTCGACGACGCCGTCCTGGAGATAGCGGGTGTGGGTGTTCATCCGCATGAGCTGCGCGTGCACGGCGTCGGCGACGCGCGGGTTGGCGTGGCCCACGGCGGGCACGTTGTTGTACGCGTCGAGGTACTCCACGCCGTCCGCGTCGACAAGGCGCGCCCCGCTGCCGCGCACGACGTGCACGGGCCTGTCGTAGAACAGGGGGTAGATGTCGCCGAGCGTCGCGCGCCTGCGCGCCAGGAGCGTTCGGTCGGCCTCGGACAGGGTGTGTGCGGCCCCCGGGTCGAACCGGTTGATCATCTGGCCTGATATCGGGGTCACGCGATCGTCCCCTCGGGCCCGAACGCGTCCCGACGTTGCTCACCGGCGACGCTCGCGAGCAGCCGCTCGGCGAGGTGGTCGTAACGGAGCGCGTACGCGGCCCGTTCGGGCGCGCGCCGCGCGGACTCGCGGCCGAGGAGGACCACGATCGCGAGGCGGCACCGCACGAGGGTGCGCAGGAGCGAGACCTCGAGGGCGCTCAGCCCGCACAGGAGCGCGGCCCGTTCGAGGTAGTGGCGCACGACCTGGTGGTCCGACGCGCCGCCGGCGAGCGCGAGATAGCAGGCCGCGACCGCCACGTCGTAGACGCGGGGGGCCAGGACGGCGTCGCCGAAGTCGATGATCCCCGACACCGTGCCGTCGTCCGCCACGAGGACGTTGGAGAGGTTGACGTCGGCGTGGATGACCTGGGTCGGCAGGTCGCCGCGCACCGGCAGGACGCGTGCGCGGTAGTCGTCGATCACCGCGCGCAGGACGTCGGCCGTGCCGGTGGGCGCGTGGGCGTCGACGAGCGGCTCGTACTCCACGACGGAGTCGAGCGACCAGGCGTTGACGTCGGGGACGCCGAGCGCGGCCGCGTCGGCGTCGGCGAGGGCGTTCATGACCGCGGCCTGGTGCCGGGCGAGCGCCGCAGCCAGGTCCTCGGTGAGCGTGACCTCTTCGAGGGGGCGGCCCGGGCAGAGCGTCGTCACAAAGGCGGTGCCGTCGGCGCTGAGCGCGGCGCCCGTGGTGGCGCTGGTGAGGAGGCGCGGCAGCGGAAGGCTGGCGTCGCGGGCCGCGAGGGCCAGCAGCCCCGCCTGCATGCGGGGCGCGTCGCTGCCGCGCGGCGACCGCTTGACCACGAGGCCGCCGCGCCGGGTCGCGACCAGCCACGTGCGGTCGACCTCGGACGCGGTGGGCGTCACCCCGAGGACGTCGTGCACGCCGTACTCGGCCAGCAACTCCTCGACGGCGTCGCGGGCCGATGCCGGATCGGCGACCTGCTGCATGTCACAAGCTCCTTGGTCTCGCCCGAGCTGAAGTGATCGCAACATTAGCTTTTTCTGATAGAACCAATCAGTCTGAGCCCTTCTTTTTTACAGTTGCGAAACAGACTTGGAACGGGCGGCGGACTCGGGGGGCCGCCGCCGCGCACGGCGATGGCGACGAGGGTGAGGAGCCGGGCGGCTACGACGACGGCCACGGAGGGTCCGGTGGCTCTTGCCGTCTGCCGCGGTGTCCGGCGTGGTGGGGCGCGGGTCACCGATGGGCACCTACGGGAGGGGGGCGCCGGGTGACCGGCCGTCCCGGTAAACGGTCTCCGTAGTTGACGGCCGTTGTGCCGGTGGTCTGCTGAGGCAGCGCGCACCCTTCGGGCCCGCCCTGGCCGCCCGAAGCGTTTTCAAGCCTGGCGTCCGACGAGCTTGCGCAGCAGGCCGGTTGCTTATCCGCCGCTTAGCTTGTTCTTTATCTACCAAGATCGGCAAGGTCTGCCGATGGCCTTGAGGGTCTCAGGTCGTTTGACGGTTTTGCCAACGTCGTAGCGGGGTGCGGGACGGCGGTTCTTGGTTCCGGGCGGCCGCCCGGGACCGGCGCCGCGGGGTTGGGGAACACGGGCCGGGCAGAGCAGGTGGGCTCGGATGTTCCTGAACCCCCGGCGGACCCGGGCCGGGGTGAGGCGTTCGGGCTTGGTCGGCTTCTCCCAGGGCCGACGGAGGTCGGCGGCCAGCGGCCGGGCGAGGCGGAGCTGGGTATGGGCGACGACCACGAGCCAGGTCCATCGGTCCGCGGCCTCGGGAGTACGGACCTTCGGGGTGGTCCAGCCGAGAATCTGCTTTCCGAACCTGAAGGTGTGCTCAAGATCGAATCT